>CAYRIV010000005.1:0-211221 GCA_964424575.1 uncultured Caulobacterales bacterium | reverse complement strand
AGATAATCATTCCCATCCCCCCCGTAAACAACATCATCACCAGACCCAGCAAAAATATTATCATTACCTGCCAAAGCGTAAATCGTGTCATCTGCGGATGAACCGACAATCGAATCGATTAAAGGAGTTGCAGTCAGAGTTTCCATCGAGACTTGTTCAACAGCGCCAATATCTACCGTGCCGTTCACACGTGCCCCGCGCGCATCGATTGGTAGGGCTTCAGCCGTGTTGCCGTCTTCATCTAGATCAAAACTATCAGAAGGCAACGCGGCATTAGACCCTGCATCAACAAGCGGGCTGGCCGTGCTATAACCATGTGTCAGCGTTGTTGCGCCGCGATCAAACAGAGCTGTGAGCCCTGCATTGCCGCCGCTATTTATATTTCCGCCATTATCAAAATTAAGCGTCACACTCACATCAAAGAAGCTGTTTGTCGCGACCAGATCAAGCGCTTGTGCCGCGTCATTACCGCTACCGCCCGTGTTATCAGCAATAACTGTGTTCGTGAGCGTGACATTTGCTGTCCCGTCAATCCCGCCAACGACCGCGCCTGTATTTTCCGCTATCGTGCTGTTGACCACATTGACATTACCAGCGGCAGAGGCAATGCCGCCTGTACCCGCCGTGCCGTTATTGCCCCACACAATCGTGTTCAGCAGCGTCAGCATGCCGCCGTCATTCGCGATACCGCCCGCAAGCGCACCGTCATTTTCAGTGATCAGTGAATTTGCAACTGTAACATCTGTGTTCAGCGCATTGATGGCACCCGCATTTCCAATTGTGTCAGACCCACTTAATGTGCTGTCCATAATGAATAGCGAGTTGGCATTTGTCGCGCTGATTGCGCCGTCCGCATTGATGAGGTTGAGGCTTAAAAGGCGCGCATCTGTATCGGCACCATTAATGCCAAAAAGCGCAACTGAACCGTTACCAGACACTGTGATATCCGCCGCATTATCGCCGTTCGTATCACCATCAATTGTGATGTCTTCTGAGATGTTTAAAACAGACCCCAGCGTGAGCGTGCCGCCAGCGAGGCTGGCATCAAATGTAATGCTCTCAAGCGCGTCACCATTGTTGGCCCCCATGACAGCTTCACGCAAAGATAGAAGTCCGTCGTTTGCATCCACGACATCGGCAAGCGTGGTAACGACAAGACTTTCCGCTTCGTCGGTAATATTGATATTTAGTGTTGCTGTTGCAAGATTATTGCTACCTGCGCCGTTGTCCGCTTGGACCACGACCGTGAAGCTCCCTGGTCCTGTTTCAACATCAATAGCGCTGGCATCCGCAAGCGTGATAACACCTGTGGCGCTGTCGATAGCGAAGGCACCGGTTTCATTTCCAGAGACAAAGCTATAGCTCATCCCGACGTCACTTGCGCCGCCAAGACCGTCATTGGAGTCGACATCAAGCAGCACCGTAGAGACGGCCGTGAATTCAGAAAGCGTGAAATCTTCTGTATTGTCAGACAGACTGCCTTCAAACTCAGGACCGAAATATTCCGCCGCGCCAATATCAAGTGTGCCCAGAACACGCGCATTACCGTTCGCATCAAGCGGAAGCGTTTCTGTCACGTCGCCGTCGCCATCAAGGTCCTGAGCGTCCACTGGCAAGAGAGAAGCATTACCAGCATTATGTGCTGTGCCGCCTGAAAGGATGGACACTGTTTGAACGACACCGCCACTGTCAGTCAGAAGACCGCCACCATTGGCGTCAAGGTTTGCGAAAATATTGGCTGTATTCCCACCAATTAAGGAATTCGTTGAATTATAATTACCTGAAATATTATCGCTATTCCCGTCCGCCGAGTTACCCGCAATAATAGAGTTATCAATCTGCTCTGATGAACTTTGGAAACGCGCGCCGCCACCATTATCACCCGACTCATTTCCTGTGATTGTTGAGTTTTGTATCAAGACATCTGAATTAGCGGTGTAAAGCCCGCCGCCGTCATCGCTGGCGCTATTGCCAGATACCGTCACATTGGTCAGCGTGAAACTGTCATCGCCAGACACGTTTGAGACAAAGATAGCGCCGCCGTCATCACCACTGTCATTGCCTGATAATGTGACTGTGTTGAGCGTAAGGTTTGCTGAGCTGTGAATAGCACCGCCGTCGCCCGTTGCCGTGTTTCCGCTAAGGGTTGTGTTGACAATATCAAGCGCGCCCTCTGCCCAAATAGCACCGCCCGTATTGGAGCTGTTTGCAGTAAAAGAGCTGTTGGCAATTGAAACAGTGCTTCCCGCCGCGATAGAAATACCACCACCAGAGTTTGCGTTACCCCCCGTCATATTCAGACCGTTTAGATCTGTATTCTCAGCTGTAATCGTAAAAATGCGGCTCTGGCTGTTGGCATCAATCGTAATATCCGCCGTACCGTTTCCGTCAATGTCACCGTTAATAATTATGTCTTTGGTGATATCAAGATCAGTACCAGAGAGCGTAATTGTCCCGCCCGAGAGGGCCGCGTCAAAAACAATTGTATCTTGGGCAGGCCCTTGCTCTGCATTAATTATCGCTTCGCGAAGGGAGAGCAAACCGTCATTGGCATCGACAACATCCAGAAGCGTATTCACGACATATGTTTCAGGGAAATCAACGATTGAGATATTGAGGCGCGCCGCAGACGTCGCGTTTGTCGCTTGGCCGTTATCAGCGACGACAAAAACAGTAAACTCGCCCGTTGAGTTCGCGAAGTTAAGATCATCGGCGTCATTCACCGTCACGATACCAGCACTATCAATGGCAAAACCCATATTGCCGTCGCCGTCACCGTCTACATTTTCGCTCAGGCTATAGGTGACGGTTGTATCATTCGCGCCGGCAAATCCGTCATTGGCGTCAGCGTCAATAATGATGTCGCCATTCGCAATTGTTTCGTCAAAGGATAAGAACTCAAATCCATTAACGAGTACGCCTTCAAATTCTGGACCGATATATTCAACAGCACCAAGGTCAAGCGCGCCGTCATCTGAACGATTTTCGCTATTCGCATCAAGCGGCAAGCTCTCTGTGACATCAAGGTCACCGTCCAGATCCACCGTGTCCGCTGGTAATTCAGGCAAGAGTCCTAGACCTTGAGCGTCGCTTCCGCTGATTAAATCCAGCGTTTGAACTGTGCCGCCATTATCGGCCAGAATATTATTTCCGAATACGAATAGGAAAGTTGTCGATTCAAGAAAGAATGTTCCGTCATAAATATTGTTACCAAAGATATTCCCGCCAAATAGGTTAGGATTGCTGGTATCAGACGCATAATCATTTCCGACGTTAGCCGCTGAATTCCCCGTCACGATTGAATTTGTAATCGTCGGAAGCGGACCCGTATCATAAATCCCGCCACCAGTGTCGGCTGTGTTCAGGACAATCGTCGAACTCGTGATGGTTTCTACACCATTTCCGTAAACGCCGCCGCCCGTTATAGCCGTATTGCCATAGATGGTTGTTTGTACGAGCGTAAGATCACCAATATTTAGAATGCCGCCACCGTCTGTACCCGCTGTATTATTATCGATTGTAGAATTCGTAAGTGTCAAATCACCCGCATTGGCAATCGCACCGCCGCCTTCAGTCACGTTATTTCCTGTAAATGTCAGATGGCTGCCCGAGACAACAGTATTATTGTTTACGATTAGCGCGCCGCCATTTGCACCTGCACCGCCCGTAAACGTGAGTGAAGACAGCGTATGATCGCCCGCTGTGAATTCTAAAATAGTCGTGCTACCAGACCCTGCGAGTGTGATATCTGCAGCATTGTCACCGTCAATATCACCGTCAATTGTAACATCACGCGCCGTCGCAACTGTACCTAGAAGCATGTTAATTGTGCCGCCAGATAGGCTGCTGTCGAATGTGATTGTGCCGCCGTCGCGCACGACATTGACAGCTTCGCGAAACGAGAGGTCGCCTGCACTGTAATCGCCGTCATCTTCGTCAACTAATGTGCTGACAACAACATTCTGCGCGAGCGTGTATTCTGACGCGCCAATATCGAGCGTGTTAACCACACGGCTATTGCCTGTCCCGTCACGAGACCAGGCTTCGCCAAAATCGCCGTCACCGTCTAAGTCTTCTGTATCGAGCGGTAGAGCGGCGATACTCCCTGCACCGATGAGGGCACTGTCAGCTTCAAGCAGAAGCGTATCAACAGTTCCGCCGTAATCGCCCAAGGCCCCAAGACCTGCGTCACCGCCGTTATTGACGTTCCCGCCATTATCCGTCGTAATAACAACGGTTGAGCCAAAGAAACTATTGGTCGCGATTATACCTGGCTCACCGCCGACATCATTTTGATCGAGGCCCGTTGTTGAAATATTTTCAGCGACGACTGAGTTTGTGATAATCAGATCATCACTCTCATCAACATTCAGACCACCACCGCGAAACTCCGCTTCATTGCCAACAAAGGTACTATTGTGCACATTGATGGTTGAGGCTATCGATGCCAATCCGCCACCCGCAACGCCGCTGAGGTTATTTGTGATAGTTGAGCCGATGATTGTTGTTGATCCGAACCCTGCGATGCCGATGATATAAATACCACCGCCTAAGTCGGCAGACTCATTGCCTTCGACAAGAGAATTTATCATCGTAAATGTTTGGCCATTGTCTTGCTCAACTGCAATACCGCCGCCGTAAAGAGAATAACCGCCTAAGATGGAACTGTCGCGAATTGTCAGGGAATTGATTTCGCGCGCGAAGATGTTACCGCCATAAATATAGCCCGTACCGCCTGTCATCGTCAGGCTGTTTAAGACCACATCAGCGTCAAAGTCTTCCATGTAGAAAATGCGTTCTTCCGCTGTGATAGAGTTGAGCGTGATGTCCGCCGCGTTATCTCCATTGATGTCACCATCGATAGTAATGTCTGTGTCTATGAACAACTCAGAACTAAGATTGATGGTTCCGCCCGCGAGTGCAGCGTCAAATACAATCGTATCAGCCGCCGTTGTGCCATTTGCCATAATGATGGCTTCACGCAGCGAGAGCTTGCCGTCATTGGGGTCAACAACATCATCCAACGTATCAACTGTATAAATGGCCATAGCTCTCTCCCAGGTTCCCTGTCCCGCGATTAGAGGCTAAATTGTAAAATGTGGTTTATAAGTATAGTTAACGGGCGTTAATTTGTAGCGACGTTTTGCGTCGGCGCAGGCATAGCCGCGTTTTGTGCCTCACCTGTTTTGCTTTTTGCGACAACTTTGAAAGCCTCACTGCCGGGCATATCGCGCCAAAATGCAAGCTTGTCATAGCGCTCAAACAGATCAGGCGGCAGGATAGATTTACGCGGGCGCGGCGCGACAGTCTTATGCACGCGGTGCAAGCCGCTTAGGCCTAGGCCTTCATCAAATTTTGGTGCGTCATAGCTCACATTTTCAAAATCATGGACGTAAGCGGTCTCACCTAAAAACTCATAGAGTAATTTCATGACGTCTTTGGGACGCGCTGCCAATAAATCATATTCAACAATCACAAGACGGCTGGCAAATTCACTATAAGCGGCTTCACGTAGCGCATGCCACGGGAAACCCACAAGCCGCGTTGCCCCTGCGAGCGCTTCAACACGTGTGTAGACTGTCGCGCGCTCAGCGGGCGACTGAAACAACCGCGTTTGCTCAAACGCATTTGCGCGGAATTGCCGCTCCATCGAATCCATAATCCAAGCCACATCTCGCACACAACAGATGATTTTCGTCTCTGGGAACAACGCCATAAGGACAGGTAAATTCGCCGTCCAAGCCCGGTTTGTATCAAACACAACAGGCTCTTCATGGGCGGCATAAAAGCTTTCAAATATCCCACGCAATAAGCGTTGGCGCCCTCCGTCATCAATGAGGTGTGACATCTCGGACCCTGCCGCAAATTGCGCGAGTATTGTTTCAAATAGATTTGCCACAGGACTTGTCATGCCTGCGTGAAAACGTGGGTTTTGGCGCAGAATAGCCGAGAGTAATGTCGAGCCAGAGCGCGGCAGTCCAGCAATAAAATAGGGCGTTTTTGATGTCTGCGTTTGTGCCATCGGCCTTCGGACTCCGCGCGTAATATATATGTTCATTTAAGGCGTAAGGTGGCGGTGTTGAGATAGCGTTAAAGCCAGCCCAGAACTCGCGAACATTAATATCGCCTGCGAATTAGGCCTTTTGACTCTCTAACAAAAAACCGCCCTTCCCATTCAGGAAGAGCGGCTTTGGTTTTGAAAAAAGCGGTGAGGCTATTTTTTCAAAAGATCACGAATTTCTGCTAGAAGCACTTCATTCGCTGGCGGAGCCTCTGGTGCTTCTTCTTCAGCTTTTTTCGCTTTGTTCATGCCTTTGATAAGCAAGAACAGAACATAAGCAAGAATTAAGAAAGCAATCATGGCGTTGATGAATGAGCCATAGCTGATCGCTGCGCCAGTGCCTTCGATTACTGCGCCAGACGCATCAAGCTGTGCGGGCGAGAGAACAATTTTCTTTGCGCTAAAATCAAGACCGCCACTGAAGTGACCGACAACTGGCATAATAACGTCTTCGATAAGTGATTTGATGACGGTACCAAAAGCACCCCCCATGATGATGCCAACGGCCATGTCCATCATATTGCCCTTCATGGCAAATTCTTTAAATTCTGAAATCATTCCCATGATTTTCTCCCCAAAATATAACTTTATGCGTGATTCGCATGGACAGCTTGTCGCATATGCAAGGGGGGCGGGTCAATATGGTGAACGAAACCTTAGACGGCGGTTTCGAACAGTTATATTGAGCCGCTTAAGGCTAGTGTTTGAGAAAAAGCTTAAGCGTTTTTGCGCGTCTTATCGATCGCAATTTTTAGTTCTTTACCCGCGCGAAAGAATGGCACGTGCTTTTCAGCGACAAAAACCTGACCACCAGTCCTTGGATTGCGGCCCGCGCGCGCGTCACGGCGACGCGTCGAAAAAGCGCCGAACCCACGAAGTTCTACTCGTGCGCCTTGCTCAAGGGTTTGAATAACGCTCTCTAAGATCACGGCCACAACACGTTCAACATCACGGCGTGTGAGATGTTCATTTTCTTTATGCAGCGTATCGATAAGTTCTGATCTTAACATACCCTATAAAAACGCGTGCGGCGGGTCGCGTCAATCAGATTATAGAGAATTGTTAAAAAAATTAAGCCGTGGAGCTTTAAGTCGCCAGACGCGCCCGCTGAAATAGCTGCAAAATCTCACCTTGGGTGAGCCCCAGAGCTTTTGCGAGCCGTATTATGCGGTCTAAATCTGCCCGCTCGACGCGGTCAGCACCGCGCGCGACAGCGCAAAGCTGTGATATAACTCTATGCGCTGCACTATGACTGCCTCCGAGCTGACGTTTAAAGCTCCGCACAGCCTCATTCAGTGACGGCGGCCTAAGAAAGCTATCCGCGATATATTTTCTAAGCTCGGGCTTTTGCTGCGGCTCTATCCTGAAGCTACGTTCGAGGGTCGACATCATGACACCGCTGACTTGGGGAAAGGCATAGGCGCAAAATTTAACCATCACATCGGTTTGCGGATCGATGACATCCCGCGCAGTCACCCGCATAGCGCAGAGCACAGACCCCTTCACGCGGCCCATATCATCCTGCCCGCTTTTTTGTTTCATCAGCCCAAACATGTCAGCCGTTTAGAACATCATTATAAATGCGCGATTAAAGGTGAGGGTAAATAAAACAAAAAAGCCCCCGCTGAAACAGCGGGGGCTTTGTGATTCTAGCTTTTGAGCGGGCTTATTTCTTAAGCGCGGCACCCAAAATGTCACCAAGTGAGGCGCCAGAGTCGGTTGAGCCGTATTGTTGTACCGCTTCCTTCTCTTCTTTAATCTCAAGCGCTTTAACAGAGAGCGTGTACTCGCCCTTGTTTTTCTCGTGACGGATGACTTGGGCGTCAACTTTATCACCGACGGCAAAACGCTCTGGGCGCTGCTCTGAGCGCTCACGCGAAAGATCGCCTTTGCGGATAAAGCCTTTAGCTTCTTCGCCTTCATCACCAAATGTCACAGCGATACCGCCAGAGTTCACTTCTGTGACCGTACATGTCACAGTCGCGCCGCGGCCAGCACCTGCGGGTGTGTTATCTTTGACAAGCTGCTTGATACCGAGCGAGATGCGCTCTTTCTCAATATCAACCTCAAGGATTTTGGCTTCGACTTCGTCACCTTTACGGTAATCCTTAAGCGCCTCTTCGCCTGACTTGTCCCAAGACAGGTCAGAGAGGTGAGCCATGCCGTCAATATCGCCGTCAAGACCGATGAAAAGACCAAACTCTGTGACAGAGCGGACTTCGCCTTTGATGATTGTGCCGACAGGATAACGGTCTTGGAAATCATCCCAAGGATTGCCCTGTGTCTGCTTGATACCCAGCGAGATACGGCGCTTCTCTTGATCGACTTCAAGAACTTCAACCTCGACTTCTTGAGACGTCGAGACGATTTTACCAGGGTGGACGTTTTTCTTTGTCCAAGACATTTCTGAGACGTGGACAAGACCTTCAACGCCTTCTTCAAGCTCGATAAATGCACCGTAATCAGCGATGTTTGTAACTGTGCCTGTGTGGCGCGTGCCAACAACATATTTCGCAGACGCAGCATCCCACGGATCTTCCTGCAACTGCTTCATGCCGAGGCTGATGCGCTGTGTTTCAGGATTGATACGTACGATTTTGACTTTGACTGTATCACCAACCGTCAGAACTTGTGACGGGTGAGAAATACGGCGCCATGTCATATCTGTGACATGAAGAAGACCGTCGATACCGCCGAGGTCAACGAACGCACCGTAATCCGTGATATTCTTGACCACGCCTTCGCGGACTTCGTCTTCAGCCAGCTGACCGACAAGCTCTGCACGCTGCTCGGCACGGCTCTCTTCTAGGATAGCGCGGCGTGAGACCACGATGTTGCCGCGTGAGCGGTCCATCTTAAGGATCATAAACGGCTGCTCTTGACCCATAAGCGGCGCGATGTCACGCACGGGACGGATGTCAACTTGTGAACCTGGTAAGAACGCATTGATAGAGCCAAGGTCGACGGTGAAACCACCTTTTACGCGGCCCACAATTGTGCCTGGGACGGGCTCTTCTTTTTCAAAGACTTTTGCAATCTTGATCCAGCTTTCTTCGCGGCGAGCCTTCTCGCGTGAGAAGACAGCGTCGCCAAGGGCGTTTTCGATACGCTCTAGATAGATATCAACATCATCGCCGACTTTGACTTGGTCATCAGACCCTGGCGTGTAGAACTCGCGCAAAGGAATACGGCCTTCAGTCTTAAGACCCACGTCAACGATGACCATGTCTTTTTCAATAGCTGTGACGCGTCCGGTAACAACCGAGCCTTCGTCCATAGAATTTGTTTCAAGGGAGGCTTCCAACATGGATGCAAAATCAGATGTGGAAGGAGTTAAGGAGTCGCTCATTTGCGAGCCTCTCTAATGTGTTTTGCCAATGGGACGTAACAAAAAGCCCACGGTCTGGCTCGGCCAATCCAAGCGTAAGAGTTCGCAGGGGCCAAAGGCACTCACCGCGAATGCGCGGCGTATAGGGGATGTCAGGATTTTCCACAAGTGGAAAATCCGACAAGGGCGCAGCGAAAAGCGTTCTTTTCCGAAGGAAAAAACGCGGCGCGAGCACCGCTTGTTCAATTCAACATGATATCTCTTTTGTACGTCACCCACGCGCTATCGCTCACTGCCCATCAAGGGTTTTCCGTAGGAAAGCCCGACAAGGGCGGAACGAAAGCGTATTGGCGAAGCCGATGCGCGCAGTGAGCACCGCTAAGCAGCCATTAGAACCCAAGCGTCATTGCCAACTGCCCATCAAGTGACAGCTTTAAATAGGGGGGTCGCACAAAATAACGCGCTAAGACTGCGCGTTTTTTGCGCTCTCCTCGCGCATCTTCGATGCGCAGGGAACAGCCCGCGTGGTCGGCCTCGCGATGGAGACCAATGCTGTGAATGTTTTACGCGAGGCTAACCACGCGGCGATAGGTTTATCCAGCGGCCATATTTAATAACCGGGCGAGAGTGTCACGGGCGTTATAAAAAAACCAGCACGCAATCGCCTGCGGAATAGCTCCACTAGATTATGAGACAAGCGGTCGTAAATCACCCATCCCAAGCTATCGTCCCAATCAGCAGCAAGTGACGTCTTACCTGTTCCGTCTGACTGAAAACGAGTGAACTATGACACGGGTTTTGAAGGTGGGGATAATCGCGGGAATATGGCAACCATACTTACTTAGCCTTTACGCCCGAAAGCTAGAGCCCTGTGTTGCTTATTGGTTGCTCCCAGAGCTTTCTGCAAGAAACTCCAAGGTAGGCACAAAAAATCACGTTCAGCTACAAGTACTTACTAACAAGATATATAGCACAGCAGTTGCAACTTAAAGAGGCTGGTATAAGTTCATCCCAAATAGGAGCAAAATGTGAAAATTAATTATATTGCCGCAAAAAACTACAGAACTTTAGAGGATTTTGAAGTCAGTTTTGGAAGCAACTACTCCACGCTTTCAGGCCACAATAACGCTGGTAAAAGTTGCGTTTTACAATTGATGGTCGGACTTTTTGAAAAATTTGAGAATACACGTTTCTCACACCTAGGCGGGTTCTCGTTAAATTACGCTGAAGATTTCACCCAATGGGTTGAGAAAGGTGAAGACCCAATAAGTATAGAATTTGGTATTGAATTAACAATTTCCGACGACCCGATGATGATTGCTTTTATAGCCAAGATTGCGACTATGGACTTCACCGAGAAAACAAAAATTGAGCTCAAAGTATCAATTGAGGTTAATTCAAAAAATCAAAAAATCAAATCTATGATTATTGAAAATGAACCTGTACCAGATTTAGTCTGTGATGAAATTCTAGAAAAATTTTCGTCGTCACGAGGACTAATCATCCATAATTCCGCTCCATCGCGCTCAGACTACTACACCCTGAGCCGTTATGGCGATTACTATGAGTTAGATTTTTCGACTGAGGAACAAGATGACATTCGCAAAGCCGAAACTACTTTACAGAATAGGGTGCAAAAATATGCTCGCTCCCATAAAGACGAGTTGAATGAAGTTCTGGGCAAATTAACTCAAAAATTTGATGTTGAATTCACTACTCTTCAATCCGAGAGTTACTCGAGACCCGTGACTATTAACTTGAAGGACAAACATGTTAAAGTACCTTTGAGCGGCTGGGGAAGCGGAACACAAAATAGAACTCGAATTTTAATGAGTATTTTGAGGGCTAAAAAACACGCATCGGAGAATACGGGGCAGAAAGTTACGCCTGTTATTATTATAGAAGAGCCAGAGAGCTTTTTGCACCCCACGGCTCAAGCAGAATTTGGTAGAATATTAGAAGAATTATCCAACGACCTAGGCATACAAATTGTTGCTGCAACACATAGCCCCTATATGCTGAACCAATCCGAGCCAAAATCTAACTTTTTATTGTGCAGAAAGTTATACAGGGGAAAACAAACCAAAACTGAAATACTTCCATCTGAAGGCGATAAATGGATGGCCCCATTTGCTGAACATTTAGGAGTTATTCCTCCAGAATTTGAAAGCTGGAAGGACGTTTTCGGGCTGAAAGGGCAACAGGTTGTTTTAGTAGAAGGTAAATTAGATGTAGGTTATTTTGAATTTTTATATGAAAAATTTAATAGTATTTGCAAATTACCAAATGACCTGAGATTTGAAAGCTACGGTGGGATGGGAGCATTGAAAAATACCACTCTTCTAAAATTTGCGTTACGATCTTTAGGCAGAACGTACATAACTTTCGACTTAGACGTTGATAAAGAATGCTCTAATGCTTTGGAAAAATTAGGTTTAAAGCGTCATCACGATTTCACCACAGTGGGTTTGGATACTGACGGCTTTAAATGCATTGAGGGGTTGCTTCCTGAGCGTATTTCAGCAGTTGTTTACTCCAGAAACGTTGAACTTATTCAAAAGCTGCAGTCTGGTGATACAAAAGTTAGAAATGAAGCAAAGAACACGCTTAAGAATAGACTTTTGGAAGAATTTAAACAGCATGACGATTATACGGAACAAGAGTTAAGACATTTTGTAGTATTATCTAAAAAGATAGCAAAAGCGTTCAAAAATTAGAGCTAGCTAAGTTCCCTCGCTAAGCACCCGTGCCCGTTCTTCAACCTGCTTGACAATATCCTCGACCATATCGTCATTATCGGTCTTCCCCGTCTTTTTCCCGGCGTGGTACATCATGCCGTAGCCTGCGGAGCCGCCTGTGAAGCCGATGTCTGTGAACATGGCTTCGCCGGGGCCGTTGACGACGCAGCCGATGATAGAGAGACTGATGGGCTCAGAAATATGGGCGAGGCGGTCTTCGAGTATTTGTACGGTTTTAATCACGTCAAAGCCTTGGCGCGCGCAGGACGGACAGGAGATAATGTTGACCCCGCGCGTCCGTAAGCCCAGCGACTTTAACATATCAAAGCCGACTTTAATCTCTTCAACGGGATCGGCTGACAGGCTCACGCGAATGGTGTCGCCTATACCCGCCCAGAGCAGGCTCCCCATGCCGATCGAGCTCTTGACCGTGCCGATACGTGTGCCGCCTGCTTCTGTGATGCCCAGATGCAGCGGGCAGTCAATCGCGTCTGCGAGTTGGTGATAGGCCGCGACCGTCATAAACAGGTCTGAGGCTTTGACGCTGATTTTAAATTCATCAAAATTTTCGTCCAAAAGCATACGCGCGTGCATAAGCGCGCTTTCGACCATGGCGTCGGGGCAAGGCTCGCCGTATTTCTCTAAAAGCTCGCGCTCAAGACTGCCCGCGTTCACCCCGATTCGAATAGAGCAGCCGTGATCGCGCGCGGCCGCCACGACTTCTTTCACGCGGTGCTGCCCGCCAATATTGCCAGGATTAATGCGAAGACAGGCCGCGCCCGCTTCCGCCGCTTCAATGCCGCGCTTATAATGAAAATGAATATCGGCCACGAGGGGCACGTTCACCTCGCGCACAATGTCGTGCAGGGCTTTCGCGCTTTCGGGGTCAGGGACAGAGACGCGCACAATATCTGCGCCCGCTTCTTCAAGGCCGCGAATTTGCGCGACTGTGGCCGCGACATCGGTGGTCAGCGTATTGGTCATGGACTGCACCGCGATAGGCGCGTCGCCGCCGACGGGCACATTGCCCACCATAATCTGGCGGCATTTGCGGCGCTCAATCGTGCGCCAGGGACGGATTTGATCTATAGACGTTGGGGTGCTCATAGGGGTGGTGTAGCGCGGGCGCGTGTCAGATTAAAGCCCAAATCGTGACCGTTTTCAGTCCGTGACGATTGGTGTCATCTCGGTCTGCTCTGGCGCGTCCCAGCTATCGGCGAGCGCGGGGATAATCGCTTCGCGCGCCAGCGGCTTGTTTGTGAATGCCACGCCCTTCTCGCCAAAGGCCCCGAGCCGTTCGCGCCCTGCATAAAGCTCAATCGCCGCGCCGTCCCGCACAGAGAGGGTAAGCGCGCGGTCGCCTGCTGCGCTCCAGCTTTCGCCTATTACCATAATGCGGCTCATCACGGGGCGGCCCGCGGCGTCGCTGACCTGCACCCATGTGGGGGCGACGGCTTTGAGCGTTAAAATCGTCGGGTCATCGGGCAGCGTCTCTGGCACATAATCCGCCTCGTCGAGCATATCCGTGATTGGCGCATTGCTCGCAATGGATGGCGTGCTGCTGCTATACCAAAAGGTCAGAACGCCTGCGCAAGCGAGCACGGTAAGCGCGGGCACAAAGCCGCGCGGCAGGCGAATTTTTCTTTGCGGCACAAAATGCGGCATTTTACGACGGCCAAGATCTTCTGGCGTCGCTGAGTCAGATTTATAACGGCGCACCGCCCCTGCCCCGTCAAGCCCGACAAGGTCCGCATAAGACCGCACAAACCCAAGCACATAGCCAATGGCAGGTAGCGCCTTCACATCAAGCGCCTCAATCGCGATGATATAGCTTTCCTGGATTTTCAGCGCACTTGCAATGTCAGCGGGGCTTTGCCCCATAGCGAGACGGCGCGCGCGAAGCTCAGCCCCAATATGGTGCTCGCTCGCGCCCGTTGTGAGGGGCGCAGTTTCAGGCTTGTCGGCGCGGTTTGGCATAAAGAAAAGTATTAACGTCTAAAGTTTGAAAAGCTCTTAACGGCTTGATTTTTCCGCGCAAGCTTTGAACTGCGATTAAGTCAAAAATGAGTCGTATTATATGCCCCATGTTACGGTCTTGACGCCGCTACTATCTCACAATTTCACAAGGTGACAGCGTTTGCTCTTCGCCTTATACAGCCGTATGACCCTTACGCCTCATTCCAAAAATTACGCCGTATTTGCGCTTCTGCTCTCTGGCGCGCTTCTGGTTGGGGCGTGGATATTTCAATACGGGCTGGGTTATGCGCCGTGTCAAATGTGCTACTGGCAACGCCACGCACACAAGGCGGTGATTGGCGTGTCCGTGCTCGTTCTTGTTTGGCAATTTGCTAAAGGGCGCAGTTTTAAATTTGGCAATATCCTCATTATTCTGGCTTTTCTTGTCAGCGCAGGTCTTGCCCTTTGGCATGTAGGGGTGGAGCAACGTATTTTCGAAGAGCTTGCAAGCTGTCTTGTCGAAGACGTCGATATGGACGCCATTGGCAATACAGATTTGCTTGGCTCTCTTGATAAGAAGATTAAGCCGCCCGCCTGCTCTGATGTCGCCTGGTCGCTCTTTGGAATCTCGATGGCAGGGTATAATGCGCTCGCCTCGCTCTTTGGTGCGGCGATTGGTGTGGTTGCGATGGGGCGCAAGAACGCTTAAATAGACCCTATGAGCACACGACCTATGATAGCTGGCACAACCGCTTCGCAACGCAATAAGCGCAAAGCTCCGCAAGCGATTGCAGAGATGCTACGCGTTGATCATGCAGGCGAATACGGCGCTGTCGCGATTTACCGCGGGCAGCAGGCGGTGTTTAAACGCTCGCCCGCCACGCAAGATATGGCCGCGCAAATTGCGGAAATGGAAGCCGAGGAACAAAAACACCTCACCGCCTTTGACGAAATGCTAGTTGAGCGCGAGGTGCGCCCCACAGCCCTCGCCCCCATCTGGCAAGCGGCGGGTTACGGCCTAGGCGTGGTCACAGCGCTGATGGGCGAAAAGGCGGCTCATGCCTGTACAGAAGCGGTCGAGACCGTGATTGAGCAACATTACGCAGAGCAAATTGAAGCCACGCGTGACATAGACCCCGCCTTGTCAGCTGTGTTTACAGAATTTCGCGAAGACGAGCTGCACCACAAAGACATCGCTGTGGACGGCGGCGCGAAAGACGCGCCAGGTTATGGCCTGCTCTCGCGTGTTATTACGGCGGGGTGCCACGCCGCGATTGCGGTGACGAAGCGGATTTAATTTTCAAAGCGCAACACGCTGCGCCCGCTTCTGTCATTTACCTTATCCTCTCTCCTCGTTAAGAGCGTTCCATGACCGCGGCTTTTGAAACTCTCTCTCCAACACGTGACACGCCTGTCCTCTTTATCGGCGATCATGCCTCTAAGGTGATTGCGCCGCGTTATGATAATTTAGGGCTATCTGGCGATGACCTGACGCGTCACATCGCCTGGGATATCGGGACTGAAAAGGTTATTCGCGCGCTGTGCACGAGATTTGGCGCGGCCGGGCATATTTGCGGATTTTCGCGGCTCGTCATTGATGTGAACCGCGACCCCAATGCGGCGGGCCTCATCCCCGAAAGCTCTGACGGGACACTTATCCCCGCAAATAAAAACTTACCGCAAATGGAGCGCGCCTTACGCATGGCCGAATTTTACACGCCCTATCACGGCGGGCTTGCGAAAGCTGTGCAGGACCTACGCCGGCAACATAAAGACCCGCTCATTGTCAGCGTGCATAGCTTTACCCCGCGTCCTCTGACTGCGACAGATGATACCCCGCCGCGCGATATGGATATGGCTTTGCTCGTAAAGGGTGACATGCAGACAGCTGATAAATTTATGACCGGACTTAAAGAGCATTTCCCACATTTTGAGGGCCGCATAAATGAGCCTTATTCCGCCTATGACCTGAATTACACAATTGATGTACATGCGCGCTTGTCGGGGGACAGCTGGTCGCGCCATCTTGCAATTGAGATACGCCAAGACCATATCGGGTCAGAGACAGACGCCGCGCGCGTCGCCCAAGGATTAGGTGATGTTTTATCAGACCTCATCTGACACAGACGGAGACGACCATGAGTTTTCATACAGATCTAGCCCCTAACGCGACCCACCATGTCAATGGCTCCAACATGTTTGGCAATTATCCCGAAGGCTTTGAGCAAGCCACGCTCGGCTTTGGCTGTTTTTGGGGCGCAGAACGTATTGTGTGGAAACTTAACGGCGTACATACGACCTCTGTCGGCTATGCGGGCGGCACAGACGGCACACCTGATTATAAAAAAGTTTGCAGCGGCGCGACGGGGCATGCCGAAGTCGTGCATGTCGTCTTTGACCCTAGCGTCATCTCATATGCGCAAATCCTCAAGGTGTTTTTTGAAAACCACGACCCAACGCAAGGCGACCGCCAAGGCAATGATGTCGGCAGCCAATACCGCTCTATCATTCTGACCCATAGTGACGCGCAGGCGGACATCGCCAAAGATTTGCGCGCAGCTTATGACGCGGCTTACCAAGCCAAAGGCGCGCCTGCGATTACCACACAGATTGTGCCTGTCGGGGATTATTACGCGGCTGAGGATTATCATCAGCAATATCTCGCGAAGAATCCGCAAGGCTACTGTATGCACGGCCCGACGGGTGTGAGTTGCCCGCTACCCCCGCGCTATCTGAAACTGGACGCCTAAGCCTGACAACCCCGTAATGTTAAAGCGCTTGGCGGGAGAGCTTCTCCCCTGCTAAACAAGCGCGATGGGTCATTGCCAAAACATAAATACAACATTGTCTGCACCGTCACGTGATGCGGGCTTTTCTCTGCTTGAGACACTCTTTGCGCTCGCCATTATGTCGCTTGCCTCTGTGGCCTTGTTCCAAAGCACGTCGTCTATGCTGCGGCTGTCTGACCGCGCGGTGAAAGCAGGTGAACGCACCGTAAATAGCGCGCTTGATCGGCTGGCTGTCACGCGGCTACTCGGCGCGATTATGCCAAGCTGGCCTAATTCTGATGAGGTCGTTTTCTCAGGCGATGCGCGCAAGCTCACGGCACTCAGTGGCGCGCCCCTATCCGTCGCCCCGTCAGGGCCACAGTCTATTCTTTTGATGCTTTCGAAAACTGGTAATGGAACTCAGGCACTTGTTTACTCAGACGCTATTAATAAGACTGACAGGCAGGAGGCTTGGCCCCTTATTGAAGGCCTGTCGGCCAGCGCACGATTTGAATATATGGGCGTGGACCAAAGCTGGTACCCCTCTTGGCCGCCGAATTCTAAGCCTACCCGTGGGCACTTTAATGACGCAGAGCTTTTGCCCGCCAAAGCCCTACCTGAAGCCATACGTCTGCGCGACCAAGAGGTCATCATCTTAAGCGCGCCGCTCAGTCAGACCTCTGTTCTGCCGCCACGACTTGATCTGGGGGCAGGATTTTGACACGCGCTATGACACAGGTGAACACAGCTCATTCTGAGAGCGGCTTTGTGCTGCCCTATGTTTTGCTTGTTGTTGCAATACTGGCCATCGCAGGGACAATTGCGGCTCAAAGGCTACAAAGTGCCTCCGCCATCGTCACTGATATCGGGGACAGGCTAGCGGCGGAGCGTCAGTTGCAAAGCGCTGAAGCGGCAGCAACCTACTCCATCCTAACCGCGAACGCCTTGCGCGGAGGGCATGATATTTCGCCCGATAGCCCGACCGTCTGGGAATTTGGGTATCTGTCCGCAGATGGACGCCGCCCTTTAAGCGAGGACGAAGCGTCCGCCCTCGTGCCTGATATATGGCTCGCCCAAGGAAGTTTGCGCAAATACCAGTCCACGCCAGATATGCGGCCAACGATTGTGTCTTACCGCGACGCAACAGGACTTGTGTCGCTTAACCTTCCCTCTCCGCGATTTATCGAACCTGTTTTGCTCGCCAGCGGAGCCAGCCGCGCCCAGGCGCGAAGCGCGGTCAGTACACTTCTGGATTATACCGACCTTGATATTACCCGCCGTCAACAAGGCGCGGAGAGTTTTGATTACCGTACGCGCGATATGCCGGCCCCAACCAATTCCCCCCTGCGCAGCTATAGCGAGCTTGGCAATATTATGGGCTGGTCAGAACTACTCACCGAGATTGATATGACGCGCCTCAAAGACATGACAACCCTGCAAATTACGAATGGCTATAAGCAAGGGTTTGCGCCGCGCGCCCTACAAGAGGTTATGAGCTTTGATAGTGATAGTCTGCTTGAGAGCCGCCGTTTGGACGCACTGCAAGAGATTGAACGGCGCAGCCTTCAGCCCTCAAAATCCTCGCGTTTTGTAATTTGGGCGCCGCGCGCAGATGGGCGTTATCAGAAACGTGTCGTCGATATTGAACGCTTTGCTGGCGGTGTCGGCGCGCCATATAGAAGACATTGGGTTTATGATAGCACTGTGCTAGAGAACGACATAATATCGGCCGCGCCAGACACCCAAACAGGTAATTCATCAGGTTCAGGCCTTAATTTTGAAGAGTTAGACAATGTTGTTCACGCCCCGTCTCTTCGTCCTTAACGGACAGAAAGAGCGCGACATCCTTCGCAAGCCGGCGTTGATCGGCCAGAGCGTATGCCTTGTGCCGCGCGCGGATTGCTCCTTTCGGCGGTTGCGTCTGGCTGGCCGCTCGGCAGATGCCAAAAAAGCCGCTATACTTAAGGTACGAAACGAGGCGCTTGAGGATGAAGACGGCATAAAGCTTGTCTTAGATAATGTCAGCTTAAACGCTGAAAATACGGCGCAACCTTACGCCTCTGTCTGGGGCTATGCCACTCATACCGCTCATAATGGGCGGTATCTGCCTGAGACACTTGCGCAACGTCCGCATGATAACGGCACGCGCCTTGTGCGCGGATTATCAGGTTTTGAAGGCCAAATCTGGACACAAGGAAATCTTGTTGCGAGCCGCTGGTGGGGACGTCAACCTAGTGCGGCCCAATGGGATGTGTTTATGCGTGCCGCGCGCGAAACGCTGGTCGGAGACACGACAATCGATGCCTCCCTCCCGCCCGCTGTCGAAGTTCCGTGGCGCGACGACATCCCTATCTTTGATATTGACAAAGACCGCCTTTCCACTCTTTTGGCCCCGCCAAAACTTGCATTAGGGGCGGCAACAATCGCGGCCTGTTTTGGACTTTACACGGGCGGACAATATATGCGCCAAAGCCATGCGCTCTCTCAAGTTAATGAAAAATCTGCTGAGCTTAAGGGCGAGACAGAGCAAATCCAAAGTGCGCGTCGGCGTGCGCTTGGCAATATGATGTACGTGCGTCGCTACCGCGCTGTTGGCGATAACGGCACTGTGCTCGCAGGCTTTGGCGCACTGAGTAATGTACTTGGCACAACCGACATGGGGATTGCGCGCATCTCTCTACGTGACGGCGCGCTTGAAGTGCGGCTCGAAGGCGAAGACAAAGTCTCTGTGCCTGATGTGGTGACCCTGCTTGAAGCGGAGCCTAATCTTGAAAACGTAAGTGTCGCCCAAGACGGTGATAAGGTGATGGTTGTCAAAGCGCAGCTTCTGCCGCCGCGCCAGACCGTCGCCGCAACACCTGCAGCTCAGGAGCCACAGCCATGAAGCTCGCCCCTGATGATTTTGAGATGACACCTCTCGCCGCTTATGGCTTGCTGTTGATTGCCTGCGTGATCGGTTTTTTGGGGCTAGAGAGTTTTTCCAAAGCCGAGAATAATTTAGAGCGCCGCCTCGCGACTGCCCAGACTGAACTCGCGACGCTATCCTCTATCAGCGAAACGGACCATTGGTCAGACAGACTTATCGAGAGCCAAGCGGCACGTGACGCTTTGCAAAACCAGGTTTGGACAGGGCCGACGGCGGGCGTCATCGCTGCCGAATTACAGCAAGCGCTGCGAACTATGGCGGGAGAGCTGAAATTTGATCAACTTCAAATTCGAGTAGACCCAGACCCTGTCGAGAGCGACGGTGTGATGCAGCTCAGCTATGAAATGTCAGGCCGCGCGCCATCGTCAAAGGACTTTGCGGATTTTTTTGAGGCTATCGCGACCTACCCTAAAATTCTGGTTGTAGACGAATTTGATTTTGCGCAGTCGCTGCGAGATCGTCGCCCACCACGCCTTGGCATGAGGGGGCGCATTGCCGTTCAAATAGCGGCCCCCAATTCTAATCCAAATTCACAAGCAGGAAACCGTCCATGACACGCAAAACCCTGCTTTTCATTCTCGCCCTTTGCGGGTTCAGTGCCGCGCTCGGCTGGTGGCGCGCGGACCCTTCCGCCACATCTCAAGGCGCAGTAATTGACGGTTGGGACGCGATGCAGCATCACCCCCTCTCTGAAAGCGCCTACACAAAAATGGCGCGTCAGGTGAAGGCATCATCCCTCCTCCCGATTAGCCGTATAGCGGAAATGCGGGCGAACTCATCCGGCGCATCAACCGCCCCCACGCAGTCGACGACCGCAGGAAAATTCCCAAAGGTTTTGTCGCGCAGTGCCATTAACAGAGTGCCTCACGTTATTTTGCAGGGCCCAGATAATGGGTTGATAAAAGTTAAGGCAGGCGACACGCTTGAGAGTGGTTGGACGATTAAGGCGATTGAAAAAAATGAAATTATCGCCACCTTTGAGACGGAAGAAATTCGTGTGCCTACGGTACCCTATCTGCAAACAGCTTTTGAAAAATCTGATGAAGACGCTATGGACGTTCCCAAAGACAATAATAATGCGTCCCCAAAACCCACCTCAAATAATTAGGTGGCGGAGAAGACTATGAGACATTTTGACATTTCACTGACACGCCCTACGTCTGAGTTCGCTCGCCAAGCTCTACTGCGCTCCGTCGCAGGACTTGTCATTATAGGATTGTCGGCCTGCCAGACCGTCGAAGGTTTTAAACGCGATATATCTGGTCAAAAAGTTGCGCCGCGCGCAGAGCCCGGGTCAGGCGGAGCACTTATTACGGGCAAAGAAGGTGACCCTTATGTTCGCATTACGGGTGCAAGACTAGAAGAAAACAGCATTGGGTACGGCCTGGAGCGGGGCCCGAGACGCTATGTGGAGCCCGTCAATAACACGCCCAATGCAGCCGCCCGTCAAAACTACACAGTAACTCTGCCTAGTGACGTGGCCTCTGTGCCAATCCTCACAGACCCTAACGCGCCAGATATCAGTGACGGCATCTCACGTCGTGCCCCGCGCACCAAAGTGCGCTCTGTTGAGGCCTATATTGCGCCACTCTCTGTGCCGCAATTTGTAGATATCGCCTTTGGCGAAATGCTGAAACTCCCTTTTGTGGTTGGCAAAGACGTGGCGGCCATGAATGACGTCGTGCAGCTGCGTAGTTCAGGCACGATGACAGGCGCTAATTTCCAAGCGCTTGTGACCGAGGTCTTAAAAGAATACGGCGTGCGCGTCGTGCCTGAAAACGGCAGCTATAAAATTATCAAAGATGAGGCGCTACGTTCTCGTATGCCGCGCTTTATTAAGTCACGTGCGCGTGCACGAACGCGTCAAGACCTCCGACCTGTCATTCAATTTGTTGAAATGCAAGCCGTTGATGCAAACAGTATGTACGGTATTTTGATGGAGACGTTTCAGAATAAAACAGATGTTATTCGCATTAAGTCTGACCCGAGAAACAATTATCTAACACTCTCTGGATTACCTGAAGACGTCAATGTCGCACTCGCCATTATCAACAATCTTGACGAGTTAGAATTTGCCGGATCACAAGTTAAGAAGTACACGCCGCAATTTTGGAATGTTAAAGACTTCTCAGACGCCGTAGAAAATGCGCTAAAAATAGAAGGGTGGGAAGTTACCAGCAACCCTGCTCAAAGCCGTACAATATTCCTAATGCCTTTGGAATACTCCAATGATCTCTTCATTTTCGCAAAAACTGCGCAAGCCCACGCGCGCGTAACAAACTGGTTGTCAGAGCTAGATAAACCAGTTCAAGGCGGTGACGCGAAGCAAATCTACATATATCAGGTTAAAAATGTTTCGGCGGAAGAGCTTGCGAATACAGCCAATAGCGTCCTGTCTGATCGCGCTAATATTGGCGGCATATCGACAGCGCAAGGCGCACTCAATGCAAGCCAAAACGGGGCAAGTAATATCAACACACGCCAAGTCTCAGGTGGAGACGGCGGCGGGCTAACCTCCTCTCGTACGCGTTTCACCGTTGACCCATCTGGCAACCGTATCGTTTTCACAGGCACATCTAATGACTATGCTAAACTCTTGGCATTATTAGAGCAACTTGACACGCCTGCGCCCGAAGTCCTGATTGAAGTGCAAATTGCCGAAGTCTCTCTTGTCGATAGCACGAATATCGGTCTCGACTTTAGTCTGACGGATATTGGGCTTGGTAATATGACAACTGCGACAGCGAGCACAGGCGGCCTTGGCCTTGGCTCTTCAGGCCTTACCATTGGTCTGCTCGGCAATGATATTGAAGCCACGCTTAACGCATTTGCCAGTAACCGCCGCGTGAAAATTCTCTCCACCCCAATTTTAACGGCGCGCTCAGGCTCAGAGGCCTCCATCCAAGTCGGTCAAGACATTCCTGTGCTGACATCACAACGGGCAGCAAATAATCAGGACGGCGTTGGTCAGACAGATATTTTACAGAGTATCGATTACCGCTCCACAGGTGTGCTGATGAATATCGAGCCTATTGTGTTTTCTGATAATCGTATTGATCTTAGAATTTCACAAGAGGTCAGCTCTGAGCTCGACACGTCAAGCTCTGCTATCGCCAGCCCGACGATATCTAACCGGTCCATCGATACGCAGCTCTCACTAGAAGATGGTCAGACAGCTGTTATGGGAGGGCTGATACAGCGAAGCTTGACGGTGGATGATAAAGGCGTACCGTTTTTTAAAGACATTCCCATCATCGGCCGCGCCTTTCGCAATGAAGGCATATCTGAGGACAATACAGAATTAGTCATACTCATAACAGCTTATGTCTTACGTGGTCAGGCTGATAAAGCGCAGTTTGTAAGACGATTATCTGGCGATGTTGACAGGCTAATGGCCGATGATAGCCGTCTGCTTACACTGCAACCCCGCAATTTTTAGGCGTCAGGGCGCGTGACCCTCAAGCTATACAGACTTAAAATGTGGCGAAAGCCCCAGACTGTGGCACTGAAAGAGCCTATGGCAAGGGTCAAAAAAGACAGTGGCTTCTCAGTCCTCGAAGCGCTTGTGGCTATGGCGGTACTGGCTGGCGCGCTTCTACCACTCCTTGCGCTCCAAGGTCAATTCGTGACGACAACCGAGGCGCTTGAACGAAATGAACGTCGTTTAGCGACGCAAGAGCTCGCTATAGCGCATGTTTCGGCGCTTAACCTTGACCAACTCAGCGAAGGCGAGCTTGTAACCCCTTATGGCCAATTACAGTGGCGCGCTTCGCCTAAGCTTGGCCCTACACCGATAAGGGATGTCGCAGGCTTTCGCTCACGATATGACGTCACACTTTATAAAATAGAGATAAATATAGCGTATAATGACGGTTTTCAGGAGCAATTTGACTTTGAAAGCCTTGGGTGGCACCCAAATGTAGCTTTTTTGAGCACTTTGTAGAAATCTTTCGGCATTTACGATGGCAAGACCGATAAACTAGCGTTAGATCGCCGATTTCATTAACCTTTTGATAACAGTGTGATAAAAATACATCTTCGGCCTGATTTTTACAGGGATTGAGGCTGAATCTATGTGCAGGAAGTCTTGACGCTAGGATTTCACCCACCTATAGACGCAGTAGGCATATGAGGGGGTGGCGATTTGATTCCCCGTACCTTTGGATGCTTGCCCTTCAGAAGCGTGCAGATTACTGCACATTTATATTTTGATTAACAGGTGAGGAAAACATGAAAATCAAATCACTCCTAGCCGCCGTATCTATGGTGGCAATCGCAGCGGGTTCAGCAAACGCGCTCGATATTACAAACGTAACGCCGAACGGCATCGTTCCTGCCCTAGAGCTTGAGTTGCCAGGCAACCCAGCCCTAACTGGTACTTTCACATTTGACGTCGACACAACATCAGGTTCATTTTACCCGTCAGCGAACAACCTTCGTGTGAAAATTGACCTACCAGCTGGTGTGACATTCTCACAAGTCGTTCAAGGTACAGATATCACAGGTGGTAACTCTCCTTTCATCGAAACTGGTGGAACAGTGGGTGCAAACACAGTTACTTTCGTGACATCAATCCCACAGAACACTCAAATCTCTACTCTTGGCTTCAACCTAGACCTTGGTCTTGATTCATGCCCAGTCGCTGGTAGCCCACTTACAGTGACAATCGAAACTGAGCTTGGAACTCCAGTTGACGGCGGTACAGCCTCTACTTCAGGCCTAATCGCACCATGCGCATCGGCTATCTCAGGCATGATTATGTCAGACGAAGCTCAATCTGATACAAAAATCACATTGGGTACGGGCTATACTGACATTGCAGAATTCGCAGGTTCAGGTCCATTGAACACAGATGGCGTCATTGGTACAGTTCAGTACAAAATTGATCCAACTGTTAGCACAAGCTTGACATCAGTCACTCCGCTCGTTGCAGGTGACGTGGCAGCATTCATGTTTGACGTTGTGTTTGAAGATGCCTCTGGTATCGATAAAGTCTTCGTAAACGGTATTCCTTCTGTTAAGTCTGGTAATGCATTTACGGTGATGGCAACAGCAGGGGCTGATAAGCTTAAGCTTCTAGATGGCACGCCTGATTCAATCATCGCGTTTGCAAATGGCACAGTTGTTATCCCAACACAGACAGTTTCTGTTGGTAACTCTAAAATCACGTTCCGTACGACACTTACACCTGATCTAATCGCTTCTGAAGCTGGTCCTGTAGGTCCGCTTGATACGCTACAGCGTGAAGGTCGTGAATTTGGTTACTTTGACTGGAACGGCGGACAAGCTGCTGGTAACGGCGCGCTTACTGTTTACCGTATCACAGGCCTAGACCCGAACATGCCAGTGGATTACTCTCTTACACTTGAGAACTCCAATGCTAACGGTACGTACCCAGGTACAGTCACAGCTAACAGCTACGGTGAAGCAACACTCGTCTCTACAACAATGCCAATTCCGGCAACTGTTGAGCGTTTTGACGTTCTTATCAATGTCGAAACACCAAACACAGACGTCGATATTGACCGTTTGATCTCTAAAGGTGGTATCATCTCAGCGTTTAACGACGGTGCGAACAACGACCAAGAAGACATCAAAGAGCCAAACCTAAACGACGAAGACAACTAGTCTTAGACATTTAGAGCTTTTAGACGGCCTCTCCTTTCGGAGGGGCCGTTTTTTTATGCGCGCATGATAAATTGAAACGGATAGCCTTCATGAGCATCTGCCCACTGTATTTCTGTTTTAACTTTTAAGCTGCGTTCGTTATAATAAGCGTCTAAGGACAACTCATGCAAAGCGCACAGATGAACACCATCGGAGATATTCTCCAAGCCCGCGGCCTCGTCAAGGCAGCTGACATTGCGCAAGCGAGCCGCTTGCAGTCAGAAGCGGGCGGACTGCTCGGCCAAGCGCTACTGCGCATTGGTGCCGTATCAGAAGAAGATCTATTGATTGCGCAAAGTGAACAACTCGGTTTGCCTATAATGTCACCCGAACGTGTCAGTATTGATCCAGAAGACTATAGTCGTGCCATGTCCACTCTCGGGCTTAACGCCCGCTGGCTGACAGCCCGTCAATGTGCGGTTTGGCAGGCATCAGACAACGCTCCCATTTTCATGCTGGCCCAGGACATCCTCTCGCCTGAACTGCGCGAGCAAATTGAGCGGCGCTGCTACAAAGCTGGCGTTGAGCTATCTGATTTTGTGGCGAGCAATCAAACTATTGAAAAAGCGCTGTTCCATATTCGCGAAAATACGCTCAAGGACGCAGACGGCCTCACGGATGATGACACGGTGCGCCTCAAAGAAATGGCCGAAGAAGCCCCTGTCATCGATTTTGTAAACCGCGTGTTCTCAACCGCGCTGCGTGAAAACGCTTCTGATATTCACATCGAGCCGTTTGAGCATAAGTTTCAAGTCCGCTACCGCATTGACGGTGTGCTCCACACTAAACAAACCGACCCGAAATCAAATTTCGATGCCGTCGCCAGCCGCATCAAACTCCTCTCAGGCATGGATATTGCCGAGCGTCGCTTACCCCAAGATGGACGCCAAACCATACGCTTTGCAGGCCAAGACATTGACCTGCGCGTCTCCGCTCTCCCTGGGTCATGGGGTGAGAGCCTTGTCATGCGCCTGCTTAAGAAGGAAACGGAACTCCCAGATCTGGAAGCCATAGGGCTTGAGGGCCACGCCAAAACGACACTGCAAGAGCTTTTATCCCAGCCCAACGGCGTTATCCTTGTCACGGGGCCAACGGGTTCAGGTAAATCGACGACATTATATCGAGGCCTGCGCGGCCTGAATGACGGCGTGCGCAAAATTATCACCATTGAAGACCCCGTCGAATATGACATGGACGGAATTATCCAAATTCAGACGAATGCCGGCATAGGCTATACCTTTGCTAAAGGGCTGCGTGCAATTCTTCGCCAAGACCCTGACATCATCATGGTCGGGGAAATTCGTGACGGCGAAACGGCGACTATTGCTGCGCAGGCCGCATTGACAGGTCATTTGGTTCTCTCAACCCTTCACACCAATTCATCGCTCGCCGCTGTGGCGCGCCTCGTCGATATAGGGCTTGAGCCTTATATGGTCATCTCGGCTGTGCGCGGGCTTGTCGCGCAACGTCTTGTCCGCCGCCTCTGCCAAAGCTGCTCTATGCCTGTGGCCAAGCCTGACGGCGAGAATATGATTTGGGACATGATTAAAAACGGCTCTATCATTGACCCCCAGATAAAAGGCAAAAACAATTGGCGCGAAAGCCAAGGCTGTACAGCCTGTAATCACACAGGGTTTAATGGTCGCGTGGCTATTTTCGAAACGGTGAAAATGGACAATGCGCTGTCAGAAGCCATCCTTGAGGGCGCGAGCCTGCAAAAGCTGCTTGAAGTCGCGCGCGGCCAAGGCTTTATTACCCTACTCGAAGACGGTATTCTAAAAGCGCGCTCAGGCGTCACCACGCTCACCGAAGTGTTCCGCGTTTGCGGCGCCAATACGACTACAGTTGATTTATCTGGAGATAATGAAGATGCGTAAAGCTCACAACGACCTGAAAGCTAAAAACAAAAGAACACAAGATAGAGAGGCGGGTTATAGCCTGCTCGAAATTCTTGTTGTGCTGGCTATTATCGGCACGCTGATGGGGCTTGTCGCCCCGCGTCTTCTTGGCAATGTTGATAAAGCTCAAGTCACAGCGGCCAAAGCCCAAGCTCAAACGCTGCGCCTCGCACTTGATAGTTTTAAGCTTGATACAGGTCGCTACCCGACAGGCGAAGAGGGGCTCTCTGTACTTGTTTCACCGCCAGCAAACGACAATGGCTCTTGGTACGGTCCCTATATGGAGGGCGAAATTCCCTTAGACCCTTGGAATAACGCCTATGTTTACCAGCCGCCCATTGCTCAAGAAAATGGCCGCATGAGTATTCCCTACATCATATCATATGGCGCAGACGGCACGGTGGGTGGCAGCGGCAATAATGCCGATATCTCCTCTTAAAACATCACATAACCCCTCACGCGAGGCGGGCTTTTCCTTGCTTGAGATTATGGTGGTGCTCGCCATTATGGGTATCATGCTCAGCGTCGTTGGCGCGCGCATGGTGGGTGCTGTAGAAAGCAACCGTTTCATTCGCACAGCCGAAGCCGCCATGGCCGATATACTGCTGGTGCGATCTGATGCTATGCTGAGCGGGGCCGCCCGTAGCCTTGTGACAGAGAGCGTCACAGAGGATGAACTTGACGCGCGAGAGCTACAATCGCTACGTCGTTTTGATGTGCCAGACGGTTGGATTGTTGAAGGCGACGTCATTGATATTTCAGCAAGCGGGGTATGTTCTGGTGGTTATATTTCGGTAAAAAATCCTGAAAGACGGCTGGCGGTCTTTCGCCTTATTCCCCCGAAATGCGTGCCTGAGCGCGTGAGCTTACAGCAGTGATGACGCTGCTTTGGGGGAGTGTGTTGGCGAGCTTTTTGCTCGCACTGTCCTATGTTGATTTACGTGAATTTCGACTTCCCGATGTACTGACATTTCCTTTGATTATCCTAGGCCTTGCCCAAAGCTATCTTGCGGGCGCAATAATCCCAGCGTTAATAGGCGCCGTTGTCGGTTACACCGCATTTGTCGCGATTGCCTATGCGTTTAAACGCCTGCGCGGTATGGATGGTTTAGGTCGGGGTGATGCAAAACTCTTGGCCGCAGGCGGCGCTTGGGTGGGATGGTTGAACCTGCCCATGGTTGTGCTTATCGCGAGCTTGCTAGGTATTGTTATTGCCCTGCTTGGCGCGTCAGCGGCGAAGATTAGGTCAGACGTTCCTGATAATTGGGTGCCCTTTGGCCCATGCCTCGCCGTCGGGATTTTTGCTGTCTGGACAGCTACCCAAATCGCCTAATGCTAAACTGCCTAAATCGCGAAGTCATAAAGCGATGTCATGGCAAGCACGATAGAAATCACAATCGTGCCAACAATCCCCGCAATCAGCATAATCGCGATAGGTTCAGCGAGCGCTGAGAGCCGTTTCGTCAGTTCCTTCGTCTCTGCCTCTTGCGTTTTTCCGACAAACAACAGCATGTCCGCGAGCCCACCCGAGGCGCGGCCTGTGCGCACCAAATCAATCGTCAGCGGATCAAAGTCTGTGATGTTTTCTTCCAGCACTTCGTCAATATTACGGCCCGCGCGAATTTCGCTTCGCACAATACGCATACCTGCTTGCAGCCGTCCGCTCCGCAGACCGTATTCACCGAGTTGCAGCGCGGTCAAAAGATCCGCGCCATTATCCAGCGCCATGCCGACTGTGCGCGCCCAGCCGCCAAGGTCTGATTGCACAAGCACAGGCCCAACCACTGGCAGCTTTTCCGCCCATGTGCGAAGGCTTGATTTGAGAGACGCGCTCCGGCTTATATAAATAGTCCCTGCCGCTATCGCGCCCAAGGCGAGCAGCACAAGAAATAGATTATTCTTAAGGCCCACACCTGCGCTAATAACCAGTTTTGACATCATCGGCAGGCTGTCACGATTACCCGCAAGCATTTGATCAAAGCGCGGCACGATAAAAAGAAACAACAAAAACGTAATGATACCGCCAACGACAGCAAGGAACATCGGATAAGACAGCGCCGTACTAATCTCGCTGCGCATTTGATCTTCATATTCCATACGCTCGGCGGCGTCCGTCAGCGCTTTGGCCGATTGGCCCGTCGCTTCGCCAAGCTCTGCCAGACGCGGGACGTAGCGCGGCAGTTGCGGCAAATGGGTGCTCATCGCGGCGGAAAGGCGCATGCCTGCGCGTAGGTCTTTGCGGATGGCTTGTGACGCTTTGGACAGGGCAGGATGCGCGTTTGAGCGCGAGAGCGAACCCAAGGCCTCAAGCAACGTGACGCCCGCAGATAAAAGCGTGGCGAGTTGGCGCACATAACGCGAGAGGTCTTTGGATTTGATGCGCCGCGTACCGCCAAAGAGTTCGGAGCTTTCAGGCTTAACGCCAATCTCGAAAGCTTCTAGGCGGCGGCGCTCGAGCATTTCAAAAGCTTGGGACTCAGATAGCGCTTCGACCTCCCCGCTGACGGAGACGCCGTTTCTGTCCAAGGCTTTATATTTAAAAATCGCCATGACTTTCTTTACGGCATATTGCTCAAAAGAAAAGGCCCGCAACGCAGACACGCAGCGGACCTTCCCAAAATTTAATCGATGACAGACTACATATCGTCTTGGTCGATAAGCCCGTCGCTTGCGATTTTCTCTTTATCGAAATACTCACGCGCGAGTTTGAACACAACGGGTGAGAGCAGAATAAGCGCGATGAGGTTTGGCGCAGCCATCAGGCCTGTCAAACTATCGGCAATCAGCCAGAAGGTTGCCACCACAAGATTGTCTTCGCCTGTTTCGAAATACAGCGCAAAGGTCGAGGCGAACACGGCAAGGACCCAAAAGCAGCGAAACACAGGAATAGACTTTTCCTTGAAGATGAAAGCCGCGCAACGCTCGCCGTAATAGCTCCAGCCAATGATGGTGGTGAAGGCGAAGATACACAGACAGATGGTCACGATATGCTCACCAAAGCCGATGAGTGTCGCGTCAAACGCGGCTGCTGTTAACGGCACCCCAATCTCACATCCTGGCGGAGTAGAGCCGCTTTCTAGGATTGTCAGAATGGCGGGGCTCGCGAGACAATCCGCACTCATCACACCAGATGTCAAAATGACCAGCGCCGTGATGGTGCAAATAATCAGCGTATCAATGATTGTGCCGAGCATGGCGATAATGCCTTGGTTCACAGGGTCATTATTTTGCGCCGCCGCATGGGCAATCGGAGCAGAGCCTTGGCCCGCCTCATTAGAGAACAGCCCGCGCGCCACACCTTTTTGCATGGCGAGCATCATGAGGCCAATCGTGATACCTGTACCTGCACCTTGGAGGCCGAATGCGCCTTTAAAGATGAGACCAAATGCGGCAGGCACTTGGCCGATATTGGCGGCAATCACAACGAGCGCCGCGCCGATATAAATGACAGCCATAAACGGGACAAGCCGTGAGGCAACCGCGCCGATACGCTTAATGCCGCCAAAGATAACGCCTGCCACGAGGGCTGAGAGGACCACAGCCACGATACGCGCGTCAAAATTATAAGCACTGCCAAGCGCGTCAGCGATGGAGTTGGCCTGCACCGCATTGCCTGTGGAGAGTGAGCCGATAATGCCAAAGAAGGCAAAAGCCATGGCGAGCCACATGAATTTCGGGCCAAGACCGTTTTTAATATAGTACATGGGGCCGCCGACGCGGTTACCGTTTGCGTCAATCTCGCGGTAGCGCACAGCGAGCACGCCTTCGCCAAATTTCGTCGCTGTGCCGAGGATTGCGGTCACCCACATCCAAAACACTGCACCCGGGCCGCCAATCGCAATGGCCGCGGCCACGCCTGCGATATTGCCCGTGCCGACAGTGGAGGACAGTGCCGTCATAAGGGCCGCAAAAGGCGAGACATCGCCTTCATCCGCGTCGCCCGTGCGTTTCTTAAACAGCTGACGAAAACCATAGCCAATTTTCGTGAGCGAAATAAAGCGAAGGCCCACTGTGAGGAAAAACCCGACACCCAATAAAAGAAGCATCATAGGTGGGCCCCAAACAAAATTGTTCAGCGCTTCCATAGCCGTATTAAAAAATTCCACGATGTGTCCCTTTGTCTACCATATAGTTTTGGTTTTTTTTGATTTTCGCTACAATAGGGATAGGGCGGTCAAGCGCAATGGTTTTGTGAATACCCAAATCAAAATAGGGAACTTTGAATTAATAGGCGAAAATTATTATTCAAGATTGCATTTTCGTCTTACAAGCTTAAATCTTGTAACAATGTAATATACGAATCATAGAGAGAAAAAAAATGAGCCTAAGTTTAAAAATTAGAAGTAAATCTATTCCCGTCATGGCCGCAATAGTTTTAACCGCTTGCGCGACTGCTGATGTTTACACCGCAGATAGCTTTAGTGATTACCAATCCACGCATCGTGAAGTGGCCGTTATACCTTTCAATGTGACGATTGCTCAAAAAAATTTAGCGGAAGGAACAGATCTCGCTGCACTTAATGCGGCAGAAAATGAAGAAGGCGTTGTGTTCCAAAGACAGCTTTATTCACAATTTTTAAAAAAATGGTCTAAAGGCGATTATACTGTTAAATTTCAAGATGTTGACGAAACAAATGTTCTCTTGAGACGTGCGGGTATGGCTGACGGAAACATCAAAAACTTCACTAAAGCAGAAATTGGCGAAAAGCTTGGCGTGGATGCGGTTATCTCAGGTACTATTAAAAGAGATAAGCCTATGTCCACTGGCGCTGCCGTCGCATCAGCTTTTTTGCTGGGATATGGCGGGGCTACGAATTCTGTAAATGTTAACATGACGGTTCACGACGCAGAATCTGGTGGCCTCCTTTGGTCATATGACCATGAATTTAAAGGCGGCATAGGAAGCTCCCCAGAAAGCGTCTCAAAAGGATTGCTGAAAGCATCTTCCAAGAAGTTTCCATACGCAAAAGAAAAATAGCTTTATTGAAGAGACAAAAATTTAAAAGCGCACTCCTTGGAGGGCGCTTTTTTTATGCGCCCAACTCTGATAGAGGCGCGCCATGTTATTTACACCGCACACAGACGCATATGGCACGTAAACGCAAAGGCAATCCCGTTCACGGCTGGGTCAATTTTGACAAGCCCGTGGGCATGAGCAGTACGCAGGCGGTCGGCAAAGTGCGTTGGCTGTTTCAAGCCCAAAAGGCAGGCCATGCAGGCACGCTTGATCCGCTTGCAAGTGGCGTGCTGCCAATTGCGCTGGGCGAGGCGACAAAAACAGTCCCCTTTATGATGGACGCCGCGAAAGGCTATGATTTTACGATTACATGGGGCGAGAGCACGGCGAGCTGGGACGCGGAAGGCGACGTGACTGACGTCTCTGACGTTCGCCCTACGCGCGCCGAAATAGAGGCCGCCTTGCCGCAATTCATCGGCGACATCTCCCAAATTCCGCCGAAATATTCCGCGATTAAAGTCGACGGCAAGCGCGCCTACGCCCTTATGCGTGGCAAGGACGCGGGAAGTGTTGAATTTGAGCTTAAGCCTCGGCCTGTGCGCGTAGATAAACTTGTTTTGAAAGAGTGTGACGAGGCGTCTGCCAGCTTCTCGCTCGCCTGTGGGAAAGGGACTTATGTGCGCTCTATCGCGCGCGACCTCATAGGCGCGCTTGGCACATGCGGTCATGTCACGGTTTTGCGTCGCACACGGGTTGGCCCGTTCAGCTTAAACGGTGAAAACACGCCGTCATTTACGCTTGAAGCCTTAGAGGAAAGCTGTCATAGGGACGGCGTTTCAGCAGGTTTATATCCTGTTTCGACAGCACTGGACGACATCCCGGTGCTTGCCGTCACAGAGATAGAGGCCAGAGAGTTGAAACACGGACGGGCGATTGCCTTGCCATCTCATTTTACCGACAGTCCAGAAGGTCTGACACTGGCGAAATTGGACGGCGTTGAAATTGCTCTATTGCGTGTGGCGGGGCCTGAATTGGTACCAAAACGCGTGTTTAACATGTCGTCATAACGGAGAACACGATGTCGATTACACCTGAGCGCAAAGCTGCGTTAATGTCTGAATACGCCACGAAACCTGGCGATACAGGCTCCCCTGAAGTCCAAGTTGCGATCCTCTCTGAGCGGATCAAAAACCTGACTGAACATTTTAAGACAAATAAGAAAGACAACCACTCTCGCCGCGGCCTTTTGGCTATGGTGAGCCAGCGTCGTCGTCTTCTTGATTATGTCAAAAAGAAAGATGTGGCCCGCTATGAGAGCCTCATCAAAAGATTGGAACTGCGCCGCTAAGCGGGCGTTCTTTAAAGAGATAAAGGTCGCTTTTTCTAAAGCGGCCTTTCGCGCATTTATTGTATGAAAAAATGCGGTCTCGCGCGGAATGGTCTGCGCGGGTAAATGTAAGAAAGTTGGCACGACTGCCAGCAAGAAAGTACGAAAAGAAAGACTGTACGTATGTTTGATAAACACATTGTAGAAATGGATTGGGCTGGCCGCACGCTGACCCTCGAAACTGGCGGGATGGCTCGCCAAGCGGACGGCGCCGTTCTCGCCACATATGGTGAGACTGTTGTTCTTGCGACCGTTTGCGGCGCAACAAAACAAAAGCCAGGCATGGATTTTTTCCCGCTGACTGTGAACTATATGGAAAAGTTCTACGCGGCTGGTAAAGTCCCAGGCGGATATTTTAAACGCGAAGGCCGCCCGACAGAGCGCGAGACATTGATCTCTCGTCTGACAGACCGCCCCATTCGCCCGCTCTTCCCAAAGGGCTATAAAAACGAAGTGCAAGTGGTCATCACTGTGCTCCAACACGATCTTGAAAATGAGCCAGACATCATTGGTATGGTTGCAGCCTCTGCAGCGCTTGCCATTTCTGGCCTGCCGTTTATGGGCCCGATTGCGGCCTCCCGCGTTGGCTTGATTGATGGACATTATGTCCTCAACCCAACGCTTCAAGAGATGGAAGACAGCGAACTTGACCTTGTTGTCGCGGGCACATCTGACGCCGTGATGATGGTGGAATCAGAAGCTAAAGAACTCACTGAAGAGCAAATGCTTGGCGCCGTTATGTTTGCCCACGAATCTTGCGAAGACGTCATCAAGATGATTTCTAAGCTTGAGAAAAAAGCGGGCAAGCCCAAGCGTGAATTTACCTCACCTGATTACTCAGCTGAGAAAAAAGCGCTCGCGAAAATCGCCGAGAAAGGCATTAAAGCGGCTTATAAAAAGACTGACAAAATGGAACGCCAAGACATGCTCCGCGACACGCGCGACGCCGCTTGGGACGCGCTCGGCGTATCTGATGAAAATCCAGACGGTATGAGCAGCGGCGTTTTCGGTGATGTCTTTAAATCACTTGAAAGCTCAACAGTGCGCGGCTCTGTCATCAAGACAGGTAAGCGTATTGATGGTCGTAAGCTTGACCAAGTACGCCCGATTGTGGCCGAAGCTGGCCCCCTGCCCCGCACACATGGTTCTGCCCTGTTTACGCGCGGCGAAACACAGGCGCTTTGCGTGGCCACACTCGGCACATCAGATGATGAGCAATTTGTGGATCAGCTGACAGGCACGATTAAGAACAAGTTCCTCCTGCACTATAACTTCCCGCCATATTCTGTGGGTGAATGTGGTCGTATGGGCGGCACGTCACGTCGTGAACACGGCCATGGTAAGCTCGCCTGGCGCGCGCTCCAAGCTGTGCTCCCAGACGCAGAAGAGTTCCCTTACACAATCCGTCTTGTCTCTGAGATTATGGAATCAAACGGGTCAAGCTCTATGGCGACAGTTTGTGGCTGCTCACTCGCTATGATGGACGCAGGTGTGCCGCTAAAGCGCCCTGTCTCTGGTATCGCGATGGGTCTGATTAAGGACGACGATGGTGTCGCTGTTCTGTCTGATATTCTCGGCGACGAAGATCACCTAGGCGATATGGACTTTAAAGTCGCAGGGACGTCAGAAGGCATTACGTCCCTACAGATGGATATCAAAATCGCAGGTATCTCTGAAGAGATTATGACAACTGCGCTTGAGCAAGCCCATGCAGGTCGCCTTCATATCCTTGGCGAGATGAATAAAGGCCTGTCTGCAGCGCGTGATGATGTCGGTGAATTTGCGCCGCGCATTGAGACGATGAAGATTAAAGTGGACAAAATCCGCGACGTCATCGGCACAGGCGGTAAAGTCATCCGCGAAATCGTTGACACAACAGGCGCACGCGTGAGTGTCGAAGATGACGGCACAATCAAAATCGCCTCGAACGACCAAAAGTCAATCGACGCCGCCCGCGAATGGATTCACGGCCTGACAGCTGATCCAGAAGTTGGCATGATCTATAAAGGTAAAGTCGTCAAAGTTGTCGATTTCGGCGCGTTCGTGAACTTCTTTGGCCCAAAAGACGGCCTTGTCCACGTCAGCCACATTGCCCAAGAACGGGTCAATCACCCGTCTGATTACCTCAAAGAAGGCCAAGAGGTTTTCGTCAAACTCATGGGCTTTGATGACCGCGGTAAGGTGCGTCTGTCGATGAAATTCGTCGACCAAGACAGCGGCGAAGAAATTCCGCGCGAACCCCGCGAAGACAAAGATGACGGCGAGAAAAAACCGCGCCGCTCTAAAAAGTCTGATGATAGCGAAAAAAGCGACGACAAGCCAAAGCGCCGCCGCCGTAAAAAGAAAAGCGACGAAGAAGAGTAGTCCTTAGCTCGCAGAAACAACGAAAGGCTCGCCGTAACAGGCGGGCCTTTTTTATTGGGGGGGATGACTATTTCGCGCTATGAGGCGAGCTTAACGTAAGGCCGTCCCATGACCCTCATCTCTATTCTTGATCTTGCAGGCGTATTCGTCTTTGCCATTACAGGCGCATTGGCGGCGAACCGCTCTCACATGGATATATTCGGGCATATTGTTATGGCTATGCTGCCCGCTGTGGGCGGCGGGACTGTGCGCGACATTATACTGGACGCGCCTGTGTTTTGGACCTCTGCGCCCGTTTATGTCTGGCTCGCGGTGGCAGCCGCCGTGCTGATATTTTTCTTCCCGCCAAAACCTGGATCACGCTTAACGCTACTCGAATGGGCGGACGCTGTGGGGCTGGCGCTATTTTGCGGGCTGGGCACAGCAAAGGCTTATGGCCTGACAGGCAATATCACCGTCAGCGTGACTATGGGCGTGGTGACGGCATCTGTTGGCGGCATGCTACGCGATGTCGTGATCAATGAAGTGCCGCTGATTTTACGAAAAGAGATTTACGCGACAGCGGCGCTTGCTGGAGGCCTCGTCTATTGCGTGAGTTTTAATCTGCTCCAAAATAGCGCGCTCTCGCTCGGGCTTTGCGGCGCGGTGGCGTTTACCATTCGCGGCTGCGCGCTCATCTGGGGGTGGTCATTGCCTGCGCGCGGACTTCCGAAAGTCGGTGAATGATAAGCAAACAAAAAATTGGCGCTGCGCTCACGTCCTAGGGGAGGGAAAGGGACGGAGCGCAGCGCCGGGTCATGGCGGACTTGGGCCTATCTCAAGGGGGAGGAGGATAGGAGGGTCTTCGCCTAGACCTATAATTAAGCAGCCTTAGCTTTACCGCGAGGTTTCGCATCGATTACTTTTTGGTTAGCCTTTGTCTCACCAATGCTAACGTTCGCTGCATTTAAGGCGATTTTGCGCGGTTTCAAGGCTTCGGGCAGTTCACGTTTAAGTGAGACTGTTAAAAGACCATGCTTAAGCGCAGCGTTTTCAACAATCACATGATCAGCCAGTTGGAAACGGCGCTCAAATCCACGCTCGGCAATGCCGCGGTGCAGATAGGTCACATCTGTCTCGACGTCCGCGTCTTGCGGTGTCTTACGCGCGGCGATGGTGAGCACATTTTCGCGGGCTTCAATATCGAAATCCTCTTCCGCAAAGCCTGCGACCGCCAGTTCGATACGGTATGAATTTTCGTCAAGCTGCACCACATTATAAGGCGGATAGGCGTCTTGCGCGGTTGCCGCGCGGCTGGCCGTGTCAATCAAATCTGCCATGCGGTCAAAGCCGACAAAGCTGCGGTAGAGGGGGGTAAAATCATAGTTACGCATAATTACATCCTTTTTAAGCAATGTGTTATGGCTCGCCTTATGGCCGAGCCGAGGTTAGTCCGAGACCCATTATGGCGTCTCGGTAACAAGATTTGGGAAACAGATTTACGCTTTCAAGGGATTTGCGGCATCAAATCGCAGTTGGCGAAAAACCCCTTGCGCCGCGCAAAATAATCCCCACATTAAGCCTTAAATTCAAATTTGGAGAACAGCATATGTTGGCTTTAAAATCAGTTAGTTTTGCGCTGCTCGGCGCGAGTGTATTAGCCCTTTCTGCCTGTGGCGGCAGCTCTGAGACCACGAGCACGGAGTCCCCCGCGCAAGCCTCTCAAACTCAGGCTGTGACACTGGCCGAGATTGTGGCTCACCCTCGCCGTGCAGATGATGCCGCGCGCGATAAATTTAGAAATCCTGTCCCGACGCTTGAGTTTTTTGGCGTGCAGCCTGATATGAATGTCGGCGAAGTTTGGGGTGGTTGGTACACACCGATTATAGCGCCTTATCTTGCCAGTGGCGGCGGCACTTACACGGCCATCCTTTATCAAGAGGAAGGCAGCGAGCGCGCGCAAAAGCGTAACCAAGCGTTCAAAGACAAATTTGTCGGCGCTGACGGCATGGGCAATATCGAAATTACGAGCTTTGGCAAAAACGACACACCTATTAATGTGGCGGAGCCGCTAGACATGATCTTGACCTTCCGCAATGTTCATAACTGGATGGGCGGGGGTTATGCCGATAAAGCGTTCGCTGATTTTTACGCCGCTCTGAAACCTGGCGGAATTTTGGGCGTGGTCGAGCACCGCCTACCCGAAAGCTCGACCCAAGACCCTAAAGGCCGCAGTGGTTACGTGCAGGAAAGCTATATGAAAGACCTCGCCGCGCGCGCAGGTTTTGACTTTGTCGGCAGCTCTGAAGTGAACTCCAACCCGCGTGACACAGCCGACCACCCGATGGGCGTTTGGACATTGCCGCCGCGCTCTGCAACGCCCAAAGAAGGCTCGCCCGAGGCGAAAGATTTTGACGCAAGCCTTTACAAAAATATTGGCGAATCCGATCGCGCAACACTCATGTTTAGAAAGCCGCTCTAAATTTAGACTAGGCAATTAATTTAAACTGGAAAATTGGGGACACCTCCCCCATATAGAGGTCAGACAATAAAAGGAACTCTTATGACAAATGAAGATATCGTCGCAAAAATGAATGAAGCGCTGGAAAAATCTGGCGGCATTGATAAATCTGTGAAATTTGATTTTGGTGATGACGGCCAAGTTTTTGCAAATGGCACCACGGCTGAAATCGCGGACAAAGATGCAGATTGCACAATCTCTGTCTCTAAGGATGATTTCATCTCACTCGCCTCTGGCAATCTCGACCCGATGATGGCCTTTATGTCAGGCAAGTTGAAAGTGGCAGGCGATATGTCCGTGGCGATGGGGCTGCAAAGTCTCTTCTCATCTATGTAGTTATTTTAAAGGCTCGGAATTATCCGAGCCTTTTGTCTTCTGCGCGCAATGATTGCCGCAGAACGAAATAGGGCAATATGCGGGCACAGGTAAAATTCGAAAAGGCTGAATTTGTCAGCCCAGATGGTCGCGCCCTGCCCGAGCGACTCGCCAAACGCGCGCGCTTCTACTGGGTCAACCAAGGCGGGCTACGCCTGCGCACCATGCTTGTCACGTCTGAACGCTCTGACCCGCGCGGCTCTATCATCATCTATCCAGGCCGCACTGAATTCATCGAAAAATACCTCGAAACAGTTGAGGATTTCACCGACCGCGGCTTCACTGTCCTGGTCATGGACCCGCGCGGCCAAGGCCTCTCTGATCGGATGACGGATGACCCGCTAAAATCCTATGTCGAGGACTTTCAAGATTATGCCGAAGACCTTGCAGGCGTGACGTCGCAGTTCTCGCCCCTCCTACCCAAACCGCATATTGTTGTTGGCCACAGCATGGGTGGCTGCGTTGCGCTGCAAGCCGTTATCAGCGGCGTCATGCGACCCAGCGCTGTCGTCGGTTCTGCGCCGATGCTGGGGCTTTATGATGTCTCGACCCCCATCATGATTGGCGCGGTTAGACTACTCTCGGCTCTTGGCATGGCAAAAAAAGAGCTCCCTTTCCAACGCGGTCGCAGCGGTATTCCTGTGCCTTTTGAGAGCAATAAGCTCACAAGTGACCCCGAGCGCTATAAAAAATGGTCTGCTTATTTTAATAATGTCGAGCGCATCCGTCTCGGTCCGCCGACTTATGGCTGGATAGTCCAAGCCGTGCGCAGCATGAATTTTGTTAATAAGAACGCTGATAAACTCAAAATCCCTGCACTTATCGTGGCGGCGGGCGCTGACCCGATTGTTGAGCCGCGCTCGAATGAAGAATTTGCGCAAAAAGCGGGCGCGACCTTTGCCGTTGTGCCAGGGGCGCTACATGAGCTATTTTTAGAACGCGACCAATACCGCGATCAATTCTTTAGCGCCTTTGATAAGTTCTTAAGCGATAACGCGCTTTAGCTTCGCGCCTTTAAACAGTCATCGCCCGTCCGAGATAGGTGTAAAGCTCGGGCAATAACCCGCTATCCCCAACAGCCACAGCGCGACCGCCCCCGACTACTGAGCCGCCATGCCAATTGGTGAGCTTCCCCCCTGCCCCTTCGACAATCGGCATGAGTGCGTGGACGTCACAGGGCTTTAGCCCCGCTTCAATAATAATATCCATTCGCCCGCTCGCAACCATAGCGTAGCCATAGGCATCAAGTCCGAGGCGCGAAAACCGCGCCCCGTGACGTATGATGTTATAGGCTGCAAGCTCGCCTGGACCGAGCATTGAGAGCGGTTCCGTACAGCCCAGTATAGCTTCTGATATTGCGCTGCATGATTTCGTCGAGATTTGACTGACGCTCCCATCATCACGCAGACGCCAGGCGACAGGGTCTGCAATCTCAATCACACCGAAATATGTCTGCGCCAAAGCGGGATGATCTATCATGCCAATCACTGGTGCGCCTTTAAAGCTTAGCGCGACGAGCGTGCTCCAAACGGGTACGCCCGCGACAAATCCGCGTGTGCCGTCAATCGGATCAAGCGTCCATGACCAGTCATTTGTGCCCGCAATATCGTCAAATTCTTCGCCCGTAATCGCGTCATCAGGATAATGTTTTAGGATGATCTCGCGCAGCACGCGTTCGGCGTCGACGTCGGCTTTCGTGACAGGATCATAAGATGAACCATTCGCTTTATTCTGCGTGTCGCGCAGAGCACCGTCCTCAAACAAAGGCAGGGTGATTGCGCGCGCCGCACTGCGCAGCGTTGAAAAAAGCGCCAAGCGATTATCCGCAAGCGTCTCGGACGGTAGGAATTTTGGAGAAGACATCATGCGCTCTTATAGGACGGCGCAAAGTGTCTGACGAGCCTAAATTAGCTCGCCAGATTTTAATTTGAATGCGATTTAAGGCGAGACAAGACGCAGCGGTGTCGGCGCGCCAGAGGTCTCAAGCGATTTCGCGAGATCGAGTAAATGCTTACGCGGCTCGGCCCCCATAGAATAATAGGCGCGCACAAGATCCATTGTCTCTTTCTTAGACAGCACATCAGGGGCGAGGAATTCAGGGAACGGATCGTCTGAATACATGTCTCGCTCAGACAGGCCTTCGTAAAAATACTGAACAGGGACGCCTAGCGCTTCGGCAAGCTCAAATAAACGGGCCGCGCTGACGCGGTTGGCGCCGCATTCATATTTTTGGATCTGCTGAAAGCGTATGCCAACCATTTCGCCCAAAGATTGTTGAGTCAGCCCCAAGAGGCGGCGGCGGCGGCGTAGGCGCTTGCCTACATAGTCATCAATTTCATTGGTCATAATATCCTCGGGTCATTGGGGCCGCTTGATTGGGCATCTCTTCGCCGTAGAGGGGAGCAAGAGCCGTGCCAAAACTCGCCTTGCGATATAGAAGGATTTGGACCCCTCTCGCCTAAAAAGGGAGTGTTTTAAGTGGGATTTTGTCTCGTACGAGGTGAAGGAAGGGCTGAGACAGTTAAAACTGTTTCAAAACGAAACAGACGCAGGCCAGACGCAGGCTGTTATTCTGCTGCATATTTTTCTGACGCTAGACCCTCGCCAAAACCCTCAATTATCTGCCACATCACATCTTCGAGGTTTTCCGCGAGTTTTTCATAATGCCGCTGCTTACGCTTTAACGTAACAGGGTTGAGGTAAAGGTCACGGTTAATCTCAATTTGCAATGTCTCGACCACGCGCTGCGGGTCCTGCGCACTGCGGCCGTAATGTGTGGTGACAAAGCCGCCCGCATAGGGCGTGTTGCGCACCACGCTGTAACCCACATTCACAAATGCTGTCTCTACGGTTTGAAGCGTATCACCGTGACAAGACAATCCAAAGCGGTCACCCAGTACAATATCCGCGCGCCTCGCCCCTAGCGTCGCAAATCCTGGCATAGAATGGCAATCAATTACAACAGCGCGGCCAAAGCGGTCAACACAATCCGCAATCAGCTCACTTAACGCACGGTGGTAAGGATTATAGAGGCGTTTAATCCGCATAAGCGCGGCGTCTCTTGGAGGGGCGTCATGATAAATCGGTGTGTTTTGCGCTATCATTAGGGGAATAACGCCAAATCCCGCCTTTGCTCTAGCCGTCGGCTGAGCTTGCAGCTCCTCAGCCTTCACCCAGGCGGCGGGTAACTCATCTGGCGCACGGTTCACATCGACAAAACAGCGCGGAAAACGTGCCGATAATAACGGCGCACCCATCTGCGTCGCTGCCGAAAAGAGCTGATCAATATAAGCATCTTCATTCATACGCAGGGTCAGCAGTTCGCAGGCCGCACGAGCAATAAAGCTATCAGGATAAACCGCGCCAGAATGCGGTGAGGCGAATATCAAAGGCGCTCGCCAAGTCGCAGGGTGGCTTAAATTATAGGGCGCGCCGTCCTCGCCCAGCATGGCGTCTATACTATCCTGCTCTAACTGGGTCGCAAAGGCGTCATCTTTTCCTGTATTACTCATATGACACTCGGCCACAAAATACTGTTTGGTGTAAAGGAGATGTAAACGCGCCGCTTAGAGAAATTTAAGAGCTTAGCCGTAATAACATTCGCGTGTCGGATATAAGCGGTATGAAAACTGCAAGGACGGTACACAAGACAAAGCATGTCGCAGATTAGGCCTTAGGCTCGCCAAAGGCCAGTATAATCGGCGCGCAAGAATAAGAGTACGCGTTCTGTGGGGAACGTCCAAACCAAGAGGGACAGAATGGCCACAATTTTATACGCAGAAGATGATGACGCCATGCGCAGTTTTTTTGAAAAAGCGCTAGAAAAAGCAGGCCATCACGTGATTGCTTGCGCAGACGGTGAACGCGCGTTACGGGCGTTAAAATTTGCCGACGGTGCATTCGATATGCTGCTCACTGATATTATGATGCCTGGTATGGACGGGATTGAGCTCGCAAAGCAGGCGGAAACGCTCTCGCCTGGGATTAAAATCATGTTCATCACAGGCTTTGCAGCCGTCGCCATGAACGATCCCAAAGCCTCTGAAACCACTGTTTTATCAAAGCCCGTACATTTGCGTCAGCTCGTCAATGAGGTTGATAAGCTGATTGCGGCCTAAGCTAATTTAGCCGCAATAAAGGCTTGATTAGCGCGAGCGGCACAGATATATCCCCCATTCCCAAGGCGCATGCCGCCTTTCCTCAGTGTCATTTCGCAATGACACAAAACGGATGGATACCGATTTATCGGGCGATTAGCTCAGCGGGAGAGCACTACATTGACATTGTAGGGGTCACTGGTTCAATCCCAGTATCGCCCACCATCCTTTTCGACATAGATTGTCACATGTGACCACCTTGATGCGGGGCGGGCAAAGCGCTATGCGCAGGGGATGAAGGTTTGGGGAATATCTAAAAATTCGCGTTCGAAAACGGCCCTCTTTGCGGCGGCGGCAATATTCGCTACGCCCTTCATCGGCGTGCCTGCGCAGGCTGCACCCAATATCAATCCCCCGAGCGCCGCGTCTACGGCGGCGGATAAAAGTTATCGGTCGTGTAAAACCATTCGGCGCTGCGTCGATATTTTAGAACGTCACGACGCAGAGAGTTTTGATTACAATGTCCTTGCGGCGGATTTCGCCCGTTTTGGCCCGGCTGCGCGTGAGGTCTTGTGGCGACTGATTGAACCGCTTGAGACAAATAGCAACGATGAAGAGGCCCAACAATTAGGCTTTCGCGCGCTTGATATGCTCTCGCGCTCCCCTGTGATATTGCCGCCTAAAGAGCAGCGCCGTATGGTCAATCTTTGGACATCGCAGACGCGCGCGCCGCGCCTTGCGCCGCTGCTACTTCGCATGATGCGTACCCATATGAGCCCGCTTGTGCGCAGCACGGCGATAAAAACGCTCGACCATCCCGTTCCCGAAGTCGCCGATTATTCGCGCGCGCTTCTGTCAGAGGCCGTACGGGCGAAGATGGATTTCCCAATGCCAGACACGGATTTTGCGCCGCTAAGCCGCGCGGTGCTGAGCAAGCCAAATCCAGAGCTGGTCGCGCTGACGGCGCTCTATCCCAAGGACCGCGCCGCGCCAGTGCTGTCGCGCGTGCTCAAATCTGGTGACTCAGCTTCCGTGATTGCCGCTTATGGCGCGCTTTATGAATCTGACGCAGAAGCCGCGTTTAAGGCCCTCATCGCGACGCTTTACGGACTAGGCGAGCAAGACGCGAAAGCCGCCACGACGCTCGGCGGTCTACTCGCCCATCGCCATCCGCTGCGCGAAGACGGATTTTACATGAAATTCGCTGCAGAACTCTCCTCTGACTCGGAGATGAGTCCTGCGGGACGCGCCGCAGGGTTTGATGCGCTGTTGCGCCGTGCAGGTGAGAAGAGTGTTCCAAAATTAATTGATAGTCAGCTCAGCGCGGAAAATTTTGCGCTCGCAGTCAGCGCATTTAAAGACACAGAGATTCCCACGCCCTATTTTGCGTTTGTTGCCCAAGTTAATCCCAAAAACCCTGACGCCTATCTTGCACCACTGAAAGAAAATAGCACGACGCCTGCGAACAGGCGCGCGCTCACTCAACTCGCAGCACAGTTTGACACGCCACCGTCTAAAAACATTGTGCTCGAGAGTTTTAAATCCGAGTCTGATTACAAGCTCAAAGCCGCCGCGATTTTTGCGCGGACAGCCCAAGCAGGCCAAAACAAATCCGTATTGTCGCAAGAGTTGAATATGCTCTCTGAGACGACCTCTCTTATTCCCCTACGCGCCGCCGCGAAGCTAGGTCTAGAGGCGCTGAGAACATCAGACCCACGTAAAACGATTTCGACCACGCAAAAGAATTGGGCGCAGCGGGGGCAAGTGCTTACAAAAGACACGCGGTTTTGCAAAATAAACAGCGCGGATCAGCGCGCCGCCGCGCGGTCCATGCCGTTCTATGACCCCGCTTTACTCGCAGGATATGTTGAAACCTCGCGTGCACAGCTTAGCTCTGGAGCACGGGTCAAAAATGGCTGGCTTGCAGGATATGAAGCAATTGGTACGGCTAAAATGACTGGCGGACTTGTTCGCTATGATAACACCTCTGGCGTGGGCGAAGAGTTATTTGAAAGATCGGGCCTTAATCCGCATAGCGTTACAGCTGTTATGGCGGTCACCCCTCCCCGGCTCGGTCAGTCCGCGTCTGAGTTTTGGGTGTTTGCAAAAAATCTGATGACCCCAGAAAACATCGTTTACCGCGCGACGCTCGATAGCCGAGATAATGTGACGCTAAAACGCCATATGATATTACCCGCCACTCCACTTAGTTTCGCGCAAGGCAAAGACGGTGAAGTCAGTTTTGACATGGGGCGCGCTCATCCGCCTTTGTCGCTCTTGCCAAATAGCACCCTTACCTCGGCCTGCGAAAAATAATTCGAAATCAGTGGCTCATAGGCTGCTCTCGCTTGCTAAAGGAGCGCGCGCGGCTTAGCTTGCGCCCATGAATGCCCCGCTGACATCTACGCAAAAAAAAGCCGCTAAAACCACGGTTAAGCCTGCGTCTAAAGTGACGCCGATGATGGCGCAATTCCTCACCATTAAAGCGGAATGCGGAGAGGACGCGCTTTTGTTTTACCGTATGGGCGATTTCTATGAGTTGTTTTTTAATGACGCGGTGCGCGCGGCGGCGGCCCTTGATATTGCACTGACAAAACGCGGCAAACATGACGGCCAAGATATTCCCATGTGCGGCGTGCCCGTCCATAGCGCAGAAACCTATCTCCAGCGCCTGATTAAAAAAGGCTACCGCGTCGCCGTCTGTGAGCAAACGGAAAGCCCAGCAGAAGCTAAAAAGCGTGGTTATAAATCCGTTGTCAGGCGCGAAATTGTACGGCTCGTCACACCAGGGACTTTAACGGAAGACAGCCTGCTAGATGCGCGCGGGTCTAACTTTATTCTCGCCCTAGCGTGCACAACAGCGGGCGATGAAGCGATTGCTTGGGCGGATGTTTCAACAGGCGGGTTTTGGGTCTGCGGCGTGCCAGAAGGGCGACTTGCGAGCGAAATATCTGCACTATCGCCGCGCGAAATCATACTCTCAGAACAGAGCTACCAAAATCCAAACTTTATGGAGGGCTTGCCGCTCGACGGTGTATCACTCACGCCCGTGGCTGCGACTAAATTTGACTCCCGTGCGGGCGAACGGCGTTTGAAAGACCGATTTGAAGTTGGCTCACTTGATGGATTTGGGGCTTTTTCCAGAGCTGAAATCTCAGCCGCAGGGGCGCTGCTTGATTATCTAGAACTGACCCAAGCGGGTGAACCTGTGCAGCTATCTGCCCCGCGCCGGCGTGACACAAGCGGCTATCTCGCCATTGATCCCGCCACGCGCGCGAGCCTTGAGATTGAGCGCACCCAGCAAGGCAGGCGCCAAGGCTCGCTCCTCTCTGTGATTGATAAAACAGTGACAGGCGCGGGCGGGCGGCTGCTTGCGGATCGTCTGTCGCGCCCCCTAATTGATGTGGGCGAGATAAATGCGCGGCTCGACGCGGTGAGTTTCTTTGTCGAAAATACGGAGTTGTCGGATAAAATTTCATCCGCGCTTAAATCTGTCGGCGATATGGCGCGCGCCGTGAGCCGCTTGGCACTTGGCCGCGGTGGTCCGCGTGACCTGCATGTAATTGGTGCTGGGCTGCAAGCGGGTGAGGCGCTAAACGCAGAGCTTGCGCGCACGCCCAATTTGGAATTGCCGCGCAATACACAAGCTGCCATGGCGGCGCTGAGCCTGTCTGATAAGCCCGCCTTATCTCAACTCAAATCCGATATTAAAAAAGCGCTCAAAGACGATGTGCCAATGATGGCGCGCGACGGCGGCTTTATTCGAAGCGGGTGGCATAAGGGGCTGGATGAATTGCGCACGCTACGTGATGATAGCCGCCGCATCGTCGCAGGGCTGCAAGCTGATTACGCCAAGGCCGCAGATGTCCCGACCCTTAAGATTAAGCACAATAATGTACTCGGCTATTTCATCGAAGTCAGCCCGAAATATGCTGACACTATGTTATCCAAAGGCGCGGACAGCCCGTTTATTCACCGCCAAACGCTTGTCAGCGGCGTACGCTTCACGACCACCGAACTCGCAGACCTGGACGCCAAAATCTCAGGTGCAGGCGATAAATCCTTCGCGCTTGAGCTTGAGATATTTGCAGGCTTTGTGACGCGTGCGAGCGAAGCATCTGAGATGATACGCGAAAGCGCCGACGGTTTTGCTGTCCTTGATGTCCAAACTGCGCTTGCAATATGGGCGCGTGAGACAAATACTGTGCGGCCCAAAGTCGATGATAGCTATGTCTGCGATATTAAAGGCGGACGTCACCCCGTTGTTGAGGCATCCTTGAAAAAATCTGGCGCCGCGGGCTTTACCGCCAATGATTGCCTGTTGGATGCAGACAGCAAAAAGAACGGGTCGAGACTCACACTGATAACAGGCCCCAATATGGCCGGTAAATCGACCTATCTTCGCCAAAATGCTTTGATGTTTATACTCGCGCAAGCAGGCAGCTTTGTGCCCGCCCGTGAAGCCCATATCGGCGTGGCGGACGCGCTCTTCTCTCGTGTCGGGGCGTCAGATGATTTGTCTAAAGGACGCTCAACATTTATGACAGAAATGATTGAAACGGCCGCCATTCTTAACCAAGCTACAGCGCGCAGCTTTGTTATCTTGGACGAGATTGGACGCGGCACAGCGACTTTTGACGGCCTGTCAATTGCTTGGGCGACGGTTGAGCATTTGCATGAGGTCAACGGGTCGCGTGCGCTTTTTGCTACACATTATCATGAACTCACGGACTTGGCCGAAAGCCTGTCGGGCGCGTCTAATGCGAGCCTGCGGGCCAAAGAATGGGACGGCGATCTTGTTTTTTTACATGACGTCCGCCCAGGGGCAGCGGATAAATCTTATGGTGTTCAAGTTGCAAAACTCGCAGGACTTCCAGCTCAGGCGGTAGCACGTGCGCGCGACGTGCTCGATAGGCTGGAGAGCGACCAAGACGGCACGCCAGACCTTGTCGATGCGTTGCCTCTTTTTTCTGCGCCAGCGCCCGTGGCAAAAGCTGCGCCGTCCGCCATTGAACGCGCGGTTGAGCAGCTTGACGTGAACAGCCTAAGCCCGCGCGACGCGCTTGATTTGCTCTATGAACTTAAAGAGAAGTTGGAGACCCGCTAATGTTACGCTTTAAACGTAATGCGCCGAAATCTGAGATAACGAGTTTACCTATTGCTCCCCAAATAAATACGGGGCTTGACGAAGATGTTCTGCACGCGCGGCTTAGTGAAATCGCCAAACATGCTGGCGGTGACCGCACCGAGGTATTAAATGCGCTGAAAGATACTTTAGAACGAGGCAAAACGCTTTGTTTCGAAATGTTTGAGAAAGGACGTCTTGACGGCCTTGAAACCGCGCGCCGTATTTCGGCCATTCACGACGTTGTTGTCACATCCCTTTTTGAATATACGCTCGCACATATCGTTAAGCCAACTGACGAGTCTGCAAAGGCCAAAGCATCTGACCGTCTCGCGCTTTGTGCGGTAGGCGGTTACGGACGCGGGGAAATGGCCCCTTATTCTGATTTGGATTTACTCTTTGTTCTCGCGGATAAAAAGGGCTCGCCGTTCACAGAACAAGTGACAGAATATGTGCTCTATATGCTCTGGGATTTGGGCCTGAAAGTAGGCCACGCGACCCGCACAGCCGAGCAATGTATTGCGCTGGCCAAAGATGACCAAACGATTTTAACATCTCTTCTCGATCTACGGTTTATTTCGGGGGACAAGGATCTTGCGGCAGATTTATATCTGAAATATGGGAAATTTATAAGCGCAGGACGCGGGCGTAACTATATCACAGCTAAACTTGATGAGCGCGACGTGCGCCATGAACGCGAAGGCAATTCGCGCTATGTCATTGAGCCTAATATTAAAGAGGGTAAAGGCGGCTTGCGTGACCTGCATGTGCTCTACTGGATTTCGAAATATATTCAGACAGACAAGAACATCATCGACCCACAAAATTCCAAGGATTATGTCGAGATGGGATTATTTGGACCTAAAGCGGCAACACGGTTTTCTCGAGCGGCTGATTTTCTGTGGCGCGCCCGCATCCATTTACATCTCGCAGCAGGACGTGCAACGGAAACTCTTTCTTTTGACAAGCAAACATTGCTTGCGCGCCGTATGGGTCACGCAGGCGGAGAGATTGAAGACGCTGTTGAAAAATTCATGCGAGAGTATTTTATCAATGCCAAAGAAGTGGGTGCTCTCACCCGTATCGCCTGTGCCAAGCTGGAGGCAGAGAACGCCATTCGCTTGCCTGCGGGGCTAGACAGGTTTTTACCCAATTCCCGCCGTGCCGTAAAAGAGGACGGATTTTTCATTGATCATGGTCGTCTAAATTTTGATGACCCGATGCAGCTCCGTGAAGACCCATCGCTTATTTTAAAGCTGTTTCTAATTGCGGGGAAACGTAATCTCGATATTCACCCCGATGCTTTTGGTGCCATTAATTTTCGTCGCAATCTAATTGACACAGAATTTCGGCGCGACCCGGAAAATTCAAAAATATTCCAAGATATTTTGCTTAAATCCAAAGCGCCTTATGCGACGTTGAAAGCCATGAATGAGGCGGGCGTACTCGGGCGCTACCTGCTTGAATTTGGCGGCATTGTTGCGCGTACGCAGTTTAATATGCACCACGCCTATACAGTGGATGAGCATACGCTGAGGCTCGTCAATTATTTCCACGACCTTCTGACAGGAGAGTTATCGGACGAAAATCCTGTGGGCACGGAAACTGTCAAAACATTTGATAAGTCAAAAAAACGCATCCTTTATATGGCGTGCCTTTTGCACGATACGGGCAAAGGTAAAGGCGACCAATGTATTGAAGGCGCGCAGCTTGGTAGGCGCGCAGCGCGCAGATTGGGGCTGCCGCAAGAGGAAGTTGACACAATCGCTTGGCTCATTCGCCGACATCTTGACCTGTCAGAAACCGCGCAAAGACGTGACATTTCTGACCCTGATACGATTGCCGAATTTGGGCAGTTAATGGGCAGTCAAGACAGGCTTGATTTGCTTTATGTTTTGACAATCGTTGACATTCGCGCGGTCGGTCCCGGCATATGGAATGACTGGAAAGGTGTTCTTTTACGTGACCTTTATGGCGCAACCTCTCGCTATCTTGAAGGTCGTGAAGAACTGGCCCCTGCCGCCAAAGCCCTTGCAGCCAAAGAGCAGCTACTTGAGAGGTTACCCGAATCCCATGCGGCGCGCATTAAGCCATTCATCGCTGAGCTTGGCGATCGTTATTGGTTGAGTTTCAATATGACATCGCTTGTGCGGCAAGCGCGCTTTTTCGATGACATGGTCGAAGCGGGGGATGACACGCAATGTTTCACGCGTCGCGACCGCAAGACAGACATTACCGAGCTTTGGGTGGCGACACGTGACCGCGAAGGTCTCTTTGCCGATATGAGCAAAGCGATTGCTTCGACAAGCGCTACAATTGTCGGCGCGTGGTTACACACTGGGCCGCCGCTTGAGGGTAGAAAAGCGCGCGTCATGAATGTGTTTTATCTACAAAATGCTGATGGTCATGCCTTTGGCCGCAAAAGCGATCATGCCCTGAACACGCTCAAAAAACGCATGTGCAAAGCCGCACTCGGAGAGACTAAATCTCTCTCTATTTCCAAGCCGCTGGCCTCAAAACGCGCAGGCGCGATACCGGTGCGCGCCAAAATCCGTTTTCCAGATACAGTACGCGACGGCGTCAGCATTATAGAAATTGAAGGCCGCGACCGTCCAGGTCTTCTCTATGATATTGCGAGTTGTCTGCACGATCTTGGGCTGGATGTTCTGACCGCTCATATCGAAGTGGTCGGTGAAAAAGCCGTCGATGCCTTTTATGTCAAAGGCGATATTTTGGACGAAGCGGAGCAAAAGCGTATCTCCAAGGCCATTCGCGACGTGCTCTCGCCTAAGCCGAAAAAAGCGGCGGCTTAGTCCACTATGCGCCTCTTAAAGTCCACGGCCATTATCGGCTCTATGACGCTGCTGTCCCGCATATTAGGACTTCTACGTGATATTCTCTGGGCAAAATATCTCGGTGCGAGTGCGATTAATGACGCGCTTTTGACGGCGACTAAACTCCCAAATCTATTTCGCCGCATGTTTGCCGAAGGGGCGTTTAATGCCGCCTTTGTACCGATGTATGCACGTCGTCTTGAAGGTGAAGGCGAGGCGGTGGCAGAGAACTTTGCAGGCGAAGCCTTAGCGGCGCTGACAATGTTGGTCGCTCTGATTGTCATCGCCTTCCAACTGACCATGCCATGGACGCTGAACCTCATCGGCGGGGGACTTGATAAAGTCGCGGGGCCTGATGGGCTGGTGCCTTATGACTTGGCTGTGCTCTATGCACGCATCACCATGCCGTATTTAATGCTGATGAGCCTCGCGGCCTTATTCTCAGGCATGCTCAATACGCGCAATTATTTTGCGCTCGCCGCCTTTGTGCCCACACTATTAAATGTGGTCTGGATTACCGCGCTGATGTGGCCAGGAGCCGGCAAGTTTCCCACCGAAACACTTGCACTTTACCTTGCCATATTGATGACGCTGTCGGGATTTTTGCAGGCTGGGTTTTTGTTATATGGCCTCAAGCGTTCAAAGATACGCATCCCACTAAAATGGCCTAAGCTTACGCCTAATATCAAACGCCTGTGGCAACTCGGTGTGCCAGGGTTAATCGCGGCGGGCATTACCCATATCAATCTGATGGTCAGCCATACGATTGCGACATTCCAAACAGGCGCGGCAAGTTGGCTTTATTATGCTGACCGGCTTTATCAACTCCCGCTTGGGATGATTGGCATTGCTATGGGCGTCGCCCTGCTGCCGAGCTTATCGCGTTCCTTACGCGCTGGCGATGACGACGGCGCTATGCACACGCTTAACCGCGCGGCAGAGATTGCAGCGTTCCTGACGATACCAGCAGCTGTTGCGCTCTTTACTGTACCAGAGCTTTTAATCTCAACCCTGTTTGAGCGGGGACGTTTCTTCAGCTCGGATAGTCTTCAAGCGGGTAAGGCGCTGCGTATGTTTGCGCTTGGTCTGCCGGCCTTTGTGCTTCTGAAAGTACTTGCCCCAACATTTTTTGCGCGCGAAGACACACGTACGCCGATGATATTTGCGAGCATATCCGCGCTCGTTAACCTTGTCATTGGCGCGTCGCTTTTCTTTACAGTGGGCTTTTACGGGCTTGCGCTAGCAACGTCTATAGCGGCTTGGGGGAATGTGTTGTGTCTGGCCTATGTACAGCGCAAGCACGGGCATTTTGTGATGGATGCGAGGTTGCTGTCACGGCTGCCGCGCATTGGGTTCGCCGCGCTTATCATGGGCGCAGCTTTATGGTGGCTAGAGGCGCGAGTCGCGCCGATGCGGACAGGTGATATTATCTGGGATTATTTTGTGGTGGGAGCCATGTGCGGCCTAGGCATTGTCATCTATTTCGCGACCGCAATGGCGATACGTGCCTTTGGAGTCGCGGATATAAAGGACGCCTTTCGCAAAGGATAAATCGCGCAACGGTTAAAGATTGAACTTCGCGGCGGGCGTGGCTAAAAGCGCGCGAGATAAAGAGGCGAATATGAACGACACTCCCATACACTATAGCGGCCCTGAACGCGTCTTCTCTGGCGTGCAGCCATCAGGCGCGCTGCACCTTGGTAATTATCTTGGCGCGCTCAAGAAATTTGCGGTCATGCAGCATGACCATGAATGTCTCTATTGTGTAGTGGACCTGCACGCCATTACCGTGCCGCAAGACCCAAAACTATTAAAGCAACAGACGCGCGAGATTGCCGCGGCTTACTTGGCAGCAGGCGTCGATCCAAAAAAAGCGATTGTGTATAATCAATCGCGCGTGCGCGGCCATACCGAGCTTGCGTGGTACTTTAATTGTGTCGCCCGCATTGGTTGGCTTTCACGCATGACGCAGTTCAAAGATAAGGCGGGTAAAAATTCCGAGGCGATGTCAGTCGGGCTTTATGATTATCCCGTACTACAAGCGGCGGACATCCTATTGTTTAAAGCTACCCATGTCCCTGTTGGTGAAGACCAGAAACAGCATCTTGAGCTATCGCGCGATATTGCGGCTAAATTTAATAATGACTTCAAAGTCCCAGGGTTCTTTCCACTGCCAGAGCCAATGATTAAGGGCCCAGGCGCGCGCATCATGTCGTTGCGTGACGGCACGGCCAAGATGAGTAAATCTGATCCGTCAGACAATTCACGCATCAATCTGACCGACACGCCTGAACAAATGGCCAAGAAAATTAAAAAAGCCAAATCAGATGCGGGCGTTATTCCCGAAACGGAAAAAGAAATAGACGACCGTCCAGAGGTGCAAAACCTTGTCGGGATTTATGCGGCGCTTGCCGATATAAGTGACCAAGCCGTACTTGATCAATTTGCAGGCCAAGGCTTTGGGGCGTTCAAACCTGCGCTTGCCGATCTGGTGGTCGATAAGCTGCAACCCGTCTCGGACTTGATGCGGCGCTATCTCTCTGACCCCGAAGAGCTCGACCGCATTTTAGCCGCAGGGGCGGACCGCGCAAATGCTTTGGCCGAGCCGATTTTGGGTGATATACGTAAGGTCATTGGATTTTCAGGAGCCTAATATGTTGAAGAAACTAACGGTAATTGCAGCCCTCATGCTAACTGCATGCGGTGGAGAAATGGACCATTCCGAGATGAGCCATAATAAAATGGCAGCTGAACAAATGGGCGGTGTTGAAGTCTCAAGCGCCTATATCAAACCGCCCTTCACAGGTCGCACGACAGCGGCGGGTTTTATGATGCTCGAAAATAAAGGTGCCGACACCAAGCTTGTTGAGGCCCGCTCCCCGATTAGTCCACGGGTTGAAATCCACACACATCTGAATGAAGACGGCGTGATGAAAATGCGCCGTATTGACGGGATTGATTTGCCCAAAGGCAGCTCAGTTGAGCTTAAGCCTGGCAGTTATCACTTGATGATGTTTGATACTGTCATGCCAGAGGGCGAGAGCGACGCACCGCTGACGCTTGTTTATGCGGACGGTACAGAAGTCACAATGATTGTGCCTTTTGGGGATGGTCCGCAGGACGCTATGGACCACGACAAGATGGATCATTCGGGCCACTAACGACGCCTTATAAAACGGGTTCTGGCAAGATCTGAAAATTGAGTGGCTCGCCTGCACGGATCGCAAGCTCAATCGCCGCTTTGGCACGCTCGAAGTTATTTAGTCTTTGGGTGATATTGGGGTGAGTGTCTGAGCGACTCTGGCTGAGGCGCTGCGGATTATCCGCGCGCGACCAATAGCCAATTGCATGCTCAACATCAAAGCCCGCGCGCGAAAGCATGACAAGCGCCATTGAATCAGCTTGAAGTTCCAAAACCTTGCGCGCCTCGTCAGAGGGATTAAGTTCAAGATGACCCGCCATCGCATGCGCCATTTCATGGGCGACTATCAGTGCTAAATTGACATCATCGTCCACCGTGCGCATCAACTCTGACGTGATCCAAACCGCGCGTCCATCCGTATGCCCGTTGACATATTCGTCGAACACAACATGAGCGGGATAGCCGCAAATTGTCTCTGGCTTTAACTTAAAACTCATGACATTTTTCTCGCCATCGGCGTCTGAGCGGGCGACGGTCAATCGCGCGGATGGGTTTGAAAAGGCGGAGGTAATGGCGCGCTCATAAAATTTTTGCTGCGTCGCGCCAGAAACAAATCGCTGTCCATTCACGCCAATAAGTTTGTCCCCCGCACGCAATCCTGCCCTCGCTGCTGTGCTGCCCTCGCGCACAGTTCTGACTGAGAGGCTTTCGTCAACGGAAAGCAAGCCGCGCGCGACTTGTTGGAGGCGTTCTGGATAATCCGTAAGCGTATGTGCGGTAAAACCCGCGTCACGCACAGTCACGGGACAAAGCGTGGCATTCGCGATTTGAAGCCGCGCCGCGACATTTTCAAGCCGTGTATTGAGCGCTTGATATTGCGCGAGAATATCAGAAAACTTCACCACCGCATCATAGGGCATAGTCGGCGTTTCGACTTTGCCGATGTCTTTATCAACCTCCATATCAACGGGGGCAGAGCGTGCCTCTTCGCAGCCATATAAAAACACGCCCGCAAGCATCAGGGCTATCGTATGTCTCATGATTGCGGTGTCTTAAAATTAGGGACAAGCGGCTCGCCTGCCGCTTGCTTGGCGGCAATCTCTTTACGGGTTGCAGCAAGACGCAGCACGCGGTCAGGGTAAGTCGGATGCGTTTTCGCTCGCCCAACAGAGCGGGGTCCCATCAAAGCCATCCGCGCCCAAAGCCCGCTTGTCGCCTCAGCGTCATAACCTGCGCGCACCAAATAATAGAGGCCAACATAATCTGCCTCAGTCTCGAACGGGCGCGTATAGCGCGTGGCAAAACCCGATAAAATCAGATTGCCGACGATTTTGCGCACATGGGCCATGGTGTTATGGGCAAGCTCATGCGCTACAATTAATGCGAGTTCATCATCGCTTTTCGTAAAATTCATCATGCCTGATGTCATCGTCATGGAGCGTCCATTGGCATAGGCATTCACCGTGCTACGCATGGAAAGCTTTAGCCCGTAATCACAAATATTTTGCGGGACGATTTCGACATTAAAACTCTCTTTGCCACGCGACACGCGAAGCTCTGTTTTCGCGCCGTCCTGTAAGAGTTTGCGCATGTCCTTACCAATCGCGGACATGGGCTTGCTCTCTGGACTGACAAGCGTATCACCGACTTTAATGCCCGCCTTATCAGCAGGAGAGCCTTTGATGACGCGTCGCACTGTTGGATAGTCCTTTGCATTAAATTCGCGCTTTGCCGCCGCTTTCATATCGTCGGGATAGGATTTCAGGCTAAATGTCACGACCCCAATATCGGGGCGCGTTTTCGGACAAAGCGAGGCGTTATCGCGCAGAACAGGATAGGCCACATCCCACAGCCGCGCATGAAGGCGGTCAATCTCGCCGTAAGCCTCCACCTCCTGTGAGACGCGTTCACGATCAAGCGAAGACAGATCAATCTCTGGCAACTCTGTCGCCACAGTAGCACAGCCGCTTAAGACAAGCAGTCCTGCAAATAAGGTGACATGGCGACGTATACCCATGCCCCATCATGACGACTGCAAAGATGACGGTCAATACGGCTCTACTGCGATAACTCTCTCGTGATGGAACCTCACCTGCGTGCAATCGCTCTTGATTATGGGACGGTAAGCCTCCATTTAGGGCGCAGAGAAGGATATATTATGTTTATTCAAACCGAAGACACACCCAATCCGCAAACGCTGAAATTTCTGCCTGGCCGAGAGGTTGCAGGTGAACGCCCACCCGTGGACATTAAACGCGGTGAAGACGTCAGCACCGCCCCGCTCGCGGAAATGCTATTTATGATCCCTGACGTTATGGGCGTGTTTTTTGGCAATGACTTTGTGTCTGTGACCAAAAAAGACAGCGCGAATTGGCAGCATCTTAAGCCTGCCGTGCTCGGCGCTATTATGGATTTCTTCGTCGCAGGCGGCACGCCGCTGTCAGAGCAAATTCAAAACTCTCTCGCAGAAGATCATGTCTATGAAGGCGTGACGCTTGAGATTGTGGAACAGATTAAAGAGCTGATTGAGCTTCGCGTGCGGCCAGCAGTCGCGCAAGACGGCGGCGATATTGTGTTTCGGCATTTCGAGGAAAAAGACGGCACAGTTTATCTTGAAATGCGCGGCGCTTGTGCTGGCTGTCCCAGCTCGACCATGACGTTGAAATCAGGCATTGAAAACTTGCTCAAGCATTACGTCCCCGAAGTGACAGCTGTCGAGCAATACGCGTAAAGCTATGATCGTTTTGGGCCTTGATACGACGGGCAAGGCTTGCGCCTGCGCCCTCGTTGATGACGGTCGCATCCTCGCGCACACATCCGAGTCTATTGGGCGCGGCCATGCAGAACGGCTCGCACCTATGGTGGCAGACCTCTTGAAAACCGCGCAGCTCACCATAGCAGACTTAGACCAAATTGCAGTTTGTACGGGACCGGGCAGTTTTACAGGGCTACGCGTCGCCCTTGCCTTCGCCAAAGGGATGGCCCTGCCCCGCAAGATTCCAGTGGTGGGCATTAGCGCGCTTGAAGTGCATGCTGCGCGGCACGACCCTGCGCAAGACAAACGTCTTATCGTTTTCACAGATGTCCGCCGCGGTGAGCTATGTTTTCAGCTGTTTGAAAACGGCCTCGCCCTCACCCCTGCCCTGACAGAAAAAGCGGAGGATGCGCGCGCGTTTATGGACGCGCAAGAGGCCGAGATTTTTGAACTGACAGGGTCGGTATCCACCGCAATTCTCGCGTGGTTATCAATAGACGCCTCAACCAAAAGCCACCCCGCTGAACCACTTTATTCGCGCCCGCCAGATGCAAAACTCCCAGGCGGCATTGACCCGAACGCCACATGAAAATGCGGGCCCTTACCGAGGCTGATTTATCCCGCGCCGCAGAGATACACGCTGAGAGTTTTGAGACGTCTTGGGATGCGGCGGCGCTGGGCGCGTTCCTCTCGCCAACAGCCATTTGTTTAGGGGTTGAGGGCGCGGGCACATTACAAGGCTTTATCCTGCTTGGCCCTTGCACCGACCAAACGGACATCATCACCCTCGCCGTATCGCCCGATATGCGTGGCAAAGGGCTGGGAGGCCGTCTGACACAGGCCGCACAAGAGGCCGCTAGAACGCGAGGGGTGGAGCTTATCTTCCTTGAAGTCGCGCAAGATAATCACGCCGCTATCGCGCTCTATAAGTCCCTCGGCTACGTCCCGATTGGCAGGCGCAAGAACTATTACAAACGCGTAGGCGGGCGAGTCGATGCCCTCACATTCCGCAAAGACTTAAGCTAGACGCGGGGCGAGAGGCGCGCTAGAACGAGCTTATGCCAAATTGGATTGAAAAGAAATGTAGTGAACATGGTCTGCGGATGACAGAGCAGCGCAAGGTGATTGCGCAAGTGCTCTCTGACGCCGATGATCATCCCGATGCCGAAGAGCTCTATGCGCGCTCTTCCGCCATTGATCCGAAAATCAGCCTCGCCACGGTCTATCGCACGGTGCGGCTTTTCTCTGATGCGGGCATTATCGAAACCCATGATTTCCGCGACGGCCGCGCCCGCTATGAGGCCGCCGACGAAGACCACCACGACCACCTCATCGACGTTCAAACAGGCGATGTCATCGAGTTCATGGACGAAGAGATTGAAGCGTTACAAGAGAAGATCGCGAAACGCTTGGGGTATGAATTAGTCGACCACAGGCTCGAGCTTTACGGGCGGAAGATAAAGTAATTTATTCGGGCTCCATCGCTTCAACACCAAGAATACGATCATATTCTGCTCTATGATATTGGCAAATTGGGTCTAACGTGAATGATTTATTGTCGACAATTTGCCAATCGTAGGCCTGCTTTATTTTCATGTAACAACGGTCTTTACTTGGGGAAAAAATATCTTCGCCCTTCTCAAAATAGCGCGCAATCGCAAGGCCATTAAATGGGTCGCTCGCACAAAGGTTAATCGTGTAAACACCATTGTCATAAAGTTTCGCAGCAATCACATGAAGGGTGTCAGTCGCAAAATCTACCGCGCAAGAATTATTTAGGGCTTCAGTTTCAATCGTTACAGTCTCAGCCTTTTCACCCTTGTAAAATTTTACAACGCGAAAGGTTAAGCTACGATATTTTTGGGGTCGCTGAGACTGACTTTCACCCACATTTTGGCCGAGGCGGACACTATAATCTTGCGATACAGTTTCAATATATCCAATGAATACACTATCCGCCGCATCAACAAGCTCTTTTGTGCTTTCAGCGCCGCTATAACAGCTGCAAGCCCAAGCCGTGCCGCTTGTCGCAAAAAATACAGTCGCAATAATGAGTTTAATAAGTCGCATGAAATCACTCAATCACGAAGATGGGTTTGCGTCAAACGCTCTTGCCACCCTCACCCCATCCCGCTATAGCGCGCTCACATTAACTGTGAGACCCTTATGACCTCGTCACCCCGCGAAAAAAACGCGCCCCGTGACCTTGGTATTGGACTTCCGCCGACCGCTAAGGCTGCTGCGGGAACCGGTGCGAAGGCTTTGGGCGAAACCCTCCCCGCTAGAGATATTGATACGGCTGTTATCGCCAAGCCCAAACCGACTGACGGCCAAAATACGAAGAAGGTTTTTATCAAGACTTATGGCTGTCAGATGAATGTCTATGACAGTGAGCGCATGGCCGATGTGCTCGCCCCGATTGGTTACAGCGCAGTGGACAGCCATGATGACGCAGACCTTGTTATCCTTAACACCTGCCACATTCGCGAAAAAGCGGCAGAGAAAGTCTATTCCGAATTGGGGCGTATTCGCCAGACGAAGAACAAATCCAAACCCGATATGACGGTCGCTGTGGCGGGGTGTGTCGCGCAGGCCGAAGGCGAAGAAATTATGCGCCGCGCCCCTGTCGTGGATATGGTGCTTGGCCCGCAGAGCTATCACAAGCTCCCCGAAATGATTGCCCGCATCGCGCGGGGCGAGGGACAGCAGCTTGAGACCGAATTTGATACACAAGAGAAGTTCGACCAACTGCCAGAGACGCGCGAGATTAAAGGCTTCTCGACCTTTGTGACCATCCAAGAGGGCTGTGATAAGTTCTGCACCTTCTGTGTCGTGCCCTATACGCGCGGCGCGGAAGTATCCCGACCTGTCGATCAAATTATTACCGAGATTCGCGGCCTCGCCGCCCAAGGCATTCGCGAAGTGACGCTGATTGGACAGAATGTAGACGCTTATCATGCCACTGGACCCGATGGGTTAGAATGGGGTCTTGGCGAGCTGATTAAACATGTCGCGCTGATTGGCGGGATAGACCGCATCCGCTTCACGACCTCTCACCCGCGCGATATGGATGACGCGCTGATTGAGGTTATCGGCTCTGAGCCAAAGCTCATGCCCTATCTGCACCTGCCCATTCAAGCGGGGAGCAATAAAGTGCTACGCGCTATGAACCGCGGCCACACATATGCAGACTATAAAGCACTGATTGAGAGAATCCGCAAAGCGCGACCCGACATCGCGCTGTCCGGGGATTTCATCGTCGGCTTTGCAGGCGAGACAGATGCGGATTTTGAAGACACCATGAAATGCGTCGAAGAGATCGGCTATTGCAGCAGCTTTAGTTTTAAATACTCCATTCGCCCCGGCACACCCGGCGCGAACCTGCCCGGCCAAGTGTCAGAAGACGTCAAATCAGAACGCCTCAAGCGCCTACAAGATTTGCTCTACACCCAACAAACTGCGTTTAACCGCTCGCTAATCGGCAAGACGCTCGACGTGTTGGTCGAGAACGGTGGCCGCGATAACGGTCAACTCTTTGGCCGCGCGCCATATCTGCAAGGCACACACTTTGACGGGCCTGATGAGATCATCGGCAAGATTGTTCCCGTGACCATCACAAGTGCAGGGCGGAATTCGCTGACGGGTGTTTTGGCGGATGGTTGGGAGGCGCGTTAAGCCTGAATTATCTCTCGCACCCTCTCCTTCAAATACTCAAGCTCCTCTGCGAACCAGTCGTGCTTTTTAATCCAGCCATTATTTCGCCAACTGGGATGGGGCATGGGGAGGATGTCGGGGGCAAAGTCTTTCCAGCGCGCGACGGTGGCGGTCAATGTGCGCTCGGCTTTAGGGCCGAGATAGTGTTTCACCGCGTAGCTTCCAACGAGAAGCGTGAGCTCGACATTTTGCAGCGCGGCTGAGAGGCTGTCTTGCCAAAGCGGCGCACATTCTTTGCGCGGCGGCAAGTCCCCACCTTTGCTATCTTGTCCTGGAAAACAAAACCCCATCGGCGTGACGGCAAAATTATCTGTGTTGTAAAAGGCCGCTTCATCCACGCCAAGCCAATCGCGCAACCTTACCCCTGAGGGATCGGTAAACGGGCTACCACTGGCATGGGCAAGCGTGCCAGGCGCTTGGCCTATAATACGGATTTTAGATTGAGTTGTGGCTTGTACGATGGGGTTGGGCGTGACGGGCAATGGCGGGACGGCTGACGCGCAGTGTTGACAGGCACGGATTTTTTCTAAAAGAGCCGCCAATGCAATATCATTTTCCGTTTGATTTTGATTATTCACGTCCGATCTCACTTTCTATTTCCTAACCACCCTAACATTCTGTATGAACAACTTATATGAGCACACAAACTGATATTCTCCAATTTAATAGCGCGGATATGGTGCGCAAACTTTGCGGGCCCAATCATGCTAACCTTGCGCTGATTGAGGAGGCTTTTGATGTTTACGTCGAAGCGCCCGGTGCGAGTGTGCATATTAATGGCGACGGGCCGAACCGTGCGCGCGCAGCAGAAATTGTGCGCGAGATTTACCAACGCCTTGAACGCGGCTGGCCTTGCTCCGCCGCCGATATTCGCGCGCTTATTCGCGCTGTCGGGAGCGGCAAAGTCAAAGCGGCGGCGGCGGATGCCGTCATCCCTTTTCCGCGCCGCGCGCCTATTGTACCCAAGACCCCGCGCCAAGAAGAATTTATCAAAGCCCTGCAAGAGAACACAATTAATTTTGGCGTCGGACCAGCGGGGACGGGTAAGACTTTCCTCGCCACGGCTTACGGCGCAAGTCTTCTCGCACGCGGGGAAGTGGCGCGCTTTATTGCCTGCCGTCCCGCCGTGGATGCCGGCGAGCGTCTGGGCTTTTTGCCAGGTGATTTTAATGAAAAAGTTGACCCCTATATGCAGCCGATTTGGGACGCGCTCAACATGGTGCTGGGCCGCGAAGATGTCGAACGCCGTCGCGCGAGTGGCGAAATTGAAGTTGTGCCTGTCGCCTTTATGCGCGGACGCACGCTATCTGATGCTTTTGTGGTAATTGACGAGGCGCAAAACGCAACAGTCCCGCAGATGAAAATGATATTGACCCGCCTCGGTGAGCGCGCAAAATATGCCGTCACAGGCGATCCTGGCCAATCTGATTTGGGCTATAATGTGCAAAGTGGTCTCGCCCATGCGCTGGGTATTCTTGGCGGCATTAAAGGCATTAAAGCCACGACCTTTCTCGCCTCTGATGTTGTGCGTCACCCTTTGGTGGGCAAAATCGTCAATGCTTATGAAAAAGACCAAAAGTCAGCCCATGAGCGGGAGGCGAAATCTTCTAAGGCTAGAGGCTCCCGCGAGACGAAACACTAATGGAACCTCCCAGTTCAAGCTCTAGCCTCACCCTCGACATCGCTGTGAATGCGCCTGTTTGGAACACCGTGCCTTGCGCCTCGGATGAAGCCTGGGTCACGGAACAACTTGCGCCGCTCTTTTCAAAGGATGATATTCGCCTAGGTGAGCTGTCCATCGCGCTTATTGATGACGCGCAGATGCAAACGCTCAACCATCAATACCGCGACAAAGACAGGCCCACTAATGTGCTCTCTTTCCCTGCGGACGAGCCATTGCTCGGCGATATTGTGCTGTCGTATGAGACGATTGCGCGAGAGGCGGCTGAAAAAAATGTGACATTTGAAGCACATTTATCGCATCTGCTGATTCATGGTTTTTTACATCTTCAAGGCTATGACCACCAAACAGAGGCAGACGCGCAGGCCATGGAAGCGCTAGAAATAGACGCGCTGGCCGCGCTTGGTATTGACAATCCTTACGAATTACAGACAGTGATTTAAATTATGACTGACGGCTCACATGCGCCTAACGGCCCAAACTGGCTTGGTAAAATTCTCGGCAAGACTGAGACAGCGCCAGAGGATACGCAAAACACAAAATCACGCAAACGCATGATGTCGGCGGCTGAGCGCTTTCACCATCTGCGTGTGGTGGACGTCATGGTGCCGCGCGCCAATATCGTTGGCGTGGAGCGCGATACAGGTCTACATGAGCTCTCTGTTGCGTTCAGAGACGCCGCCCATTCCCGCTTACCTGTTTACAAAGAAACGCTCGATGAGCCGCTCGGCATGATCCATATTAAAGATCTCATGCCGCTTTTGATGCTGAACGCGAAGGGACGTAACGGGAAAAATTACGCGAGCAAAAAAGTTGCGCAAGGTATTTTGCGACCCGTGCTTTATGTGCCGCCTTCTATGCTCGCCGAGGAACTTCTCGCACGCATGCAGGCGCGACGTGTTCATATGGCGATTGTTGTCGATGAATACGGCGGCACGGACGGTATCGTGACACTAGAAGATCTGGTCGAACCTATCGTGGGCGACATTGAAGATGAACATGACGCCAGTGTATCAGACCTTAAACAAATTGTTGGTAAAAACGGCCTTGTTTTTTGGGAGGCCGATGCCGGCACATCCATTGATGATTGCGAAGCTAAAATCGGGCGCGACTTCGCCACAGTCGACGAAGAAAATGACGCCGATACGCTTGGTGGACTTGTCTTTACACTCGCAGGGCGCGTGCCTGAGCGCGGCGAGGTGATTAAACATCCAGACCATGTTGAATTTGAAGTTATTGACGCGGACGCTAGGCGCGTAAAACGCTTGCGTATTCGCGACATGCAAAAGCAAAAAAAGCTTAAGCCTAATTTAGAGACGGCAGCTAAATCTGACTCGCCCTCTGAGACAAAACCGACACATGGCTAAACTTGACACCGCGCTTAGGCTTGACGGCTGGCGAGGACGCGCGCTCGATTTCATTGTGGGCGCGATTGCGGTCCTAGGTCTTGCACCGTTTTACATCTGGCCGCTCGCACTTCTCTGTTTTGGCTGGCTTGCTATCAGACTGGCGCGCGCAGCAGAGCGGCGAGAGAACGCCGCCAAGATCTGCCGCTCTCGCGCCCTTTGGTTTGCCATGGGCTATTTCATATTTGGACTGTTTTGGATTGGCGCGGCCTTCATTGCGCGTGGGCCCAGCTATATCCCGCTCATGGTGCCGGCGGTCTTGCTGCTTTGTGCCGTGTTATCTCTTTTTTGGGTGATAGCGGCGCATGTCTACGCCAAGCTAAAGCCACATGGATTATGGGCACTCGTGATTTTTGCAAGCCTTATGTCCATGACAGAGATTGCGCGCGGGCACGTGTTTTCGGGTTTTCCGTGGAATTTGCCGGGCTATATTTTTAAAGCGGGTGGAAGCGTGTCTCAATCCGCCTCGGTGATCGGGATTTACGGACTGACTTTTTTGACATTACTTATCGCAGGGGCTTTAGGGCATTGCTTATCTGCGAGAACACATGACCTCAATTTACCGCGCAAGTCAGGGATTATGTTTTTACTCATTTTAGGCGGGCTTTACGGCTTTGGGTTTTTGCGCCTGCAAGCCGCGCCACCGCTCGAATTTCATAACGGCGTCAAGCTTCGCATCGTGCAGACACCGTTTGATCAAAAAGATAACCTCGACAGGCTGGGCTCTATTGGCATTACAAATGATTATTTGACCCAGACGGCAAGCGAAGGTCTTGAAGATATTAGCCACGTCATCTGGCCCGAAGGGGCGCTAGGTGGCCTCGCGCTTGAGAATGAAAATTTGATGCGCGCCGTCAGCGATTTATTTCTTAGCTTTGATGACACGCCGCCCGTCTGGCTGCCGAGTAGCTTGCGCGAAGAGATCCGCCCTGCCTCAGACGGTACGCCCGTGTCTTATTATTATAACAGCTCTGCTGCGATTACATTTGACGCCGACGGGTCGGCGGCCATTAGCACAATTAATGACAAGATGAAGTTAGTGCCATTTGGTGAAGGCTTGCCAGCAGGACGATTTTTAGAACGCTTTGGCCTTACCCCAATGAGTACAGCCTCTTCCTTTGTCACGCCAGCCCCAGTCAAAGAGCTCGCTATTTTTCCTGGCCTTCCCAAGCTCAGCCCACAGATTTGTTACGAGATTATTTTTCCCGCTATGACGCCGCACCCTAAAAACGCGCCATCAGCGGAATGGATATTAAATCAATCCAATGATGGCTGGTACGGCAAAAGCACAGGCCCACGCCAACATGCAAATCAAGCCGCTTACCGCGCGATTGAAGAAGGTTTGCCAATTGTGCGCGCGGCAGGTAACGGCATTTCAGGCGTGATTGACCCCTATGGACGATGGTACACACGGGTTGGTCCAGAAGCGACTGCAGCCTTAGATACGAAATTGCCAAAATCTATCGCGAGACCTTTATTTTCTATTAATCAAATTTGGCTTCTGTTCTTGATAAATCTGGCAAGCTGTTTACTGTATCACGTTCGAGAGACTCAAAGGCGTGGGGCCTGATGAGTTTGGATGAAAATCGAAGTTGATAGGTGGGGGCACCTTGAAGCCAAAACAACTGAGGATGAAAAATGATGGCCACTAAAGATGGACCAAGATCAGCCAATCCGGTCGATACGCATGTAGGCAGCCGTATTCGCGTACGACGCCAAGTACTAAAAATGAGCCAAGAAAAACTCGGTGAAGAGTTAGGTGTCACTTTCCAACAAGTCCAAAAATATGAGCGCGGGACAAATCGTGTCGGCGCAAGTCGGCTATGGCGGATGGCAGAGGTCCTCACTGTTCCTGTGAACTTCTTTTTTGACGGCCTGACAGGTGAGCATAAATATGATGCACCTGAATTTGCCGAAGGTGATCAGACGCCTATCGTCTATGACTTTATCAAAAGCTCAGACGGTGTAGCACTCGCGACAGCTGTTTCTAAGATTAAGAATAAAGCGGTCCGCCGCCAAATCTTGGAACTTGCACGCTCTCTCGCTAAAGATTCAGAAGAAGAGTAAGCTCTGGGGCCACGGCCTCAGCTCACTTTAGACTTTTAAAATCTCGCGACCTTCGCTAGGAGGCAGCGATATGAAAAACTCGTCTTCTCGCTATTTGAAGGATAATAATCCTGACAAGTTTCGGACGTTTGGCCGCGCCAAAGGACGCCCGCTTTCGCCTGCGCAATCTGAACTTTACGAAACGCTCTATCCGAAAATTCAAATAAACTGCTCAGCTATAGGCGACCCGCTTAAGGGGCTAGACGCCTTTGATGAGGTCTGGTTTGAGATTGGCTTTGGCGGGGCAGAGCACCTCATTTGGCAGGCAAAGAACAATCCTCACATTGCGGTTTTAGGCGCTGAGCCATTTGAACCAGGCGTAGTGAAAGCGTTGACGGGCGTGCGTGATAACGCCCTTAAGAATGTGCGTCTACAGCACGGCGATGCGCGCGATGTGCTGGAAGCCCTGCCCGACGACAGCCTTGATAAGATTTTTGTCCTCTTCCCCGACCCCTGGCCGAAATCCAAACATCACAAACGCCGCCTAATTAATCAGGCGTTCCTATCAGAGATCCACCGCGTCCTTAAAGACGGAGCAGAGTTTCGCTTTGGTAGCGATATAATCCACTATGTCGATTGGACGTTGACACGCGTTCACGCTCATGGTGGTTTTACATGGTCACCCAAGAGCCAAAGTGATTGGCGTGTGCGCGGTGAAGATTGGCCCGAGACGCGCTATCTCGCCAAAGCCCTGCGTGAGGGGCGGACGGGGCATTTCTTTAGGTTTGGTGTCAGAAAGTAAGTAAGGCGTCACGAAGTGACACCGTCAAGGGCAGCAAACACGTACTACAAGACTCCTCTTGCCAAACTCCACTTTACCCCCTATATCCATTTCGTAAATCGCCTTTTGCACAGGATGCAAGACGGCGGCTCCCTCACCGGAGCCGCTTTTTTAATGCCTTAAGAAATGGTGAAACGGATAAAGAGTTATGAAAACGAAAACAGACTTGGACGCCCGCGTCCTTGACATAGTCGATCCCATTGCCGCTGACCTTGGCCTGCGTATTGTGCGCCTGCGCGTTATGGCGGGCCGTCGCCCAACGCTGCAAATTATGGCGGAACGCAAATCAGACGGGCAGATGAATGTCAGTGATTGTGAGGCGCTCTCACGCGCGGCCAGTGCAGCCCTTGAGGTTGAAGACCCTATTCGTGATGCCTATGTGCTTGAGGTTAGCTCGCCCGGGCTTGAACGACCGCTCACAAGTCTAGAAGATTTTGAGACATATGAGGGCTATCTCGCCCGTCTTGAGCTTGACCGCTTGGTCGAAGGTCGCAAGCGCTTTCGCGGCGTGCTGGCAGGTATAGACGGCGAGAACATTGACATTGATCTTGATAATGAGAAAGAGACCGCGCAAATTCCATTTGAGTGGATTTCAGAAGCTAAACTTCTCATCACAGATGCCCTTATCGAAGAGGGTCAAAAGGCTAAAGCCGCGCTCGAAGCCGAGACGGCCGCAAATGATACAGATAATTCGGACAATTAGGAGACTCCCATGGCCGGCATTAGTGCAAATAAATTAGAGCTGCTGCAAATCGCAGGCGCCGTCGCGCAAGAAAAAAATATCGACAAAGCCATTGTGCTCGGCGCGATTGAAGAAGCGATCCAAAAAGCGGCGCGCATGCGTTACGGCGCGGAGCTTGATATTCGTGCAAAGCTTGATCCTGCAACAGGTGAGCAAAGTCTGCGGCGTGTTGTAACGGTTGTCGAAGATGACGAGCTTGAAAATGACGCCACGCAAACCAACCTCGCAACAGCCAAGCTTGACCATCCTGAAGCTGAAATTGGCTATGAGATTTCAACGCCGCTTCCGCCGCTCGAATTTGGGCGTGTCCAAGCGCAAATGTCTAAGCAGATTATCATGGGCAAAATTCGTGAAGCTGAGCGGGCCAAACAATATCTTGAATATAAAGACCGTGTCGGCGAAATCATCAACGGTATCGTCAAACGCGTCGAATATGGTCACATCATTATGGACTTAGGTCGTGCCGAAGGCGTTATCCGCCGCGACCAAACCTTGCCACGTGAAAATGTGAAAAACGGTGATCGCCTGCGCGCCTATATTCTTGACGTGCGCGAGGAACCGCGCGGCAGCCAAATCTTTCTCTCACGCTCTGCGCCAGAATTTATGGCCGCGCTCTTTAGCCAAGAAGTGCCAGAAGTGTACGAAGGTATTATCCAAATCGTGGCGGTCGCCCGTGACCCAGGGTCGCGTGCCAAAATCGCCGTGTATTCAAATGACGGCTCCATTGATCCTGTCGGTGCCTGTGTCGGTATGCGCGGCTCGCGCGTTCAAGCAGTCGTCAATGAGCTACAAGGTGAGCGCATTGATATCATCCCGTGGACCGAAGATGCCGCGAGCTTTATCGTCAATGCGCTTCAGCCAGCAGAGGTGACGAAAGTCGTGCTTGATCAAGATGAGAACCGCATTGACGTGGTTGTCCCTGATGAGCAGCTCTCGCTCGCCATTGGTCGCCGTGGTCAAAATGTGCGCCTCGCCTCACAACTCTCTGGCTGGTCAATTGACATCATGACCGAAGAGCAAGAATCTGAGCGTCGCCAGAAAGAATTCGCAGAACGCTCTGAGCTGTTTATGAATGGTCTTGATGTGGACGAAATGATTGCCCAACTTCTCGTTTCTGAAGGCTTCCAGAATATGGAAGAAGTCGGCTATGTCGAACTGGCTGAGCTGTCCTCTATCGAAGGCTTTGATGAGGAAACAGCCGAAGAACTTCAGGCGCGTGCACGTGAGTACTTGCAAAAAGTCGCCGAAGAGCAAGACGCAGAGCGCAAGGCCGCTGGTGTTGAAGACGGCGTGCTTGAGATTGAGGGCGTCACACTACCAATGGCGGTCGCCTTTGGTAAGAACGAAATCCTCACGGTTGAAGACGTTGCGGGCCTCGTGCCTGATGATGTGCGCGGTTACACTGAGTATAAAAACGGTGAGAAAGTTCACGAAGAAGGCGTGCTTGAGAGTTTCAAACTCTCAGAAGAAGAAGCAACAATGCTTATCATGCAGGCGCGCGTAAAAGCCGGCTGGATTGAGCAAGCCGCGCTTGATGCGATGATGGCCGAAGCCGAAGAAGAAGCGCAAGCCGAAGCAGACGCCGCCGTCGAGACTGAGGCTGAAGGCGAAACTGTTCTCACAGCGGAGGATGTATTCTCTTAATCGGGGATACACTGTCCCGTTGAGCGCGTCTTCCACCGCCCCGACATCTGAAAACACCCTCGCCGCCCCTGATGATTTTGGGGGCGGACAAGACGGGTATGATTACGGCCCTGACAAACGGGGTCATAAAGGCCGCGAACGTAAATGCGTGGCCTCGGGCGAGGTAAAAGACATCGCACACATGATACGCTTTGTGGTCGCGCCCGATGGTGAGGTCACGCCAGATATAATGGGTAAACTACCCGGACGCGGCGTCTGGGTCAGTGCAGAACGCTCGGTTCTAGAGCAGGCGATTAAAACACGCGGCTTTGCGCGCGGATTTAAATCTAAAGTCAACGTCAGCGACGATCTTATAGAACTCGTTGCGCAACTACTCGCGCGCCGCCTCCTAGGCCTTTTGACCATGGCACGCAAATCTGGGCATATTGCTATTGGCTATGACCAAGTGAAGGCAGCCGCAGGGAGCGGTAAAATCGCTTGGCGGGTTGAAGCGCGTGAAGGCGCATCTGATGGGCGCGGGAAAATTCGTACGCTGTCAAAAGCTGTCGCGCTAGAGCTTGGCCAAGCTGTGCCAAAGGTCATGGGATGTTTTAGCGGCGCAGAACTCGCCAGCGCCTTGGGCCGTGATACAGTGGTGCATATCGCGCTACCGCCGGGCAAGCTTGCCAAAGCCTTTGGACGTGACGCAGTGCGTTACAGTGGATTTGTAGAGCTTATCCCCACAGAGTGGGATGATTTTAAACACGAAACCAAAGCCTTAAAACAGGCGCAAGTTTCAACAAAAGAGGAGCATGAACGGCCATGAAGTGCTCCAGATGATAATAAGAAGAATCCTGCTAACCTCTGGGATTGACTGTTGAAAACTCTCGCAAGGGCGCTAGGTTACGGCGACTTTGCAAAAGCCCGCTTTTGGGCGCATAATGCATAAAGAAAAGGCGGACTTATGACCCGCCGCATGGACGAACATAAATGACCGATAATAACGATAAACCAAAACGCAAACCGCTCACCCTTGGTAAAGGGGCGGGCACAGTGCGTCAAAACTTCTCTGGTGGCCGCTCTAAGCAAGTGGTGGTCGAGACCAAAAAGCGCCGTGTTGTCGGCGCGCCAACGGCCAAGCCGCTAATTAAGCCTGCGCCTGTAAAAGGCAGCACGCCGCCTGCTAAGCCAACACCTGGGCCAAAGCCGACAGCGCCAAAAGTCGAGATTGACGAAGTCGCAGAAGCGGCCAAAGCGCTCGGCCTGTCAAAGGCTGAATACCTTAAACGTCAAAAAGCTATTCAGTCCTCTGTTAAACAGCAAAGCGAACGCGAAGAAATGCGCAAAGCCGAAGAGGCCGAGCGTCGTCGCCGCATGGAAGAAGAAAAAGAACTTCTGCGCCAGAAAAAAATCGCTGAAGAAGAAGCTGAGCTTCGCCGCCTAGAGGCCGAAGAAGCGGAACGCCAAGCCGAAGAAAAACTCGAAGCGCGCAAGCCACAGCCTGAACGCGCCATTGACAAAGAACGCGAAGAAAAAGCCGCCAAAGAAAAAACCGAGCTTGAAAAAGCGGGTGGTCGTATCAAAAAATCACGTGGCGGTGGTCCGACAAAGTCATCTCGCAATACGCGCGGCGGGGACAACTCACGTCGGCGTGGTAAGCTGACGATTGTCTCTGCCCTCGCTGGAAATGAAGAGCGTCAACGCTCGCTCGCATCTGTGCGGCGCGCACGTGAACGTGAAAAAGAACGTCAGCGCGGCGGACAAACGGATTCAGGTAAAATCTCCCGCGAGGTCACAATCCCTGAAGCCATTACAGTCGGTGAGCTTGCCAACCGTATGGCGGAGCGCGCCTCTGATGTTGTGAAATACCTCATGAAACAGGGCGAAATGCTTAAGATTAATGATGTGCTTGATACAGACACAGCGCAGTTAATTGCCGAAGAATTTGGTCACACAGTCAAACGCGTGTCCGAAGCAGATGTGGAATTTGACTTCATCAAAGATGATGACGTTGAAGACGAAGCCAATCAAAAACCGCGTCCGCCCGTTATTGCGGTCATGGGTCATGTTGATCACGGTAAGACCTCGCTTCTTGATGCGCTCCGCACGACGGATGTCGCGTCTGAAGAAGCGGGCGGCATTACCCAACATATTGGCGCTTATCAGCTTAAGCTTAAAACAGGCGCGAAAATCACCGTGCTTGATACACCAGGTCACGCGGCCTTTGCCGAGATGCGCACACGCGGCGCAGAAGCGGTCGATATTGTCGTGCTTGTCGTGGCCGCCGATGACGGTGTGAAACCACAAACGATTGAGTCGATTAAATATGCGCGCGCCGCAGGCACGCCGATTATTGTCGCCGTCAATAAGATGGACACATATGACGCCAACGCGCTGAAAGTTGAGACAGACCTTCTGCAACATGAAGTCATCACCGAATCGATGTCAGGCGAAACGCAGTCTATCCACGTCTCTGCCAAAGAGAAAACAGGGCTTGATGACCTGGTTGAGGCGATTTCAAACCAAGCCGAGCTTATGGAGCTCAAAGCCAATCCCAACCGCAATGCCGACGGTGTTGTGATTGAGAGTAAGATTGAGAAGGGCCGCGGCGCTGTTGCGACTATCTTGATTAAACGTGGTTCGCTTAAACGAGGAGATATCATTGTCGCCGGTCAATATTGGGGCAAGGTGAAAGCCATGACCGATGAGCGCGGCGGAAAGATTAAAGCCTCGACCCCCTCTATGGCTGTCGAAGTTATGGGCTTTAACGGTGCCCCGACCCCAGGAGAGCCGTTCGCGGTTGTCGATACAGAACAAAAAGCGCGCGAGATTACAGAATACCGCGAGCGTGAAATCAAAAAGGCTCAAAACGTCGCACCAAGTGCTATGGCCTCTATGGAAGCCATGATGGCTAAGCTGTCTGATAAATCTGTGTCTGAAATGGTCGTCGTTGTTAAAGCGGGTGTTCAAGGCTCTGTCGAAGCGATTAAGACGGCCGTTGAGTCAGCGGGTAATGACGAGGTGAAGTGTCGCGTCATTCATAGCGGCGTAGGTCAAATTTCCGAGTCTGATGTGCAGCTCGCGCTTGCGTCCAACGCCCCTATCCTCGCCTTTAATGTGCGTCCAAACCGCCAAGCCAAAGACATGGCTGAACGCGAAGGCGTGGAAATCCGTTATTACTCTGTGATTTACGCGCTAATTGATGATGTCAAAGGTGTACTCTCAGGCATGCTCGCGCCAGAACGCCGCGAGACATTCATCGGTTACGCCGAAATTTTACAGGTCTTTGATATTTCCAAACTTGGCAATATTGCGGGTTGTAAGATTACAGAGGGACGCGTTGAACGCGGTTCGGGCGTACGTCTTTTGCGTGAAGGTGTCGTTATCCATGAAGGCATGCTCAGCACGCTGAAACGCTTTAAAGACGAAGTTGAAAAAGTCCAAGCGGGCATGGAATGTGGTATGGCCTTTGAAAACTATCACGACCTGCGCAAGGGCGATCAGATCGAGTGTTTCACAGTTGAAATGATTGAACGCAAACTTGATTAACCCGCGCAATTAAATTTAAAAAAAACGCGGCTACGTTTCCTCGTCTGCCGCGTTTTTTATTTGGGACTATAGAAAGGTTGCCCATGTCAAAACATAAAGCCCCGTCCCAGCGCATGCTTAAAGCGGGTGAACTTATTCGCCGTATGCTGGCCGAAATAATCGCGAAAGAACATTTCCGCGATACGGATTTGCAGGGCAAATCTGTCACGATTTCCGAAGTCCGCGTGAGCCCGGATTTAAAACATGCCATTATTTACGCAGCGCCCCTTGGCGGCGGGGACGATGAAAAGCTTATTGCGGCGCTCAACCGCGCGAGCAAGTTTCTGCGGGGTCGTCTTGGCAAAGAGATGGAAATGAAGTCGACACCTGCGCTCAAATTTGTCGTTGATGAAAGTTTTGAGACGGCGCAGGATATGCAAAAGCTCTTGCAAAATCCACATATCGCGCAAGATTTGAAAAAAGATAGCTAAGTTAAGCCTATCACATACATTGTCATTTAACTGACAGTCTTACTGTCGCTCACTTGGTAAGCGTTTCCAAACACCAATCAAGTGTGAGCCCTATGAAACCCGAAGTCTTAGCCGTCTTGTTGATTTTTATCGCCTTTATCGTGGCGGAAATCATCTTCACAAAATTCTTTCAAAAGAAAAACCAAGTTAAAGGCGACGGCTGGGTCGAACTGATTGGTTCTGCCATGATTGTGCTCGTGACGCAGCCGCTGATTGTTCTGTTTTTCAGCCCGCTTCTGGCGTCATTTCTGTTTCCCAATGCGGCAGGCATGCTCGAGAGTTGGCCGTTTCTCGCCGTCTTTGCACTCTTCCTGATTTTTGAGGATATGACGCAATATTGGTGGCACCGCATCACCCACAGTACGCCGTGGCTATATAAGCTCCACCGCCCGCACCACAATGCAGAATATATGTCGATCCGTATCGTCTACCGCAATAACATCTTTTATTACTACCTCATGCCGAGCCTTTGGTTTGCTGGCATTCTCATCTACCTTGGGGGAGGATGGGTGTACGCCGTTTATCTCGTCATTAAAATGACGGTGATATTCGGCGCACATTGCGATATTGCGTGGGATAAACCGCTCTACAAAATCAAATGGCTTTCGCCCATCATGTGGGTGGTGGAGCGCGCCATCAGCACACCCGCGACACATGCCGCCCATCACGGCAAACACGCCTCTGATGGCATCACAAATTACAAAGGGAATTACGGTAATCTTCTCTTTTTCTGGGACGTGTTGTTCGGGACGGCTAAAATCACGCGTGAGTATCCAAAAGAATTTGGTGTTGAAAACTTGCCTGAAACCTCTGTCGGTGAACAGCTTCTGTGGCCCCTTATTCGCGAGTCGCCAGCCTCAGACATGCGACCTGCGGAATAAACGCACCCGCCCTATAATCCTGCGTTGAACTTACAGGTCTGCTAGGCTAACAGTCAGCTTTATATTGACTGCAAACCGACTGCGAGCGACCCATGTTTGATGCCCTGACCGCCAAAGCCCCTGACGCCATTATGCACCTTATGGCGATGTGCAAAGCCGATACAAATCCCGATAAAATCGACCTCGGCGTGGGTGTCTATAAAACAGAAGACGGCGCAACCCCTATCATGCGCGCGGTGAAAAAAGCGGAGCAGCTCTGGTGGCAAGAAGAGCAAAGCAAAACTTATGTCAGCACAGTTGGCAATGCCGATTTCAGACGCACCATGCTTGAGCTTATTCTAGGCAAAGACCTTTTGGAACAATATGATCCCCGTCTCGCAAGTTCGCAAGCGGCAGGTGGCAGTGGTGCGCTTCGCCTTGGCGCAGAGCTTATTTATTCAGCCAATCCGGAGGCGAGCGTCTGGGTCTCGACCCCGACATGGGCGAACCACATCCCGCTTATCAGTTCGGCAGGCCTCAAAATTAAGACCTACCCTTACTACAACCGCGAAACACTTGGTGTTGATTTTGAGGATATGCTCGCCGCGATCAAAGACGGCGCAAAGCCAGGCGATATCGTTCTGCTGCACGGCTGCTGTCACAATCCAACAGGCGCAGATCTGAGCCACGCTGAATGGGATCAGCTCTCAGAATTTCTGACTGAACACAAACTTATCCCCTTTGTCGATCTTGCCTATTTCGGGCTGGGCCGCAGCATGGACGATGACACTTATGGTTTGCGCAAGATGGTCCAAACCCAAGACGAGCTTGTCCTCGCGGCGAGTTGCTCAAAGAATTTCGCGCTTTACCGCGAACGCGTCGGCCTTGTCGCTGTACTGACCAAAGACATCGATAGTGCCATTAACGCCCAAAGCCAGTTTGGCGCCATCCAACGTAAAATTATCTCCATGCCGCCCGATCACGGCGCAGCTTTGGTCGCGCGCATTTTGGATGACCCACAGCTTCGCGCCGAATGGACAGCAGAGCTTGACGAGATGCGTGAGCGTATGCGGTCCTTACGCGCGCAGCTCTCTGACGCGCTTAATGTCCAAGGCGGCGAAGTGATGTCAGCGGCCGTCAAAAATCAAAACGGTATGTTCTCGACCCTGCCGCTATCCAAAGCACAAGCTGTCGCCTTACGTGAAAAGCACTCGATTTACCTCACAGACTCGGGCCGCGTAAATATTGCGGGCACGAACACGACCAATATTCCGCGTTTTGCTGAGGCACTGCTCTCCGTCATTTAATGTCGCGCGCGTAAACCGAAAAATAACCTAGACCTGCTACTTATCCCTAAAAATGGGAATGTGGGTTATAAAATGACTGCGACTAAGAAGATTTTACCGCCGCAACCGCGCGGCATGGACCGCCGCGCCGAACCGCGCCAAGGGCAGCTTGATTGGCGCGTAAATCCGCGCAGCTATGACTTTGTTGGCACGACGTTTGATCCCCTCACGCCTATGCAGACGCTCACGCGCTGCAAATGGATGAGCGCAGAACATGGCTTTCGTTATATCGTGACGCCAAATGTCGACCACATTGTCCGCCTCTCGAAAGAACCTGAGGTTTTTAAACCGCTCTATGACGCCGCATGGATTTCAGTTTGCGATTCACGCATTTTAGAACTGCTCGCCAATTTCTCAGGCCTGCCTCTTAAGGCCGTGCCAGGCTCTGACCTCACCGCACAACTTTTTGACAACGTCATTGACGCGGATGAGCCTGTGAACGTCATAGGCGCAGATACTGAGATTATTGAGGGCCTCAAAGCCCGCTACGGCCTGACCAATATAAATCATCACGAGCCGCCTATGGGTATGCGCAAAAAACCCGAAGCCATTACCGAGACAGCGCAATTTATCGCAGACCATCCCGCGCGCTATACCTTCATCTGTGTCGGTAGCCCGCAACAAGAAATGGTCGCCAAGGCGGCGCTTGAGCGCGGCGATTGTGTCGGCCTTGGATTATGCGTCGGCGCGTCCCTCGAATTCCTGACAGGCCGCATTAAACGCGCGCCCAAATGGATGCAAAACGCCCGCCTCGAATGGCTCTTCCGCCTCGCAAGCGAACCCGGCCGCCTTTGGAAACGCTACCTCGTCGAAGGCCCAAAGGTGTTTTTGATTTGGCTTAAGTGGAGTGTGTCTAAGAAGGGGTAGGGAGTAAGGAATGCGGTTTAACATAGTTGTAGGATGTATTTTAGCCCTGATACTATTCACAGTATATGCAATTTTCTTCCGCCCTGTAGGGCCTGAAATTTATTTCAGCTACAAAACTGAGTACGTTAACTTTAACAAAGTAGAAGTAGAATTTTACTTGGTAAACGGCAACCCCGCCTATAGTAGTAAACCAACACATTTTTTCAGAATTAATGTAACCCCATCTCCCGAGGAATTTCAAAACTGTAACTTAGATGAGTTCGACTGGGAACTAAAAAGGTATGAAGATAACGAATTGCTTTTTTCAACTTCATCATTGCAAGGAACTATTTCACCCGAAGACTTCTTTCAAAATAAGCACAACGGTTCCGTATTTAAAGGCACTAATGGTCCAGGATTAGGGGATGGAGACTTCAAGGTCACTCTAAGTTTTGCTAAGAATAATAATTGCGGAATTGGGAATGAGAATTTGTTGATAAAAAAAATAATGCGCGTCAAACGTAAAAGAGCAACAGCTTTTGATGTAGCAATGTCAATTTAAGTTTTACTGCACTTTTTGATAGCTTGACTAATTTATTTCTCAGTTATACTCGCCTTAATCTTCTCCGCAATTTCCGCAAACATCTGCGCCTCAGTTCCCTCACCTGCGGCAATCGGTACGCCCGCATCGCCTGACTTCCTTATCGTCACAGTCAACGGTGCTTCGCCAAGAAAAGGCACGCCGAGTTTTTCCGACTCATGCTTCGCGCCGCCATGGCCGAAAATGTGATGCGCGGTACCGCATTCGCTGCAGGTAAACACGCTCATATTTTCAATCAGGCCTGCGATGGGGATGTCGACTTTTTCAAACATAGCCACGCCTTTGCGCGCATCGGCAAGCGCGAGGTCTTGGGGGGTGGAGACGATGATGGCGCTATGCGGTTTGATGTCTTGGGCCAGACCCAACTGCGCATCACCTGTACCAGGCGGCATATCAATCAGCAGCACGTCAAGCGCGCCCCAATCTACGTCCCATAACATTTTGGATATCGCGCCCTGCACCATCGGCCCGCGCCAGACCACAGGGCCGTCATCTTTGGTCAGCCAGCCAATCGACATGGCGGTAATGCCGTGAAGTGACATCGGCGTGATGACCATGCGGCCCGTTTTATCTTCTGTTTTTTCGCCCTGTTCGTCCACACGGTGCGTATCCGCCGTCACGCCTGTATGACCCAGAAGTATCGGCGCACTCGGCCCGTGAATATCAGCGTCCAGAAGCCCCACTTTCATCCCTAGTTTTGACAAGGCCACGGCGAGGTTCACGGACACTGTCGATTTCCCGACCCCGCCCTTGGCCGAGCTGACCGCGATAATGCGCTTAATTTTAGCGTCGCCTTGATAGCCTTCGGGGCGGCGGGCCTTGTGGGGATTGCCTTGTCGTTTTGGCGTGGGGGCTTTCACGGCAGGTGCTGCTTTATGCGCGGTCATCAACACGCTGGCTTTGGTGACGTCATCAAAGGCGAGCAATGCCGTTTCCATGGCTTGGCGCGCGGGCTCAAAATCTTGCGGGCGGCTTGGGTCGATGAGTAAAATCGCGCGGGCGAGCCCGTTATTAAAACTGAGATCGCCGAGCAATCCCGCCGAGACAATGTCGCGCCCACTTCTGGGATGGGTAATTTTGGCAAAGACCGCGAGGGCGGCGGATTCAGAATATCGGCTCATGGGCGAGAGATAGGCCCGCACGCACGGCGAGTCTAGTCTTGGCTATCAGCTTTCACTTTACCGTCCGCAACAAAGCCAATCTTCCAAGCAATAATCACGCAAATAAGCGCAGGTAGTCCAAAAAAGGCGGTCACAATAAAGAAGTTTTGATAATCAATTTTATCAGCCAGCACCCCCGAAAACCCTGCAAGGAATTTACCGCTAAACGCCACAAGCGAGCTAAATAATGCATATTGCGTGGCGGTGAAATTACGGTCTGTGAGTGTGGACATGAAAGCAATAATCGCCGTACCTGCAAAGCCCGCCGCGATGTTATCGGCACCTATTGTCACGAGCAGATAAATGGCGCGCGGTTCTGAGACTGTGGCGAGCCAAGCATAGGCAAGATTGGTTATTATGGTCAGTATAGCGCCCACAATCAAAGTTTTGGGCAGGCCGTATTTCATGGCTGACCACGCCATGACAAAGGCCCCCACCATTAGCATGGTTATCCCGTAAATCCCCGTGATAAACCCGATTGTGCCTTCTGAATATCCGAGGTCATTGTAAAGCGGCATAGCCATTACGCCCATTGTATAATCCGAAATACGATATGTGAGCACAATGATAAGAATGAGTATAACAACCCACCCAAAACGTCTGACCAGGTCCGCAAAATCTCCGACAATTGGAACATCGTAGAGCGTATCGCGGCGGAGCGTTTTGCGTCCAACTGTCAAAAGCCAGATTGCGAACACAAATGGAATGAGAATAACTGTAAGTCCCATTGATAGCGGTACAAGCACTTTAAAAATAGGAGAGAGCACCATAAAAGCCTCACCGACTGAACCTAGCCAATTTCGCAAAACGGCACCCTTTTGAAGCTGTAATACGAGAATGGCTATTGCGATTAGGCTAGTCCCAATAACCCACCAATTCGTTGGTCTTTTATCGCGCGCTGTTGGGACTGGCGGTGGAGTAGCCCAAAAGGGTGTGGTTGCGCCGATAAGAGCAATAACAGCAACCGACCAATAGCCCACATTCATACTGGTCATGCCTGCAATGCCCATGACGCCAGAAACCGCCATGATCATACCAAAGCGGTATCCAAGTTGATAGGTCGCCGCCATCATAGCCTGTTCTTCATCGTGGCTGACATCAATTCGCCACGCGTCTACGCAAATATCTAAGGTCGCTGAAAAAAACGCTATAGTCACGGCGCAATAAGCCACGCCCGCTAAGTTCTGACTGGGGTCTTGAAACCCCATCAGAACCATACCCAAAAATGTTCCACAAATGGCAAGCGCCGTCCAAGCTAATCTGTTTCCAATCAGTCCTGCGAGAATGGGTATGCGCACGCGGTCTGTTAAAGGGGCCCATAAAAATTTTAGTGAATATGCAAAGCCTGCCCATACGAAAAAACCAATGGCGCTTCGGCTTACGCCTGCATCTCTCAACCAGAATGAAAGCGTTTTGAACACCAACATAATCGGCAAGCCCGCACTAAATCCAAGCGCGAGCATGGCTGCCATTTTGCGCTGTGTTAGGATTTTTGAGACGAAGAAAACCTCGTCTAATTTTTGTAAAGTCGGATGCATATCAAGCCTTTGTGACGGCTAGATATGGCATGATTTGGTCGAAAGTCGAACCGTTTTGCGGCTAAAGCCTTTGGCGATTACGCCGCCTCTTCTTGGCCTTTGCGGGCCCATTGATTGACCATGTCAGCAAGCTCTTCGGCAGATACGGGCTTTGTCATGAAGTCGTTCATGCCGCTGTCAAAACAGGCATTGCGGTCATCATCAAAAGCATTGGCCGTTAGCGCAACAATCGGCAAAGACTTTGGCACATTTGGAAGCGCGCGAATTTTACGTGTCGACTCTAAGCCGTCCATATTTGGCATGCGCATATCCATGAAAATCATATCATAAGATTGGTTTTTCATCGCTTCCACCGCGAGCGCGCCGTCCTCGACAACATCAACATCACATCCGTCGGCCTCTAGTAGTGTACGAGTCAGAAGTGCATTAATCGCATTATCTTCAGCGAGGAGAATACGCAGCGGACCTTCGGATTTTTGCGTCAAAACAGGCGCGGGAGCCTCTTCTTCTGGAGCAGCGTCCTCAGTCGTTGGCAGAGCATTCCCTACGGCTTTAGCAATCACGGCATCGCGCCAATTTGTGCCCAAAACTGAGTCTTCATTTTCAATCGGCAAAGCGCGGCGTTCAAAGTCACGGTCCGTCGGCTGCAAAGGCGTTGCAGGCGTGGCGAGCACTTTCTCTGGCGTGACCAATGCAGGCTCAGAAGAATCTGTCTCTGTAGCTAGCTGTGTTTCTGCGGCTGCGTAGTCGGGCGCCTCATAGCTTGGCGTTTCAAATTTTGGAATGTCGACCGTTGGTATTTCGACTGCGTCCGCCTCAAATGTCGGCACCTCAAATGTAGGAGGCACGGTCGCTTGCGCTGGGACATCTTGCTCGACAGGGACATGCTCCACTGTTGTTTGAGCTTGCGCGTGGGCAGGCTCGGACACATATGCGGGCGCTTCATCCGGTGCAGGATTGTGTGGAGGTGCCGCCTGTGCATAAGTTTCTTGAAGAGGTGGTTGAGCGTATGACGCTGCTTGTGTTTGAGCTGCATAATCTGGCATTGACTGCGCAGGATCAGGTTCAGGCGTCGGCAAAAGCTCTGTTACGTCACGTGCAATACCCAACGTGCCGCCATCGGCCAATGTATATTCGACCCAGTCATAAACACTCTCACCTTCTGAAGATGGGAGGCGTGTTTCAAACCGATTGGGTGTGGCTCCACCCGCAGGACGTGGCCAGCCCGCGACACTATTGCCGTGCCAGTCTTGGACTTGGCCTCCATAGATGCGCAAAAAAGCGGCATTTACAAACAGAATTTGACCTTGCGAGTCACGTTTGAGCATTGGGTCTGGCCAAGGCCACATTTGGGCTGCAAAAATTTCGTCTGAAGACATGTCATCCCCCATCTGCGCGTCGCAGAAATACATAATGAATGGCGATGATGGGATTTTAATCTAAAAATTGTCTTACCAAATGAACGATTTGAGCAGTTAATTTCATGAAATTCAGCTTTTTACACGCTAAAGTCATCTTTTAGGGCTCTAAAATAGCTAAAACTGTCCGAAACGCGTTTGAGGATGAGCAGACCTAGGCTTGGAGGTATTTTGCCCTAAGGGTGCGCCTCTCTGTTGGGTAAGGCCTTTTCGTGCCCGACGGTGCGACAGGCTTTCAGCGATATGTAGGCGATGTATTTGCTCACTTCCTGCGAGATCGGCGAGCGTACGCGCCACACGCAACACACGATGATAGCCGCGTGCGGTTAAGCCTAACGTCTCAGCCGCCTGTGTCAGAAGGCGGCGACCATCCGCGTCAGGCTCCGCCACATGGTCAAGCTGATCTGTGCGCAACTCCGCATTGGTCACGCCGCCGTTTCGCTGCATTTGCACCTCTCGGGCGCGCGCAACGCGGGCCGCGATTTCTTCTGTGCCTTCTTGGGAGGGCGGCAAAGCTAAATCCGCAGGCGTCACAGCGGGGACATCAATTTGAATATCAATACGGTCCATAAAGGGGCCAGAGACACGGGCTTGGTAATCGCGCGCGCAGCGGTCTCCGCGCGGGCAAGACACACCATCTGCCCCGCCTGTCCCGCAACGGCACGGGTTCATCGCCGCGACAAGTTGAAAACGCGCAGGGTATTTTACATGAGCGTTGACGCGCGCGACAGAAATTTCGCCCTCTTCCAAAGGTTGTCGCAGACTATCAAGCACTTGCGGCGTGAACTCCGGCAATTCATCTAGAAATAGGACGCCGCGATGCGCGAGTGAAGCCTCACCAGGTTTAGCTTTCACGCCGCCGCCAACCATGGCCGCCATAGAGGCACTGTGATGAGGCGATCTGAAAGGGCGCGCCCGTGACAATGTCCCTTTTTCCAAAAGTCCCGCCACAGAATGCACCATAGAGACATCCAAAAGTTCTTTGGCTGACAGTGGCGGCAATAAGCCAGGGAGGCGCGCGGCGAGCATAGATTTCCCAGATCCAGGCGGGCCGACCATCAGCAGATTGTGACCTCCCGCGGCAGTCACTTCGAGCGCGCGTTTGGCGGTTTCTTGGCCGCGCACATCGCGCATATCAAGAGGGGAACGCTCTGTGAGCATTTGCCCTGCGACAGGTCGCGAGAGAATTTGATTGCCCTTAAAATGATTGATGAGTTGCACCAGATTTTGCGGCGCGAGCAGAGACAAATCCCCTGCCCACGCCGCCTCTGCCCCATTGGGCTCAGGGCAAATCAGACCTAGTCCAAGAGAGTTCGCGCAAACCGCAGCCGGCAAAGCCCCAGGCACAGGCGCAATGGTCCCGTCGAGGGATAGTTCACCCATAGCCATAAAATCTCTGAGGGCATCAGACGGCAATGCGCCCATAGCCGACATAATGCCAAGCGCAATCGGCAAGTCATAATGCGCACCCTCTTTAGGAATATCGGCGGGCGCAAGATTCACGACAATGCGTTTAAACGGCATTTGCAAACCAATCGCCGCAAAGGCAGAGCGCACGCGTTCGCGCGATTCTGCCACCGCTTTATCGGCAAGCCCCACGATAGAGAGTATATGTTTACTCCCGCCCAGGATTTGCACCTGCACATCAACGCGCCGCGCCTCTGCGCCTTCAAATGCAACTGTGAATATGCTCGCCGCCATTATACCCTCCTGCGATTAAACAATCACAAGACTGAGAACAAATCAAGAACTATTTAGAGGGTTTGCGCAACACTTCTGGGGACAACCACTTTGCCTATAGGCGCGAAGGCCTGTTTCATCAGGCGGAAATGCGCCACACCAAACGGTATGCCAATGATAGTGAGGCACCAGCCAATGCCCACGACAAGGTGGGTCAGTGCGAGATACCAACCGCCTAAAATAAACCAAATAATGTTACCGAGAAGGCCGAGCCCGCCTGTGCCTATATCATCATAGCCTGTCACCTGCTGTCGCGGGACAAGGCGAGAGCCAAAGGGCCAAAGCGAAAACCGTGCAATGCTAAGGCACGCGCGTGTCCACGGCAAACCGACTATCGTGACCGCCATAAGCAGCGCCGCAAGGCACCAGCCAAGCGCGGTGAGCCAGCCGCCAAAAATTACCCAAAGAATATTTGCAATTGTGCGCATGACGCGACCTTAGCAGAGCTTTAGCCGTCCGCAAGTCCGATACATCTGACGGCTTTGAACGCTTCTGCGCCGCGCGGGAATAAGAGCGGACTACGCGAGGGGTGGAGTGGGTCCCGCATGTGATAGCCGCGCGCATCACGTTTTAAAATCACCGCCCAATGGGTACGCCCGTTCGGCAAGATAAACCGTGCCATCGGGTAGAAACCGTCTCGCAAACAGCCATCAATAATGCCCGCATTCATTTCGCTATAAAACCGCGCTTTGGCTTTGCCGCCTGTGATTTTGGAAATGCCGCTCCAGATAAGCCAACCGCGCGGGGTGAAACTGTCTGCCGCCGTGAGGCGCTTATTGAGATCCCCTGGGTCTGTCTGAAAACCAAGGTTTTTAAGCGCCATAGCGGAGGCCGTGACAAGACACCCATCTGTGCCCATCGTGTCAGAGGCGGTATTGCCCAAGCGGTCATTTGCCCAGCGCTTATCTTTTTGCAGAAAGGCCGCACGGTCGGGTAGTGACAGGCTGCCTTGTTGGGCTTTATAATTATTCGTGCGCGGGATGGGCGTGTAGAGTTTAGCGCCTGCTTCTGAACCGCCGCCACTTGATTTGACAGGCGCAGAGGTTGAGCCGCAGCCCGTCATGACCACTACCGCAAACACCAAAAATAAAAGAGCCCATCTCATAAAACATCTCTAGCTCGCAAAGGTGAATGCGGGGTTAGCACGTGCTTACCAAATGGTTGACCCCACATCACAAAACCGTCAAAAGACGCGCTCTGATTTAAGGATAAACCCATGACCGATTTGAGCGCCCAAATAGATAGCGTCAAAGACAAATATGCCGCCCAAATTGCGGAGGCGACCGACCTACGCGCGCTGGATGATATTCGCGTCGCAGCCCTTGGCAAAAAAGGCGAGATTAGCGCCATGATGGCGGGCCTTGGCAAGATGAGTATTGACGAGAAAAAAGTCATGGGGCCAGCGCTCAACGGGCTCAAGAAAGATATCGCGACCCTCGTCGACGATCGCAAAACCGCGCTGGAAGATGCCGCGCTTGATGCAGCGCTTGCGAGCGAGTCGATGGACATGTCTTTGCCTGTAGGTCGGCCCTCTGGGACGCTGCATCCTGTGCAGCAAGTCATGGAAGAAATGGCTGTGATTTTCTCGGATATGGGATTCTCAGTCGCCGAAGGGCCCGACATTGAAGATGATTTTCACAACTTCACGGCGCTGAACTTTCCGCCTGGTCACCCTGCGCGCGATATGCATGATACGTTTTTTATGACACCTATAAGAGGCGAGGAGGGCGCGGAGCAACCGACCGGGAAACAAAAAAGCGATGAAGAGAAGAAAGTCCTGCGCACCCACACATCACCTGTGCAAATCCGCACGATGATTAATGAAGAGCCGCCTATTCGCATCATTGCGCCGGGTCGGACGTTTCGCTGTGACAGCGACCAAACGCATACGCCAATGTTTCACCAAGTCGAAGGCCTTGTCATCGACAAAGGTATTCATATGGGCCACCTCAAAGGCGTGCTGATGGATTTTGTCAGCGCGTTTTTTGAAACAGACGTCGATGTGCAGTTCCGCCCGCACCACTTCCCCTTCACAGAGCCATCTGCGGAAATGGATGTGCGTTATGAACGCGACGGTGCGAGCATTAAAATCGGCCAAGGCGAGTCGTGGATGGAAATTCTCGGCTGCGGCATGGTGCATCCCAATGTTCTGCGAAGTTGTGGTCTCGACCCTGAGGAATATCAAGGCTTCGCCTTTGGCATGGGCGTGGACCGACTCGCTATGCTGAAATACGGCATGCCCGATTTACGTGATATGTTCGCCGCCGATACGCGATGGCTCGCTCACTACGGCTTTGACCCGCTCTTACAAGCAAACATGGCGACGGGGTTGTCATGATGATCTTGACCGCTAATACACCAAACGCTCCCAAGCCGTTGGAGACTTAAAATGAAATTCACCCTAAGCTGGCTCAAAGAGCATCTCGAAACGGACGCGACACTTGAAGAAGTTGTCGAGGCAATGACACTTGCAGGTCTTGAAGTTGAAGATGTGCACAACCCCGCTGATGAGCTTGCGCCGTTCTCAATCGCGAAAGTCCTGACAGCCGAAAAACATCCCGATGCAGATAAGCTCAAAGTCTGCACAGTTGAGACGCGTGACGGCACGATGCAGATTGTCTGCGGCGCGCCTAATGCTCGTGCGGGTATGACGGTCGCTTACGCGCCAATGGGCGCCTATATTCCGGGGGCAGATTTCTCGCTTGATAAAAAGCCACGTAAAATTCGCGGCGTTGAGTCCTCTGGCATGATGTGTTCCTCCACCGAGCTTAACCTCGGCGATGACAGTGACGGGATTATGGACCTTGATGCGGGTCTTGAAATGGGAACGCCGCTTGCGGACGCCATGGATATGAACGACCCGGTGATTGATTTTGAAGTCACGCCGAACCGCCCTGACTGGCTGGGCGTGAACGGGATTGCGCGCGACCTCGCCGCTGTTGGACTTGGTAAATTAATTACGCCAGAGGTTGAGCCCGTCAAAGGCACATTCCCCTGCCCGCAGAAAATTGAGATTGACGCACCAGAGGCCTGCCCAACATTCGCAGGCCGTGTGGTGCGCGGCGTGAAAAACGGCCCCTCACCTGAGTGGCTGCAAAAGAAGCTCAAAGCGATTGGCCTCAAGCCGATTTCTGCGCTGGTCGATATCACCAATTATATGAGCTATGACCGCGACCGTCCTTTGCATGTTTACGATATGGCAAAACTCAGTGGGCCCATACGCGCGCGTATGGGAAACAATGAAGTTAATAAGGATAAATGGGACACATTTGAGGCCCTAGACGGTACAACATATACAGCTAACGTACATGACTGTGTAATCGCCGATGATAACGGCGCTCTCGGACTTGGTGGAATCATAGGCGGCACGCCATCTGGCTGCACAGAAAACACAACGGACGTATTTATTGAAAGTGCTTATTTTGATCCACTAACCATCAGAAAAACAGCGAAACGCAAGGGCATTAATTCTGACGCCAAATACCGTTTTGAACGGGGTGTGGATAGCGGCTTTGTGCTGGGCGGACTAGAGATGGCGACGCGGCTCATTCTAGATATTTGCGGCGGTGAGCCAAGCGAGATTGAAATGGCAGGCGAACTCCTGCCTGCGCCTGACGATATTGCCTTTAATCCAGAGTTGACAACACGTCTGACGGGGCTAGAGCTTGACGATAGCGTGGTTGAGAAAATTCTGCTCGACCTTGGCTTTTGCGTCAAATCCAAAGGCGAGACATGGGACATCGGCGTGCCGACCTTCCGCCGCGACGCGCAAGAAGGCGCTGACTTGGTTGAGGATATTGCGCGTATTCACGGCTTCCATAATCTTGAAGCGGTGAGCTTGCCGCCGCTGCTTGGACGGCGCGAACCAACCGCGACTGTGTTGCAAAACCGTACGCGTCTTGCGCGCCGCGCACTTGCGGGACGCGGCCTGTCAGAAGCCATCACATGGGCCTTTGTGCTGCAAGACCACGCCAAAGTTTTCGGCGGCGGCGCCGATAGTATGCTGCTGGACAATCCAATCTCGTCAGACCTTGATTGTATGCGGCCTAGCGCGCTTATTCACCTGTTACTTGCGGGACAAAGAAATAGTGCCAAAGGCTATCCAGGAAGCTCTCTTTTTGAAATGGGCGGCACCTATCAGAGCCAAGAGCCTGACGGGCAACGCTTGACGCTTGCGGGTGTGCGCTTTGTGACAACAGATCGCCACTGGAAAGGCGCGCGCGAGGTTGGCCCGCTAACAGTTAAAGGTGACGCCATGACTGCGCTCGCGGCAATGGGCGCGGCGGTTGATAATTTACAGCTCTCAAAACCGACAGGCGCTTATTGGCATCCCGGTCGCTCTGGGCGCTTACAAATGGGGCCAAAGAATATCTTGGCTGACTTTGGCGAGCTTCACCCGCGCGCGCTGAAAGCGCTCGGAATTGATGGCCGCGTTATGGCGTTTGAGCTTTGGCCAGAAAACCTCCCCGCACCGCGTAAGAAAAAGGGCGGCGGCAAAGCCAAAGCAGCGCTGACCCTGTCAGAGCTGATGCCCGTGCACCGAGACTTCGCCTTTATCGTGAAAGACGACGTCGCGGCAGGCGATATCATCAAGGCGGCGAAAGGCGCGGACAAGAAGCTGATTACTGATGTGAAATTATTTGATGTTTACGCGGGGAAAGGCGTTGAAGACGGGCATAAATCGCTCGCGATTGATGTCACGCTCAGCCCCACGGATGCGACTTTGACCGATAAAGATATCGAATCTGTTTCTGAGCGCATTATTGCGCAAGTCGGCAAAGCGGGTGGCGTCCTGCGGGGCTAGCCCCGCAGCGCACGTTTTTGACTTTAGCTAAAGTTCCATTAGCTAAAGTCAAAAAAGCAAAGCTTATTGCCGTCTGCGTCTTTGACGTAAGCGCCGTAGAACTGACCTGGGATACGTTGCCCGGGTTCCCCGTCGCACGTGGCACCAAGTGAGCAGGCTTTGTCATATTTGGCTTTCACGTTTTCATGCGAGCCTGCGGGGAAAGCGACCATCACGCCGTTACCAGGCGTCGGCGCCTCTTCATTATAAGGCACGCAAACGGCAATCATCGGCTGGGACATAGACTGCCCAATCATGGCGATGCGCCCGCCGTCAAAGAGGACTTTGGCGTCAAGTAAGTCTGTGTAGAATTTTTTCGCCGCCTCAATATCGCTGACGCCAATTGTTGTGTAGCCTATCATGGAATTCTCCTCTTCGTTTAACACTTTCTCTTAGTCATAGCGCGTTTTTGCCTGGTTGAAAGTATCAATAATTGCATGGCTCAAATTCTCTGGTGAGCGGGCCACCACTGCCCTATAGACATGACATGAACATAAACTCCCCCCGTCCCGCACCTGTGCGCAAAGATTATGAACTCACGGACGGCATCATGTCAGCGGTGCATTTTGGAAGGACGTCTAATCCGCTAAAGCTCGTCTTTATTCATGCCAATGGATTTAACGCCATGAGTTACCGCGCGCTTTTAGAGCCGCTAGGCATGCATGCGGTGGCGCTTGATATGCGCGGCCATGGATTTACGAGGCTTCCCGCGGAGCCTGTGACGCTAACAAGCTGGCATGTTTTTCGCGACGACATTCTGGATTTCTTCACGCGCTATGTTGAGCGGCCTGTTGTGCTCGCGGGGCATAGTTTCGGGGCCGTGAGCGGGATTTTAGCGGCAGGTCATTTGGGGGCAAAATGCGCGGGCTTTATCGGATTTGATCCCGTGATGATGCCGCAACCATACCGCGCGCTATCGGCGACTAAGGCGGGGCGAAATATGATGAAAAAGCGCATTCCGATTGCCGCGAAAGCGGGTCGGCGGCGGTCTGAATTTGAGAGCGCGGAAGCCGCTTTTCAAAGCTATAAAGGGCGCGGCGCGTTTAAGAAAGTCTCAGATGACATCATCAAGGATTATCTCGCAGGGGGTTTGATTGAGACAAAATCGGGCGTGCGCCTCGCTTGCAATCCACTTTGGGAACAGGCCATATTTTGCGCGCAAAACCAAAATAGTTTTAAAGCCGCACGCGCTCTGCCGCCCCATAGAAAGATAATTTTTGCAGGTATGAACAGTCCCACACCCTTTTCCATGCAGGCGCGGATGAAAGCACGTTTAGGCCGAGAGAATGTGCGCTCGTCCTCAAAGTTAGAGCACTTGTTTCCACTGCAAAACCCACAGATGAGCCAGCAAATTCTGGCGGATATGCTGAAAGCCGTAAGCCTCGCTAGGAATTAAACTAAGCGCCCAATTCGGGAGTGGCGAGGGCGTTAAGCCGTTCGACTTGTTCTTTGGGCGTTTTTAAAAGTTTGCGCGCATCCAGATCAAATAGACATCCTGACGCCGTCATGCTCGCCCAACTCTCACCTGTCACAGGGTCTACCAAATGATGCGCCGCTTGGCGGGTATAGGGATTTGCGCCCTGCACGGCCGAATAGATTTCCACCGCTTCTCCTGCCGTAGCATGGTGATGAATATGACAGCGCAGCTCAAGAAGCGCGCCGCTGACATGACCGCCGCTATAAAGCCCGTCATGAATTTCAGGCCAAAGTGCGTAAAAATTTCCTACAGATTCTGTAACCCGTCCCAATATCGCTTGGGGCGTGACCGCGCTGAAGATATCAAGCTCAGACGGTTGAAACACGCCTGCGCCAATTTGTGTTGCGCCGCGTTCCATTATTTTTGAGCGGGATGGCGCCAGCGGCGCGAGCCCTTCATCAGGCAGACCACGCGGCAGCGTTGTCGCGGGACGCTGGACTAGTTTACCGTCCGCTGCCTGTCTCACGCGTGAGGGCCAATCGAAGACTTTGCCTGTGCGCAAATAAATATGTTCCACTGTCTCGGTAATCGCCGCACTCACCGTGCCGTCAAAATGGGTCATGATATGGACAAGCTCTGCCCTATGCGCGCCCAGTGACAGCAGCCCCGTCTCTATACGCAAGCGCGCCCCTGGGCGACTTTCTTTCAGATAGCGTATGGTAAAATTTCTGACCCGTACTGTACTGTCAGCATCGGCGCGAAAGCTGTTTTGAAGGCCGAGATGGATGAAGAAGAACTGACGCGCTTGATGCACTTTGGTCATGTAATGACGCATATTGAGATGACCAAGCTCATCGCATTCCCAATTGACGGCCTCACCCGCATATGTGTGCAGCATGTTATTGGTCACAGAAGGTTAAGCCGCCTCTGTGCAGGCGGCGCATGTGCCGTAATGCTCTATGACGGAACGTGAAATTGTAAAGCCGTCTGGCGCACAGTTGTCGTGATTATGACCATGCGTTTCTATCACTTCGTCACAACGCTCACAGATAAAAAACTCCGCAATATGACCAGGATGTGTATGGTCACAGGCAATATAAGCATTGAGGGCTTCGACGCGGTGGACAAGCCCAAGGCGAGAGAAAAAATCAAGTGCACGGTAGACCGTCGGCGGTTTGGGAGAGCCACGTTCTGGGCGGAGCTGCTCTAAAAGATCATAAGCCTTAATAGGCCCGTCGGCGCGCACGATCAGCTCATATATATGACCACGCAAAGGCGTAAACCGCTCACCCTGCGTCTCGCAAATCTTACGTGCCGCATTTACCTGTTCCGAGACAGATTTTCCGCTATGGTCATGTTCGCACTGCGTCTGAAGCGTTGTCATATAGCCGTCCTCTCATGCTGTTATAGCATAACGTCACCTCTCGACCAATGCGCATTTTTGAGCACCTGCCATGCAGCATTTGAAGCCCGCAAAACTAATCATTGAAATTTTGTGCGTAATTGCCTACATGCGGTCAACTTGGCGGCAACGCTAATCGATATTCACCGTCGGCTTTACGTGTTGGGAGGGCCGACCTTAAGATTAAAAAGGTCTATCATGGCAAAGAAACCTGCAAATGGCGGCGGCAATGTTGCTGTCTCTGGCAATGTGATGTTTTACAAAAACCCGCAGCCGCTAAACAAAGAAAACCACAGCAAATTTGGCGTCAAGCCGATGGATAAGCCGTTTGAATTTATGGCTGACCAGCATTTTATGCCGATCACGGCACCAGAATTTGGCTCAGCTGCCGCATCTTTCCCGATCATTTTTGCAGGTGAAGAACGTACACCGCTTGCCGTTATGGGTATCCGCACGGGCGAAAACCTTTTCGTCACAGACGGACAGTTTGAGCAGGACTATTACATGCCGGCCTTCGCGCGCCGCTTCCCATTTGTGCTTGCGGGCGATAATGCCAATGACCGTTTCGTGGTCTGTGTTGACGAAGCCGCCGAATGCGTGACCGATAAAAACCCTGCGCAAAAATTCTTTGACGGCGACGATACGTCAGCTTTCACAAAAGAAGCGTTCCAATTCCTCCAAAACTTTGAACGTGACCGCCAGACAACGGATCTTCTGATTAAGCGTTTCAAAGAGCTTGATCTGTTTGAGCAAAAAGAGATGAATTTTCAAGGTCAAAACGCAGACGGCACACCAGCCGAGCGTCAGAAAATCGCAGATTATTTCGCCGTCACAGAAGAACGCCTAAAAAAGCTTGATGCGAAAACAATCAAAGAACTCACAGATAACGGTTATATGGCCGTCGCTCACGCACACATGGTGTCGCTTGGTAACTGGCAGCGTCTTGTGAATATGACACTGCGTCGTTCACAAGCGGGCGCATAAGCTCTCTTTCGTTTAAGAATAAGGAAACCCGGTCAATTGGCCGGGTTTTTTCTTTTAAAGACGGCCAAAGCTGATTAAACACATCTGAGAATTTCGTAAATTAGGACTGACCATGGCCGAACTACTGACACTTGAGGCGCTTTTTACACTCTTTATGCTAATCCTTTTGCAAGCTGTACTTGGCTTTGATAACCTGCTCTATATCGCGATTGAAAGTAATAAGGTTGGTGACCCAAAAGACGCGAAAAAAGTCCGCAAATGGGGTATTGGAATAGCTGTGCTTCTGCGCATAGTTCTATTATTTATTATTGTGAAGATCTTTGCCCTTCTGGCAGAGCCGCTCTTTGGCATCGATCTCAAAAATATCATTGAAGGCGAGTTCACTGCTCAGGCGCTTATCACCCTCGTGGGCGGTGGATTTATTATCTATACGGCCATCAAAGAAATTCATCACCTTTTGCAGGTTGATCATATTGAGCATTCAGAAGGCAGCGGCACACGCACTGTCGCAGGTGCCATTACGTTGATTGTGTTGATGAACCTCGTCTTCTCAGTCGACTCAATTCTATCCGCTATGGCGATTGCAAGTGTCGACGTTGCCAATATTGTCGATAATGCAGGGGCGATATTAGGGACTTATGACGGCACGATAACAGAATGTAAGAAAGCGCTCATCGCCAACCCTATGGCGGGCGCTGTAGGGTGTACGCTTGAGAAGACTTATCAAGTGCCGCTCATGGTCATTGCCATCTTGCTCTCAGGACTTGCGATGATACTTCTCGCGGACCGCGTGACGGAGTTCTTAAAGAAAAACCGCATGTACCAAGTGCTCGGCCTGTTTATTCTTTTCCTTGTCGGCGTGTTACTTGTCACGGAAGGCGCGCACCTTGCGCACCTTAAACTCTTTGGCTTCGCGATTGACGCCATGAGCAAATCTAGCTTCTACCTTGTCGTCGGCGTTCTCATCATCACGGATGTTTTGTCCAATCGTTATCAAAAACGTCTTTGGGCGCAAAAGGAAGCTGAAATCCGCGGCCTGACAGAAACGGCAGGGCGTGACGCCGTTGACGCCCATATGAACAAGACATCTACACATTAGATTACAATAGAGAGCCTTATGAAAACCACAGACTTAGAAGCCGTAATCGAAGCGGCTTGGGAAAATCGTGCGGAATTATCGCCCGCGACAAAAGGCGAGACACGCGAGGCTGTTGAGACCGCCATTAACGGCCTTGATAGCGGCGAGATGCGTGTCGCGTCAAAGTCAGGGAATGGCGATTGGGTCGTGCATCAATGGCTTAAAAAAGCTGTGCTACTCGGCTTTCGCCTCAATGATAATGGCCTGATGAGCGGCAGCGCAAATGGCGGTAATTGGTGGGACAAAGTCCCGAGCAAATTTGAAGGCTGGGGCGAGGCAGAATTTCGCAAGGCAGGCTTTCGGGCCGTGCCCAATTGTGCCGTGCGGCGTGGTAGCTATATCGCGCCCAATGCTGTGCTGATGCCAAGCTATGTCAATATCGGCGCCTATGTTGATGGCGGCACAATGGTCGATACATGGGCGACTGTCGGGTCTTGCGCGCAAATCGGCAAAGACGTGCACCTCTCGGGCGGTGTCGGCATTGGCGGTGTCTTGGAGCCGCTACAAGCCAACCCGACAATTATCGAAGACAACTGCTTTATCGGCGCGCGCAGCGAAGTCGTCGAAGGCGTGATTGTGCGCGAAGGCTCCGTCCTGTCCATGGGCGTGTTTATCAGCCAATCGACCAAGATTTATAATCGCGCGACAGGCGAAATTAGCTACGGCGAAGTCCCTGCTTATTCTGTTGTCGTGCCAGGTATGCTGCCCAGCAAAGACGGTAGCCATAGCCTGTCATGCGCCGTGATTGTTAAAACCGTTGACGCGCAAACACGCTCCAAGACGGGCGTGAATGAGCTGTTGCGGGACTAGGCTAAGCACGGCCCCACACTGCAGTGAGGGGTTGGGAATGATTTTCACTCGTGCTAGAATATAATTAAGTCAAATATGGGGGACATAAAATGACTGATGAAACACAAAACACCGAAGTCGACGTCACCAAAGCGTGGGCAGCCACTCAGGACCAAAAAGGCGCGGCGAAAAAGCTTCGCTTGTTTGCCGGCGCGTCATGGGTCGTGGCCATCGGCACTGAGATTTTCGGCATCACTATGCTGCTCAAAGATAAGTTTAATGAGGGCAACCTCCCGCTTATGATTGGCATCTTGGTGGTCATCGCTGTCTTTGCGATTGCCGGCAGCATCCTGTGGAAAAAAGCAAATCGGCACGACCCTGCCACGAAGGCAGAGCCCACTAAATTTTTCATTCAAAATCAGCTCGGCGCGATTATTACGATTATTGCCTTTCTACCGCTTCTCGCGCTTATTTTCCTTGATAAAGACATGGACCCGCGCACGAAAAAAATTGCAGGCGGCGTCGGTGTGGCCCTTGCCGCCCTTGCGACATTTGTCGGTGTGGATTTCGACCCGCCTTCAACCGAGCAATATACGCAAGATATGAATGCGTGCGCGGCGCAGATTAAGGCCAAACAGCCAACAACGGCCTGCTCGCCAGCCGTGGCCGCGCAAGCGCAAGATATTGCGCGCGATTCTGAAGCTGTCGCCGAAGCCACAAAGTCAGAAGTAAATCCCAACGGCCTTGATACCGTCTACTGGATTGCGCCAAAGGCTGGCAAAGAGAGAGCTGACTCGAAACTCGTTTTTCACCTCTGCGAGGACGTCAGCACGTTACGTGGTAAAAAGGTCAATAGTGGCACTGTTACTGAAGCCTATGCTCAAAACGCCGTCCGCCTCACAAAGCAGCTCAAAATGGAACAACGCCAATGCGGATTTGAAGTCGCTGAGTAGCGATGAACGCACTCAAGTCATAAAGCAGCTCTATTTGGGGCCGCTTTTTATTTGACTATCCTTTATTTAACTTCTTCTCATAGACTCGCTTCCGCGTCCCGTTACTCGGCAAGTCCAAATCAATATCGGGATAGCGGCAATGGTCTTGTTCTGGATTACGTGTCCCGATAACGAGAAATGTGACAGGCGCCTTGCCGCGATTAATCATGTGATGGCCATTGCCGTCCCCTGCGGGGTGGACGGTGACATCACCCGGTGAAAGCAAACGCTCGCCACCATCATCAATAAAGCTCGGATGACCGCTGAGAATATAGACAAGTTCATCTTCGGCGCTGTGGTGATGTCTTTGGCTTGACCACGCGCCTGGCGCGAGAGTCACGAGGTTTGATCCAAATTGCGTCAGGCCAGCTGCCTCTGATAATCGCAACGCACGTCGCCCCGCGCAGTCCGCGTCATATGGCGCGGGATAATTACAGCTCGTACGAGGCGTTAGCGATTTAAGGTCTAATACAGGCATAGGTAATCCTTAGCGTGTGACTGCAATACACAAATTGTCGTCTTGCTTTTTAACATCTTCCCCGCTTTAAAGCGCTTATGCAAGTTACGCCATTCGACCCTGTCACATTTGCCGCCGCGCTTATCCGCCGCCCCTCCATTACGGGGACAGATGCAGGCGCGCTCAACACGTTACAAGAACAGCTAGAAGCACTCGGCTTTGTCTGCAAGCGCTATCCTTTTGGCGAGGGCAAGGAATTCGTTGATAACCTTTATGCGCGGCTTGGAAAGGACGCGCCCAATTTTTGCTTTGCAGGGCATACGGATGTTGTCCCGACAGGTGACGCCGCGAAATGGGCGGCTGAACCCTTTGCGGGCGAAGTAAAAGACGGGCAACTTTGGGGTCGTGGTGCGGCCGATATGAAAGGCGCGATTGCCGCCTTTGTCGGAGCAGTGAGCGATTTGCTCGCGATGGGTTGGACGCCTAAAGGCTCAATCAGCTTTCTCATCACAGGCGATGAAGAAGGTCCTGCGCAGAACGGCACGAAGAAACTTCTCCCTGCTATCGCTGCCGACGGTGAAGTGATTGACCACTGCTTGGTTGGTGAACCCACCAACCCAGACCAGATGGGCGAAATGATAAAAAACGGGCGCAGAGGCTCAATAAATACGGTCCTCACGGTGACAGGTAAGCAAGGCCATGTTGCCTATCCGCACCGCGCAGTAAATCCTGTGCCAAAACTGATTGAGATTTTATCAGAGCTGACCTCTCGCGCCCTTGATGACGGGTCCGAGTTTTTCCAGCCTAGCAATCTCGAAGTCACCACAATTGATGTCGGCAATGTCGCTGAAAATGTCATTCCAGAAACCGCCACGGCGCGCTTTAACATCCGCTTTAACATCCACCACAGCAGCGCGAGCCTCACAGAGTGGATAGAGAGCGTGGTCACCAAACATCAAGACGGATTTGACGGCGAGATTAGCACCTCTATTCGCGTCAGTGGCGAGAGTTTTCTCACCCAACCCAGCGGCTTTACGGATATCATCCAAGACGCTGTCGAGCATGTTTGCGGAAGGCGGCCCGCGCTCTCGACCACAGGTGGCACATCTGATGCGCGCTTCATCACACACTACGCCCCTGTCGTGGAATTTGGTCTTGTCGGTGCGACAATGCACCAAGTCAATGAACGTGTAGACATAAGCGACATACAAACGCTCACCCAAATTTATCGCCATGTGCTAAAGGCCTATTTCGCGTGACATCACATCCAAGCGATAAAGTGTTGCCAAAGAAAGACGAGAGTCAGCCTTACTTGATAGAGACCATGCGCCTGACATCAAGCGGTGAGATAACTCGTCTTGACCTTCATCTCGCGCGGCTGTCGCGTAGCGCGCAGGCCCTGCGCTATCCGTTTTACCGTCAAAATATCTATACTGAGTTTCGTAAACTCGTGACATTGGAGCATGATCAGAAACTCCGTCTAACCCTATCCAGATCAGGTAAAATTCGCTGTGAACTGACCAAGATTTCTGACCTCTCGCAGCCCCTCAAAATCGCTATATCAAAAAATCCACTCACCACAGAGGTGCAAGAGACACGGTATAAAGTCAATGCGCGTTCATTTTACGACGGTGAACGCGCACGCTTAAACGCTTTGTGCGGAGCGGATGAAGTGTTATTTTTAAATGCTGATGGAGAATTATGCGAAGGCTCCTTCACCTCACTTTTTTTTAAATCTAGCGATAGCTATCTCACGCCCGATATTCGTTGCGGACTTTTGCCAGGCGTCTTACGCGCAGACATGCTCGTGTCAGGACAAGCGAAAGCCTCCATATTAACGCTGGCGGATTTGGACAGCGCTGATATATTTATGGGAAATTCACTGCGGGGAATGATGGCGGCAACGCTTATTTCACTAACGCCGCAATAAAATAAAGCTGCTTTATGCCACATACTTTATTTGCCTTTTTTATCTCAAACGACGGAGTGGCGCGCGAGTTAACAGAGGCAGAAAAGCACCCGAGTGCCGCGCGCCCCGAAAATGGATATGAATGGCTACATTTTAATGCAAAAGAAGAGAGCTGCGCGGCTTGGATGAAAGCCGATAAAAATATCGACGGTATGGCAGAACGTATTTTGCTAGCAGGGGATAGCAGACCACGCACGATTTTCCACAATGGCTCACTCTTGATTAATTTTCGTGGCGTGAATTTAAACCCGGGAAGTCAGCCTGAGGATATGATCGGCATCCGTTTTTTTGTCGAAGACAATCGTGTGATTTCGGTTGAAAGACGCCCGCTGAAAGCTACCCGTGACATAGCGAGACGCATTAAAACTCAAAGCGCGCCCAAAACAACGGGTGGTTTTGTTGCACTCTTTGGTCTTGCACTTGCCGACCGTATGAACCCCACAATTGTTGATCTCAATGAACAAGTCGATGGACTGGAAGAAAAGGTCGATCAGCATACAGGGGAAAGTCATATTTTAGAATTATCCGAATTACGTCGCGAAGCCATTATGTTACGCCGCTATCTTGCCCCACAACGAGACGCGCTGAATACGCTCTCATTGCAAAATGTAAACTTTATTTCTGATACTGATCGGCTACGTATACGAGAAGCCGCTGATCAAGCCACGCGCATTAATGAAGAGCTTGACGCAATTCGAGAACGATGTGCCATTGTGAAAGACCAACTTGTCGATCAACGCGCCGAGGAAATGAACCGCAATATGATGTTACTATCGGTCGTGGCGGCTATCTTCCTGCCGCTTGGGCTCATTTCTGGCATGTTCGGAATTAATGTTGGCGGCATGCCGTGGACTGAAAACCCGTGGGGCTTTGCGATTGTGAGTGTCATGGTCATCGCTATTGCGCTGATTTTACTAGGCCTGTTCAAAAAAGCGAAATGGCTTTAACTTAAGTCGACTGGGCCCTATACTCCGCTTAAAAATGGTGGAGAACGGACATGGCAAAAAGCCTCAGTACATTACAATATTTAGATAAAGCCCTGGGCGGATTACGCGAACTTGGCCTTCTTAAAGGCGAGAGCGACCCAGTCCCGATTATCACGCTTCTTAATCAGATTAGCGATCTCGACCCTGACAAGGTCGCTGCCATTGCGCGCACGCTAGACCAAGCTAGCTATTTCAATGAAGTGGTGCGCGAGCAAGTCTCTAACATCAAAGTCGCAGAGCGATATGAGGGTATCACGACGGCGTTTAATTCCATTCGTGATGACAGCAAGGCGCTGGTTGACCAATATGCGGACGGCAAAATTAATACAATGGAACGTCTGTCCAATGTCTGGATGAAGATGACGCGCGGTTCTATCGCTTCTCGTTTTGGCAAGATTAAAGAGCTCTATCTCGATGTCGCCATGGAGACAAAAAATCAGATTGAGCGCGAGCAGTTAATCCTCGAAGCCTATATGGATTTTCGCGGCGCGATGAAAAACTCCGAAGTGCTGTCTTTTGACGTTTTGAAAAAAGCGACCAAACAGCTTGAGACGAAAAAAAATAAAGTGACAGAAGCCGTGTCTACGCTCGAAGCCTTCACAGGCGATGACATGACCGCGAGGGCTAAATTAGAGCTTAAACGCGACGAAGCTTTGCGCGCGCTGCAAGCCGCAGATAAGCGCTATCAGATTGCGAAGGATTTATCTGATAATCTGACCGTCGGCTATAATACCTCAGAAGTCGTGATGAGCCGTCTGGTGCAAATGCGTAACGCCAAAGAACGCGTCTACGCACAGTCGATTTCGTTTTTCGGTACGAATGAAGTTGTGCTGACCGCGCTAACGGCGACATTGACTGGCATGCACGGATTGCACGAGAGTACACAAACGCTTAACGCCATGAAAAAGGGTATTGAAGACAGTCTCGAAGTGCTCGCAGAGGTCGGCGATAATGTTCAAGAGGCGGCCATCAAAGCGGGTTACGGCCCGACTGTGTCTGCGGCGGCGGTTAAGAAACTGCTCGACGCGGTGGTGGCTTACCAAGAACGCAGCCAGGATATCATTGCTGAGATGCGTGATATGGCGACAGATAATTCAGCTGAAATTCGCGATATTGTCGAGGATGGTAAGCGCCGTCTCGCGCGCCTGGCAGAAACAGGTGCCGCCAATACGCTAGGCCTTATCTAACTTAAGCACCTGTCCCGACAGGGGCAGGTCATGATTATGGCAGAGACAACACTCCCATCCCCAACAGCCAAGCCAGAGTCGCTTGACGACATCATGCTCGCCATGGATGTCGTCGATACGCTGCGCCATGAACGCGAGATGGCGGCCTCTGATATGAACGCCGTCGAGCGCCGCGAAGACCTCATCGCACAGCTTCGCCGCATCTATGACGCGCAAGGCATTTCAGTGCCAGATGACGTTTTGATGGACGGGGTCATGGCGCTGGAGGAGGAACGCTTTGCCTATCATCAGCCCAAGAAAGGTCTGATGACCTCTCTAGCCAAAGCCTATATTTCACGAAAGAAATGGCTGCCTTTGATTTATACACTCAGTTTTATTATTGGCTCCGTGCTGGCAGTAAACTATGTGGGCTTCGTGCGGCCTGCGCAGATTGAGGCCAAGCAAGAGCAAACTTTAATCACGAAAGTCCTGCCCGAGCGATTAGAGACGGCACATGAGCGCGCCACGTCTTTAGCCTCAAACGATGCGCTGAAAGCGCGCGCGGAAAATATTTTCGCAGATGGTCAAATCGCGATTGCGGATAAAAACATCCCCGCCGCCAAAACTAAAGTTGAGCAACTAGAGAGCTTTGCCCGCGAATTAGGACAGAGCTATGAGCTGCGCATTGTCTCACGTTTTAATGAGGCGAGCGGCGTTTATCTGGATAGTAAAACTAATACTGATATTCGTAATTTCTATCTCATTGTCGAGGCGGTTGCCTCTGATGGGAGTGTTATTAAACTGAATATCGAAGACGAAGAATATAAAACACGACAAACGGTCAGCAAATTTGGCGTGCGCGTGCCTAAATTTATTTTTGATAAAGTCGCGGCGGACAAAAAAGATGACCAGATTATTCAAAACGATATTCTTGGTGCAAAGCCACGCGGCGTGATTGACCCTGTCCTCAGTTTTGACGGCGCCGCGAACTGGCCGCTCGGCTATATTGTGGAGTGGTAGGATGAGCACAGGCCTCTCCATATTACATCGACTTGATAGCACTATCACCAAAGCCCGCACACGCGCGTCTGAGGCGGCAGAGCTCTCGAGGCGTGCAGGTGACGCACTGCTCGATTTGCAACGCAGCCAAGCCAAAGCTTACAGCCAAATCGCGCGCGACAGGCTTGAGATCATTGAAGACGGCGACGGCGGCGACCTTGGCTATGTCGATCGTCAGGCGGCGAAACTTCTGCAAGACCATGAGGGCGCGCTTGAGGCGGCTCAAGGAAAAGTCGAGGCCTCGCTCAAAGAGATTGAAGACCTCGAGACGCAACGCCGCAAGCAAGAAGTGCTGACCGCTAAAGCGATTGACGGCTATGATAAAGCGGCGGCAAAGGCTGAGGCGGACTTGTTAAAAGATGCCGCTTATAATGCCCAAGTCGACAAAGTTGAGCATCTTGAGAGCACAGTCGCGCGCGCCGAGGAAAAACTCGCCATTGCGCAAGCCGATGAGCAAAGTAAAGGCGAGACCTACCGTAACGATTCGTTTTTTTCTTACCTGCAAAATCGGCGTTATGGGACGAAAGAGGCCAAGGGCTGGTTCCTCACCAAATGGCTCGACGGTGGTGTGGCGCGCCTGGCGGGTTACAGGCAGGCAGCAGAAAACTACAGACGGCTAACCGCCATTCCTGTGCGGCTCGCATCTCATGTTGAAAACCTGCAAGGCGATGTGGTCGGCGCGCAAAATGCCCTACAAAAAATGGAAGCCGATTGGCTCGTCAGTCAAGGCGTATCTGACAAACGTAAAGCTTCGCTTGAGGCGCAAAGAAAGCTCGAAGCAATTGACGATAGTCTAGCGAAAGCTGAGGAGATCCATGCCAGCCTCATCGCAGAGCATTCAGCCCTCGCGGCGGGTGAGACGGGACCTTATAAAGACGCTGTCAATTTAGTCTCTGATATTCTGTCGCGCCAAAATATCGCCAAGCTGCGGCGTCTGGCAGCGCAAACCCGCTCACGCGAAGATGACGCGGCGGTAGAAGCTGTGAAAGAGCTGTCGCGCGCGCAAGACGATCTTCTGGCTGATCAGCGCGAAGCGAAAAACTTACTTAGTAAATACCAATCGACGCTCAATGACCTCCAAGCCGTACGACAAAATTTCAAGGCTCGCCGCTATGACGCGCCCAGCTCAAGCTTTAAACGCGCGGACCTCATCGCCGCCGTGATGACGCAAGTTCTGGCAGGAGAGCGCGCGGGCAAAGATTTGTGGAAACAAATCACGCGCAATCAACGCACCAATAAGCGTTATTCTGACACAGATTTTGGCGGCATTGATTGGACAGAGGGCCTGCGCCTGCCGCGCCAAACGCGCGGATATGGACGGCGCGGCTCGGGCATTGATATTGGAGATGTCTTCGGCGTGCTTGAGGGGATCGCGCGTAGTTCGGGCGGCGGCTCCTATGGCGGGCGCTCTGGTGGATGGGACACGCGCGCGCCGACTCGCAGACGCACCTCCATCCCCCGCAGGCCACGCCAAAGCCTGCCGAAAGTACGCCTACCCCGTTCAGGCGGCGGTGGATTTGGCGGCGGACGGCGCGGCGGTGGCTTTAAAACAGGTGGTGGATTTTAAAAGACTACTCTTGTCCTCGACCCGCTTTTTGCTCTGCCGATTAGGCTTGCCGCCCTTTAAAATGTGATATACTAACACTCGCGTGACATTGTCTCGCACATATCGTTCATTTGCTGTCATTATCACGGCGCTCTTCCTGCTTTTGCAAGGCGTAAGCCTGTCCCATGCGGCGAGTTATGGTTCTGAACCTCATGAACATGACGGCGTTATCTGTGTGGTCAGTTTGCAAGATGAGGCGCAAGCCATCGTCCCCCCACCTGTCGAAATGCCAGAAGCGCCCGCGCTTCAAAGCCGAATTGACGCGCCTTACGAGGTTTATTTTGACAGCGCGCCGACACGTCATTACCGCGGGCGCGAACCCCCGCCGCGCGGACCCCCTTCTAAATAGATTTACTGACCTATCCTGTCCTCATTTTTGGGACGCTTCTGTTTATCTATTTGGAATTTTATCATGACCCTTACATCATTTCGCCGTGCTCGCATGGCTACGCTTTCTCTTTCTGCAAGTCTTACTGTGCTTGCCTCACCTGCCTTTGCGCAAAGCTCTGACACAATCTTAGACGAGATTATCGTCACAGGCTCACCGCTCTCAAGCTCAGTTGACGAAGCTATCACTGGCGTGTCTGTCCTGTCTGGTGAAGAACTCAATAACCGCCTCGCCGCGACGATTGGTGAGACCTTAAAACTTGAACCTGGCGTCTCAGCCACAAGCTTTGGCGCAGGCGCGTCGCGACCCATCATTCGCGGCCAAGGCGGTGACCGCGTCCGCGTCCTGACCAACGGTATCGGCTCTATTGACGCCAGTTCCGCTTCCCCAGACCACGCTGTCGCCGCAGAACCCGCTCAGGCCGAACGCATCGAAGTGCTACGCGGCGCGTCACTTCTACGTTACGGCAGCTCAGGTGCAGGCGGTATCGTCAACGTCATTGACGGCCGAATTCCAAGCGAAATGCCAGAGGCGCTCACAGGCGCACTACGAGTCGGCGGCAGCTCTGTAGATGACGGCGTTGAGGTTGCAGCCTCTATTGATATTCCAGCAGGCCAAAACTTCGTGCTGCATCTCGACGCCACAAAACGCGATGCGGGTGATTACGATATCCCTAGTTTCGCCGAAAGTGCCGCCTTACGTGCCGCTGAAGCGCTTGAGGAAGAAGAGCATGAAGGTGAAGGTAAAGATGATGATCACGATCATGAGGAAGAAGAAGCGTTCGGCACAGTCGAAAATTCATTTGTAAAATCTGAATCTTACACGGCAGGCCTGTCTTACATCGGCGAGCGCGGCTTTATTGGTGTGGCGTTTCACGACTTTAGCTCTGAATACGGCGTCCCAGGCGGGCACGGTCATGAAGAGGGCGAAGAAGACGAAGACCATGATGAAGACGAAGATCATGACGAGGAAGAACACGGCGAAGAGGAAGAAGAGCTTGTCACGATTGGGCTGGAGCAGCAGCGCATCGATGTGAACGGTCGCCTCGAGCTCGACGGTTTTCTCCAACAAGTGGACCTCTTCGCAGGCTTTGCCGATTATGAGCATACTGAATTTGAAGGCGACGAGATTGGCACGATCTTTACAAATGAAGGCTATGAAATCCGCGTTGAAGCCGTGCAGCGTGAGAAAGACGGTTGGAAAGCGGCTTATGGCGCGCAGCTGCGTAAGCGCGATTTCGCCGCCATTGGGGATGAAGCCTTTGTCCCGCCCACAACCACGGACCAACTTGGCGTCTACACTTTTCACCAAAAAGAGTTTGGCGATCTACACCTAGAAGGGTCCGCGCGGTTTGAACGCACAAGCCAAGAAGAAAGCCATGGGACGGGCGAGCGTAATTTTAACGCGGTCAGCCTCTCTGTTGGCGGCGACGCGCATTTATCTGACGCCATACGTGTGGGCGGCACAGTGTTTCGCACAGAACGCGCACCCACAACAGAAGAGCTTTTCTCAAACGGGCCTCACCTCGCAACAGATCAGTTTGAGCTCGGCGACCCGACGCTTGGTCTAGAGACGGCGACAGGGATTGAAGCCGCTTTCCGCCACCGCGAAGACGGACATTTCTTGACGGCCAATCTGTTTTATACAGACTATGACGACTATGTTTTTGAACGCGCAACAGGCGAAGTTGAAGACGGATTAGATGTTTTCCAATTCACCGCTCAAGATGCGACCTTCAGAGGCTTTGAAATCCAAGGCGGGATGGATATCGCGACCGCAGGCACATTCGATATTAAAGCGGACGCTTTGGTCGAATATGTGCGCGCCAAAACTGATAGTGGGAATCTGCCGCGTATTCCGCCGCTGTCTTTGTTAACGGGTCTTGAGGCCGAAAGTGATACGTTCAGACTGCGCGGCGAAATTGAATATGCGGCGGAGCAAAACAAAGTCAGCGAGTTCGACACGCCGACAGATGACTACACACTCGTGAACGCATTTGTCGATTGGCGTGCCAATGAGAATGTGACGTTGTCTGTTTCAGCGCTCAACCTGCTCGATGATGAAGCGCGTCAACATAGCTCATTTCTAAAAGAGCTTATCCCGCTGCCAGGCCGAAATTTCCGCCTGTCTGTACGAGCTGAGTTCTAAGACTTAGAGCTACCGAAAGATTTAAGTTGGGGGAGGTCTGCGAACTTCCCCTCTCTTTTTTGACCCTTGGCCTGCATAGCTTCCATCATCTCGCTTGGGATAAGCATGGACATATTCCACACCGCGATTTGGTCGAGCGTATCTTGCGTACTGTGATCGCGCGCGTAAGAGATAATATGCTTACAGCCGTGCACGGCCAGCGGCGGGCGCGCCGCAATCTCTGCGGCGGTCTCCATAACAGCTTTCATCATAGTTTCTTTGTCGGCGTAAACGTCATTAAATAGACCACGCGACTTACATTCATCCGCGTGCATTTTGCGACCTGTATAAGCGAGCTCTCGTACCACGCCCTCTGGCATGTGATTTAAAATGCGCGGGAATGTCCCAACATCTGCGACCATACCGACAATGATTTCATAAATGGTGATAAAACTATCTTGTGTGCCGTAACGCATATCGCAGGCCGTAATGAGATCGACTCCGCCGCCGTAACATCCGCCTTGAATGGCGGCGAGTACGGGAATGCGACATTTCTCAATCGCGCTGAAGCTATCTTGCAAAGGCCCGACGTTATTTTGAAGAAAGTTTAACCCCGCATGAGGATGGTTTTTATCCATACTCATATCACTACCGAACATCGATAAATCAATGCCTGCTGAAAAAACGGGACCGGTGCTTGAGATGACGATGACTCGCGCTTTGGACCCTGCGTCAATGTCACGGATAATCTCAGGCAGCTCCGTCCAAAATTCCGCAATCATGGCGTTGCGTTTTTCAGGACGGTTCATCACGATATGCGCGATTTTATTCTCAATAGAGACATCAAAACATTTATAGGACATTACAGTCTCCGAGAGTTAAAGCGAAAATAGATAGCCTTTGTCAGGCGTTGCCGTGCCGTCGAGCATCTCTTTGTAAGTTTTCAAAAGCGGCTCTACGCCGCTTTGTTTTTCAACGGAAAGCCAATCGCTTGCGCTGTCTAGAAAGGGGAGCCAACGCGCGCCGAGCCTTTGGTTAAAGCCTGTGCCGCCCCATTCCGCAATACGCGCTTTAGCTTGGTCTGGCGCAAAGAAAAATCCAGACGGCGTTTTGCCTTTGGTCGAGACATTGGGTTTTGCGTCCCAATGCGATATCCCGACGCGGCAAATATAGGTAATATTTTCTTCAAAGTGATCCAGCACCGTTTCCATGACATCACCATTGCCTGCCATATCGACAATCACCGTTTTGACGTCAGGGTTCATATCGGTAATGGCGTCATAGCTATAGGTGTTTGCGTAAAATCCTGTGCCGTCGACGAACTCTTTATTGCGTTCCGACGTCAGCCCGACCGTTGGAATAGCGCCGCGTTGTTTCAGGCAAAAAGCGGTCCCAAGCGCCGTCTTAGAACTCGCGGATAATATCAACACCTGCTCGGCATCGAAGAAGTCTTTCTCAGCGAGAAAATCATCAATCAAAAAGCTTGTGGTAAAGAGCGGGCGCAACACGGGCTGCAAATCTTCATGCACGCCAAAGGACGGATCTTTGTCAGTGAACGTCAACCCATTATATAGGCTGTGTAACTTGGTGCGGTGTTCCATACCGTCTTGAAAGCCATGCGGTGTGAGCTTGACGGGGCGCATATCAAAGCTATCCGAGATGGGCAAAAAGCCGTAAACGCGCTGCCCAACTTTGACGTCCGCGCAACGGCTTTCAATCACCTCCCCATAACCCCAAACAGGCATGCGCCCCCAATTGATGCCATCGCTTTCATCCATCTGAATGCCGTAATCCGTCGGATTAAAATAGTGCCAATAACCAATTTGATCACCCGTCAGCATGTAAGTTATGTTATTGGCTGTCAGCGCCCACGGCCCGAGTTTTAGGCGAATACAGCCGTCATCAAGTGCGTCTTCTTTGATATTAACGAGCGCGACTTCGGCGAAGTCCTCTTTATTGACAAGCAACGTTTGGGACATATTAAAAGCCTTTCGCGGCAGAGCAGGAAATCAGAAGCTGACCTTCTAAGCCCGCTTTGCGGTGATAATGAATTTTGCGGTAGTCTTCTGAACTGACGCATTCAAACATGGTTTTCGCGTCAGGATATTTGGCAATCGCGATTTTATCCCATTGTGTCGCGTCTACGTCTTGGCCGATAAGCATAGCGTTAATATTGCCTGCGAAAGTTGTCTCAAACCCGATATTTCTCTCGCGCATCAGCTTGCCAAAGGCGCTGGCGTAACGGCCGTAAGCGACTTCGCCAGAGACATCATTCTCAGGATTAGAGTCGCGGTCTGAATATGTCGCATGCGTTTTAAACTTTAACAGGTTGAGCATGAAGACGGGCTCTCCTGCTTGCTCATGGGCGAGGAAGGCTCTAATTTGCTCAGGAGTCGGATCAATTGCGTTTAACGTCGCCATATTAAATCTCTATTTATACCCTGGATGTTGCATGACATTGGATTTTGACCGCGCTAGCCAATCATCAGGCACAAAGAAATCTGCCATAAGCGGCCCGTCATAACCAGGCTGATTATAGACATCAAAATCTGTTGTGCCTGTCTCGGCGAGAATAAACTCATCAATAACAAATTGTCCTGTGTAGGATTTAGCCTCTTGGGACAGCACTTGAAACGCGGCGTCCGCCATGATGGATGGTGAGCGGCTCATCTTAGCAAGGCTATCACCGCCCAGCACATTACGCACAGCGGCTGTATCAATCGAGGTCATAGGCCAAAGCGAATTCACCGCGATGCCGTCTGACTTAAACTCTTCCGCCATACCGAGCGTGCAGAGGCTCATACCGTATTTCGCCATGGTGTAAGCCGTGTGGTTTTTGAACCATTTAGGCGACATATCGAGCGGCGGCGCAATGTTAAGAATATGCGGATTATTGGATTTTTTCAGATGCGGATGTGTAAGCTTTGACAGAAGGAATGTCCCGCGCGCATTTACGCCGTTCATCAGGTCGTAGCGTTTCATATCCGTCGCCGTTGTCGGGGTGAGCGCAATCGCGCTGGCGTTATTGACGCAAATATCTATGCCGCCAAATTCCGCGACGCAGGCATCAACAGAGCGCTGCACAGCCTCTTCCTCACGAATGTCACAGACCGTTGGCAAAGCGCGCACGCCGTGTTTTTTGCCCGCCGCTTCAATCTCAGCGGCGGCTGTGTGGATTGTGCCCTCAAGTTTGGGGTGAGGCTTATCCGTCTTCGCCGCGATACAAACATTCGCGCCTACTTTGGCGCAGGCTTTGGCAATCTCTAGCCCAATGCCACGCGACCCACCTGACATAAAAATCGTTTTATTTTTTAGGGATAAATGCGAAGCTGATGCAGCCATAATGTCTCTCGTAAAATTTCTCTTGAGTTGATTTTGGTTTATGCCTTTATTGATATGCAATTTGGTGCATAATAACAAGGAAAATGGCCCGCAGCTGTGACCTGAATTTAAAGAGGAAAGATTATGGCCCTGTCCGAAGCCATCCTTGTCTGCTTAACTGAGCGCCCGATGAGCGGCTATGATCTCGCCAAGAACTTTGATGCCTCTATCGGGTTTTTCTGGCGTGCGAGCCATCAGCAAATTTACCGCGAACTAGGGAAGCTGCGCGAAAAAGGCCATGTGAAATCCCAAGAGATTAGTCAGAGCGGAAAACCCAACCGCATTGTTCACACCATCACGGCCGAGGGCCGCAAAGCGCTCATGTCTTGGTCAAGTAAACCGTGTAAACAGCCCTCTATTAAAGATGAGCTCCTTGTAAAGTTCTACGGGATTGACGGCATAGATATCAGTGCCTTCATCGAACAACTGCAACTGCGTTTGGAGCAACATCAAACAAAACTGTCAAAATATCACCGCATCAAAGCTCGACATTTTGACGGCAAAGACCTCTCGCTGAACCAAAAAGGCAAGCTTATCGCGCTTGAGCTTGGTATTGAGCAGGAAAATCACCAAATTAAAACACTGAGTGACGCCATTGAAAAAGTGCGCGCACTCTAGTCCTTCCCCTCAGTTTTTGCTTCTTCCCGCTTGCCTTATTTGTGCCTTATTTTCTCTTTGCGCGAGAGTGGCATGTGATTTGAACCCCTGAAATTTGTACACATCTTCAATTTCGAAGATGTCCCAAAACAAAACAGGGGGCTGCCATGCACCAACTTTTTAAACTTACGCCACTTCTATTGGGCGCCGTGTCTTTATCGGCCTGTTCAGCTCTCGGCTTTGGCGCGAACCAATCCACAGCGCAATACGGAAATGATATGAGCGGAACTTACACCCAAGTCGCCGCAAATACGCAAAACCACACCGTCTCTGATTACGATATAAATAGCGGCTGGTACGCAGGCGGCTCAAGCACGGGCGAGATTAACCCTTATGCAGGCGGCGAAGTGCAACTCGACATACAGCCAACAGATATCTACCCAGACGGTAATACACAAATGGCGCATAATGGCTATCACGATGCTTACGGCAATCCTGTGCCAGGTCCAATGACGCAAACACAGCCCGTTGATACAACCTATGTCACACCGTCACTGCGCGGCAGTTATGGCCCCAGCTATTACGGCAATATCGGTGCAACCATGTACGACGTGGGCGATGAAATTTTTGGTATCGTCGGACGTCTTGGCGTTGAGAAAGATTGGTACGGCGCAGAGTTAGAAGGCACGATCGGTGTTATCGACGAGGATATTGGCGGCATTGATGTCGGCGTAGACCATTCACTTGCAGCTTTTGCTGTGGGTCGCCTGCCAGTTGGTAACCGCCTTAAAGCCCTCGGGCGTGTCGGTTATCATACGACACAAGTTGGCGCGATGGATAATAACGGCGATAGCGCGTCAGCCGATTTTGACGGCATCGCTTACGGCGCGGGTGTTGAATATGACCTCAACCCTGTCAGCGGATTGCGTCTTGATTACACGCGTTATGATCTTGAAGAAGCGACATCAGACTCGCTTGCCGCGACCTATATCCGCCGCTTCTAAGGGACACTTGATATTGGGAGAAACGCCGCTCACTTTTAAAGTGAGCGGCGTTTTTCGTTAGGCAAACTCGCTTTCAGATTGCTCCTGCCACAGGCTCGCATAAAGCCCGGCCTTTGCGAGCAGTTCCTCATGCGTGCCCTGCTCCGCCACACGGCCGTCATTGAGAACGATAATTTTATCGGCTCCCGTAACAGTCGTCAGGCGGTGGGCGATGATAAGTGTCGTGCGATCTTTTGAGGCAGCGTCGAGGGCAATTTGAATGTCGCGCTCCGTGGTATTATCAAGCGCCGATGTCGCCTCATCTAAAAAGAGTATTGGCGGATTTTTCAAAAGCGTGCGCGCAATAGCAACACGTTGTTTCTCCCCGCCAGAGAGCTTCAGCCCGCGCTCACCCACAACTGTATTATAACCCAGCGGTAGGCCTTCGATAAAGTCATGTATCTGCGCAGCACGCGCGGCTTGCTCAATTTCAGCCTGAGTTGCGCCCTCTTTAGCATAACCAATATTATATCCAATGGTGTCGTTAAACAGCACGGTGTCTTGCGGGACAATGCCGATAGCGGCGCGCACGCTGTCTTGAGTGAGCGCGTGCAAATCCTGGCCATCAATCGTGACGCGTCCTGCCGCAATATCATAAAAGCGAAACAAGATACGCGAGATAGTCGACTTGCCAGCCCCCGTTGGACCGACCAACGCCACGCGCTGTCCTGGCGCCACGTTGAAGCTTACGTCACGTAAAATCTGGCGGTCTTCGTCATAGAAGAAATCTACATTTTCAAACACGATTTCGCCGCGTACATCTGTGAGCGGTTTCGCCTCTGGCGTGTCGGTTATCTCAGGCGTGAGATCGAGGAGCGAGAACATCTTCTCCATATCCGTGAGCGCTTGTTTAATCTCGCGGTAGGCAAAGCCGAGGATATTGAGCGGGCGGTAAATCTGCGTCATCACAAGCACAACCGTGGTGATATTCCCGATGGTCATCTCGCCCTCTAACACGCGCACACTCGCCAGTCCCATAATCAGGACAAGCCCGAGATTCATCAAAAAACTCTGCCCAATATTAACCGTCGCAAGCGAGGTGCGTGACAAGATAGCCGCCTTTTGATAGCCTGCCATGGCGCTGTCATAACGCGCGGTCTCGACCCGCTCAGCGCCAAAATATTTGACCGTTTCATAATTCAGCAAGCTATCCACCGCGCGCGCATTGGCTTCGGTATCTTTCTTATTCATATCGCGGCGAAAGCGCAGACGCCATTCTGTCGTCAGCACCGTAAAGGTGATATAAGACAGCACGATGACTGTCGCGATGGCCGCAAACTCCCAACTAAAGGCTATCCAAAACGCCGTTGCGGCAATGGCAAGCTCAAGAAATGTTGGTCCTATATTGAACAGAAGAAATCGAAATAGGAAATCGATTGAGCGGATGCCGCGCTCTACCACGCGAGACAGTCCGCCTGTGCGTTTTTCAAGATGGTAGCGCAGAGACAGCTTATGCAAATGCGAGAATGTCGAGGTCGCAATGGTGCGCTGGGCGTGCTGACCGACGGGCGCAAAAATATATTCGCGGCCTTCGTTAATCATCACTGACAGGAGTTTTATCCCGCCGTAACCGAGGATGAATATCGCAATTCCCCACCAGACTTTGGACCATTCAAATCCACCTTCTTGCGCGCGCGTCACCGCATCAATCGCTGCCCCCATAAAGAACGGCGCCCCGACGAGGAAAAACTTCCCTGAAATCGTAAGCAGTAGCGCCGCAATAATACGGATTTTAAACCCGATATTCCCGCGCACCCAAAGATAAGGCCAAAGCCGCCCAAAGCTCTTCAGTTGATAGCGCAAGGAGCGCTCTTTTTTGAGATCTTGCTCTGTTGAGGACGGCGGCGACATTCGCCCTATTTGGGGAGCGCCTACGCGCTTGTCCAGTGACTTAATTAAGTCCCGCCATGACATAATCGCGCGGACAGTCGCGGGTGACTTCGGCCCACTCACTTTCAGAGGCACGACTTTGATGGGCGCGGAAGGCGGCGGAGGATTTGAAAACCTCGACGACATGAAACTTACTTTCGTCATCTAAGTCTTGAGTCACGTCAAAACGCAAACACCCGGCCTCAGCGCGCGTCAGTTCAACATGGTCTGCTAGAGCCTCTTTAATAACGTCGCGCAAATGTTCAGCCACTGTCATATGTCCCGCAAGATAAATATGTTTTGGCTGATCTGATAGCGCCAGCGAAATAAGCCCCTCCCGGTAATCTTTATAGCGCGGACTAAAACCAAGCTCGCTTCGCGCACGCCAAATATCGACGCGCTTATTATCTTTGTAAAAGCTGCGCGCCATATCTGACACGCTCGGATCATCGACAGAGACGCGCGGCGGTAGCGGCAGACCGAGAAGCCTTGCGCCGAAATCGAGAACGTCCTGCGGCGGGGCAGGATGGCCGTCTGCGATGTTATAGACCTGCGTCGGATTTGGACTGTCGATTGAGCTGAGAAGCGCGCTGCATATGTCTTCCACATGAATACGGTTGACGACATGCCCCGCTTTAATGACCGCACGCGCGCGACCAGACTGCAGCCGCTCTAGCGGATTGCGCGTCACCTTCTGCTTTACGCGACGCCCTACTTTCGGGCCGTAAATCCCCGCCAGCCGAAAGACATGTACAGGCCAGCCCGTTTCTAGCCAGGCAAGTTCTGCTTCGACACGGGCCCGCCCGCGTGATGTGCGCGGCTGTAATATCTCATCCTCAAACGCCCATTGCCCGCCACGATCGCCGTAAACCGAAGTCGCCGAAAGATAGCCGACCCATCTCACCTTTGGCGCGAGTGATTGAACGCGACTTGGCAAAGCAGATAAAATCGGATCAGAGCCATCTCTGCGCGGCGGCACAGAGGATAAAATAATATCCGCGCGTCGCATGACTGTCTTAAGCTCCGCGCTTATCTCGCCTGTGAAATTTATCGGCTCAATACCACGTCTGCGCAGGAAGGCATTTTTCTCGCCTGTGCGCACAGTCGCGTAAATCTTTATCCCACGCGCGCGTAAATGCGGCGCGAGATGCAGCGCAGTATAGCCTGCGCCAAAGAACAGTGCGGTTTTTAGCCCTCTGCTTTCTGACTGTAATTTAACTGAGCCTTGCATTGCGTCGCTTTCGCCCTCCCGATAGAGAGACTACATGATAGGACGTAAAAATTCTCTGACTTTTCTGACGGTTTGCATTGCTATGTTTGCGGGCCAGAATCTCGCTCATGGCGCAGACCTGACTTCGGAATTTGATACAAAACATAAAGCCTGCCTTGAGCGCATCGCAGACGATCCAGAGCTAGCTTATGAAGAGGCGATGATTTGGAAAGCCGAGGGCGGCGGACGGCGCGCACGTCACTGCGAAGCCATGTCGCTTTTTGCCCTTGACCAAACTGAGGAAGCCGCTTTTCGCTTAAGCAAACTCGCGAAATCGCCTGATGGTGGCACGCCGCAAATGCGTGCTGATTTTTACGCCGAATCCGCAAATTTCTGGCTTCTCGCGGCGGAACCTAAAGAAGCCTATGCCGCATCCAGCCAAGGCTTAGAGCTTGTTGAGAGCCATATTGATTTGCGCATTGCCCGCGCCCGCGCCTATGCAGCCCTTGGGCATTATGACTACGCCGAAACCGACCTCACTTCTGTGCTCGTCTTTGATAAGAACCATGCGGGGGCGCTACGTTACCGCGCCGATGCCCGACGTCATCTTGGCAAGCTCGACGCGGCCAAAATGGATGTTGAAACCTCTCTGCGCATAGACCCGACCATCGTCGAAACAGCTCTTTTGCGCGGCGAGATTAACGAAGCCCTGCGTCAGGAAAAAGCCGCGAACTAGCCTTGCGCTTTTACTACGCTTGCGTCCGTCTCCTTAAACGCTAAAAGATGTGACACCCTTGCTTTAGGACGTCCATGACACTGCTTAAATCCGCCTTCATTTTATCTGCCGCCACGCTTGCGCTCACAGCCTGCACGAAAGCCCCTATGCCTGATAGCCCCTCTCCGAAAACTGAAACATCTTATCTGACGCGCGACCCAGGCCCGGGTAAGCTGACACCAGAGCGGATTAACGCCAGTCCCTCACTCGCTGGATCATCACTCCGCCGGCCTGCCATTTCACCAGACGGAAAAATGGTGACTGTGCTGCAAGGCCGCGAAGATGATGCCCGTCAACAAGATCTTTGGGCCTATGATTTGGAAACAGGTGTAGGTCGCCTACTTGTCTCATCCACCGATATTTTAGGCGCGCCAGAAGAGCTGTCTGCGGAAGAAAAAAACCGCCGTGAGCGCGCGCGCGAATATGGGCGGGGGATTGTCTCTTATAGCTGGGTCGGTGAGCAACTTCTTATGTTCCCGCTCGGCGGCGACCTCTATTTATATGATTTGTCCACACGTAAGTCGCGCCAAGTCACCGCCACCAAAGGCTTTGAAACAGATCCCAAAGTGACGCGCGACGGAAAATACGTCACCTATGTGCGCGACAATAACCTCTTCATAAATGAAATCGCAACGGGACTTGAACGCCAACTCACCGACGGCGCGACAGACCTAATCCGTAACGCCACGGCGAGCTTTGTCGTGCAAGAAGAGCTAGACCGTTCAACCGGCTATTGGGTCAGCCCCGATAGTTCACGCATTGCTTATACCCAAATTGATGAAAGCCCTGTGGCGATTGAAAACCGCATCGAGTTCAGCGCAGACGGCATTGAAAATGTCTCCCAACGCTATCCTTTTGCTGGCACAGATAATGCGACTGTTAAATTAGGTGTCGTGTCACGCGAAGGCGGGGAAACCGTATGGGCGGACATTGGCGATGACCCTGATATTTATCTCACGCGCGTGAATTGGAGCCTTGATGGGCGTAGTCTTTATGCGGGTATTTTATCGCGCGATCACAAAACGCATACGTTTTACAAAATCAATCCGAGCACAGGTAAGTCATCTGTTTTCTTTACAGAAACCTCCCCAACATGGCTCAATATCCCTGCGCCGAACTTACGCGCGCAAAATGACGGCAGCTTTTTATGGCAAAGTGAACGCGACGGCATCAATCGTCTTTACCGCTTAAGCTCTGAGGGGGAACTCAGCGCCGTAACGCCAGAAGGTCTTCTTGTGACAGGTGTGAATTGCGTCAGTGATGACGCGGTTTACGTCACGGGGTGGCGCGAGCGCGCAACCGAGAGACACCTCTTTAAAGTTTCGCTTGAAAGCGGAGACGCCATCCAAATCTCAAAGGGCGAAGGCTATCACAGTGCGCGATTTAATAGATCTTGTACCAATTACATTGGCTATTATTCCTCTGATAATGTGCCAACCCAAACCCGCGCGTTTAAAGCGGACGGCACGCCGCTCGCGTGGCTGAACGAGAATGCCTTAGATGATAGCCATCCTTACAGCAAATTTTTAAGCGCGCATATCACGCCAGACTATGGTCAGATAAAAGCCGCTGACGGGCAGATGATGGACTATATGCTGTTCAAACCGCTCGACCTCAAGGCAGGTGAAAAGCGTCCGACAATTACCCTTGTTTACGGTGGGCCAGGCGTGCAGCGGGTAAACAAAGCGTGGGGACGTAAAGATTTTGCGCGCATGCTCGCCCATCACGGCTTTGTGGTTTTCATGATGGATAATCGCGGCGCAACGGGTCGCGGCAAGGCGTTTGAAGATGTGCTTTACCGCGCCATGGGCCGCAGTGAAGTGATAGATCAAAGCGTGGGCGCAGAGTGGCTCAAATCCCAAGACTTTGTCGACCCAGATAAAATGGGGATTTATGGCTGGAGCTATGGCGGCTATATGGCGCTGCATATGCTTGCGCAAACCGATCATTACGCGTCAGGTGTGTCAGGCGCGCCCGTCACGGATTGGGCGCTTTATGATACGGCCTATACAGAACGCTATCTCGGCAGCCCTGTTGAAGGTGATCCGAATTACACGAAAGACGCCTATGAAAAAGGCTCCGTCTTTCCCTATCTTGACGGGCTAACGGAACCAATCCTTCTCATTCACGGCATGGCGGATGATAATGTTGTGTTCCGACATTCCGTGAAACTCATGGGCGAGATGCAAGCGCGCGGGAAACAGAACCTGCGTGTCATGACCTATCCAGGCGAGAAGCATGGCTTTCGGAATGAAGCCAATCAGACGCATCGGGACCGTCAGATACTCGATTTCTTTTTGGAGACGTTAGGGGCTTCCGAAGGAAGGCCCGATTAGGGCAGCAAACACATGCCTTGCGCAATTTAGCTATGCTAAATCACTCTCGCTAAGCGTGTGCTTGTGCACCGCTTACACTACCCAAACATCGGAATAAGTACGCCCTTCACAACATAATCTCTTAGCCAGTAGAGGGCAAATAAAAGAATGATAGGCGATAAATCAAGACCGCCCATTGATGGCAAAACATTTCGAATAGGTCGATAAATAGGGCCTAAAAATTTTTCTATCCCATAGTAAATTTGCGCGACGATTTGATTTCTTAGATTAATAATATTGAAGGCTAACAGCCAACTCAAAATTACCTGAATAAAAATCAGTGCTATTAAAACTGAAATACCATTAACAACAAAAAAATGTAAAATTGATTGCGGGAACGTCATTCTTATCTCCTAGCCAATAAGGCTGAATTGTTTGGGTCTATCTAGGCAGGCTTTCTTCGAAGTGCAATCTTTATTGCGAGGCCCAGACGATACGCGCAATCCACTGCACATCGCGACGGTCCAGCTCACGGTCATCATAGTCGGGATTGAGCGAAATCAGCCCCACTTTTCTTTGCGTGAGGCTATGAAGCTCTTTAGCCATGACTTCGCCGTCGACTGTTTTCACCACAACGCGGTCACCGCGCCGCACGGTTTGATTAGGCGCGACAACAACACGGTCGCCTGCGCGGTAGACAGGGGACATGCTGTCACCCACAATCTCTAGCGCGTAGCAATTTTCATCCGACAGGCCTGGCATACGGACTTCATCCCAACCAGCGCCCACGGGATAACCGCTATCATCAAAGAAGCCCATATCACCCGCCTGGGCAAGACCAATGACAGGGACAGACGCCCCCTGCCCGCGTGTATTGCCCGCGAGCGCGGCGAAGTCTTCAAAACTCATATTCACGACATTGAGCACTTTGGACAGGCTTTCAGTCGACGGCCAGCGCGGCTTACCTGCGCCTGAGTGGCGTTTGGAACGGTTAAAGCTTGTCGGGTCGAGCCCCGCCTCGCGCGCCAGACCAGACGGACTTGTTGAAACGCTTTCTGCAAGGCGGTCAAGCGCCGTCCAAATTTCTGTATGCGTAAACATAAAGATGTCCTGAATTAAACTTGAGTTACATTAGGTAAATATTCCTAATCCGTCAACGTCTTTATTAAGCGGCTTATCAATAAAAAAGGCTCCCAGTGGGAGCCTTTTCGTATTCTCTTTTGAGAGCTTTAATTATAAGCGCTCTCGCCGTGAAGGCTGATGTCGAGGCCTTCATATTCTTGCTCTTCATCAACACGAAGCCCGAGTGTCATTTTCAGACCCATAAGAATAATAAATGAGGCGATTGCTGACCACGCAATGACGGCACCTGTGCCGATAAGCTGTGTCATGAAATCACCATCGCCTGTGCCGCCGAGGGCTGTGGCTGACAGGAACGGTAGAAGCAAAATACCCAAGATACCGCCAACACCGTGGACCGCAAAAACGTCCAAGCTGTCATCGATTTTCAGGCGCACGCGGATAAGATTGACCGCAGCGTAACAGACCAGTCCGCCTGCAAGACCCATCAAGATTGCACCTTGAGGGCCGAGTACGCCTGCGGCGGGTGTCACGGTCGCAAGACCTGCAATAGTCCCTGTCGCAGCACCCACGAGTGTCGGTTTACGTGAGCTAAGGGCTTCCATCGCGACCCAAGAGAGTGTGCCCATTGAGGCCGCAATATGCGTGACGAGAAGCGCCATACCTGCGCCGCCATCTGCCGCGAGTTGCGAGCCGCCGTTAAAGCCAAACCAACCGACCCAAAGCATAGACGCGCCAATCATAACCACCGCTGGACGATGCGGAACAGAGAGCTCATTTGGGAAACCTTTACGCTTGCCGAGAAGAAGGACGTAAACAAGGGCTGAAATACCCGCTGTGGCGTGAACCACGAGGCCACCCGCAAAATCAACAACACCGCCGTTGAGATTGGCGAGCCAACCATCACCCCAAATCCAGTGACAGACAGGCGCGTAAACAAACAAAAGCCAAAGCGTTGTAAAGATAAGCACAGGCAGAAACTTTACGCGTTCCACAAAAGCGCCAACTATCAAGCCTGGCGTAATAATCGCAAATGTCATTTGAAAAGCGAGGAAGACAGATTCTGGAATAGAGCCTGAAACAGCATCACGCTCGAGGCCACCGAGAAACAGATTATCCAGTCCGCCCCACCAGCCATTTGCACCGCCAAACGCAATGGAATAGCCCGCCACGACCCAGACAATAGAGGCCAGCGCCGCAATGGCGTAAACCTTCATCAAGACGGACAGATAGTTTTTGGCGCGCACGAGGCCGCCGTAAAAAAGCGCAAGGCCCGGAAGTGACATGAATAGCACGAGCGCTGTCGCCGTTAAAATCCACGCCGTGTCACCTGCCGACACGCTGGCGTCTTGTGAGTAAGCCATTGGCGCCATCGCCATAGCCGCAAATACGGGCAAGGCCGCCCGCTTAAGTAATGAAGTCATCGCTAATCCCCTAGCCGTGATAATATGCGATTTTGGATAATCGCTGATATCGCGAGATAGCATTTAAGATGCGTCAAGACATTTTGAGAGGTTGCTAGGGTGTGAGCGGGAAGCGCACGCCTAAAATTTATACGCAAAAAGCCCCGCTTTGCACAGTTTGAGTGCGCAGCGAGGCCTGTAATTAGAACATGACACGCCCAAGACTTAGGCGTGTCATCGTCTGAGGACTATGTATTGACGAACTCAGGGTAAGACGGGATACCGACTTCCGCTTGGTCAAGGCCGACATATTCGTCTTCCTCGCTGACACGAATACCGATGGTCATCTTAATCACAAACCAGATGATAAAGCTGGCAATCATTGTGAAGGCCCCGATTGAAGCAACACCGATAAGCTGTGTCACGAAGCTTGCGTCACCATTTGAGACGGGTACAACAAGTGTCCCAAAGATACCTGCTAGCAAGTGAACAGGGATCGCGCCAACAACGTCATCAATCTTGAGCTTATCAAGAAGGGGCACGGCGAAGACCACGATTAGACCACCGACTGAACCGATAAGGATAGCCGCAAGCGGGCTTGGCATGAGCGGTTCCGCCGTGATGGCCACGAGACCCGCAAGGGCTCCGTTAAGCGCCATTGTGACGTCCATCTTCTTATAGATGATTTGTGTCAAGATGACTGCCGTTACCACACCGCCACACGCGGCGAGGTTTGTATTGGCAAAGATACGCGACACATCAGCAGCGTCAGCGATTGTGCCAAAGGCGAGCTGTGACGCGCCGTTAAAGCCAAACCATCCCATCCATAGAATGAATGTACCGAGAGTTGCGAGCGGGATTGAGCTTGCAAGCATCGGCGTGACTTTACCGTCTTTGCCGTATTTGCCACTGCGTGCACCAAGTAGGATAGCCCCAGCAAGCGCGGCCCAGCCACCCACAGAATGAACAAGTGTTGATCCCGCAAAATCAGAGAAGCCCATTTCAGATAACCAGCCTGCCCCCCACTGCCAAGAGCCAGTGATCGGGTAAAGAATACCTGTCAGCAGCGCGACAAAGATAATGAAAGGCCAGAACTTAATACGTTCCGCCAAAGTACCCGAGACGATAGAAGCCGTCGTGGCGCAGAATACCATTTGGAAGAACCAATCAGAGGCGACAGAATAATCCCCGCCTTCAGACGCGCCTGCATCAGGCCAACTATACGCGCCGATGCTGCCAAAGAAGCCGCCGTCAACGCCAGTATACATAAGATTATAACCCACGACCCAATACATCAGACCCGCGACAGAATAGAGGGTGATGTTTTTCAGACACTGCATGGACACGTTTTTCGTGCGCACAAGGCCTGCTTCCAGCATGGCAAAGCCTGCTGCCATCCACATGACGAGCACGCCGCCGAGCAAGAATAAGAGTGTGGTAAAAATAAAATTATCATTGGCCGCATTAGCCGCTACTTGCGCGGCCAAATCTGCGTCTTGCGCGTAGGCCCCTTGTGAAAGCGCGCTGACGCCCGCAATGAGTGCGGCGCTTAAACCCAGCCGCTTACAATTGGTTTTAATAAAGGACATGAAACTCCCTCCGTTTCTTTATATCTCGGACGGTTTGGCGTTGATTTGAGAGCTTGCCGAGTCCAAATAGAGCCTCAAGAAAGGGCAGATGTGAACACGTCCTAAATCTGTGCATGAAAATTGCCAGATTGCTGCGTTCCTGTGCAAAGACCAAATGGCGAATATGATTTTCAAGATTTTAACGGCCCCGCAATGGGAAACTTTGCAAGCGACTCACAGCTTTGCGGGTAGTGCAGATGATAAGCGCGACGGATTTGTGCATCTCTCAAAAGGTGCACAAGTTCAAGGCACGCTTGATAAACACTATAGCTATGCCAAGACGGGAGGGGATAATTTAGTCCTCGCGGCCTTTGATCCTGATATGCTCGGTGACGCTCTGAAATATGAGCGCTCGCGCGGCGGCGACGATTTTCCGCATCTTTATGCCCCGCTGCCGTTATCCGCGCTGACCAATCATTGGGTCTTGCAACTGACAGATAGTAACCAGTACACAGCGCCAGAGCTGATTACGGATATGACAACATGAGCCTTTTTTACAAACTCGGCACAGCCGCCATGCGCACCCTCCCCGCAGAGACGGCGCATAACACCACGATTAAAGCGCTCGCCGCAGGGCTTGGCCCGCTGGCTATGGACGTAGCTCGCCCAGAACTCGCGACCTCAGTAGGTGGCTTAAACCTCCCCAACCCAGTTGGGCTTGCAGCGGGGTTTGATAAAAATGCCCAAGTGCCCGACGCCATGTTGCGCGCAGGCTTTGGCTTTACAGAATGCGGCACGGTCACGCCGCGCCCTCAAACTGGTAATCCGAAACCTCGCCTGTTTCGCCTGACCGAGGACGAAGCCGTGATTAACCGCATGGGCTTTAATAATGGCGGGCTTGATCCATTTGTGAAACGCCTTGAGGCGCGCCAAAATAAGCCTGGCATCGTCGGCGCGAACCTCGGTGCGAATAAAGACAGTGATGACCGTATCGCCGATTACCTGACAGGGCTAACGCGGCTCTGGGGCATACCTGATTATTTCACGATTAATATCAGCAGCCCCAACACGCCTGGCTTGCGCAAGCTCCAAGGCGCAGACGAAATGGACGCGCTCTTGGGTCGTATTGCAGAAACGCGCGTCGAGCTGACGAAAACAGGTGGCGCAACACCCGTCTTTTTGAAAGTCGCCCCCGATCTCGACAGTTCGCAGATTGAACGCATTGTTGAACAGGCACTGACGTTCAAGATGGATGCGCTCATCGTCAGTAATACGACCATCGCGCGGTCAGAGACGCTGCAAAGCGTACATAAGAGTGAAGGCGGCGGGTTATCTGGCGCGCCTCTATTTGAGGCCTCCACCAAAGTGCTGTCAGAATTTCATCACGCTAGCGCGGGTCGTATTGATCTTATCGGTGTTGGCGGTATTGGCAACGGCGCGCAGGCCTATGCCAAAATTAAAGCAGGCGCGAAAGCGGTGCAGCTATACTCCGCGCTCGTCTATAAAGGCCCGCAACTCGTCACAGAAATTAATCGCGATTTGCAGACGCGTCTCAAAGCGGATGGATTTAACACTATCGCAGACGCTGTCGGGAGGGCTTAACTCGCGTTCATTTCTTTGGACAGTGCGGGATAATAAACGCCGAGAGTTAGCGCTCGCATGATGTAATAGGTTAGAAACGCCATCCAAATTCCTGACGCGCCAAAGCGTGGATAAAACAAATAATGCGCCGCAATATAAAGCGCGACAGAGGCGATACCTGCATTGCGCATTTGCCGCGTTTTATTGGTGCCAATAAAAATGCCGTCCATTTGCCAGGCTGCAAATCCTAGCAGTGGCGTCAGCGCGCAATAAGGTAGATATGTCAGCGCGCTCGCAATTACTTCTGGGTCACGTGTCATAAACGGAATAAAGTAAGGCCCACCGAGATAAATCAGCGCAGAAATCAGCACGGCAAAAAGGGCCGAAAATTCTGTCGTTAAACACACGGCGCGATCAAAGCGCGGCTTGTTCTTAGCACCGTAAGCCTGCCCCGTCACGGCTTCTGCCGTATGGGCAAAGGCGTCAAGCACAAGCGCAATCATAGTGATAATTTGCATGAGTATATGATAGCCCGCGAGGAAGATAACACCTTGCGCGGCGGCCGCATTGCCAAAAAAGCTAAACCCAAAAGTCAGCGTGAGTGTGCGAATAAAGATATTTGTATTAGATACACCGAGTTTTGATAGCTCGCGCGTGTCGAGCAGTGAGGACTTGGTCAGCGCCTCTTTGCGCAGGCCCCCGCGCTTTGTAATTTCCGTGCGCGCAAGCAACAGCCCTGCGGCTAAGCCAAACCATTCCGCAATCGCGCTGGCAATGCCGACACCATAAAGTCCCCAGCCGAGCGCAATCACAAACAACGGTGAGAGAATAAGGTTCACCAAATTGAGCACAATTTGCATCGACAGCGCACGACCAGACCGCGAAATTCCTACAAACCACCCCATAAGGGCAATTGAGCCGAGCGTGGCAGGCAAGCCCCAGAGCCGCGCTTGAATATAGGTCTTCGCCGCGCCTTCAATCTCTGCGCTGGCGGAGAAAACTTTAAACGCCAGTAATAACAACAGCGTTTGCAAGACAAATACAAGACAGCCGATAAAGATGCCGAGCGGTACAGCGCGCGCGAGATGAGCTTGCACGGCACCTTCGTCACCCGCCCCGTCACTTTGCGCCGCAAGACCCGCCGTGCTCATACGAAGGAAACCAAAGCCCCAATAGGCGATGCCATAAATCACAGCGCCGAGCCCAATACCTGCCAGCGCTTGCGTACCAATAAAGCGTCCAATTACAAATGTATCGACTAGCCCCACAACAGGCGCCAATGCATTGGCGAGCATGATGGGCCAGCTTTGTGCGAAGACGGCACGCCGCGTTAAGGGAGGCGAAGCTAAATCACTTACCATCATCAGCGGTCAAAAAATGTCCGTGCAGCGCCGCGATCGGTTTCTCAGGGTCGTCTTGCCACACCTCGACACGGACGTTTGAGACGCGTTTGCCCGCTTTGAAAACGATTGCGCGCGCATAGCTTTCGACAGGACGACCACGGCGTAAATAGTCGATATTAATGCCAATCGGTTTTGGAAGCTCAGCCGTCGGGTCATGCCCCGATGCCGCACGGTCAATAATGAGCTGACAGATTGCCGCCATTTCCATGAAACCGCCGATGGCCCCGCCGTGCAGTGCGGGCAAAACGGGATTGCCGATATTGTCATCAGAATAAGGCATGACGAGCGTGAACTCATCCCCCATCACACGCGGGACAATTCCAAGCGTTTGGGCGTAAGGAATTTTGGCGAGTGCGTCTTCAAGCTGTCTGGCGATTGTCTCTGACATTAGACTTTCACTCCCTTAGGCCGACCTGTTGCCATGAAAGTCGCTTGAGCGGTGGCAAGCGGGTCTGTGTCATCACCGTCATGGGCAAAGGCCCGAATAAAGGCGACATGGCGCGTCGCTTTATAACAATGCGCCACGGCGAGAATATCTTTTCCAGGCGTGGCGGCGCGCATGTAATCAATAGACAGGTTCAGCGTCGCGGTTGAGGTCGGTTCTTCAAAACCAGCAATGGCGGCGAGACCGCAGGCCTGATCGAGCAGTGATGTCACCGCTCCGCCGTGCAAGACTTTCGTCGCAGGGTTGCCAATGAGCGCTTCGCTATAAGGCAGAGACAAAGTCGCGCGGCCAATATCAATAGAAATAAATTTCATGCCAAGCTTAGCCCCATGGGGCGTGCCCGCCACCATCATTGGGCCAATTTGCCATAGCTTTTCCAGTCTCTGCTCGCGGGTCAGTGACATATATCCCTCCTGATTCGTCGCCACCTTACGGCGCGCGAAGCGAGAGCGCCATATAGCGTGAGCAACCCATAGGGTTTTCGTAATAGCGGTCGATATCTTTAAACCCAAAGGCCTCATATATCGCATTGGCATGGGTGAGCCCGCGGTCTGTATCTAGATACATCTGGTTAAACCCCGCATGCTTTGAAAACTCTATCGCTTTGCGGGTCAGGCGCTCACCAATTTTATGTCCGCGTCCTTCTGGCAAGACGTAAAGACGTTTAAGCTCAGAGATATCAGTCTTGAACGCTTTCACCCCACACGCGCCAACAGGAAGCCCATCCAACTTTGCGATAAACAAAGCGCGGTACATGTCAGGGAAAGTTTTAAACTCTTCATCTGTGTTTTGAAAGCCTATGCTTTGCCCAAGATAGTCTTCGATGAAACGGATATATTTGAGGAATATCTCTTTCACTAATGCGATGTCAGAGCCTGATGTCGCCTCGTAAATCTCTACGCCCATTTAACCCTCCCGAAAGCGTTCATTGCCGTGGGTATGATAACAGCCCGTAGGATGGGGATGGATGAGTATATCTGCCGCTTGATAAGCGCTCATCATCCGTTTCTCAGCCGCAATGACAATATCATGCGCCTCCGATAGAGACAGGGTCTCATCCAGATCAAGACGCATCTGAATGTGAATATGCGGGCCAGAGGCGCGGGTGCGCAAGTCCTGCACGGCAATGACCTTATCATCTTGCAGCGCGAGAGATTTAATTAATGCGCGTTCGCTATCTGGCAGTTCGCGGTCAAGCAGTTGCCCCCAGGCAAGCTGCGCAATCCGAAAGGCTGTATAGAAAAGCCAGAGCGCCATGATGAGCCCAACCAAAGCGTCGGCACGCTCAAACGGCGTGTAAGTCGAAAGCGCGAGCCCTGCGAGTACAAATAGTGTTGACAGGAAATCTGCAAAGTAATGCGCGCGGTCGCCCTTCACCGCGATAGAGCCCGTCTCGCGCACCGCCCACGTTTGCGCAATGAGTAGCCAGAGAGTCACAGCGGCAAAAACCGCCATAGCCGCCATGGCAAAACCTGTCTGGGTCAGTTCATGGCTATGGGTGAAGCGGTCAAAGACTTCTTCTAAAAGATGTGAGGCGGCAAAAACGACGAGGCAGACTTGGAAGACGGCCGAGAAACTTTCAATCTTGCCACGTCCAAAGCGATAGGTTTGATCGGGCGGGCGGGCACCGTAGCGTACGGCGAAAAACGTAGATATTGCACCAAATAGATCCAGTCCGCTATGCACAAGCGAAGAGAGAATGCCGATAGAGCCAGACGCATTAAAGACGAAAGCTTTCCCCAGAGCGAGAAACAAACCGACAAGCACCGCCATCAGCGTAATCCGCGCCGTAATTTTTGCATTTTCATCAGGGCGCAGACGTCCAGGGCGCCCGCGCATGAGCGGCGCGTCAGGCGGTGTCACCTCTGCATCGACGTCTAGCGCCTCGCTATCTAAACCTTCGCTCATAGCGAAAGGTTATACCATTACATTACCAACGCGCGAGTCAAAAATGAGCCTCGCCAAATCATATGCGCTGTCTTAGATTAAGTTCAAATGAGGGTGATATGAGAGACGGAAATTGGCCGACGGCCTTAAATAGTATTGCGGCGGCGCGCATGGCCGCGTTTATTGGCCCTCGGCTTGAGAGCGAGATTAAACCTGCAATCGAAGAGGTAGCCGCGCGCGAACATAAATGGGGGCTCTATTTGGCGCTTAGCTTCATAGGGTCGCTGATCGTTATTTTTCTCGCTTATAAAACGTGGCAACCGATAGGGCATCTCGCACTTGCCTTTGGCGCAATTGCAAATTTCAAAGTCTTCAGCATTTTTAGTGACAAAGAAAAAGCGCTCAAAACCGCACGCCGCGCGCTTGACGGCGTCGTGAATACAGAATTGTTCGGGGTCAGCAGATTACCTGTAGACACTGAGAGCCGCGATAATCCGCTCCCTATATTTCAAGCGGCGGGTTTCTTTGAGCTTTATGACAACATCCGTCATATTGAGAGCTTTGGTCCGACGACTGACGGAGACGCTACTGAGCCCGACATCCCGCAAATGGTGCAAGCGCACATGACCCGCACCGAAGTTGAGCATTACACCGATAGCCAGGGACGGCGTCAAACGCGCACGCGTATTGTAAAAGTTTTTGATGGCACCCTCCTCACTCTTGATGTGCCGGGGCCCGTGGATGATAGCCGCATCCTCATTAGCTCGCGCCGCATAGACCGTCCGCGCGGTATTTTTGAACGCACGCATTTTGTCGGCGGCAAGAAGCGCGCGCAGAAATTAGAGAAAATCAAAGTCTCAAGTCTCAGATTTAATAAGCTTTTCAAAATCCAAGGCGATGATCAAATGGAAACGCATGAATTTCTTGATCCTGACCGCGTCATGCGTTTCTTAAATCTTGTGGATGATTTGGAGCAGATGTTTGGACGCGGCGGCAGCAAGCTCTCTTTGCTGATTACGCGCGGCAAAGCCTATTTCGCAATTGAAACAGGTAAGCTTGGCAGCACAGAAGGTTTTACAGGCCGCGCCGAAGAGATGGCCGTACAAATTGAAACCGTGGCCGCCCAACTCTCCCTGCCACATATCATCGCGAAGCACTTGAAACTCACGCCGCCTCCCCGCTATGAGTGGGACAAAGATATTACTCCCGAAAAAAATACGGAAAACCTCGCATGACATCTCTCTCATTTTCGCACTTAAAAAAATCCACCGTCTCAGCCCTAGCCGTTCTCGCCTTACTTAGCGGCTGTGCGCCGTCTGAGACATCTGCGCCTACAGCTAAGAATGAGGCTCAAAGCTCAAATATTCCGCACGCGCAATTACCAGGCAATGTTATCCCGCAGAGCTACCGCATAGATATGCGTATTAATCCTGACGCTGACAGCATGAGCGGCGTGGTAAGCGTCGATGTCGACCTTAAGCAAGACCTTAGCCAAATTTGGCTCCACGGCAAAGACATGACTGTTACCTCTGCAAAGGCCAAAATCGGAAGCAAAGACTTTCCTTTAAGCTATATCGCGATTGATATAGCTGAAGCCCCGTCGGGCATTGCCTATCTCGAATCTGAAACGGTATTGCCCAAAGGGGCCGCGACGCTGGAGCTGACTTACGAAACACCATATAATCTCGCGCTTAACTCGGCCTATAAAGTTGTCCGCGGCGATGATGCTTATATTGTCACACAAATGGAACCTCTCGGTGCGCGCGAAGCTTTCCCAAGTTTTGATGAGCCAAAATATAAAGTCCCTTTCACAGTCTCAATCACGGCGCCTGAGGAGGATGTTGTTTATGCCAACACGCCTGTAGTTGAAACGACTCTCGATGGTAACGGCTGGATGCGTCATGACTTTGCGACCACACGTCCGTTACCCACTTACCTTATAGCTTTTGGCGTGGGCCCCTATGATGTGGTGGAACATGCGCCCCTGCCTAAAACAGATATTCGCAACCGCGAGATCGAACTGCGGGGCTTAACAGCGCGCGGCAAAGGTGAGCAAATCCGCTACGGGCTAGAGAATACAGCAGGAATTCTTGAAGCCATTGAAGGCTATTTCGGTATTCCATACCCTTATGAGAAACTCGATATAATCGCCGCCCCTGATTACGCATTTGGCGCAATGGAAAATCCTGGCGCGATTGTCTACCGTGAATATCTTATGCTGATGGACGAGAGTTCCGCGCTCTCGCAACGCCGCGCCTATGCCAGCGTTCACAGCCATGAAATCGCGCACCAATGGTTTGGCAATCTTGTCACGCCCGTCTGGTGGGAAGACATTTGGCTCAACGAAGCCTTCGCCACATGGATGGGGAATAAGGGCATCAATCTCTGGAAGCCTGATGGGGACTTTGACCGCAATACGCTCAAGGCGTCGCTCCGCGCAATGAATATTGATACGCTCGCGACAACCCGCAAAGTGCGCGAACCGCTTGAGCGGTCTGAAAACGTCATGGATCAATTTGACGGTATCACTTACCGCAAAGGCGGCGGCGTGCTCGACATGTTTGAGAGCTATCTCGGCGAAGACAAATTCCAAGCAGGTGTTCGCCTGCATATGGCGCGCTATGCCGACGGTGTCGCAACAGGGGATGACTTCTTCCAATCCATCGCAGACGGGTCTGGCAACCCTGACGTTGTCTCGGCAATGAAAAGCTTTGTCGATCAGCCTGGTCTACCGTTGGTTAAAGCGACGCCCTCGCAAGTCGAAGGTGAGACAGTCTTGGACCTGTTCCATGGCCGTTACGCACCTCTGGGCTCCAAAGTCCAGCAAGGTCAAAGCTGGCAAATTCCTGTCTGCGCCAAATTTGGTTATGGCGATAAGACGGTTAAGCAATGTACGCTGATGAAAGACTACGTAGGCAAGCTCAGCGCGGGTCGCAAAGGTAAGGCCGATTGGGTCATGCCCAATCAGAACGGTGCAGGCTATTACCGCTTCTCACTCGACACAGACGGCTGGACAGCACTGATTGATAATCTGGATAAACTTAACTCACGCGAACGGCTGACGGTTCAAGACAGCCTCGAATCTGCCTTTCGCGCAGGCCAGGTGGAAGCAAGCGTGTTTATCAAAGGCATGGTAGCCTTCGCGAAATCCCCAGATTATGACGTAGCCAGCGCCGCAGGGGACTGGCTCGGTTGGATGCATGAGCGTTTGCCTGAGAGCGCGAGAGCCGACGTCGCGGCGCTAACCCAAGATATGTATGCCACGCGCTATAAAAACATCGTGGGCAAAGACACGGTAGAGGGAAATCTCCTTGCTCCCACATTGGCTGCACGCCTAATTAATTACGGCGGCGACAATGCGCTTGAAGCAGACTTTGCCGAAAAAGGACGCGCCTATATCGCAGGCGATAAAGACGCTGTTGCATCTAACTTGCTGTCGCGTGCGCTGCGAGCAGCCATGAAAGACGGCAATATGAGCATGGCCGCACAGCTTCTTGAGATGGCGAAAAACGGCTCAAGCTTTGAGAAAGGCGCGGCCATTGGGGCGCTGGCGCAGACGCAAGACGAAAATATTCTCGGCATGTTATTTGACACAGCCCTCATTGATAAAGAGACGCTGACGGGGCGGCAGGCGACCTCACTTATCTCTAGCCTGATGGGGTCTGATAGATTTGGCGACAGGACATGGGAGTGGGTGAAGTCTAATTTCACACAATTTGTGAACACGCGCGTGCCAGACGTCCGCAAAGGCCGCATGCCAGGACTCGCGAGCGGATTTTGCACAATTGAGCGCCGCGATGACGTCGAGCAATTTTTCAAATATAACGCCAAAGTCATCCCAGGCTATGAACGCTCGCTTGATCAAACGCTTGAGAGCATTGAGCTTTGCGCCGCGTTGAAAGAGGCCAAAGCAGATGAGACGGCCAAAGCGCTAGCGGCGAGAAAGTAAGATGGGGCAAAGCAAGTTCACGATTAAACCTATTTTATTCGCGGCGGCCTTTTTGGGGGCGGCAGTAACGCAGGGCTGTAATACTGCGCCAACCACATCGAATGACGAAACCCAAACGGCGGTCTCACCGTCCTATCAACCGTCAGATATGCTTTCAAAAACACTGCCTGAAATTGCGGCGGCATTAAGAGCGGGACGCATCACTTCAGAAGAGTTGACGCAGCTCTATCTTGACCGAATTGAGGCCATTGACCGCGCAGGGCCGCGTCTGCAATCCGTGCTCGCGCTAAACCCTGACGCGCTCGCACAAGCCCGAGCCGCTGATGCACAACGCGGGGCGGGCGAAACGCTCGGCCTGTTGCACGGCGTGCCCATCCTTTTAAAGGACAATATTGAAAGCCGCGATAATCTTGCGACGACGGCAGGTGCGCTCGCGCTGAAAGACAATATCACGGGACGGGACGCACCGCTCACTGCGGAGCTTCGCGAAGCGGGCGCTATTATCTTGGGTAAAACCAACCTCAGCCAATGGGCCAATTTTCGCTCAGGCAATTCTAATTCAGGTTGGTCAGCACTTGGCGGACAAACTCGTAATCCGCATAGCCTTGACCGAAACCCATGTGGCTCGAGCTCTGGCAGCGGGTCAGCTATCGCAGCGTCTCTGGCTGCGGGTGCCGTGGGGACAGAAACAAATGGCTCCATCATTTGCCCGTCTAATGTCAACGGCATTGTCGGGTTTAAACCCACTGTCGGTCTTGTCAGCCAAGAGGGCATTATTCCCATTTCAGCCACACAAGACACGGCTGGCCCGATGACGAAATCTGTGCGCGGCGCGGCGATAATGCTCGCGGCTCTGGATAATGTGGACGTCGATTACAGCGCTCAGCTTGACGCGCAGTCTTTGACAGGCACCCGTATTGGCGTTGCCCGTTTTGCGCAGGGCAGTAACGCCCTCATCACAGAGAAGTTTGACGCCGCAATCAATGTGCTGAAAGCGCAAGGTGCGGAGATTATCGAAATTGAGGAATTTGATCGCGGCGTTAAAAACTATGGCCGCAAATCACGCGCGGTCTTGGAATATGAATTTAAAGACGGTCTCAATAAATATCTCGCCGCTACGCCCGCTATAGTTAAAACGCGTACGCTTGAAGAGCTTATAGCATTTAATAAAAATAACGCAGACGTCGAACTCGCGCTATTTGACCAAAGCATATTTGAAAGTTCCCAAGCGCGCGGGCCCTTGACCGAACCGGATTATATCTCCGCACGTGACGAAATTGTCCTTGCGACAGGGAAGAACGGTATAGACCGCTTATTATCAGAGCACAATGTCGAGATAATTATCTCACCCTCTGGCCCACTTGCACCGCGTTTTGATCCGGTGAACGGTGATGTCTGGCCCGCCTGGGCAGGGGCAGGTGCGCTTGCGGCAGTCGCGGGCTATCCGCATCTGAGCGTGCCGATGGGCACCGTGCGCAATATTCCGATTGGCCTGTCATTCATTGGCAGCGCGGGTGAGGACGCGAAAGTGCTTTCCTTTGGCTATGCTTATGAGCAAGCAAGCGGGTTACGCACCGAACCCAAATATCTCAAAACAGTTGAAGACGACCCAAAGATCTTTGAGGCGCTTTCAAATAAACTCAACGCCAATTAATTATCGGCGACGCGCCTTATAGGCTTTTAGACAACCAAACAAACTAATTAGCAACCACGCCGCTTCAATAACAAAAGCCGATAAATTAAAATCAAAATATAAGGAATATAATATCAGCGCCGCGCCGAACGCATTTGCGGCGCTGTAGCGTGGGTCACTGACTTGCAGACGGTCAAGCTGCAGCAAAAGATAGCTACCAAGGATGAAAACTATCCCAATATTTCCGATAAAATCATGCCAGCTATAGCTCATTATTTTACGGCTTTTGTTGTCACAACACGCTGCGGGAATGGAATTTCAATGCCTGATTTATCAAGCGCCTGCTTCATCGCTATTCGGATATCTGAAGTATTTTTTAGCCAATCCGCAGCAGGCAGCCAGCAGCGGGACGACAAAGTAATTGCACTATCGCCGAACGCCATGACATAACATTCAGGCGGCGTTGGCAGCTCTTGCACCAACGGGTTTGCACACATGACGTCCAGTAATATCGCTTGGGCTTTCTCTAAATCCGTTTCGTAACCCACACCGATATCTACGGTTAATCTACGCTCGGTATGACGACCAAAATTCGTCACCCGTGCCTGCCAAACCTGACTATTGGGCACGTAAATAAATAAGCCTTCCATGTTCTTTATCGATGTCGCAAACAGACCAATTTCTTGCACTGTGCCAATGGCATTAGGCGTATCAATAAATTCACCCACTTGCAGTGGGCGCAGGGTAAGCATCATCACACCGGATGCGATATTTGACAGCGTGTCTTTGAGCGCGAGACCAATCGCTAAACCTGCCGCGCCAAATACAGCGAGCAAGCTTGATGACGGTATTCCAAGCTTGGTCAAAAAAGCATAAATCGTCATCGCGATGATAACGTAAAAAATGGACGAGGCCAGAACGGGACGCAAGGTGGCATCAATCCTAGAGCCACCAAATTTTGGATTTTGCAGGCCGCGCCGCACGACTTTTGCGATGAGCCATCCCAGAATTAAAATGGCAAGCGCCGCCGTAACCGTAAGCGTGCCAGATAAAATTAGCGGAAAATCTTCTCGCATCATGACGAAGTGATTTTTGGCTTGTTCGATTAAATTATCCATTTTCACTCTCTCTAACTACGCTTGGCCGCAAAACTTGATAGTGCAAGAAGTAACCGGCCCACGATAGCGTCAGCGGGACTACCCGCAGATTTCACTGATTTTTCAGCTTCTAAGGTTTGTGCGAGGGCGCGTTGCAACATAACACTCGGCCAAAGACGTAGCTGTGATTTAAAGGCGTTTTGCGCAGGTCCAAATAGAGGTGGACGGAGGGATCGTACCGCCCCGTCAGCAGATTCGCCTGCACTCATCTTGCTCTGTACTTCAAGAAGTCTTGAGATATGCCGTTGGAGCGACATTAAAATAATTGCCGTATTTATCTTACCCGCTACGGCTCGGCGAAAAACGGCGTCCGCGCTATCGACACGCCCGCTCATTGTGTCATATATAATATCATCAATAGACACCGCTTGCCCACCTGCGGCGAGCGCTTTGACATCTGCCACAGAGACACTTTCGCCCCCGCTTAGGCCGTAACCTTTGTAAAGCGCCATCTTCTCAATCTCTCCCCGAATAAGCCCGCGGTCGCCTTCTAGCAATGGTACCCATAAAGACAATGCGTCCGGGTCAATGGAGATAGATTTATCAGACAACTCCGCGCGCACCATATTGGCGACATCAGCGGCGCTGTCATTGTAGCAACCGATAGAGGCGAAATGCCCCGCCGCTTCGCACGCTTTGCGGATAGTGGAACGCGGCGTCATGTCGCCCGCCGTGATAATGAGCTTCGCCTCGGCGGTTTCAGGGCGGGCGTCGAGCGATTTAATAATTTTCGAAATCGCCGCACCGTTGCGTTCATGGTCAAGACGTAGGCGCACAAGTCGCGCATCGCCCAGCAGTGATAGCGCGCTCATTTCATCTGCAAGCTTGGCCGTATCGCCCGATAAATCATCTGCGGTGAGTTGCGTCACAGCAAAAGCGTCATCGGGGTCTTTGATAAAAAGTTTCGCGAGTGCCGCTGCGCGTTCTTGGACAAGGCCGCGGTCAGGGCCAAAGAGCAGCACGCCGATAATATCGTCTGGCGGTTTATCGAGAAACCTCGCCGCCCGTGCGCCCGTGATTTTCATCGGAGGGTCTTCATTTAACGCGTGGACGCATAATAACCCGCCACACGAGTTAGCAAGCGGTCCGCCGTATCGGATGCGAGTTGTTTGACCGTTTCTTTTTCTGCCGCAATCAAAGCGTAAGGGTCATTCGTCGCTGTGAAGGTCGAGACGGCATTAAGTGTGCCTTTGTCGAGCACCTTGCCAGATGCGGCATCTATCAATTTATATTTCAGCGCGAGATTCAAATCATAACGCGTGGCAATATCTTGACCTGAAATACCAACACCGCCACGACGTGCACTTGGCGTTATCTCTAAAATTTGAGCCGCGCCCGTCTGAGTGCCCAGACGTTCCGCAAGGCGCTGCTGCACCCAAAATGCAGCCTCTTTATCATCCACACGAATATCAGAGCCGAGCGCAACAGAGACATTGCCAAACGCCCCCTCCCCGCCCCCAAAGCCATTAGACGGCGCGTGCATCGGCGTAAATCCGCAGGCCGAACTTAGCGCGGCAAAGGCGCAGATAAATAAAATACGAAAACGCAGGAGGGCTTTGGGCGAGACTATCATGACGCCACTATATTGATAATGCGCTTTGGGACAACAATGACTTTGCGCACGGTGAGGCCTTCCAGCGCGCGCCCCGTTTCGGGCAACGCCATAGCGAGCTTTTCAACCGTCTCTTTATCAGCGTCTGCAGGTACGTTAATTTCGGCGCGGCGTTTACCGTTGACCTGTATCGGCATAGTGATCTCGTCATCGACCAAAAGTTTAGGGTCCGCGACCGGCCACGGTGCGTGATAGCACAGATCTTTGCCGCCCATTTTCGCCCAGCATTCTTCAGCCAAGTGCGGCATAAACGGCGCGAGACAACGGATGAGAATACCAAGGGCTTCGGCGCGGGCCGCATCTTGGGCTTTGTATTTTTTCAGCGCATTGGTCAGCTCATAAATCTGCGCGACAGATGTGTTAAAGCGAAACGCTTCAATCCCTGCCGTGATTTTATCGAGTGCTTTATGGGCGAACTTACGAAGCGCGAGCGCCTCACCCGTCGCGTCACTTGCAACGCTCATCGGGTCAAAGCTATCGGTCACATCATCCATAAGAGACCAGATTTTACCAGAGAACCGCCACGCGCCAATCACGCCTGATTCCGTCCATTCGACATCACGGTCAGGCGGTGAATCGGACAAAACAAACCAGCGCGCGACATCCGCACCGTAACCTTCAATAATTTCGTTCGGGTCGACGGTGTTTTTCTTGGATTTCGACATCTTAATGACGTCGCCTTTTGAGATAATTTTGCGCGTCTCAATATGGAGAAGCTGATTGCCGTCCTCAATCACATCTGACGGCACGACGTAATTTCCATCTTCATCTGTAAACACCGCATGTGTCACCATGCCTTGGGTAAAGAGGCCTGCGAAAGGCTCACCGCCTGGTAAATCGAGCAAGCCGCAATCAATGAGCCCGCGTGTGAAAAAGCGCGCATAAAGCAAATGCAGCACGGCGTGCTCCACCCCGCCAACATATTGATCGACTGGCATCCACGCGCTCGCGGCGGCTTTATCAAACGGCACATCATCAGGCTGACCATTGCCCTGCCCGCCTGCAAAGCGCGCAAAATACCAAGAGCTATCCGCGAAAGTATCGAGCGTATCGGTTTCACGTTCCGCCCGCGCGCCGCATTTGGGGCAAGTGACGGGATTATCCTCTGTGCCCGTACGGAAAGTCGGGTGACGGTCGAGCGGATTTCCAGGTTTATCGAAGTTGATATCTTCGGGAAGTTGCACAGGTAAGTCCGCGACGGCCACAGGCTGCGGCCCGCACGTCTCGCATTTAATCACAGGAATTGGACAGCCCCAATAACGCTGTCTGCTCACACCCCAATCGCGCAAGCGGTATTGTGTTGTGCCTTGGCCAAGACCCATATTTTCGATTTCGTTTATAGCTGCTGAGATGCCGTCTGCTTTATTGAGGCCGTCAAGGAAGTCTGAATTAAATAATGTGCCTTCGCCCGTATAAGCCTCAGGATAGACATCCGCGCTTGTGTCAAAGCTGTCCGCTTTTGCGCCGTCAGGGAGAACCACAGGAATGACAGGCAGGTCATATTTGCGCGCGAAATCAAGGTCACGCTGATCATGGGCGGGACAGCCAAAGACGGCGCCCGTGCCGTAACCCATCAACACGAAATTCGCGATATAAACAGGAAGCGTTTGACCTTCGATGAAAGGATGTTTGACCTTAAGACCTGTATTAAACCCAAGCTTAGGCGCGGTCGCAATCGCTTCCTCAGTCGTGCCGATTTTCGCGCATTCCAAGCGGAAGCTTTCAACCGCTGCATTTTCTTCCGCTAACGCTTTCGACAACGGATGGTCAGGTGACAGTGCGACGAAGCTTGCGCCGAACATTGTGTCGGGACGGGTCGTATAAATTTCAATGCCGTCTACCGAATAAATTAATGCTGCAGCAGCCTGTCCGCTGACCGGTTTTTGATCGCCACTTCCAGTGATGATTGATATCTTTCCATCATCTGCACCTAACATCTCAGCTACAGAGTCGGAGACTTTAATTTGTTCGACCTCGCTTTCTGAGCTGTTTTCTTCATAGACATTCGCCCACTCAAAAAACATCTGAAGCCCTTCGGATTTCCCGATCCAGTTCGCTTGCATCGTGCGCACTTTTTCGGGCCAGCGGTCGAGTGTCTCTAGGCCTTCGAGTAGGTCTTCGGCATAGTGCGTGATTTTGAAAAACCATTGGTCCATGTCGCGCTGCTCGACGACCGCGCCGCTACGCCAGCCTTTGCCGTCAATCACCTGTTCATTGGCGAGCACGGTATTATCAACGGGGTCCCAGTTGACCTTGGCGGTCTTGCGGTAAACCAAATCCTGTTCCCAGAATTTGAGGAAGATATATTGCTGCTGTTTGTAATAAGCTTCGTCACAGGTCGCAAACTCGCGTGACCAATCGAGCGCAAAGCCAAGCCGTTTAAGCGGGGCGCGCATGGCGTCAATATTGTCATAGGTCCAGCCTTTGGGATGGACGTTTTTCTCTATCGCGGCGTTTTCTGCGGGCATACCAAAAGCGTCCCAGCCCATGGGGTGGAGCACGTCAAAGCCTTGCGCCTTTTTATAGCGCGCGACGACATCACCCATGGCGTAATTGCGCACATGGCCCATGTGAATGCGGCCCGACGGGTAAGGGAACATTTCCAGCGCGTAGAACTTTTTGCCCCCTTTAAGGGCTTTCGCGTCATCGGCCTTATAGACGTCTTTTTCGTCCCAGATTTTTTGCCAGCGCGGCTCAACCTCGGCGGCATTATAGCGGGGGGATTCGTTACTCATGTTCACTCGCCTCTATCGTAGAGGCGCTGTATAGCAGATGGGCCGCAAACGGCTAGAGCGTTTTACTCCGCTGCTTGGGAGATTTCAGTCGGGTTTGAGAAGACGACCGCCCCGTCATCAATCGGCTTGGTCGGGAAAATTTTGCGGTCTTTGGCGTAGTTTTGGAGGTTCAGCCAAGGCTCGTGATCGCCCTGCATGGGCAGTTTATCAATTGCGCGCTGCACATAGCCAGAACTAAAATCAAGAAAGGGCTGAGATGTCATCCCTTCTGGCGCGGTGGGTGTGATAATGCGCCGCTCCGCCTCGTCCATATGATTTAACACGCGGCAAATATATCCTGCCGTAAGGTCTGCTCGCAGCGTCCAACTGGCATTTATATAACCAAAGACGCTCACCATATTCGGCACGCCTGAATACATCATGCCCATATAGCTATAGGTCTTGGAAAAATCGATTGTCTGACCATCCACTGTGAAAGTCGCGCCGCCTAAAAGCTCTAATTCAAGCCCTGTTGCGGTGACGATAATATCGGCAGGCAGATGCGCGCCGCTTTTAAGGTCTACGCCGCCCGCCGTGAAAGCCTCTATATTATCTGTGACCACCGCCGCCTTGCCCGCCGTCATTGCCTTGAACATATCCCCATCAGGTACAAGGCAGACCCGCTGATCCCACGGATTATATGTCGGCGTAAAATTTGGGTCATAAGGATAGTCAGGGCCGAGCTCTTTGCGCACCATTTTAAGCAGCAGTTTCTTGGCTTTCTCAGGCTTCTTGCGCGTGAAATTATATTCTAGGCTATTCACAAAAGTATTTTTGCGACGGATGAGCTTATAGGCAATCTCATCTGGCAAAATAACTTTGAGAAAATTCGCGAACCTATCACGCGACGGTTTCACCCCCATATATGTCGGGCTGCGCTGTAGCATGGTGACGTGCTCCGCCGTTTCAGCCAGAGACGGCACGAGCGTGACCGCCGTTGCCCCAGAGCCGATGACGACAATATTTTTATCTTTATACTCTAAATCGTCAGGCCATTTTTGCGGATGGACTATTTGTCCCGCGAAACCCTCTTGCCCTGGAAAGTCGGGGCTATAGCCCGCCTCATAGCTATAGTATCCCGCGCACATATAAAGGAAATTACAGCGCATCTGGCGACCATCAGCAAACCCGACAGTCCAGTTCGCTGAGGTACTATCCCAATCTGCGCTGACCATTTTTGCATTGTAATGAATTTTATCTGCGAGCCCGTGCTCAGCCACCGTTTCTTTAAGATAGTCTAATATCGCAGGCCCATCGGCGATGGCTTTGGGGTTTGTCCACGGTTTGAAATCATAGCCCAGCGTATACATGTCTGAGTCGGATCTGATACCTGGATATTTAAATAGCGCCCATGTTCCGCCAAGTTCAGATTGTTGCTCCATTAGAGCGAACGATTTGCCCGCGCATTTATTTTGCAAGTGCACCGCCGCTCCAATCCCCGACAGCCCTGCCCCGATGATTAAAACGTCAACATATGTCATGCTTTCGTTCAAAGAACATCCATCGTGTCAGGTTTTAACTTCCGTAGGATTTTGGTGTAGTTTTCAGGAAAGAGTCGTTGGATAAGTTGCACTAATTTAGCGTCTTTGCCGACAATGACGCGGCGTTTGCGCTTGGCCGTGCCTGTCAGGATAATTCTAGCCGCTTCGTCGGCAGAGGTGATGGCGGCTTCATCAAATTGCGCGTCCATCTCTTCGCGCGATTTTCCGTGGGAGGGCATGGCGTCAACTTGAGCGCTGCGCGCGATATTTGTTGCAACCCCACCAGGGTGCACAGAGGTCACGCTAACGCCGTGCGGTTCCATCTCGGTTGCGAGCGTCTCAGAGAAACCTCGCACTGCAAATTTCGCCGCGCAATATTCAGACTGGCCTGGAAAGCCTATAATGCCGAAAATAGAACTGATATTCACGAGCCCGCCGCGTGTCTCTTTGAGTTGGCCGAGGAACGCTTTGCTCATGCGCACCACGCCATAGAGATTGACATTCATGACGGTCTCAAAACTTGAAAGCGGGCTTTCATCAAAGCTACCAACGCGCGCAATCCCCGCGACATTAAAGACATAATCTGCATTGCCCATGGCCTGTTTGACGTGCTCGGCATAAGCGATAATCGCGTCAGCGTCCGCGACATCCAAGCGGTCTGTCATCACGCGATTACTTTGCCCGAGTAGAGATTTCGTCTCCGCCAAGCCGTCCTCATTGATATCAGAGAGCGCGAGTTGCGCCCCCGCTTGGTTAAGGGCTACAGCGAGCGCACGCCCAATGCCTGAGCCCGCGCCTGTGATGACGCAGATTTTATCCGTAAAGTTTTTCGAAAAATCCATACTCCTAGCTTAACGCGACCTTGGGGCGCGTCAATCACCGCTATTGCATGGAAGGCCTTTTGAATTGTTTAGCAGTCGCACGAGGAACCTTTCGCAGCCTCACGCGCTATTGAAATACAACACTGAAAGGAAAGACTATGGAAAGCGAACACATTAAAGGCGCCGCGAATAAATTGGCTGGTAAAGCGAAACAAGCTGCCGGCGACGCAATCGGAAATGTCGAAATGCAAGCCAAAGGCAAAGCGCAGGAACTTAAGGGTAAAGCCCAAGACGCACTAGGCGACGCAAAGGACGCGCTCGAAAAGAAATAGCTGTCATACACAAGTAATTAAAAGGCCGCTCTCCATTTCTGGAGTGCGGCCTTTTTGGTGAGAAACTATGTAACGCACACTACATCGCGTGCACTTTTTCGGGATCGAGATCGTCTTCAATCGCTTGATCAAGAATTTTAAAAATCTCTTTGCGAGAGCGCAGCTTAGTATTCTTAAACGCTGTTTCATTCGCCTGTTTGAACATTTGACCTGCCATTGGAATAGCCATAGCCCATTGCTCCTCAGGGACGACACGGTCAAAAAAGCCAGCGTGCATCGCGCCCTTAGGCCCAAAGATTTCACCGTTAATCACACAACGATTAAAATAAGATTTCGGCAAATGATAACGCCCCATCTCAATACCGAAATTGTGCATCGTCATGCCGATCAAAGTCTCGTTGAGGCCAACTTTATAATCCCCCGCTTTAATCATGGAATAATCACAGGCGAGCGCTAGAAAGGCCCCCATCGCAATTGTATGACCCGGCGCGGCCATAATGATGGGACGTGGAAAAGCCATGATGCGACGTGCGAACTTTGAGCCTTTAGAAGTGAGCAATAGCGACTCTTTTGGGCCCGCTTGCATTTCCTTAAGGTCAAAACCACCGCTCATCATGCCGTCACGGCCTGTGATAATGACAATCGCATTTGCGGCTTCCGCCTCGTCGAGCGCAGCGTTAAGCTCTGCCCACATTTGTGAGCCGAGCGCATTGGCTTTGCCGTCATCAAGTGTAATGACCGCAACGCCGTCGTCGATTTTTGTTGTGACTTTTGCGCTCATAATCTTAAGCCTGCTTTGCGAGGATTTTGTTGATAGTGTCCGCTTTCAGATCATTCACGCTCGCATCAATGCCCATTTTATTGGCAATTTTGACAACATCTTTTTCGAGCATTTTTTTCAAAGCGCTCTCGTCATAGCTGTCAACGCGACCAAATTTGGAATAAAATGTCTCCCCAGATTTAGCCATTTCGCGCAGAAGCTTCGGCACTTCAAATTGCGGGCCGTAGCTTTCCAATAGCTCATCCGCGCGGGCGACAAAACTCTTCGCACCAATCGTATCGATAAAGCTCACAGCGCCGCCTGTATAAGGCGCAAAGCCCCAGCCAAAAATTGAGCCGAGATCAGCTTCGCGCGGATCGTGAACAATGCCTTCTGCCATCGTGCGCGCGGCCTCAATGGCTTGCGCGTACATCAAGCGGTCTTGGACTTCAGAGGCCGCAGGTTGCGGGTCTTGGAGACCATCAAGCGCGAATTGTCCTAGCTCTGGCCAGAGATGTTTTTCGCGTCCTTCATAGACATAAAAGCCTTTTGAATTTTTACGCCCAAATCGTTCAAGCTCATTCATCTTGGTAATAATCGCATCGCCCTTGCCTTCGACATATTGCGAGCCGAGATCGTTTTTCGTTTGCGTCATGACTTTATAAGCCAAATCAATCGCGACTTCGTCTTGCAAAGAGAGTGGCCCGACAGGCATCCCTGCCATTTTCGCCGCATTCTCAATCAGCGCAGGTTTCACGCCTTCTGAGAGCATATTATAGCCCTCTTGAATGTAGCGCATGACGCAACGATTGGCATAAAAGCCGCGCGTGTCTTCGACCACAATCGGCACTTTGCGAATTTTAGTGACAAAATCAATCGCGCGTGAAATCGCATAATCAGAAGTTTTTTCGCCTTTGATAATTTCAACCAGCATCATTTTATGCACGGGGCTGAAGAAGTGAATACCAACGAAATTGTCGGGACGCGCGGACGCTTTGGCCAAATCCGTAATGGGGATTGAGGAGGTGTTTGAGCCAAAGACAGCCGTCTCGCCGATTTGCTCTTCCGCCATCTTCGTGATTTTGGCTTTGAGATCAGAGTTCTCAAACACGGCTTCGACAATGAGGTCGACATCCTTCAGCAGGCTGTAATCTGTCGTCGCTGTGATTTTACCCGCTGTCGCGTCTGCTTTCTCTTGCGAGATTTTTTTGCGTTTCACGCTTTTGGCCAGAAGGTCAATCGTGTGCTGCTTACCCTTGTCGGCGCCTTCTTGGTCGCGGTCAATCAACACCACATCAAGTCCTGCACGCGCAGAGACATAAGCCACCCCTGCGCCCATAAAGCCTGCGCCAATGACGCCGACTTTGTGAACTTCGCCTTTGGTCTGACCTTGCGGTCGCGCTTCGCCTTTTTCCAAAGCTTGCTTGGAAAGGAAAAGCGAGCGGATCATATTGGCTGAGACAGGGTCTAGCAGGAGATCGCAGAAGTAGCGGCTCTCGACGCGAAGGGCCGCATCCATCGGGAGTTGGCTGCCTTCATAGACGCAGGCGAGAATATTACGCATGGCGGGATAATTGCCATAGCTTTCCTTAGAAAGCATAGCGTTCGCGCCTGCAAACATTTGGTAGCCCTGCGCTGTGTAAGGTGCGCCGCCTGGGAATTTAAAGCGGTCCATATCCCAAGGTTGTTTGGCTTTAGGATTATCAAGACACCATTTTTTCGCTGTCGCAATCAAGTCAGCTTCTGGCACAACATCGTGGAAGATGCCCATGCCTTTGGCCTCGAGCGCTTTAAGCTGCTTACCTTGGAGGAGGACGGCTGACGCCGCCATGAGGCCTGTCAGACGTGGCAAACGCTGCGTGCCGCCACCGCCCGGCAATAGGCCTATAAGCGATTCAGGCAGACCAACTTTGACTGACTTGTTATCACTCGCTGCGAAACGGCCCGTGCAAGCGAGCACAAATTCAAATCCGCCGCCAAGTGCGAGACCGTTGAGCGCAGCCGCAACAGGCTTACCGCACGTCTCAAGCTCGCGGAACATCATGTTAAGTTTTACCGCGCCCTCGAACAACTCTTTCTTCGCCGCCTCTGGATCCGCTTTCATCTTGGCTTTGACGGTGCCAATCATACCGCCCATTTCTTCAAGGTCGGCGCCTGCGCAAAAGGCCTTTTTGCCAGATGTTACAACCATGCCTTTGACACTGTCATCGGTTTTGAGCATCTCAATCAGCTCAGCAATTTCGCCCATAGAGCCTTCATTGAGCACGTTCATAGACCGCCCCGGCATATCAAATGTCGCAAGGACGATGCCGTCGCTATCTTTTTCAATTTTAAAATTTTTCATTGTGTTTCTCTTTAAGAAAATATTTTGAGACTTATCGGTCTGCTAGACGCGTTCAATAATTGTGGCTGAGCCCATGCCGCCGCCGACGCAGAGCGTGATGAGCGAGGTCTCTTTGTCAGAACGCTCAAGCTCATCCACCATCGTGCCAAGGATCATCGCTCCTGTCGCGCCGAGCGGGTGACCCATCGCAATCGCGCCGCCATTCACATTGATTTTGTCATGGGCGATATTATGCGCTTGCATAAAACGCAGCACGACAGAGGCAAAGGCTTCGTTAAGCTCATACAGATCAATATCGCTGACTTCCATGCCTGCACGTTTGAGCGCTTTGGCGGCGACAAATTCTGGACCTGTCAACATGATGGTCGGCTCACTGCCAATTTCGGCGAAAGCTTTAATGCGCGCGCGCGGCTTAAGGCCCATGGCTTCACCCATTTCCTTCGTGCCAATGAGCACAGCGGCAGCCCCGTCTACAATGCCTGAGCTATTACCCGCATGGTGGACATGTTTAATGCTCTCAAGCTCTGGATATTTTTGCAAAGCAACATAATCCATGCCCGGCATGACTTTGCCGAGGGACTCGAACGCAGGATTAAGTGAGCCGAGCGACTGCATATCTGTTTGCGGACGCATATGCTCGTCATGGGCCAGAATCGTCACGCCAAGCTGGTCTTTGACAGGCACGATTGATTTCTCAAAGCGGCCCTCATCCCAAGCGCGTTTCGCGCGCTTTTGTGACTCGACTGCATAGGCGTCACAGTCATCGCGGGAGAACCCATATTTTGTCGCAATTAAATCCGCTGAAATACCTTGCGGGACAATTTGGTGATCAAAGGCAATGGCGGGGTCAACACCCATCGCGCCGCCGTCACTACCCATAGGCACGCGCGACATATGTTCAATACCGCCGCCAATTGTCATATCGGCCATACCTGCCATGACTTTGGACGCCGCCATATTGACAGCTTCCAGACCAGAGGCGCAGAAACGGTTGATGGTCACGCCCGCCGCTGTCTCAGCATAGCCTGCTGTGATGGCCGCGACACGCGCAATGTCTGCGCCCTGTCCCGCCACAGGTGACACACAACCCATGATGATGTCATCAATCTTACCCGTATCAAGATCATTACGGTCGCGGATCGCTTCAAGCTGTTGGGAGAGAAGTGAAAGCTCTGTCACTTCGTGCAGGCTCCCGTTTTTCTTGCCTTTACCGCGCGGGCTACGCACCGCGTCAAAAATATATGCATCTGCCATAATGGGCTCCTTTAAAATTCCCTAATCTAAGTTTTTTCAGCGGTGTTAAACCGACTCCAAAGTTCCTCTATCATTTCCTCGTGAGTAAGACCCAGTAGGTCTTCGTTTCTGAACTGCCGGTATTGGTCAACATGTTCACCAAAGGAACCACCCTGTTTGTTAAGCGCAGGTTCTGTAGCGCTAATAAGAACCGCCTCCATTTGAGAAATATAATCTTTAAGCTTGATTGACCTTGATGCGGCGCTCACGGCTTGCAGTTTTCCACTTTTATTAACTGCTTTTGTTCCAAACCAAGAAAATCGCTCCCATCTTTCCGCGAGATGATCAATTGTATGGTCTCGTAGCCTAGCCAGCAGATGGTGATTATTTTTTAATCCAGCAACACCGATATAGATTGCGTTAAACCTTTCATCAGAGAGAACGTAAATTCCTTCTTGCTTCGAAAAATCTATAGTTTTTGACTCGTTTCCAGACTTAATCCCGAGAAGCTTTCCACCGTTGCCACGCCCTCTCTCGCCCCAATGAACGTCAGATCTTTTCCAATGCAAACCATAATTCATTATAGACATTACAAGGAACCTTAAAGCGAGCGCGCGATAACCAGTTTCATGATTTCATTTGTGCCGCCGTAAATGCGCTGTACGCGGCTGTCGCGGTACATGCGACCAATGCGGTATTCATTCATAAAGCCGTAGCCGCCGTGAAGCTGCAAGCACCGGTCGATGACTTCGCATTCTTTATCTGTAACCCAATATTTCGCCATTGAGGCCGTCACTGTATCAAGCTCACCGCGCAAATGTTTCTCAGCGCAGTCATAGACGAACGTTTTTGCGATTTGCGTGATTGTCTTACATTCCGCGAGTTCAAATTGCGTGTTTTGGAAATTAAGAATGGGCTGACCAAAAGCCTTGCGCTCTTTGACATACTCAATCGTCATCTCAAGTGCGGCTTCCATTTGCGCCACGCCTTGCACCGCGATGTTGAGACGTTCTTGAGGCAGCTCTTTCATCAGTTGAATAAAGCCGTGACCTGTTTCTGGGCCGAGCAGCGCGTCGGCGGGCACTTTCATATCATCAAAGAAAAGCTCAGCCGTGTCCTGCGCGTCCATACCGACCTTATCGAGAATACGTCCGCGGCGGAAACCCTCGAGCCCGTCATCTTCGCCATTTGCGCCGTCCGTCTCGACGACGAAAAGTGATTTAGAATGCTTCCCCTCACCGCCTGTATCGGCCACGACGATAATGAGATTCGCCGTCCCGCCATTTGTAATGAATGTTTTAGAGCCGTTGATGACCCAGCCATTGCCGTCTTTTTTAGCATTGGTTTTCACGCTTTGCAGATCAGAGCCCGTGCCTGGTTCACTCATCGCAATCGCGCCGACAAGTTCACCACTCGCCATTTTTGGCAGCCATTTTTGCTTTTGCTCTTCCGTGCCGTAATGCAGGATGTAAGGCGCCACAATCGCATTGTGAAGGGATAGCCCAAAGCCGTCGACATTGGCTTTAATCAGCTCTTCTTGAATAATCATTTCGTGGCGGTAATCGCCGCCGCCCCCGCCATATTCTTCGGGGATGGCGCAGTTCAAAAGACCCATCTCGCCAGCTTTATTCCAGAACTTGCGGTCGACCCTTTTGTTCTTACGAAACTCTTCGGAATGTGGCGCCATTTCACGTGCGTAAAAGCCGTGCACAGCTTCGCGGAAGATATTGATATCTTCTTCATTATACCAATCAGGATTTTTAAAATCTAAGGCCGCCATAATTTACTCCAAAGGTTAAACGGAAAAAAGCGCACCCCCAAAATCATGAGGGGTGCGCAGTATTTAAATAAAAGAGCCGCTTAAAACGCCGCCGCTTCGAGCGCCATGACAGGTTCTGCGCCCGTTTTCATTTTCGCAAGATGCGCGTCGATTTGCGGGAGCATGCGCAGCATAAAGTAACGCCCCGTAATCAGCTTATTTTGATAGAAGGCTTCATTGCTGCCCGCATCAATCGCGGCCTGCGCCGTCACCGCCATTTTCGACCACATATAAGCCAGCATTGTCAGGCCCATCATGTGCATATAATCAGTAGAGCCCGCACCCGCATTATTAGGGTTGGTCATGCCGTTTTGCATCAGCCACATTGTCGCCTCTTGCAATTTTTTGGACGCGCCTTTGAGCGGGTCTGTAAAGTCTGTAAGCTTCTCATTTTCTTTATGCTCGCCAAGAAATTCGATGATTTCAGCAGAGAGCGTTTTCAGCGCACGACCACCATTACGCGCAAGCTTACGGCCCACGAGATCGAGCGCCTGAACACCGTTGGCGCCTTCGTAGATCAGCGCAATACGTGTATCACGGACGAACTGGCTCATGCCCCATTCTTCGATAAAGCCGTGACCGCCAAAGATTTGCTGACAATCAATCGTCGTCTTCATCGCCATGTCGGTCAGGTAGCCTTTAATCACAGGTGTGAGCAAGCCAAGATAATCATCCGCCTTTTCACGAAAGGCTTCGTCGGGGTGCACATGCTCAAGATCTTCGAGAAGGGCTGACCAATAAACCAGCGCGCGGCCCGCTTCGTTGAACGCTTTTGTGTCCATCAACATGCGGCGCACATCTGGGTGCACAATAATCGGGTCGGCTGGACCATTATCATTAACAGGGCCTGTTAGCGCGCGCCCTTGTGTGCGGTCTTTGGCGTACATGGCGGCGTTCTGATAGGCGACTTCGGATTGCGCGAGACCTTGCATACCAACATCAAGACGGGCACGGTTCATCATCACAAACATGACGCGCAGGCCTTTGTTTTCTTCACCGATGAGATAGCCCTCGGCGTCGTCATAATTCATCACACAAGTCGAGTTGCCGTGAATGCCCATTTTCTCTTCAATTGAGCCACATGACACGGCATTTTTCTCTGCAGGGTTACCGTCCGCATCGAGTTTGAACTTGGGTACAATAAAGAGCGAAATACCCTTCACGCCTTCTGGCGCACCTTCGATACGCGCAAGTACCAAGTGAATGATATTGTCAGACATATCATGCTCACCGGCAGAGATGAAAATCTTCTGCCCTGTGATTTTATAGCTGCCGTCTGGGTTTGGCACGGCTTTGGTTTTCAACATGCCAAGATCGGTTCCGCAATGCGGCTCTGTCAGGTTCATTGTCCCTGTCCACTCACATGACACCATTTTCGGAAGATATGTCTGTTTCTGCTCTGGGCTGCCGCCAATCTCAATGGCTTTAATCGCGCCGTTGGTCAGGCCTGGATACATGGCAAAGGCCATATTCGCAGAAGATTGCATTTCGCCCGCCGCGATGCCGAGCACGCCTGGCAGGCCTTGGCCGCCATATTCTGGGTCATGACCAAGAGCCGTCCAGCCGTTTTCAGCCATTTGTTTAAACGCGTCTTTAAAGCCTTTCGGTGTTGTGACAGACCCGTCTGCGTGGCGCGTACACCCTTCATGGTCGCCAACAGCGTTTAGCGGGGTCAAAACATCTGTCGCGAACTTTCCGCTTTCCTCAAGGATTGCGTCAATAAGGTCTGTGTCGACATCAGAGAATTTATCATAATCGCCCAATTGTTTGGCGTTGAGCATTTCATGAATGACAAATTGCATATCGCGAATAGGGGCATTGTAAATCGGCATGTTAGACCTCTTTAGTTAGGAACAGCTTGCGCTGCGTTACGGGCAGGATAGCCCAAAATATAATCTTCATCAGAATCGGCAAGAGTTTGCGAAAACATCGCCTCATAAGCGGCGGCATGTTGAAACACGCCGTCTTCGTCAGCCGTCGCAGCGTAAGCCTCAATACGGCCAATCAACGTCTCAAGCTCTTCAATCGCGCTGTCGATATTTTTGCGGTTACGCTTAAGCTGCGATACAGCCGTTTCCATACGGTCTTTACGCTCAAGCAGAGCCGTCTTGCCCGCTACACTACCGTCAATGACCTCGAAAAGGTCTTTAATATCGTCGAGCGAAAAACCGAGATCTTTGGCGCGAATAATGCGTTCCGTACGCACATAATCGCGCGGGCCAAAGACGCGGCTGCCATTGTGGCGCTGCGGCGAAATCAAGCCTTTATCCTCATAAAAGCGGAGCGTGCGCGGCGTAATTTTGAAAATACGCGCAAAATCTTGAATACCCCATTCGGCGGTATTTCCAGCCTGATTATCGACCGCTAATATTTGAGCGTTATTGTTCACACCTACCACATAGACAAGGGTGACGTTAACGTCAACGTCAAATGCAACAAATTGCATAACAAGACGTAAATGTCGCAGCAGAGCGAATAAGATGCGTTTCGGAGCTAAATCACTGCCGCATTTTGTTGACGCACGCGCAAGGCTGTGAATAGTGAGCCCATGCCACATTCGCGAACTTTCTTAACTCTGAAATCTACTGCGCTCCTCATTTTAGGAGCAACGCAAGCGGTAAACGCTTTTGCGCAAACAGGTTCAACAGCCCGCGAACGCGTACTTGATTATGTTGTCAGAACAGTGCCCGTTGCAACACAGCCCGAGAGCCCGACATTAGATGTTCCTTTAGCGCCAAGTGCAGCATCTCCCGCGGTGGACATGTCAGCATCAGAGTCGATTAGTGACGCGCCCATTATTAAAGACATGCCTATTGAGACGGTACGCGCGCCTGATCCTGAACCTGTGCCAGAGCCTGAGCCTGAGCTTGAACCTGAGCCCGAAATCATCACAGAAGACGTGGGCTCGGTGGAAACACCAGATGATGAAATTATCTCGACAGCGACGCCCATAATAGCAAACGACACAACAGATGACGCTAATCCAGAGCCCGCTGCTGAGATTACCTCTACCCGCGAAGGCCCTAAAAGCTTCAGCTTTTTCACCTCGGCGGGCGATTATCTGGCCCAGCGCGGGAATGTGGATGCTCCGCGACTGACGATGCGTTATGAGGTCAGCCGTAAAAACGCAAAAACCGCCGTGCCTGGCAAAAGCTCAAGCGTTGAGATTATGGTCGGGCCAGATTACGCGGCGATCAGCAAATCTTTTGATGAACTCATCATATATGATTTTAAGACCAAGCGCCTTCTCAATCTGACCAAATCCACGGGGCAGTTTACCAACGCCTCGCTTTATGCGGCGAGTTACCGTGCCATTGATACAGTCAGTAAAATGACCAAGGGCGGTGAGATGCGACAGCTCCCGCTAGGAAAAGACATCACTCTCAATGCCTTTTATCTAGAAAGTGCTCTCGGCTATAGCGCTGCGCCAAATGTAGAAGGGCTGTCCATATCCCAACTCGACGAGACGATTACGGCTGAGCTTTCAGGGAAAAAAGTTTTTTCCGCCTCGCTCAACGGACCGGAGCTTGATGATTACCGCCAAGCTTACAGCTTTATCAGCCTGCTCTATCATAATGAGGCCGTGCATCCTGCGATTTTGGCAGAGATAAAAGATCTGCGCCGCGCGCCGAATGCGATGACTCTACACAGTTATGGTCCTAAAATGCCAGACGGTGAAATCATCAGTTGGCGCCTGAAAAGCAAAATGGTCGAACGCGCCGCCTTCCCGCTGCCAAGCTCAGCAAAGTCTGTCCTCGAAGGAAGCGACGTTTCACCACTCGGCTTTGTCATATATGAGGCTTTAGCGGGCCGCGCCATGGGTGGGGCTGTTGACCCACAAGCGGCAATGACAGTCATCAACGGCCAAATAGACAGTGGGCAATATCTCTCGGCGTGGATTTCCGCTCAATCTCTCAAAGACCGCCTAGGGGGATGCGAACGTCTGAGCGGCTTATGTAAGGCCATCTCCACAGCACGCGATAAAGGCGCGGGCGATAGCGAATTAACCGCTCTCATAAAGGCTCTCAAAGACGCGGAGACAAAACGCCTGCGCACCACAGGGCTCGTTGCGCTAAAACCCATGATTAACGCGCCAGACGCACCCTCGCTAGTCTTACGTCGCGCAGGTCTAGCCCTCGCTAAAACCAGCGTAGCGGAACGCAAAGCGGTAGATTTAAGCGGTCTCGACCCAGCCGATCTTCTCAGACAAGCGATAGCGCGTAACCCTTATGACCTGCTGGCCTATCAAGGCCTTGCACAAGTTTTTGCGGCCCGTGGCGATTTTATCCAAAGTTGGGATATGAATGACGCGCTGAGGGCTTTTCCTGATGTGCCGCAGCGCTTGCGTTCGCCTATTGATAAAGCCGAGCAAAAGCTTGAGCGGCGAGCCCCAGGCTTTTTCCCACCCGTGGACGGCTAAAACACAGCTATTGCGCGACTGAGGGCTTAAAAAGGTTAACGTCTTAACGCGCCATTAACCACATTTGTTGACAACTGCAGTGAAGAGAATCTCATCGCGTGGGTGAGCTTTGTGTCAATGGCGCAGGCTTACAGGGTTAGCTGGCTCAGAACGCTTTAAATATAGGGGTGGCCTTATGGCGAAAACGCCGTCAACGCCAAACGTCAAAAAGACCAAAACAGCTGCGAAAGCGGCTTCGCGCCCTACGACGTCTAAAAAGACTGCCCCTAAAATGACTGCACGTAAGAAAAATACGGCGAAAGCGGCGACCCCAAAGAAAGCTGTCACAAAAAAACCCGTAACGAAAGTTACAGCGCAAAAATCAGTGCCCGCCGTAGCTAAGGCCGCAAAGCCTAAGGCTGTGAAAGTGACAGCCCAAAAGCCAAACACAAAGAAAACAGTCACGCCTAAAAAACCTGCTTTACCTAAACAGCGCACGAAAAAGGTAGCTAATAAAACGGCTACTAAGCGTGTGGTTGCGCCCACAACACTGCAAGCGCAGGTGGACCACGTCGCGAAACGCCTAAGCGCTGCGGATAGTCGCACAAAGAAAAATATTACCGCGCTTGAGACTGAATTTGGCGCACTCGCCAAACAAATGGGCCGCACAAAGGCAGGCCAAACGAGGCTAACGCGCCGCGTCACAGAGCTATCAAAGACGCTCACAACTGATTTGGATGATTTACAAACAGATATTCGCCGTGAGCTGGCGAGTGTTTTGCAAAACCCAACCCTCACTGAGTTGCAAGCCGCGCTTGAGCGTGCGGATCACCGGTTAACTGAGTCTGAGTCTGCGCAGGACACAGCCATTGCACGCATTAATCGTCACATTGCGGATATCGCCACAATCGTTGAGCACCGTCTCAGCGATGAAACAGAAGCGCGTGAAAGCGCCATGGCAGAGATGAAAGCCTTGATGGGAGAAAACAAATCCCAACTTCTTGCCACACAGGCGGCATTCAAAGCGCAGGTTGAACAAAGCCAGACTAAGCAAGCCCAAGCGACGCAATTACGTTTTTCTAATCTTCAAAGCGAAAGCGCGGATGCCATCCGTAGCCTTGGCGATAAGATTGTCGATGTAGCCGAAGAAATGGGCCGTCGCCGTGACGTCCTCGGCGAGAACCTTCGCCAAGAATTTAATGAAAACACGCTTACACACACAACAGAGTTTGAGCAGTTCCGCCGCGTTATGGAACGTCGCCTCGAAGCGTTAGAGACCGATGTACATGCCTTTGAGAGCCAAATTGAGCGTGCTGTCGCGCCGCTAGCGTCTCGGATTGAAGGTCTTGAATACGGTTTGACGCAAGCGCCCGCTCCGCAAGATTACGCTCCGTCGCTACAAGCCGTGCCGCCCATGAATGCTTCATCTGGGGATGTTTCGCCTCTCTCCGCGCCCGTCAATCAGCCTGCTGAGCTCGCTCCAGCGGCGCAGAGCTTAGCCCCAAGCTATCAAGATGATGCCTTTAGCCCGGCGCCCGTGCCCGCACAGGCCGCTGTGCAAGTGCCCGTGCAAAATATGGCAGCCCAAACAACTGCGGCTCAGCCTGCTGCAAACTATGACGCACCGCTTGAGCTGTCAGAGGCCGCGCCCGCACAAGCTATTCCTTATGACCCAGCATCTTACCAGCAGATGCCCCCGCAGCCGCAGATAGCGCAGCCTTACGGCGCGCAAACTCAGCCTATGCCCGCCCAGGCAGAATATGCAGACGCTAATCCCTATGCGCAGCCACAGTACGACACGCCGCAACATGAGGCGCAAAACTATGCTCAGACGCAGCCGCCCTTCCCCCATGCGCTAGACCCGCAGCCTGCACCATTGGCAGATTATGACAGTGACCTGCCTTATGCTGATCCTGCCTATGCAGAAAGCACTAAGCCTGACGAGAGCATGGGTGCAGCCCGCCCAGGGGCCTTTAGTCAAATTAAAAAGATTGGACGCAGTAAGTTAGGGGCAAAAGTTGGAAGCGCTCAGACGGAGGGCGGTTCGGCTCTGTCCGCGCTAATGACGCCGCGTAATCTAAAACTTGGCGGTCTAGTCGCCGCGCTCGGCGTCGCGAGCTTTATTGGTGTTCAGACACTGGCAAAGAAAGATGCGCCAGTCGATCAGAACGAGTTTTCTGTCGCGAGCAATGCGCAACTTGACGGGCCAAATGATCCCCGCCTAAGCGACCCGCGTTTTCAGGGCCCTGAAGGTGAAATATTGCCGCCTCGCGAGGGCAAAATGCCTGTTAGCCTCACCGCTGACGGTCGCCCCATTTTGCCACCAAAAACTGACGAAGAGACAATTGGCGAATATTCAGATAACCGTAAAATGGCGCTCGTAGAAGGCGGCGAAAGCGCGCTGATGCAAGCCGTGAATGCGGGCAACCCTGTGGCGCAATTACAGCTCGGCCTGTCAAAAATCGAAACTGGCGAGTTGGAAGGCGGCGTAGAGCTTATCCGCGCAGCGGCCAATCAAGAGCAACCTGCCGCGCTTTACCGCCTCGCAAAACTTTACGAAACAGGTCAAGGCGTGGGCCAAGACGCAAAAACAGCGCGTCAACTCACGGAGCGTGCCGCGCGTGGTGGCAACCGTATCGCCATGCATGACCTTGCACTTTATCATGCTGAAGGCCGCGGCGGTGTTGAGGTCGATATGCCAACCGCTGCGAAGTGGTTTGAAAAAGCCGCTGAACGCGGCGTTGTCGATAGTCAGTTTAATCTCGGCGTCCTGTTTGAAAGCGGGCAAGGCTTGCCTCAAGATATGGAGAGCGCTCTCGTTTGGTATTCAGTTGCAGGCGCGCAAGGTGACCAAATGGCGGCGGGTCGCGTCGGTGTGCTGCGTAAAACTTTGCCAGAGGATCAAGTGACGCGCGCGGATAACCGTATCGCCTCCTTTGCGCCGTCGCGTATTGACGAAGAAGCCAACGGTATTTTTAACAATGTGCCATGGGCCAAACCCTCGCAAGTCGCGGACAATTCATTAGCAAAAACGCAAGTCGTGCAAACGCAAACTTTGCTAAATGAGCTTGGCTACGCCGTCGGGGCTGCTGATGGGGCCATTGGTCCGAAGACGAAGAACGCGATTTTAAACTTTCAGAAGAATAACAATCTCTCTGAAACAGGCACGGTCAATGCAGAGTTGATTGAGCGTTTGCAGATGGCCGCTGGCGCATAACTACTCGTGGCCGCGGGCGCATAGCAAATAGCGGCTGGCGCTTAAGCAGCATATGTGATCCAACACAGCTTTAAGTCCTTTAACGCTTCATTACCTATATGGGCGCTACAAGTCGGCGATGCGCGTGCTTTATCACTTTCCACTCGACCCCGCCTCTCGTCAGGCGCGGATTGCGCTGTCAGAAGCCAAGCTCAAGTTCAAACTTGAGGCTGTGAACCCCTGGGCGCCAGAAGAAGAGTTTATAAAGCTCTGCGCCGAGGGCACGCCGCCCGCCTTATCTGACGTCACCTCAAATGGACCTATTCTTGTCGTCGGTGCGCGCGCAATTTGTGAATATATGAATGACACTGCGCCGAAATCACGCCTCATGCCCGTCGATGCCGTTGAGCGCGCCGAAGCGAGGCGGCTTTGTGATTGGCTTGATATGCGTTTTAGTGATGACGTGCATAGCTATATTCTACATGAGCGGGTGGAAAAAGTTATCTTTCCAACTGAGCCTGCTCATCCGCCTACACTTCGCGCGGGCCGCGAGGCCATGCATCGCCATTTTGAATATCTCACCTGGCTGCTAGAACAGCGCGACTATCTCGCGGGGCGGCATTTCAGCCTCGCCGATGTGGCTGGCGTGGCACATCTATCTTGTCTTGATTTTATTGGCGAAATTCGGTGGCGCGATTGGCCAGAGCTGCGGGATTGGTATCAAAAACTGAAATCACGGCCAAGCGTACAGCCGCTCCTCAATGATCGCCTCGCAGGCTTTCTGCCGCCGCGCCATTACCGTGATTTAGATTTTTAAGCTTAAGCCGCACTGCCAATACGCGAAATAAGATAAGCGCCGAGCGCAATCACGACAATTTCTATCCCAATCTCAAGATAGGTCTGCTGCGGCCCCGCCCCGTCTAGCACGAGGCCGAGTAGGCGGCCCGCCAGAAAACCCATGGTTAGGAGCATAATGGCCAGTGTCAGCGGGACGAGATCCGTCATCCGCATCGCGCCCGCAACAATAATCAAGCCTATCGCGGTCATGGCAAGCGAGACGGCCCGAATTTGGTGCATGCCAAGTTGATCCGCCGTCCATCCCATAATGCCCAGCATAGAGCGTGGCATAAACGCGCCAAAAAGGCCGTAAAGCACGTAAAATCCGCCATTTAGCAGTGCAAAAACCTTTAATGCTGCCATAACAATATCCCCTATCTTATTCTTATCGTTAGTCAGACCTTAGACCTGTGAAAACAGACTTGCAATCATCGACTAGGGCGCTATAAGCCGCTCTTCTCTTTAAGAGAAACGCAGCAATGTGGGCGAAAGGCATGCCTGCTTGCTCAAAGGCTGGCCGCGGAGCACTTCACTCTAAGGCCTATTATAGGAGACCGAAATGCCAAAAATGAAGACCAAGTCAGGCGCGAAAAAGCGCTTCAAAATTACCGCTAAAGGCAAGGTGAAAGCCGGCCAAGCGGGTAAACGCCACGGTATGATTAAGCGTACAAACGACCAGATTCGTAAACTACGCGGCACCACAGTGCTTAAAGATTGCGACGCAAAGCGCATCAAAAAATCATTCATGCCCAACGGTTAATTAGCCAAGCGGCTAATCTGAGCAAAGCTCACATCTTACACAACGAATTTTGGAGTAGACTATGTCACGCGTAAAACGCGGCGTTACCAAACACGCCCGCCACAAGAAAATCACAGACGCCGCCTCGGGTTACCGCGGTCGTCGTAAAAACACATTCCGTATTGCTAATCAGGCTGTCGAAAAAGCGGGTCAGTACGCCTATATCGGCCGTAAGCTGAAAAAGCGTCAGTTCCGCGCGCTATGGATTCAGCGTATCAATGCGGCTGCACGCCTTCACGGCATGACATATGGCCGTTTCATGGACGGCCTCAACAAAGCGGGTATTACGATCGACCGTAAAATCCTCGCCGACATGGCAGGCAATGAGCCAGAGGTTTTTGCCTCATTGGTTGAAACAGCCAAAAAACACGCCAGCGCCCCGCATACGGTTAAAGCGTAAGCGACATTATATGTCTGAATAAAGAGCGTCCCTCGCGGGGCGCTTTTTTTATGGGGCTCACTGGTAGCTCCGCACGTGTGTCACGAGAGTTGTAACTCAACATCGCGCATATAATTCCGTGCCATAGGGAGTGCGTTTACGTCTTTGGACAGCTGAATTTGGAAATTCATATGTTTCCCGTGGCGGAAGGAAAACTCTGAGACGATGAGATAAAATTCCCACATGCGCGCAAATTTTTCGTCAAACATCTCTATGACTTTATCGCGGTTGGCTTGAAAACGCTTATCCCATTCCAGCAAAGTTTCAGCGTAATGCAGGCGCAGAATTTCACAGTCCGTGACCCATAGCCCTGATTTTTCAATCTCGGCAAATGTCTCCGACAGAGCGGGAGAATAACCGCCAGGGAAAATATATTTCCTTATCCACGCGCCAGTTGTGCCCGGCCCACCTTTACGACCAATAGAATGCACCAACGCACAACCGTCATCTGTCAGTACGTCTCGTATTTTGGAGAAGTACTCTAGGTAATGGGCAATACCGACATGTTCAAACATGCCCACGCTCACCACCGCATCAAACGGCCCGTTTACATCACGGTAGTCTTGAAGACGAATATCAACTTTATCTGTTAGGCCTGCCTCTTGAACGCGTTTCACCGCGAGCGCGTGCTGCTCATCAGACAGTGTGACGCCCACAACATTTACATCAAAGTTCTGAGCCAAATAAATGGCCATGCCGCCCCAGCCGCAGCCAATATCCAGCACACGGTCGCCCGATTTGAGATTGAGCTTTGCCGCAATATGAGCCTTCTTTGCCTCTTGCGCTTGCTCCAGCGTCATGTCTTTGCGGGGCCAATAGGCGCAGCTATATTGTAAATCCTCATCTAGGAATAAGTGGTAAAAGTCATTGGAAAGATCATAGTGATGCTGCACATTTTTACGAGAGGCAGACGCGACATTACGCTGATGATATCGACGAATTTTCTTCAGCCAGCCTTTGAGGACTTTCTGTCCTGGGTGCTTTCTCAAGCCGTCTCGATTATAGGCAAAGACTTCAAGCAAATCCCGAATACCGCCCCCTTCGCAGATCAGCGTCCCGTCCATATAAGCCTCGCCCGCGCGGAGTTCAGGATTTAAAAAAAGCGTGCGGTAAAGTTTTTTATCCGTCAGACGGATCGTCGCTGACGGATATCCACCCGGACCGTGCACATGGGCTTCCCCATCTGCATCAATAATCGTCAACTGTCCAACTTTGACGAAGCCCGCCATCATAGAATTGAGAAGTTTCATCTAGAAAGCCCCTAAGTTTTTTTGCACTAAAAAACAGATAAACTAAAAAGGCAATTCACAAATTTGGTAGTCAGGCCACACAAGCAACTCTCACGCCGAAAAGCAAAAGCCGCCCAACAGGACGGCTTCTAAAAATGCATTTAAAGGCTCACCCTATTTAGGCGCGAGCACCATGACCATCATGCGGCCTTCGGTTTTGGGGGCAAATTCAACTTTGGCGATGTCTTCGAAATCTTCGCGCACGCGCTCAAGCAAATCTGTGCCGCGGTCCATATGGGCCATTTCACGACCCCGGAAGCGAATCGTGACTTTCACCTTATCGCCGCGGTCAAAGAATTTTTGCATAGCCTTGGCTTTGACGCCGTAATCATGAGTATCGATATTGGGCCGCATCTTAATTTCTTTGAGCGCTTGCGTGCGCTGATTTTTGCGGTTGGCAGCTTTTTTCTTCTGGTTCTCAAAGCGGAGTTTTCCGTAATCCAGCACTTTACACACAGGTGTTTTGCCAGGGCCCACTTCAACCAAATCAAGCCCTGCTGCGCGGGCGGCGGCAAGGGCAACGTCGAGGTCAACCACGCCTTTTTTCTCTCCGTCTTCTAAAATAAGAAGGACTTTAGGGTCAGTAATATCCCGGTTAATGCGGGGGCCTTTTGCCTTTTGAGCAGGGGCGGCAGCCATTGGACGTCTAGCGATGCTGAATTCTCCTATATTGTTTCAAGCGGTCATTTATATGGGCTAAATTTGCTTAATTTTCAAGTCTTACGCGTCTGTAATCGGCGCTTATTCGGATATAAGACGGCTGTAAACGTCTAAAGTTGCGCTGCACATGGCTTGATTCGTAAATTTCGTGCGCGCGCGAGCTTGCGCAGGCACGGCAAAGGTTTTCGCTTGATCAGGACGCATAGCGCTCAAAGTCTCGATTTGATTGTGCAAACTCTCAACATCGGAGGGTTTAGCAAATAAACCAAGCGGCGGTTTCCCTGCCCCGCCGTCGAGAATTTCTAATGATCCGCCATGCGCTGTCGCAATAACAGGCACTCCCATAGCGCAAGCTTCCGCTGTCACGCGGCCAAAGGCTTCGGGATCGGTTGAGGCGGAGAGCGCGCCAGAACTTGCGCCGTAAGCCGCCGCCATATCGCTATGCGGCGGGGCAATCAGAATGCGCGCGTCAGTCTTTGCAATCAGCTTTTTAAGTTCGGACACGTAAGCGTCCCGCCCCTGTGCGTCCCCTTGGATAACAAGGGTCAGGTCTTTAATCCCGTTCATCGCTTTAATCGCAATATCTTGCCCTTTCCACCGCGTCAGCCGCCCAGGTAAAAGTAGGACACGTTCAGCGGGCTCGACGCCCCAATGGTGGCGAATAGCAGAAATTCGCGCAGGCGGTATATCTACAGTGAATTGACCGAGGTCCACGCCGCGCGGAATAGCGATAATCTTATCCGCATCTGTGCCGTGCTCTTTTATAATATGCGCTTTGGTAAATTCGGAATTGGCGATGATCAAATCACCGCGCGCCATGACAGAATTATAGCGCCGCTTGAGCGCGTTCCCCGCATTATAAATCCCGTGATAAGTCGTGAGAAATTTCACCCCCGTCTTCCGCACCGCCCACATGGCAGGATAGGCAGGCGCACGCGAACGCGCATGTACAATATCTATGTCATGCATTTTAATAACATCAGCTAGCGCGCGGGCGGATTTTCGCCATTGCACAGGATTTTTTGACGCTAGTGGGAGTGTATGATGCACCCCGCCCATGGCCTCGATATCCGCGATCAACGGCCCGCCTGCGCTCGCTACATGCGGCACATGCCCAGCGGCTTTAAGGGCGCGCGCGACATCCACCGTTGTACGTTCCACCCCTCCCGCGCCTAGGGCTGGTAAGACCTGTAAAATGTTCATGATAATTTTCTCACAGCTCTCCATAGCGCAGACGCATAAAATTGAATAGGCTGATCCCGTAACGAAAGAGAGTTTCCTTATGTCAAAATCGACCCGCCGTCCCCAGAAGATTTACGCCGTTGTGATGTGGGTCTTGTCCGTCATCTTTGCGGGCATACTTATTGGCCTTGGTAGCCTCATTATCAAAGATCTGCCCAAGATTGATAAAACGGTCACAGTTGAGCAATTTATCGGTGAGGGACAATTAGCGGACGCCAACCGTACCATTGAGTTCACGCAAGCCATGGTCGGCGGCGTTGAAGCTGAACGTGACATATTGGGCCGCGCCGCTGTGGCTGCGACGGAAGATTACCGCGCCGCGCAAGACTCGCTCAATAATTGGCTCAATGCGCGCACAGCGACAGAAGCCAGCGCGCAAAACCCCGCCGTGATTGCACGCACGCAACAGGTCGAAGAACTGCGTAGCGCCGAACGCGCCGCCTTACGCGAGCTTGAACAAGCCAATAAAAAACTCGCCGATGCGCGTCGAGAGGCAGGAGACGCCACAGCGGCTCGCGCCGATCTTTTTACCCAAGCGCGGCCTGCCTATAATGCCGCACGTCAAGGTCAGGCCTTGCGGGTGTTTTTATACCGCTTGATGCTCACGCTCCCGCTTCTGGTGATTGCCGGATGGGCGGCGATGAAAAAACGCGATAGTAGCTATTGGCCGCTTTACCGCGGATTTATTCTATTCGCACTCTTTGCCTTTTTCGTCGAGCTTGTACCTTATCTGCCAAGTTATGGGGGATATGTCCGCTACACGGTCGGGCTGATTGTTGTGCTGATTTCAGGGCATTTTATTATTCGCGCCATGCAAAGCTATCTCACGCGCAAGCAAATGGAAGAAAGCCGCTCGGAAGGCGAGCGTCGACAATCCATTGAATATGAAACGGCACTTAAGAAAATAGCGGCCAAAACCTGCCCGGGATGTGACCGCGCCATTATTGAACGCGATGATGTGGAGACGGATTTCTGCGTGCATTGCGGCATCAGGTTGAAAGAAAAATGCGGCAGTTGCGGCGAGCGCAATATCTCGTTTCACCGCTACTGCCTGTGTTGCGGCGAAGAAACGGCGGCTATCACAGGCCCTGAAGCCGAGCGTGTTTAGGCCTCATCATGACAGTAAAATATCTTAAGACAAATGACGGCGAGCGCATCGCCTACAAACAGCATTTAGGAAAGTCGGGCGCACCAATCTTTATTTGGTGCGGCGGGCTGAAATCTGACATGGAAGGCGGCAAAGTGGTCCACCTCCATGAGTGGGCCAAAGCGCGCGACGTCAATTATATCCGCTTTGATTATTTCGGCCACGGAATCAGCAGCGGAGAATTCACAGACGGCACGATTACGCGCTGGGCCGATGACGTGGGTCGCGTGATAGACGCACTCACGACGGGTCAGGTTATTTTATTTGGGAGTTCCATGGGCGGTTGGGCGAGCCTTTTGACCGCCGTCTCCCACTCGCGTGTTAAAGCCCTAATCTTGATTAATCCCGCACCTGATTTTACCGAGAAAATGGTGTGGGCAGGATGGGATAAGGCGCGCCGCGAAATGTTGGTCACAGACGGCGTGGTCTATGAGCCATCAGATTACGGCGAGCCTTATGCTTATTCCAAAGCCTTAATAGAGGACGGGCGGACGCGGCAATTGCTCGACGCGCCAATCAATTTCGATGGCCCGGTGCGAATTTTACAAGGCGAGCAAGACAGCGTCGTGGCGTGGGAATATTCACAAAAAATTATCTCTGCCGTCACAAGTGAGGATGTGCGCTATACCCTTGTTAAAGGCGGCGACCACAGCCTGTCGCGCCCGCAAGACCTCGCTTTGCTCACCCAAACTGCGGATGAATTTATCACGAAGTCGTGATGAAAGTGTCGCAGAAGCCATGGTAGGGCTACCATAATTCTGGAGACAATAATGAAATTCATAACTCAAATCACAACCGCTGCGGCCCTATCTATCATGCTCGCCGCCTGCTCTGGCGCGGACGCCCCAAAAGTTGACGCCCCCGCTGTAAAAGATATGGCGAGTAAGGCCGCGTCAATGAAAGACAACATGCCCGCTATGGCGACAAAAACAAAAGCCGTGCTTATTTACGCTGATTGGTGCGGGAGCTGCAAAGTACTTGATCCGAAAATCAAGGCTGCACAAGCTGCGCTTCCTGGCGGAAAAATGCCCGGCCTTGAATTTGTTACGTTGGATTACACAGACAAAAATGCTGAGAATTTCTATGCTCAAGCAGAAGCCGCAGGCGTGGGGCCCGCTGTAAAAGCCTATCTTGATGGCACGGTTAAGACGGGACAACTTTTACTCGTAGATGTTGATGATCAAAAGGTGGTTGGCAAAGTGACCAAAACGCTAGACGCGCCCCAAATCATGAGCGCCTTAAAAGAGGCCGTCTCTGCGTCATAGTCCTAACTGACATAGGTTTTAAAAGGTCCAGCTTTCCACTGGGCCTTTTTTATTTTACACACCCCCCATGACGAAAGCCCCTGTCCCGCTGCATGAACGTCCGCGCTCTGGCCCTTATTCAGGCTTGAACGCCAATAACGCGCGGCGATTTCTGACAAAGCAATTTGAACAAGCAGGGCTCGGGGATTGTGACGCTGAGGCGCGCGATTTGGTCATGGCCGCTACAGGGTTAAACCGCTCAGAGCTCATCACCCAAGGCACAGAGTTCATCAGTCCAGAGGCCTTTGATTTGCTACAAGACTATTCCGCGCGGCGTTTGGCAGGTGAACCTGTGGATCATATACTCGGATGGCGCGACTTTTTCGGGCGACGTTTCAACATTAATAAAGACGTGCTGTCCCCGCGACAAGAAACCGAAGAGGTCGTGGCACAGGGCCTTGAGATCATCGCAAATATGCCCGCGCCAAAACTGCTGGACCTCGGCACGGGCTCAGGTGCGATAATTGTAACGCTATTATGTGAGCGCGAAAATGCTGTCGGCACAGCGACCGATATCTCTGACAAGGCCTTAGGGGTCGCGCACGCTAATGCAGCGCGGCATGATGTTATGTCTCGGCTGACCTTACTGCAAAGTGATTGGCTCTCAAGTGTCACGGGGCGCTATGATCTTATCATCTCTAACCCGCCCTATATTGACAGCCTCGCCATGGCCGAACTGCCAACAGACGTCAGTGATTTTGATCCTGCCCTTGCCTTACACGGGGGAGAAGACGGGCTTGACCCCTACCGTATCATCGCGGCGCAGGCACAAGATTACCTGACGCAAAATGGCGGGCTTGTTTTGGAAATCGGCTATGACCAAGGCAAGTCCGTTGTTAACCTTTTAAAAAAACATGGTTGGCGAGACGTGGAACTGTTTGCTGATATCTTCGGCCAGCCTCGGATTGTGAAGGCGCGCGCGGGTGCTTAAACGCGCGGTTACATAACCGCTTGACATAAGAGGGGGCTTTGCTAGGACTGAAATGTGAGTTGCAGGCGGATGACCTGGCCACCTATGCCCAAACATTGCAAATGACGCCAGAAGATTGGCAGGGGATTTTGCGTAATGTGGGGCTCAAAATCCAAGGAAAACTGCCATGAAGCGTCAACGCGGCCGTAATCGTAATAACAATAATAATCGTAACAATAATAATCCGAACCGGTCTCTGGACAGTAACGGGCCGGATGTAAAAGTGCGCGGCAATGCCAGCACGATTTACGAAAAATATACGCAGCTCGCCCGTGACGCCCAGCTTAGCGGCTCTCGCGTGAAGGCGGAAAACCTCTTGCAACATGCAGAGCATTATTTGCGCCTCATGAACGCGCAAGAAGCAGAGAAAAAAGCACGCGAAGAAGAGCGTGAAGCGCAGCAAGCGGCTCGCCGCGCGCAAAATGCCCAAAACGGCCAAGATGACGAAGGCGATGACACTCAAAACCGCCGCCCCCGCCGCAATGAGCGTCGTCCTAAATCATCTGACACGGACGCCAGCGCGGAGACCGAGTCGGAGAATGCCGATAATAAAGCGGACACCCCAAAACCAAAAACACGCACTAAACGCGCGCCGAAATCAGACGATACACCCGCAGGTCTTGAAGTTGTTGAACCTGCTGCAGACGTCGAGGTCGCGCCCAAGCGCCGCCGCGCCGCGCCTAAGCGTAAAGAAACGGCAATCGACGCCGCTGAATAAGCGCGCTCACAGTAAGATAATTAAACCCGCCTCACCTGTGACGGCGGGTTTTTCATGCCATTATTTGAGCCTGTCAAAGGGTCTAAAGTCGCCCTTGAACACTCTGAATAAATTCCTATCTCCTAATCAAATATGCGGTCGCGTCTCTATTGGCGCTGACCATGATGGAGATAAACATGGATATCCAAGCCTATACACAGCGCGCCCGCGCCGTCATTAGCGCCGCCCAGACCGAGGCGCTCACCCGCGATCATCAACAAATGGTGCCCGCGCATATTTTGCTTGCCCTTTTATCAGAAGAGGGTGGCCTTCCCGCTAATCTGCTTGCTATGGCAGGCGCAAGCAGTGCTAAACTTAAAACAGAAATAGAGAGCGTGCTCACAAAGCTGCCGCGTGTCGAAGGCGGGTCTTCACTATCGCTGAGCTCAAGCGCTGCCAAAATATTTGCCAATGCACAGAAGGTGGCCAAAACGGCAGGTGACGCCTTTGTCACGCTAGAACGTCTGACACTCGCCACCGTGCTTGGCGCGGATAAAGACTTAAAACAAGCGCTCGACGCCGCTTCTGTTGATAACGACGCCCTCATCGAGGCTATTAAATCTGTACGCAAAGACGGCCCTATCACCTCTGACGCGGCAGAAGATCAATATGACGCGCTGTCTAAATATGCGCGAGACCTGACCGAAGCGGCGCGCCTCGGCAAGCTAGACCCTGTCATTGGACGGGACGAAGAAATTCGCCGCACCATGCAAGTGCTTTCGCGGCGATCCAAGAACAATCCGCTTTTAATTGGTGAACCCGGCGTGGGTAAAACCGCCATCGCTGAAGGTCTCGCCAACCGCATTGTTAGCGGTGATGTGCCCGAATCTATTCGGGGAAAACGCTTGCTGGCGCTTGATATGGGCGCGCTGATTGCGGGTGCCAAATATCGCGGTGAATTTGAGGAGCGTCTCAAAGCCGTGCTCAAAGACATAGAGTCGGCTGATGGTGAAATCATTCTTTTCATCGACGAAATCCACACCCTCGTCGGCGCAGGTAAAGGTGACGGCGCAATGGACGCGGCGAACTTGCTTAAGCCTGCGCTCGCGCGCGGGGAGCTCCACTGTATCGGCGCAACAACGCTGGATGAATACCGAAAACATTTGGAAAAAGATGCCGCCCTTGCGCGTCGTTTCCTCACCGTGTTTGTGACAGAGCCGAGTGTTGAAGACACTGTCTCTATCCTGCGCGGTCTTAAGGATAAATATGAAGTGCATCACGGCATTCGTATTTCAGACGCCGCGATTGTGGCGGCAGCGCAGCTCTCAAACCGCTATATAACGGACCGCTTCCTGCCCGACAAAGCCATTGATTTGATGGATGAGGCGTCAAGCCGTCTGCGTATGCAAGTCGATAGCAAGCCTGAACCACTTGATGAGATTGACCGCCGTATTGTCCAGCTTAAAATTGAGGTCGAAGCGCTCAAGAAGGAAAAAGATGATGCGTCTAAGGACCGTCTAGAACGCCGTCAAGCCGAGATTGAAGAACTCACCGCGCAATCTGCTGAGATGACTGCGGAGTGGGAGCTTGAGAAATCAAAGCTTGCGGGCGTAACAGATGTGAAAGAGCAGCTTGAGCAAGCACGCTTTACGCTCGCGGATGCTGTGCGTCGCGGTGATTATGAACTTGCGGGGCGTTTGCAGCATGAGGATATCCCTGCGCTTGAGGCCAAGATGTCCGCGCTTGAATCCGAAAGCCAAGAGGCAGGTGCCGACACTTTGGAGACAGTTACGGCTGAATCTATCGCGAGCATTGTCTCGCGCTGGACGGGTGTACCTGTTGAAAAAATGCTCGAGGGTGAGCGCGATAAACTCCTTAAAATGGAAGAGGTGCTTGGCGCGCGCATTGTCGGTCAAGAAAAGGCTGTGACCTCTGTCTCTGACGCGGTGCGCCGCGCGCGCGCAGGTCTGAAAGATCCTGCACGCCCTATTGGGTCGTTCCTCTTCCTCGGTCCAACAGGTGTGGGTAAGACTGAACTGACCAAAGCGCTCGCCGCCTTTATGTTTGATGACGACACCGCCATCACGCGCATGGATATGTCTGAATATATGGAGAAGCATTCCGTTGCGCGCCTCATCGGGGCGCCGCCTGGCTATGTTGGCTATGATGAAGGCGGAGCGCTCACAGAAGCGGTGCGTCGCCGCCCATATCAAGTGGTGCTATTTGATGAGGTTGAGAAAGCGCATTCCGATGTGTTTAACGTCCTGCTGCAAGTGCTGGATGATGGTCGCCTCACCGACGGTCAAGGTCGCACAGTCGATTTCAGAAATACGCTGATCATCATGACGTCCAATATTGGTGCGCAGCATCTCCTGAATCTTGGTGATGGTGAAAACGTCAACGCGGCACGCGTCGGTGTTATGGCCGAAGTCAACGCCCACTTCCGACCTGAATTCCTCAACCGCCTTGATGAAATCCTGCTGTTTGAACGGCTTAAGCCAGAGCATATGGGCGCGATTGTCGATATCCAAATGGCGCGTCTACAAAACTGGCTAAAAGACCGGCAAATCACGCTCGAACCGACCCCAGAAGCGCGAAAGCTTTTGGGCGAAGAAGGTTATGATCCCTCTTATGGAGCAAGACCTCTTAAGCGGGTAATTCAGAAACAAGTGCAAGACGCACTCGCCCGATTTGTGCTCTCAGGCGAATTATCCGATGGTGAAACGGTGAAAATCGGGGCAAACAACGGAAAAATTGTGCTGAAAACGGGAAATAAGTCAAATAGTTAAGAATTATGGTTAATGATTGTTGACTCTTCTGGGAATGTGTTGAATTTTAATTTCATGAATGCAACACATAAGGAGCCTGACATGAGCAAAGCGCCAATCATCCTCGGTTAATTTTTTAACTTTAAAATCCTATGTGGAAATACTGAAAAAAACTCGCTGCCTAGCGGGTTTTTTTGTTTTAGTGCTTTGCTGAAAAACGGAATTTTAACTTCGCGCGTTTATGACCCTAAGAAAAAGGGTCCGCGTGCTCCAAACTTTCTTGTCATACACCTTAAGATTAATCTTAATTCTGGCGTTTTTTTCAGGCGCTTCTAATACTTTGGCAGAACAAAATAAGTTAACTGAATTTCAAATTCAGGCGTTAGAAACCGCGGCACTACTTGAAGCTAACACCTTTCCCCGTGATAGTGAAATTGTTGCCGAGCGGGCGAAGACTATTAGGAATACACCTCAACTTGAACACGTATATACTCGTTTCGCTATATTTGACGGCTTTGATGGCACTTCAGATGTCAGCTTTATAGATCAGGTGAATGCCTATCATACGCGTGCAGTTTCATTTGGAAACCCATCAGATTTAGAGGTTGCCAACCTTTTTACGGGGCTTACGAAAGTCTACTTTCCATATGAAACGGAAGAGAGAAAAGGCTCGCTTGCAGCACTAAATTACCTTGATCAATATCATGAGAGCGAAAATTGGGAAGCCGCTCATATTTCGATTATTCTATCTGCCGTTATCTATAGCTATCTAGAAAAATTTCCTGAAGCCTTAGAGGCAGCGAGAGACAGCTATGATTTAGTGCAAAATTCTGAAAGTTTTGAAGGCAAACTTGCTCTCTTATACTCAAGTGCGACAACTGTTTACTTACACGCCAAACTTAAAAACCCCGAAATGATGGTGAGTTCACTAAAAAAGTTGGTGAATGGGTATATGGAAATTGGAGCGCCCGTCCCAACCGCCAATTTCTATAATAACATGCTTTATGCACTAAGAGCTGAGAACAACCCAGATTTTGTGCGGCCACTTGTACAAGGTTTTTTGCGGGTGGGCGCCATTCGTCCCCCTGCGATTAACGGACTTATCGAAAAACAAGCGGCGTTTAACTTCATACGTATCGAAGATTTTGAAGAAGCCCTCATCGTGACACGTAATGGATTAGCTAGCGTTGATCATCCCTTATTATTAGGGTCATTAAGGGCCTATGAAATTCAGTCTCTTGCAGGGCTTGGCAACGCCAAAGAGGCTTCTGAAAAACTTGAACAACTCGACGCGATGATAAATGCAAGCCCGCCGACTGTCATGGTACCCGAAGTCGAAATACTCAAGGCCCGTGCTTTGATTGCAAAGGCCAGAGGCGACGCGCAAGGGACATACACCTATCTTCAAGCTGCCAAAGAAGACACGCTGCAATCTTTATTAAAATCCAACAATAACGATACTGCCACCCTGCTGGCCAATCTTGAAAATGACAAAATCAGGCTAGCTGAACGTGAAGCTGCGCAGCGCGCCCTTTTTGATATGGAGCAGCAGGCGCTCTATCAGCAGTTCAAATCCACGCAGCGAGGCATGGCAATATTTTTACTGCTTGCCATTGCGGCCATACTCACCGCTGCCTTTATGGCTTACCGCTCTCGTACTGCGACCAAACTGGCAACAGCGGCAGAAGCCGCTCTTGCGGGTGAACAAGCGAAGTCTCAATTCCTCGCCGTGATTAGTCATGAACTGCGTACGCCTCTTAACGGTATAATAGGAATTGCGGATTTATTATCCCGCACGGCGCCGTCACTCGATTTGCGCCGCAAAATTGGCATTATTAACAATTCTGGTCAGGATTTGTTACGCCTTGTGGAGCAGATATTAGATATGTCGCGAATTGATGCTGATGAAATGCAAGTCTTTCCAGAGACAACCGATGTCCGCGATGTCATTGAAGGCATTGAAATGCTGTGGCGTCCAACAATTGAAGAAAAAGGCGTTATTTTTACAAGCCACGTCGATTCCTCTGTGCCTGAGCAGCTTACACTTGATCCGCTGAGACTACGCCAATGCATTAATAACCTCGTATCTAATGCATCAAAATTCACAAAAGATGGACGCGTGCACATGCATGTCACAGCAGAGCCAGTTGTGGGTGATTCTAAAAACCGCCTAACTGTGATTGTTGCAGATACAGGTATGGGAATTCGCAAAGATGTTCAGGACAATCTATTCAAACCCTTTGTGCAAGCTGACAGCTCTATTACGCGTCAATATGGCGGCTCGGGTCTTGGACTGGCGATTACACGCAGCCTCGCGCGCATGATGGGCGGTGACCTCCTTGTGACATCGCGCGTGGGAGCAGGATCTGAATTTACGCTCACTATTTTGGCAGACGCCAGTTCAGATGTTGAACTGCTTGATACGATGGATGCGCTCTTCTCAGAAGATGAAATATTTGCAGAAACAGCCCACGCAGAGCAAGCGTCTTTTGCTGTGCCGCGCAATGAACAGCGCGCTGATAGTGGGGAGATGACACGCACAAATATAAATGAGGAGAGCAATGCGTCTGGAACTGATGAGCTAATGGATATTGTGCTAGACAATGGAACAGCACCCACAAAGGCTCATGTCGTAGAACCAGAGTTATTAAACGCCGCCGACATGGATAGTCTTGAGCATGTCCGCATTTTAATTGTGGAAGACGTACCGTCTAATCAAGACGTAATGAAGATTTTCCTAGAGCCCGAAGGGTGCGTAATTAGTTGTGCGGATAATGGCATGGAAGCCCTCGCCGCTTTGCGGTCGCAAGATTTTGATGTTATTCTAATGGATATCCGCATGCCAGAAATGGACGGCATAGAAGCTACCCGTCTTATCCGAAGCGAAGGCGGGCGTAATTCAGATGTCCCAATTATTGCCCTGACCGCTGACGCCACAGCTGAAACCAATGCACAATGTATGGGCGCAGGCGCGAATATCTTTCTAACTAAGCCCATCATCGCGACTGAGCTATTTGACAGCATACGATTTGTGCGTCGCCAAGCGGCGAACCGTGCTCAGCAAAAAGCGACAGCCCGCTTGCGCAAACGTGCATAGCGCTGCGGACTAAACGCAACTATCATTAAGCTTTCTGCCTTTTGTGACATTTTTGAGTTTTGTGAGAGGGCTGCCAAATCGGCCCTTTAAAAACCATGCGAAATGTGTATGTAGGCCCTAACAAATCACCTAACCTATGAGGATTACATGTCAGGGTTCCCCGGCCATAACTTTACGGACCGTTTGAAAGAGCAAAAAGCGGCAAAGCTTGAGATGCTTAAGCGCGCCAAAGCGAAGCAGCTAGATGAAGATACGCTTGCCAAAAAACTTGAAGAACGCGCGAAAATTAATGAAGCCCGCGCTAAACGCGAAGCCATAAAAGAGGCCGAGCGTGCGAAAAAGGCAGCGGAGCAAAAAGCGATTGAAGCTGAGGAAGCACGCAAGGCTGAACTCGCTGCCGCAGCAGCTGAGAAAGCTAAGGCTGATCTGGCTAAAGCGCAAAAGGCCCGTCGCGATGCCCGCTATGCGGCACGCAAACGCCGCTAAGTCGCCCGCTACTCGGACACAGTTCATCACAGCGTGTTTTAAATTAACCCGCCGTCAAAGGCGGGTTAATTTTTGGGACTTTAAAGTAAGCGAAACGCTTTAGCTACCAAACCCCTTCATTTTCCATATCTTTCCACGGCGCAGCAGGGGGTAAATGCTCCCCTTTTTGCAGAAGCTCAATGGAAATATTATCGGGTGAGCGCACAAAGGCCATATGACCATCGCGCGGCGGGCGATTAATCGTCACCCCCATATCCATTAGCTTTTGACAAATCGCATAGATATTTTCAACGCGGTAAGCGAGATGCCCAAAATTACGCCCTACGCTATAGCTGTCCTCATCCCAATTATAAGTCAGCTCTATCATCGGCAATCCTGGCGGCAGAGGGCGTTCGGTTCCTGTCAAACCAGACCGCGCCAAATCATCTGGGCTTGCAAGAAAAATCAACGAAAAACGCCCTTTTTCATTATCATAGCGACGCACATTCTTAAGCCCCAAACCATCGCAATAAAACTTAAGGCTCGCGTCAATATCGCTGATACGCACCATGGTATGTAAAAATTCCATCTACGCTGTCTCCTTTGCAAGCTCTTCTGTCAGACTTATCGGGGCTTTACCATGATAATTTTTAGCCGCAAAAAATGCGAGCGCCGACCAGAAAAATATAATCAGAAAATACATCAAGAGTGAATGCACTAACAGGCCTGGCGCAAAGACTTTATCCTTGCCGTTCATCTCCCATAGAGCGAAGGTCACCCCGTAAAACAGACCCAACGCAGGTAAGGTTAAAATCGCAATTGCTGATAAGACGCCAGCGACATGCAAGGGTGCTCGCGGTGCATGATAGCGGATATAAGCCTTGATGTAATCCTCTTGCGAGACTGTCGCAGCAATCATATTTTCACGGCGTTTATAGGCAAAATCTGCTGGAGCTTCGTGCTTGATAGCACGGTAATCGAGATAGGCTCTGAGATAAAAAAGCCCTGCGATTATAAGGATAAACCCTAACCCCCAGAGCAATGACGTTTGCTCAAACAATTCTAAAAACGCATCCATAAGGGTTATATGAGGGGCGAACGCCCGTGTCGCAATAGGACATGATAAGATTTGTAATATCAGCGGAATGATAGACCTTGATCTAACTTATTTTAGATTACGTATTTCTGATTGATTTCCGCGGCCGAAAGCTCTTAAGTTTGAGGGGGGAAGTAAATATGGCCAAATTCAAACAGACACTATCGCCAGAGCTACGCGAGGAGATTGAAACGCTTGGACGTATTCATGTGGTAGCGGCAGGTGAGTCTATTTTGTTCCAAGGGGAGCCCACAGAAAATATTGGATTTGTCCTCAGCGGGCGAGCCAAAGCTATTTCATTTGCGCTGGACGGAAGTGAAACATGGCTAGGACGTTTTGAGCCAGGTGAATTTTTCGGACATATTTCTTTTCTGACCCAAAATGATGTCCGGTTTGAGGTCAGTGCTGAAACAGATATGAGCCTACGCCTTATACCCGTTGCGGAGGTGCAAGCCCTGATGGCACGCGCCCCGCAAATTGGGGAGGTCTTTGCCCGTGACTTGGCGCAACGCCTTGACGTTATGATGTCACGTCTGGTCGAGGCTTTGACATTATCCGCTAAAGGTCGCGTATGCGCAGAACTATGGCGGCTGTCTAATCCTATAGGCCATAGCCCACATATGTCCGTTATTCGCCCCAACCCTGTTTTTGTTGATCTGGCGCTGAGAATAAGCTCTAGCCGTGAGACAGTCTCGCGCACTGTGTCTGATTTGCAAAAACAAGGCATTATAAAGCGCGAAGCTGGCGCTATTTTGATTGAAAAGCCAGACGCCTTAAAACGCGCCATGCGCTAGACGCGCAATATGAAAATAGCTGTCTTCTAAGACGGGCTATAGCGCGCAAAAAACGCCGGAAGTCGCTGGCCGCTGGAGTGACTCCATCCTGTGAAACCTGTGATCCAGCCCGCGCTATGTTCTAGTGAAATAATGGCCGCCATATCTTGCGACACCAGAAGACTGCCAGGCAAAGCATCGCGCGCTAGCGCCTGCGTTATTTCCGATACCTCGTCAGATGCATTTTTAAGACCTATTTCTATTGCCCCGATATGTAAGCCGTAACCCTCCGCGCCGCCCGCAACAGTTGTAAGAGTTTGTAGTTCCGCCAAGGCTTCTGCTGTACTATTATAGTGTTTCGCAGGCAGGCCATTAATAGAGAGCATTATAGCAAATTCATAGGCTGGCGGCGGCGAATATTTTTCGGCAATAGGGTCGCGTACGCCTGGAAAGTCTAAAACAAATTGTGCGCGCGGCAGTTCGACCTCGGATTGATTTGCGGCCTTTAGCGCCGCCTTCCAATCTTTGGCATGTTGTGCCGTCAAAGACCCGCCGCTAACGCCGTCCCACAAAAGAAGTTGAGCAGACTGAGTGGAAAGCTGACTAGCCTTTATACAGGCTTCGCCCATCGCAACACGAGCTGCAAAATTATTGAGCGAAGGATCAGGCCAACGCATTTGCGAACTTACGCAGCGTATTGAGGCGGCCTGCTTGAGACAGGCCTCAAATCGGGGCCCCCATTTATTGTCTAGGCCTTCACCTGTCACCGAAACGGCTTTAAACACTTCGACGGGGACAGGCAAAACGACATGTAACTCGCCGCCCTCTTCAAGCAATGTTTCAGCAAATGTAATATCTGAACCTGCTGCCAAAGCCCCGTAACCAAATCCGATATCCTCTTTCTGTATCAAATCAGAGACAACAATTTTTAAATTTTCTTCATCCTCAAGCTGATTAAATAAATGTCCTGCAAAATGCACCGCCATAGGCGCCCGCAGAGGTGCAAACCAATCACGCGTATCTTTATGCGCAACTGCAAGAAGCTGAAATTGACGGTAAGTCGAAGCGTGAGCCGTATAATTTAGCGGATCATAATCAAGTGCGTCTTGAAGAGTGTTTTGCGCGGCCATACGGTCGCCCAAAATATAGTACGCTTCGGCACGACTTGCCTGAATGAAATAGCGGTCTTGCGCATTGTCACCCGTCATACCAGACAGGCGGGTCAGTACGGCCTGCGCACGCCCTTTTACGATTTCCGTGGGCACTTTCGCCAAAAGCGACATCGTCGCGGCGTTAATGCCTGAATAATAGCCCCCTGTATCTTGAAAGGCCGCTTCATATGCGCTGGCAGAGGCACGCGCATCTTCAATCTCGTGGCTGACACTATAGCGGTCTTTAAATAGGCGCCCCTTGAGCGCCATGATATCTTCGTGATGCCGAATTGTTTCGAGACCAAAGCGCATATATTCATCCTGAGCCCGCTCTGTCGCGCCAGCTCGCGCCAAAGCAAGGACAGCTTTATGCTTAAGCGCCAGCACCTCTGGGGTGTTTTCGCCCTCGCGCCCCGAAAGGGCCTGAAAAGCCATTTGATAAACCGCAATATTATCTTGCGGCCTATTCCCATTCGCGACGGTGGCCGGGGATGTCGACGAGGTGTCTTGCATCTAAGAATTTCGCTCCGATTTGCTGTATTACGCAACGACCCAATGCTAAAGCTAAAGCAACAGCTAAATCAACACCTATCACAACCGCGCTTTAACATGATGGCCATCACGCGCTCACAACTTGAAATAATCTAAGACTGTCTTAAGGTTAGGTCTAGGAATTTTCGGGAGCGCCACAACATGACGCCAATACGTCACAAAACACCGATAACAAGATGGCTGTCTCGAGCCGTCGCAGTCAGCACTTTGTCGCTTTGCCTGTCACCTTACGCCCTTGCACTGGACCTTCCCAAATGTCAGCCGGGCGAGTACCTTTGGTTGATGACCGCGGGCAATCCTTCTGGCACATTAATGCCGCGCTCTGATATGCGGGTGGGTACAGTGACCTTTCAAGACTGGACAGACGGCAGCAGCACCTTTCGCGCAGCCCAATTTGAAAATGTTCCGCGTGGTATTTTAGGTGAAGCGAAGACGTTTGAACGATACAGTGGCGGCGGAGACTTGGGGTCTTTTTCTAAAAATTGGCCCGTCGCGATGGACGATGTAAAGGCAGATAGCCTTAAGGCACTCCCCCCTCGCAATCCCGCACCAACACCGTCTGGCGGTGAATATCCGAGTAATTTTGCCAGCTCAAACTTGATTGATGGGACCTCTGGCCAGACCTTAGCCCAAGTCGTCAGCAGTCCTGGATTTGACGGACGTCTGACCTATGTCGCGCCAAGTGCCGCGCGTATTGATTTTGTTACGCTCGCGCTCTGTACAAGCGCGCTGCCGCAGAAGACATCGCAATCTGCGCCCGTGTCTCAGGCGCCTACCACTATGTCAGAAGCTGATATCGCCGCGCGCATCGCTGAATTACAATCCTCAAATAATCAGTCTAAAAATAATCAAGACGTACAAGATACGGAAAATACGCTCGCCGCCGTGCAGGCGCGCGCCGAAGCCGCACGCAAAGCTGCCGAAGAAGAGGCTGAAGCGTTACGCCGAGCCGAAGCCGCGAGACTAGCCGAACAAGAGCGCCTTGAGGCCGAAGCCGCCGAAATTGAGGCTAACAGACTTGAAACTGAAAGACTGCAAGCTGAGCGTTTTGAGCAGGACCGCTTAGCGCAGGAACAACAAACCGCCGCTGCCCTGATAATTACGCCTCCCGCACCGCCGACCCAAAACTCGCAAGAGGAGCCAAACCCGAAACCCATATCGTCTGGACCCACGGAAGAACTGCGCGAAGATTTACTAAAAGGTGACGCCGCCCAATCCCAGACCAAAAGAGATATGCTGACGAGCGCCGCCATGGCAGGGTCAGCCCTGTTGAATGTGGCGGCGCAAGGCTTGATGAATGTCCTCAGAGGCTCACCCTCACCCGCGCCCGCGCCCGCGCCGCTCCCAACGCAGGCCAATGTCGGGCGTCTCTCTCGCGAAAACTCTGAAGACGAAGGTGAGGATGATGTTTCAGATATCCCCGATATGCCAGATGACATCCCGAGTTTGGAAGAGGTTGAAAAATATAGAGCCGCCGAACCCCCTGAGGAAGTGCCCGCCCCTACCCCCAATCCAGCCATGAGCCAAGCCGCCTCTAATATCTCAAGTGAGAGCGACTCGCACACGGACGATCATCCGGAAGATGAAATGCGGGACGCTGTCATCATTCCGGGCTCGACGACATCGACAGGGCCTATTGAGACGACGAATGCTGCAATCCTAAACGCCTATGACGCGGTTGGACGGGTTGGATATCCGCATGCTGAAAATGCGCCACGCGACGCAAAAGATCTCGGCTTTGGATCGGCCGTTCTTATAAGCCCTGACAAAGTTCTGACCAATCATCATGTCTGGAGTGAAATTAAGTCTAAGACTGGTATTGGTGTTGAGTTCAACGCTCGCGAGGGTGAAACTATCAGTGAATTTATTACGCTCAATTCTATGTCAGCGGAGGTTTTTGACGGCCATGACGCGGTCGTTTTAACGCTATCCCGACGCTTGCCTCGCGCACCGCTTTGGCCCTGTGATTTGGATTATACCTCCCCCGATATTGAGGGTCGAGAAATTATCGTTATTGGGCATCCCAAAAAACCAGATGAGCAAGGCTGGCTTATGAAGCAAGCTATCCTAGAAGCCTTTGGCAAAAACCCTTTATGGAATGTGAAACGCCATAGCCGCGGTCCACTGGTGATACATTCAAGTGACACGGACGATAATATTTTATTCGATGTCCCGGTGAGAGCGGCAATTAATCCGTATAGAAGCGCGGTCGCGCTGTGTCACAAAGCCACGACTATCAGTGGCTTTTCTGGCGGCGCCGTTATAGATGCGCAGACGGGCGATTTCTTGGGTCTGCACTTTGGCGGGCAAGTCGTTGAAGGCGAAGAAATTAATCACGCCGTACCGGGCCGCGCGCTTCTGCAGTGGCTAACCAGTCTTGAGACAAAAAATAAACGTCCAAATGCGTCAGCTGAGGTCCAGCCAAAGCCTCACAAAATCGTTGAAACGCCACTAAACTCTACCCCTAGCGCTGAACCTGAAAGTGAAACCAAGGACACGCAAACAGGAGATTTATTTGAATTTACGAAAGCTAATGACGCCACAGAGCCTAAAGCTGTAGATAAAAAAATAGCAGACGACAGCGACCCCTCAAAATCCGAGACGTTCACAGACTATCTAATTGAGAAAAGCCCGCCCCCTTCAACTATCGCACCCAGTCCGAACGGCGAAGACGACCTGACCCTTATTGAGGGGATTGGGCCAAAGACGGCCAAAGCCTTACAGGATCACGGTATTCGGAGTTTCAAAACGCTATCCCAAGGCTCGCCTTATGATTTGCTGCCCGTGCTTGAAGCGGCAGGCCTGCCGCGCCGCGACCCGACCACATGGCCCGCCCAAGCCGCGCTGGCCGCCTCAGGCGATTGGGACCGCCTCAAAGCCTGGCAAGACAAACTCCACGGCGGCCGCGAGGTAAGTTAAAGAGGCAAGAAAAAACGCCCCCGTGTGGGAGCGTTTCTAAAATAGAATTGGTTAGCGTTAATCCCAAGGTTTTTTGGGCTCGTTACCACCGCCCGGATCAATAATAATCGTCGTTGAATTTGGCTTACCAAAGACTGTCTGTAATACGTCTACATGCAAGTTATACTTCAGTCCTTTTGGTTTACTCCGATTACGGTTTGAAAGGATAAGAAGTTTACGCGTATGCATGGGCTGACCATGCAAGTCTTTTTTCGGCATGCGCGGGTCATCTAAACAAGCAATTTTCACAAAGTTTCTTGTTTGGTCATCCGGGTCATTTTCAGTTGAAAATTGCGCCCCATGTTCACAAAACTTCCAATTTGGGTTATCAAGCGAAAACAAAACCCAAGTCGGATGACTAATTTTAAGATCAAACGGCGTCAGTGGCGGCGCGAGATCACTGCCGTCTATGTCATCAAAGAACTTGATATATTCACCAAAAATCTGCGCGGGATTGTCAAACATATCAGGGCGTTTTTTCATATAGGAGGGAAAATCATTCTTTATTCCCGCCCAAATTTTGGATATATCGCCTGCCTTTATGCGTGAACGATAAAATTCACCATCGCTATTTATGCCGATTGATAACGGCAAGAGCACAACTGGCGAAAATTCATTCTCCTTGACATAGGCATCCCAAATCTTCTGGTATTCTTCGTTTGTTTTATCTGGCATTTATTGTCTCCCAATTTGAATTATGACTACTCTATAGTGATTAAGCTCTGTCTGCGCCGTGACGAACGTCACGTTTCACAATTCTTTATATGCTCTATCTCTGGAGTACTTTTTGGAGAGTTGGAAATAATTGGCTCAATAGTCTTTATAGCCTTCTCACATTCTTTCAAAATTCGATATGAATGGGCGATGTTTAACAACGCGTCAGGAGAATTTCCCAAATTATTTTTTAAAAATGCTTCTGCATAAGAAACCGCCTTAGTTTGATTGCCCAATTCTGCGTAAAGGGTTGCTAGAACAAACTCCGCTAAAGCCGAATTTTCAGAGTTATCTTCAATAATACGTTCTATTTTTTTTACTGTTTCTAGCCCGAAAGAATACTGCCCAATCGAAATCTCTCTTTTTGCTACAATCTGGAGGTATAGTAGGTGTATCGACTCTGTAATCATTCCTTCTGGTGCAAATTCGACCAATTGGGTTAAGTCATTTAGTTCGGACTGTAGCGCCGTCTCTTCGCTTTGAAGTTTCTCTAATAAAATAAGGTGCCCAATATACCTCCGTGACCACCAGACATTACTGGGATCATGCTCATACAAAGACTTAAAAACTTTGACAGGCTCGACGCTAAGCTTTTGCTTAGTATAGATATCTAAAATGGGGTGATACTGCCTCAACATATTACTTTGCTTAAGAGCGTAGTCATATTGAAAATTCAAATTGGAAGGACTCCCGCGTAGTAATTTCTCACTAATGGATAAACTTTCTTTCCGAGTCTTTAGAGCTGAAAAAATATCTCTTTGGCTCAAATAAACTTGTTCTGCGCCGATTAGTGAATCAGCGTATTCGCGCTTCGCTTCATTGGAATTGGGGTTCAATTTCAGAGCTTCAACAAAAAGCTCAAGAGCCTTTTCATACTTTTCTTCGGCTGCAAGATACCGTTTCTGTGACCTTGCTAAAATCCCCAAATTATTCTCACCCCAAGCAGCTTCCATGACAAAATCAAAATTAGTTTTATCTTTGATGTAAAGCACGTGAGCTAAATCGCGATATTCTTGCCAATACGGAACAGTCTGATTTATTTTCCCCTGTTCTTCAAAAACTTCTCCCACCCAAAACGCACTTTGGGCGTGGGCGAATATGGCGTCTGTGTCATCTGGATTGCGTTTTAGCACTTCTTTGGTGAGGGCGTAGGCGGCGTCGATTTGGGTTTTGGCGTCGTCGTACCGTCCTGCGTCGAGCGCGACTTGGCCGAGCAAGTGTTGCGCGCGGGCTTGGCGGGCGATGCGCTCATCTGGCATATCGGCCAAACTCTGTCCCGCATAATATTCCATCACCTTATCCCCGACCCCGTCAAGAATATCGAGCCGCCCGACGGGCTCGAGCTTGGTCTTGAGATCGGTAATCATATACTCAACGAGGTTTTCGGCCTCTGCGCGATTGGCGTCTGCCGCCGCGCGCGCTTTCATGGCTGACAGCGTGCTTGCCCCCATTGCACCGGAAAAAATAAGCGCACCTGCGACGACGCTCGTGCCGATGCGGCGGCGGCGGCGCAAATCACGCCTGACCAAATCGTCAAGCCCAATGCCCAGAAGTGAAGCCGCGATTTGCAGCACGCCGTAGCGAAACCCTTCTTTCCCCCCAGACAAATCTGCAGCCAAAGGCTCGCGCCCGTCATCAAGCAAGGCAGGTGGGAAAGACGTCTCTGGTGTGCCTTCAACGAGCGCGCATAAAATCGCGTCTTCACCGTGGAGCGAGCGAAAGAGCTTTATCTCCTCATTCACCCAATGAGAGACTTTTGCAGCGGGCGAGCAGAGCACCAGAAGTTTGCGCGACCCTTCGACTGCGGCTTTAATTTCATCAGAGAGAGAGTGCGACGCCGTCAGTTCAGCTTTGTCACGAAAAATAGGGCGTAAGAGGTCGCCCTTGCCTTGATGGGGGCGCGGTGGGCGGTAGGCCTCGAGCATATTATGCAGACGCGCGGCCGCCGTCTCATCCGCATGAGCATAGGAAATAAATGCCGCGTAACGAAACGGACGGCTCTTGTCTTCACTGATGTCTTGTCTATTGCCCAATTTGCTCCCCTGCATCTAGTTTAGCGCGATACGTGCAGCGGTCAAGACGGCTCAATTTTGCGTGAGTTGCCGCATTTGCTCATAGATTTGTAACTTGGGCAGGCTATAGACGGGGCTATGAGATATATTTTAACAGCCCTCACCTCGCTCCTGCTTAGCGTGGGTCTCTTTATTCAGTCAGCGATTGCCACAGAATCTGAGGCCGTTGATACAGGTAAAGTCGTGGCGCAACTCGTCAGTAGCCATCATAGCGCGCCCGCAGGCAGCACGATTCAAGTCGCTTTGCGTACCGTGCTCGATGATAAATGGCATACTTATTGGCGCAATCCTGGCGATAGCGGCGAGCCTGTGCAGATAGACTGGACCCTGCCCGAAGGCGTGAGCGCGGGCGATATTATCTGGCCCCTACCATACGCTATTCCGACAGGGCCGATTATTAATTACGGCTTTGAAGGTATTCCTTATTTCCCTGTCGACATTACTTTGCCTGCAGATGCACAAAACGGCGAGATGATATTAATTGAGGCGGGAGTATATTACCTCGTCTGCAAAGATGTCTGTATTCCAGAGAGCACAGATTTGTCGCTGCAAATTCTAATTGGCGAGGCGGAGCTTAACGGACGATGGGAGAGCGCCATTTCTCGTGCCGTGGCTGATGCCCCTAAACTTGGCAGCGTAAATGCGGGCGTGGTCAAGACGGATGCAAATGTTGATTTCACTTTTTCTAACTTGCCCGAAGGGGATTATAGCGAAGCGTTCTTTTTCCCAAATGATCTCGGCGTTATCGCGCCCTCTGCGCCGCAAGTACTGCGCCAGGGCTCAAACGGCGTGAGTATTTCTGTGCCCGCTGAATATCTCTGGGACCAGACATTGCCTGAGATGTTTGAAGGCGTGTTAAGTTATTCTGAGGGCGGCGAAACAAAAGGCGTCATCGTGCAAGCCAAAGTCGGCGAGACGGTGGATATTGGTGCGACGGCGGGTGGGGCGAGCGGAACGGATATTGCAACAGGCGGCGTAGCAGGCATTGGGCTTTGGGGCGCGGTGATCGGGGCGTTTATCGGCGGACTTATTCTCAATCTCATGCCCTGTGTCTTTCCGATTATTTCGATGAAGGCGCTATCGCTGACCAAAGCGGCGCACGGCGAAGCAAAAACAGTGCGTCGCGAAGCCCATCTTTATACGCTCGGTGTCATCGCGACCTTTGCCCTGCTCAGCTTTATTCTTATAGGGCTGAAAGCGGCAGGCGCGGAGATTGGCTGGGGCTTTCAACTTCAGTCTCCCATCGTGGTTGGTGTGTTATCACTTTTGCTGTTTGCTATCGGGCTGAACCTGCTGGGCTTGTTTGAATTTGGCGCAGGGCTTCAAAACACAGGCAGCGGGTTGATTGCGAGGGGCGGAAACTCTGGCGCGTTTTTCACGGGCGCTTTGGCTGTCATCGTCGCCACACCTTGCACAGCCCCGTTTATGGCGGGCGCGATTGGTTACGCTATGGCGCAGTCAGCAGGGGTAATGTTTGCCGTGTTTATGGCGCTCGCGATTGGCTTTGCTTTACCATTTTTGCTGCTCGGATACGCACCGTCTTTACTCGCTAAACTGCCAAAGCCTGGACCGTGGATGGTCCGCTTTAAAGAATTTTTAGCGTTTCCCATGCTTGCAGCGGCTGTCTGGCTTGTCTGGGTTTTGTCCCTGCAAGCGGGTGCGGACGGGGTTCTTAAAATCTTACTCGCCATGCTCCTGCTCGGCTTTGCGATTTGGTGGGCAAAGCGGAGGGGTGGTGTGAGTCGGACACTCGCAATCCTGTCGTTTCTTGCAGCCCTTGCCCTTCCCTTTACGCTCTCGGTGGACAGCTCCGCCAGCGGTGTTTCGCTTAGCTCTGAAGGCTATGAAAAACTCGCCTGGTCACCCGAAATGGTCAAAGAACGCCGCGCGGCAGGACAACCCGTATTCGTGGATTTCACCGCCGCATGGTGCGTGACCTGTAAGGTCAATGAACGTGTCGTGCTTGAGCGTGACAGCGTCAAACAAATCTTCAAAGACAGCAATACAGCTTTCCTTGTGGCTGATTGGACGAACAAAAACGACGAGATTGCGCGTGAGCTAGCCTCGCATGGACGCTCTGGCGTGCCACTCTACCTCGTTTACCCATCTGGTCACAATGATGTGAGGCCGACGATTTTACCTCAAGTCCTCACAGAGTCTGTGCTAAGGGAGGCGTTGTTGGGGGAGTAAATCCCATTTCCCGTTAGCGCCGTAGCTAGGGGGAGAATTATTTTCAGGAGATAACCATGACGTTTTCCAAAACACTTAAACTTAGCACAGCGGCTCTTTTTAGTGTCGCTCTAATGGCGGGCACAGCCTCTGCGAAAATCGCAACAGGTTCAACAGTCTCAGACATGCAAGTCACAGATAGCAATGGCAAGGTCCATAACCTCTCAGACTTCAAAGGCAAAAACGTCGTTCTCGAATGGACAAATGAAGGCTGCCCATACGTCAAGAAGCACTACAAAAGCGGTAACATGCAGTCACTTCAAAAAGAAGCCACAGCAGATGCCGACACAGTATGGTTATCGGTGATTTCATCTGCGCCAGGCAAGCAAGGCTATAAGACAGGCGCAGAAGCGAACGCACATGTTGCCGAAGTCGGCGCTGCACCAACCGCTGTCATTCTTGATGCAGACGGAACAAAGGGCCGCACATTCGCAGCTAAAACAACGCCGCATATGTATGTGATTAATGCCGACCAGACACTCGTTTATCAGGGCGCGATTGATGATAACCGCAGCGCAAATCCTGCTGACGCATTAACAGCAAACAATTATGTCCGTGAAGCTCTCGCAGCTGTGAAATCAGGACAAGCTGTGCCAACGCCTGAAACTGCGCCTTATGGCTGTAGCGTAAAATACGGAAGCTAACTTTCCCTCAAGCCTCTTTCTGAAGAGCAAATAAACCCGCACCGACTCCCCCTTCGGTGCGGGTTTTTCTATAGACAACGTCAATTTCTGTTTGTTTTTATCAAGCAGAGCTCATAGCTCGCTCGCTCATTTTTATTAAGTCCAATCACCCCTTCAAAAGGTCGGCTTTTCAACGCGTGATCTGTAACATAAATATCAGGAGCGCGTTTCTGTTGGCCTTGCTTGCGACTAAGTATAGGAATATCTGCACTTTCTAGAAACCGCAACAACCCCGCATTTTCATTACCACCAACCCACGCCATCATCTTGTCTTGCGCAACGCCAACCTCTTCATGGCGTTTAATATCGGACGGGTTTTTCACACCAATAGAGATCAACATTTCAGGCGCTAGACGCGCAAGCTTTCGCGCCTGCCCGACAGAATATGAAATCAAGATAACATCCTCTTCCATATTATAGTCACGAATTAAATCTATCACCTCGGCGTAGTCTGCACTGGATTTAAAATCGATTTCCAGATGTAGTCTCCCGCGCGCATAAAGAAATATATCCGTAAGTAATGGTGGGCGATCAGTCGTGAAACCACCTTCTGTATCGCGTAAGAGATAGCCTTCCACTTCGCGCCATCGCGAACTCGCAACGACCCCCTGCCCTGTTGATTTATCCTCCCACACTCCGTCATGAAAAAGAATGTGTTCGCCCGAGGCTAATTGCGCGACGTCAATTTCTGCGACCCGAATACCAGCTTCATAATGCACGCGAAGACTTTCAAGTGAGTTTTCAGATAGCCCTTTTCCCTTTGTTGTCCCGCGATGTGCCGCTACTAGCGACGCAGTTGGCGGCAGGCAGTTCAACCGTCTTTCGAGGCTCGGCCAACCGTCCAATTCAGAAGGCATAATTTGTGGAGGCGTAGATTCAGCCTGACAAGCCCCGAGGGATATAATCGCAAGGGCTGTAAGCAAGCTAAGAAAAGGTTTAAACATGGGGTCGCATAGCATATGAGGCGCGTAAGGACATAGAGTCTGTCCATTTCAACTCTATAATTTCTCCAGAGAGACTAATTAGATGTCAAATACGACAATTTTTTCACTTTCCTCAGCGCCAGGTCGGGCAGGTGTTGCCGTGTTTCGGGTGAGTGGGCCTAAAGCTGGCGAAATTGCGAAGGCTTTGAGCGGAGCTACCCTGCCCAAACCCCGTCTTGCGAAACTTTTCCAATTTAAGGACGCAGACGGCCAGCCGATTGATGAAGGTTTACTGCTTTGGATGCCAGCGCCCAACAGTTTTACAGGCGAGGACTGCGCAGAATTTCAAACCCATGGATCCCCTGCTGTTGCTGAGGCGCTCGCGAGTGCGTTTCTTGTCGCAGGTGCACAACAAGCCGCGCCAGGTGAGTTTACGCGCCGCGCCTGCATGAACGGCAAGCTCGACCTTACGGAAGCCGAGGGTCTTGCCGATCTAATCGATGCAGATACCCAAGCGCAACGGATCCAAGCTCTGCGGCAAATGCAAGGCGGGCTGAAAGCGCGCTATGAAGGCTGGCGTGAAGGTGTGCTCGACGCACTCGCCCAGATTGAAGGCGAAATTGACTTTCCTGATGAAGCTGACGTGCCTGATGACCTCTCGCATAAGGCCAGCGCGCCCCTCATCGCACTTATTAAAGATATGGATCGCGCACTCTCTGAATTTGAGCGCGGTGAACGTATCCGTGCGGGTATTGAGGTTGCTATCATTGGCGCGCCAAACGCTGGAAAATCAAGTTTAATCAATTACTTAGCGGGTCGCGACGCCGCCATTGTGACGGATCAAGCAGGCACAACACGTGACATTATTGAAATCTCACTTGTGATTGACGGGCTGGCTGTACGTCTCTCTGATACGGCAGGACTGCGTGATAGCGATGACGTCATTGAGGTGGAAGGTATTAAGCGCGCGCGCGAGCGGGCAGAGTCGGCAGATATTCGCATTCTGGTCAAAGACCTGCTTGAGCCGAGTACGGAGGGAGTAAATCTCATTCAAGAGGGCGACCTTATTCTTCTGAATAAGCAAGATAAAGTCGCTAACGCAAAGGCGCCCATAGAGGGCACGGCCAATAATTTCGCAGTGAGCCTGACGAAAAAAACGGGGCTGAAAGCTTTTGAGGACAGGCTCGTAGACATTATTAGAGAGCGCTACTCGCCGGGTAGAGATGCTGGGCTCACCCGCGCGCGGCATAAAGACTGTGTCTCTCACACAAAAAACTCCCTTATCAGAGCCGAGGCCGCACTTGTGCTTTCCCCTGAGCTTGCGGGAGATGATTTACGCAGCGCGCTTCAAGCCCTGCGTGAACTCGCAGGTGAAACAGATATCGAAGCGGTCTTTGACCGTATTTTCTCAAGATTTTGCGTCGGTAAGTAAAAGAAGTCTTAACAAAGCATTCGGATTGAAAGGATTTTTGGCAATATCTTTTTAAATTGTTTCACGTGAAACAATTTAAGCTTAGTTAGTGTTTCACGTGAAATATTGCGTAATTTGCGACCCTTTACCTATTTCTGCACGCTCCCCTCGACCTAACCGTCTTTCGGCTTTATACGACACGCTCATTTAGTAGGAGAGCGCTATGTCCCAAAGCTCGGCAAATAATGAGTGGGATGTCATTGTTATAGGCGGTGGCCACGCAGGCTGCGACGCCGCAGCGGCTGCGGCGCGTATGGGCGCACGCACGTTGCTTCTCACCCACAAGCTTGAGACACTCGGCGAAATGTCCTGTAACCCTGCGATTGGGGGGCTCGGCAAAGGGCATTTGGTTCGCGAGATTGACGCGCTTGACGGCCTCATGGGGCGTGTGGCGGATCAATCGGGCATTCAGTTTCGCCTGCTTAACCGCTCTAAAGGCCCTGCCGTTCAAGGACCGCGCACGCAAAGTGATCGCGGACTTTACAAACAGGCGATGCAGGCTGCATTACGCAAGACAGAAAACCTGACGATAATTGCCGCCTCTGTTGACGATTTAGATGTTAAAGACGGCCAGGTCTGCGGCGTTGTCACTGAGACAGGTGAGACTTACGCGACCAATCATGTCGTTTTGACAACGGGGACATTCCTCAAAGGCCTCATCCATATTGGAGATGAGCGCACACCGGCGGGACGGCACGGCGAAGCGCCTGCCATTGGACTATCTGAAAGACTATATAGTCTCGGCTTTGATATGGGCCGCCTCAAAACAGGCACCCCTGCTCGCATCGCTAAAGACTCAATTGATTGGTACGCGCTGGACCAGCAAGCCGCTGATGATGAGCCCATGCCATTTAGCTTCCTGACGGACCGTATTAAGGTACCGCAGATCACCTGCGCGATAACCCATACAAATGCGCGCACACACGCGATTATCAGCGAAAACATCAGTAAAAGCGCAGTTTACAGCGGCTCTATCGCGGGCAAAGGTCCGCGCTACTGCCCGTCTATCGAGGACAAAGTCGTACGTTTTCCTGACCGAGAGCAACACCAGATCTTCCTCGAACCAGAAGGCCTGCCAGCCGGTGAGGACGGCAACACGATTTACCCTAACGGGATTTCGACCTCCCTGCCCCGCGATGTTCAGCTTGAATTTTTGCGCTCCATTCGGGGTCTAGAGAATTGCATTGTGCAGCGTTATGGCTACGCGATTGAATACGATTATGTTGACCCACGCGAACTTCACGCAACGCTTGAGACGAAAAAACTCTCTGGCCTTTATCTCGCAGGCCAAATCAACGGTACGACAGGCTATGAAGAAGCCGCAGCCCAAGGCCTTTATGCAGGTACGAACGCCGCGCTATCCGCCAAAGGCGCTGCGCCGTTTATTCTGGACCGCAGCCAGGCCTATCTTGGCGTGATGATTGATGACCTTATTACCAAAGGGGTGACCGAGCCCTACCGCATGTTTACCAGCCGTGCTGAATACCGCTTATTATTGCGCGCGGATAATGCCGACCAACGCTTAACCACGCTCGGGCGCGAAATTGGATTGGTGTCCAAGACACGCGCCGCCACATTTGAGGCGAAGCTTATGGAGCTTGAGGCTGCCTCCACCCTAGCAAGTACGCTCGAACATACGCCTAACACGCTGATTGCTCATGGGCTTAAGGTGAATAATGACGGTGTACGCCGCAGTGTCAACGATCTCTTAGCCTATCCCAACATCAGTTTTGACGACTTAATAGGCGTATGGCCAGAACTCGCAGAGTTGAAAGCCGATGCGCGGCAACACCTACAAACCGAAGCGCTCTATGCGGGATATATCGATCGCCAGGCGCGTGATATCGCAGCTTTCCGGCGTGACGAGGGGTTGAGATTACCGAGCGAGCTTGATTACAGCGCGATTGGCGGCATTTCGAACGAAGTGCGCGAGAAGTTGAAAATCGCCAAGCCTGCCACATTGGGGCAGGCGGCTCGGCTCGAAGGCATTACGCCAGGAGCGCTCACTGCGGTGCTAGCATACCTAAAGAAAGCATCTTAAATGGAAGAGGGGCGTTTTACGACGCAGGATTTCGCAGCGTTAGACGATGTTTCACGTGAAACATTCGCTGATTTTGAGCAATACAGTTCGCTTTTGTCTAAATGGAACCGCACGATCAATCTGGTCTCTCCCAAAGCAGCGGAGGATTTTTGGGGCCGCCATGCGCTCGATAGTTGGCAACTCGCCGCGCATATCCCCGAAAATGCACAAAAACTGCTGGATTTAGGCTCTGGTGCGGGCTTTCCAGGCATCGCAATAGCTATTGCGTGCAAACAACGCGGGCAGGGGCATGTCACCTTAGTTGAGAGCGCGGGCAAAAAGGCGATGTTTTTACGCACAGTTATCCGCGAACTTGGTTTACCTGCCGATGTCTGGGCGGACCGCGCAGAAAAATGTTCGTCGGAGCCTTGTGACATCATTACCGCGCGGGCCTTTGCGCCATTGCCGCGACTATTAGGTTATGCACATCCTTTTTGGGGAAAGGGGACGACTGCGCTCCTTCTTAAGGGGCAGGGCGTTTCGGATGAATTGACGGAGGCCGCAAAGACATGGATATATAAAGAAAACCAATGGGCGAGTCGCAGCGATCCCACCGGTGTTATATTACAAATCAAAGGCTTAGCCCCACGCTCTGACCCTGAGGCACAATAAATAGGCCCACGAACTGCATAAGATTGGAATTATCACGTGACATCTACATTTAAATCTTCTGAATGTCATGTCATCGCGATTGTGAACCAAAAGGGTGGGGTCGGCAAAACAACCACTACAATTAACCTTGCGGCGGGGCTCGCCATGCGAGGCAAAAAAGTCCTGCTGATTGACAGCGACCCACAGGGCAATGCCTCGACAGGTCTGGGTCTGCATAGTGGCGCGCGCGGCCTGACGATTTACGAAGTGTTGGTAGACGAAATCCCTTTAAGTGAGGCACTCGCGCCGACACAAGTGCCGGGCCTGTCCATTATTCCGTCCCACATTGATCTCTCGTCAGCCGAACTAGAAATTGGGCAAAGCGAAGGTCGCACGGTCCGACTAAAGACAGCATTGGCCGATATCTCGTCCAAATTTGATTATGTCCTCATCGATTGCCCGCCGTCACTTAACCTACTGACTGTCAACGCCCTCGCCGCTGCCGATTCTGTCATTGTCCCATTACAATGTGAATTTTACGCGCTTGAAGGCTTAAGCCAGCTACTCAAGACTGTTGAGATGGCCAAGGCGAGTATCAATCCAGACTTAATCATCGAAGGCGTGATGTTGACCATGTATGACCAACGCAACCGCCTGTCAGCGCAGGTCGCCGCCGATGTGCGCAAACATCTTGGCCGAGCAGTGTTTCAAACTATGATTCCGCGCAATGTGCGCGTTGCCGAAGCGCCAAGCTTTGCCAAGCCTGTCATGATGTATGATCCGCAATGCGCAGGCTCTATTGCCTATATGGCGCTCACGGATGAAATCCTCTCGCGCCACAAACGCCGAAGCGGCACCAACGCCTAGGAGACAACTATGTCTAAAGATAAGAAAAAAACCTCGTCTAAAAAAACTGCCTCTAAAGTCGCGCCGTCACGTGGATTAGGACGCGGTCTCTCAGCTTTAATGAATGACGTGACGATCACAAGCGGCCTGACTGGACAGCAGGATCAGAAACCATCGCCTGAAAAGAAGGTCAAAACGCCGGAAAAGAAGATTGTCACTCCATCCACCCCCACATCTGCAAAGGGCGGCGTCACCACAGTTGCTATTGACCAACTGGTGAGAAATCCAGATCAGCCGCGCCGTTATTTCGACAAAGCCCTGCTTGAAGAACTTACGACCTCTATCGCAGATAAAGGCGTTTTGCAGCCCATATTGGTCCGACCCGTCCCTTCACGTGGTACATCAAGTTCAGGAAAACCAATCTACCAAATCGTGGCGGGTGAACGCCGTTGGCAAGCCTCTCTCAAGGCAGGTTTAACGGCCATGCCTGTACTTATACGCGAGTTGAGCGATCAAGACGTGCTCGAAATTGGTGTCGTTGAGAACGTGCAACGCGCCGACCTAAACCCGATTGAAGAAGCGCTTGCCTACCGCGCGCTTGTCGATCAGTTTTCTCGTACCCAAGAGGATATCGCCAAAGCTATCGGCAAAAGTCGCTCTCACATTGCCAATATGCTTCGCTTATTAAACCTCCCAAAACGTGCACAAGACGCGTTGCAATCTGGTCAAATCTCAACAGGCCATGCCCGCGCCGTTATCGCTGCGCCAGACGCCAACGCGCTGGTCGAGCAAATCATCGAAAAGGGATTGTCTGTACGTGACGCCGAAAGCTGGGTTCGCCGCATTAAAGCTCAGAGAGAGGGGGGTATGCCGCCACCCGCCGCACCTGAACAAAAATCAGCTGACATCAAAAAACTTGAGCGTGACCTCTCTGATATTGTCGGCGTTACAGTTGAGCTTAAGCATAAAGGCCCTCACGGCGAAATACGTCTGAAATATAAGACAGACGCTCAATTGGATGATTTGCTGAACCGTATAAAGACACTCTAAGCCCTCAAACAAAACGCAGTCATTCACGCAATATTTACTTTAAAAAACGCAATGTGACGGTAACATCATGTTGAGTGAGCTAAGCTATCAAATCTTAATTGCGACGGCTCTATCATGAACGACACACGACCGTTTAGGGATGACCGGCCAGATGACAATACATAGATATTTTGACCTATTTGCAGGCGAAGGCATTGGCTTTGATTTTTCAAATATTGCCCCTGCATCCCTAAACAACGCTTTGCTAAATTTTAGCATGCCAATCAGCTTTGATTTTACGGCTCCTACTCTCTCTGCGAAATCAACAACCATACCGCGTGCCGACAGCGTAGCTGGCGATAATAGTACAACCGCAACAGTTGACGTAAATGGGCAAGTTACTGGCACCATTGAAGACGCAGCAGATCAAGACTTTTACCGCGTCGATCTGAAAGCGGGTGTTGCCTATGAGTTCTTTCAACTCAGGGGAGGTGACAATCCTATGGAGGACCCTTATTTGCGCCTTTATAGCCCAGACGGTGTCACTGAACTGGCAGAGAATGATGACATTTTGAATGCGGACGGCGAACAAGCGACACGTAATTCCAAAATTACATTCACCCCCACAGAAGACGGCGCATATTTTCTTGTCGCAGATAGGTGGGACCCAGCCGAAGGGCCAGACAACAGTGTTGGGCCAGGGGACTATACAATTTATGTCAATGCTGATGGCTACCGCCCCGAAGGTACGCTAGATGAGCTAGCGTTCTTCCTCACAGATCAGTTTGATATTCGAGCGGTTTGGGACCAAACAACGATAACCTATAATGTTTCAGCTTTACCTGCGGCTGTGCAAATCCTCGCCGTAGCCGCACTTGAATTGTGGGAAGATATTACACCCCTAAATTTTGTCCAAACAACGGCCAACGCTGAAATTACTTTCCAAGACACCGATGACGGCGCCTATGCCGCCACAGCTACAACAAATGGTAATATCACAAATGCGAGAATTAATATCTCCAACACACAATGGGTAGAGGTGCACGGAACAGACTTTAACAGCTATACTTTCGAAACCTATATTCACGAGGTGGGCCATGCCCTAGGCCTGGGTCACGGCGGGCCCTATAATGGCAATGCCACTTACGGTGTTGATAATGTCTACGCCCGCGACCTCGCAAATTTTAGCGTGATGTCATATAATCAGCAAACACCTGGCGCTGATGCGGCTTTCCAAGGGACGCCGCGTCTCGTGCTAGGCCCGCAAATTGTCGACATCATTGCAATTCACGATCTATACGGCGCCAACCCAGATGGCACACGTGCCGACGGCACGGTCTACGGCTTTAACTCAAATGTTGGAGGTTTGTTTGATTTCTCTGACTTTAACAGCCAAGGCATTCGTCCGCCCGCTATCTCTATTTACGACACGGGCGGGTATGATACGCTTGATCTTTCAGGCTACAGCGCCCCGCAACGTATCAGCCTTATCGCCGAAACATTTTCAGATATTGGCAATAACACTAACCTTGGGGGGAACGTCCCTCTCATAAATATTATTTCAATAGCGCGCGACACAGTGATTGAGGCGGCCATAGGTGGGTCTGGGAATGACGATATCATTGGCAACGACTCTGATAATAATCTGCAGGGACGTTCTGGTGCGGACCGTCTCGAAGGCGGACTTGGCAATGACGTGCTATCAGGCGGAGGAGGCGATGATGTCTTTGTCATCACAGAAGGCGGCAATAGCGACACCATCACGGACTTTATCACAGGCGACGTTATAGAGCTTGCTGATTTTGAACTTAAAACTTTCACGGATGTTATGGCCGCCGCAACGCAAGACGGTGTAGATGTTGTCATTGATATGGGTGGGGGTGAAACGCTGACCTTAGAGAATGTACAGCTCGCCGCCTTATCAGAGGCAGATTTTGATTTTGTCGAATTACAGAATCCTCCAACACCGCCTGTAGAGCCCGCCCCTGTGGACCCTGCCAATTTCCGTCAGGCTCCAACATCATTAATCGATGCTTTAGACCACATCTATTTTGATTTTACGCCGCTGTTTTAATCCGCTTTGTAATCAAGTCTCGGCGAGGGATCGTCGCTATCCAAGCGGTGTAACTGTGCCACCGCTTTTTTACCCTTAATAAGGTTCATGAAAGCACGGATTCCGCCCGTCAGTTTCCAACTTGTTGAGTTTAAAACAGCGTCTAAGTCAGAGCGTAACCGCTGAGCCTGTATATTTGCTGTTTGCGTATTTGCTTCTGCACCCCGCAAGATATCGCCAAATTCATCTCGCATGAAATTCATTTGCTCCGCCGCTTGCGCTTCTGCCATATCACGCTCGGCGGTAAGGTCAGCAATGCGGGTCTGTAAGGCCTCTCGCTCAGCTGAGAATGTAAGTTGTAGCGACTCAATCTCATTTTCTTGGGCCTCTTTAAGCGCCGCATACTCTTCTTTATGGGCCTGTTTAAGCGCCGCATACTCAACTTCATGAGCCTCATTAATCGCTTCGGACTCTACTTTATGGGCGTCTTGTAATACGGTGAGAGCTTTCTCATGTTCTAAGCCTCGTGCCGCCCAAGCACTTTCATACTTTGACTCAAGTTTTCGCCAATTACGTTCGTTATCAGCCTTGACTTTCTCTATAGCCTCTTCGTGTGACTTGACGGCATTTACAAATCTCTCATTAGACTCAGTCTCTAAGCGCGCGCGCTCAATGGACAAAGCGTGATGCAGTGAGTCGATAGACGCAAAATAAGACGCTCGAACGGCGTCAAGTTTTACCAACGCCTCTTTAGAAGTTCCGTTCTCACATAAGATACGCAATGCGCCATAGGCTTCATCTGCCCAACCTTGAGAAAAAGGATCAAGGGCCGTCGCCTCGTCCGCAATAGATTGACGTTTCAGTTGAGGAGACACGTAATCTTCAACTTGACGCTTCACATCGCTAACCTTGAAAGGCAGAGCTATTCCTGTTTCACATATGGCTCTTGAAATCTCTTCAATGCTCTCCACAGGCGACTGGATGAGGTCGTCATAATAAATGAAGCTACGCGGCTTCCCTCGACTGGCAAACTCTGCTTCGAGCATATGTGTGAGCCAAAGATAAAGGCCGTCCAACTTAGTTATACCGTCACGCGCCTGAAGCGATGCCGCAACTTCAAGCGGATTTCGCACCATCAGTACGGGATAAACATTTAACTTCTCCGCTTCTAGCGTCTCAATATAGGGTTCAGAGAACCGACACATACGCGGCTCTTTGACCACGACCACCTCATTTTTTATGTCAAAATCATCAGATAATCTCTGAACAAAACTCTCACGAATGTCTTTGTCCTTACGACTGCCCTTACGAGGCCATTTCAGTTGACGCCAATCAGTCCAGCTTGATCCAAGCTCAGCGAGTAAGGCATCATGTTCTGCTATCATGAGCTCTGATTCCCAATGCCCGCGTGTATTACTTGCATTTTGGCCTAATAATGCACGTGGCAAAGCCGCCCCTAAGAGGTTTATAACGCGCGTTAAAGCGGACGTACCGCTACGGTGCATGCCAAGTATCAGAATTACGTCTTTCATCCCGCCTTTATAAACATGCTCACAGCTATTTCCCAAGCTGTGATTTGCGTCAAAATGAGCGAATTGCCCCGAAGTATAGTCGCGACCAAATCTTTGACAAAAGCTCAATATTTAGTCATAGCAGAGGTGAGTTTTACACAGTCGAAGGACGAGGCTTCAAACGTAAATTATGACCGAAGCTGAAATACAAAAACTCCTGGCGAAATTGGCAGACGGTAAGCGCACTGTTTACCTCAACGACAAAGAGCGCCTTGCGCTTAGCTCCGTCCTTAGCCGGACGGTTGGTGAAAACTCAGATGAAGGCCGAATAACCGCCCTTCAAAAAGAGCTTCGCCTAAAAGAAAGCGAACTCAACACGGCGAGAAAAGATGTCCGTCATTTAAGTGAAAATTTAGACGCGCTTTACGGGAGCAAAAGCTGGAAAATTGCGGCCCCCCTACGCGTTGTCAAAGATAGCTTGCGTAAAAAAGACAAACGCCAAGCGCGCCCGAAGCGCAAAACTAAAGGGCGCAAAAACACGCTAAATAAAGATAGACCAAGCACGACAACTCCAACCACGTCTATCCGGCAGCTGACTCCTCAAGCACCCAAGCCGGTGAATATAAACGCTGCGGTGCGATATATCCCGCGCGATGACAAAAAAATGCCTGAGACTTTGCCCGCTTCGCTTTACGCTTTCTATCTCCCGCAATTTCATCCAATCGCGCAAAATGATGAATGGTGGGGTGAGGGTTTTACGGAATGGACCAATGTCCGCCCCGCAATGCCGCTGTTTGAAGGCCATTATCAACCTCATGTCCCTGACCCGAAAGGGAAGCTTGGCTATTATGATCTGCGCGATACCTCTGAGATCATGTCCAAGCAAATAGAACTCGCGCGCGCATACGGCGTCGAAGGCTTTTGCTTTTATTTCTATTGGTTTGCGGGGGAACGACTATTGGAGATGCCGCTACTGAACTTGCTCAATGATAAAGCGCTTGATGTGCCGTTTTGTTTATGTTGGGCCAATGAAAATTGGAGCCGCCGTTGGGACGGACGTGAAAGCGATATCTTAATGGCGCAAGACCATTCGGCCAAAGACGACATCGCCTTTATTTCTTATGTCTCCAAATATCTCAAAGACCCGCGCTACCGCCGTATTGACGGCAGGCCGCTCTTAATTGTTTACCGCCCGATTGAGCTGCCGAATGCCAAAGCGACAGCCAAGCGCTGGCGAAATTGGTGTCGCAAAAATGGCGTGGGCGAAATTTACCTCGCCTATACGCAGTCGTTTGAAAATAATGACCCGCGTGACTACGGCTTTGACGGGGCGATTGAATTTCCGCCTAATAATTCAGCCCCGCCAGATATCACAGAGCATGTTACGCCACTGTCTAGTGATTTTGACGCAAAAGTTTTTGATTGGGACATATTCCCCACCCGTTCTGACTATTACGACACGCCTGATTATCCACTCTTTCGAACGGTCTGTCCCGCGTGGGATAATACACCACGGCGCAAGCACGCCGCCACGGTTTTCGCAGGAAGCACACCAGAGCGCTATCAACATTGGCTCTCTAATGCGCTCCAAGACAGTGAAGCCCGCATAGACGATGCGGACAACCGTCTTATCTTTATCAATGCGTGGAATGAATGGGCCGAAGGCGCCCATCTTGAACCTGACGCGCGCTACGGCCATGCTTATTTGGCCGCTACGCGAGAGGCGCTCACCGCACATAATCTACGTGCCAAGAAACGTATTGTACTGGTTTCCCATGATGCGCTGCATCACGGCGCGCAAATTTTAACCCTTAATATGGCGCGCACCCTCAAAGAAGATTTTGGATATAATGTCGAAATTATCGTGCTGGGGCAGGGACCCTTACTCGACGCCTTCTCTGAGGTCGCCCGCGTGCATGATATCAGCGGGTTCGAAGCAGGCGCGCCTGAGGTCAAATCCCTCATTGAAGAGATCAAGTCACGCGGGGCAGATCTCGCGATTTGTAACACCACCGTCAGCGGCCCCTTAACGCAAGCCTTCAAAGACGCAGGCGTTTACGCCCTTAGCCTCATCCACGAACTTGGCAGCGTAATTGCGCAATACGACCTTGAAGACGCGGCAAAAACAATCGCCATATCCGCCGATAAAATCATTTTTCCAGCAAAGCTTGTGCAAGATAATTTTGAAGCTGTCACGGGACCGCTTGAGGAAAAGGCAGTTATCTGTCCGCAAGGCGCCTATAAAGTCAACCGTTTCAGAGACGCAGGCAAAATACGTAGAGCCCGCAAGAAACTCCGCCGCGAGCTTGGCCTTTCGCCCACGACGCAAATTATCTTAGGGGTTGGCTATGCCGATGCGCGTAAAGGGTTTGATCTGTTTTTAGATTTGACTGACGCGCTCGCTGACAAAACGGCAAACCGCGTCTGCGTTTGGATTGGCCATCAAGAGCCTTGGGTTGCGCCTGAATTGCAAGCCCGTATGGACGCGCTACGGGACGCAGGAAAACTCATTCTCCCTGGCCGCGTGTCTGATACAGATATCTTTTATGCGGGCGCAGATGTATATCTTCTGACCTCTCGCGAGGACCCTTACCCGTCAACAGTACTCGAAGCGCTTGATGTCGGCTTACCTGTTATTGGGTTTGACGGCGTTACGGGCTCAACAGAACTCATCCGGGAGCACGGCGGTGAGCTAGTGCCCGCCTTTGATATCAACACCTTAAAAACGGCAACGTCTAAATCCCTGTTAATCACAGGCGACAGAGCACGCGAAAATATATGGACCGCCTTTCGCGCCCGCTCTGATATTTCATTTCGCGGCTATGTCCATGATGTGCTTGCGCTTGGTGGTCATGGTTTGGCGCAAGATGTCGCTCAAGTCAGCGCCGTCGTGCCCAACTATAATTACGCGCGCTATCTCGAGGCGCGCGTCGGTTCCATTGAGCAGCAAAGCTATCCGCTTCGCGAAATCATTCTTCTTGATGACGGCTCAACCGATAACAGCTTTGATATAATTTCAAGTATTTGTGAAGACGCGCAAACGCCAACACGGTTTATTCCGAGCGCGCAAAATAGCGGCTCGGTCTTTGCGCAATGGCTCAAGGGTGTTGAAACCGCGCGAAGTGACTATGTCTGGATTGCCGAGGCCGATGATCTGGCGCGTCCCAATTTCCTCGCGGCCGCCATGGCGGGTTTTGCCGCTGACCCTGACGTGATTATGTCCTACACACAATCATCTCAAATGGCCGAAAATGGTGATATTCTTGATCCAACTTATCTACAATATGTCAGCGACATTGACGACCAAACATGGCGCGAAAATTATATTCGTTCGGGCGCGGATGAACTTCGCTTCGGACTTTCTGTAAAAAACTCCATCCCAAATGTCAGCGCCGTCGTCTTTCACCGTGAAAGCCTGCTGAAAGTTTTGCGCGCCCATATTGAAGAGATAAAAAGCTACCGTGTCGCGGGCGACTGGGCGACTTATATGCATCTTCTTGCTGAAAATTCTGCGAGTAAAATTGCCTATCACGCAACGCCGCTAAATCTACATCGTCGCCACGCCGAGAGCGTCACAATTGCAAAATTTGATGAAGCCGAGTTCGACGAAATCAAAGGCTTGCAAAAACAGATGCACAGTCATGTTGTTGTACCTGAAGATTATGCGCAAAAGGCGGCACAATATCTGGCACAGTTACGCGAACAGTTTAATCTCGACGCTTTGGATGCCGCGCAATGATGCGTGTTGGAAATAAGCCCCTTTCTTGTGACGCTGGCTAGTAAGCTGATGACCTCAAAATTCCAAACATATAGCTCACTCATGCCGCAAATGATAAGGCGTGAAGTAACGGAGCGTTACCGCGGCTCTATGCTCGGGCTCATGTGGTCATTTATCACACCGCTTATTTTGCTAGGTGTCTACACCTTTGTCTTTAGCGGGCTATTTAATTCGCGCTGGTCAGGATCAGACTCGACAACCGACTTCGCGGTGATTTTATTTGCAGGCCTCTTCATGTATCAGTTTTTTTCTGATGTGCTCAACCGCGCACCGTCTCTGATATTGTCTAACGCAAATTTTGTGAAAAAGGTCGTCTTTCCGCTCGATATTTTGGTGCCTGTCATAACGGCCTCTGCCTTATTTCACGCGGTGATTAGTTTTCTCATTTTGCTCATCGCGACGGTCTACGTCAAAGGCACTGTCCCGCTCACCGCTTTTCTCGCGCCGCTCGTCATGGCCCCATTTGTCGTGATGACGCTCGGTTTTGGTTGGGCGCTCGCGGCTTTTGGCGTTTACCTGCGCGACATTGGACAAATTATCGGCACGCTGATGACAGCGCTCTTATTTCTCGCGCCCATCTTTTATCCGCCTGACGCTATCCCCGACTGGATGGCGCCTTTTGTCAATCTCAATCCCATTGCCTTTCCGATAGAGATGTTGCGCGATGTGGTCATATTTGGACAGCTCCCAAGTCTAATGGGTTATGTCATTTACTGGGTCGCCGCCCTCATTATCTGCGGGCTTGGCTATCTCTGTTTCCAAAAAACGCGTGGAGGGTTTGCCGATGTCCTCTGAGCCAATCGTTATCAGCGTCAAAAATATATCCAAAGTCTTTCGCCTTTACCAAAAGCCGCAAGACCGTCTTAAGCAAATGATACTCCCGAAATTTGGACGCCCCGAGAGCGCCTATTTTAAGAGCTTCACTGCGCTCAACTCTGTCAATCTCACACTCGGGCGCGGCGAAACTGTCGGTATTGTTGGGCGTAACGGCTCTGGTAAATCAACGCTACTGCAAATTATTTGCGGCACGCTTACACCCACAGAAGGTAAGGTCGAAGTCACAGGCCGTATCGCCGCACTGCTTGAGCTGGGCGCAGGGTTTAATCCTGATTTTACAGGGCGCGAAAACGTCTATTTAAACGGAGCTATCATTGGGCTTTCGCGGGAAGAAATTGACGCGCGTTTTGAACAGATTGAGCGTTTCGCCGATATCGGACAATTTATTGATCAACCAACCAAAAGCTATTCCAGCGGCATGTATGTGCGGCTGGCCTTCTCGGTCGCTATTCATTCTGATCCTGATGTGCTGATCATTGATGAGGCGCTCTCAGTTGGCGATGACGCATTTCAACGCAAATGCTTTGCCCGCATTGAAGATATGCAGTCGCGCGGCACAACAATTTTATTTGTCTCCCACAGTGCACAAGCCGTCACGGAATTATGTGACCGCGCCGTTCTTTTGGACGGCGGGGAAGTGCTCATGATGTCCACCCCCAAAGAGGTCATCGGGCAATATCAACGGCTGATGAACTTGACGGGCGAGGCGGCTGAGGCCGTACGCCAAGATATTTTGGCGCATTACGATAACAAGCTTGATACGCAAGCCGTGCCCGTGACATCCTCATCTTCTGATAACTTGCGTGTCAAGCCAGTGATAAATGCAGAGGAGCGGTCTCATGACCCCAGTTGGTATGATCCTGACCTCACGTCGAACTCTACCGTAAGTTATGAAACCCAAGGCGCGACAATTTCCAATCCCGCTATATTTAATTCATCCGGCTATCAGGTCAATCATCTTGCAGTCGGACGACGTTACCGCATTTCTTATAAACTAGGTTTTGAAATTGATGCACATCATCTTGTTTATGGATTTTATTTTAAGACAGTGAGCGGCGTCGAACTGGCAGGTGCAAACAATTTACGCAGTAAAGCTCATGTATTGCGCGAGGCCAATGCAGGTGACGAAATCGAAATTTCCTTCGATTTTAATTGCCATTTTATGCCAGGCACTTATTTTTTAACCGTCGGACTGATGAGGAAGTCACAAGGCGAGTACAAATTTATGCATCGGATTGTTGACGCACTTGCGGTACATGTCATGGAGGGCACAAATACAGCTATAAATGACCACGGTTTTGTTGCACTTGGCACAGGGCTAACGGTCTCTAAAATTTTGTGAACTAATGGGTGGGTTACATTGACGGCTCCGCGCCACGCCTCTAAACGAGCGCGATGAATTTTACACAAACAAATATCAAAGATGTGTTGCACATCACACCAAAACGCTTTGGTGACGCCCGTGGTTGGTTTATGGAAAGCTGGCGTCACAATGCCTTTGAAGAGGCGGTCGGACATCGCGTCACTTTTGTACAAGATAATCATAGCTATAGCGCGGAGGCACATACGGTGCGCGGCCTGCATTACCAAAGCCCGCCCTTTGCCCAAGGCAAGCTTGTGCGGTGCACGCGCGGCACCATTATTGATGTCGCTGTTGATTTTCGTAAAAACTCGCCGAGTTTCGGACAATGGGTCAGCGCGTATCTAAGCGCGGAAAACGGCGAAATGCTCTGGGTGCCTGAAGGGTTTCTCCACGGCTTTTCAACGCTCAATACTGACACCGAAGTACAATATAAGTGCACGAATTATTATAACGGCGAAGCAGATGGTAATATTGCGTGGGATGATAGCACGCTCAGCATTGATTGGGGCGTAGATCACGGCTTTGTCCCCGTTAAAGCTGTACTATCTGATAAGGATAAAATCGCGCCCAAATTTAACGCAAGCGAAAGTCCATTTTAAGCTTGCATGCTGAAATTTTTAGTCGCCTTTATATCTGGGTCCGCTAAAGAGTAGACATGAAGATTTTAGTGACAGGCGGCGCAGGCTTTATTGGCTCTGCAGTCATCAGACGCGCGCTCAGCGCTGGGCATTCTGTGGTGAATGTAGATTGCCTGACCTATGCTGCAAATCTAGCGAATTTAGCGGCTGTGTCTGCTAATAAGAATTACAGTTTTGAAAAAGTTGATATTTGCAATGCCAAAGCGCTAAAGGGCGTGTTCACAAAACATCAACCTGATGCCGTGATGCACCTCGCCGCAGAGTCACACGTAGACCGCTCTATTGACGGGCCAGGGGCCTTCATTCAGACCAATGTCATCGGCACGTTTAACCTGCTTCAAATTGCGCGTGGTTATTTTGAGGCCCTGCCCAAAGAGCGCCAAGAGCGCTTTCGTTTCCATCATATTTCAACAGATGAAGTTTACGGTGATTTAGGCATGGACGACCCTGCCTTTGAAGAGACAACGGCCTATGATCCCAGCTCGCCTTACTCGGCCTCAAAAGCCGCAAGCGATCACCTCGTGCGGGCGTGGGCGCGCACCTTTGGCCTGCCTGTTGTCATTACGAATTGTTCAAATAATTATGGGCCCTATCAGTTTCCTGAAAAGCTTATTCCAGTTGTCATCCTCAAAGCGTTGCACCGCCAAGACATTCCTGTGTACGGCACGGGCGAAAACATACGCGACTGGCTTTATGTGGACGATCACGCCGACGCGCTCCTGCTCGTTTTACAAAAAGGACGGCTCGGCGAGACCTATAATATCGGCGGCAATAATGAGCGTACGAACCTTGAACTTGTGCATACGCTATGTGGGCTGGTTGACGCAAAACTAGATAATGGGTTTTTTCACGCAAGTCTTATTACCTTCGTCAATGACCGTCCTGGCCATGACAGACGCTATGCAGTAAATGCTGACAAAATTAAAACAGAGCTCGGTTGGACGCCGTCTGTGGAATGGGACGAGGGTTTTAAAGCCACGCTTAATTGGTATTTAGAAAATGAAAGCTGGTGGCGACCGCTTGTGAAAGCAAACCAATTTGGCAAGCGAATTGGCGATAAACCGTCCAGCGCATCTGCGTCCTAATCATGCATATTGCGGTCATCGGACAAACGGGGCAACTCGCGCGCGCGCTCATCTCGCGCGCTTCAGATCACGGCGTCAGCGTAGAGAGTTACAGCAGAGACGCCCTTGACTTCACCCAAAACGCTAACACGATTGAAGCCTTTATCGACGGGTTAAAGGTCGACGCTATCATCATCGCCGCCGCCTATACGGCTGTTGATAAGGCAGAGAGCGATTACGAAACGGCAAAGGCCGTCAACGCACTAGCACCTTCCGCCATCGCGCGGGCCTGCGCGCGCCGCGATATTCCCCTTGTCTATGTCTCAACAGATTATGTGTTTAAAGGCGACGCCACCACACCATATACCATTGGTGCCCGGACGGATCCCATAAATGCTTATGGCCGTTCCAAGCTCGCGGGGGAGCAGGCAGTTATGCGCGCGCACAACCGCGCCGTCATTATCCGCACCTCTTGGGTGTTTGATGGCATGAGTAAAAACTTTATGACAACGATGTTGCGGCTAGCGGAAACACGCGAGAGCCTCTCAGTAGTCAGCGATCAAATTGGCCGTCCAACTTATGCAGGGCATCTTGCTGACAGCTGTTTTGAAATGGCTAAGGCTATGCAGAAAAGCGCAGACCTAAACGGCATCTATCATGTCAGCGGATCAGGCGCGCCGATAAGTTGGTCTGATTTTGCGCGTGCCATATTTATGCAAGCGCAAGACATTCTGCCACACACCGTAACGGTGAACTCCATTCCCAGTACTGATTATCCCACGCCTGCGCCACGACCCGCCTATAGTGTGCTAGATATATCAAAGTATGAGGCCAAGCTCAGCGCTTTACCTAATTGGCGTGAAGGGTTAGAACTGGCGTATAAAGAATGGTACGAAAACCGCGCTTAAAACGCAGTTCATACAATCGACCTTAGAGGGAAAACATGAGCATTGAGGGCAAACACCGTAAAGGCATAATCTTGGCGGGGGGCAGCGGCACGCGGCTCCACCCCAGTACGATTTCAGTCTCAAAACAACTCATGCCCGTCTATGACAAGCCAATGATTTATTATCCGCTCTCTGTCCTTATGGAGGCTGGTATTCGTGATATTCTTATCATCACAACCCCGCATGATAATCCCGCATTTAGGCGCTTGCTACAAGACGGCAAACGCTGGGGGCTGAATATTGATTATGCGGTTCAGCCTAGTCCTGACGGTCTTGCGCAAGCCCTGATAATTGCTGAAGACTTTTTAGACGGCGCACCTTCTGCCCTTATTCTCGGGGACAACCTCTTCTTTGGCTCCGCCTTTACACAGTCCATTCGCGCCGCAAATAATATCACTGACGGCGCCAGCGTCTTTGGCTACCGCGTCAATAATCCATCGGCTTATGGTGTTGTGGGGTTTGATGCAGAAATGAATGCAATATCGCTCGTCGAAAAACCCGCGGTCCCCGATAGTAATTACGCCGTCACAGGACTGTATTTTTACGACGCCCACGCGCCCAAATACGCCAAGCAGTTAAAACCGTCTGCGCGGGGGGAGCTTGAAATTACAGCGCTCAACCAAGTCTATCTTGACCGCGAAGAGCTCCGTGTTGAAATTCTTGATGACGGCACAACATGGCTTGATACAGGAACTCACAGATCATTGCTACAAGCGGCACAATTTGTCAGCGTCATTGAAGAGCGCCAAGGCCAGCGGATTTGCTGTCCTGAAGTTATCGCTTACCGCAATAAATGGATTAGCCGAGATGAACTGGCCAATCTTGCCGCACCTCTCAAGAAAAGTGGATATGGCCACTATCTGCAAAAGGTGCTCGACAGCAAAAGTTAATCAGCCTGTTTTGCTAAGGCGGCGGATAAGACGCGTTGTGAGTTTTTGTAATCCCGTCTGCGGATAGTCATGGACCCCCCATAACCAAATTGCAGTTTTAAACTGTTCGAAATTTCGGGCGCGCAAGAGATGCGAGAGCCAAGGCGATCTATCTTTCGCGTGAGACACGTGCGCTTTAACGGGAGCCGCGCCTTCTGGCGGCATAGCCCCTGGCGGCAATACGAGTTGATAGGGAAGGTCGTTTTCGGCCTCAACATCACGGTCGTTAAAAAATGCCTCAAGTCCAAAAGCAGGCTCAGCCATATTACGATAGCTCTGCACGTCTTTTGCATCCCAATCGAAAAGATGGCTCGCGCAATTTTCGCCTGACAGTATGCCTTTTAGCGTGTCTAAATAAGCGAGGCCATTTTCTGTATCAGGTTCAAAATGAGCGCCTTCCGCCCATTCATTCCAAGCGTTGAGAAACACAAATTGGCGATTTGGCGGATGCGTTCGTTTTGTCCAGTCGGTCATAGCGGCCAACCAATTTGCAAAAAGCTGCGGTGAGCTACCCGCAAAAATATTGGCGCGCCGTCCTCGGCGTGCGGTATTATCCCACGCAGGAAAAAGACCGCGAAATAAAAGATAATCAGGATCAGGGCGCTTTAAGGTGGTGAGAAACGCACTGAAGTGATCAAACACCATGCCTGCAAATTTTGGCTCGCCTGCCCGCGCCACGGTATGAACTTGCATGGTGGACACGCCGTGCGGTGGAAATTCCACGCTACCGTCGAGGCCTTGCGTGCGCGGATCAATTTGCTCACCTGGCAAGCAAAAAGTTTCTGTACCCAAAACAAGCGCCCCTTTGTGTCCGCACGTAATAGCTTGCTTTTTTATCTCACTCGCAAGACGTCCTAGCTCTGGAATTTCATCAGGGCGGTAAATGAGAAACACGACTTCACCGTCACTCGTAATATAGCGCGGGTCAGAAAAATAAGGCGCGAGATCCGCTGCGAGTTCGTGATAACGCTCAGGATTATAGTCTTGCGGAATGAGGATATCTGTGTCGCCCCCATCCCACCGCCGAGACCAATTTTCATTCGCCCATGATAGGCAAAACGGCATGTCGACCTCAGGGCTTTCAAGCATTAAATCAGTTGGCTTCTCTAACACCCGTTTTCCGCCAAACCAGTAAAAATAATGGCAAAAGCCGTAAATGCCGTAGGCCTTAGCAAGCTCTGCTTGGGCTTTCAGCGTCTTTAAGTCTGTTTGATCATGAAAACCAAGATCGCCGTCACCTGTAAGCGGAAGTTGTGGTTGATGATGGCCTGGAAACAATTTTTCGCCACGCCGCGTTGATGTCCACTCTGTGAAACCTTCTCCCCACCACTTATCATTATACTCCGTCTGGTAAAACTGCGGCAGGTAAAAAGCGATAGGTTTTATCTGTGAAAAATCAGATGTCATAGCGTAAGAGACAAGCGTTGCGGCGTCGCGTCAACGACGCGCATTAATTCACCTTTGACTTCCATATTTAATTTCACCGTTGTAAAATGCCAGCCCCAAGACCCAAGTTCAGCAAGCTTGTCTTCAGGGATATAATCCTTGGCTTGGGTACGTAATTCTGAAAACTTTACCTGTGCCTCTTGGCTTTGCGCGAAAGTCTCTATGATGGCCGCGCGCACTATATCATATTTCCAAGCTGGGATACGCGTCACCCCGTCACGTCCTGAGGTGGGCGTGCGACACTCTACCTTTTGAAGCGCATCATTCATAAAATAGGCGTAAAAGATTAGCCCTGCCCCCGCAAGAGAGGATGCAGATTTTGACTCTTTCGTTGTCCCAAGCCAAAAGAGTTTATGTGATTTTATAACCGTCATATCTTGCCGTTCTGCCTTGACAAAACGTGCAGTATTGGTACGATTACGAAACAGCGCCAAAAGGTGGTCCCACACGCCACAGGAGACGTCTTGGAAATCGGAATTGGCTCTGGGTTGAACCTCCCGCATTACGACGTGGGCAACGTCACAAAAATCATCGGCGTGGACCCTGACGAACATATTTGGAAACGCAGCGCGAAGAGACGAGATGAGTGTCCTATCCCCGTCGAACGCATTGGTTTGTCAGGTGAAGATATTCCCTTGGATGACAATTCAGCGGACAGCGTCGTCGTCACATATAGCCTGTGCACAATCCCTGATCCCATACGCGCTTTACGTGAAATGTCCCGCATACTTAAGCTTGGCGGACAGATATTTTTTACAGAGCATGGCAAAGCACCAGATGCGGGCGTGCATAGATGGCAAAACCGTATAGATCCCGTCTGGAAACACATCGCAGGCGGCTGTCACAGCGGGCGCGATATTCCAGACCTCTTTACGCAAGCAGGCTTAGAGCTAACCTCCTTAGAACAAATGTATATTCCAGGCCCAAAAGTCTTGGCGTATAATTATTGGGGCGCCGCGCGGGCAAGCGATTAAATCTGCCATTAAAAAAGCCGCCTCAACAGAGACGGCTCTTTATCATTTGTGACGCCAGAGTTTACGTTTTTATCTCAGGATATGTAATCGCGCTTGAAAGGTTTTCTAAAACCTCTTTAGCGTTAAACGTATTGTTTTCATCACCATTTGCCCCGCGACCGAATTTAACTTCGGCTGAAGCGCGGTATTTTGTAATCTCGCGTACGTCATAATCATCAAAGAATGGATCATAGCCAAAACGCCCGCCGAATCCGCCGAATCCAAATCCGCGATGTCCAAATCGACTAAACCGTGCTGAACGTGGGCCGTAAAACCGGGAGTAACGATACGGACGGCTCCACCCATATGAGGGACGGTAAAAGCTGTAATTAAAGAACGGGTCATAAGGCCCGAACGCGCCATACCCTCGGTTAAATCCTGGGCTGACAGAGACTCGCTTTTTTTCTTCTGTGTCACGCTGTTGTAGCGTAAAATGACTAAAGCCGCGCTCCACTGCAATTTCAGCGGCCCGGTAAAGCAGATAGTTTTCAACTGTCTCACGGTCAGTTAGCGAGTTACCGCCAAATGAGACGCGTGCGCGGTCATTCTCGATCATAGTTTGTGAAAATCCGTCAAATGCGCCAGGCGCAGAAGCGGGTTGATATGGGGTAGCTGTCGCGCAGGCCGCGAGCACGGCGGCTGATACGGACAAAGCTAAAACACGAAGTGTGTGTCGCATAGTGATATCCTTTGGTTACAATATCACGTTCCGTCCCTTGAACGCTTAATACCAATATAGGGCATTCAGCTCAATTTTTCAATTAAACCACTGTAATGCGATATCAACACAGTGTGAACTCTATGATTTGGGGAGACGGCGCAGACGCGAAAACGCCCAAAAACATAGGCTCATGCTGATAATAAGCGATAAAACCCCGTAAAGTTTGGGAAGGGCGCTAAAACCTATAAAAATCAGTGACACGCATACCCATGGCAGCATTAAAAGCAAAGCCAGCGCGATATCACTACGAGAGCCGGTACCTTTTCTGGACTTCAACGCTATCCGCGCCGTCAGAAAACACGGCACATAGGCGAGAGCCCCCACACCAAAACACAGGCCAAATGCGCTCGCGAGCGTCCAAAACCCTTGGTCCGTTTGCGTAAAGCCGTAGAAAAAATAGGCCGATAGACCCAAGGTCGAAAGCGCCGTTATAAAAGATAAGAACGCGACGCCCGCGTCTACATCCCGCGATAAAGAGCGTTTAGGCCGCGCGGTCGGCGCATTTTGCGGCGCGCGCGCCTCAATCGGGCGTATGATCGTGTCATCTGTCACGCCCCCTCCATAACGTCTTTATGGTTAAGCTATCCTTTCAACTCGCCTGTCTTGTGCATCAAATTTATCCGCGTGACCGCACCGTTACCACGCGCTAGAGACGGACATGCCTCTTTTCACCCATCTCATCGCTGTAGATTGGTCAGCCGCCAATCATCCCCAAACAGGGGCCAATAGTATATGGGTGGCGGAAAATAATGATGTGCCTGTGAACTTACCCACACGCTTTTCCTGTTCAGACTGGCTGCGCGCACGTATGACTCACGCGATTACCAATAATGAGCGCCTGCTGATTAGCTGTGATTTTGCCTTTGCCTATCCCGCAGGATTAGCGCACGCCATCACAGGCGAGGGCACTTGGCAAAGCCTATGGCAATATCTTAGCGCGCAAGTCACGGACACAGATAAAAATGTGAGCAATAGATTCGAAGTAGGCGGCAAAATGAACGCGCAAATTGGGCTCACCACTGGCCCGTTTTGGGGCCACCCACATCAGCACAGCGGGCGCTATGAGAATTTAGATATGTACGCTCCGAAAGACTTGCCCCTGTCATTTCCCAAAAAGCGTATGGCAGAGACCCGCGTGCCTTCTGCGCAGTCCGTGTTTAAGCTTGCAGGCATTGGGTCTGTTGGAAGTCAGTCGATTTTGGGTATCGCTGCGCTCGAGCGGTTGAGAGCAAATCCAGAGTTAGCCCCTCATATCGCTGTCTGGCCGTTTGAGACAAATTTCGCAGGAGATTTTTCAAAACCAATTACCCTCGCTGAAATCTATCCCAGTTCTCATAGCGCCGACGAAAGCCTCCATAGTGTCAAAGACGCCGCCCAGGTCATGTCCGTTGCGCGCGATCTCAGCCATTGGAACCGCACGGGCGCACTGGAAGATAAGCTGTCTGCTTTTGGACTATCAGATACGCAGCGCAAGCTGGTTATAAATGAAGAAGGCTGGATTTTAGGCGTCTAAAACCGCGCAAAAGAAAACCCGCCCATCAACTTTGAGGGCGGGGTCTTTATTTGACATGCGTCGAGAACATCCTACAGCCCCGCTCATTCCGGCAGAATAAGCAGAGCGGATTTTTCGACGGTATTAATGCGCAATAACAGCAATCAGCAGAAGCGCGATGATGTTTGTGATTTTAATCATCGGGTTGACCGCTGGGCCAGCTGTATCTTTATACGGATCACCGACAGTATCGCCTGTGACAGACGCTTTATGCGCCTCAGAGCCTTTACCGCCGTGGTGGCCGTCTTCGATATATTTCTTGGCATTATCCCACGCACCGCCGCCGGCTGTCATCGACAGCGCCACAAACAGACCTGTGACAATCACGCCGAGAAGCATCGCACCGAGTGCTGAAATTGCCGCCGCTGGGCCAGCCAGAAACTTGACAACAAAGAACAGCACGATAGGCGCAAGGATTGGCAGAAGTGAAGGTTTGATCATTTCCTTAATCGCCGCACCCGTCAAAAGGTCAACCGCACGCGCATAATCTGGGCGCGAGGTTCCTTTCATAATGCCCGGATCAGATTTGAACTGACGACGCACTTCTTCAACAATAGCTGTCGCTGCACGACCCACAGATTGCATCGCCCAAGCTCCAAAGAGGTAAGGGAGCATGCCGCCAATGAACAGACCGACAATGACATAAGGATCCGTCAGGCTAAAGCTGAGATTACCAAGCCCGTAAAAGAAATCCCCTTGTACGGCTTTGGACGCGAAATATTCCACATCTTTGTAAAAGGCCGCAAAGAGCACAAGCGCGCCGAGGCCCGCTGAGCCAATAGCGTAACCTTTGGTCACGGCTTTGGTCGTATTACCCACAGCGTCAAGCGTGTCAGTTGTGTTGCGTACTTCAGACGGCAGTTCTGCCATTTCAGCAATACCGCCCGCATTATCAGTCACAGGACCGAACGCATCAAGCGCCACAATCATACCCGCCACGCCGAGCATGGCCGTAACCGCAATCGCGATACCGTAAAGGCCTGCAAATGAGTATGTCGAGATAATCCCAAACACGATGATAAGCACAGGAATGGCTGTCGCTTCCATAGAGACCGCAAGGCCTTGAATGACGTTTGTGCCGTGACCCGACTCTGACGCCGCCGCAACAGATTTCACAGGCTTATAATTCACGCCTGTATAATATTCTGTGACGACCACAATCGCGCCTGTAATCACAAGGCCGATAACGGAGCAGATAAACAAATCCATGCCAGAGAACGGTGTGCCAGCAATCTCGCCAAGGCCAAGTGTTTGTTGCGTCAGCAAGAAAATCGCACCCGCAGACAAAACGCCCGTGGCAATCAGACCTTTATAAAGCGCGCCCATGACATTCACAGACCCTTTGCTAAGGCGGACAAAATATGTCCCAATGATAGAGGTGATAATACAGACAGCCCCAATCGACATAGGATAAAGCGCAAGCGACCCAATCCCTGCAAACAGGATAGAGCCCAGCACCATCGTCGCGGCAATCGTCACGACATAGGTCTCAAAGAGGTCTGCCGCCATACCCGCACAGTCACCGACGTTATCACCGACATTATCGGCAATTGTTGCCGGGTTGCGTGGATCGTCTTCGGGAATACCCGCTTCGACTTTACCAACCAAGTCGCCGCCCACGTCAGCCCCTTTGGTAAAGATACCGCCGCCAAGACGCGCGAAAACAGAGATAAGTGACGCGCCAAGTGAGAGGCTCACAAGCCCGTCAATCACGCCGCGCTCATCTGCGCCCATCGGGCCTGTCAGCATCATATAATAAACGGCCAGACCAAGCAGCGCGAGGCCCGCCACAAGCATGCCCGTAATCGCGCCCGCTTTGAAAGCTACGTTAAGGCCTTTACCCAAGCTCTCACGAGAGGCCTCAGTCGTGCGCACATTGGCCTGCACAGAGACCAGCATGCCAACATAGCCCGCAATCCCTGACAGAACCGCGCCGATAATAAAGCCAAGCGGCGCAATGAGGTTTTGAAATAAGAGAAACAAAAGGACAGTGACGGCTACGCCAACAATCGCAATCGTTTTATATTGTTTATTAAGATAAGCTTTCGCGCCTTCCTGAATCGCGCCTGCGATTTCATTCATGCGTTCATTACCCGTTGATTCCTTCATCAGGCTGGCGCGCGTTATTACGCCGTAGACCACAGCGAGCACGCCCGCTGCGATGATTAAATAAAGAGTCATAAGATCTCTCCCCATAATAATGAGCCGTTATAAATCGGCTTCTGTGTTATGAAGTTGGCCGCACTCTCAGGATTAAGCCGCCCAAAGGCCGCCAAACGGAGCACGCTTCCCCTCGCGATAATGAAGTTGGCCGTCAGAACTCCCCGTCCCAACGCTTCCCCTCGCGGTTAATGAAGAGAGTTTTGCAAATTATGTGCCGAGGGGCAAGGGGGTAAAACTGGCAAGAAAAAAGGGAACCGCAATCGCCAGTTCCCTTTATCTTAAGCCCTTCAGAAGCTTATGGTCAAGACTCACGCCTCACGCCCTTAAAGGGCTTACCGTCTTGTTTGACGTCCATAAACTTACCAGTGCTAGCATTTCGCTTTGACCAAAGACCCGTTTTAGGGTTTTTGACTTGGGAACGATTGCGAACAGCACCATAACGGCGGCTATCTCCTGATGGAGGATTAGTCGCCACGACTAAGCTGCCTTAGACGCGGATGAGGTGTTGTCTTCCACAGGCGCACCGGCTGCATTAGCTTGAACGCTCTTCGCGGCTTTAATAGCATTGTGCTTAGCCGTGTAGCGCTCTGAAACCATAACTGTTTTGCCATTTGACGCCACAAAGCGAACCATGAACTGGTCATCAGCCGTGTCGAAAATTTCAAAACGATAATCAGTGCTCTTCTCACCGATTGTCTGATCGACAATCACTGCAGTGCACGCATGTTCTTTAACAATTTCGACACTGTCTAAAGCAGTCGATTTAGCCTTGTATTCCTCAGACCAAATGATGGCTTCAGAGTTGTAATTAAAGCGCGCCATAAATTGCGCACTCGCTGTGTTTTTCACTTCAAAGTGATGGGTCATGATTACCTCCGTGACCTAAGTTAACATCGTTCATGTGAACGAATATATATCATTTAAAAGAACGATTTGATTCCGTCAAGCGCTTGTGTTATAAAAACGTATCATATTATCTTACAGCTCTGCCCCTGCGTCAGAGCTGTTTTGATTCCAGGAGGCAAACAATGAGTTTTTCACGCGAATTGACAGTTCTACGGGCTACGCGAGGCATATCACTTCAAAAATTGGCCGATGCAGTCAATGTATCAAAAACCCATATTTGGCAGCTAGAAAAAGGGGTAACCGAAGCACCTTCTCTTGAAATCGTAAAAAAGATTGCTGACTATTTCAATGTTACGATGAATTCTTTGATTGGCGAAGACCCCGAATCAACCAATGCAGATCCTCTTGCCGTTGCCATGTTTCGAAAGATAAGTGATTTAGATGAAATAGACAGAACGGCTCTTAATCAAATGATAGACACGATGGTAACCCGAAAGAAGTTACGTGAAAATGAAATTCGATCGAGAAAAACTTAGCGACACGCCAGCAGATTCGATAAAGCTGGCACAGGAAATAATACTCCAAGCAAGGTTCAGTTCGGCACGCACGCCCCTTTACGAAATTGCATATGGGCTCGGAATATACGATATACAAGAAAAGCCTTTAAAAGGAATTGAGGGCTCACTTATAGTGCCGCCTGGAAAATTTGAAGGCGCTATTTTAATCAATTCCGCTCAGGACAAACGGCGGAAACGGTTTACAATCGCGCACGAGCTAGGGCACTTCGTACACCCTCTTCACCATCCAGAAAATAATGAATCGTTTGAATGCAAGTCTAGTCACATGCAAAACCTTCAAAGTAATCCAGAAAAAGAAAACCAAGCAAATATATTCGCTGCTGAGTTACTTCTTCCAACAGCCAAAATAAAAGCATTTGTGACAGCAAATGAAAATCCGTCTTTAGAAGATATATTTATGTTCAGCGAATCACATGATGTGAGCATGGCAGCGACAATAAGATCAATAAGTAAGCACCTACAAAAACAAACTATCTTTATGTTTCACGAAAACAATTTAATGAGATATTTTGACTCAACACCACAATTTTCTTTCCCAAAGTTCAAGAAACATCTCAGTCTTTCGGAAAACTGTTTTGCATTTCATCTAAAGCAATCGCCAAATTCATTCTCAAAAACTTATGAAGTAGCTGCCAAAGTATGGATAAAGCACCCTTCTGCCTCCACAATTACAGAGCAAACATTCACGCAGGAAAACGGGCATGGTATCACTATGCTTAATCTGTGAAAAATCCCTTCTGCGCACCGTCATTTTGACCACTTGCGTTTCACCGCAATTCCCCTAGATACTGCACTCATGAGCAAAGATAAAAAAACGTCTAATCTGCCGCCTATCGGCACGGCCGAATATCAAGAGCGCATCCGCAATTTCTCTATTGTGGCGCATATTGATCACGGCAAATCGACGCTGGCTGACCGCCTGATTCATTATACAGGCGGGCTGTCTGACCGCGAGATGAGCGAGCAAGTGCTCGACAATATGGACATTGAAAAAGAGCGCGGCATTACGATTAAAGCGCAAACCGTGCGTCTTGAATATACCGCGGATGACGGCAAGACTTATATCCTGAATTTGATGGATACGCCGGGCCATGTTGATTTTGCCTATGAAGTGTCGCGCTCGCTGTCTGCCTGTGAAGGCTCTCTCCTCGTGGTAGATGCCTCCCAAGGGGTTGAGGCGCAAACGCTCGCTAATGTCTATCAAGCCATTGATCATGACCACGAGATTGTCCCGATACTCAATAAGATTGACCTCCCCGCCGCTGAGCCTGAACGCATCCGTCAGCAGATTGAAGACGTGATTGGCCTTGACGCCTCTGACGCGGTTCTGGCGTCCGCCAAATCAGGCATTGGCATTAAAGAAACACTTGAAGCCATCGTCACGCGCCTCCCTGCACCGACAGCAGGCGACCCTGACGCACCGCTCAAAGCCATGTTGGTCGATGCGTGGTATGACACCTATATGGGCGTAATTGTGCTCTTTCGCGTCATTGAAGGCACGTTAAAAAAAGGGATGCGTATCCGCACGATGAGCACCGGCGCGAGCTATGTTGTGGACAAGGCAGGCGTGTTCCTGCCTGCGCCAACAGATGTGGCCAGCATTGGCCCTGGCGAAGTCGGCTTCTTCACGGGCTCTATCAAAGAAGTCGCTGACGCAGCGGTCGGCGACACGATCACCGAGGATAAACGCCCGACAGAGGTCGCGCTGGACGGATTTAAGCCCGCGCAACCTGTCGTGTTCTGCGGCATCTTCCCAGTCGATGCCGCTGACTTTGAGGACCTCCGTTCAGCTATGGGACGACTGCGCCTGAATGATGCAAGCTTTAGTTTTGAGATGGAAACCTCCGCTGCGCTTGGCTTTGGCTTTCGCTGCGGCTTCCTCGGGCTTCTGCATCTTGAGATTATTCAAGAACGGCTTGAGCGCGAATTTGATCTTGACCTGATTACGACTGCGCCGTCTGTGGTTTACACGCTTGCCATGAATGACGGTACGGAAATGCATCTGCACAACCCTGCTGATATGCCTGACATCATGTCTATCGCCCATATCGAAGAGCCATGGATTAAATGCCAAATCATGAGCCCTGATGAATATCTCGGCGGTATTTTAAAACTCTGCCAAGATCGCCGCGGCATTCAAACGAACCTGTCATATGTCGCAGGCCGCGCCATGGTGGAATATGAGCTGCCGCTCAATGAAGTCGTTTTTGATTTTTATGACAGGCTGAAATCGACCTCGAAAGGTTATGCCAGTTTTGATTACCAAGCCATTGGCACACGCGAAGGCAATCTCGTGAAAATGAGTATTCTTGTAAACGGCGATCCCGTGGACGCGCTCTCTATGCTTGTGCACCGCGACCGCGCCGAAAGTCGCGGACGGCAAATGTGTGAGCGCCTCAAAGATCTCATCCCGCGTCACCTGTTTAAGATTCCTGTTCAAGCCGCCATTGGCGGGCGCATCATTGCGCGCGAAACCATTGCCGCCATGCGTAAAGACGTGACCGCGAAATGTTACGGCGGTGACGCCTCGCGTAAACGCAAGCTGCTCGATAAGCAGAAAAAGGGTAAGAAACGTATGCGTCAATTCGGTAGCGTCGAGATACCACAAGAGGCGTTTATTGCGGCGCTTAAGATGGACGATTAAGCGTTTCGCGCACTTGAAAAAATAAAGTCTTGGAAAATGTCCGTAGGCATAAAGGCGCGCAGCGCGTTTGACAGCTAGGGCATTTTTCAAGTCATCCTTGCGCGAAACGCAAACATCGAAAAATCAAAGATTTTTTGATGTCGCGTGAACCCTAAAACCCCAGTTGCAAATCCTAATATCTGGCGCTATAGACCGCGCTCTAAACTCCCCGGAGCAATCTGAGGTAAATGCCTTGTGGTGAGGTGGCCGAGTGGTTTAAGGCGCACGCTTGGAAAGCGTGTTTAGGTTTGTAGCCTAACGTGGGTTCGAATCCCATCCTCACCTCCAGCGGCTCATGCGACCGCTTGGCCGTCTTACTTAATCGTGTA
>CAYRIV010000004.1:0-222698 GCA_964424575.1 uncultured Caulobacterales bacterium | reverse complement strand
GCTTCCTCGGCAATGACACCCTAAACGGCGGCGCAGGAAACGATATCCTACGCGGGGAGAGCGGGAGCGATACTTTCGTGTTTACAGATGCTGTCTGGGGCAATGACAGCATTACAGACTTCACTAACGGCCAAGATCAGCTCGACTTCAGTGCGCTTGGCTATGACCTTAGTGACTTTATTGTGGATCAAGTTGGGGCAAACACAGTGCTTACCCTGATTGACGGCACTGACCAAAGCGTAACCCTACAGAACTTCAACGCGCTCGACCTCGACGCGGCGGACTTTGTTTAGAAAGACTAGGTTATTTCACACTTGCCGTTGACGAGGGTTTTCGCTTAGGCTTTCCTTATGCGGTCGCTTGTCTTTAATGCCTTTTTTGTCGTTACGACATTTATCTATGCGCTAATTTGTGTGATTTTTTCATTGCTGCCAGGGCGCAAGTTGATGATGGCAAGTTTGCGCCGTTACACGCGAGTCATGGTCTGGGGTATGCGTCGCATTGCGGGTATTGATGTCACAGTAACAGGACACGAAAATGTGCCCAAAGAGGGCGCGGTGATTATTGCCGCTAAGCACCAGAGCTATGGCGACGGGCTAGTGATGTTTTCGCAGTTTTTTGATCTCTCATTTGTTACGGGTGATCATCTTGAAAAATTCCTCTTTCTCAAACGTATTCTCGCCAAGATGAATGCTGTCGTTATAGATAATTGCGGCGGTGTGGATGCGCGTGAACGCATGGCGCAGACGTCTCAAATTGTGCGCGAACAAGGTCGCCGAATTCTGATTTATCCCGAAGGGCACTTATCCAAAGTCGGCACACAGCACCGTTACCGAAAAGGCGTCTATCACCTCTATGCCGATTTTGGCTGTCCTGTTGTACCCGTCGCAACAAATTTAGGCCAACGCTGGAATCAGAATGATTTTAAAAAACATGCTGGTCCCGCAAAGCTAGAGTTTTTAGAGCCCATCATGCCAGGTCTTGAGAAAGATGAATTTATGGCGCTACTTGAGACCCGTATTGAAACGCGGTCTCGCGAATTGCTCGATATGGAAAATCTCGGGGCGCTTGACCCTGCTGACATAGGCCGCGTCGAAGAAAATGAGGTCGCGCGCGCCAAACGCCTCGCGCGTGAAGCCGCAGAAGCGGCAGAAAGTAAAACCATATGAGCGTCAAACTCGCAGGAAAATTATTTGGTCAGAATCGGTTTTTGCCGCTCTTTGTGCTTTTCCAAGCGGGAACTTTTAATGATAATGCGCTCAAGCAAGCGCTAATTGGACTTGTCACGTACGGCGGCGTGGTTTTATTTTCTGACTCAATTCCGCGCGAGTCTGTCGTCCCGCTCGCCGCTCTCATGTTCACCCTGCCGTTTCTAATTGTCACCGCCATTGCGGGTCAGATAGCCGATAAGATTGATCGTGGCCTGATACTCAAACGCATTAAACGTTTTGAAGTCGGATTAATGTGTCTTGCCGCCCTTGGATTTTTCTTAGAAAGCCCTGCCGTCCTCGCGCTCACACTTATTGGTATGGGCGCACAATCGGCTTTTTTCTCCCCAACTAAAAATTCAGTCCTGCCGCAATGGCTTGCCGATGATGAATTAATCACAGGTAATGGCTTGCTTAGCGGGTTTCAGTTTTTCTTTATCCTTCTGGGGCAGTCCATCGGGCTTCTGCTTGTTTTAAAACAATTTCCCGCGGATGGTTTTTTGACGGGTCCACGCGTCGTGGCGCTCATTCTCTTAGTGCTGGCCGCTGTTGGGTGGTTCGCAGCCGAACGTGTGCCGTCCGCGCCTGCGCCAAAGCCTGATCTAAGAATTAATTACAATCCCATCACGGCGACAATTAATGTACTGGCCCAAGCTCTGAAAGATATGGCCGTATTCCGCCCGCTTCTTGGGATTGCGTGGTTTTACGGGCTCTCGACAATTTTCATCACAGCCTTCCCGACCTATGTGGCGGATGTGCTCCGCTATGACCAGAATACGCTCACAGCAATCCTTGTTATTTCCACACTTGGAATTTTAACGGGATCGCTCTTTTGTATCGTGCTCGCGCGCGGGAAAGAAGCTGTCGGCCTTGTGGCGTTTGGGATTACAGGCGTGGCCTTATTTACGCTCGACTTATTTCTCAATAGCGAACAATCAACCCGTGAAGGCCTGGGCACAGTGCAGGAGTTTTTCGCAGATCCTAAAGGCCGCCGTTTTCTTTTTGACGTGACGGCCGCTTCATTTTGCAACGGGCTTTATGTCGTGCCACTACAAGCCATGGCCCAAAGGCGCGCAAATCCCGAACGACGGGCGCGTCTTATGAGTGCGGGGTCTGTGCTGCTAAATCTGTCTGTGAACGGCATGACATTTATGTTGATTGGGCTGGGTTATCTATCTCTGCCGCCGCGTTTTCCGTTTTCGATTATTATAGTTATCTCGCTCATCGTCGCAGTCTATGCGTTTTACCGTTGGGCGCAATTACGGAAACGAGGACTAACGTAATGACGCGTGGCTATTTCGGCATTGGGGTCGAGGGTATCTCGAAATCGTATAATCTGGGCGCGGTATTGCGGACCGCCCATGCTTTTGATGCGAGTTTCGCCTTTAGCGTCGGGGCGCATCCGCGTGCGCTCGATATGCGCGTGACAGATACATCGCGCTCTCATAATCATTTGCCCTATTATGATTGGGACAAATTGGACGATATGTCTTTGCCAAAAGGGTGTGAGCTCATTGGGATTGAGCTGACAGATGACGCCGTTGATTTGCCGAGCTTTCGTCACGGCCTTAACTGCGCTTATATTTTAGGGCCAGAAAAGGGCGCGCTCTCGCCGCAGGCCCGCGAAATGTGCTCAGCTCTTGTTTATATTCCGACGAAGTTTTGTTTAAACGTCAGCCTTGCCGCCGCGCTCACGCTTTATGACCGCGCGCTGTGTTTTGGGGGTTATACGGGCCGCCCCCTCGCGAGTCACCGTACGCCGCGCCAAAGACGTAAGAAATCGTTTGTAGACGCCACTGATATAGCACAACGCAGCTAGTATTATGATAAGTCAAATTATTACACCCAATTGCACTGTAATTAACGCGCCCTTAACGCGAATTGTTTGCTATATGCTCACTCAAACACGACTTTGATTTGCGGATGTAAACAGATGACAAAACTGATCATAAAAACTATCGCGGCAACCTGCCTATTTACGGCTTTAGCGGTGCCCGCACTGGCGGCAGAGCCCAAGCTCGAAGGCACATATGGCGATTGGTCAGCTTACTCTCGGGCCTCTGGTGGGGACCGCATTTGCTATGTCATTTCAGAACCGAAGAAGAAGGTACCGAGCAGCGTACGTCATGGTGATATTTTCTTCATGGTGTCTAATTGGAAATCTGGCCAAGCGAGTGAGCAGCCAAGCTTGCTTGCGGGTTATCCGCTTAAAGTTACAAGTCCGCCGACCGCGATTGTCGGCAGCTCTCGCACGCGCATGTATGTCTCTCAAAACGAAGCTTTTATAAAAGACGGCTCAGACGAGCGCGCGCTTGTGAAAAAAATGCGGGCAGGCGCGAATATGCGGGTCTCCGCCATGAGCGCGCGCGGCACAGCCGTCTCTTATGACTTCTCGCTTAAAGGTGTTACGGCCGCTCTAAAAAAAGCGAAGGCGAGTTGTAGCTAATAAGCTTCGCTATATAATTGTCTGATAGTAGATTTAGGCTGCTTTTACCTTACGCGAATCTCACGCAGACAATGTCTTGTATGGACAGTGGTCGGCTAACCCTGAGTGTAATTTTCATGGCTCTGTTCAACGCTGCATCTCAGCCATTAAGGGTTGGCAAAGCTCCGTGTAGTCGGGCCATTATCTGACACCACATCCGTCGGGGAAATACGGCGTAGCAAGCCTTTGGCTGTGTGCTGGTCAAATTTTACGCGCAGCTGAATATAAGCACCTTTACGAGAATATTCTGCCGCTTCGAAATCATCATCTTTAAACCCAGAGACGTTATAACCTGCGTTGATCCAAACGTTTTTGACAGGCGCAATGCCGATGCTTGGGCCGTAGCTATAAGATTTTGTGCCAATGCCGGTCGTAGTCATCAATTGTCCGCGTAGGCCAAGATCAATTTTCTCGGTCAGGTCAAAGCGTGTTTCTGCGCCGACCAAATGGCTCCAGCTTGTAAATTTTTGATCCGCGATATCAGTGCGCACATGTTTGACGCCGTAATTTGTTGAGAGCTGCCAATTGTCCGCCACCATAGTGTTCATGGCGAAATTATTGACGAGTTTTGTTTCCGTCTCGCCGCGCACATTTTTGCTGTGTTTGAGATCAAAACGGTCAAAATAAACGGTCTCTTCACCGCGAGGACGCCAAGCACCGCCAATCCGCGCGTCAATCTGACTCGTCGCATTTGGCTCGTTTTCAGTCTCATTAAACACACCGCGCACAGCACCTGCAATAGATAGCTCTTCTGATAGCTCACGCGCGAGCGCCGCTGAGCCAATCCACGTGTCGCCAGCAGAGGATTTACGGGCCTCTATACGTGTCGAGCCTGTCATGACCTCGTCGCGATATCCGATACCCGCATAAGCAGAAGTGAAATCCTCATTCGTCTCAAGTGGTGAAATTGCAGCGTCGGGCGCAACTTCGAGATATTCGCCTGTTTGGTCGAGGACTTGACGTCTTCGCGCACCAGCAGAGGCGGACCAGCTTTCACTGATTTGAACTTGTTGATCTAGGCCAATAGTTGCGCCAAGACGGCGACCGAGATCATTTGTCAGAAGGTCAGAGCTTGCAGAAATGGCGGCTCCAGTCCACGGCGTTGTCGTGAGACCAAAGGTCGTGTTACCGCTGCGGTTATCACCACCGTCCAGAATCTCGTGACGGATAGAGGCTGTCGCTTTTTTACCGAGGCGCTTATCTACACCGAGCGTTGTGCGTTGCGGGAAGGCCGAAACCGTATCTTTGCCGCCGAGCGGTTGCTCATGCGCGATTTGGAATGTCACATCATGCTTAGGGACTTCGAGCGAGGCGCGCGCGACGGCAAGTAAGCTTTCGCGGTTCTCACGGTCAACATATTCATCTTTAACGCCGCGTAGTCCTGCGGAATAAGAAACGCGATCACCTTGGTGTTTGGCGATGACTTCGGCGCTGTCGCGTGTGTCGCCCGTTTCAAGATTTTCTTCGCGGTAGGCGAGTCCTTCAATGACGTTGCGCCCACGACGCCCTGTTGTCTCGTCCTCAAATTCATTGATTTCATAAGCGGCGTCAAAACCGTAGCGGCGGACTTTATTTGTATTTGAATTACGCTGTCCAAGTCCAAAGCCCGCGTCTTCTTGGCGGAAATAAGCTTCAGCTTGCAATTTTTCGCTCGTGTGAATGACCTCAGCTAAAATGGCCTCTGCGCCGTCCACGCCAGGTGTCGTATCTGTGATGGCATATTCCGCGCGCACTTCAGTTTGCTCGCTCACTTGTCCGACAAGATCAACGCCGACCATTGTCGATTTCGCGCCAGAGACTTGGGCAGATCCATCTTCTTTAACAAATGTTGACCCAATACGCAGGCGGTCATCCATAAACTCAGCTTGGACGCGTCCACCAATGGTAAGGTTGCGTTCTACCTCATCGGATGTTTCATAATCCACAATGATAACATTGGGATTAAAATCAAAATCAGAGACATCAACAGGTTTACGGAAAATCAGCTCACCCGTGAGGTAATCAAGTGTATAGTCAAGGAAGCGCACCATGATCTGGCGGTCCAGAATAATATCAGGACGGTTACGGTCGCGCGTTTCAACTGTCACAGTTTCCGATTGCGCGAGGATACGTTGGTTGGACAGCTGATAGGTCCCGCTTGTGCCGTCTGCGGCAATCTCGTCTTTGGCAAAGCCTTGGTTCGTCTCAGCCGCAAAACCGACAACTTGGAAGTCTTCGCCGACATATTCTGCCTTAAGCCCAGAGAGACGGCGGTTATAGCTGGTTAGGCGACCTTCGGGGATATTCGTGTCGTAATCCCCAAACATAGCATAAGCGCTGCTTTTTTCGAGCTTCACATAAACGGGGTAGCGTGAGACGCCCTCAAAATCTTGATAGCTGCGGTCGCCGTAGAGTGTGTAATAGGCGTTAGGGTCAATTTCTTGGCCAAAATCACCGTCACGGTCACCGCGCCGTGAGTCTGTATCCACCGCAATTGTCGCGAGCCAATTACCTTTAATGAGTCCTTTTGCAAAAAATGCGACGCGACCATCGGTGATAATATCATCTTTATCTTCGGACGTAATGTCGACCGCATTGCCTTTGACGGTCTCCCAAGCGGCAGACCCTTCCGCAAGACCGACAAGAATCCAGTCGCGCTTTTCAGGTTCAAGATACATATAGACAGGCACTTTGCGGCCATTATCAAGCGTCACAACAGCCGTAATCTTACCTGTTTGGAGTGTCGGCTCAATGCGCAGGCGCAAGATACCCTCGCGACCAACGGTGATGTCTTGGCGCGCGGTGAGGGGATTGAGCGTCTCGTCTTGAATTTCTTCAATCGCGCGCTCACCCGTCTCGTCATAAATGCGGTAAGGCTGCTCAATATCGACGCGCACGATGCGGCCTTTATGGACAGGACGCCCCGCTTCGTCTTCAAGACGAATAGCAAGTGTTGGCACTGTACGGCCATCGGCGATCAGTACAGATTGGCTTGGCAGCGGTATCGCGCGCGCAATTGTTTTCACATATGAAATTGTTTCCGTCAGTGTCGTCGCGACAGAGCCGTCAGGGTTTCTGACAATCGCGACAAGACGGTTATCACCTTCAAGAAGGTCAACACCGCGCCAGCGACTAATCATGGTGAGCTGGCTCTGGCTGATATCACGGCCTGATAGATTTAATTCTGAAACCGGGCGGTCATTGAGGATAATCTCAACGCGTTGGTCTGGCTTGTGCTTAATCCCGATATTCACAGACGGTGTGGCGGGTGTGTTCTTTGTGTTTGGATAGACGAGTTCAGGGACAGAACTTTGCCCGTCAAGCCAGTTTTGATCAAATTTCTTATAGCTTTGGTTATCCGCTGTCTCAACGGCCTCTACTTGCTGGGCCGTTTCGCCTGTCTGCTCAAGATAGAAGTTTGCGCGCCAGACACCACCGCCCTGAATATTGACGAATCTTGATGTCGCAGAGCCAGCATAGCGCGTATTCTCTTCACAAATCATTGGCGTATAGCCCTGGGGCAGGGTCTCTTCATCAATCTGCACGACATGCGTGCCTTCTGTGACACCTTCAAAATGAAAAAGTCCATCAGGATCCGACACAGCGTAAGCGCCCGTCTCAAGATAAAGTCGTACACCCTCAACGCCAATGCCGCGAACAACATCACGCGCCCAGTCTTCGTCTTTATCGCATGACTTTTCTGAAATACGGCCAATCACTGTGGAGGTCGAGCGCAAGAGGTCTTCGCGTAGCGTGACTTCGGCTCGTGCCACATTTGAGAGCTGATTGTCGTCATTGTCACGTATAACGGCGCGGTTAATCGAGTCACCCATCGGTGCGCCAGGACCAATTTGCAGCGCGTAATCGAGGCGAATAGACTCGCCTGGCGCGAGGACACCCATAGGGAATGTCAGAAGCGTTGCGTCATCTGAGACGGTAGGGTCGTCGATGACCACATTATTCTGGCGAGATGTGCCGTTCAGATAACGAAAGCCGACAGGCAGCGTATCGAAAAGGCGCACAGGGGCGCTACGCGTCCCCGCATTTGTCACATCCACAGTGTAATTTACAAAATCACCGACATCACCAAATTGACGGTCTGCAACTTTAGTCAGAACAAAATCTGTTTGCGGGTCTAGCGGAATATCAAAGCGGAAGGTCATTTCCTCTGTAAGGGTGAATACTTCGCCAAATGACCCGGCTAGTATAGTATATGCGCCGCCATTTGTTGCAATCTCCGCAGGCGAGAAAGATGAAGCGTAGCTATACCCCTCTGGTGCTTCCACCTCGAGGCGGTAATTGCCCGCAGGCAGCATGGGGAATGTGAATTCGCCCGACTCTGCGTCATATGTAAGCCCCGCCCCGTCATTAATATCTTGTCCACTGGTCACAGATGTTGGGAAGCTGGAGACGCCGTCTACACCATAAACGAGCGCTGGCTCGCCTGTATCAGCATTCACAACTGTGACAACCGCGCCATCAACAGGTTCGCCTGTTACAGAGTCAAAAACAAAATTTGAGGGCTCCACAAGTGCGGTATCAACCACAACTTCGGACTGGGTAAAGGTGTTGATATAAGTCGCGCGGAGCTGTGTATTGCTAGGTGTCGATAGCTCATTATCAAACAGTGGTGACTCGTCGCCTGTTGACGGGATATAGGCCCAGAACTGACCCGTGTTAGGTCCAGATTCATAGAGCTGTAAAACAATCGTGTCGCCATTGCTGGCCGTGACGGAAATCGTGACCGTTTCAACCTGCTCGGGATTGTTATTGGCGCTTGTGTCTGTGACGGTCACAAACATCAGCTCGCCCGTGAGATAAACCTCAGCAGGTGTCAGCGGAAGCGGCGAACTTGTATCAATAACGCGTCCGCCAAGCGTGCGCGCAGGTCCGATATTAGAGAACGGGCCCGAAAGATCTCCCGTCGGGCTGTAATCAGAGCCATTGACAGAGGTAATTTGTGGATTTGGGCCATTCGGCGAATGGCGAAAGAATTCGATGGTTGGCGTTATGTCTGGCGCCTGAATTGTAAAGACAGCTGGATTAGTTTCAACTGTGCCTTCGACGTCGCCCACTTTGTAGGTGACGGAGGCGATATTAGTGACTGTGTCGCCCACAGCCGCATGGGCCTGACCCGCAAGGGACCAAGCAGACGCTGCAAAAATGGCAGCGCTTGCGGTATGTTTAAATGTAGACGACATAGCCTTTAGAATTTCCCGCCTCTATCAAAGAGGCGGGAAATATCTTTAGATAACTTACCGATTAAGGTTTGCTAGATGCGATAAGGGCACGGATAGTGATTACACCTGTCGTTGGTGTCGTTGATCCGTCCTGAAGCTCACCGCCCGTGTACTCAACAACACATGGCGTTGCAAAACAGTCTTGGTTCGCTGTTGGCAATGTCGTAAATGACCCTGCCTGAGTGGCTGTTCCGTCAAGGAAACCTGTCGCAGACGCCGCAACAAATGTCAGATTATCTGGCAGTGTATCGGCGATGTCGATAGAGTTCGTTGCCGCTGCACCCGTGTTTGTCGCTGTAATGGTATATTCCACACAGGCACCAGGAATGGCGTATTGGTCATCTTCATCGTTTGTCTGCGGTGCAGGTGTGCCTGGAATGACGGCACAATCATTTGTGGCGTTAGGCACTTCTGCAAAGATATCAACGGCTTTCACCGCCGCAATCATCGCCGCTACAACTGTATATGTGTTTGTGGCAGAGTGGCTACCGTCTTCAGCAACATCACCTGTGACGTTTCCGTCGCCAGCGGCGTCCGCAAAGACGTTTTCAACAGTGGCGTTATCATTGCCGTCTGTATCTTCGGTAACAAGTGTACCTGTACCGCCTGTGACAGCTGTTTCAGCTAGAAGCGTGATATCAGATGTGTCGTCTTGTCCGACGCCACCTGGGATGTCGCCTTCAATAGTCACAAAGACAATCTGGTCAGGTGCAATATCTGGTGTTGACGTGCCGTTATAAGCAACAGGCGCGCCGTCATTGTTGATGCCGTCACCGTTTGTGTCGACAACGTAGAAAATTGCCAAATTAGACGCGTCAAAATCATCACCTGCAGCGACATTGCCAGCTGTGAGGACGTAGCCTTGCGTATCGTTACCTTCGTTAGTGACAGTAAAGCTAAGCGGCTGGTCAACAGCGCCTGGTGCGACGTCTAGGCCTGCGTTAGGCGCGACGTTGACGTCAATCAGACGGTCAACCACGAAAGTCGTTGGCGTATCGCCTGTGACTTGAGGCTGCGGTGTCGTGCCGACGTTATAGTCAAGTGTAAATGTGTTGGTGACGGTTGTACCCGCCGCAGTCCCAGCCGCGAAAGCCGTTCCTGTAGAAAGAGCTGTAAGCGCTGACGCAGCCAAAAGCCCCTTCATAAGTGTTTTAGTTTTAGTCATAACCCTCTTTCCTTTTTTATATCAGGTGAGAGAATTGTAATGAAAAGTGGTAAAGGGACTGATTAGAAACGTGGTTAATATGACATGAAAATACGCTCGATACGGTTTAGAAAGACAAGAAAAACTACAATTAAATCAATATCTTATAAGGTTAACAAAACCTTCGCCATTTATCTCTTGTAAACCCTTTTGACAGAATTCATTTGCCAGATTTTTGTCAAAAAAAAACTGGCCCTTTTTAAGACCAGTTTTTCAGGTAATGTCACTGGATATTAGCGTACTGTTGCCGCAAAAGACAGAGCACCGCCCGCACCGACTGCGACAGGACCGGGGACTGTCCAGCGAATATGTGTAAGTTCATCTGCACTGGCCGTGCGTATATTGCCTGTGCCGTCAAGTTTCATCACGGATTGACGTAAGGCAAAGCTCTCGCCGCCGTCGGCAGAAAATGTCACCGTCGTGGCAGGTACATCCGCGGTGCCTTCAATGAATTTCACCTCACTGGGAATGGGCATTGTCAGAACAATATCATTGGCAGGAGCCGCATCATCATTTGTAAAGTTCAAGCTGTAGACGACGCGTTCGCCGGGCACAATTTTCTCAACCGTTTCACGCACGGTTTGAACAGAGCCGTCCGCGCCAATCGTTGTTGTTTCTTTTTCTACGGTTTGTTCCGCGCTAAGAGCGCTTGCGCTCAACGGAATAGCAGCGAGTGACGCGATAGTCATCAGGGAGATAAGGTGGCGCATAATAATCCTCTAAAGTAATATGAGTTGCTCAAACCTATGGCGTTACACTTAACAGTTTCTAAAGGGGCCTGCTAAAAGCTCTAGAAGGCGTGTAAGTAATTTTGGTTTAGTCTACGCCCTCAAAAAACTAGTTCTGCGCAATTGTGGGAATCATATCGCGACTTGATTTATGTATAATTTTCACAGGCTGTCCTTGCGCAAGAGCAGTTAGGGTCGGCTGAAACAGAACAGCGTTCGCGCTTCGCTGATCAATTGAAAAAGTCAGGCTGTTTGCCTCTCTCCAAAGACTAATTTGCGTTTGAGTCATGTCATCCGTCCAAGACTGCGTATGATAAATGTGCCGCTTTGCCGTTCCGAATTGGGCATTAAGTGTTTTCGTAAGTTGTGAGGATATTTGATTTAAGTCATTCACATTGGAGGTATTCGTCGGAGAAGGCGATATGTCTATATGTTTGAAATCTGGCGTGTCTGCACGCTTAATCACTATCATGCCTAAGCTCTCTGCCGCCAAAAGCGCTTCACCGTAGAGGTGCTTAATATCTGCTTCGTCATGGGTCGTATTTTTATGATCAAAACTACTTGCGATAGCAGGCATGGCTTCGAGGAGAGCCGCGCAGAGACTGAGTGTTACAACAGAGAGTTTTTTGAAACTATCATATAGAGATAACATTGCCGCCTCGTTATATTATTTAATACAACTATAAGGTGATTTTAATAATATTTGATTAAGAGGCTAAGCGTGCAGCTCGAATTGGCTCAGGGCAAAGTTAGGGTAGGGCCTCACCTCGTCTTGCCACATATAGCTTATACCAATCTTCGCGTGACAATTTAATATCAAGCGCGCCTGCCGCGTCTTTCATACGGGCGAGTGTTTGCGTACCGATAATCGGAATAATTCCAATGGGATGGGTTAACAGAAAGGCCAACGCAATTTGTGAGGGCGTCGCGCCGTAAGATTTTGCGTATTGCATGAGCGTTTCTTGCACCGATTTCATCCGCTGTGTTTTAGGCGTGACGAGCAAGCTACCGCGCGCGAGAGGCGACCAAGCAAGTGGAGTCATGCCAAACTCCGCACATATATCAAGCGTGCCGTCTTCAAAGCTCTCAGTCGCCCAGAGCGAAATTTCAGGCTGGTGGGTTAGAAGCGGTGTTTTTAAATGCGCGGTTAAAGCTCTGATCTGGGAGGGTGTAAAGTTTGACACGCCTAAAGCTTTCACTTTCCCGGAGGCTACAAAGCCGTCGAGTGTTTTTGCTAAAGCAGGGTAATCCGTCATCAGGTCTGGCCGGTGGATTTGATAGAGATCAATATAATCTGTGCGAAGTCGTTTGAGTGAGCTTTCCAAAGCTTTAGTTAAATATTTAGGCGAACTATTATAAGGTAGCTGTGGCCGTATGCCGCCTTTGGTCGCCAGTATCATGCGGTCGCGTAAGCCAGGGTCGCGCGCTATGCAGTCCCCGAGGACGGCTTCGGCACCGCCAAAACCGTCTGCGTCGGCACCCGCAATCATGATCCCATTATCAGGGTCCGTAAAGCCGTAAATATCGGCCGTATCAATCAGCTTAAACCCCAAATCAAGTGCGGTATTGATGCGTTGCTCCACAGAGGCATCATGCGTTTCTGTCAAGCGCCAGCAGCCATAAGCGATACGCCCAAAGTCAGTTTTTGCCATAAGGTCTTTTCCCTGAGTTTGTCTTCCCATGCCGCACAATTGCGGAAGCTGCAAGACTGTGGTATAGATATTTAGAGGAGACTTCCATGACACAGAAATTTACAAAATTTATGACATCAGCTGTCTTAGGCCTTGCGCTTATCGGAACAGCATCAGTCGCGACTGCAGCCGAAAATACAAAGAAGGCTGAAAAGAGCACATTGCAGATTACAGCAAATTCTACGGGGCAAGTTCAGCGTGCTATGACAGGTATGCATATAGACAATCTGCCCGATACTGAAGAGAGTACAAAAGCGGTCGATAACCCCAATCGTATCGTCTGTAAAAAGATTGAGAAGCTCGGTTCCCGTTTGAAAAAACGCAAAGTTTGCGCCACGAAAAAAGAATGGGATATGGCTAAAACAAATACAGTAAATGCAGTGCGCCAAATGCAGCTGACACGCGGCCGTTCTGACTAAGCTTTAAAACACTAGAAAATTTAAAATAGCGCCCGCGAGTGGCGCTATTTTTTTACCGAAAATCAAGAGCCTCGTTTTAGAGCAGCCCAGAGTGCCGCAAGGCACGCCCAAATGAAAAGCGTGAGCGCTGCCCCAATCATATTCGCAAATTGATCCCCGAGCGACGCGGTTCGCCCGATTGCGAGAAGCCCTTGTCCGCCTTCTAAGAGGGCGCCGACCATGGCAGCCAAGAGAAAGAGATAGATCATCTTTAGTTTTGGAAAAGCAGCCGCTGCGAGGGCTGTAAGTCCGCCGTAAGCCAGAAAATGCAACAGCTTATCAGAGATATCTTGCGCGCTAGAAACTGTGGGCACGAGCGAGAGGTAGGTGAGCAAAACAAGGTATAATCCAAAGATAAGCAGGGCGAGTTTTCGAAAAAGCCGAGCTTTCGGATGAGCGGTGGGGCGTGTAAAATCAATCATAACTTATCTTCGTCATCGAATATGGTTGAATCTTGAAAGGAACAGGGTCCTTTCGCGCGTTGCCTTAAGTCGATTGCAATGTCAAAGCTTGTTTCATCCTCTTAGTAAACACTAAAAATTGGGCAACGCCTTTCCGTTAAGAACTGTTTCTAAAAGGGGAAAATCACCGGTCTCGTCTTTTATCTCCGGCAGCTTTTCACGCGTGAGTATAGTGATTTGATCGCCAGGCAATATGGTGGGGCCCGGCGCGTTGGTTTCATCAAGCGCCGCAAGGCTGACGCGGCGCGCGCGTATTGTGTCGCTCACGCTACGCAGAATTATTGCATCAAGTTCGGATTTGTCGCCGTCCAGGCCGCCGCTTCTAGCAATAACTTTGGCCAACGATTCCACTGATGTCATAGACAATGACTGTGGGCGGGTCACGCGACCTTTCAGCGTGACGTCACCCAAGACTTTGGCGCGCGCGCTAACGGTAATCTCTGGATCAACAAGATAATCGACAGCGTAAAGGGCTTCTAACTGCGCTTCTAGCTCACTGGCGGTAAGCCCCTCAACCGCCACGGCACCGATAAGGGGCAAAACAAGCGTGCCAATCGACGAAATTTTAAAGGCCCCACTGAGGCTCTCCGCGTCTTTGACTGCGATGTCCACAATTTCCCCTGCCGCCAGACGACCTGTTGGTAGAGTCATATCAGACGTTACGACCTCGAGGTCTTGCTCAATATAAATCCAGTCATTCGGATCATCGACAGGTGTGATGATGGAGGGTTCGCGAGTGCTTGGGGAGCCTTGCCCAGAACTCTCGAGGTCTACCCATCCGTCAGAAGGTGACGGTGCAGCAGCAGGAGAGAGGGGCTCAAGCGTTTCCAGATCACGCCAACCATCATCAGATGGAAACTGATTTGAATCGGTTGTGCTTGATGCAGGTGTCAAACTCTCGATATCTACCCAGCCGTCTTCAGCGGAAGGCGGCTCGACTTGTGCAATCGCAGCAAGCGGCAAAAGACTGCCAAATGTTATGACGCACAGGCTGCCTACCGCTCGGAGGCTTCGTTTAAGACCGTGTTGTGTTTGTGGTGAACATAATGCCATACCCCACTCTAACGCGGGAGCGTGCGAACGTGTAGCTTAAATTGCACCTTTGTCGCGAGCCGTACTCTCTAGAACTGTGACAAATTTTTGCGCGAGTGCATTGCGGTCAAACTCACGTTTGGCCAGTGTCAACGCGTTCTCTCCCATTTGCGGGAGCTTTGCCTTATTATCGGCCATATATTCAATGGCGTCCGCCAATGCGTCAGGATTATCAGGCACGCATGTCTGCCCGCAGTCCTCACCGTCGACCATCTCGGCCACCCAGCCAGGATAGTTACACACAACAGGAAGGCCTGCGCTGATATAATCAAAAAACTTATTGGGTGAGGTGCCAAAATAAAAGGCAGGCACGTTAGCAAGAATTTGCAGGCCACAATCCGCGCCCGCCATAAACCGCGTCAACTCTGTCTTAGGGACAGGGGGATAGAAATGCAGGTTTGTTAGCTCCGCCGCTTTGGCCTCTTCCATCAGCGCGTCTTTTTTAACGCCTTGACCAATAAGGGCAATATCAATGTCGCGGCGGCCGCGCGCTTGTAAAACTTTCGCCGCGTAGAGCACGCTGTGCAGGCCATTGGCGAAACCATGTGTGCCCGTGTAAATCGCAAGCGTTTTATCTGCGCTTAAGCCTGCGGGTCGCGTTGGCGTTTCCGCACCTGTTTTAAATAAATCAATATCACAGCCATTTGGAATGAGGGTGACGTTTTTGTCTTTCACACCGCGCGCTTTAATACCTTCGACAATGCCAGGCGCGAGACCAATACTGTGATGCGCGCTGCGGTAGCTTACGAATTCGAGGACCCCCATCGCCCAGAGCACAACAGGATTTGTAATGACACCCATAGCTTTAGGTAGCTCTGGCCAAAGGTCTCTGACCTCAAAGACGAACGGTTTGCCGCGTAGCCAACGCGCAAAGATCCCGGGGATACCAGCCGTAAGCGGTGTCGAGGTCGCAAACACCAAATCATATTTATGTGTCATCGCTATGCCGATAGATTTTGTCGCGAATTTCAAAAACGTCATCGCGCGTTTGATGAAGCCGTCTTTATTGGAGTAGGGCAAATCAAAGGCGATGATTTTGATACCGTCAACAGTTCCCGTGAGCTTGCCTTTCACAGGCTTTCCTGACAGGCCCGTTGCGCCGCCGCCGTAAAGCCCGCAGACCATGGTGACCTCATGACCCTGCGCAATCAGCGCACGCGCCATGGCGTAAGAACGGTTACCCGTGGAGCCTTTGGGGGTTGAAAAATGCTGATGGAAATATAGAATTTTCATATTATAGCTTTATATGCGTTGTGAGTGTCTGAGCCGTCTGTGTTGTAACTTCTAAGACAGGGCAGGACGTTTTTGAGAGGTAATGACGAGATTCCTCTCCAGTGGTCAGAGTAGCTGCAATCGCGTTTGGCGCGCTTAACTCAAGGGAAATGTGCGGACCATCTAAGGTAAAAGACGTCTCGTTATTCTGGGTAAGTTTATAGTCACCGTCAATTAAACGCCACCGCAGAACAGCGTGTTTCTTAAAGCCCGCGATTTCATCTTTCACAGAAATTGCGTTGTCTTTAATTCTGAACTCGCGTGTATGACAGTGACCTTGGCGATTTTTATAGCGCGCCAGAATATGACTATCTGAAAACTCAAATTTATCCGTCTTAAGCCAATCGCCCAATAAAAATCTACCAAGGCGAGGCATTTGATCCTGTCCGTCAAACTCTACAGTATTATGCCCGCGCGCGCCGTTAAAATAGGCCATTATCTCGGGGTTGGTATTATAGCTATAGGTCCCGCCGTCGCGCAGCAGGTTCTTACCTTTATGCCACAGATCGAGATGGAGCGCGTCGCTTTGAGACGGGCGGAAATTAAATCGTGGGTGACGTAAAATGACTTTCGTATACGCGTTTTTATAGCCCTGCGTGATAACGGCGAAGCCGCCGTTCTTTCCTGGTGCTGACAATAAGATATCTGCGTTTGATTTTGTATCAGTGCTGACTTTAAGCCATGCGAGATGTCGTTGACAAGCTTCGCAGTCTTTGAAAACACGAACCTCGCTCCAAAGCGCTTGGGCAAGCGCGACACTCGGTCGAAAATCACGATAAGGCGCATCGGTCAAACGCAAGATTTGCGCGCCGTCATTGGCGCCCATGTTCGGTGCGTCGCCCGACTCTGTGTCTGTTAGGCGGTAAAGCCAATCACTGGCCGCCCGCATTTTCGTCTGAAGGCTTATAGAAAACTGCGGCAAATCATGTGTGGCGCGCCACCATTCACTCAGGCTCAGTGCGTCAAGCATCAAGCGGTGATACACAACGCTATATTGGGCGAAAGACCCGTCATCGCCGACGAGGCGGGCGATACGGTTTTCTAAGAGCTTGCGGCCCATCTCTTCTAATTTTTTATCGCCTATAAAGTTTCCGCCGATAAACAGGGCCGCCGCCTCTGACGTGCCGTGATTATTATCTTGCGCAGTGGCGTAAGACACAGTTGGGGCGATACGCTTTAAATGAAGCTTTATAAGGTCAAGAAAAGCGGGGGTGGCGCTGCCGAGAATGTGTTCCGCAACAATCAGATGCAAAACTCGCAGCGACGCTTCCTGTCCGCATTTCCAATTGGGTCCTTGGTAAGGCGGGTTCTTTGCGACCCAATCCTCGAGCCAATTATTGAGACGGGAAAGGGCCTTTGCATCACCCCGTATGGCGCGCTGGGCAAAAGGCAGCAGCCACGCCATGCGCGAAAGCTCCCAAATGAGCTTTATGTCGCCAACTTCTGGATCAAAATCAGGAATATCATACCACGAGCGGTCAGCATTTTTGACCTTCGTACCCGTCAGAGGCCCTGCAAGCCAATCAGGCGGCGTGTCTTTAATACTGATTTTGTGAAAGCTAAAAAGCTCGCCCCGATCTTGCCAAAGCGTGCTGGGTTTAGGGCCTGTGTGTATAATCTCTGGGGCATTAAAAAATGGACCGTGGGGTGTGTCGGCGGATAGGCGTTTAAGTGTAGACGGCAATTTGATTTGCGAGCGATAAAGCGCAACGCGGGCAATATTTCCAAAGCCAAGGCGTGGTAATGTTCGCGCCATGACGCTATATTTGGAAAGTGACCCCATGGCTCGTGATTAACTGACCTAAGTCAGCCCATCAGCGGCGCGAATAGTCCAACGCGAAACTTCAAGCGTTTCTTCCAAAGAAATCGGCGACGGCTTGCCGTGCTTGACCGCGTCAACAAAGGCGGCCAGCGCAGTGGCGTGGCCTTTATCTTGGGAGCCTTTCATATTGCTGCCTTTGCCCCAGCCGTTTGTGACGAGCTTTTGAAAATTCTCAAGGCGGATAAATTTGTTATCTGCAAAAGCCTCATAGCGCTCTTTGATAAGCGTTTTTGGACCATTAGCAAAATAATGCACCGTCGCGATAGAGCCGTCTTCAAAGCTCAGCGTGATTGTGACTTTGTCGTTTTTGATACCGTCAGATGTTGGCTGACTAATTTGTGTCGCGCTGACATCTGTAATCGGGTGCCCCACGAAATAGCGCATGAGGTCGATAAAGTGACAGCCTTCGCCAATGATGCGTCCGCCGCCTTGCACGCGGTCATGCGCCCAATGGCTCGCAGGGATAGCGCCTGCATTGATAATCCCGATGAGGCATTTCGGCTCACGCACTTTATCAAGAAGCTCTTTCATCTTAATTGAGAACGGAGAGAAACGGCGGTTAAACCCAACCATCAAGCGGGGGGCAGCCTCACCGTGTTTTTTAAGTGCAGCTTCAATTTCGTCAATGTCGGCTTCCGTTAGGCCAAGCGGCTTTTCAACAAAGACGTTTTTGCCCGCACTAATGGCTTGTCGTGTCAACTCTGCGTGACTGTCATGACGTGTGGCGATGACCACTGTGTCGATATCGTCTGCGGCCATAACAGCGTCAGTATCAGTAGAAGCGTTTTCAAAGCCTGCTTTTTGTCCTTCAATAACAGCTGAGACACCGCCGCGGCTGACGGCAGTTTTCAGCGTCGCACCTGCGGCTGCAAGGCCTGGTGCTGTGACGCGGCCACCAAACCCGCCGACGCCAATAAGAGCAACAGAGGCTTTTTGTTTCTCAGTCGTTGTCGCAACGCTGTCAGAAATAGAGACACGCTTTGCAAATTTTTCTGCGCGGTTTTGAGGATATGACAGAAGCACACCGAGGTTGCTGTCTTTGCCTTTTTCAATCAGGCCGTAAGCCTCTTCGGCTTCTCCAATATCAACCGTCTTTGAGATAAGAGGCGAGAGGTCGAGACGCTTCATGCGGATTTCTTCAAGACAGGCTTCAAAATTGCGCTGCTCTGTCCAGCGTACAAAGGCGAGCGGATAATCATGGCCATGCTCTTCATATGCGGGGTCATGGCGACCAGGACCGTAAGAGCAGGATACGGTAAAGCTGAGCTCTTTTTCGTAAAAATCAGCTCGCGAAATCTCAAGGCCTACAACACCGACAAGTACAATGCGGCCACGCTTACGGCTCATATGCGCGGCTTGTGTGATAGGGTCGTTGGATTTTGTCGAGGCCGCGATAATCACGCCGTCTGCGCCGTGTCCACCTGTCATCGCCATGACGGTCGCGACAGGGTCTTGGCCTTCAGAGAGATCAATCGTATCCATGCCCCAGCTTTTGGCGAGAGCGAGGCGGTCTTTAGAAAAGTCTGCGCCGATGACGCGGCAGCCATTGGCCTTAAGAAGTTGCGCCGTGAGCAGCCCGACAAGGCCAAGGCCCAGCACACAGAATGTTTCACCTAGGGTCGGCGCAGCGAGGCGCACGCTTTGCAGTCCAATCGCGGCGAGCGGCACAAAACAAGCTTCCTCATCACTTACGCCATCAGGGATTTTGCACACGAGGTTTTTGCCAACCGTCACAAGCTCGGCATGAGGCCCGTTACTCACCACACGGTCGCCGACTTTAAACTCGTCCACACCAGGACCAACCGCGGCGACAACGCCAGCGTTACAATAGCCGAGCGGAATAGGCTGGCCGAGTTTAGATTTCACCGCGTCAAGCGTTTGACCCAGACCGTCCGTCTTAATCTTGGTGAGCGTCTGCTTCACTTTATCAGGCTGGCTCATAGCTTTTTGCAAAAGATTGCCCTTACCAAATTCGAGCAGCATGCGTTCTGTGCCGGCCGAGATGAGCGTGTTGCGGGTCTCGATAAGAACTTGGTTGCGGCCAGCTTTGGGGGCGGGGGCTTCAATCAAAGAAATCTCGCCTGAGTTAAGCGATTGGAGTATCTGGCGCATGAAAGCCTCTTTTGATGATGTGGTCGCCAACTTGCAATTTCCGTGCTAACTAGCAGGTAGACGGGGCAACTCATTATTTGGCGTGGCCATAAAGGCTTTGAGCGCAAAAGTGAAGTGAGCTTAAATGAAAAAAGCCCTGACTTTCATCAGGGCTTTTTAATTATGGTCCAAATGCTAGCGCGTCCCTGCGATTAAGATGGCACTGAGCAGGGGAATGGTTTTCAAAAACTCATTATAGGCTGCGCGTCCTGCACTATCTTGAATATAGACAATGTCTTGCGGGTAAATCTCTGGATCAGAGGCACCAAATTGGCGAATATCTTTGAGGTTGACGACTTTGACGGCTTTTTTACCCTCTATCTCGCGCACGACATAGACTTCTTTGGCATTAGCGTTTTCCCCCAGGCCGCCTGCAAGTGCGACGGCTTCAGACAGGCGCACAGGCTTGAATAATTCAAATACGCCAGGTTTTGCGACTGCGCCGTCAACAACAATATTGCCGAGCTTATTGGCCTCGAGCTTGACTGTAATGCTTGGGTTTTGAAGATAGTTGTCGCCATATGCTTTCATGAGTTGTTTTTGAAGCTCAAGCGTGGTCAGCCCTGCGACCTTTTGCGTGCCAATAAGGGGAAAGTTGATGTTCCCTTCGCGGTCAACGGGATAGGTGTTAGTCAGCGTTTCTACATTATATACGAAAATATCAGCTGTATCACCGACACGAAACCGGTCTTGTTCAGCGTTAATGGCGAGCGTGTTTTCAGATACCTCTGGGAAGTCTTGCGTATAGAACTCCCCGCCTGCAAGGACCGACTCGCTGTTAGATTTATCGCCAAGGCTTGCGCAGGCCGACGTTAAAAAAACTATGCCGCCAACAGCCGCAAATTTTGCGCTCCTGCGCAGTGACGCGTAAATAATATGTAACGACATTTCGACCTCATTTAAGTTTGTGCTCTCATACAGACCTACGAGGCCATTTCAAGAGACTACAGATTACGGTGTGTTACCAGAACTTATCGCAGTTCATATGACATAATAATTAAGAAATGTCAGCCCGCCAATGTGCAATGCAGCTGTAAATTTCCTGCCGTAGCGTCTTATTTTATGTCATTTTTAAGGTCATAATAGATGAAAGATTTCAATGAGATGTCAGTAATTGGGCTTGAATTGTGCCTATTCGGTCAGTATGAGTGCCCAAATTCGGGTAAATAAGTGGCTATAATTGCGCAATATAAGACCTGAACAAGCAAGTTGTTTATGTGGGCAACTTGGCCAAACGTTATCTGTCCCTCACTCGGACGCGCCAGCCTTTTCCAAGCCTAGCTCGGAAACATAAGGCACAAAGGAAACGCCGTTATGGATACGACTTCTCATTCGTCAGGCTATAGCTCTCAACCGTCAAATTACGGGGGTGGAAATGGTTCTATGCCTGTGGCACCTCAACCCTTTGGCGGACTTGCTTACGGTCCCGACGGCTATCCTGTCGGCAGCGGCGCGCCAGGCGGGATTAATTTGTGGTATATCCTGCGCGTGCTGCGCAAATGGTGGTGGCTGATTGCACTATGCATTATCGGCTTTACGGCGGCGACCGCTTATTTTGTCAGCCAAATGACACCGATTTACCGCAGTGCTGTTTTGCTTGAGGTGAAACAGCAAGAGACCCGCATTATTGAGGGTGGGGCAATTGAGGATATTGACGCCAATAAAGACTTTTTTACAACGCAGGTTGAACTTCTTCGCTCTGAAAAACTGATTGAGGATGTTGTTGAAAATCTCAACCTTCTCTCCGATCCGTATTTTTACAATGCGGAAGACCCAACATGGACCACAAAGCCACGTGAAGAAAAATTCCGTAGCGTTGTTGATGTGTTTAAAGGCAATTTAGGCGTTTCGCCCGTGGGACGTTCGCGTCTTATTCAAGTTAGCTTTCAACATGCGGACCCTGATAAAGCCGCTCTGATTGCAAACTCTGTCTCAGATAGCTTTATCAATAATTCAGTGTCGCGTAAGTTTAATGCGACTGCCTATGCCCGTGACTTCCTAGAAACGCGTCTCGCTGCGGTTAAAGCGTCGCTTGAAAATGCTGAACGCAACCTCGTACAATATGCGCAGGCTAATAACATCATTAATATTGACCGTGACGAAGGCCAAGATTCAAGCGGATCTTTGGATATGGCGTCTCTTGTCACCCTTGATTCAGAGTTGACGATGGCCCGCACGGCCCGCGTTCAAGCTGAACAGCGTTATCAGCAATCGCTCAATAATAATTTTGCTGCAGATGTGTTGAGTAGCCCTGCAATCAAAGAGCTAAACTCACAACGTATTCGTCTGGAGTCAGAATATAAAGATAAGCAATCTACCTTTAAACCAAACTTTCCCGATATGATCGAACTGAAATCTCGCATTGAGCTTTTCGATCAAGAGATTGCGCAAGAGACAGCCGCGATTGTCGAAAGTCGCCGGGCGCAAATTAAAGCTGAATATGACCTCGCAAAAATCCAAGAGCAAGATCTTCAGTCGCGCGTAGCCGGGCTCAAAGGCTCTGTGAATAATGTGCGCAGCAAGTCAATCGATTATAATATCCTCAAACGCCAAGTGGAAACTGAACGCGCACAATATGACGCGCTCCTCCAACGCCTTAAAGAAGTCAGCCTGACTGACGATATTGGTGACGGCCTTGTGCAGGTTGTTGACCCCGCCAAAGCGGCGCGCTTGCCGTTTAAGCCCAATAAAATTCGCTCTATCATTATGGCCCTTTTGCTGTCATCGGCGCTCGGCTTCTCGGCCGCCTTCTTGCTCGATGTGCTTGATGACCGCGTGAAATCACCTGACGACATTAAGTCAAAGCTCAACCAAACCATTATGGGCGTTATTCCGCGTGTGGAAAAAGGCGCGGATATTCAAGAGAATTTGAAAAACTCACAAACTGCCATATCCGAGGCCTATGCCTCTCTGCGGACCAATATACAGTATTCAGGTCCCAATGGCGGTCCGCGTGTGCTGCAAATTACATCGACCCGTCCAAGTGAGGGTAAGTCTGTATCGTCCCTTGGTCTTGCCTTACGTTTTGCGGGCGTGGAAGACAGAATTCTTTTGATTGACGCGGACATGCGCCGCCCGACATTTGCGAGTAATGACAGCGCTGCGCTCGGCCTATCTGGCGTATTGACCGCTGATGTTCCGTTTGAAGATCATATTTTGCAAACGCATTTTAATAATATGCATTTGATGACATCAGGTATTTCTGTCCCTAACCCCTCAGAGCTTCTATCTAGTACGCGTTTTGACGAGCTTCTCGAATTTGCAAAAGATAACTATGATTATGTTGTGATTGACTCACCGCCAGTACTTGGTCTGGCTGATGCCCCTGTAATTGGTAATAAAGTTGATGCGACACTTCTTGTGGTCGAAGCTAACCAGCTTCGTACGCCAGCAGTGCGTTTGACGATTGAACGTCTCATGAGTAGTGGAACAAAAATTCTCGGGGTCTTGCTGACCAAATACAATGCCCCAACCGCAGGTTATATGGATTATTATTCTTATAGCTATGGTAAAGGCTCGGCAGATTACGGCGCGCCAAAACGCTCGAAAGCTTCTGCTAAGAAACAAGAGCAGCGTAAGCTCGATATTACGAGCTAATTATGGCAACGCGCGCACCAAAACGCGCCGACGCGGGCAAGCATATCATGCGCGGACTGACAGTGTTCGCCGTCATGATTACGGCCTTTCTGCTCTTTCAAAACGCGGCCAAGCGCTCACTTGTAAAGCAAGATGCACTAAAAGCTGCCGCAAAATATTCTAATTATGCCCCTGCCTTAATTCGCGCTAATGAGCTGACGCTAAATATTTACAGCAGTGCAGAGAACCAGCAAAAAATTGCAGAAGGCACGCTTGAGTATCCTGAGGCTGATGCTATGCAGGTCAAGACTCGCGCGAAACAGGCCTTTCTAAAAACACCGCTGAACGTCAAAGCTCTGACCCAAATCGCGACTGCGGATTATTTGCGCACATTGACATGGTCTGACCGTGATTTGCTCGCTCTTGTGAAGTCTCGCAATGCGCGTGACCGACAAACGCTTATGGCGCTTAGCACGCTTGATGTGCGGGCGGGTGAGTTTGAAACATTGCTTAAATCTTATGACCTGCGCCACAGGCTCAATAACCTTGAAGAACTTGACTTACAAATTTTGCGCGGCCTGAGCACATTGCCTGATGCGCGAAATTTAATAGAGCGCGAACTGGCGAAAGCGCCGTCTTGGAGCGAGGATTATTTTCGCTACGTTATTCCAAATTGGGCGGAAACAGACCTAATTGATAATCGTAATTCGTTGTTTATATTTTTGGACGCGCAAGATGATGAGGTTATTCGTACGCGATTATTAGGATTTTATTTTCTGCAGCTAAGGCGATTGACCCTTTACGACACGGCGCTAAAGGATTGGTCATCACTTGATGAGGTGAAAGCTGCAGGCGCTAAAACGAGTGCCGTTTATAATTCCGACTTCCGCGCACTCTCCGCACCACCCCCATATAATTGGCGAAATTATGAGCCGAAATTTGCGCGAGCAGAAATCGAAGCGGGCACGGGACTTTACGCAAGTTCCTCTGCGCCCAAGCGGACCTTATTAACTCAGCAGCTTATTTCTTCGCCAATAGGTGAGCCGCTCAAACTTGTTTCAAATGGGCAGTGGCAATACCGTGAGCAGCAAGGTTATTTCTTCTGGCGGCTGTCCTGCATGCCCGCGCGCGCACCGTTTTATGACGTAAATTTTGGCGATGCGTCGCGAGCCTCTGGACGTGTAGAGCTTGATATACCACCTCTGCCTGAGGGCTGTGAGTATCAAGACTTGCAATTATATGCGCAGCCTGCGGGATTTAACCAGCGTGTGTCTATCCGTATTAGTGATGTCGATATTATAGTCGATGACCGCGCCACCGAGGTAAGCCCATGATTATGCGCCGCAGTAAATCCTCGCGTTCTGAATCAATGTCGCAGCGGGAACAAGACGCGCGTGCCCTTGTCAAAAGACTGCTAAATTACAGACTGCCTGTTTTTCTAGCGCTTTGCCTTATGCTCGGCGGCACCAGCCAAGATATTCTCGCGCCGAAAGTTATTCTATATTGGCTGTCTTTGGCGCTTATTTTATGGGCTGTGTCGATTGATGGGCCTCGCAGTAGAAAATTTCCAATTGGTTATTCTCGGCTGCTGACGGTTCCGATTTTTCTTATCCTAATAACAATGTGTCTTTTTACAATCTATGTAATACCACTCCCAACGGGTGTGTGGACAACTCTACCAGGCCGCGACATTTTACTGCCTGGGTTTGACAAATTAGGCTTAAGTCCGCCTGCGCTTCCTATCTCGCTAACGCCAAATGTGACATATAATTCAATATTTGATTTTCTGCCACCTCTGGCGGTCGTCATCTGTGTGGCACTGACGCGCTTTTCACGGGAATTGATGCTGAGCCTCTATACGGTCATATTTATGGCGGTCATCGCGTTTCCAATTGGATTGGCTCAGGCCATTAACCCTGGGCAATTTAAGTTTTACGAGATTGTGAATATCGGCGTGCCGATCGGGTTTTTCTCAAATGCTAATCATCAGGCCATGTTTAACGTCATGGCGGTGCCTCTCGCGATTTATGTCGCCTCTCGCGGCTATCGCCGCCTTGTCAAAAATGATGACGGCGTCGCGAAAATTGCCATGGCGGGAATGGCGCTCATTATGATGCTGACAACTGTCTTAATGACGGAGTCTTTTGCTGGGTTTTGCCTTTTGATTGTGGTCACCATCCTTAGCCTGCCGATGGTATTTGCGAAACAGCTTAAGCGCCCTAAAGTCCTTGCGGGTGTAGTTGCAGGGCTCGCCACTTTTATATTTGCGGCCATCATTAATGCAGGCGATTTGCAAACTCTCCTCACAGATAAACTCAATGACAGTGAAAGCATTTCGCGCGCTATTATTTATGACAATACAATAGAGGCGATACGGGCCATGGGCTGGATTGGTAGTGGTCCAGGTTCCTTTTACGACATCTACCTAATGTATGAAAACCGCGAGACGATGACGACGACATTTGCGAACCAAGCGCATAATGATCTGCTTCAAGTCATCTTGGAAATGGGCATATTTGGAGCCGTTTTGATCATGGCTTTCGTAACGTGGTTCATTGTGTCATGTTTTCATGCGGTCAAAGCGCCGCGCCGTTCTCGCAAACTCATTTTAATTTTGCTAGTTTCAATTTTGGCCGTGATTTTGCACAGTCTTGTAGATTATCCATTGCGTACAATTGCTCTGGCAAGTTTCACAGCTTTTAACGTGGGCTATGTCTCGCGCTTGCTGCGTGATTAGGCAGACACTGGGTAGAGCGCACGAGAGTTGACAACAAAGAGGCGACTTGTAAAAGCGCAGCGTAAACTTCAATTTGGCGCGACCTAAACTTAAGACCCATGTGGGGAAAGCGGCAGGACATATCATGAAAGTTCTATCAGTCTTTGGCACACGTCCAGAAGCGATTAAAATGGCGCCACTCGTCAAAGCTTTGGCGCAAGCGGACGGTATTGACGCCCAGATTTGCGTGACAGCTCAGCACCGCGAAATGCTCGACCAAGTGCTGGAGATTTTTGACATCGCACCTGATTTTGACCTCGATTTGATGACCAAGGGTCAAACACTTTATGATGTCACCTCGCGCATTCTGACAGGCATGAAACCCGTACTGGAAGAGGTAAAGCCTGACTATGTTCTGGTGCATGGTGATACAGCGACGACCTCTGCCGTTGCGCTAGCGGCTTATTATCAACGCATCGCGGTAGGTCATGTCGAAGCAGGGCTGCGCACAAATGATATTTACGCGCCATGGCCAGAAGAAATCAACCGTCGTATCGCAGGCGTGATTTCAAGCCTGCACTTTGCCCCAACCCAAGGGTCCGCCGATAATCTCCTGCGCGAAAATACGCCTGAAGAAAACATCGTCGTGACTGGCAACACGGTTATCGATGCACTGTTTGTGATCCTTGACCAAATTAAGGGCGACAAGAAATTGCAGGCGTCGCTGGATGCCACCATGCCCAAAATTGATCCGAGCAAAAAACTCATCCTCGTCACAGGTCACAGACGTGAAAACTTCGGCGGCGGGTTTGAAAATATCTGTGAGGCGCTGAAAACTCTGGCGGAGCGGGGCGATACGCAAATTATCTATCCGATGCACCTTAATCCAAATGTGCGTGAACCTGTCGACCGTATTCTCTCAGGCGTTGATAATGTGCACCTGATTGAGCCGCTCACATATCTGCCCTTTGTGCGTCTGATGAGCCAAGCGCATCTCATCATTACAGACTCAGGGGGTGTCCAAGAAGAAGCGCCAAGCCTCGGGATTCCTGTGTTGGTGATGCGCGATACGACAGAGCGCCCCGAAGCTGTCACGGCGGGCACAGTCAAACTTGTCGGCACGGATAAAGATAAAATTATCAACGAGGCTATGGCTTTACTTGACGACTCTGACGCTTACGACGCTATGGCGAAGACACAAAATCCATATGGCGACGGTAAGGCTGTCCCGCGTATCATCGACGCGCTCCTCGCGCGTGCGGCGAGCTAGCGCGCCTCCCTTTTTACAAGACAATTTAGAGATTATCATGACAGTTAATTCGTTCCCAACAGATCGGGCCTTTGATAAAATTTGTATGGTAGGGCTGGGCTATATTGGCCTGCCGACCGCTGCTGTCATGGCATCGCGTCAGCTCAACATAGTTGGCCTCGACGTGACGCCACATGTGGTCGACACTATCAACCAAGGTAAAATCCATATCGTCGAGCCACACCTAGAGGACTACGTCAAAGAGGCGGTGGATAAGGGCTATCTGCGCGCGACACTGACGGCTGAACCGGCTGATGCATTTATGATTGCCGTGCCAACCCCGATTGACGCGAATAAGAAATCAGATCTCGCCTATGTCATGAGCGCAGGCAAAGCGATTGCGCCTGTCCTTAAAAAAGGTGACCTCGTTATCCTTGAGAGCACATCGCCTGTCGGCGCGACAGAGCGCTTGCTCGCCGCTTTAGCCGCTGCCCGTCCTGACCTTGCCTTTCCTGTACGCGGGCAAGAGGGATGTGACGTTCATATCGCTTATTGTCCAGAACGTGTGCTGCCTGGTAAGGTCGTTGAAGAGCTTGTCTCTAATGACCGCGCGATTGGCGGCATGACCAAAGCCTGTACAGAACGCGCCATGGCGCTTTATTCGCTTTTCGTGGACGGCACACTGTTTCCAACGGACACACGCAGTGCGGAACTGTGTAAGCTCGCAGAAAACGCCTTTCGGGATGTGAACATTGCTTACGCCAATGAGCTTGCCAATGTCTGCGAAGGCCTTGATATGAATGTCTGGGAAGTTATTCATTTGGCCAATCGTCATCCGCGCGTCAATATTTTGCAGCCCGGTCCCGGGGTTGGTGGTCACTGTATTGCCGTTGACCCTTGGTTTATCGCCGAAGTTGCGCCAGATGATACGCCACTTATTCAGGCGGCACGTTACGTAAATGATGGACGCCCGCAGCGTGTGGTGGACCGCATGAAAGCGGCCTGTGCCGCGCTGGGTAAAGACGAGAAAGATATTGTTGTGGCTTGTTACGGTCTGGCTTTCAAACCTGATATTGATGATCTTCGCGAAAGCCCGTCACTTGAGATTGCGCGTGAAATCGCGCGTAGCCATAAAGGTAAAGTGTTGGTGGTTGAGCCAAATGTTGAGGCAGGCGCCACACCCGTAGAGGGGGCAACGCTTGTCGATATGGGCGAGGCTTACGCGCAGGCCGATGTGCATGCGCTGCTGGTGGATCACAAAGAGTTCAAAGCGGCCAAAGCCCCACGCGGCGCGATTGTCGATGTCAAAGGCATTTGGAAACAATAAGTGAGCAGACTGCGCGCGTTTGACGTGCAGGACGGGCTTACGCTTTTGTAAAAAACGCTGTAAGTCGAGCCTATGGAAATTAATTTTATTGACCTCGGCGCACAGCAACTTCGCCTCAAAGACGACATCGACGCCCGCATGGCGAAAGTGCTCGCTCATGGTCAATATATTCTGGGCCCCGAAGTCAAAGAGCTTGAAGAGACCCTCGCAAATTATGCGGGCACGGACCATGCGCTCGGATGCGCGAACGGCACGGATGCTATTTTACTCCCGCTCATGGCGTGGGATATAGGCCCTGGCGACGCAGTATTCTGCCCGTCCTTTACTTATTGCGCCACAGCGGAAGTAATTGCGCTGCGCGGTGCGACTCCGATCTTTATCGACATTGAGCGCGATAGCTACAACATGTGCCCAAATAGCCTCTCGCGCGCCATTGTGAAGGTGAAAAATGAGGGCAAGCTGACCCCGCGCGCCGTTATTATCGTGGATTTATTCGGGCGCTCTGCAGACTACCCTGCGCTCGCGCCCATCGTGCGAGGACATGGCCTCAAACTGATCTCAGACTGCGCGCAAGCCTTTGGCACAACGCTCAACGGCCATCCTCCAAGCCATTGGGCGGATGTTGTGACCACAAGCTTTTTCCCAGCTAAACCACTGGGCTGTTACGGCGACGGCGGCGCGGTGATGAGTGATGACGCAGACCTTATGAGCGCCATGCGCTCGCTACATATGCATGGCTCTGGCACAGATAAATATGATAATGTGCGGGTCGGACTTAATTCGCGTCTCGATACGCTGCAAGCCGCAGTTTTGCTCGCAAAATTTGAGGTGTTTGAGCAAGAGATTGCGATGCGAAACCGCGTCGCCGCACGTTATATTGAAGCTCTCGCCCCACATGTTCTTCGTGTGCCGCAGCTTGGTAATGATATAAAAAATACATGGGCGCAGTTTACTATTGAAGTCGAAAATCCAGATGACTTGCAAGCGAACTTGCGCGAAAAAGGCGTGCCGACCGCGCGTTACTATCCGCGCCCCATTCACAAACAAACCGCCTATAATGACTACCCTGTTGAAGGCGATTGGCTTGATAATACGGAAGACGCCATGACCAAAGTCATCGCTCTGCCGATGTATCCTGATCTGGATGAAGCCACGCAGGACTATATCATTGAGGCGATTAAAGACGCGCTAAAGTGATCTAATCCCCAAGCAATCTATGCGGTGTCAGTGTGGAGAAAACCACTTCAAAGGACCCGACATGAGCCAGACCTCCACCCGTTTCCAACTGCCCTATATCATGCCGGGCCAAGCACAAAAGCACGTCACCCATAATGAAGTTATTCGCGCGCTTGATGCGTTGCTGCATGTCAGTGCCGTGTCGCGCGAGGTTGAAAGCGTGCCAACAGACCCGATGGAGGGGGAGAGCTACATTCTGAGCGCGGCACCGCAAGATGCTTTTGAGGGTCATGCAAAAAAACTTGCTCATTTCATTGACGGCGGGTGGATGTTTCATAGCCCCGTACAGGGCTTGATTGCCAATATTGAAGACGAGGCCATTTGCGTGATTTGGCGCGGCGATAGCTGGGAGCCACTTACGACAGGGAGTGGCGGCACAGTCGATATCAACACACTGTCCTTTGAGTCATTTGGCATTAATGGTGGCGCGGATGAGTATAACCGCCTCGTTCTTAATTCTGCAGCGAGCTTGTTTAATCACAACGGCGCGGGACACCAACTTAAGATAAATAAAGCGACTGACGCGGATACAGGCTCACTTCTATTTCAAACCGATTTTTCTAGCCGCGCGGAACTGGGGCTTGCAGGAGATGATGATTTTAGCGTCAAAGTTAGCGGTGACGGTACGGATTTTAAAACCGCCATCACCATCGAACGCGAGAGTGGCGTAGCAGAGTTTCCGAACTCACCTCATCTAACACAACCCGTTATTTTTAATATGTTCGGAGATGGCGGCCGCTTTGGCGGTAAACCTGAACCGCTTGATGTGCGCCTCAATGGGGCTTTCATTGCGCCAAATTATATTACAAGCTTTAATGGCGCGAGCCTGTCTGAGGGGGATAAATATATCGATAATTCCAATAATCTTGGCGGCAATCGTGGACAAATGGCGGATCATATGGTCGCACTAGCGACACGGTTTAAGCCTGGTGCGTCCAATACAGTCCTGCGTTACGGAACAGAGTTTTATACTCTTTCCGTTACAGCAGGAGCAGGCACTGGCGGGGCATTGACACTGGACGGGGTAACGGCCTATCTCGCCGTCGCAGGTTTACGTTTTCCTATGCCGCCCCGCTACACGCTCTCATTTTGGATTCGTGTTACCTCCGGGATGTGTCTCGTTGGAGATACGGCGCAAACACAGCTGATGATTGATGGGACAGAGATTATCGGAAATACTGCCCTTTCTACAAATAATGAATGGCATCATATTCAGCGCCTAGTAAGTTATAAGTCTTATCAATTTTTGGGATATGAGGCTAATCCTTATCGTCTTTACGCTACGCCCGGCGCGACGTTTGAGCTTGCCGCTCCCGTCTTGTTTCCAGGTAATTTAGCAACGGATGCGACTCAGCCCATTGGTATCGTCAACGCGCTCACGGCCTTTATGTAGCTAAAAGTTTATCCGTCAGCATATTCACAACTGGGGCCATGGCTTCATCAAAATAAACATAGCGCGTGCGCAGTGAGTTAATTGCTGTGCGCGCAGTCTCTATTTTTTCTGGCGCGTCAGCAAGCTCACACAATAGATCAGCGAGCGCGTCTGGTTCTTCAAAAGGAACTGAGAATGCAGCCCCAATATCAGTTAAGGGCAGGGCCGTTTCAATACCGTCATTTAAAATCACTGGTGTACCCATCGCAATGGCATCACCCCATTTATTAGGTATAGCGTAACGGTTAATCCGAATTTTGGGATCGTAAAAAGTTAACACAGCATCTGCGCCTTTATATTCAGCTAGTGACTGCAAATGTGTCAGTGAGCCGAGGTAAGTCACAAAAGGATGAGAGAAGAACGCAGGTGGCTCGGATGTCAGATTTCCGACGGCGACTTTAAACGAAATATCTTTGCGTCCGCGCGCCGCAAGCGCACTTACCGCGCCGTCAATCAGCGTGAGGCCACGTGTTGGATCGAGCCAGCCGTTGACATAGACGCTGAGTTTTATTTGTCCGTCAGACGCCTTCGCATATTTTGCGTCATTTGCAATTTTTTCGGCTTGAGCGATTTGTGGCTCGCTTGGCATGTTAAAGACTTCAAGCATTTTCGCGCTGTTATAGTCATAGCGCGCCGTACTCGGGATAATATGAGCGAGGGCGTCGCGCGAGACTTTACGTTCGAAAAAGGCGAGAAACTTATGCACTGACTTTGGCAGAGAAAAAATCAGTAAAAATCTATCCGCATCATCGAAGACATATTTGACTTTGCGACGTATGCGGCTAGCGCACCAAATTGGGAGCGCCGTCTCTAGCCCAAGCGAGTAAATACGATCAGGCGCGCGAAACAGCACGAAAAAGAAGACACGCACCATCCACCAAAGATAATAAAGACGCGCCTTGCTGCTGCGGTAGCCGCCACCGCTCATTAGAGCTTTGTTGACAACAACGCCGTCCATACCTTCGGCAAGCGGTTCACCTTCTGTGCGTTCCCAGCCGTAATATTCCAGAGGGTGGCCTGTCTCTGCGAGGAGTTTGATCGTCTTGGCCAGACGCACGCGTTTGGCAGGCCTGCCCGAGGGCGTGATTATGGTAATTGTAGACAGGGTCATGGGGTCATGAGACTTTTGAAGGATAGAGCGAAAAACGCTGTCGTACGACAGTTAAGCCAGCGGCGGTGCGAAGTGACCAATTAATAAGATTGGCAAAGGCAACGGCAAAAATCACTGCCACACCGCTTTGCGTGAATATCCAGGCGAGGACAGGGAACAGGAGAGCAAAGCCGAGATAGGCGGCAGAAATATAACGCAGTTGTGTTTTATTGGCGGTGATGCCAACGAAATTGCTAGGCAAAATATAAATTAAACGGATGCAGGCGGTGAAAGAGAGCAGCGCGGCAAGTGGTAGTGGCGTAAACGGCTCGCCGTAAATAATCTGCCCCAAGACATATCCTGCGCCAACTAAGCCAGGCCAAATTAGCAGGAGCGCGCTTGCGATTAAAATTTTAAACTTGCGCAAATAGGTGACCGCGCGCTGCTCATTTTGACGCAAAGCGGGTCCGACAACGGCGGCGACATATTGATTAAACATAATACCTGGGAAGAGAAACAGAACGAGGCTTTTGAAATAAAGCGCAACATCTGCCGAACTGCCAAGGCTGCGCACGACAAGGCTTTCACCATAAGAGGCGATTGCCAGTGAAAGCGCGGCCATGAAATAGCTACTGCCAATAATATAAACATCTCTGACGTGTGTAATATCGCTGTGAATAGCTGTAAGGTTGGCTTTGGGTTTGAGGCGCAAAAATAATGCTGCCAGCATGAAGAACCCTATGCAAAACGCCCCGATTAAAATATGCGATAGCGGTGCAATGTCTGTGATGAAAAGCGTCGCGACGCCAATTAAAAACGCCAGTCGCCATGTGCCATTGGCCAAATAAGCGGCAGTCATATGTAGATTGGTTCGCCACCACTGAAAACAAAGCGCGGAGATGGCAAAGCCTGCAATCACAAATGCGCCGATGAAAAAGCTTGGCGTATACCCGAGGGAATGACCAACAAACCCTGCGATGACGGCCACAGCACTGACATTTAAGACGGCCATTCGCGCGATGAGCTTGGCGGCTTGTGGTTCGCGAATAAGTTGCTGATCAAAGCCAAAGAGCGCAAGCGCACCACCTACCATCATAAAAGACATGAGCGTCGCCCAATCCGCAGTTAGGTCTTGGCTTGCATGGCGCGTGATAAGCACATTGGCGACATAAATCGCGCCTACGCCAATAAAAAACGTTACCAAAGATGGTAACGCTTTTGTGGCTAGTGATATGTAGCGCGCGCGGCTCACGCTTTTGGCTTATCTTTCGAATAATACCCGGCGATTATGTCTTTAAATTCTGGGAATTTCTTACTCATATAATCTCTTGTATCACCAATGATTTGCGCGGGTGAGCCGATGACAAGCGAATAGTCTGGAATATTGCCGCGTGCGACCGTGCCCGCCCCAATTACGCAGCCCTTGCCAATGGTTGTGCCTGGCATCACGACAGAGCCCGTGCCAACAAAACTGTAGTCACCAATTGAAATGGGTTTGATGTGGCCCAAGGGTTTATCTGTGAACACGCCCATGGCTTTCCCCATTGTATGAGGTGACCAGTCATGGGTGAGTATGCGGACATAGGACGAAATTGTGACGCCTTCACCTATAGTGAGCAAGCTATAATCCGTACCGTCAATATCACATTTTGAGCTAATATAATTTGGGCGTCCTGTAAAAGTTGCGCCCCATCGCTCTAAAAAGTACAGATAGGTATCTGTCGCCCATTTAATTTTAATTGGGCGTAAGAAAACCATAAGGCTATAGCAGATTACACGTTCAATTTTTGGAGCTTTAGCCATTCTTCATGCTACTCGCGTATGTACAATTCGTCTGCATGGACATCAGAGCCCTTACGGTCTGTGAGGCTTAAGCCTGCTAACTTTAGCAAATCTCGAATCTGGTTAAGTGTGGCAGTGTCGCTTGTATTTTCAGACATCTCGATGACGATCCTGTCAGTCCTTTCGAGCAGTCCTGATGCCTTTAGGGCGAGAATTACATTTTTTTCGACGCCCTCAACATCAACTTTTATGCAAAAACGTGCTTTTGGTTGCACGATATTTGAAAGGTCGTGAGGTCTTAATAATGAGATGCGTGTTCCAGACGCGTCATATTGATTGACCATAGAAGCCGCTCCGCTCCTATGGGCGGCGCGGTTAAGGGTGGCTGAAACATCTTCACTATCATAAACACCGGCGCACCACGCGCGTGCATTTTCTGCCCCATTTATCATCAGGTTTTGTTGTAAATAGTAAAAGGTTTCGGGATTAGGTTCAAAACAATGAACTTTGCCTTCAAAATGGGTGTAGAGAGCGCAAGAAAACAAACCAATGTTCGCACCAATGTCGAGAAACGTCAAAGATGGGTCCGCTGCGCGCAAACTTTCCATTACAAAGTCACCATAATTTTCTCGAACAATCATGTGGTAGGTTGCGTCAAATCTTGGCCCGCACAGACGAACCCCATAGGTCTTTGCGCTGTCGGAGAATAATAATCCAAGTTGCGCGGCGCGATAAATTCGGGGAAGCAAGGAAGCCATAAAACTGTCTCAAGGGCCTTTGTATTGTGGGCGGTGTTGTGCCGATACTATGATGTTTGATTATATGAGTTTAGCGTTTAAAACTAGCAATTATCATGCCGAATCTCGGCTATTGTGACGTTTATACCAGTCAACAAAGGCCTTAATCCCGTCCCGTAGGGGCGTTTGAGGTCGCATACCGATGAGGCTTTCAAGCGCGCTCGTATCAGCATATGTGTCCTCCACATCGCCTTTTTGCAGTGGCAGAAGAATTTTCTCAGCCTTGCGCCCTGTCGCGCGTTCAATCTCGATTATAAATTCAGACAATGCAGTCGGTTTGCCATGGCCAATATTATAGACCCGAAATGGCGCATTCGAGCTGTTGGGGGCAGGGGCCTTTGGGTCCCAATATGGGTCTGGTGCGGCGGGATGTTCGCTCACAGCGATAAGGGCGTCGGCAATGTCTTTGACATAAGTGAAGTCGCGCGAATGACGACCATTGTTGAAAACCTTAATTGGCGCACCTTCTATGATATTTTTTGTAAAAAGCCAGGGCGCCATATCAGGTCGTCCCCACGGACCGTAGACAGTAAAGAATCTCAAGCCCGTCGTCGGCAGGCGGTAAATATGACTGTAACTATGAGCCATAAGCTCGTTAGCGCGCTTGGTGGCGGCGTAAAACTGCACGGGATGGTTCACGCCATGCGTCTCCGAGAACGGCATTTCGCGGTTCGCGCCGTAAACGCTTGAAGTTGAAGCGTAACAGAGATGCTTCACATCATTTTGCCGGCAAGCCTCAAGTATGTTCGTAAACCCAATAATATTTGAATGTACATAGGCGAGCGGGTTTTCGAGGCTGTAGCGCACGCCCGCTTGGGCCGCGAGATGTATGACGCGTGTCGGCTTGACCCGTGCGAAGAGGTGCAAAAGCGCGTCAGTGTCGGCGATATCAAGCCGCTCAAATGTCAGTACCGCGTCGCTGTCTTTGGCAAAAGCCTCAAGGTCAGACAGCCTCGCATGCTTAAGAGCGGGGTCGTAATAGCTGTTGAAATTATCAACACCCACAACAGCCTCACCTTTTGTCAATAACTGCTTCGCCGTGTGGTAGCCGATGAAGCCTGCTGCACCTGTAATGAGAACTGTCATGGCCGTGCTTTAGTCTCCTCATAGACCAAAGTAAATCATCAGGGACTGGTACTCTGTTTCACTCTACCAATCCAATGGCGCCCTTTAAGACGTAAAATAGAACAGCATAAGAGCAATGCATATATGCACGTTGTGTCGGGAACATTCATTCCCATATCTTGTGTAAAGGAGTAAACGATGCCCCAGACAGAATACGCCATCCCCGAGGACGCAAGCCTGATGATCTTAGATGATGACGGTCCATTCCGCACGCGCCTTGGTCGCGCGATGGAGCAGCGCGGATTTTCTGTCACGACAGTCGAATCTATTTCCGAAGCGCGCGCTCACCTTGCGAGTGCATCACCTGCTTTTGCCGTACTTGATATGCGGCTTGAGGACGGAAATGGTCTCGATATGGTCGACTATGTGCGTAGTAAACGCGATGACTGTAAGGTCGTGCTGCTCACAGGTTACGGCAATCTTGCGACCGCTGTCTCTGCAATTAAACGCGGTGCTGTGGATTATCTCGCCAAGCCTGCTGATGCGGATGATGTGTGTAAAGCCTTACTCGCGTCTGGGTCAGACGCACCAGAGCCGCCCGAAAACCCCATGTCAGCAGACCGCGTGCGGTGGGAGCATATTCAGCGCGTCTATGAGCTTTGTGGGAAAAACGTGTCTGAAACGGCGCGTCGCCTGAATATGCACCGCAGAACTTTGCAGCGTATTTTAGCGAAACGTGCGCCGAGGTAATTGATTGCCTGCGTGTTTACTCTTTAAGTGCAGACGTCTCAAATGCATAACCCGCCGAACGTACCGTTCGGATAGGGTCTACACCGCCTGTCGATTTTAGCGCCTTGCGAAGCCGTCCAATATGAACGTCTACTGTGCGCGCTTCTACATAGATGTCGCGTCCCCATACTTTGTCCAGTAGTTGTTCGCGAGAAAAGACACGGCCAGGTGAGCGCATAAAATGCTCAAGTAGACGAAACTCGGTTGGTCCGAGATGTAGCTCAGACCCCGCATATTTTACGCGTACGGCTTTGAGATCGATTTCAAGCGTGCCGTGTCGAATAACATCTTTAAGCAGGGTCGGCGCAGAGCGGCGTAATATGGCTCGCACGCGTGCGAGCAGTTCAGGCATAGAAAAGGGTTTAACGATGTAATCATCGGCGCCGAAATCTAGGCCTGTGACTTTATCCGTTTCTTCGCCGCGTGCCGTCAACATAATGATAGGTGTAGCGCGGGTTTCGTCACGGCGGCGCAGGCGGCGACAGACTTCAACACCCGAAAGTTTGGGCATCATCCAATCGCATATAATGAAATCAGGCGTGCGTTCCGACGCCATCAAAAGTCCCATCTCACCGTCAGTGGCGAGGCCGACTTCATAGCCCTCTTTTTGAAAATTATACTCAAGAAGCGTGAGGATGGCGTCTTCGTCCTCTATCACCAATACATAAGGTTTCACGCCATATCCTTTGGTGGCTTAGCTGTCCGCGTCAGCCTGTTGCAGCGCTTCGGGCACAAGTGAGCGGCCATGAACGGAGAAGTAAACAATCTCAGCAATATTAGTGGCATGGTCGCCGACGCGTTCGAGGTTTTTCGCCACAAATAGCAAACCTGTACAGGCTTGAATATTGCGGTGATCTTCCATCATATATGTCAGAAGTTCGCGAAAGAGCGACGCATAGAGCGCGTCAACATCTTGGTCTTGCAGCCAGACATCTACAGCTTGATCTGCGTCTTCATTAAGTAACGCATCTAGCGCGGACTTAAGTTGCGCTTTGACGAGTTTACCCATGCGCGCGACACCACTCGAGAGACCTAGTTTTTCTGATTGGTTAATTGTCATGGCGCGTCGCGCTATGCCTTCGGCCAAATCACCAATGCGTTCCAAATCATTAGCTGCGCGAATAGCCCCGACAACGCGGCGTAGGTCAGCCGCCATGGGGTGGCGCAGAGCTAACATGCGCAAAGCATCCGCATCAATCTGTTCTTGGAGAGCATTTACAATGGCGTCACGCTCAATAACTTCTTTTGCAAGATTGGAATCACGCTTTTTTATAGCACGCACAGCATCGACAATCATGCTCTCGACTTGCCCGCCCATTTGGGACAGTGCGTTTGTAAGCGTGTTTAAGTCTTCGTCATACCCTTGCACAATGTGATCTGCATGTTGTTGCATTTTAGACCTTTCACGTCCGCGTAAATTTCATATGAATTTAGCCTATACCATCATTATGACAGTTTTACGAAAGCTATTTTTTTAAAGGCAAGATGACTGTGAACTCAGTCCCTGTTTCGATGGCATTCAGTTCGCCATTAGTTTTTTCACCTATATGCGGTGTGTCTGTTAAGCTCTCCATCAGAAGAGTTTCTGAGAGTGACTGCGTGCCTGTGCTTGAAACTAAGAGTCCGCCGCGGTGGCGCAGCACAATATGTTTTACAATTGCGAGCCCCAATCCCGTCCCCTTGTCTTTAGAGCTTCTGTCACCCGCAATACGGTAAAAGCGCTCGCCAAGACGTGGGATATGTTGAGGCGCAAAGCCTGGGCCATTATCTTTAAACCGCATAAGCGCATATCCTAGCTCGGAAGGTTGCGGTGTCACAATTTGCCGATTTTTGACGAGGGAGTCGGAGAGGTCGTCTTTATGCGGTCCCATAAAATCTTGGGCCCGCCACTGCTGCGTTGTGTTTACATCAATACTGACCTCTCCACCCTTTGGAGTCATCTTTACCGCATTGTTTATGATGTTCAGGCAAAGCTGCACAAGCTCGTCTTGATCACCTTTTACCTGAAGTGTTTTCAATCCTGTCTTACGGACGGTTACGCCGCGCGTTTGAGCCAGAGGAGACATCGTATCAATCGCCACTTCAATTACGGCGTCAATATCTGCGGCAGCACTTGGGGCGATATGCTCGCTTTGTTCAATTTGGCGCAAGGAGAGAAGATCGCTAATCAGGCGCTGCATGCGTTCGGCTTGTGCCTGCATTATGCCCAGAAACTTTTCGCGCGCCTCTGGGTCGTCTTTAGCATGCCCGCGAAGTGTTTCGATATAGCCTAGAAGAGACGCGACGGGTGTTTTTAACTCATGTGAGGCATTGGCGAGAAAATCACCTTGGGTGAGGGCAAATTTCACGAGGTCAGTTACATCATAAAAGACCAACATCGCAAAACGGCGCGGTGGACTATCATTCTCAGTGCTTTGCACGTCAATTGCAGTGGCGGTCACGCGCAGGTGAAGGTCCACAGGCACGCTGGAGTGGTAATCCACGGCATCTGCGACCTCCCCCGCGAGTACTGTTTTTACAAGTTCAGTCACCCCAGGATCTCGCAGAGTGGTTGCGAGACGTCGTCCAAAAGGCGTTTTACCAAAAAGGGCGGTCGCGGCATTATTGGCGTAAATGATTTGTTCGCGAGAGTTTACAATCCAAACGGGCTCAGACAGATTATCGGCAATCGCGCGTTGATTGAAAATTCCGCCGTCTGCTTCCGACGCCTGCCCGGAACGATCAGGTAAATCGCGAATACGCTCCATTCTTCCGTAAATAGTCACAGAAACTGAAAACAATACCGCCGCTAAAAAAATCGGTAAAAAAGGGGCATTGAGGACTGCGCCTAAGCCAAAAATAATTAACAGTCCTAGCAGACATAGAATTGCGCGGTCAAAGCTGGTTAATTTTGTCAATTTGTCTGGCACTGCGTCCAAGATAAGGCTCCTATTTCACAATCAAATGGTAAAAATATGACGTCTGACATTCTTAACTCACACACCGCGTCTAATTGAGCTGTTCAATTATGACAAGAAATTATCATGACCAATCCTCAAAAGCTCAATAGAGTAGCTAAATATTGGTTATGATACGAATTCTTATTGTTTTTCAATAATAATTAGTTGACTTTCACTAATAATTTCGGCTAACAGGTGAAAAAACGCCTACGATAAACCGCGTTGCTATACTGGACTGACCTTACGGGAGAGAGGCTAGAATATGTCTCACATGATGACTTACATATCCAAGATGCATATGTCGTCGCGTGGCGCAAAACCCTCAATGATGCTTTCAGCGGCGTTCATGACGTCCATTATGCTGTCTGGTTGCGCGACCTTAGGTAAAATTCGACCAGACGCGACCGTTGTCGCCGCTGACGTGCCTGCCTCGCCTGCGGGCATAGCGGGGCAAGCGCCCAACACGACTTGGGTTGAGGCTGCGCCATCAGATCTTCCGAAAACGGATTGGGTCGCTGGGTTCTCTGACCCTGTGCTTGACGGTCTAGTGGCACGTGCGCTCGCGGCCAATAGCGATGTCCGCCAAGCTGAAGCACGCTACCGCGCCGCCCTCGCGCGTCTTGACATCTCAGAAGCCAATCTGCTGCCAAGCATCAGCGCAAGCGGTCGCGTGTCGCGCAGTGAAAACATTGGTAATCTCATCGACAGTCCAGATGCGGCTGTTGTGCCTGATGTGGGCGGCGACTTTAACCCGGCGCTATTTGATCTTGGCGGTGGTGTCAGCTCTGGCCAAACGGGTCTTGGCGGCGGCGTGAATGCGAGTTGGGAATATGATCTTTGGGGTCGTATTCGCGACGGCGTTGAAAGCTCAGCCTTAGAAGCAGGTGCGAGCAATGCTGATTATGCGGGCGTACGCCTCGCCATTGCTGCGCGCGTGACACAAAACTGGTTTGACCTTATTGAAGCGCGGCTCCTCTCAGAGCTTTCAGAGCGCGAAGTTGAAACCCAAGAACGCGCGTTGCGCCTCACTACACGCCGTTTTGAAGGCGGCGTGACAGGTTCCTCTGATGTGCGCCTCGCGCGATCCGCCCTCGCCAATGCCAAAGCGGTGCAGGCTAGTCGTAAACAAAGACAATCTGCTCTCGCCAGAAGTCTGGAAGTCCTGCTGCGTGAATATCCTGATGAAAGCCTTGCGGCCTCAGCCGACTTGCCGCGTCTGCCAGAGCTCAGCGGCGCGGGTGGTCCAGCCTATGTGCTGCGTCACCGTCCAGATTTGCTCGCGGCTGAGCGTCGTATGCAGGCGGCAGGTTTGCAAGTTGATGTCGCGCGTAAAGCGTTACTTCCTAGCCTTTCCTTTAACGGCGGCGCGAATTTAAGCGGCTCTGCGCTGAATAATATTTTTGATCTTGACCGTCTTGTCGCCGATATCGCTGGCGGGCTAACCGCGCCGATTTTCCAAGGCGGGCGTCTCAAGGCCAATATTGTACAGCAAAAGGAAATCCTGCGCCAACAACTCGAGGGCTATGCAGGCACGGCTTTGCAGGCTTATCTTGAGGTTGAGAACGCTCTCGACGCGGACGAACGTCTGGCGGAGCGTGAAGCGGCGTTGCGTGTTTCCTTAGAAGAGGCTGTGAAAGCCGAAGAGCGTCTCGAGCTCCGCTATACAGAGGGTCTGACAACAATTTTGCAATTGCTTGATAGTCAAACCCGTCGTCTCAATGCGGAAAGCCAGTTAATTAGCGCGCGTAAAGAACGTCTTGCCAATCGCGTGCGTTTGCATGTCGCTTTGGGGGGTGGGGATATCACCCAATCTGCGCAATTACCAATTGGGCAAATTGCTCAGCAAAACACAGGCACACAAAGCTTGCCCTAAATGGGACCAAAATCTTGCCGCGCCTTAAGCCTGTCAGTTTAAGTCGCGGTCGTGTAAATAAAAGGTGAAGCGTAACGCTCGCCAATGACTTGAGAGAGTATCATGAGTACAGATACAGCCACATTTGAAACCGCCCCCGTTAAGAAGCGAGGTTTGTTGCGTAAGGCGCTCGTTATTTTGGTGCCTATTCTTATTTTCGTCTTTGCCTTTATTGGTCTTGCCGCCATGCAAGCGGGCAAGAAAAAGCCTGAAGTTCAAAAGCGCCGAGACCCCACTTTGGCCGTCATGGCGGTGCCCGCTTACCTCGAAACCGTTGTGCTGGATGTTGTTGTGCAAGGTCAAACGCGGCCCCGTACCCAAGTTGATATGTCGCCCCAAGTCGGCGGGAAAATTATTTATGTTTCCCCGCAATTTGTGGCAGGCGGACAGTTCTCCAAGGGCGATGTATTGCTCCGTCTTGAAAAGGCGGATTATGAAGTGGCTGTGCTGCGTGCGGAAGCCGCTGTCGCGCGGGCGGAACAAGTCGTTGTGCGCGAAAAAGCCGAAGGCCAGATAGCTGCAGAAGACTGGGAAGATCTCGGCCGCGGGGGTCAGGCGTCAGCGCTGACTCTCCGTAAGCCACAACTCGCCGAAGCGGAAGCTAGCCTAAAATCTGCGCGAGCTGACCTTGATAATGCCAAGCTACAATTAAGTCGTACAATCGTTCGCGCGCCGTTTAATGGCCGCATTAGTGAGCGATTTGCCGATATCGGACAATTTGTGGGACCCGGAACGCGCCTTGCGCAGATTTTCTCAACCGAGTCTATTGAAGTGCCGCTCTCAATTAATGATGCGGATCTCACGCGCCTCGCTCTACCTGTTTCAATGAGCGCCACAGATAAATCAGCCAAACTCGACGTGACCCTATCTGCTGTGATTGCGGGTAAGCGGCGCGAGTGGGCGGGTAAGATTGTACGGACTGGCGGTGTATTTGATCCGCAAACACGGACAATTTCTGCTATTGCCGAAGTCAAAGATCCGTTTGGCAAAGGCATGTCAGACGACGGTTTCCCCTTACCGCCTGGGCTTTTCGTTGAAGCTGAAATTTTAGGTCAAACATTGGAAGACGCCATTGTCATTCCCCGCGATAGCTTGCGTCCCGAAGATAAGGTCTATGTTGTCGATGATAAAGGCGAAGCGCAGTCACGCGACGCAGTAGTGCTGGATACTAATGCTGAGCGTGCTGTCATCGCAAGCGGTGTTGAGCCAGGCGAGCTTGTCATTATCTCTCCGCTTGAGAAGTCACAAATCTCTCTCAAATTTAAAGTGCTAGATGCCAATGACCCGACAAAAATCCTTATTGAGCCGCCTAAGCCCGATTGGATGAAGAAAAAAGAAGAAGACGAGAAAAAGGCCGAAACAGAAAAACCCAAGAAGAAAGGCTTTTTCTCTCGCTCTAAAAAAGACGATGCCAAAAAAGAGGACGGCACGTCTGATAAGAAGAAAGACGACGGCGAAAAAACCAGCGCCAAAGCGGAAGGAAGCAAACCATGAAAAGCTTAATTTCTTGGTGGGTCAAAAACTCAATCGCAGCCAATCTTTTGATGGTGGCGATTTTCCTTATGGGGATATTTGGATTTTTCAAACTTGAACGTGAATTTGTCCCTGCGCCTAAAGTCACGACGATTAGCGTATCTGGTTCATGGCTGGGTGCGTCACCTAGTGATATCCAAGAACAAATCATCTCGCGGATTGAGCAATCTATTGAGGGCATTGATGGCGTCAATTACATCGAAGCACGCGCGCGCGAGGGCAGCGGTACAGTCACTGTACACGTCTTAGTGACAGCGGACTTTGACCGTGTGCTTGATGAGGTCAAGGCCCGCGTGGACGGCATTAATAATCTGCCGCCTGATGCATTCCGCCTCACAACACGGCGCGGTGATTTTGAAATAGATTATATGTATATGGCGCTTTACGGCGAAGAGGGCACAGACCGTAAAGAGTTGCAACGCCTTGCCGTGGATATCGAGAAAGAAATGGCAAAATTGCCAGGGGGTGAGCTGACCCAAATGATCACCAAGCTCGATGAAGAAATAACAATCGAAATTTCTGAAACGGATTTGCGCCGCTTTAATCTCACCTTCTCAGATGTGGCGCGTGAAATTGCGGCGACATCACTTAATTCATCTTCAGGCGAAGTGCGAACCTCTGCAGGCAGCTTGCAACTCAGGACACGTAATCTTGCCAATAGTAAATCTGAATTTGAAGATATTATTATTCGTCAAAGCGCGAACGGCGGTACGGTCCGCGTTAAAGATATCGCGCGTGTCATTGATGGCTTTCAAGACTTTGATTTCTACTCAGAATATAAAGGCAAGCCTGCCATGTTCTTGCGTGTGCTGTCGCCCGAGAAAGCTAATATCACACGCTCGGGCAAAGCCTTTGAGAAATATATAGAAGAGCGCAATGAGACACTGCCGCCTGGTATTCAGCTCGAAATGTGGGCGAATATGGCCGACGGCTTTGGCGGTATGATGGCGCTTATTTTCTCAAACGCCCTTTTGGGTATGGGGCTTGTGCTCGTCTTTCTTTGCCTCTTCTTGCGCCCCAAAGTCGCCTTTTGGGTGAGCATTGGTATTTTGACCGCCTTTACTGGCGCGCTGGCAATTGCGCCCGTTATGGGCATCACCTTTAATATCTTCTCGGTCTTCGCCTTTTTGCTCGTTATCGGGATTATTGTGGATGACGCCATTGTTGTCGGCGAGTCTATTCACTTGCATGTCGAGAACGGGGTGGCAGGTCAGCGCGGCGCGATTGCGGGCGCAAATATGGTCGCAAAGCCCGTCTTCTTTGCAGTGTTGACAACAATGCTGGCTTTTACACCTTGGGCGCTGCTGAGCGTATCGGCGGTGACGATTACGTCACAAATTACCTTTGTTGTTGTGGCGGCGCTTATATTCTCTTTGATTGAAGCCTTCTTTATCTTGCCGGCGCATTTGGGTCATCTTAAGCCTGTCGATAAAAATTCCCCCAACCGTATACTGGCACTACAAGAGAAGATTTCGCAAAGCCTTGTGAATTTTTCAGAACGGTATTTTCGTCCTGTGGCGGCGTTTTGTATTCGCTACCGTTATGCGACGTTTTCAACATTTATCGCGCTGTTTATCCTCTCATTTGGAGCAATGAAATACGGCTATGCCAAATGGAGTCCTGACGGAAATGTTGCGGGCGACATGATGCAGGTCAACATATCTTTCCCCGAAGGCACGCCGTTTTCGCGTCTGTCGCAAGCTCAAGAACAACTCGCCAAGGCAGCGGCTGAGTTGAACGCAAATGCGAAAGAAGACTTTGGCGTGGATTATGTAGTCATCCCAAGCCCGGGTAGTTTTGCGGCGCAAAACCGCGTGCAAGCGTTTATGGGTCTTGCCCCACTGGAAAAACGCACAACCGTCACGAATAAAATGATTGAGGAAAAGTTTGAAAGCTATCTCGGAGAGTTTCCAGATGCTTATCGCGTGTCAATCAATGCTGGTGGTAGCGGCGGCGGCGGACGTGGCCTCTTCTTTGGAGTTGGCGCGAAACAATCAGAGACATTGCGTCTCGCGATTGAAGATCTCAAAGCACAATTTGATACCTATTCAGGTGTTGCGCGCACGTGGGATAATTTTGAAAGCTCGGCCCAAGAAATGCAGTTTGAGCTAAAGCCTGGCGCGCAGTCGCTCGGCATTACGCTCGCCACCGTGTCTCAACAAGTACGCGAAGCTTTCTTTGGCCGTGAAGTGCAACGCCTACCGCGTAACGGCGAAGATGTGCGCGTTGTTGTGCGCTATCCAAAAGAGGCGCGCGAAAGCATTGATACGCTTAGAAATTTGCGCATCCGCACGCCCTCTGGTGTCGAGGTGCCCCTTTACGAAGTTGCTGATGTGACTTTCGCCCCAGGCGTGACGCGCATTAATCGTCGCGACCGTAAACAAGTCGCCTATACAGGTGCTGTTGTCCGCGGCGGTCCTGAAGTGCGCCAAGAAATCATGTCTGATTTGGAAGAGAATTTTCTGCCAGAGTGGAATATCCGCTTCCCAGATGCAGAGCGTATTTTGGTCGGTCAAGACGAGGAGCAAAAACGACAGTTTAATGAGCTTATCTCATACGGTCTGATTGTACTGGTGGTTATGTATATGATGCTCGCCATTGCGTTTAAGAGCTATAGCCAACCGCTTCTCATTCTTGTGGCCATTCCCTTTGCCTATGTTGGCATGGTAGCAGGCGCTATTCTGACGGGAATTCCCGTCTCTATCATGTCCATCTTTGGTTTCTTTGCGGCGGCCGGGGTGGCGATTAATGATAATCTGGTGTTGATTGATTATGTGAACCGTCTGCGGTCACGCGGCATTGGCGCATATCAATCTATGGTCGATGCCTGTGTGGCGCGTTTCCGTCCAATTTTGCTAACGTCTCTTACGACCTTTGTGGGCATTTTGCCAATGCTCGCCGAACGCTCGTCACAAGCCGAGTTTTTAAAACCGCTTGTGGTCGCGCTTGCCTTTGGTGTGTTGTTTGACTTCTTCCTGACCCTATTCCTCGTGCCCGCCATGTTCGCCATGGGTGTGGATGTGGGCCGTTTCTTCAAAGGGTTATGGACGGGTGAAAAACAGCCAAAGTTGGGGTCAACTTACGACCCTAATATAACTTTGGCGCTGGACGAAATTGAGCTTGATGAGCCAGTATCGACCCCGCTACCTTCTGGGCAAGGCGCCGTACCTGCCGAATAAATTGAGACTATAATAATAAGGGACTTTACCATGACATTTAAACATCTTTTAAGCGCCAGTTGTTTGGCGCTCACACTTTCACTTGCCGCCTGCGCGCCAAATGACGCGGCTCATACCGAGGCGAAAAAAGAGGCGGCTGTGACAATGCCCAAGCTCGGCAGCTTTGGTGTGGCACTTGAGAATATGGACAAAAGCGTCAAGCCTGGCGATGATTTCTTCCGCTACGTCAACGGTACGTGGCTGAAAAATACAGAAATCCCCGCCGATAAATCCAATTACGGCAGCTTCAATGTGTTGGGTGATCTGTCTAACGACCGCGTCAAAAGTATTATCGAAGCGGCCGCCGCAAAGAACGCGCCTAAGGGATCAGAAGAACAAAAAATTGGCGATTTCTACGCCGCCTTCATGGACCAAGACGCGATCAACGCGGCGGGACTTGAGCCCATTAAAGCGGACCTAAAACGTATTTCTGATGTTAGTTCGCGCGCCGAAGCCGCCGCCCTTATGGGTGACCCGACGATGTCTCTACGCGCCCCTGTTGGCGGTTGGGTTGATGTCGATGTCAAAGATATCGAGAATTATATTTTCTACATGAGCCAAAGCGGGCTCGGCATGCCCAATCGCGACTATTATTTCGACGAAGGTGAAAAAGCCGATACGCTGCGCGCGGCCTATGTTGATTATCTTGAAGACATGCTGACGTTCGCTGGCCGTGAAAACCCGCGCGCACGGGCCGAGGCCGTGATGGCGTTTGAAACGGCTATGGCTGAGTCGCATTGGACCAATCAAAAATCACGCAACCGTAGCCTGACATATAATAAGTTTAGCCGTGAAGATTTGAATGATTACGCTCCAGGATTTCCATGGGACGCGATGTTAAAATCCTCAGGATTGGATGACCAAAAATACTTCATATTACGCCAAAACGACGCCATTCAAGGCGTCTCAAAGACTTTCGGCGAAACAGATCTGGATGTGCTGCGTGACTATATGCTCGCCAATTACATTGGAAATATGGCACCTTACCTTCCAAGTGAAATAGATCAGGCGCGCTTTGATTTTTACGGTACAGCCCTGCGCGGCACCAAAGAGCAACGTGACCGTTGGAAACGCGGCGTCGGCCAGATTGATGGATTTATGGGCGAGATGGTTGGCAAGGTCTATGTTGAGAAATATTTCCCGCCTGACAGTAAAGCGAAAATGGACGACTTGATCGAGAACCTGCGCGCCGCTTTTAAGGAAGGTATTGAGGGTCTCGAGTGGATGGGTGAAGAGACGAAAGTCGAGGCCCAAGATAAACTCGCAAAGTTTAATCCCAAAATCGGCTATCCTGATGAATGGACAGATTACAGCTCGCTTGAGGTCGATCGTAATGACCTGATTGGGACGATAAAATCTGCCAATGCATGGCAATGGAACGATATGATTTCCAAGCTTGGCGGTCCTATTGATCGCGGGGAGTGGGGGATGAATCCGCAGACGGTGAACGCTTATTACCGCCCCTCGCTTAATGAAATCGTCTTTCCAGCAGCAATTCTGCAAGCGCCTTTCTTTGATCCTAACGCGGACCCAGCTGTAAATTATGGTGGTATCGGCGCGGTGATTGGTCACGAAATGGGGCACGGATTTGACGATCAAGGCCGCAAAACGGACGGCAATGGCGAGCAGCGCGATTGGTGGACGCTAGAGGACGGCAAAGCCTATGAAGCGCGCGCTAATATGCTCGCAGCTCAATATAGCGAGTTCGAGCCGCTGCCTGGCCTTAATCTCAATGGAAAACTCACCCTGGGTGAGAATATTGGTGATCTGACAGGGATCACCATGGCCTATAAAGCTTATCGTCGCTCGCTTGGCGGTAAAGAAGCCCCCGTGATTGACGGGCTGACGGGTGACCAGCGTTTCTTCCTCGCTTATGGCCAAATTTGGCAACGTAAGTTCCGTGAAGAGGCTTTGCGTACGCAAGTCAAAAACGGCCCCCACAGCCCAGGTGAATTTCGTGCAAATGGTATCGTGCGGAATTTCGACGCGTGGTATGAAGCGTTTAATGTGCAGCCAGGGGACGCGCTTTATGTGCCACCAGAGAAACGTGTCCGCATATGGTAATGATAAACCCCGCCTCAATGGCGGGTTTTTTTTAATCTTCATTTCTGGTTCAAAACGGCATGTGCCATAGCTTTCGCGCGTCCCGAAAAACTGGGGTCGCAATTGGCAATTTGCGTATACCTGCGCCTTAATTTTCCAGGCAGATCCGAGAGCTTTCGTTCGCCAAAATTTTCTGCCTTGCCGTAAATCGAGATAAATCTCCCCGCTGCGCCTTGCACCGCAACAAAGCCTGAGCTGACCTCAATTGGGTCGGTGCTGTAGTTTTTCTTATAACCATCCGTGCCTGCGCCGAGATCAATCTTTGCGTAACCTAAATCTCCTGCCGCATCGATAAGACCTTCGAGTAGTTGAATACCTGGAGAGTAGGGTGCGAAGTCGCCGTCATAAGCCACAATCCAGCTGTGATAGGTGTCGCCATCGGTCAGTCCAAAATCAACGGCCACAAGCGTGTCACCGAAATAGAGCGCGTGCATATCACAATGCAGTTCATGGCTTGGCGCCTCCCACAGGCGCTTAAGCAGGGGTAGGGTCCAATCAGATGATAGCACATCATATTTGCCTGTTGTTTCAAATTGTGCGCGCTTCCATTGCATCAGAGTGTCAAAAACGGATTTGTCTTTGCAGTTATATATAAAACGGCGCTCGCCATGCTCAGACTCAGACTTACGAATGCGGCGGCGAAGTGATTTCAGACTGCGGCGATAGCTACCATCGCGTCCCTCGCGCCAAGCGTCCGCGCCTTGGCTAACATCCATCACAGCAGCTTCATGCTGCCCGCGTAGGGTCATAGAGGGCGGTATCTTATCTGCATTTATACCGACAAGTGACCCAAAATTATAAACGCCTAGTCCAGCAGCTTTGAGCATTTTATGCAAACATAACGGCTCATTAGCTGCCTTAATCACGCCGTGATAATCCGTCATCGGTGCGCCAATTGGGGCGGCGAAACGGCCTGCGCTTTGGTAAGGTAAAAACCCAACAATCTCAGTGTCACGTTTAGCGATAATCACGTAGCAATCCTCGCGCAAAGCCGCGACGTGATCGCAATAGGCGGGGTCAAAATACGGGCTATAAAGTGCAGGGTTAGCCGCGCGCAGTCGTGACCACTCACGCCGCTCTGGCAAGGTTAACTCGCCTGGACGTTTCACGCTATAAGAGAGCGGCGCAAGAGAGGATGGACGTCTACCGTCTCGTCCACCTGCTGTACCACCATTTGTGCCTGTCGCTATCATATGCGTGCCTATAGCAAACAAAGGTTAGAAAGCGCTTAAAGCGCAAAACATGCGATGGGAGGCGTAAGCGCGCGAGTTTGTCAAAGATGCCTCTGTTATTCAGACCGATATTTGGCATAATAGTGTCATGGGTTTGCATCATTCACATCATCATACTCATGCCCACAGTAAAGGTGAGGGCTTGCCCGACCATAATTTTGATGATCACAACCATGTAGATGGGCGGAGCCAAGGACGGCTCGCGATTGCCGCTATTTTGACGGGCCTCTTCATGATTGCCGAGGTTATCGGGGGGATCATCTCTGGCTCTCTCGCGCTGCTGGCTGATGCAGGGCATATGCTGACAGACTTTGGAGCGCTGGCGCTTGCGTGGTTTGGCTTTGCTATTGCGCGCCGCCCAGCCACTTGGCGTCATACATTTGGGTTTGAGCGCTTTCAAATCCTCAGCGCTTTTGTCAACGGGCTTACGCTTATCGCCATTGCCATTTGGATTGTCATTGAAGCGGTGCAACGTTTCCGCGCGCCAAATGAGGTGCTGGCAGGTACCATGCTCTATATCGCTATTGGTGGGCTAGTTATAAATCTGCTCGTGTTTTGGATATTAATGGGCGCGGAACGCGGCAATCTTAATATTCGCGGCGCCGTGCTTCATGTTTTGGGTGATTTGCTTGGGTCTGTGGCTGCGATTGCGGCGGCGCTCATTATTATGAAAACTGGTTGGATGCTAATTGATCCACTACTCTCTGTCCTCGTCGCGCTTCTCATTACGGTCAGCGCGTGGCGACTTGTCAAAGAGAGCGGCCATATTCTTTTGCAAGGCGCGCCTAACGGCGTAGACCGCCGCGTCATTCGCAAAGACTTAATGGAAAATATACCAGAGCTTAATGATGTACAGCATTTCCATGCGTGGTCTCTGTCGCGCAGAGCATCCATGGTCACGCTAGAGGCAGTGGTATCGCTTGACACGAACCAAGAAAAAGTACGCGCTGATATCAAGTCGCGTTTGTCTGAGCAGTTTCACTTAGATCACGCAACTGTTGAAGTTCGCTACGACGAAAAAAGCATAGTTCCCGCCTAACGACAGCTTGAATATGGCCCCATGTCAAAATGAAAATGGTCGCGATGGGCGGCATTATAATCGGGGCTGAGAGTCACACGAAAAATTTTGCAGCCTGCGTCGCGGACTTCGCGTAAGAACTTTTGTCTTTCTCTCTCTCCGTCCCAATCTTTCAGCACAGAAATCACGCGCCCATCAGCGAGCGTAAATCCAGTCACATCAAGCGCATTGGCAAAGGCATGTTCTGACCACGCACTCGAGCCATTACCGCGTTGCCGTCGGCAATTATAACTCCCCGCATGGTGAAGTTTTGAGACCTCGCTCCCAAGATGGGTTTGGGCCGCCGCACTCACTTCACGTAGCCACATATACTGGCCAACCGCGAGCGGGCATTGCAGTGTCGCTTCACCTGGCGCGAAGGCAATGTCCTCGGACCCGTACATCAGCCGTGCCACCTCCCACCCACAGGGCCCGTCACCATCAAGTGGGTCGGCGGGAATGGAACTCATCTGCGCAGCGTCTCTGGCGAGCGCCATACAAGTTGAAGACGGTGAAAGCGAGACGCGCATCAACTGCATTTTGCTTGATAAGCCTAAGGGCGCGTCAGGGTTAAGCTGTCGCCACGGCAAATGTTGGGAGGGGATATTACGGTCAGCAAAAAGGCTAAGCGTGGCTATGATGACAATGAAAATAAGCCCGCGCAAGATAGACGTAAAAATGCGTAAGTCTCTACGCCAACGCGCTCTATCCGAGAGAAATAATCGCCATTTCCGTTTTAAACGCTCATAGGTCATAGGCTTGAATAGGCGGAGTTAATTCACAACACAAATGACTTGCGCAATACGCCGCTCGCGCCGCATGCGGTCTGCTTCAAGGCCGTAGCTCACATCTGTAATCGGGTCAGCGCCGTCAGTTACACGCAGGGGTAAAACGGCTCCCAGAGAGCGCGGCGCGACGGAGTATATCCGTCCGCGGCGCGGGCTTTCGGCCGCGACTATACCGATAACTTCGCCGTCACTATCGAGCACAGGCCCGCCGCTCATGCCGCCAAGTGAACCTTTTAAGCCACGTGTGCGACCGACTTCTGTCCAGGCTAGAATGGCTTCTTCTGTGCGGTAGCGCCCGCGCACCATAAGACGGTGACGCCCTAGAAGCGACGCGACGGCTTCGCCTGGCCTGCCTTGCGGAAAACCGAAAAAATATCCGCGCTCACCAATGCGGCGCTGAGAGCTTAAATCCGAAGGCAGTGGGTCGCGCGTCCATTTTGTTTTTAAAACACCAATATCTGTATTTTTGGAAACTTGCGCAGACGTTTTAATCAGCTTGCCGCCGCCGAGATTAAGTCCGACTTGATCACAGCTATCAATTACGTGACGTGCCGTCAGCCAAGTGCCAGAGCGGTCAACAGCAAAGGCTGTTCCAATGCCAGAGGCAGGAGCCTCCATCTCGACAAGCACAGTAGTATCACGCGGGCTTTCTGCGGGCATCATCGGGCCGAGGTCAGGAGGCGGGACACTGCCCTCAAGTTCAGGCGTGCTTTGGACGGCATTGATATAGAACAAAAAGACAATCAGAAAATAGAACGCCCAATCAGGAATGCGAAAGCGCATCTCTTAACCTATAATCGCAACGGCAAGAATAAGCGATCCCGACAGCTTAAAGGCTGCCAGCACAGTCGCGGCGGGCACTTCATTGGCTTCAATGCGTTCGGGCATGCCGCGAAAAATAGCGTCTGTGACGCGAAATAAAAAGAGCTGTAAAAACAAACTAACCGTGCCCCATATCGCCACATCAATGAGGCCGAATTTATTTACAAGACAAGCGGCCAAAGGCAGGGCGAGGCCAATAACTAGCGCAGAAAATGAAATCGCCGCCGCCATATTGCCTTCTTGCACAAGCTCAAGCTCTTTGTGAGGGGTGAGACGCGTGTAAATGATTATACCCACGAGGTAGATTACCGTCACAACAACGAGGTAAAAAATCAACCAAGGCAGGCCAGCGGCAAGGCTATTGAGGGCGGGTTCCATATAGTTCTCTATTGTAGCAGACCGCCCCACGGGTCTGGATTTCAGTTCACTCTTACAAAGCGTATGCCCTTATAATCAAGAGCGTAATTAACTTATTTAGGCGCCAGTGACTTCCTCATTTGCGCGGTCAATGATGCGGCGTTCACTTGCGCGTTGTTTTTCTGACTCAGACTTAAGCTGACCACAGGCGGCCAGAATATCACGCCCGCGCGGGGTGCGGATTGGCGCAGCTAAGCCAGACTTGTTGACGATCTGCCCAAAGCGCTCAATCGTCTCCCAATCTGAGCATTCATAGTCAGACCCCGGCCAAGGATTAAACGGAATCAGGTTCACTTTTGCGGGGATGCCCTGCAGTAATGTGATAAGCTCGCGCGCATGTTTAGGCGTGTCATTTATGCCTTTGAGCATGACGTATTCAAATGTGATACGCCGCGCATTCGAGAGCCCAGGATAGTCGCGACAGGCCTGCATCAACTCCTTGAGCGGATATTTTTTGTTAATAGGCATGATTTGTGTGCGTAGAACATCATTGGCGGCATGAAGTGAAATCGCGAGCATGGCATTCGTGCGTGCGCCCATCGGACCAATGTCTGGGACAACGCCAGAGGTCGAAACTGTGACACGACGACGTCCAATCGACAGACCTGTTTCATCTGACATCAAGTCGACAGCGTCACAGACATTATCTGTGTTATAAAGGGGCTCGCCCATGCCCATAAATACGATATTGGTAAGCTTGCGATTTTCTTGTTGGGTGGGCCATTCGCCAAGGTCATCTCGGGCGACAATGATTTGTAGAATAATTTCGCGCGAAGTGAGGTTTCGTACAAGCCTTTGTGTGCCTGTGTGGCAAAACTTACAGGTTAGCGTGCAGCCCACTTGAGAGGAGACACAAAGCGCGCCCGTCTTGGACACATCAGGAATAAAGACGGCCTCCACCTCTATGCCGGGTGCCATGCGGATGAGATATTTGCGTGTCCCGTCGACACTCACTTGACGTTCGGTAATTTCTGGCCGCGCGAGGCTGAAATGCTCTGCGAGTTTTGCTTGCATGGGCTTTGCGATATTTGTCATTTGCGTGAAATCCGTCACGCCGTGGTGATACATCCACTGAAATATCTGACTCGCACGCATGCGCAATTTTTTCGGCTCAACACCAATTTTTTCAAGTTCAACTTTAATCTGCGCTTTAGACAGACCTAAAATATTGATTCGATTATCCGGAGACGTTTCCGGATCTGCGCCTTTGGGGTCTGCTGTGTGTATGAGTATTGCGGCCATAGCGGGGCTATATCACGGCGTGTACTATTTTAGCCAGCAGCTTTTGCCGCTCTCACACCCTCCAAAATCAGGCTCTCGGCTTTTAGGCGCGTGTCCCAGCCCAAAATTTTAACCCATTTATCGGGCTCCAAATCTTTATAATGCGCAAAAAAGTGCGGAATACGATCTTGCAACACTTGCGGCAAGTCAGTGTGCTCGCGAATTTTATCGTAATAAGGTGTCAGCTTTTCATGTGGCACAGCGACGATTTTTTCGTCAATGCCCGCCTCATCTTCCATCATCAAAACACCCACAGGACGGGCGCGTACAACGGAACCTGGCATAAGCGCGCGTTGCCCAACGACAAGCACATCTGTCGGGTCACCATCATCAGAAAGCGTATGCGGAATAAAGCCGTAATTACATGGGTAGCGCATGGAGGTGTAGAGATAACGATCCACGAACATCGCACCTGAGGCTTTGTCCATTTCGTATTTTATTGGCTCACCGCCCAGAGGGACTTCGATGATGACGTTAATGTCTTGCGGAGGGTTTTCGCCCGCAGGAATGGCTGAGAGGATCATGAGAGTCTCGCTGTTATGATTTGAGCCGCGTGTAGCGAACTGAGTTCGCAATAGCAATAAAAGAGCACTGTTAAACAGGGGTAAAATACCGTGCCTCAATTTGCATCGCTCAGACGCTTATACGTCTATAGTTAGAGCTCTGTAATCTCGTTCATATGTCGAATGATGCGCACCCGTGGATCAAGCGCAAGCTGACTTGTCGCTGTTGGGCCTGCGCCTTTGGGGTCATAGCCAATCACGTTCATCCCAGCTGCGAGGGCGGCTTTCACGCCTGTTGGGCTATCTTCAATCACCAGGCATTGCTTTGGCGGGGTACTCATCCGCATGGCGGCGTGAAGAAAAATATCAGGCGCAGGCTTAGGTCGACCTATTTCAGCAGCAGAAAATACATGGGCGCCGACCATATCAATAAGACCTGCGGCTTTTAATGTGACTGACATTTTTTGATGTGACCCTTGAGAGGCCACGCATGTCGTTAACCCCGCGCGGTGAATGCGCCTGATAAGGTCTATGACACCGTCTACAGGCTGAATTTCATCTGCAAAGGCGCTAAAACAGTCCTCTTCAAATCGCGCAAGCCAACGCGGCGGCAGGCTTTGCTCAAGGTAGGCCTCAACCTGTTCTATGACGCCGCGCATGGTGAGGCCTTTGAAGCGGGTCTCACTTTCAGCGCCGCTCATGCGCCAACCCGCGCGTGTGATATGCTCCGCCATGACGCGATTGGCAATAGTTTCGCTATCGACAAGCACACCATCGCAGTCAAAAATAACAAGTCGCGTCATGCACAAAATTTAGCACGGAAATTCGCGTGACCCAATTGAATAAGTCAGGAAGAACGCGCTAAATTGTCCTAAGCGCGCCACCATAGTTAGGTATGACGAAACCGAAGTCTAATAGGTTAAACGAACGGTCGCCAGAGCTTTGCCGATATCTTTAAACGCGGCTTCAAGTTCTTTACCGTTCTCGGCTGAGAAAGCTGTTGCACTAGAGGAAGCACAGTTTTCAAGATCAGCCGTTCCTCCAGCCGCGCCGTCAGGAACTTTATAGGCCACTGTAAAGACAGTTATACCGTCTGACTTTGCGCCGTCACACACGGCGGCCATACGGTCTGAAGCTTTTTTGGCACCATCAGTATCTGTAGGACTAATTGTACGGTGATAGGCGTCGTCGCCTGTGCCGTCTCTATCGTACTGCGTCATTGTGTTCCCGCCGTCCGTCATAAAGACAATGGCACGAACGGTTTTATCAGAGACACTCGCGCTTGCATAAGGCGCTTCTGGTGACAATGTGCGCCACCCCCATAGAATTCCTGCCGGCAGGTAAGTGTTGCCATTTGTTGTTAAATCATCAATCGCGTCTTCAACACCTTTAAAGTTGTCAGTCAGAGGGAGCACTTCCGAGCCACAGCTTACGCCCATGGCACCAGGAATTTCTGTACGGCCATTTGCTGCAGCTGAAATATTCAGAGGCTCATTTCTGGAACCGGCACAACCGTTCCATTGAACATCTCTTGGGGCTGGACAATACTCAACTTCATTATCCTCATATTCATAAACGCAACCCTCTTCGCTTTCATAATCGTAAGGGACACCGTCATTATAGCCAATCTTACTTGTGGATGTGCAGCCTGTCTTACTCTTAACGGGTTTATACATGTAACAGTCCCTAGTTTCTGTGAAATCAGCTGGAACATCCATCCAGTCGACGTTACGGTTATCCATGCCAACATTCACGTAATTACCAAAAGGAACAACAGCCATTTTTGCGCCGGCATCCTTACTTTTTTTGATAATCTTAATGAGTTCTCCTGCGGCATTTTGCAGGGATGTCAAATTGTCACCGGCCATAGAGTCTGTGGTGTCTACAACTAGGGAGATGTGTACAGGAAGCTCCTCTGGCACAGGTGCGCCTGACTTCGTGCTAAGATTAATCGTCTCATAGCCAAACATACCCATAATCGCTGTTTCGTGCTTGGCATTCGCCTCGACTTGAATGTTTTCGTCAATAAGCGTCATTTTATAGGTGAAATCACGGTAGTCTTTGGAATGGCTGGCCATAACATCATCGACGACTTCTTCGAGCTTTTTCTTATCCGTTTCGCCAGAAGCTGAGGCGGCTAGGACGGCGCTATCTGTAATATCTTGAAGACGCGATTTTTCAGAGACGACGCCGCTTAAGTCAATAGCGACGCCAACAGCGCCCAACATTATCGTGAGGCCAATCGCAAAAATCATCGACATGTTGCCTGCAGTCTCTTTACCGAACTGCCCCACAGCTGAAAGTAAATTCGATTTCATTTTCGCCTTGAACATAATCATCCTCTATATGCCACGAGCAGATATTTCTGAACGCTTTGAAGAGAGTGATGGCGAAAAAGCGTGTTTATTTCGTCTCGGTTTAGGGTTAGCGTTTACTAAAATCAGGGTTACGAGAGGCCAATAAGGACAAATAGAATGCTTAAAATTGCACTACCACAACTCTCCCCTATTTGGATGAATAGGGACGGCGGTCTAGAGAAAGTCATAGAGGCAATAAACATCGCGGCGAAGGAAAATGCTGAATTGATTGTTTTTTCAGAAGGCTTTGTACCGGGCTACCCATTTTGGGTTGATATTACTGGCGGCGCGAAGTTTAATGATGAGGCTCAAAAAGAGCTATTTGCGCTCTATTCTGATCAAGCGGTCAATATTGAGCGAGGCGATTTGGACGGTGTTTGCGGGGCCCTCAAAGCTGCAAATATGGCTGCCTATCTTGGCATTATAGAGCGCGCGTCTGACCGTAGTGGACATTCGCTTTATTGCAGTTTTGTGTATATTAATCAGGCGGGCGAGATTGGCTCGACACACCGCAAACTACAGCCAACCTATGAAGAACGCCTCGTCTGGTCACCTGGTGATGGGCATGGACTTCGAACGCATAATTTAGGTGAGTTCACCGTTGGCGGACTGAATTGCTGGGAAAACTGGATGCCGTTGTCTCGTGCCGCGCTGTATGCCCAAGGCGAGGACCTGCATGTGGCCTGCTGGCCAGGAAACGCGCGCAATACAGAAGATTTAACACCTGTATTGGCCAAGGAGGGGCGCAGCTATTGCGTCTCTGTAAGTGCTATTATGCGTGCTCAGGATGTTCCCGATGACATGCCGCTTGCGGCTGAGATTAAGCTAGGTCTTGGCGAGATGGGCGCAAATGGCGGCTCTTGTATTGCTGCGCCCGATGGGAGTTGGGTATTGCCGCCTTTAGTGGACGAGGAAGCTATACGCTATGCTGAGCTTGATCCTGCTTTCGTGCGCCGCGAGCGTCAAAATTTTGACCCGAGCGGACATTACTCACGCCCAGATGTCACGCGCTTGATTGTGAACCGCGCGCGTCAAAGCTTAGCGTGCTTTGAGGACGAATAAGTTTAAATAAATCGCCTCTTGAACGATAAAAATTCATGCCGATATGTGGGCTGAAAGAGAAAAAGAAAGAGTGTGACATGGATATTAATATTGGCATTAAAGAAGAAGATCGCCTGAATTCGGCAGAAGGCGTCACGCGGCTTCTTGCCAGCACATATACGCTTTATTTGAAAACGCACGGCTATCATTGGAATGTCGAGGGCCCTCATTTTCAACAGTTACATATTCAGTTTATGGAACAATATACAGAAATGTGGACGGCCGTTGATGAGCTCGCCGAACGGGTGAGAGCTTTAGGAGTCTATGCGCCAGATTCTTATGCGGCCATGTCTAAAGTTTCGGAAATTAAAGAAGAGACAGGTTCACCCGATTGGAAAGCCATGGTCAAAACTCTGGCAAAAGATCATGAAACAGTCGCGAAAATCGCCCGTGATGCACTGCGCATTGCAGAAGAGGTCGGAGATGACGCGACCGCTGATGTTGTCGCGCCGCGTGTTACCCTGCATGAGAAAACTGCCTGGATGTTACGCGCCACGGCGAGCTAGTTCTACTCGAGTACAGTGTTTTCAGTTTGAGGGGATTTGGACAGCGCTTCAAGCTGTTCAAGTTTCACCGTTAGCCCTTCTGATAGGGCGTCGAGTTTTGCCTTGCGCCAGTTTTTTACAACGCGCGTTTGCTCGCCAGTATTAGACTCCATCGCAAGCCAGTTTTCATCTTGATAGCGCGGCCAGTTTGGTAAGCCTGCACCATTGGGGTTTCCTGTTTTAGCAAAATTTGACCAATAACCGACCATCTGTTCCGTTAGTAATTTATCTTCATCCGAATAGCCCAAAATAGGCTCCGAAGTATCAAAGACAAAGGGCAGTTCGGCAGAATGAAATGCGCCGATTGTTTGGCTCTCGCTGGGCGGGACACGGTTCCAAGTGTAAGCCCATGCGGCTTGTCCGTCAGCTTCTGCGCGCTCAACCGTATAGCGGATATTTACGCCAAATATTTCGTCGCCCATCATGTCCATGCCGAATTTTTTGGAGTTCATATCAAGGCTGTAAAGATTGATAATGTTCTCGGCTTGCGTCGGGAAGGCGTCCGAGAGGTAGGTCTGCATGTCCTCGCGCGTGCCTGAGTGTGGGAAGCCTTCTTTCCAAACTGTTGGTTCTGGGTCATCGGGAAAGAACAATGTGGCTTCATCTGCATTATATCCAAACAAGACGGGGACTTTGTTATACTCACCTGACTTAAAGGCGAGGCCAACATTTTTGGGAAAAACATATCCATCAGCAACATGGTGGAAACCGTCTGCTATATCTTCTGTAATCACGGCCTGAATCTTATCGGCTGGCAGATCGCGAAGCTCCGCCGCGTCTGGTGTGGTGAGCCCTAGAGCTTTGTCCAGCTTCTGCGCCGTAGCGTATCCGCTCACCCAGCCAACACCGTCACCCTCCATTTGGCCGAGGTGATAGACAGAGCTGCCGCTTTGACCAATGGCTTTATGAAACAAGCCTTTGGCCAGCGGGCTCGCCATCATTTCCGTCGCGGACCACGCGCCTGCGGACTCACCAAATATGGTGACATTGTCAGGGTCGCCGCCATAAGCGCTGATATTGTCGCGCACCCATGTGAGGGCTGCGATTTGGTCAAGTGTGCCGTAATTGCCTGACACTCCATTACGATCATCTGCTGACAGCGCAGGATGAGCCAGATAGCCAAATGCGCCGAGGCGGTAATTAATTGTGACAAGTACGACACCTTGAGCGGGCAGGGCGTCGCTTTGATAATAGCTGAAATCGCCTGAGCCAAATTGATGCCCGCCGCCGTGAATCCAGACCATAACGGGGAGTGTGTCTTTTACCATACCGTCACCTGAGAGGGCAGGGGTGCGCACATTTAAGTAAAGGCAATCCTCTGAGATAGGCGAGACGGGCAGGTTTGCAGCCACGCGTTTGATTAAAAATTCTTTCCACCCCGATAGACCGCTGCCGTCGATTATACGTTCAAAGAAGCTGTCATTGCCCTCTGAAAGCGTTTGCATACACATGGGCGAAAACTCAGTTGCCGCGCGCCTCTCAGACCATGTCGGAGCAGGCGCCGGTGCCCGCCAACGTCTGTCCCCGACAGGCGGGGCCGCATAGGGCACGCCCTTGAAATTATAAAAGCCGCTCTCTGTGACCACACCTTGCACAGGGCCTTGCGGCGTAGAGATGACAGGCGATAACTCAGTTGTGTTTGATCCACATGAGGTAAGCACAAGGGCGGCGCTGAGGGCAAGCAATCTACGCATATCAATCGACCATAGTCTTAGGTGTTTTGTAATAAAGCTTAAGCCCGTTGGCCGTACTCATACTGTCTGATTGTGTGTTGAGCATCGTGCGCATACGGTCAAGGATGAGTGTATCAATGGTGATAATAATCGCTGTGACATAAGTCGCGAAATCAGCTGAGACACCTTGGCTCGTCAGAAGCTCTTGGATAAGCACAATAGAGGCGCTTGGCACACCCGCCGCAGAGGTCGCGTAGACCATGGACTGGAACGCCACAATAAAGCGGTCTGCCATAGTGATATCAATGCCGTAGGCTTGCATGCCGTAAAGCGAAATGAGCGTCAGCCCCATTAGCGTGCCGACCATATTAATTGTCGCGCCAACCGTGTAGAACGGCGTTGCTTCATCTGCATTGGCCCCGAGTTGATCACAGGCGACCCGGGTCGCGGGCAGAGTTGCCATACTTGAGCTTGTCGCGATGGCCACAACAGCTTGCGGGATAAGCGCGCGGCCCATAAAGCCAAGTCCGTGGCCGAGGATGCGTGAGCTGATTATCACCATCAAAACCCAAACAATCGCCATAGAGCCAAGATAAACAGGCAGAATTTTTGAGAGCTTTACGAGCGTCTCCACACCCCCTGGGCGGTTAAGCGCAAGTGTGAGCGATCCAAAAACGGCGAGTGGAATCGTCACCCAAAGAAATTTGATAAAGCCTTTGATAAACATGTCAGATACAATGTCGGCTTGTTGCCCAATGCCCGGATGTTGCGTCTCTAGAGCTTTCAAAGATTTACCCAGCAATATCCCTGCATAGATTGAAATCATCAGCGGGCTTGTGATCACGCCGTAAATTTTAGCCATTAAGGGGATGGGTTCAACTGTGCCTGTATTGGCAAGACCAAGAGCCTGGGGGCTATCAAAGACGCTAATGGGGAAGAGCGTATGCGCAATAACGGCAACGACCACGCCAATCAACGAGAAGCCGATAAAGAATCCTAGCACACGTAAAAATTTTGCGCCCATGCCGCCACGCGATATCGCAATGGACGCGGCAATAGAGAGTATAATCAGCGCATACATGACGGGCTTAAGCGGGACAAAGAGTGCGTCTTTGGCGAGCGCCGCTATGGACTTTGTCAGATAGATATCTCCCATACGTAAAGGCTCGGTGAGCCCCGACAGCCCCATCGCCCAAAAGGCAAAGGCGAGCACCGCTGCGATTAAAACAAGTAGCAAAAGTGGAATATCAAAATACTTAGTCCGCATGGCTGTCCCCAATGTTTTTGTTTTATGTCTCTAACATGGCGCGAAAAAAAGGCCCGCGCAATGCGCGAGCTTCATTTAGTTAAAAATGTTGAGGCCCTTATTCCCCGTCAACCAACTTCTGCATGAGGTAAGTATGCTGCAAAGCGAGGCGCTTGGCCGTTTCTTTGAGGTTCGCCGCCGCGCTATGGCCGCCGTCTATATTTTCATAATAAAGGAAGTTATGGCCTTGGTCTTCCATGCGTTTGGCCATTTTGCGCGCATGACCAGGATGGACTCGGTCATCCTTAGTAGAGGTCACAAAGAACACTTCGGGATAATCCGCACTGGGGTCGACATTGTGATAAGGTGAGATTTTGCGCAGGAACGCCCCTTCGACAGGGTCCTCAGGATTGCCGTATTCCCCCATCCATGACGCACCTGCCAGAAGCGTATGAAAGCGCATCATATCAAGAAGCGGCACGGCACACACGACCGCGTTAAACAGGTCTGGTCTCTGTGTGAACATCACACCCATCAGAAGCCCGCCATTAGAGCCGCCTTCAATCCCCAAATGTTTCGGGCTTGTGATGCCTTTGTCAATCAGGCTTTCCGCCACAGAAATAAAATCGTCATAGATTTTTTGACGTTGTGTTTTAAGCCCTGCTTGGTGCCATTTTGGGCCGTATTCGCCACCGCCGCGGATGTTCGCGAGCACGTAAACGCCGCCGTTCTCTAACCACAGCTTGCCACGTGTGGCGGAGTAGCTCGGGTTAAGCGAGATTTCAAATCCGCCATAGCCGTAAAGCAGCGTTGGGTTTGTGCCGTCCATTTTGATGTCTTTCCCGCGCACGACAAAATAAGGCACCTTTGTGCCGTCTGTGCTGGTCGCGAAGAATTGCTCCGCCACCATAGAGCTTGCATCAAACCAACTTGGCAGGCTTTTGGCTTCGGTCTTTTCGCCCGTTGTCGTGTTGTACGTCCATAGCGTGTCAGGGGTGAGGAAGCTCTCTGTATTGATAAAGGCGACGTCTTCTTTGTCATTTGTTGCGCCGATAGAGACGGTGCCATTAGCGGGGAAATCGAGCTTTTCTGAGATCCATTTGCCGTCTTTAAAATCAAAAGCGTAAGCCGCGCTTGTCACGTCTTTTGAGATCGAGAGCAGTAATTTTGACTTCGTGCCGCCGACATTATTGAGAGATGAGTTCGCGTCAGGGCTATAGACGAGGGCGATATTTTCAATCGTGCCGTCCTTCATAAAATCATGAATATCAAAGCTGACAAGGTCACCTGTTTTATAGCCACGCCAATCTTCATTAAGTTGGAGCAGGACTTGGTCTTTAAACGCGCCGTACATATTCACTTTCTCAGGAATAGGCAGTGAGATGGGCGCTTGTCGCTTGCCGTCTTTCATGGGGACCCAATCATAGCGCGAGGTATAAAACGTCATGCTGCGCGCATTCATAATCTCGCGCGACCCATCATCAAGCTCGAACGTGCCCGCCCAATAGCCGACATCAGCTTTCTCGCCACGACCAATTTCAACAGCCTCGGATAGAGGCGTACCGCGTTTCCAAAGCTTCGCCAACATCGGATAGCCTGAATCGGTCATCGTGCCTTCGCCGTAATCCACGCCGACGACGACGTGGTCTTCGTCAAGCCAAGACATTGTGCCTTTGGACTCTTCCGTCACGAAACCGTCTTTGACGAATTGCTTGGTCTTTGTATTGAACTCTCGACGCACAACCGCGTCTTTGCCGCCATCCGACAGGTTGACGATGCAAAGTTCATAATCAGGCGACAGACAATTATTCCCTTTATAAACCCAGTTCTTGCCCTCGTCTTTGGCGAGCTTGTCAAAGTCGAGCACAGTTTCCCATTTGGTGTCGCCTGAGAGATAGCTTTCGAGTGTCGATTTGCGCCAGACGCCGCGCACATGGGTTTCGTCCTGCCAGAAATTATGCACTTCCCCACCACGATAAGAGACATAAGGAATTTTGTCTTTACTATTGAGAATTTCGAGCGCGTCCGCCTGCATTTTGGCAAAGCGCGAATCAGATGTCAGGCGCTCTAAAGTGCGCGCATTCCAGCCTTCAACTTCGGACAAAGCTTTTTCGCCCAGCACCTCTTCGAGATAAAGGTGGTCATCATTTGTCTGACCTGGCGTGGGATATTCAATCGTTTTATAATTCACTTTAGTGTGTCCTAGCGTTGAGCTGGCTTTGTCTTTCGCGGCTTCAACCATGCTTGTTGAGCGGTCTTTCATGTCTGAGTTACTCCCTGAGCAAGCGCTCAGCCCCGCGCCGCTGAGTGTCAGCGCTGTACCGAGCGCGAGACATTTTCTGAAAATGGACGTCTTAGAATTAGTCTGTGTCATGAGGTCCTCCTTATCGCCCCTATATGGGCGCTGTTTGGAAGTAGTCTAGGGGGATAGGCCTATGGTCGCAAGATAAAGTAAAGTGCGGATTGACGCTGGCTTTAGAGGCTTACCCAATAGCCTCTTTCGCTAAATTCGTCACGGAGACATAATCCAGCTTCCCCGTCCCCAGCACGGGCACGGACGCGACCGAGATAATTTTCTTTGGCACAGAAATCTCTGGCACACCGTGATTTTGCGCCCAGGCGAGAAGCTCGCCGCGTTTAGGATCTGGATGATCAGTGACGAGTATAACGCGTTCTCCTTTTTTCGGATCAGGCAAGATGGCAGCGGCGTGCATATAATCAGGCCAAACAGCAGAGGCGCAATTTTCAACAACCGTGAGTGAGACCATTTCGCCGCCGATTTTAGCAAAGCGTTTGACGCGGCCTCTGATGACCCAATAGCCGTCCTCGTCAACGCTTACGACGTCGCCCGTATCATGCCAGCCGTCTGTGAGCGGAATTAACTCACCAGGGTCATCGGCTGAAATATAGCCTTTCATGATATTAGGGCCGCGCACCCACAGCTGGCCTGCGTCCTCTAAGCCCTCCACAGGCTCCAGGCGTGTTTCAACCCCTGGCAACATTTTCCCAATCGTGCCAGAGCGGATATCGCCGGGTTGATTAGCCGCTAGAACGGGCGCGCATTCAGTTACGCCGTAGCCTTCTAGCACTTCAAATGAGAAACGTTCCTGCGCCGTATGACGCGTTTCTTCGCGTACACGCTCCGCGCCGCAAACGGCAATACGAAGCGAGTTGAGACCGCCTTCGGCACTGGCGCGCATATATTGCTGCAAAAACGTATCGGTCGCAAACAGGACAGTTGAGCGCGATTGAAAAATACGTTTCGCGATTGTCTTCGTCTGTAGCGGGGAGGGGTGCAACACAACGCGGCGTCCTGTAAATATCGGCCAGAGCGTTCCCGCAGTCAGCCCGTAACAATGAAAGGTCGGCAGGGGATTAAAGAATATATCGGTCGGTTCGATTTTAACGTGCTGCTCAATTTGTTCGATATTAGCGAGAATATTGGAATGGGTCAGCACCACGCCTTTGGGATGGCCTTCCGTGCCAGATGTGAACAAGATAACGCCCGTATCTTCAGGCGAGACTCGCGGTAAAAACAGCTTTGGGAAAATAGGGCCAAGCACAGCCCGTAATTTGCCACTTAGGCCAATCTCTTCTTTTAAATCCTCAAGATAAATAATGTCGAGGTTTTGCGATAGCTCTCGGATGAGGCGATCTAGCCCTGCGAGCTCGATAAATTTCCGCGCGGTCACAATGGTTTTAAGCGGCGCAGTATGTGCCGCGATTTGAAGCGTCTTTGCCCCCGCTGAGAAATTGAGCATGGCAGGCACACATCCAGCCGCGTGTATGGCCAGCAGCGCTATCACGGCCCCTGCGCCCGTCGGCAGTAATATTCCAACCGTCTTATCTGTCTCGCAATAGGTGGATAGCGGGGCCGATAGCGCAAAAACGGCTTGGCGAATAGTTTTATAACTCACGGCTTTGCCGTCACCATCGGTGACAATTTCGGTATCTGCGCCGTGGGTTTTGCAGGCGTCGAGGAAAGCCTCAAGCAGTGAGCGCTTAATGCGGCGACGCGCGGTCTTTGAGAGCGGTTCTAAAACAGTGAGCGTGTCCACCATCAGCTCTCAGTCGTCAGGCCCAAAGCGGCGGGTACAGATTTACGCAGTTCAAATTTCAAAACCTTCCCCGTCGCATTGCGCGGCAGAGCGTCCATGAGATGAAGATGGTTAGGGCATTTAAATTTCGCGAGCTTGTCACAGACATGGGCCGTGATGTCGTCAAGCGTAAGTGTCGCGTCTGGTTTTGTCACCGCCACAACACATCCTGTTTCGCCAAAGCGCGCATCTGGCACGCCGATGACGGCGACTTCTGCGATGGCGTCCATTTGGTAAAGCAGGTTTTCAATCTCGGCGGGGTAGACGTTCTCGCCGCCGCTAATATACATGTCCTTGATGCGGTCTTCGATATAAATAAAGCCGTCTTCGTCTTTGCGGCCAATATCGCCAGAGCGGAACCAGCCGTCGATAAAGCTCTCGGCGTTGGCTTCAGGGCGGCGCCAATATCCCGGTGTGATACATGCGCCTTTAAACAGAATTTCGCCCGGCACATTGGGCGCACATTCGTTGCCTGCGTCGTCTACGATTTTAATTTCAGAATGCATCAGGGCTTTGCCCGCTGAGCCGATTTTTGCGGGAATATCTTCCTTCGCAAGCATGCAGCCCGCCGCCGCCGTTTCCGTCATACCGTAGCCTTCTTGGATATAAAGCCCGCGCTCTATCCAGTAATGCACAAGCGCGTCGGGCACAGTCTCCGCCCCGCAAAGCGCCGTCGTGATACGTGAAAAATCTGTACCTTCTGATTTAGGATGGGCGCGCAGGGCGTTATAAGCGGCGGGGACCATAAACAGCGATGTAATGCCGAGCTCTGGCGAATTAATCGCGTCAAGCGTGGCTTCTGGATCAAACATACGCATGATGACGGCCGTGCCCCCAATCCACATAGCGGGCGTGCCAGAGACATTAAGCCCGCCAATATGAAAGAGTGGCATATTGGCGAGCGAGACCGCGCCGCGGTGATTGCCGCCAGGGCCAGACCCGCCTGCTGCGCTGAAATACATCATACCGTGAGTGATGATAACGCCTTTGGGCGTGCCCGTCGTACCAGAGCTATACATGAGCAGGCATTGGTCCTCGAGTGTCTGCGGCTCATACTCCGTGATGGGGGTGAGGCCAGAAATCGCGCTCTCATAATCGCTGTCCCCGCCCATGCCGTCTGTATGCATCCACTCTTTGACAGGCGTCTTACCGCCCAAAGCTTCGGCGATAGGCGTGAACGGCGTATCGTAAATCATCAGCGCGCATTCTGAGTTCTCTAGGATATAGGCAATCTCTGGCGGGGTGAGGCGGAAGTTTACCGCAAGGCAAATCGCGCCAATGCGCCAGCACGCAAAAATAATTTCAAGCGTGTCGGAAGAATTGAGCATTAAAAAACCGACACGGTCGCCCTTTTTAATCCCTTTAGTCTTAAGCATCGCCGCGACCTGCCCAACACGTTCATGCATCTGCGCGTAAGTGAAATGACGGTTGCCAGACAACTCAACCATAGCCAATTTTTGCGGTGTGGCGCGTGCGTGATGGGCAACCCAATCAATAGCGTCGTAGCTCATATATTTCCCCATCATGTCGTGCTGATTTTCAGCTTATGGCCTTAGTGTGACGGGGAAGGGGCAGGCGGTCAAGCCACGCTTAAATTAAGAGGTGAATTTAACGCGCGTGTTTCGCCTCATGCTCGAGCAGCCATTTCTTGCGCGACAGATGTCCCGCATAGCCGCCAAGCCCGCCGCCGCTCGCAATCACGCGGTGACAGGGGATAACAATCGCAAGGCCATTATTGGCGTTTGAATTGGCCACCGCGCGAAACCCTTTGGGACTACCGACCATATGGGCGAGCTCCAAATAGCTGCGCGTTTGCCCATAAGGAATGGCGCGCAGCTGGTCCCAAGTCGCGTTTTGAAAGTCTGTGCCAGATGTTTTAAGCGGCGTTGTGAATTCTGTAAGCTCGCCCTTAAAATAAGCCGAAAGCTCCGCACGCATCCTATCAATCGCCTCTGCCTTGCCAGGGACAATCGCGCGTTTATGGCGCTTGGTCAGTTTTCCGAATTGCTTATCCATTTTCACGCGGTCTGTGAACTCGACCAAATAAACATGGGTTGCGTCTCCGACACAAATCATCGGACCGAGGGGCGTGTCTATCCAATCGACGGACAGTGGTGCCGCTGGCGCGTTCTTAGGCGCCATGCCAAATGTCTTGGAAAAGGCGTCACGAAAAGCGGACGGGCTTTCATATCCTGCACTCAATTGGGCTTCCATCACGCTCTCTCCTTTGCCTCTGACTTGCGCGGCACGGCCAAGCCTGCGCGCACGGGCGTAAGCGCTAAAGCTCATGCCAAAGCGCGCTTGAAACTGCCGCCTCGCGGTAGACGGGTCAATCCCGCGCGTCTTTAAATCCGTCTCTCCCCAGCGGTGCTCAGGCGCGCTCTCAACCAGCGCAATCAACGTCTTCACAAGGTCGCTCGCCTCACCCGGAAGGCGCGTCGGGTGGCAGCGCTTACACGCGCGATACCCATCTGAGAGCGCCGCCTCTGGACTGTCATAAAACACGCAATTCTCCCGCTTAGGCATCCGCGCCGGACACCCCGGCCGACAAAAAATTCCCGTACTCGTGACCGCGAGATAAACAGATGGCGGCGCAGCGGAAAGCGGCGGGCGAGAAGCAAAGAGATTATAAGCGGCAGTCGAGTTCATGAACCGAGCATAGCAGGTTTAAAACGCCGTGCCGCCGAAAAACGGGCATTGATGTTTTTTGGGACGGTGAGGGTATGAAGTCGGCACACCCTGAGACGGGTGAGTTTATATATGAGGGGAAGGGCGTGTGCCTCTTGATGGACCCTAGCGCGGAAGCGTCCGTCCCACAAAGCGCTAGGGTGACGTTTGTAGGGTGGAGAAGGCATAGGTTCCCACTTTCCCCTTTATATTCACCCCGCGCGCGTTATAAGTCTCGAAAATTCATAGGACGCGACATCAAGAGGCGAGGAGTATGGCGAATTTTTTAAATTCGCTGGACGACAGGGAAACATAATGACGATTACACTGCACAAACACGACATCCCGGCTGACCTTGACTTGGGGAGCTCTATTGCGGTGGACACAGAAACGCAGGGTTTGTCTATGGTGCGTGATAAGCTTTGCCTTGTGCAGTTATCCTCTGGCGATGGGAACGCGCATATCGTGCAGATGGACCGTAGCAGCTATGACTGTCCGAATCTGAAAGCGATGCTCGGCAATCCCAAGACCGAGACGATTTATCATTTCGCGCGCTTTGATGTGGCGATTTTGATGCGCGATTTGGGCATTACGCTCGGCCCGATATTTTGCACAAAAATCGCGAGCGGGCTTGTGCGCACCTATACGGATCGCCATGGTCTGAAAGATATTTGCCGCGAGCTGTTGCAAGTTGATCTGTCAAAGCAGCAGCAAAGCAGTGACTGGGCGGCGGATGAGCTGACCGAGGCGCAGCTGAAATACGCGGCCTCCGATGTGCTTTATCTGCATCAGCTGAAATCTATTCTCATGGCCCGCCTTTACCGCGAAGACCGTATGGATATGGCGACGGGCTGTTTTGAATTTCTGCCAACCCGCGCCAAGCTTGACCTTGGCGGTTGGTCAGATATCGACATCTTCCACCACAGCATGCGCCGCCCAAATTAGGAATCTTTTTTGAAATTGTATTGGTCTAACACGTCAGAATAAATTGCCTTAAGTGGACCAACTTCATTAGATTTACTTTCAATTTCTATTCTGTAGTCGTCAAATTCACTCCAGCGTCGAGTGTGTCGAATGAAGTTAGGCAGAAATATAAAAAGAAACTCCGAGGCGACCCACACTAAAATGATTATGGCTAAAAATCTCCAGATTGAGTCGTCAGCCGTTGAGGCAAAAAACAGTACAAGCGATATAGAAATTAGGGTGAAAGATTTTAAAAGAATAGCTCGTAACGCCCCTCTTGATACATCGTCTTTCATTACATCCCCAAGTCTTTCAGACACGCATCATAATCTTTGAGGATGGCATTACGGCGCACATCTATCATGGCGCGGGCTTCGGGGTCGTTAAAGATATAAAGCCGTTTCGCGGCAATAGATTTCAGCACGAGGTCTGCCAGCGTTTCGGCTTCCATGCCGTTTTCTACAAGGGATTTTATTTCCTTATAAAGTGGTGATTTTTTCGTTGGATTGTCTTTAGCGTTCTCGGCGGTCGGGCGCGCGTCAGAGGTGTTGTGAATATTAGACTTTACCCATGTCGGGCAGAGCACAGAGACGCCGATATTTGTGCTGGCAAGCTCTTGGGCGAGGGCTTCTGAATATCCCACAGCCGCAAACTTTGTCGCGTGATAAGGCGCCATACCTGCCATCGCCATGTGACCTGCCATAGAGGCGGTGTTGACGATATGGCTCGGCTCACCATGGGAGAGCAGATGCGGGACAAAACCCTCCACGCCATAAACAAGGCCGAGCAGGTTGATGTCCGTAATCCACTGCCAGTCTTTGGCGGGGATTTGACCTGGCCGTCCTGCGAGGCTGACGCCTGCATTATTAATAACAAAATGCACTTTGGGGAAATGTTCGAGTGTGGCTTTCACGGCCGCATTGACGCTCTCAACACGACCCGTATCAACCCGCACGGTTTCGACTTTGACGTCGTAAATATCTTTTATGTCTGCTGCCACCGTCTTAAGTGCATCCGCATTGATATCGGCGAGCATGAGGTGGCTGCCCGCGCCCGCAAAAGCCTTAGCAAGCGCGAGCCCGATGCCAGAGGCTGCGCCCGTAATGAAGGCGGTTTTATCTTTGAAATGTTCCATACCCCGCTATGGCAAAGGGGAAGGAGCGGCGCAAGCTATTCTGCGGCGTGGAGGATTTCGACCTCTGCCGCGTCTTCCATATCTTCGCAGTAATAAATATCGCGTTTGATATCTTCAATCTGATAGCTTGGCGGCACGGGCTGCATGGCGCGCAGAAAACTATGGGTATAGGGGAAAAAATTAAAATGCGGATTAAATGTATAGCGGTATTCACGCTCGCGCGGCACGACGATAATAAGGCGCTTTTTGGCGACGCGGCGTAGCTCTGCGATAGAGGCGCGGTAGTCGAGCACATGCTCAATGACATGGGTGCAGATGACCGTATCAAATTCCCCGTCTTTGAACGGTAAGTCTTCCACCTTGGCCGCGACATATTCAATACCGGGCAGGGCGTCGGCGTCATCAATGGCGAAATCGACGCCGCAAAGACGGGTGAGTTCGGGGCGGCTTTTGCGAATTTTATCCAGCGTAAATCCAGTGCCACAGCCGACATCGACAACCGATGTGCCGACGACGTCTTTGGCTATACGGGCGAGGCAGCGTTCCGAATTATCAGAACCTTCATGCACGCGCGGATGCTTTTTATAAAGGTCCTCATATTCTTGATCGGTGAGGAATGGCGCGCGTTCTCGAAATTTCGCAAGATCAATTATGTGTTGTCCCCAGACAAGGCGCGCGAGCGTTTTAAAGGCCCAACTATCACGCACAAAGGCGGGGAGGATGTCCTCTAAAAAAAACCTTATTTTATTTGTGGTTTCGCGGTTCATGCGCGCTTGCCTCCGACTTGCACGGATGTCGCAAAGCGGTTGTCATTGCCGCGTTCTTTGGGTGAACCGTCCTCAAGCACAGCACCGCGACGTTCGCGCAGTCTTGGCGCGTCCGCAATATGTTGCTCACCGCGGCTTGACGCGATGGAAAGATAATGAATACGTTTTTGTTCGGCGCGACCGCGCGCGACACTATCGAGCACAACACCTGCCATAAAGACCATCAGCGAGCCGAGCATCAGCGTCATAGCGAGCACCCAAGTCGGCATACGCTCAACAAGGCCCGTCTGGAAATACTCAACCAAAACAGGCGCGGCAAAGATAAATGATCCCGCCATAAGCGTGGTAGAGATGAGTGTGAAAAAGGCGAAGGGTCGTGTTTCTTTCATCAAAGTCGCAATCATGCGCAGGATTTTAAATCCATCTTGGAAGGTGTTAAGCTTACTCTCGGAACCTTCTTCGCGCACGCCGTACTCAGTCGGTACTTCTATAATCGGCAAGCGCAGGACAGAGGCGTGAACAGACATTTCCGTCTCAATCTCAAAACCTGGCGACATAGCGGGAAAGCTTTTGGCATATCGGCGGGTAAAGACGCGGTAGCCAGAGAAAATATCGGTAAAATCATTTCCAAAGACGGCTTGATAGACTTTGTTGAAAATCGCATTGCCAAAGGCATGACCTTTGCGACCTGCATCTATAGTCACGTCTTTGCGTGTACCGACAACCATGTCCACACGCTCATCCAGTAGCGTTTGGATAAGCTTTGGGGCAACAGCACTATCGTAAGTCCCGTCACCATCCGCCATAAGATATATATCAGCATCGATATCAGCAAACATTTGGCGGACCACATTGCCTTTACCTTGGCGGCGAGAGGGCACAACGGTTGCCCCTGCACGTGCAGCCTGCTCGGCTGTATTATCAGATGAATTATTGTCATAGACATAAATGCGAGTGCCTGGCAGGGCGCGGCGGAAATCCAATACGACCTGCGCAATGGCCTGACCTTCATTATAGCACGGCAGCAAGACCGCTATATTTAAATCACCAAAGTTCGTCGTTGTCATATCGTCCTCACCACAGCATCATTTTTGATGTCAATTTTATGTGCTCTTAATCAATCAAGGTTAAGTTTTGGCAAATGGGAGCGTGTTTCTTCCTAATTAATTTGACCGAATGAGAGAGATTTTGTGCCCCAAATTTCCCGCAATAACGCTTTAATGGCTGCAATTAAACGTCGCCCCGTTCTCTGGGCAGGGCTGTTAATGGTGCTCGCTATATTTTTGCGCAGTTTTGTGACGGGACAGTTCGGGCGCATCGGTATCGACGGTGACGACGTCATGCGACTTGTCCAAATTCGAGATTATCTTGACGGACAAAGTTGGTTCAATACTGATCAGCTCAGGCTCGGCGGTCCTGCGGGGACCGATATGCATTGGTCGCGCCTGGTTGATCTGCCTATAATTCTGCTGACCTCTTTCTTTGATATATTCACGGACCGAGAAACGGCGCTGACGCTAGCCATATCCATTTGGCCACCTCTCACCGCGGGACTATTTATTTTCGCAATGGCAAAAGTCGCGCGCTATTATTCGGGCGGTGTCAAAGACGCGTCCTTGCAGACTGTTCTTGCTTTCACACTCATTCTACTCGCCTTTTTTGTCATTCAGTTTTTCCGCTTTGAACCTGGCGCGATAGATCATCACAATATTCAAATGGGATTAGTGGCCTTGGCGATGGCGGGCGCGCTTGACCCTAAAGCGCGGTTTTTTACGCATTTTTTGTCTGGACTTGCCGTCGCGCTTTCAATCGCAATTGGGACTGAAGTCTATTTATTCGGCGCGGTCATTTGTAGCTATGTTGCGCTGAATTGGTTTATCAAAGGCGACGCCGCGCGTCGGGTCACGCAAGGATATGGTCTGGGATTAAGCCTCGGTCTACTCGGTACATTTTTCGCAACCATAAGCCCGTCGGACTACAGCATTATTAAATGTGACTCGCTGTCTCTCATTGTCATTAGCGCAGGATGTGCAGGCGGGTTTGGTCTCGCGCTAGCCACACAATTTGCTAATGGGCGCGGCGCAAAATCTCGCTATTTAGCGGGCGGCGTGATCGCGCTCATCTGCCTCATTATTTTTGCGCTACAAGCCCCGCAATGTATGGCGAACCCGCTCTCTGATTTACCCGAAGACGTGACGCGACTTTGGTTAAATGAGGTACAAGAGGCGCGACCTTTATGGGATATTCAAAGCGATTGGCTTGCCATTATTCCGCTAACCCTTGGCCCAGCTTTGCTCGCGATTTTCGTCCTCGCGCGACAGCTCAAACGGGACGCAAACTGGTCGTCGCGTTGGTTGGTATTATTCTTACTCATAAGCGCAACGGCACTGTCGATTTATCAAATCCGTTTTAACATATTCTCATATGTGTTTGGGCTTGTGCCGCTGGCGGCATGGACGGCAGAGCTCTATAGTCGCGGCAAAGCGAAGGCAATGCAATCCGAGACGGGCAGTAACGTCGCTTATATCGGCGCGCTCGCCTTGTCAGTCCCGCTGGTTTGGCTACTTCCTGCTTCGCTCGCAAAGTCGAGTGGTGGTAGCGAATCAAACGCGACGGCTGCACAGGTCGCCGCCTGTTATTCAGATGAGGTTATGGCGGGACTGAACACACTTCCGAAAGGTCGTATTGCGAGCACTAGTAATGGCGGGTCAGAGATACTTTACCACACTGGCCACAGCGCGCTCAGCGGGAATTATCACCGCAATATCGCAGGTATTTCAGCACAGATTAGATTGGCGACATCGGAGCCTGCAAAAGCCCATGATATCCTGCGCGAAATGTCGGTGGATTATCTGCATTTCTGCAAGACCTCGCCAGAGACGCAGACGCTCATTGATGAAAATAAAGATGGCCTTTATGCGCGTCTTAGGCGTGGCGAGGCGCCAGATTATCTGTCGCAAATCCTGTTGTTAGAGGATGGTGGCGTCCTAATTTACAAGGTAAGGGCCGCGCGCTAAAACGGTTAGACTTCAGAGCGGTGTTCGCGCGCGAGAAGCTCTGTAATCGCCCCATCCACGCTCATTTCGCCGGCTAAAATATCTGCCATAGCCGTGCAAATCGGCATATCAACACCGTGTTGTGTGGCCATTTCTTTAAGGGCAGGGGCGGTGGCGACACCTTCTGTGACAGCCGTGCGGTCCGCGAGCACTTCTGCCGCTGTTTTGCCCTGACCCATGGCCAGACCACATGACATATTACGTGACTGCTCAGAACTACAGGTAAGGACCAGATCTCCCAGCCCGCTCATACCCGTGAGCGTTTCAGGACGACATCCCAAGGCCGTACCGAGCCGCGTCATTTCTGCAAAACCGCGCGCGATTATCGCGGCGTGAGCTGATCGCCCGAGACCTTTGCCGAGTACAATGCCGCAGACAATGGCGAGCACATTTTTCACTGCCCCGCCTATCTCTGCGCCAAGGACATCGTCTGAATAATAAGGCCGAAAGGTCGGCGCGGCGATGGCCTTTACAAGCGCGCGCCCGTCCGCCTCATTCGCGCAGGCCAGTGTTACAGCGGTTGGTAATCCTTTGGCGACATCAATCGCAAAACTTGGCCCCGACAAGACAGCCGCTTGCGCGTTTGGCAAAGTCTGCGAGAGCACGTCTGACATAAAACTGCGTGTCGAAATCTCGATACCTTTGGAGCAAAGGATGACGGTCTGTCCGTCGCGCGCATGGGGGGCGTAGCTTGTCAGAATTTGTCGCGTGTGCTGTGCGGGCGCGACGGACAGCACGGCGTCACATTCGCCTAAATCAGAAAGCTGACCCGTCGCTTTAATAGACGGATTGAGTTTCACGCTTGGCAAGAAGAGGGTGTTCTCATGAGATGAATTGATCGCCTCCACACAGTCCTCTTCAAATGCCCAAATAGTCACGTCACGCCCGACAGATGCGAGCGTTTGCGCAAGTGCTGTGCCCCACGCCCCGCCGCCAATCACGCCAAATTTTTGAAATGGTGTACTCATGATTTTGCGCCTTTTTTGCCTGAGCCACTCATGGGGTTTTGTATGGCGGATTCACTATCAAGCGGCCAACGCGGGCGCGCTTTAACAGATAGTGCGCTACGCTCGCCTGTGTGTAAACGCTCCGCTCCTGCGAGCGCTATCATCGCGGCATTATCAGTACAAAACTCGAGCGGCGGCGCGATAAGCTCAAATCCGTTTTGTGTGCATAGTTCCGTCAGTGCTGTGCGAATAGAGGCGTTGGACGCAACGCCACCTGCGACGACAAAACGGTGCGGCGCGTCACTTGGCCCAGCAGATTTCACAAACATGTCCATCGCGTTTTGCGTGCGATCAGAGAGCACATCACACACCGCCTTTTGAAAACTCGCGGCGAGGTCAGCTTGCGCCTCTTTAGATTTATCTGACTTCTCCCAGGCACGGGCGACGGCTGTTTTTAGTCCTGCGAAACTGAAATTCGCATGGTCCGTGCGTGCAAAAGGACGGGGCAGAGAGACGGCTTCGGGATTGCCCATCTTCGCCGCGCGTTCGAGATTCGGTCCCCCTGGAAAACCCAGGCCCATGACTTTGGCGGATTTATCAAACGCCTCGCCCGCGGCGTCATCCACCGTGCTGCCGAGACGCTCATAATCACCTAGTCCTTTGACAGATAAAAGCTGACTATGCCCGCCAGACACGAGCAGCAGCAAATAAGGAAAAGGGCAAGCGCTCGCAAGGCGCGGGGAGAGCGCGTGCCCCTCAAGGTGATTGACCGCGATAAGCGGAATATCCAGCGCCATGGACAAGCCTTTGGCTGCCATCAACCCCGCAATGACGCCGCCAATTAAGCCTGGCCCCGCCGTGGCGGCAACGGCGTTGAGGTCAGTGTAATCCAGCCCTGACTTCGTGAGTGCTTGCTCGATAATATCATCAATTTTTTTCATATGCGCGCGCGCCGCAATCTCTGGCACGACGCCACCAAATTTAGCGTGCTCTTCGTCTTGGCTCGCGATGATTGAGGAGAGTAGTTCAACTTTTCCGCCCGCGCCCCGCCGCAGAACTGCCGCTGCCGTTTCGTCACAGCTCGATTCAATGCCAAGCACAACGGTGCCCTCATTTAAGACCGCAGTTATGCCGTCGGTCTTGGCTTGCGTCAGAGGGGGTGAAGCGGCTATGGGCATGGCAGTTTAATGCCCTTAAAGGAACGCGCTTGTCTAGTCTTGCTTCACAGATAGAAACGCTCAGAATCGGTACGCGCGGCTCACCACTTGCGCTGTGGCAAGCGCAAATGGTGCGCGATGTTTTAGTGGCGGTCCACGGCCTTGAAGAAAGCCAAGTTGAAATCCTCATTCTGAAAACGAGCGGCGACGCGATTAAGGGACATCTGTCCGAATTTGGTGGCAAAGGCCTATTCACGCGCGAGCTTGAAGAGGCGCTGCTTGATGGGCGTATTGATTTGGCTGTTCACAGCATGAAAGACGTGCCCACGGTCGGGCATGAGGATTTAGCGATTGGCGCGATTTTGCCGCGCGAGGATCCGCGTGATGCCTTTATCGGCGGCGCGGCGCGCTCCCTTGAGGACTTGCCCCATGGTGCGACGGTGGGATCGGCCTCCATCAGACGCCGTGCGCAACTCGCGAGCTTACGACCTGACATTAAATTTGCGCTTCTGCGCGGTAATGTTGGGACGCGTCTTGCCAAGCTCGCGCGCGGCGATTGCGACGCGACATTCCTCGCCTATGCAGGGCTAAAACGCTTAGGGCAAAAAGAAGTCGCCACGAAAGTGATTGCGACAGACATCATGCTGCCTGCGCCCGCGCAAGGCGCTGTTGGGATTGAATGCCGCAAAGACGCGCCTCTGACTGTGGCGGCTGTCGGCGCGCTGGATCATTTTGAAAGCCGTCTTGCAATTAGTTGTGAACGCGCGTTTCTGCGCGCGCTTGACGGGTCTTGCCGCGCACCAATAGCGGCGCTGGCGGAAATTGAAGACAGTCAACTTTCATTTCGCGGGCAAGTGCTCTCGCATGACGGCACGCTTGATTTTAAAACGGACGGTACGTTGACGTTAGTTGACCCTGCGCATGACCTAGACGCAGCAACCGCGCTTGGGTTTGAGTTGGGAGAGGCACTTCGTGCAGAAATCGGTGATCGCATCTCGTGGGATGAGCCAAGCAAGGCATGAATAAAACATGTCAAAAAACGGTCTGGATCACGCGGACCTTACCGAGCGCAACGGACAGTGCAGCGGCGTTTGAAGCCGCAGGATTTGAGTCTGTTGTCGCGCCGCTTTTGACTGTTGAGACCATCAAAGTCGAAGCGCGACTTCCTCAAAAATCTATTCTCATTTTTACCTCACAAAATGGCGTCCGCGCGTTTTGTGAACAGCATGAGTGCAGAGATTTTGACGTGGTCACCGTTGGAGACGCGACAGGGCAACTCGCGCGCGATATGGGGTTCTCGCAGGTTTCATCTGCAAATGGGACCTCAGATGATATTGCACCGTTAATTGCACAGACCCCCAACTCAGACGCAATTTATCTCCATATCTCAGGCCAGCACGTTCGGGGTACGGTTAGTGAAGATGTAGTGGCTTTGGGTTTGCGGGCTGAACGCCGCATTTATTACCGCTCTCAACCCGTTTCAGACTTGCCAGACATCAATCTCGCGGACATTGATATAGCCGTGTTGTTTTCGCCTTTGGCAGCAAAAATATATGCGCATCTTATGCCGCGTGGCAGTGATATTAAATGTCTATCCATCAGCCCTGCAACTCATGACGCGCTTGCAGCGTTTAAAGATGACACAGCTCTCGTCGCACAAGCCCCTACACTGGAGAGCTTGATTGCGGCGGCGCTTGCAACAGGTTAGGGTAGGCTATGAATGATACGTCCGAACATGACAATGCCACTGACGCACAAGACCTAATTGGCGAAGATACTCTTCGGGATGAGGCTGACGCGCTAGACGCCTTTGTGGCCGCGCCGCCAGCGCCCGTGAAATCTGGTGTGGGCTGGGTTGTAGTTTTGCCCTTATTTCTTCTTGCGGGCCTCGGTGGGGCGGTTGGTGGATGGGCGCTGACGCAATATGTCATGCCCAATTATGTCGCGCTCCCACAATCTGACGCCCCAAAAATAGAACCACAAACGGTTGATCTTGCGCCGCTGACCCGCCGTATTGAGAGCCTTGAGAAAAAACTTTCTGCGCAGTCTAGTGAACTGTCATTTCTCTCATCCGAAGTGAAGTCAGGCGCAGCTTCCGTCACAGTTGGCGGTGTAGACAAAGCGCTGGATATCACGCCGCTGCTAACCCGCATCGACGCGCTTGAAACAGAGCTAAAAGCACGGCCCGCTGCCGCGACTATCGTGAATGAAGACGGCGCGCCCGTCATAGATATGTCAGTCCTCGATGATTACGAGGCACGTTTAGCGACTGTAGAAAAAACACTCACTGAGCCACGCCCTGTTGATGATAGTTCACAACATGACCTTCGTAATGATCTCGCAGGCGACATTGATAGCTTGCGCGCGCGCATTATGACCCTTGAAGAGAGCGTCGCAGAAGCCCGCGCGCTGGCCGCCGCGCCAACTGTTGTACGCGAGACGATCTTGCTGCCGCCATTCCCGAGCGAGGTCTTGCTAGAAGCCATGACCGCACCCCGCGAACAAGAGGCCCAAAGCTGGATTAGCCAAACATTGAAAAAACATATTTCCGTGAGAGACCCGCAGGAAGTCGCGCGTGCAGAGGCTCGCCTTGATGAGATTGACGCCTTGATAGAGGCAAAAGAGTACGGGCAGGCGCTCGCGATCGTCGAGGCTATGCCATCCGATGTGCGCAGCCTTGCATCTGATTGGATATCGGCGGTAAAGTCCGAAATACAGTCTCGCTAGAATATTTGGCACGACCGAAAGAAAGATCGCGATTATGATGAAATATATTATTGCCGTTGTGATTGCCATGGCGGCGGTTTTGGGACTGCTCCTTTATATCGGGGATAGCTCACAGCTCCAGATTATCTCAACCAGTCCGCGCGATTGGCTCAATAAAGATATTTCGCTGTCGTCTCGTATGGCGGTTGTGATTGGGCTTCTGACTTTGCTCGGACTTGCAGTATTGTGGTCATTTCTGTCATTTCTATTCCGATTGCCAGGCCGCCTGAAATCAGGGCTAGGTCTTCGCAAACGCAACCAAGCGCTGGACGCAATGGAAGACGCACTCCTTGCGGGCGCAGAAGGCGACGCGGGTAAAGCACGCAAAAAAGCTGAACGCGCCCGCGCACTCGTGGGCTCAGAAGCTTTGGGCCGCATTATTTCCGCGCAATCTGCCGAAGCCTGCGGCGATAGCGAAGAAGCCATTACCCACTACCGCGCCATGTTAAAGGACGAAAAAACCGCCCCCACAGGACGTCGCGGCCTCGCACAACAACTCATGTCGATTGGGGATACGGCAGGCGCGATGGAATTGTCTGAGTCAGTTTACGCAGAAGATAAAAACGCGCGTTGGGCCTTTGATGTTTTGTTTAACGCCCAAGTCACTGAAGGCCTTTGGGAACGGGCGGCGGATACTGTCGCGCGGGCTGAACGCCGCAAACATATCGATAAAGATGTCTCGCGCCGTCGCCGTGCTGTGCTTTTGACGGCGCAAGCTGACAAGCTGACAGACGCAGGTGAGAGCCCGAAGGCCGCGCTGGATTTGGCGCTCGACGCCGCCTCTGACGCGCCTGATTTTGCGCCTGGTGTGGCGCTCGCTGCGCGGCTTTTGCTTAAAAGCGGGAATGAAAAACGCGCGGGTCAGATTATTGAAAAAGCTTGGGCGCGCCGCCCGCATCCTGCGCTGGCGCTTGCTTACCGCGATGTGTTGTCTGACGCCTCGCCCAAGGCCCGCGCGAAACGTCTCAACGGTCTTGCTAAGTCCAATACAGCTCACCGTGAAAGTACGCTGCTGCTTGCCGAAGAAGCATTGCTTAACGGTGATGGCGTGGCGGCGTGGTCTGCGCTCGATCCGCTGGTATCTGAGGACAATCCTTCTGCGCGCGTGTGCCAGCTGGCCTACCGCGCTGAGACGATGCTGAAAAACCCAACGGACGCGGGCGTCTGGTTGGAACGTGCTGCCACGGCCAAGGCTGAGGCCGATTGGTCTGACCTCGATCCGTCTGGGGAGGCCTTTGATTACTCTGACCCAGATTGGCGCCGCCTTGTCTTTAGTTTTGGTGATACCGGCGAGCTTATCCACCCGCGATTTGAAAGTGGAGCTGTGCGCCGCGCGGCTATGAGTGGGGGCAGCCCAAAAAGCCATGCCACAAAGGCCTCGCCTCCTCAAACGGCTCCTACACCAAAGCCAGCCCTTGATAATGTCACGCCGCGTCAACCTGATGACCCGGGTGTAGTGGGTGAGGTCGCAGACGACCTTGCGGACCGTCTTGATAGCCTCCTCGGTGATAAGAAATCGCTCTAACAGACATCTTCTCTATACATACCTCTTAAGACCGCTTAAGGGCGGCCTTCATAAGCGGTCTAATTGAGAATGAAGAGGCCGCCCTATCTAAGGCGGCCTTTGTGTATTGAGTAGGGTGCGTCTTTACCATCTGCGTAAATGACGCTTACATAAAGTTATATTATGACTGACCCTATTCAGACTGAATCTTCCCAAGCGCCTGCGGCGAAAACAAATGCGCCTGAGGCCAAACAAGACGCGCTTGCCACGAAAAAAAAGTCCCCGCCTAAACCAAAAATCCTTGCCCATCCGACTTTGCAAAAAGCCATCTCTAAAAAGGGCTATGAGACGCTTACGCCTGTGCAAGCCGCCGTTATTGCGCCAGAGCTTGATGGGCGTGACTTGCTGGTCTCCGCCCAAACGGGGTCTGGGAAAACGGTGGCTTTTGGTCTGGCCATGGCGAGCACGGTGATGGGTGATGAGGACATGCTGCCACCAGCGGACACGCCGCTCGCGCTTGCGATTGCGCCGACGCGCGAACTTGCTTTGCAAGTCAAAAAAGAGCTTGATTGGCTCTACCGCGAGGCGGGCGCAAAAACGGCGAGCTGTGTTGGCGGTATGGATATGCGCGATGAGCGGCGTACGCTTGCGCGCGGCGTTCATATTGTTGTCGGTACGCCTGGGCGACTTTGCGATCACATTAAACGCGGCTCTCTGGATATGAGTGGGCTAAAATCCGTCATTCTCGATGAGGCCGATGAAATGCTCAAAATGGGCTTTCGTGAAGAGCTTGAATTAATTCTCGCAGCGGCCCCCGAAGAGCGTCAAACGCTTTTGTTCTCGGCCACTGTCGCCAAGCCGATCGTCGCGATTGCTAAAAAATATCAGCGCGACGCTGTACGTGTGAATACAGCTGCCGAAGCGCGCCAACATAATGATATTGATTACCGCGCGCTGACTGTGCGTCAGTCTGATAAAGAAAACGCCATTATCAATGTGCTGCGCTATTACGACGCTAAAAACGCGATTGTCTTTGGCGATACGCGTGTCTCGGTCAACCGTATGGTGAGCCGTTTCAACAATCGCGGCTTTTCCGTTGTCGCGCTGTCAGGTGAGCTTAATCAGAACCAACGCTCAGCCGCTTTGCAGGCGCTTCGAGATGGGCGCGCCCAAGTTTGTATCGCGACAGATGTTGCCGCGCGCGGTCTTGATCTCCCCGACCTAGAACTTGTTATTCACGCGGACGTGCCAAAAAACCGCGAGGCGCTTCTCCACCGCTCTGGCCGTACGGGGCGCGCGGGACGTAAAGGTGTCTCGGCCCTCATCGTGCCGCATAAACGGGTGCGCTATGTCGAGCGGCTTTTAAAATCTGCCAATGTCGAAGCGCGCTGGACGCCGCCGCCCTCCGCCGAGCAAGTGCTCGCGCGTGATAATGTGCGCATGCTTGAGGGGATGGTTTTAGCCGATCCAATTAGTGAAGAAGAGCGCGAGGCCGTCAGCAAAATTATTGAGACTTATTCGCCAGAACATATTGCCGCCGCTTTCGTACGCCAATACCGCGCGGGCCGCAGCGCACCAGAAGAGCTTCTTGATGTACCGGATGAACCATCTGGCGGTCGCGATAGAGGCGAAAAACGCGAGCGCAAACCGCGTCAAGATTTCGCGGACGGTATTTGGTATTCACTGAATCTAGGCCGCAAACAACGCGCGGAACCACGCTGGATTTTGCCCATGCTGTCTAAATCGGGTGATCTTAAGAAACACGAAATTGGCGCGATTAAAATATCTGAGCGCGAAACATTTGTTGAAATTGCGCCCTCAGGGCTTGAGCGTTTTGTCAAAGCCATTGGCCCTGACGGCAAAATTGAAAAAGCCATCACCGCGCGCCGCATTGACGGCAAGCCTGACCTGACGGGTCGCAGCGGCAGTGCCCATGAAGAGTTCGTCGATGACCATCCGCCGCGCAAACATAGGAAGGGCAGTTCTGATAAGTATAAGGGCGATAAAAAGCCTTGGAAAAAAGACGCTGTCTCTAAACCCGAGGCGATGAAAGCGACCAAGCCTAAAAAGGCTAAAAAGCCGTTTGATGCAGAAAGCTATGCCAAGAAAAAGGGTCGCACATACGACCCGAGTGACGATGCGGGTCATGGTCTTGATCCTGAGCAAACAACAGATAATTGGTCAGAAGATAAATTCGAGAAGCCCCAAAAAGATGGAAAGAAGAAGCCACATAAGAAAAAACTCGCTAAAGCTGCTGCGCGTAAAAACTCTGGCCGCCCTGAACCTGTTCAAGGTAAAAAAACAGGTCCCAAAGGAGGCGACCATCCACCAAAACGCAGCGGCAAAAAATTTGACGGCGGTAAGGGGAAGCCAAAATTCGGCGGCAAACCAAGCGGCGGAAAAGCTGGTGCGAAGTTTAAGCGAAAACCGCGTAAATAATTTGTTTCCCGAGCCGCTCAATTCCCGCTAACACAGGGCTATGGAAACTTACGGCCTTCTCTCTTTGCTCCCGCCTGTGCTCGCGATTGGGCTAGCGCTTGTGACGCGACAAGTCTTTCTCTCGCTGCTCGCGGGGCTTTGGATAGGCTATGTCATACTCGCGGGCGGGAATCCGCTTAACGGCACTTTTGAGACAATTAACGCGCTGGTCGATGTTTTCTCAAGCGCAGGCAATACGCGCATTATTATTTTCACCCTCGTGGTCGGCGCGCTGATTGCGCTCATCCAAGTCAGCGGCGGGGTGCAGGGCTTTATCAATAAGCTGCTTGGCCGATTAGAGCGCGCAGGCGAGGGCGCGAACTCTCGTGTGAAGATTGAGCTACTGGCGCTGGCGACAGGACTGCTGCTATTTATTGAGAGTAACATCTCTATCCTCACTGTCGGGACGCTCTACCGCCCTGTCTTTGATAAGCTCGGCATTCCGCGTGAAAAGCTCGCCTATATCGCCGACAGCTCTTCTGCGCCGAGTTGTATTCTTATTCCCTTCAATGCCTGGGGTGCGTTCATCACGGGGCTCATTTTAGCGCAAGGATTAGAGAACCCCTTTGGCGAGCTTCTCAAAGCAACGCTGTTTAATTTCTATCCGATGATTGTAATTGCGACGCTGGTCTTTGTGATTATCTCGGGCAAGAATATTGGCGAGATGAAAACGGCTGAAGCGCGAGGGACGCTGCTACGCGAAGGGGCGGTGCCGATGATAGCTGATGATGTCAGCGCCATGGAAATGAAAACAGGTGCAACGCCGCGCGCGCGCAATATGATAATTCCGATTGCTGCCATGGTGCTGCTCATGCCGACGTTTTTAATTATGACGGGATGGGACAGCGGTGAGGGGTCAGTGTTGAAAGCCCTCCAAAGCGGGAGCGGGTCTAGCTCTGTTTTATACGCGACCACCTTCGCCTGTATGATCGCCTTTATCCTATACAAAGCGCAGGGCCTGCTCGGCATAAGAGAGATGTTTGATGTCTCGCTTAAAGGTATGTCAGGCATGGTGCCGCTCGCGATTTTGATGGTGCTCGCCTTCGCGCTCGGCACGTTGTGTAAAGATCTCGGGACAGGCCAATATGTGGCGGACACCGCAAAACAATTCATCAGCCCAGCCCTCGTGCCGGCTATGATTTTCCTGATTGCCTGTTTCGTCGCGTTTAGCACAGGCACAAGCTGGGGCACATTTGCGATTATGATAGCCATCGCCATTCCGCTCGCCCAAGGCATGGACACCAATGTCAGCCTCGCCATAGCGGCGGCCCTCGGCGGCGGCGTGTTTGGCGATCACTGTAGCCCGACATCGGATACCTCCATCATCACCTCCATGGCGACAGGCAATGACCATATCGACCACATCAGAACGCAGTTGCCGTTCGCCTTGATTGGCGGGGCGATAACGACAGCGCTTTATGTGGTTTTGGGGGTCCTCGGAATTTAAATATGCGCCTTATCTATTTAATTACTCTCCTACTTCTTACCGCCTGCACGCCCGCGCTTGAATCTGGTCAGGTTATGACGGCCCAAGGTATCGTGTCGGGTAAAGTCGAGGAAGGGTTGGTTGCCTATCGTGGCCTTAAATATGCGACGGCAGAACGTTGGGCCGCGCCTGTTCCGACGCCCAAAGTAAAAGGCGTGACCGTGCTCGATAGTTTCGGCCCAGCCTGCCCGCAAGACGGTCAAGCGGAGCAAGACATGACGGAGGATTGCCTTTATCTGAACGTATTCACACCCGAAGACACAGACGAAAATTCAAATTATCCTGTGATGGTCGTGTTTCATGGCGGCGGATTTCGCGCAGGCAGTGGCGGTTATAATGGCGCAAATCTCGCGCGGGACGGTGTGGTGGTGGTGACATTTAATTACCGTCTCGGCGCGCTGGGATTTTTTGATTATGTGGGGTGGGATAAGAACGACATCCGAAATTTCGGTCTGCTTGATCAGGTCGAAGCGCTGAAATGGGTGAAGGCTAATATCAAAGGTTTTGGCGGCAACCCAAATGATGTGACGCTTGCGGGACACAGCGCGGGCGGCATGTCGGTACAACTCGCTATGGTCAATCCAAAGGCCAAAGGATTATTTCACAAAGCCATCGCGCGGGCAGGCTATGCAAGTTGGCCTTTTCCCAAAGCGGCGAATTTAACTGCAGAGCAGCGCGCGACGATACGGCTTGCCTCGCTCGAAAGTTTGAAAGACAAACCATTGAGCGAGCTTGTCGCCTCGACCCCGCATTTTGTCTTGCCCTATACCGATAGTCCGCAACTCGCTAAACAACCTATTGAGATATTTCGTGACGGCGGCGCGGCAAAAGTGCCCTATATTAGCGGGGCCAATAGCTATGACGGAAACGGCGTTCTCTACGGCGCGGGCTTTACTCCAGAGCGTTTTCTCGCGCTTTATGGCAATAAGATTGGTGAGGTGAAATCGCTCTATGGCAATGATTTCAACATCTCGGATGAACAAGCCGCGCAAAGGTTATTTGGTGATGCGCGCTATCTTGTTTCGGCGCGCGAGAGCGTCCGTGCGCAAAACGCGGCAGGTAGCGAGGGGTGGCTTTATTATGTCGACGCGCCGTCGCCAAATTTACCTGGCTCGCCGCACGGCGCGGAAAGCGCGCTCGTCTGGGCGACCAGCGACAACCCAATGAAATCTTATTGGCTTAATTTTATTCGCACAGGCAATCCGAACGGGGAGGGTCCGCCAGAGTGGGAGACTCATATAGCGGAGGGCGATAAATGGATGGTCTTTAATCCAAATCCCAAACCCGCAACAGGCGTGTTGCGTGAGAAACTTGATTTCATTGACGCGAATACGGTGGGTGCGAAATGATAATGCGGTGTTTATTTGTGGTGAGTGTCTTTTCCCTCTCCGCCTGTGCGGCTGCGCAAGGGACAGAGGACAAAACCGACTGCCTTATTGCAGGACAATGGGTCAATGAGCGCGGCTCGGCCGTGACTCTCAGCTGCGAGGGCGACACATTATCAGGTGTTTACAACACGAATGTTGGAGAGCCTGACAAAGGTCAAAGTTTCCCGCTCACCGGTTGGGCGGAAGGTGACAATGTGAGTTTCACGGTCAACTTCAAAGGTTACGGCTCTATCACCGCTTGGGTCGGGCAGGTTGAAACTGTGGACGGCCAAGAGCAGCTCAAAACACTCTGGCATCTCACGCGTGATGTTGAGGATGAACAGGAAGCAGACGACATGTGGAAATCCGTCACCGCTGGCGCGAGCGTGTTTAGGCGGGTTGGTTAGAGGTCAGCGGATTTAAGTTGGTTCATAAGCGCGCGTTTTAATAAGTCTGACAATGCGGCAACGCTAGCGGGATTATCAGCTCCCAACGTATCAGCGGCAGACAGCGCTTGATAATAACGTTCATCATTACTCTCTCGCCAGTAGGACGGAATGGTAGCTTCGCCTGGCAACCAAAACCCAAATTTACGACATAGAATATAATAGGCAATTGAGTTGGCGGTTCTTCCATTGCCATCCTCAAAGGGATGTATCCACGTTAATCGCCAAAGCGCATAAGCCGCAAGATCATAAGCGTTGTAATCATTCCAATGTTCTTTAATAAATACGCAAAGATCCCCAATAAGAGACCCAATATCTCTAGCTAGTGGCGGCTGATGTGAAGAGCCTTGGATGTAGACTGGCTCTTGCCTGAAGGCACCGGGTTTGTCGCAGAGTCCAGATGTAAGATGAGCGTTGACTGTTGTTATAATTTCGGTGGTCAGTTTTACTTGTGTCAGTTCGGTCATCACAAGAGTTGTGATGTCTTTTAAGTATTGATGTTGTCTTAGAAAGTTACGACCTGAGAGTTGTTTGAAAGCTTCGGGCCTGTGGGTTTCATCGAATAAAGCCAACTTATGTTAAGCTGAAATTTCTTCCAGATCTTTCGTTGTTAAAATCATACCCTCGGGCGCGTTGTTTATTGCCCAATTAACTCGCTGACGCTCGATTTCCTCTTGCGTCATTTTATGATGACGCGCCTTCTCAATTAGAAGGTCTAATTCTGCAAGCTCGGACGTTGTCATGGTAACACCTTAAATCAGAAATCTTGGTATAATGCGGTTTAACCTAAGGTCAAGCGCCTTAACACAGGTTTAATCCGTCAGCTCCTCCCAAAAGCGTTTAGCTTTATTGAGAAAATTATCAGATTCAGGGCTAGTGCCTTGGCCAGACTCGGCTTCAAATTCTTTGAGTATTTCGCGTTGACGCTTGGTCAGCTTTGTCGGTGTTTCGACAGACAGTTCCACATACATGTCCCCGCGCGCATTAGAGCGCAGCACTGACATGCCTTTGCCTTTAAGGCGCATACGTTTGCCCGTCTGGCTACCTTCAGGAATTTTGACCTTAGAGCGGCCGCCGTCAATTGTCGGAATTTCCACTTCCCCACCTAGCGCTGCTGTTGTCATAGTAAGGGGGGCGCGGCAATAAAGATTGGCGCCGTCACGTTCAAACAGCTCATGCGGTTTAAGCGAGATAAAGAGATAAAGATCACCGCGTACGCCGCCGCCTTGGCGTTTAGGCGCGGCGTCGCCTTGCCCTGTCAGGCGGATGCGTGTGCCGTCTTCCACGCCTGCCGGGATAGAGACATCAAGCGTGGTCTCAATACGGTTTTGGCCTTGGCCATCACAAGAGGTGCAGGGATTGCTTACATATTCGCCTTGGCCGCCGCAGGTGGAGCACGGGCGTTCCATGGTGAAAAAGCCTTGTTGTGTGCGCACACGTCCAGCCCCACCGCAGGTTTGGCAGGTCTCAACTTTTGCGCCAGGCTCTGCGCCAATACCGTCACAGCGCTCGCAATCCTCGGCGATGGGCACATGGATTTCCATTTCCTTGCCCGCGAATGCTTCTTCGAGCGTAATTTCCATCTCGTAGCGTAGGTCTGATCCTCGGGCGCGCGCCTGGCGTCCACGGCCTCCGCTGCCGCCAAACATATCGCCAAAGCCGCCGCCACCGCCTGCGCCGCCAAAAATTTGGCTAAAGATATCTCCAAAATCGCCAAAGCCCTGCGCACCGCCACCCATACCGCCTTGTTCAAAGGCGCGGTGACCCATACGGTCATAGGCCGCGCGTTTTTGTTCGTCAGACAAAATTCCGTAAGCCTCATTCAGTTCTTTAAAGCGCGCTTCGGCTTCAGGGTCATCGGGGTGACGGTCAGGGTGGCACTCCATTGCCTTTTTACGGAAAGCCGATTTCATCGTCTTCTCATCGGCGGATTTATCAACGCCAAGTATCTCGTAATAATCGCGTTTTGCCATAGTTTCTACCTATCCTTCAGCGCGAGAATGCGCGAAATTTGTTGCGGCCAAAGTGCGGCTTGGCCGTGAGCGCGGGCCGCTTTTGCCATGCGGGCGCGAAGGCCTTTATCTGTGATGAGCTTTTCAAGCGCCGCCGTGACGTTCTCAGTCTGGGTTGCGTCAATGATGAATCCTGTTTGTCCGTCAATACTCGCGTCAGGCGCGCCGCCTGCATTACCTGAGAGTGTTGGGAGTCCGTGGAGCGCGGCTTCAAGATAGGTGATACCAAAGCCTTCGCATTGGTCACCAACTTTTCGGCCTGGCTGCACGAATATATCTGCGCTCTCGAGAAGGGCTGATTTACGTCCGCCCTCAACGCGCCCAGCAAAGACGATGCGGTCGGTTAGGTCATGATCTTTCACGAGACGCTCAAGCCGCGCGCGGTCATCACCAATGCCTGCGATAACGAGTTGGGCGTCGATGTTTTTATCTCTTAATGAGGCGAGGGAAAGTATCGCTTGATCTATCCCTTTCCACTCGATTAGGCGACAAAGCGCGACAAGGCGTGTGCCGTCTTTCGGCCAGAGGTTTTCCGCGTAAACTTTGTCGTCCGCGCTTGGCGCAACAGGCGGCTCGACGGGCGGATTTATGATTGTGGGGGTGAGACCTGCGGGGAGATAGGGCGTGAGGCGAGCCTCTGTGTCATGCGAAACTGCAATGAGATGCGTCGCTTTACCGAGCGCTTCTTTGATACGCGCTGACTTGGCGGGCGTTTGACTTGGGTCTCTCGGATATTCATTGCCGTGGGCGTAGGCAATGGTGGGCACGTTCATCCCGTGGGGTAAATGCTCAAGGCTCTTCCAACTATCGGCGAAAATATAATCTTCACCAGAGACAGCTTTGGCCACGCTCAACGCTTTCATGCGGCGACGAAGTGGCTTTAATCCGCCAAAACGTGTGACGCGGTAAGGCGCATTTTGATCTTGGTCAAACTGCGCTGCGGCTTTATTACCGTCCGCAAAGACGTGCACAGCTTCACCTGCGCCGACCGCAAAGCGGGCAAGCGAAGACATCAGATTTTCTATCCCGCCAGAGCGGGGCGGAAAAGCCTGTGCAGTTAAAAGCATCACGAGGGCGTAAAAATGCGGCCCCCGTGATTTATAGCGGGGGCCGCGTTTAACTTAGGACTTGTCGTCGTCGACGTCTTCAAACTCAGCGTCGACCACATCATCATCGTCATCATCCGCCGCGTCTTCAGCGGCTGACATCGGGCCGTCATCATCACCTGCGCCAGCAGCCGCGTAAATGGCTTCACCCATTTTCATGACGGCGGCGGTTAGGACTTGAACTTTGTCCTCAATCGCGGCGGTGTCATCAGTCTCAGCCGCTTCGCGCGCTTCTTTGATAGCCGTCTCAATATCTTCACGCTGCTCTGGCGTAATGCTTTCGCCGTGTTCCTTGAGATCGTTTTCAGCCTTATGCGTCAGCGCTTCAGCTTGGTTCTTGGCCTCAGCCAATGCGCGGCGTTCTTTATCACTATCAGCATTGGCTTCCGCGTCTGCGACCATAGCCTCGATATCTGCGTCAGATAGACCACCGCTGGCTTGGATACGGATTTGCTGTTCCTTGCCTGTTGCATTGTCCTTGGCTGACACGTTGACGATACCATTGGCATCAATGTCAAATGTGACTTCGATTTGCGGCATGCCGCGTGGGGCCGGTGGGATACCGACGAGGTCAAATTGACCGAGGAGCTTATTATCAGCCGCCATTTCGCGCTCACCTTGTGAGACGCGAATGGTTACAGCAGATTGGTTATCCGCCGCCGTTGAGTAGACTTGGCTCTTCTTAGTCGGGATTGTCGTGTTGCGGTCAATCATGCGTGTGAAAACGCCGCCTTCGGTTTCAATACCGAGCGACAGTGGTGTCACGTCAAGAAGAAGCACGTCTTTCACGTCACCTTGCAAGACACCCGCTTGGATAGCTGCGCCCATGGCGACAACTTCGTCTGGATTTACGCCTTTATGCGGCTCTTTACCAAAGAATTTTGTCACAGCTTCTTGGACAGCTGGCATACGTGTCATACCGCCGACCAAAACAACGTCATCAATGTCGCTGGCTTTGAGGCCAGCATCGGCAAGCGCTTTCTTACACGGCGCGATTGTGCGTTTGATAAGATCTGCGACAAGGCTTTCGAGCTTGGCGCGTGTAAGCTTCATATTGAAGTGTTTCGGGCCAGAGGCGTCTGCCGTAATAAACGGAAGGTTCACTTCATAAGAGCTCGCAGATGAGAGCTCTTTCTTGGCTTTTTCTGCTTCTTCGCGAAGACGCTGCAAGGCAAGCTTGTCTTTTTTAAGATCGATGCCGTTATCTTTTTTGAACTGTTCGTTGAAATACTCAACGATGTGCATGTCAAAATCTTCACCGCCGAGGAAAGTATCGCCATTTGTGGCTTTCACTTCAAATACGCCGTCACCAATCTCGAGGATAGATACATCAAATGTACCGCCGCCAAGGTCATAAACAGCAATCGTCTTACCGTCTTCTTTGTTCATGCCGTAGGCAAGAGCGGCTGCGGTTGGCTCGTTGATAATACGCAGCACTTCAAGACCTGCAATCTTGCCCGCATCTTTCGTGGCTTGGCGTTGAGCGTCGTTAAAGTAAGCTGGCACTGTAATCACGGCTTGTGTCACTGTTGAGCCGAGGAAATCTTCCGCCGTCTCTTTCATTTTTGTCAGAATCATCGCTGAGATTTCAGATGGGCTTAGCGCTTTGTCGCGACCTTGGACGTAAGCGTCGCCGCCTTTACCTTTAACAATTGCATAAGGCACGAGCTTTGCGTCTTTTTTTACAGCCGGATCAGTCATCGCGCGACCAATGAGACGTTTAACTGCAAAATATGTATGGTCTGGGTTTGTTACCGCTTGGCGACGGGCCGTCTGGCCAATCAGACGCTCACCGTCTTCTGTGAAAGCAACAACAGATGGGGTTGTGCGTTGACCCTCGCTATTTTCGATAACGCGGGCTTTATCGCCGTCCATGACTGCGACACAAGAGTTCGTTGTACCAAGATCGATACCAATAACTTTAGACATGTGAGTCTCCTAAATGCAGAGGCTACCAAAATGGGCAACCATAGTGTTCGTAAAATGGCGCAAAACCGCCGTTAAACGCGATATGGGGGGCATTTGCACCTGCGCAAGGGCAAGGGCGTGAAAAGACTCATTTTTTTTAAAAAGGGACGTTTAGAGGGACGAATAAAATGGGGTCAAAAGGACTGATTTCTATAGAGGAAAAATACAGGCCCCGCATTCCCCCGAATGCGAGGCCTATCCTAACCAAGGTCAGGCAGAGCCAAACCCACACTGAGGCTCTTGAGGCTTTTATTACGGTATGAAGCTGAACAGAATGTGAGTGACCAGCGAGGAGGTTTTTGTTCATATTCAGTTCAGGGAGCTGCCTTATGCATAAGATGGGGGTGCTCTGATGAACACTTCTGTACATTATGTAAATTAAACTCACAATTAAGGGGACGACCATGAGTAAACGTGACGAGCTTATCACAAAATATGCAGCTGATCTTAAAGAAAAATGCGGTGTCAGTGCGGATATGGATTTTCTGCGCAAAGTAACAATCGGCTGCGGTCCATCTATTTATAACCGCGACGCGTCTACTGTATCTGCGTCCGATAAATCTGAACTGGAAACAGTCAAGAAAAATTTCCTGATGAAAAAGCTTGGCCTTAAAGACAGTCCAGAGCTTGATAGCGCCATTGACGCCGTAATGGATCAATATGGCCGTTCGACAAAAGCAAAATACCGTGCGGTGGTTTATTATCTACTTGCCAAGCATTTTAATAAAGAGGCTGTCTATAATAAATAGACATCTCACATCGTAGCCTTTGTGGCAAAATTTGCCGCAAAGTTACAGGCGCAGCTTTGCATCCTCCAAGATTTTAGTTGCGCCATTTTTATATCTGGTTTTTCGAATGCGCTTTGATAAATAGACTTATGTCAATCTTAAGCGCAAATTCTTACCCAGACGGCTTTGCGCATTATCCCCTTTACTTTTCGCTAGACCAACAAGTGGCTCTGATTGAGGCCGTGAAAGCGGGTGTGGCGCGGGCGCCATTTTATCAACCGAAAATGCCGCGGACAGGCGCGCCGCTCTCTGTTGTCATGAGTAACTTTGGGCCCCTCGGCTGGGTGACAGATAAAGATCGGGGTTACCGCTATGAAGACGCGCATCCGAAAACAGGCGCGGCGTGGCCTACTCTACCTGATTTGCTTGGACAGCTTTGGGATGATGTCAGTGGCTTTCCTGCACGTCCCGAAGCCTGCCTCATTAATTGGTATAGGGAAGGCGCGAAAATGGGGATGCATATTGATAATGACGAGCTTGACGTGCGCGCGCCTGTCGTCTCCGTCAGCCTCGGCGACCCCGCCATGTTTCGTATCGGCGGTCAAAAGCGCGGCGGCCCGACACAAGGTATAAAACTCTTCTCAGGAGATGTCGTTGTGCTCGCAGGTGAAGCACGGCTCTGTCATCACGGCGTGTCGAAAGTTTTTTTTGGGGAAAGCGCGCTCGTGCCTCGTGGTGGAAGAATAAACCTCACAATGCGGCGGGTAAATCCGTTATGATAGAAATGTAAATACAGTTTTGAGTACACTTGTCAGGCGAGTGTTAAGTCTTCTTTTTAAATTACGAGCTAAGGTGAGTTATGAAACATATTTTACATGCGTCCGCAGTTGCTCTCTGCGCAGCCATTTGTCTCTCGTCATGCTCCCAAACTGAGTCTGCGCAACTTACAGAGACAATAGCACAAGGGAGCGCGGCTGCGACGCAAAATTCTGAGCCTGTGGTGAAAGTCGCGCAAATGGGGGGCGCGGCTGCGGCTGCGGCGCGTAATTATTTTCCCGTCAAGCGCTGCATTAATATGGGCAATGCGCTGGAATCTGAGAACGAAGGCGATTGGGGCTATACAATACGCGAGCGGGATTTCCACACCATTGCTAAGGCGGGATTTGATACGGTCCGCATCCCGGTGCGCTGGGATATTAAAATACAAAATACGCCGCCCTATAAAATCGACCCTGCGCTTATGCAGCGCGTGATAGATGTGGTGGGCCAAGCGCAAAACACAGGGCTAGGCGTTGTGCTGGACGTGCATCATTACCGCGATCTCATGGCAGATGTCAGCCCGCAAGACGCCGCCAAATTTCTGGCGATATGGGATCAAATTGCGCGCGCTTTTGCCGCCGCGCCGCGGACGGTTTATTTCGAACTTTTGAACGAGCCGACGGAGGCTGATATGGGTGAGCTTAACGCATTATATGCGCAAGCCCTTCAGATTATCCGCCGTAGTAACCCGACGCGGGCTGTAATGCTGGGCGGTAACCGCTGGAATTCCCTTGATACGCTTGAGCAAGTCCGCTTCCCGCGCGACCCTTACCTCGTCGCGACCTATCACGATTACAGCCCTCATGAGTTTACCCATCAAGGGGCGAGTTGGGAAGACAACCCCCCGCCTATGGGCACGACATGGGGCTCTCGCCAAGACAGAGCAGAGCTTCAAGAAATTGTCGACCGCGCGCGTGCTTTTAAAGACCGTACAGGACTGCCTGTCTTTGTCGGAGAGTTCGGTGTGATTAATTCCGTGCCTGATAATCAGCGGGCCGCCTGGATTAAAGCCAAGCGTAAAGCGATGGAGCAGGCGGGATTGTCATGGTGTGTCTGGGATTATTCTGCTGCCTTTAATAGCTATGACATGTCTAAAGAGCGCTGGAAGCTTGAGATATTAGACGCCTTAGTGGGTCGCTAATTCACCTTCGAGTTTAACCTCTTTGACAAGCAGTTGGTAGCGCTGCGTGCGCCAGACAAGCCAGTAAAGCCGCCCGCCAAGAAGCACGGAGGCGACTGTCAGGCTTGCAAGTAAACCGTACCAGATGCCGTTCGGCCCAACGGGTGTCTTTAGCCCCAAATACCAAGCGAGCGGAAAACCGACCATCCAGTAGCAAAACCCTGTCATATACATGGGCGCTTTCACATCCTTAAGTGCGCGCAGGAGTTGGTTAGACGCGACTTGTACGGCGTCTGAGAGCATGAAGGCCGCCGCGAGCGGCAGGAATAAGATGGTCAAGCGGCTAACCTCTATATTCTCAGGCGTGTCTTTGACATAAAGTCCTGCAATAAAGTCTGGCAGGGCCGTCACAAAAACGGCGACGCTCGTCATTGTCGCGACGCAAAGTCCAATCGTAATGACGCAGACGCGTTTTACCGCAGGATGATTACGCGCCCCTGCGGCGAGACCTACGCGCACAGCGCCTGCCATAGACATCCCCCAAGGCAGCATGAAGGCGAGGGCCGCCACATTCATCGCAATTTGATAGGCCGCAATTTCAAACTTCCCAATAACGCCCATCAAAAGCACGCAGGCATTAAAGAGCATGCCTTCAAAAACGGTCGAGACACTAATTGGCCAACCGAGGATGATGACCTCTTTGAAGCGGTCCCATTTCGGTGTGAAGAAATCTCGGAAGAGGTGGAAGCTATGTGCTTCGCGGTCAAGGCGGATATAGGCGAGGAACAGCAAGAAGCTGATAAAATAAACAAGCGATGAGGCGATTCCTGCACCAATCAGTTCCAAGCGCGGGAAGCCCCAGTTTCCGAAAATAAAGAGATAATTGAAAAAGGCGTTTAACGCTGTTGAGATAATCACAAGCAGCAGAGGTATCGTAGTCTTATTCAGCGCCGCCAAAAAATTACGCAGACACATGACGCCTAGCGCAAAGGGCATACCGAAGCTGAGCACCAGAACATATTCACCCGCCATTTTGGACATGACAGGGTCTTGGCCAAAGAAGATGAGCACCGGTTCTGTGAACATGACGCCGAGGATAATGACAGGCGTCATCAGCGCGACGACCCAAAGTGACATACGCACGGAATAGCGCACGTCATCATAGTCATGTTGGTTCGCGCCCAGCGCTTGAGAGATAAGCGGGGTCACCGCCGCGACGGGGCCAGAGCCAATCATCCAAATTAAAAACATGACGACAAGCCCAAGCGAGCTGGCGGCAAGCGCGTCTGCACTGACACGACCAATCATGATGACATCAATCGTATAGACAAAGAACTGCACGAGTTGTGTGGCCGCCATAGGCAAGCCAAGCGCTAAAATCGCTTTTAGTTCTCCGGGCCAATTGGCGGGCATAACTTTTTTGTCTGCCGTTATGAGGTCTGTGTCGGACATAGCGGGGCTATCGTTGGAAATAGCGCTTATGGCAAGAAAAAACCCTGCTCTGTGATGTGGGGACAGAGCAGGGAAGTCTGGTGAGGGGCGTGAGGCTCGAAATAGATTCGGCATCACGCCTTATTTAAAGTGTCAAATAGTTACTCTATTTTTGCCCTGATAGTTTTTGAGACAAAAGGCGACGCTTTTGCTCCTCAAGACTTTTTTGGCCGGGGTAACGACGTCGGCTTGGTTGATAAGCAACCGCACTATGAGCGTCACAATAAGGTGTCGATGGGTCCGTTTTACGGCCACAGAAACGGAAATTATCTTTAGACGGGTCGCCAATGGGCCATTTACACATATGCTCGCGGATAGTCAGGATTGTAGCGTATTCACCGTTTTCCAGTGGTTTCGCCTCGATAGGGGGTGGTGGCGGCGCCTTGGGGATAGGGCGCGGCGCTTTTCGGGCTGTGACGACCTTCGCCACAGTCCGTGTTCGCGGCGCGCTTGGCTTACCCGTGCGCGGTGTAGACGGGCGTGACGGTTTCGCGCGACCCGACAGACCGAGACGGTGTACTTTACCGATGACGGCATTTCGCGTCACGCCGCCCAGTTGTTTGGCGATTTGTGAAGCGCTTAAGCCTTCTGCCCAAAGTTTCGTCAGGACTTCAACCCGATCTTCTGTCCATGCCATGTTCTTCCCCTCTTAGCCGACCATTAGCCCGCCTTGTTTATTCAGCTTAAGGTGCGCAACTCGCATTCGTAAGCGAGTTTTCACCAGTTTCTCTTGGTCTGTATCTGTAAAAACTGACCTACCATATATAGTGTTAGCTTAAGCAGCCCCCGCCTCGCTCACACAAGATAAAGTATACAAAAGGTTAACGGGCACAAGATAAAGTTAGCGCTTATCCACAATAAACTAGATATAGACTCGCAAAAGCTGTGAATTTAAGGCCGTTTTCAGCGGTTTGTCGGCAAGAGGCGCAGTGGGCGCAATATTTTACCTAAAAACCGCTATTCTCTGGCTTGGCCTTGCATATGACGCATGTTACCCGTGGGCTGTAACGAAGAAACGAACTTTTATGTCTGATAGCTCAACACCCCCTTTTCTTGAGACCGCCCCGCCGACAACGCGCGTGGGTAAGGGCATAAACTGGCTTGGGCTTTGGACGCTTTATACAAAAGAGGTCAAACGCTTTTGGCGGGTTGGGCCGCAAACATTGCTCGCGCCAGTTGTGTCTAATCTGCTATATCTGACAGTCTTTGTTTTGGCGTTTTCCGAAAACCGTGCGGGCGGGGCGGATGGCTTTATCGCCTTCCTCATACCAGGTCTCATCATGCTGGGGATTTTGAACAATTCTTCAGCCAATAGCTCAAGCTCTCTGATGACGGGTAAGATGATGGGCTCCATTATTGATGTGCTCATGCCGCCGCTATCGCATATTGAGCTTGCGTTGGGCTATCTTAGCGGGGCGGCAACGCGTGGTATTTTAGTCGCGATTTTCACAGCTTTCGTGCTGTCTATCTTTGGGCTGACATGGCCTGTCCATTGGTGGGCGGTGCTCTATTTCGGCGTGTCCGCCGCCATTATGATGGGTATGGTTGGCATGCTGTCTGGGATTTGGGCCGAGAAATTTGACCAGCTTGCCGTGGTTAATCAATTCATCATCCTGCCGCTGTCTTTCCTATCGGGAACATTTTATAGTATTAATGTCCTGCCAGAAATTTGGCAGACCATCATTCAGTGGAACCCGATGTTCTACCTCATTGACGGGTTTCGTTACGGCTTTATGGGTGTGGCTGACGGCAATATTCAAATTGGGATCTTTCTGACCGCCGTGATCAATATCACATTATTCTTAGTCTGCTTGCGGGTGCTCAAATCCGGCTGGCGGCTGAAGGCTTAAACGCCAGATAAAACAGGGGACAATTATGTCAACGAATGAACATATGTATGATTGCTATAAGCCGCCAGAGCAGCTGTTTGTGCGCGGTGAGGGCGCTTATCTTTATACCGACAAAGGCGAAAAATATCTTGATTTCATCGCGGGCATTTCGGTCAATTGCTTGGGCCATAATCATCCCGTGCCTAAAGCGGCGCTCATGGAGCAAGCTGACAAAGTCTGGCACCTCTCTGGCATGTACCGCCTAGAGGGGGCGGAGAAGCTCTCTAAAAAATATTGTGACGCGCTCCCTTTTGCGGACAAAGTCTTCTTCACCAATTCAGGCGCAGAGGCGCTGGAATGCGCGATGAAGACCGCGCGCAAATATCACTATGATAATGATGAGCCAGAGCGCTACGACATTCTGACGTTCCAAGGCGCGTTTCACGGGCGCACATTTGCGACAATTAATGCGGGCGGTAATCCAAAATATCTCAAAGGCTTTGGCCCGGCTTTGCCAGGCTTTATTAGCCTGCCATTTGGCGATCATGACGCGTTAGAGGCCGCTGTGACTGAACGCACAGCTGCCATTCTTGTTGAACCTGTGCAAGGCGAGGGCGGCTTGCGCCCGCTGCCGACACAATGTTTGCAAGGTCTGCGCAAGCTCTGCGACGAAAAAGGTATTCTCCTGATATATGATGAAGTGCAATGCGGCGCGGGTCGGACAGGGAAACTCTTTGCCCATCAATGGGCGGAAAATGCAGAACCAGATATTATGGCGGTTGCCAAAGGTGTTGGCGGAGGCTTTCCGCTCGGGGCGTGTATCGCGAGCGCTAAGACTGCCGCAGGCATGGTCGTGGGCACGCATGGCAGCACATATGGCGGCAATCCGCTTGCGACAGCTGTTGGCAATGCGGTGTGGGACGAGATTTCACAGCCAGAATTTCTCGACCATGTGGTTAAAGTCTCTAACTTCCTCACGCAACAATTTGAGAGCCTCAAAGATGAGTTCCCTGACGTTGTTGTCGAGATACGCGGCAAAGGGCTGCTCTGCGGGATGCAGCTTAAGAAGACGGCGCTCGACGTGCGTAAAATCGCCATGGCCAAGGGACTGCTCGGTGGGTCTGCGGGGGACAATACACTCCGCCTCGCCCCGCCGCTCATCATCACAGAAGAGCATGTGCGCGAAGCCGTTGGCATTTTGCGCGAAAGCTTTAAAGAAGCGCAAAGCCTGCCGGATTACGTCGCGCCTTAAAAGTTCTGGAAATTTTGAACGCCTTTAGCTAAACGTAGTTTTTGGCTAAAGGCAGTCTGATGACCAAACACTTTTTATCGCTTGCGGATATTCCCGCTTCTGAGCTTCGCACTATTCTGGACGAGGCGCATGCGCGTAAGAAAGCGAGAGCGAGCTGGCCTAAAGGCAAGGTCGATGCGGACGCGCCGATGGACGGTCGCACGCTTGCGCTGATTTTTGAAAAATCTAGCACGCGAACACGTTTCTCATTTGACATGGGTATGCGCCAACTTGGCGGCACCTCTATCACGGCCACGAGCAGCGACATGCAGCTTGGGCGCGGCGAGACGATTGAAGACACTGCTAAAGTGCTCTCACGTTTTGTTGACGGCATTATGCTGCGCGCCAATAGCCACGACACGTTGACCGCGCTGGCCCGTAACGCCTCTATCCCTGTTATCAACGGCCTGACCGATTATAACCACCCGTGCCAAATTATGGCGGACCTTCAAACGCTTGAAGAGCAGGGCGGGGATCTGTCGGATATGACGCTGACATGGGTCGGGGACGGTAACAATGTCGCTGTGTCATTTATTAATGCCGCCGCGAAATTTGGCTACACGCTTCGCCTGTCTTGCGCGAGCGGTTATGAGGTTAAAAGGCAATATGTAGAAGCGGCCCGCGCCGTGGGAGCTAAGATTGAAATTGAATCTGATCCGCTCAAAGCCTGTGCTGATTCTGATGTGGTGATTGCCGACACATTTGTGTCGATGGGCGACACGGATGCTGACGCGCGCCTCAAAGATCTGATGCCCTATCAAGTTACAGACGCATTAATGGAAGCTGCAGCAAAATCCGCGACTTTCCTTCACTGCTTGCCTGCGCATCGCGGTGAAGAAGTCGCGACCTCTGTCATTGATGGGCCACAATCAGCTGTATTTGATGAAGCCGAAAACCGCCTCCACGCGCAAAAGGCCGTGATTACATGGTGCTTTAGCTAATGAGTGGCGTCGTAGATATTGGCGTTCTCGGCGCTGATGGCCGCATGGGCCAAGCGGTTATTCAGGCGATGCAAAGCGCGCCGTTTAAAACTCGCGCAAAGCTCACTGCTGCACTGACCGCGCCTAACTCTCCCAATATCGGTGCTGATGCGTCAAAGCTCGCGGGGCTAGAGGCATCAGGCATAACTCTAAGCTCTGATATCAAAGCGGGTCTCAATGATTGCGACGTTATCATTGATTTCTCCCGCCCGCAGGCCGCGATTGATTGCGCGCTCGCCATGCACGGCACGCGCTGTAAAGCGATGGTGACGGGCACGACGGGCTATAGCGATGTTGAAGAGCAGGCTTTGGCCGAAGCGGGCGAGGGTATCGCGCTTTTGAAATCGGGCAATTTCTCGCTCGGTGTGAACCTGCTTGAGATACTTGTTGAGCAAGCCGCAAAGGCCCTAAAGACCGATTGGGATATTGAGATTTTTGAGCAGCACCATAAACGAAAAGTCGACGCACCGAGCGGCACAGCGCTTATGCTGGGTGAGGCCGCCGCCAAAGGGCGCGGTGTTGAGCTGTCAGATGTGCGTGCCCCTATGCGCGAGAGCGTAGAGGCAGAACGCCGTGAAGGCGATATCGGTTTTAGCGCCCTACGCGGTGGTGACATTATCGGCGTCCACGACGTACATTTCATTGCAGAGCTCGAACAAATCACGCTCAGCCACCGCGCCGCCAACCGCAGTGTTTTCGCCAGCGGTGCCGTCAGCGCAGCGCTTTGGACGGTCGAGCAAGGCGCAGGCACATATACAATGCGGGATGTGTTGGGGCTTTAAAGAAGATAAATTTGAATGTCGTCATTGCGCCGTGAACGCAGTTCACTCGCAATCCATATCTCAATCTCTCATCACAAACTGTATTTTGTATTGAGGTCTAGGCATGGATTCCGGGTGCCGCTTCGCGTCACGACGGAATGACGATTTATGAAATGGTGTCATCTAGCCGCTAAATTTTGTCGTTGGGGTTTCGGATGCAGTTCGCGAAATAGTTAGGCTCATAACCCAATCTTTAAAGTTTTTTCCTAAAGTTATGGCATGGAAAATTTTTTATGTGAAAATCCAATGCTTTTACAAGACGGAGCGGGGTTTGGCATTAAAGGATGGATTTTACCTTTTTTGACCCTGTTTGCTGGTTTGATATTTTTAGTTTCTGGCCGCATAATTCCAAAGGAACTACACAGAGAATTTTTTCCTAAATACCTACGGTATGTGTTTCCATTAGCGATTCTGTATTTTGTTATTTCTAGCTACGGAATTCTTAAAGACAGAGCGGAAAAGTCTGAAGCTTTGGAAGCTGGTGACTATACTACACTTGTTGGAAATATCCTTGATGTTCAGACCCGCACAGGAGTTTATAGTATTGGATTGCTTGTGAGAAACATTCGTCTCACGATGGAAGGGCACATGCTATATGCGGATGGTAGAGTTTTCGAATTAGATGGAAAAAATACATTTAGTCAATTTTGGACAGAAGTAGGGAGCCTCGGAACAGGTGGTAAAACATGTTCAGGAAGAAAGTGCGGTCTTGAGGTTAACGACAGAGTTCGCGTTAAAGTTGGAGCCTTGAGGAAAGGTGTAATCACAGATACGCTGAGTATTGAAAAGTGCCAAAAATAATTAAGTTATAGATTTAACATTTCAGTCTCTAAACCGCCCACCCATAATGCAGCGCCGCTATCCCGCCTGTGTAATCATCCCAACCGACGCCGCTAAAGCCGGCGTCTTTTATCATAACGGCGAAAGGTTGTTGGCGGGGGAAGCGGCGGATGGACTCGACGAGGTATTGATAGCTGTCTTTATCGCCTGCGAGAATACCGCCGAGGCGCGGGATGACGTTAAAGCTGTAGGCGTCATATATCGCGCGCAGGGCTTTGGCGGGCGGTGTTGAAAATTCAAGGATGCAGAGCCGCCCACCGGGTTTGAGCACGCGTCTAAATTCACGCAGCGCTTGGGGGCGGTCGGTGACATTTCTAATGCCAAAGCTGATGGTCAGTGCATCAGCATAATTATCTGGGAAGGGCAGCATTTCCGCATTGCCGCACACACGGCTCATATCAAGGCCGGCGTCTTTTTTTGGGTCTATCCCTGCGAGTAGCATTTCGGCGTTAATATCACAGACGATGGCGCGCGCAGACTCTCCGCCGCGACGTAGACGGGCCTCTTCGGCTTTGCGGATAAAGGCGCGGGCCAAATCACCCGTACCGCCCGCGACATCAATCAGAAGCTCGCCGGGCTGTGGGTTAAGCTTGGTGATGGTCATCTCTTTCCAGATGCGATGAATGCCCATCGACATGGCATCATTCATCAAATCATAGCTGCTGGCGACACTATCAAACACGCCGCGCACACGGCCTTGTTTCTCGGATAGCGGGACTTCTTCAAAGCCGAAATCGATTGTGCGGTCTTTAATAGGGTCTGTTGCGTTTTGAGCCATGGGCGCTATCTAACAAGAAACGCCCTCGCTGACTATAGGACATCATGCCCGAATTACCCGAAGTTGAAACGGTCCGCGCGGGATTGCTGCCCGTTATGGAAGGCGCGCGGTTTAAGACCGTGACGCTGAACCGTCCAGACCTGCGATTTCCGTTTCCAGAGAATTTCGCCACGCGTCTTGAGGGGCAAAAAGTCGAGCGCCTCTCGCGCCGCGCCAAGTTTTTACAAGCCGACCTCTCAAGCGGAGAGCGGTTGTTTATGCATTTGGGTATGTCGGGGCGCTTTACGATTATGGCAGATAGCTCGCAAACGCCTGGCGTATTTACCCATGCCCAAGCGACGAACCCCAAACATGACCACGCGGTTTTTACGATGGACAATGGCGCGGTCATTACGTTCAATGACCCGCGCCGATTTGGCTTTATGGAAATGGTGGGGACAGGGGTGCCTTACCGCTTGGACGGGCTTGGCCCAGAACCGCTCGGCAATAGGTTTAATGCGCCTGCCCTTCGCGCCGCGCTTAAAGGTAAGAAGAGCAAGATTAAAGCGGCGCTACTTGATCAACATGTCGTGGCGGGGCTTGGTAATATATATGTCTGCGAGGCCTTGTTTAAGGCGGGCATACGCCCCACCCGCGCGGCAGGGCGGTTAACGGTCGCGGAAACAGAGCTACTGGTCGGCCATATTAAAGACGTGCTCGAGCGCGCGATTGCGGCGGGCGGAAGCTCGCTACGTGATTTTGCGTCGGCGGACGGCGCGCTCGGCTATTTCCAACATAGCTTTGATGTTTACGGCCGTGAAGGCGAACCATGCGTGAGTTGCGAAAAGCCGCTCACGCGGATTGTGCAATCAGGCCGTTCGAGCTTTTATTGCAAGGCTTGTCAAAAGTAAGAAAACCCTAGTCAGCGCTTGGCTCGGTCTGGTAAAGGACGCGCCTAGACTTAGGGCAAAGAGAGACGCCATGAAATATGATATGATTGAAGTGACCCAAGAGGGCGCGGTAAAAACCATCCGTCTTGATCGCCCAAAGGCGCTGAACGCGCTCTGTACGCCGATGATGAAAGAGATCGCGCATGCGCTTTCCACGGCGCAAGAGGATAGCTCGATTGGGTGCGTCATCATCACGGGTAGCGAAAAAGCCTTTGCCGCAGGCGCTGATATTAAAGAGATGCAGGATAATAACTATATAAGCATTTATAAATCTGATGATTTTGCCAATTACCACGACGCGCCTGCGCGTTTTCGTAAACCTCTCATTGCCGCCGTCTCGGGCTACGCGCTCGGCGGGGGGTGTGAGCTTGCAATGATGTGTGATTTTATCATTGCGTCCGAGACCGCGAAATTTGGCCAGCCTGAGATTAACTTGGCTGTGATGCCCGGGATTGGTGGGACGCAGCGCCTGACCCGCGCCATTGGCAAAGCCAAAGCCATGGATATGTGCCTGACGGGTCGCATGATGGACGCAGATGAGGCGGAGCGTGCAGGTCTTGTCTCGCGCGTTGTGCCGCAAGATGAGCTTATGCCTACAGCCCTTGATGCGGCCTCTAAGATTGCGGCGCAAAGCCAACCGATTGCCATGATGACCAAAGAAACGCTCAACGCCGCGTTCGAAATGCCGCTCGCGCAGGGCTTAAAATTTGAGCGTCGCTTGTTCCAAAGCATGTTCACAACAGAAGACCAAAAAGAGGGCATGAGCGCCTTTGTTGAAAAGCGCACCCCGCATTTTAAAAACAAGTAGTCATTGAGGCTTGCGCCTTACTGTAAACTGGGGCGAATAGGCAGTTGACGCGGGCAAATCATATAGCTATATGCCGCGCTTAAGTCGCGCTCTGCCTGTCAAAGCGCCCAATAATTTATGTCCCAAGGCTATCGAGCTCAGGGAAACTCGAGGATAATATGGCAAATACTTCATCCGCCAAAAAAGCCGTTCGTAAAATGGCCCGTAAAACCGAAGTGAACCGTGCACGCCGTTCTTTCGTGCGTGGCCTGCTTCGCAAAGCTGAAGACGCAATCACAGCAGGTGATAAAGCGGCTGCAGCGGCGGCTGTTAATGCTGCTGAACCAGCGCTCATGCGCGCTGTTGGCAAAGGTATTTATCACAAGAATACTGCGTCACGTAAAATTTCGCGTCTGAACAAGCGTGTCAAAGCGCTCGGATAGAGTTTTTAGATTAGTCGCGGCTGCGCCAAGACCTAATTGATTAAAACCGTAGTTTGTCTACGGTTTTTTTTGTGCCTTATTTTCTGGCATGTGTCTGGGTTGGCTAGAGCTTATTTTTAGAATTGCAGCCTTAACGCGCATTACAATTTTACCTCGGACGTTACTCTTTAGATATTAAGTCTGCCGTTGATTTTTAATTATAAAACGGGTCGTCTCGTCACATTTTTTTTAAAGGCTAAATTCCTGTGGTTTTTACCTTTTTTTGAGTCAATGGAAAAGAGGGGCGTTTTTGCAATTTTTCCATATTGACGCTGGCGAGCTAACACGGTTTAAAGGTTCTGCAAGGCAGACGCGTACACGTTTATAACGAATGCGGCGCTACGCAAATAGGGGATTTCCTTCCGTCTTTTTCGGTTGTATTTAAGGCCGTAAAAGACAAGGCAACCATGATATTATTGTTTTAAATCAAGGGTGTAGCTATTACACCCCTAGGCTTCGTTCGGGGAAAATAAGTGACAAAAAAACGCGGCCAGTTAGATGAAATCGGAACTAAAACAGCTCCAGATCTCTATACAGGTGAAGCGCCGTTGACATCTGCGCACAAAGTCTGGCGCGATGTTAATCGCGAATTAATTTACGCACTTGGACCAAACGTGCACCGTTCTTGGACGGGACGTTTACAGCTTACAGATGCGTGTGAATTCTCCATCACGCTGAGCGCGCCGACACGTTTTATCGCGACAAAAATTGAGAGTCAGTATTTTGACGATGTGCAACGACTTTGGTCCAAGCACGATGTGGTTGCGCCCGCGCGTCAAATCAATATTGCACGCCCTGCGGGTGATAGAACTCAAGAGGCTACGTCTGTGTCAAAATCTGAGACAGTTAAAAAATCCACGCCTGCGGATGTCGTTGCGACTAAAGTTTTCAAAACGCGATCTTCATATGAAACCCCAGATCCGTCACCTTTTGCTCCGTCGCCTTATGCGAGTGGCGTGGCCTCAAATTCTGGGCGCCGTTCAGAGACGCCGTCTGACCGTTTCACATTTGAAAATTTTGTCGTGGGCGCGCCCAACGAGTTTGCCTTTGCGGTGGCGCGTCAAATTTCTCAAAATCAAGCGAGCCCAGAACATTCTGCGCCGCTTTATAATCCTGTTGTGTTGCACGGCGCGAATGGTATTGGGAAAACGCATCTTCTCCACGCTGTGCGTCATGCTGTTGTCAGCGCGAACCCTCTGCGCACTGTAAAGCTCATCAGCTCTGAGCGTTTTGTAAACGCCTTTGTGACCTCTGTACGGGGGAGCACAGGTAAGGGCGGTGGGCGCGACGCGATTGAAGCGTTTAAATCCTCATTGCGCGATGTCGATGTGCTTATAATTGATGACGCGCATTTCATAGCAGATAAACCAGGCAGCCAAGAAGAGCTGTTACATACGCTCATCTCGCTTGTTAGCGAAGGTCGTCAGGTTCTGATTGCCGCAGATCGTCATCCTGACGAGATTGAGAAGGCCTCTCCACGCTTGAAATCTTATCTCTCTTCTGGCCTTGTCTGTAAAATTGCAGCGGCGGATTATGAACTACGGTTGCGTATTTTGGACCGCCTGATTGCCAACCGCCGAGAAGGCCATAATGCGGGGCTGACGATACCGAAAACAGCCCGTGATCACTTGGCCGCGCGTATTAACGCGACGCCGCGCGACCTTGAGGGCGCCTTTAATCAAGTGGTCGCTCAATCTGAATTGCTTGGCACGCCTATAACGCTTGAAACCATCCAAGAAACACTGTCTGAGTCGCGCTATGCTAAAGGTATGCGTTTGACGGTTGATAAAATTCAGCGCGCCGTGGCTGAGGAATTTTCTATCACCCATAATGATATGACCTCTAAGCGTCGCGCGCGTGATATTGCCCGCCCGCGCCAAGTCGCCATGTATCTCTGTAAGAAGCTAACGAAACGCTCGCTCCCTGATATTGGGCGACGTTTTGGCGGGCGTGATCATACAACGGTCATGCATGCGGTGAAACGCATTGATCAATTGCGCGCCGAAGATAGCGAGCTTGATAAGCGCGTAAAATCTCTCCAGGCGTCTTTGCAAGGCTCGTAAATCCACGCGACAGCGCCTCACGAGAGTTTCACCCAAAAATCTCGCCTTAGAGCCTAGTAATCGGCTCTAAATGTATTACCTTGTTTTGAAATGATTCAGTTGTGGGCCGCGCCGTGTGTCCACCCTTCTAAACATAAGGGTTTTCGCCATGAAAATGTCCATCGAAAAGGCAAATTTGCTTAAAGCCTTGGGGCATGTTCAAAATGTTGTTGAACGTCGCAATACAATTCCGATTTTGTCTAATGTCTTGATGAGCGCCGAAGGCGGCACGCTGACATTTGTGGCCACAGATCTGGATATAGAAATTTCAGAAGACACAGAGGCGCAAGTTGACGCGCCTGGTGAAATAACGGCGCCCGCTCATACGCTTTATGATATTGCGCGTAAGCTCCCAGATGGCGCGCAAGTCAGCCTCAAAATTGGCGCCGATGACCGCCTCGAGGTTGATGCAGGACGCTCGCATTTTACCCTCCCGCTTCTACCCGCGGGTGATTTTCCAAAAATGACGGCGGACGGCTTTACGCATAATTTTGCGCTGCCTGCCAAAGAGCTGCGCCGCCTTATTGATAAGACCAAATTTGCAATCAGCACAGAAGAGACGCGCTATTACCTCAACGGGATTTATGTGCACGCGCATAACGGCCTGCTCCGCGCGGTCGCCACAGATGGTCACCGTCTTGCGCTATGTGAGATGGATATTCCGCAAGGCGCAGACGGCTTGCCAGGTGTGATTATTCCGCGCAAAACTGTGGCTGAAATTCGCCGCTTGATTGACGGGGGTGACGGTGAGGTGAGCCTCTCTGTGTCTGAGGCTAAAATTCGCTTCACTTACGGATCGGCCGTTTTGACGTCCAAACTCATTGATGGGACTTTTCCAGATTATGAGCGCGTCATTCCCAAAGGAAACACGAAAGAGTTGACGATTGATAATAAAATCTTCGCCGCTGCGGTGGACCGTGTCTCGACGATTTCAGCTGAAAAATCGCGCAGCGTGAAACTTAGCCTGACAGAAGACAGCTTGTCTCTAGCGGTGAATAATCCAGAACATGGTCAAGCCAATGAAGACCTTATGGTCGATTATAGTGCCGAGCCGCTCGAAATTGGATTTAACGCGAAATATCTTCTCGATGTGACAAACCAAATTGAAGGGCGTGACGCGACAATGTTTCTTGACAGTCCAGCTTCTCCCGCCCTTGTCAAAGATATCGAAGACACGGCCTGTCTTTTTGTGCTGATGCCGCTGCGCGTCTAGGCGAAGTCTGCTTTCTAAAACGGAGGGCGCATGCCCGTTATTAACGCGCTGCGCCTCACTGATTTTCGCTCATATCGTGCGCTTGACCTCGCGCTTGAAGGGCAGCCTGTTGTACTTTTTGGACAAAACGGGGCGGGTAAAACAAATCTCATGGAAGCCGTCTCTCTGCTCACACCGGGTCGAGGTCTGCGCGGAGCAAAGCCTGACGAGATTGCACGCATGAACGACGGCACTGTCGCGCCGAGTTGGGGTGTTGTGGCTGATGTCTCGCCTGCTGATGATTTAGAAGAGCCGTTCAAGCTTGCCGTCGGGCAAGTGCCAGAAAATCCGCGGCGGCGCGTTATGCGGCTGAACTCTAAATCTGTGACGGGACCGCAAGTTGCAGCCCTCATGCCGATGATGTGGCTCACGCCTGCGCAAGACCGATTGTTTACGGGTCCCGCGGCAGACAGGCGAAAATTCCTTGACCGCTTTTGCCTCTCTTATGCGCCCGCCCACGGCAGCGCTTATTTGCGGTATGAAAAAGCGCGCGCAGAACGTAACCGTCTTTTGTCAGATGGGGTTAATGACGATTTTTGGTATGACGCGCTGGAACGCGATATGGCAAGCCATGGGGCGCAAGTCGCCGTTACGCGTGCCCATACAATTAAAACACTCAGAGCAGAAATCGAAAGTCGTGCGGAAGGCGCTTTCCCGAAGGCGCGTCTTGAGCTTGAAGGTGAGGCAGAGCGTGCCGCTTATGCAGGTGAAGACATCTCTAAAATCGAAGTTGACATTGCCGCGCAACTTCGCAGCGATAGGGCGGGCGACCTTCGTGCGGGTCGGACGCAGAGCGGTATTCATAAATCAGACCTTCTCGTGACCCATGCGCCTAAAAATATGCCCGCCAAAGCTTGCTCAACGGGTGAGCAGAAAGCGCTTTTGATTGGTTTAGTGCTCGCGCAAGCGCGCGCACAGCGAGAGAAAAAACCCATACTCTTGCTCGATGAAGTCGCGGCACATCTCGATGAGCTTCGCCGTGCCGCCATGGCAGAAGAACTTCTTGATTTAGGGACGCAGGCGTTTCTGACGGGTACAGACCAGAATTTATTTGAAGCTTTCGGGGCGCGTGCGCAGATTTTTCATGTCGCAGACGGCGCACTAGACCCTCAAAACTAAGCGCTAATAAAACGGCCCTGCAACTCAAGAGCTACAGGGCCTAAGCCGTCAAACGGGGCGCATGTTCGACGGAATTTTGGTTTCTACAAACCCCCATTCGTAGAATGACTGCTTATAGTTTTCTCAATATGAACGTAAGCTAAACGGCTTTAACGAGGTGTTTGCGGGCGCTCTAAGCGCGTAATAAAGGGGGCAAATCGCCAAGTTCGCCGGCGGCCTCAGACATAAAAAGTTGTTGCACGCCAGACGTTTTATCAACGGCGGCAAGACCCAGACGGCGAAGGTGTCGCAACGGCGTAATTTTATTGGAAAAAAGGTGGTTTAACTGATCTGTTACTAGGCCAAGAAGACGGTTATCGCCAGCGCGCCATTCTTCATATCTCGCAAGCTCTGCCCCGCCGATATCAAGACCGGTGGCGCGTGCTATAGACAGCACATTTGTAAGAGCCGCTACATCGCGAAGTCCCATATTTAGCCCTTGTCCCGCTATAGGGTGCACGACGTGAGCCGCGTCCCCAATAAGAGCAAGGCGCTCGCCTGTATAGCTTTCTGCCATTTGTAGAGATAGCGGATAGGACAGGCGCGGGCCGTCGAGTTTAATCTCGCCGAGATGATCGCCCAAGCGGCGCTCTATCTCTGAAAGAAACGCGCTGTCGTCTAAAGCCATGGCCGCCTCAATCGCTGCCTTGCGATCTGACCACACAAGGCTTGTACGGTTGCCTGGCAAAGGCAAAAGCGCAAATGGCCCGCCTGCAAAAAAGAGTTGTTGCGCCACCCCGCCGTGCGGGCGCGCATGCGCAACCGTTGTCACAATCGCCGCTTGGTCATAATCGCGTGCTTGTACAGCAATACTCGCCGATTTGCGCAGAAGAGAGTTTCGTCCATCTGCGCCAATAACGAGAGGGGCGGTTAGCTTTGTTCCTGTTTCAAGTGTTATTTGGCCATGGGCGGATGTCGCTGAAAAATCATGTAACGCTCTCCCGAGATAGAGCGAGAGATTATCCGCTTTTTCCGCTGCATCGCGAAGGCCCTCCAAGAGGCGGCTGTTTTCAATGATAGACCCCATGGGAATGACACGACGGCTGCCATCAATATGCAAGCTGAGCGGCGAGATATGTCCAGGACGTCCTTCGCCAATCATCATGTCATTGATGACTTGCAGGTGAGGTTGCAGCGCGTTTTCAACACCCAATCGGCGTAACATGTTGAGGCTCGTCGCGGCGAGAGTTGAGGCGCGTGGGTCAGAAGCGTGAGTTTCGGTGTGCCGAAAGTCTTTAGCGTCTATCAGCGCCGTCTTAAATCCCTCTTGGCTGAGTGCGAGCGAGGCAGTTAGACCTGTGATACCTGCGCCAACAATGATGATATCGTAATGCATACTCATACTGGCTCCTAACACAGCGTAACTTGTGCCGAAAGACTTGGCTTTGGCTCAAATGCCGCAGGACATATGCATTTTAATTCGCCTGATTTTCCTGTTGAAAGCCTTGCGATTTATGCGCCGCCTTAACCCCGTGTTTACACCGCGCTTTCATATTCTCTTAAGAATATATGAAAGGGTAAGTGAGAAAGAATGTCAGCGGCCACACAAAATTACGATGCAAATTACGCGCAAAACCTGATGAATGACTTGGATGTCCCTGCGGCGTCGACATTTCGGCGGGCCGTGACCGCGCTTCTGCTCTGCGGTATTGGCGCGTTCATCCTCATCTCTTTGCTGAGCTTTAATCCCTTTGACACGACGGCTGATACAGCTGGGTCTGGATATATTTCTAATAAACTCGGTGGGCCAGGGGCGGCCTTTTCCAATCTGGCTATGCAACTTCTCGGCAGCGGCGCTTATATTTTAGGCGGGCTTATTCTTTTCTCTGGCGTCAGACGTCTTTTAAAGCCGCGTGCCAAGCGCCGTTTGTCTGAACGTCTACGTCGCCTCAGTATTTTTCTCACATGCGTTATATTTGGTGCGGCGACATTGTCGGCTTTTCCAATTCCGCAGAACTGGCCCATGGGCAGCGGCCTTGGCGGACTTATAGGTGATGGGTTGTTTTTAGGTCTTCGCGGTGGATTAGAGCATTTTAACATTCCCGTGGCGGGGTGGATATCGGCTTTTGTCCTCGCGCTCATCAGCACATTTACACTCGCGCGCTTCTTTGGCATTGTCTCTCAAGACGTGCTGGATTTATGGGATGCAGCGGGTCTGGTGTGGGCGACATTTCGCGTGTGGTTTGATAAACTAGTGTCCGCTATTCGCGCGAAATTCGATAAGATTTACGGCGCCGATATCAGCAGCACTGACACACTCGCGCGCACAGACATTCCTGATGAGGTGAAGCCGAAAAAGGTGCGCGTTAAACGCCGTGTTGCGCCTGCTGCCGCTGCAACAGTTGCGGCCGCAGCTGTCGCGACAACGGCCGCTGCCGTGCCAAAACCTAAGAAAAAAACCAAACCGAAAAAGCCGCAATTCAAATTTGATGAAGGTGCAGACTTTGTCTTGCCCACGCTTGACCTTCTGAAAACGCCGCCACCGCGCCGCGCGGTCACAGATGAAGCAAGCCTCGTGCGCGCCTCTGAAACGCTACACCGCGTCATGGGCGAATACGGCATTAAAGGTGATATGGGCGAGGTGCGTCCTGGCCCTGTTGTGACTTTGTTTGAATTTGAACCCGCACCCGGCATGAAAAGCCAGCGTATTATTAATCTCTCGGATGATATCGCCCGCAATATGAGCGCGCAAAGCACACGTATCGCCGTTGTGCCAGGTCGAAATGCCATGGGCGTGGAACTGCCCAATAAGCGCCGCGAAACCGTCTGGCTGAAAGATATGCTCGCCAGTGACGCGTTTAAAAACTCTGACGCCAATCTCCCTATGGTAATGGGCGAAGACATTGGCGGCGAACCGTTTGTCACAGATCTGTCTAAAATGCCTCACTTGCTCGTCGCAGGTACGACGGGCTCTGGTAAATCTGTTGGCGTCAACGCGATGATCCTCTCGCTTATGTATAAGCTCACGCCGGATGAGTGTAAGTTTATTATGATCGATCCGAAAATGCTTGAATTGTCTGTTTATGACGGCGCACCTCACCTGCTTGCGCCGGTCGTGACAGAGCCGAAAAAGGCTGTTGTCGCGCTAAAATGGACGGTGCGCGAAATGGAAGATCGCTACCGCAAAATGTCAAAAATGGGCGTGCGGAATATGGCGGGCTATAACGAAAAAGTCGCGGAAGCCAAAGCCTCTGGCGAGACGATGACACGCACGCAAATGACGGGCTATGATAAAGAAAGTGGCGAGCCTATTTTCGAAACCGAAGAGCTGAATTTTGAGCTCATGCCCTATATCGTTGTGATTATCGACGAAATGGCTGATCTGATGATGGTGGCGGGTAAAGATATTGAAGGCGCGGTGCAACGCCTCGCGCAGATGGCGCGCGCGGCGGGTATTCATATGATTATGGCGACGCAGCGCCCGTCGGTTGACGTTATTACAGGCACGATTAAAGCCAACTTCCCAACACGCGTCTCATTCCGCGTCGGCTCTAAAATTGATAGTCGCACTATTCTTGGCGAGCAGGGGGCTGAGCAGCTTCTCGGCAATGGCGATATGCTCTTTATGGGCACAGGTCGTCCGCGCCGCCTCCACGGGCCGTTTGTTTCAGACGGCGAAGTCGAGCGCATCGCCGAATTTGTCAAAGCGCAAGGGACGCCGTCTTATCTTGATGAAATCACCAAAGACGCCGATGAAGATATGCCAGACGGTGCAGGCGCAGACGGGGACGGCAAAGAAACGTCGCTCTTTGATCAAGCCGTAGCGATCGTCGCGCGCGACCGTAAGGCCTCAACCAGCTATGTACAGCGCCGTCTCTCTATTGGGTATAACCGCGCCGCCGACCTCATTGACCGCATGGAAATGGAAGGCATGATTGGGCCGTCTGGACCAGGCGGGAAAAGAGAGATATTCTTGCCTGAGCATGGTGGTTATTAATCCGCGAAGCGGATTAATAACCACCATGCGGAAAAGGGCAGCAAACGCGCACACCTTTAGTGTGCGTTTTGTGCACCGCTTTGTTTATAATAGCTATCCCTAAATAACAGGCTTAACCTCTATCCTCATCCTGAGGAGCGCGAAGCGCATCTCGAAGGATTGTTTGATTTTTTCACGACTTGACACTTTCCGACCCTCGTCCTTCGAGACGGCCTGCGGCCTCCTAAAGATGAGGACATTCTTCAAGCGGTGCACAAACACCCCGAAGGGTGGGGCGTTTTGTTGCCCTCATCGGCGATTTCGCTAAAGCGAAAATCACCTTAAAAAAAGCCCGGGCCAGCTATGCTGAAACCCAGGCTATAAAGTTGTCACATCAGGGGAAAGATTGATGTTGAGCGTTTTGACCACGGCAGGCCTAAATTTTCAAAATAATTGCGCGGCTTGGTTATGAAGTGACGTCTTATGATGCGATTCAGGGCAGTTTTTTATCACAGATGAACAATCGACGTGCGCGCGGGCGTCAGGCGCTCTCTAGCAGGGTTAAACATCTGGCTTCTGGGGCGCGCAGCCGTGCGATGCGCTCTGTAACTGATTTAATCTCTGCAAGTCTTTCTTGGCGGGCGTCAGCGTCTAAGTCGGCGAGATTTAAAACGGTGGGGTGGATATAGCTCGAGCGAGATATTGCCGCTGTATTATGCAAACGCGCGGCAGCGGCCTCAGACATCGTCTTTAGGGTCAACCTTTCTGTCTCGCGCTCTGCGGCTTTAAACGCGGCGACTGTGCCGTGCCACGTCCGAAAGGTTTTAGCTGTAAAGTCTTCGCCGAGATAACCGTTCACATAGCTGGAGTCGAGGTTGTACAGATTACCGTCATGTCCGACATATTGAAAAACGTCTTTGCCGGGAAGGTCGTGAATTTTCTCAAGCACACGATTAAGCGTTTTATTTTTGATGACTTTTCTGACGCGTTTGCCGCCTTTAGCTGAAAAATCAAGACGCACATTGTCAGCTCCAATTTTGAGGTGGCGCGAGCGCAGTGTTGTGGCACCATAGGATCCGTTCACCTCTGTATAATGGCTATCACCGACGCGAAGAGCGGCGTGGTCAATCAGCCGCAAAAGCGCTGCGGTGACAAAGCGCTTATCCACCGCGTCGCGGCGAAGGTCGCGTGCTATGCGGCGGCGCATGCGCGGGAGATCATGGCCAAAATCGATGAGCTTTTCATATTTCTGCGCTGTTTTGAAATCACGCCAATCTGCGTGGTAGCGGTATTGTTTGCGGCCTGCATCGTCTCGTCCTGTCATCTGCAAATGGCCATGCGCGTCTTTGCAAATCCAGACGTCTTTATAAGCAGGCGGAATACCGAGCGTGCGTAGGCGGTCAAGTTCATTCTTATCAGTGATAAGTTTACCGCCCACATCAAAAAAGAGCCGTGTCTTGTTCTCAATATGTGAGCTGAATCCAGGTTCATTATCTGAGCTATAGCGCAGGGTTTTCGGCATATCTGGACGAGGCGTAGCGGTCATGGTGTTGGCTTTAGATCATAGGGAACTGAGTCAACGTGTTGGGCGCGTAAGAGGTTGCAATAAAAAAGGCTATTGATTGGGAGTTCAATATTTTCCGAAGGAAAGCGTAAACTGGCAATGCGTAAAATTTCGATAGAAATTTTGGCAGCGTTTCAGCTTGTCGGCCTTAGTAGCTATAAAAAAGGCTCCCGATTGGGAGCCTTTTTGTGATTTGGTAAGCTAGTCAAAAAACATGCGATAAGGTTTCGCGTGTTTTTCGCCTATTTCGCGTCTGTCTGCGACAGAACGCTGAGGTGCACAAAACACCCCGAAGGGTGGGGCGTTTTGCTGCCCTTGTCCGCGCTTTGCCTGTGGCAAAGCGCTCTAAGCAAAGCCTTTAAATTTGTCTTTAAAGCGAGAGACACGGCCGCCGCGATCGAGCATTTTGCCGTCGCCGCCTGTCCAAGCTGGGTGCACTTTGGAATCGATATCAAGCACAAGGCGGTCGCCTTCTTTGCCATATGTGCTGCGCGTTTGATATTCGCTGCCATCGACCATTTGTACGGTAATCATGTGGTAATCTGGGTGTATGTCTTTTTTCATCTTAAATCTCCTGCCCAAAAACATAAGGGCTCTAAGCCACGGGTTTACATTGGTTCGTCCCCCGCAAGTAGAGGCATTTAGCGGCCCTTAAGTTAAGGGTCAAGCGGTCATTGCAATTGCGGACGTAGGCGCTTAACTGAGGGGCGAAGGACACACTATGACAGATTTTAAAACCATATCAGGCCTGGGCCAAATCGCCGAAGATTACGACGCGCTACTCTGTGACATCTGGGGCGTGATTCACAATGGTCGTGAGCCGTTTAAGGAAGCGTGTGAGGCCTTGGAGCGCTTTCGCGCCGACCGTGGTCCTGTCATACTAATTTCTAATTCACCGCGCCCGAGTTCGGCTATCCCTGAACAATTTGCCGAAGTCGGCATTGTCGGTAAAATCTATGACGCGATTGTCACGTCAGGTGACAGCACGATTGACGAGCTTTCCCGCCGTGCGCCGGGCCCTGTCTATAAGCTTGGGCCAGAGCGCGATGATGTGCTCTATGAAAGCCTTGAGATGAATTTCTGCGAGCTTGCAGACGCCGCTTTTATCTCTTGCACAGGCCTGTTTGATGACGCGACGGAAACACCTGAGGATTATGTCGAGCTTCTCACAGAGGCGCGCGATATGGGCATTCCGATGGTGTGTGCTAATCCGGATATTCGGGCCAAACGCGGTGATCAGCTGATTTATTGCGGCGGGGCGCTGGCGCAACTTTACGAAAAACTGGGCGGAGAGACGATATACACGGGTAAGCCGCATGAGCCGATTTACCGTCTGTCCCGCGCCTGGCTGCGCGAAGTGACAGGCTATGATATTCTCAAAGACCGCGTGCTTGCGATTGGAGATAATATTCATACCGACTTGCTCGGGGCACAGCGCGAGGATTATGACTGCCTGTTCGTCGCGGACGGTGTGCATGCTGGCAATGAAACCAAGCTAAAGTCGCTACTGTCAGAGCACGGCATCAGCGCGAAATATATGGCTGACAGCCTGCATTGGTAAAACTTGCACTGGCAAAACGCGCCTCGGCTGTTAAAAGAGACCCATGAGCACGACTATAAAATACTATCTCGAAGACCTTGAAGTCGGCATGTCGGCCACAACCAGCATGACTATCACAGGTGAGCAGATCGACACATTTGCCAAAATCACAGGTGATTATAATCCCATCCATGTCGATGAAGAAGCCGCTAAAGCGGCGGGCTTTCCAGGGCGCATTGCCCACGGCGCGCTGTCAGCCTCACTCATTTCCGCCGTACTTGGTAATGATTTGCCAGGACCAGGCGCAGTCTTTGTTGAGCTTAATTTACGTTTTCGCCGTCCTGCTTTGATCGGTGATGAAGTCACCGCCGTTGCGACCGTGCAGGAAATCAATGAACGGACGGGCCGCGTTAAGATGAAGTGCCATTGCGAAGTTGGCGGTAAGCAAATTTGCCGCGGAGATGCCGGCGTGATTTTGCAAAAACGCCCCAAAGACGATTAGTCACGACACGCTTTCATGCAAAGCTATGACCGCTACACAGATTTAAGCACCGCTGACAAAGGCGCGGTTATTGCACTTGGTAATTTTGACGGCTTGCACCGTGGGCATCAAGCAGTGATTAAGCAGGCCAAGTCAATTGCAAATGAACTCGGCGCGCCGCTCGGTATAGGTCTGTTTCGTCCTCACCCTTTTCGGTTTTTCAAACCTGACGCCGCCCCGTTTCGCCTTATGAGCGCAGAACTACGCGCAGAAATTATGCCGTCCCTTGGGGTAGAGCGGCTTTACGAAATCCCGTTTACAGACACGCTGCGCGATATGGATGACACAGACTTTGTAGACCAGGTTCTACATCAAGGCCTCGGCATTAAGCACGTTGTCGTCGGGCAAGACTACGGCTTTGGCAAAAACCGCTGCGGTGATGTGGACAGTTTGACGCGACTTTGCGGGGAGCGCGGCATTGGCGTGACAGCGCTCGCCCCGATTGGGCTGCATAAACTTTACGGCAAATACGGCAGTACGGAAATTCGCAAAGCCCTGACTGAGGGTGATGTATTTCATGCCGCCCATATGCTCTCGCGTCCCTGGTGTGTGGACGGCCTTGTTCAAAAAGGCGCGCAGAGGGGGCGCACGATTAATTTTCCAACCGCTAACTTAGATTTTGGGGACCTTGTCCGACCTAAATTTGGCGTCTATGCGGTGGAGGTGACCTTACCTGATGGCATTCATAAATACGGCGTCGCCAATACAGGCAATCGCCCCACAGTTGGGGGCGAAGAGGCACGGCTTGAGGTCAATATATTTGACTATGCGGGCGACCTCTATGACCAGCGCCTTAAGGTGCATTTTCGAGCCTTCATTAGGCCAGAGCAAAAATTTGAAAGCTTTGACGCGCTTAAAGAGCAAATAACCAAAGACGCTGATGGCGCGAGAGCTTTGTTTGGGATACGCGACTAAGCAGGTAGGGGTGCAGCGAGAGGTGTTTGCGTTATCTGCTGCTGTTGCGTTTGTGCGTCGATGGATGTCGCTTTATCCCCCATCTCCAAGTCAACAGTAATACAGAAAATAGAGCCTGCGCTTTCACGGCTCATTGCTGTGATATCCCCGTCCATAAGGGACACAAGTCCTCTGGCCACTGTGAGGCCAAGTCCCGTTCCGCCGTGCAGGCGTTTGCGGCTTTCATCCGCTTGGCGGAAGCGGTCAAAAATAATTGGTAATTTATCTTCCGCAATGCCGATGCCTGTATCTTTAACCGTGAGCACAAGACGGTATTTGCCGTCAGCTGCACGGCTTCCCATAGCGGAAATATCAATACGTCCGTTATTGGTAAATTTGACGGCATTACCCACCACAGAGCTGACGGCGTGTCTTAACCGTATCGCGTCACCCCTAAATGTTTGGACGAGGTGCGGCGCAATAGACAGATAAATCGGCAGATTCTTTTGGGCTGCCATAACGCGGTGAGGCGCAACGGCTTCAAGAAGCACTTTCTTGAGTTCAAATACGTCATCAGAGAGTTCCACAGTCCCAGATTCAATTTGCGAAAATAGCAGTACGTCGGAAATTAGGCCGACCAGTGTTTCGCCAGATTGATTGATAAGCGCGGTCAGTTCTGTTTGTTCAGCGTCAAGATCTGTCTCCATAAGGATTTCAGAAATGCCCAAGATCCCGTTCATAGGCGTGCGGAACTCATGGCTCATATTGGCGAGGAATTGCGTTTTCGCGCGGTCATTTTCTTGTGCCGTTTCAATGCCACTCTCAAGGTTTTGAAAAGCTTCATGCATACTATGGCTGAAAAAGGCGCAAACCACGCTGACCATGGACAGCGCGAGACTAGCTTGAAAAGCGCGTTGAAAATTGCGTTCTGCAAATTCATTTGGGTCTAGAATAAATCCCGCGGGCGCTCCCATAGAGACACTGTAGAGATACCAAATTGTTGCGAGGCCTACGACGCAAAACATCGCGACCGCGCGTGCGCCACAAATAAATCCGTTCGCCATAGTGCCAAGAACAAAGAACGGCAGCAGCGCAGAATTAATCCCTGTTTGATCTGGAACCGCAGAACCTACGGTAGCTGTTATAATAAGAACCGAAAACAAGACGGCGTAAAATCGAAACGATAATTTATAGCGTAAGTTATAAATAGAAATCAGAACTAAAAGCGAGACGCAAGCTGAAATCAAGTGGTCAAGCGTGAACCCGCCATATGACGTATACATGGCAAATTGATTGGCAATCTGCGTAAAGACAAATGTGAAACCCATAACATAGACGGCGCGCGCACGTACAAGCGTACCTGCGCCCTCAATACGGTCTAGATCTAAGATTTTTTCTATGCGTTGAAATATGTTCATCAGTCCTTCCCGCTGCAAAACTCATGATGGGTGAACCCTGCCGACATAAACTGCCAATTTATCCCTAATTTAATATGAAGACGTGCTAAGCTTGCGTGAATTAAATGCCCGGAGATATAATATGCCTGATACAAAACATCTGATTTCTCGTCGCCGTCTCGCCTGTCTCATTGCGTTCGCGACCGCATTACCAGCCTGCGAAACGCTCGACCCTGCCGTGATAGACGGAATTTTAGGGGCAGGCGGTGCAGGCGGGCTGACGCAGTTTGAGGCGAGCCAAGGCATTAAAGCTGCGCTAGATAACGGTATCGGCCAAGCAGTCGCGACCGTCGGGCGTGAAGGCGGTTTCTTTAACGACAACATTATCAAAATCCCGCTACCCACCAAACTAGCAGAGGTGCAATCGACTCTTGGTCAATTTGGCGCTTCGGGCCTTCTTGATGAACTAGAATTACAGCTTAATCGCGGCGCGGAAAAAGCCGCCCCTGTCGCGAAAGATATCTTCGTCAGCGCCGTGAGCCAGCTCTCTATCGCGGACGCTATCGGGATTGTGCGCGGCGCAGATAATGCGGCGACGACTTACTTGCAGGATAAAACGACGGCGCGCCTCACACAGCTTTTCTCGCCCATTTTGGAAAACGCCTTGGGCGATACGGGCGCGCTGCGTTTGGTCGACCAACTTGATGGGCAACTTAGTGGCCTCGGTGTGCGCGGTCTCGGCGCGAGTGCGAAATCTGATCTTATCTCGCATGGTGTTAAGTATGGCTTGTCAGGTGTGTTTCATTATATCGGTGAGGAAGAGCGTCTTATCCGCGAAAATCCCGCCAAACGGACAAGTGAAATTTTGCGTAAGGTGTTTGGCTATTACAGCTAGGTCATAACCGCGCTGCCTTAGCTCTGACGTAATCTGCCCTGAAATTTTCTAGATGCAGCCATAGGCCAGACATGAATTAATATAAAACGCATAGGCTCACGAAACATTTTTGAGAGCTTATTATGTCACCTCCCTCCTTTATGCCAAACCGCTCCATTGGTTTGAAACTTATTATCGTCTGCGCGCTTGTGCTGTTGATGGCCATTCCCGCCATGTTTATTTCCTATATCGCTTTTGAAAGATCAGATCGCGCAGACGAGGTCACCCGCGAGATTTCGCAGCGCTATGGCGGTGAACAATATATATCCGGGCCGATGGTTGTTGTGCCTTATGCTAAAGCCGACGTGGGCGGCCATCTTGCCGAGACAGGATTTTATACGGTCTTTGCCGAAACAGGCGAGGCCGTCTTTGAGAATATGAGCACAGATATTCGGCAGCGAAGTCTGTTTAAAGTACCGACCTATGAAGGGGCAGGCACGCTGTCCAGTCACTTTGGAGCTGTGAAAACACTGGCTGAGGATAGCGGTCTAATCCTAAAATGGGAGCAGGCGAAACTCGTTGTGGCATTGTCTGATGTGCGCGGATTAAATACTGATGTGACGGTAAAAATTGATGGTGGGAGTGCCCGTAAGTTCGAACCCGCCGATATCAATGAATATCCTGATATGTCGGACAACTCTTTGAAAACGGCTGTACGCGAAATAGCGACGTCAGGCCCAAATCGCACGGTCAGCCACATTCCCACACCTGTAACCCATAATGGCTGGATGCGTTCGCATCAAAACCAAAGTTATCTATCTGTGCCTGTCGGTGACGTTCTTTCCAAAGACGTGCCGTTTAAAGCGGTGGTCAAATTATCCGTCTCAGGCGTCAGTCGCTTTGGCATCTCACCGTTTGCGCAGTCAACCCAAGTGAGGCTCTCATCTGATTGGGCGGACCCTGGGTTTTCAGGCGGATTTCCACCCCAAGACCGCGACATATCTGCCGCTGGATTTAATGCCAGCTGGTCTGTGCCATACCTGCGGCGCGGTATTCGCGCCCACGGCAAATCGCATAACCTCATCTCACTTACATCTGACTCAAAGCTGATGACGGTGCAATTTGTCTCAACCAATAATCCGTACCAGACCGTCAATCGCGCGCTGAAATATAGTGTACTGTTTATTGGGATGGTGTTTTTGGCGTACTTCCTGTTTGAGGTAATTGTCGGCGTGCGCGTCCACCCTGCGCAATATATCTTGATTGGACTGGCGCAGAGTATTTTCTATCTGCTCTTACTCGCCTTTTCAGAGCGTATCGGCTTTACTGGCGCCTTCGTCATATCTTCGGGCGCGACGATTACGGCTACGGCAGGCTATGCAGGGGCCGTCTTTGGCGGACGGGCCTACATTTGGCGCGCAGGTCTCGTTTTCAGTCTTGTGTACGGTCTGCTATATAGCCTCATGCGGATGCAAGATTTTGCGCTGATGATTGGTGCACTCGCGAGCTTTATTGCCATTGCCATGACCATGTATCTCACGCGCGGGCTTGATTGGTATGGGTTGTCGCAGAGTAAGACGTCCAATCAGGCATAAACAACAATCGCACGGCAGTTTATCGCCGTGCCGTTCAAATTTAAGGCTTTGTAAAGCGACAAAATGCCTGCCTCTTTGGCGTGAAACTCTCTTCGCTTTTGTCCGTATATTGTCTATAAGGCTCTAAACTTACGAAGGATGTCCCATGGTACAGCTCACGCTACCCAAAAATTCTAAGGTCAATAAAGGCACAGTGTGGCCTGCGGCTCCGAAAACGACGGACAAGCCTGCGCGCATGAAGACGTTTAAAATCTACCGCTATGACCCAGAGCAAGGCGGTCAGCCGCATTGGGACACTTACGAGATTGACCTGAACGAAACTGGTCCAATGGTGCTCGACGCGCTGTTTAAGATTAAGAACGAAATTGATCCAACGCTCGCTTTCCGCCGCTCTTGCCGCGAAGGGGTTTGCGGTTCTTGCGCCATGAATATTGGCGGCCGCAACACGCTGGCCTGTACCAAAGCCATTGATGATGTGAAGGGCGCCGCGCTGTCAATCTCGCCTCTACCGCATTTGCCTGTCGTACGCGACCTCGTGCCCGACCTGTCTAATTTCTACAAGCAATATGCCTCAATCGAGCCGTGGCTTCACACGTCAGAGGCTGAGCCAAAGACAGAGTTTAAACAAACGCCCGAAGACCGCGACAAGCTTGACGGTTACTATGAATGTATTCTTTGTGCGTCTTGTTCGACGTCTTGCCCCAGCTATTGGTGGAATGGCGACCGCTATCTTGGACCCGCTGCTCTCCTCCAAGCCTACCGTTGGCTCGTCGATAGCCGTGATGACGCGAAAACAGAGCGCCTCAACGATCTTGAAGACCCGTTCAAGCTCTACCGCTGTCACACCATCATGAACTGCGCGAACGTATGTCCCAAGGGCCTGAACCCCGCAAAAGCCATCGCCGAAGTCAAGAAGATGATGGTCGAACGGGCTTAGGGCTTTCCGCAAGGAAAGCCCGATAAGGGCAGCAAACACGCACACCCTTAGTGCGTGTTTGTGCACCGCTTAGGAATTGCATTTCCAATAATATATATTCGCCTTTCTCGGCCTTGAGCCGAGGACCCATATGCATGCAATAGTAATTCCCCATATCTGCGCATGGATCCTCGGCTCAAGGCCGAGGAAAGCGGAGCTACGCAATCACACACTCACCCCAACAAAAAGGCCGAAGCTTTCGCCTCGACCTCTTTCTTATCGCCCCACTTTAGGTTCTGATTACATTTTGTAATACATATCAAATTCGACAGGGTGAGGGTGCATGGCGAGACGGTGAACGTCTTCCATTTTCATCTCAATATAAGCATCGATTTGATCATTATCGAACACGCCGCCCGCTGTCAGGAAGGCGCGGTCACTGTCAAGATTTTCTAACGCTTCGCGTAGGCTACCGCAGACTTGTGGAATAGCGGCGGCCTCTGCTGGTGGAAGGTCGTAAAGATCTTTGTCCATCGCATCACCTGGGTGGATTTTGTTCTTAATCCCGTCAAGGCCCGCCATAAGAAGCGCTGAGTAGGCGAGATATGGGTTTGCCATTGGATCTGGGAAACGCACTTCGAGACGCTTACCATTCGGTGAGGCTGTCCACGGAATACGCACAGAAGCCGAACGGTTACGCGCAGAGTAAGCGAGCATCACAGGCGCTTCGAAACCTGGGACGAGGCGCTTATAGCTATTTGTTGACGGGTTCGTCAGCGCGTTGAGCGCTTTGGCGTGCTTGATAATACCGCCAATATAGAAGAGGCAAGACTCTGATAGACCTGCATATTCATTACCTGCAAATGTCGGCTTGCCGTCTTTCCAGATCGACATGTGAACGTGCATGCCTGTGCCGTTATCGTTCCAAACGGGCTTTGGCATAAATGTCGCTGTCTTGCCGTAGGCATTAGCCACGTTGTGCACGATATATTTATAAAGCTGCATATTGTCGCCCATCTCAAGGAGCGGCGCGAATTTCATGCCAAGCTCATGCTGTGACGGGGCCACTTCGTGGTGATGCTTTTCTGGGCGAAGGCCAAGCTCGTCCATGACAGAGAGCATCTCGCTACGCATGTCTTGCTCATGATCGATAGGAGGCACAGGGAAGTAGCCGCCTTTAGCATGTGGGCGGTGACCCATATTGCCGCCTTCATAGCGCGTGCCTGTGTTGTAAGGGCCTTCAACAGAGTTAAACTCATAACCTGTTTTTTGCTGGCTTGTATCCCAACGGACATCGTCAAAGACAAAGAATTCAGCTTCTGGACCGAAGAAAACTTGGTCGCCGACTTTTTGGGCTTCCATATAGGTTTGCGCTTTTTTGGCCGTCGTGCGTGGGTCGCGGTTATAGGCCTCATTTGTGTCAGGCTCTAGGATGTCACAAAAGACGGCGAGCGTGTCTTGCTGAAAGAACGGGTCCATTTTCGCTGTTGACGCGTCGGGCATAAGCACCATGTCAGACTCGTTAATGTCTTTCCAACCTGTGATAGATGAGCCGTCAAACATTGTACCGTCCTCAAACAGGTCTTCGTCGACCATTTCAGAGTGGAATGTGACGTGCTGCAATTTACCCTTCGGGTCGGTAAAGCGCAGATCAAGGAACTTAATGTCCTCGTCTTTCATTTTTTTGATAAGTGTTTCAGCTGGTGATTTTGCCATGATGGTTCCTTTCCCATTAGCCTATTCTGTTTAATTATTTGGTTTTTTTAACATGCGAAAGGCCGCGCGTGCGGCCATTCAAATTTTGATATGACGAATGGCCTTAGAGGGCCGCGTCGCCAGATTCGCCTGTACGAATACGGATAGCTTGGCTAACGTCGGAGACGAAGATTTTACCGTCACCGATTTTGCCTGTCTTGGCGGCCGTCTGAATAGCTTCAAGTGCGCCTTCGACTTGATCGTCCGCGACCACAAGCTCAAGCTTGAGCTTAGGTAGGAAATCGACAACATATTCCGCGCCACGGTAAAGCTCTGTGTGACCTTTTTGACGGCCAAAACCTTTGGCTTCGACGACGGTCATGCCTTGCAAGCCGACTTCCTGAAGCGCTTCTTTGACTTCATCAAGTTTGAAGGGCTTGATAATGGCTTCGATTTTTTTCATGGCGGACTCCCTAGCCTTTAAATTTCTTGTTTCGTTTTAGGGTTTACGACGCCTGAGAGTCGAGCCAAGGGCAGGGCAAAGATGGGGAGTTCGCTCAAAACTATGAAAATTGCACTTATTTTCACCACTGCCTCATGCCCGAGTCCAAAATTTGAGCAAATCAGGCTTATTGCTCATGGCGGTTCAGTAATAGAATAACCTATATATGCGCAAAATTTGGGCTAGGAACCATGCGCCAAACCCCTTACACATGGCAAAACTTTTAGGAGAGACCCTTGCCCAAGCTTGAAGTTCGCCCGCCCAAAAAGACGTTTATTACGGATCAACAAGCGTTAGATTTTCACAGCCATCCTGTGCCAGGAAAGCTTGCGCTCCTGCCGACAAAACCAATGGCAACACAACGCGATTTGTCACTGGCTTATTCACCCGGCGTAGCTGTACCCGTGGAGGCCATCGCGGCTGATCCTGACAGTGTCTATGACTACACGTCTAAGGGAAATATGGTCGCCGTTATCTCGAACGGCACCGCGATTTTAGGGCTCGGGAACTTAGGCGCGATGGCATCAAAACCTGTCATGGAAGGAAAATCCGTTCTTTTTAAACGCTTCGCCGATATCGACAGCTTTGACATTGAGGTGGAAGAAGAGGACGCGGAAAAATTTATCGAATGTGTGGCTCGCTTTGGCAACACATTTGGCGGCATCAATCTCGAAGATATCGGTTCGCCTGAGTGCTTCATTATTGAGCAAGAATTGCGCGAACGGCTTGATATTCCTGTCTTTCATGATGACCAACACGGCACGGCGATTATTGCGACTGCGGGCCTTATCAATGCGGCGCATCTGACGGGACGTAAATTTGAAGATATGAAGGTCGTGCTCTCTGGCGCGGGCGCTGCAGGCCTGTCTGTGCTGGGCTTGATTAAAAGCCTCGGTGTACGTCATGAAAACTGCATTGTGCTCGACTCTAAAGGCGTCGTTTACCAAGGCCGTAAAGAATATATGGATCAATGGAAAGCGCCACATGCTGTGGATACGCCTATGCGCACACTTGATGAAGCTATGGTCGGGGCTGATGTGTTTTTAGGTCTGTCAGCCGCAGGTATCGTTAGCCAAGAGATGGTGAAGTCTATGGCCAAAAACCCTATTATCTTTGCCATGGCCAACCCCAATCCAGAGATTACGCCAGAGGAGATCAATGAGGCTCGGGGTGACGCAATTATCGCCACGGGGCGTTCTGATTACCCCAACCAAGTCAATAATGTGCTCGGCTTTCCCTATATCTTCCGCGGTGCGCTTGATGTGCGCGCACGCAATGTAAATGAGGAAATGAAACTTGCCTGCGCTCGCGCGCTCGCGGATTTGGCGCGACAAGACGTCCCCGAGGAAGTTGCGGCTGCTTATCACGGCAAGCGCCCGAAATACGGGCCTGACTATATTATTCCCGCCCCATTTGATCCGCGCCTTATTTCTGAAATTCCGCCTTATGTGGCCCAAGCCGCCATGGATACAGGCGTGGCGCGTCTTCCCATAGAGGATATGGACGCCTACCGCCAATCACTTGCCCAGCGCCAGGACGTCACAGCGTCGCTGGTCCAAGGCATATCAGAATCAGTTCAAGAGGAGCCCAAGACAATCGTCTTTGCCGAAGGTGAAGAACCCGCAGTTATTCGCGCGGCGCAAGCCTTCCAACAACGTGGTCTGGGAAAAGCCATCCTCATTGGTCGCGGCAAACCTATTCGCGATAATATGAAGCTGTTAGGCATTGAAAATCCAGACAGCTTGACCATCCTCAATGCCGCACTCTTTGACCGCAATGCTGAGTTTGTAGAGTATCTTTATGGACGTTTGCAGCGCAAAGGCTTTTTGCGCCGTGACGCGCAACGGCTTGTCAATAACGACCGCAACGTATTCTCGGCTCTCATGCTGCATCACGGCCTCGCGGACGGTATGGTGACTGGGGTGACGCGGAGCTATGACGTTGCGCTACGTGATGTGCGCATGGTGCTGAGCCATACAAAGGCGGACCGTACTATGGGTGTGTCTGTTGTGGTCAATAAGCAACACACATTATTCATCGCAGATACTAACATCACAGAGTTGCCAACCGCTGAGGACCTGGCTGATATAGCAGAAACAACAGCAGGTTTCGCGCGTCAATTTGGGTTTGAGCCGCGCGTGGGTCTTTTGTCCTATTCGACATTTGGCAATCCCACAGGCGAGCGTATGCAAAAGGTACGTGAAGCTGTCCGTATTTTGGATGAACGCGACGTCGATTTTGAATATGAAGGTGATATCGCAGCAGATGTGGCGCTCGACCCGCTGCATTCATTGACATATCCGTTTTCTCGCCTCTCTGGTGCCGCGAATGTACTGGTCATGCCGGCTATTCATTCGGCCTCTATTTCCACCAAGCTGCTTAAAACAGTGGGCGGGGCGACTGTGCTGGGGCCGTTCCTTACTGGTTTGGATAAGCCTGTACAGATTTGTAATCTTGGTGCGACAGCGTCTGAAATTACGCAAATGGCGACTTTGGCCGCCTTTGCGCCGTCACATCGCGACGACTGAAAGCTTAGTTGACCGCACCTGTAAAAACCAATGTGCTTGAAGGCTCTGTCACAGGGCATATCTTGCGTATGTTGGGACCGTTTTCGATTGCGGTCATTGCGCTGATTTCAACAGGAATTGTCGACACAATTTATCTGGGGCGGCTGACGGACGCCGCGCGACCTAACCTCGCCATCATGGCGCTTGCCGCGCTCGGCTTTGCCTTTCCGCTCACCTTTATTGGCAATAGCGCTAATATTGGATTGGGGGCAGGTACGATGTCGGCGGTTGCGCGTGCATTGGGGGAGGGAGATGATGGTCGCGCCAAACGTCACGGCGCGGCTGCGATTTTAATGGCGCTTTTAGTTATGAGTGTTCTGGTGGCCTTAATGCTGCTCGCCGCACCCTATGTATTGTCACTGGCAGGGGCGACGACTGAGGTCAAAGAGATGGCCTTGGGCTATCTTTATATTTCCATGCCAGGGCTTGTTATCGTTTCAGTCGCCTCAATGAGCAATAATATCTTGCGCGCCGCAGGGGAGGCTATGCTGCCTAGCGCGATTATGATTTCAAGCGCGGTGATAAACATCATACTGGATCCGTTTCTGATTTTTGGCATTGGGCCATTTCCGCGTCTTGAAGTCCAAGGCGCAGCCTTAGCGACACTTACAGGTAACATTTTTGGCGCTGGGTTTGGGCTCTTTCTTGTGCTGTTTCACCGGAAAGCTGTGGATTTTGCACATATGACTTTCAGCTCAGTAAGGCGCGCTTGGGGCATAATTGCGCAAGTCGGCCTGCCTGCAGCGGGGACAAATATCATTGTACCTGTTGCCACCTTTGCCGCTGTGGCTATCATTGGTATCACCATGACCGAAGCCGATGTGGCGGCTTTTACAGTGGCGAGCCGTGCGGAGCTTCTCAGTGTTGGTTTGCTCTATGCGTTATCGGCGTGCATTGGGTCTGTCACGGGCCGAAATGGTGGGGCGGGAAATACAGAGCGCGTGCGCGAAGCGTTTCGAGTTTGCTACTGGATTTGTGTTATCTGGAGCACGGCTATGGCCGTTATACTCGCGTTATTCGCACCGCAGATTGCGGGAATTTTTACAAAAGATGCGCTGCTAATTGAAAAGATTATGCCGTATTTTCTCATCGTGCCCATTACGATATTTGCCTATGGCTTTGTCTTCGTTAGCGCGGCGGGATTAAATGCTTTGGGCCGTCCAATTTATGGCCTTGTATATACTATCATACGCTCACTCGTGTTATATGTCGGCTTTGTCTATATTGGTGTGCAACTCGCGGGGCTGACTGGTGCATTTTATGGGATGGCGGCGGCAAATCTTATCTCAGGTTTTATTGCTTTTGGGTGGACAATGAAGCGCGTGCCGATGACGGCTAAAAAGAGCTGATAATAGCGGCTTGACGTGCAGCGAATTTATCGCCATATCGCCTCCACCAATGTTGAAGACAGACTGTGCGGGTGTGGCGGAATTGGTAGACGCGCCAGATTTAGGTTCTGGTATCGAGAGATGTGAAGGTTCAAGTCCTTTCACCCGTACCATGGTTTGCCCCCTTTTAGGGGGCAAAATTTTTGATTGATTATCAAAAATAATGGTACGCGCGAGGCGCTAGCCGAAGCGAGTCACGCGATTTCCATCGGCTCTCAAATTTTTAGGCTCCACCAAGGGCACGCCGAAGGCGACTCCATTGAAAATCAATAATGTCGAAAACCTGCCAAAACCCTAAATAACCCCAGCCTTTACGTGGGGTTTTCATTGCATTGACGCGTTTTGGCAGCTAGAGACGGCGCAATGAAACTTCCCTAATGGAGATACCCATGGCACGTGCAAAAATTGCCCTTATCGGCGCTGGTATGATCGGCGGAACTTTGGCTCATATCGCGGCGCGCGAAGAGCTTGGCGACGTCGTTCTCTTTGATATTTTTGAAGGTACAGCCAAGGGTAAAGCGCTTGATCTTTGCGAAGCTTCATCTGTGTTTGGCAAAGACAGCCACCTGAAAGGTACAAATGATTATGCTGATATCGCAGGCGCAGATGTCTGCATCATCACAGCAGGCTTCCCGCGCAAACCCGGCATGGATCGCGCTGAGCTTGTCGGTAAAAACCTCGGCGTAATTAAGCAAGTCGCCGAAGGCATTAAACAATATGCGCCTAAGGCTTTTGTGATTTGTATTACCAACCCGCTCGACGCGATGGTGTGGGCTTTGCAGAAATTCTCTGGCCTACCGCCGCGTAAAGTCGTCGGTATGGCAGGCGTGCTGGATAGCGCGCGTTTCCGTTGGTTCCTCGCCGAGGAAATGGGTGTCTCTGTTGAGGATGTTCACGCCTCCGTTCTTGGCGGACACGGCGATACAATGGTGCCGCTCACACGTTATTCAACAGTCAATGGTGTGCCGCTGCCTGATCTCGTAAAAATGAAATGGATTAGCCAAGAAAAAGTCGATTCAATCGTTGAGCGCACCCGCAAAGGCGGCGGCGAGATTGTGGCGTTACTCGGGAATGGCTCTGCCTTTTACGCGCCCGCCGAATCTGCCATCGAAATGGCGACAAGCTATCTGCGTGATAAGAAACGCATTCTGCCATGTGCGGTGCGCCTCTCTGGTCAAATCGCAGGCGTACGCGGGCTTTATGTCGGCGCCCCTGCAATGATTGGCGCGCGCGGTGTGGAAAAGGTTATGAACATTCGCCTCAAGTCTGATGAGCGTGAAATGTTCATGAATTCTGTCGCAGCCGTTGAGAAAATCATCGCCGAATGCCAAGAAATGGAACCTTCGCTTAAGGATTAATCTTGCTGCCGCACTTAGCCTTTCAGCGTTAAAACATGCGAGATATATTAACTGCAATTTGCTTATTGAGATTGCTTTTTAAGTAGTATACCTTAATAATAGTATTATCAATATGCTCTTGTGGGCATGAAGATAAATGATCAGTTGCCCCACATCTGCTGATCATAAGACCTCGTTCTCTCACGAGAGCGGGGTTTTTTATTGCTGATTTTTATCTGGAGTGCGTAGCGTCTAGCTTTCTTAGACAGATATCGTTAGCGTCCTACTTATGATCAAAGCCAAGCAAAGTTCCAATCCGACTATTTTAGAAACCCAGCGCCTTATTTTACGCGAAATTGATATTGAGACCGATCTCAATATGTGGGTTGATATGATGTCTGACCCTGACACAGTGCGATATATTGGCGGTGAGGTCTTAGACCGTGCTAAAAGCTGGCGTCAAATGGCCATGCTTATGGGTCACCATAAAATTAGAGGTTATGGGTTCTTGGCGGTTGTTGAAAAATCAAGCGGGCAGTTCATTGGCCGTATCGGACCGTGGTACCCGGAAGGCTGGCCATCGCCCGAAGTCGGGTGGACTTTGCACCGCGATTTCACGCGAAAAGGATATGCTAAGGAAGCGGCGCGAGCCTGCGTTGATTACGCTTTTAATGATCTTGGATGGGAGAAAGTCATCCACGTCATCGCTCACGGCAATATTGGTAGTATCAAAACAGCAGAAGCGATTGGTTCAAAACATATTGGCGAACTGGATGAAATCCCCGGCGTGACCAAAATGCCGTGCCATATTTATGGGCAAAGCCGTTCAAAGTAATCGCTTGGTCCCGTTATAAATACCCAACAAAAAGCCCCGCTAATGTAAGCGAGGCCTTTAGAATTTTTTGTTTAGTTTAGGGCTGAGGGAATATTTCCTGCCCTAGAGCTGTCATTAGCGGCCGTCTTGTAGTGACGAAATTGTTGGCATATCGCGGATAAGGTCTTGTCTATACGTCATCTCGCGCTTGTAAATTGGCGAGTCTTTCATATCCATGCCCGAAACGCGTTGCGCGAGATTGACCGAAGTTTTTGCCTGAGCCGAGCTTACGGTTGGGCAGGTGGATGAACTGCGGTAAGTCAATGCGCCGTTCAGCATGGCTTCATTACTATCTCCAAGCTGATTTGAGAAATCATCAGGAATAACGCAGCCCTCAACAAGGACGCCCGTGACTGTTGAGCCTGGCGCGCCTGGCGTAAAGCCATCGGCGTAATCCCCAAATCCTTTGGCATTCACAGTCTGGAACTGCACAGTAGAATAGCTTACGCCGCAATTGTCAGTTGTGTAGAAACCGAAGGGTTTGCCGCATGTGGTGTCGCCGACCAGGATAACCTCGAGATCAATGCCGCGAAGGCTATTAACCAGAAGCTCACTTGCTGAGCATGTGCCTTCTGTTGACAGCACATAGACACGGTCCAAGTTAAGTGTCGGCAAGTCCTGGCCCTCAGCAATAAGCGTAGGTTGACCAAATGCCGCCGCCAGATCGATTGTCTCGTCAATGAAAGGCGTCGGCCTAATCAACTGACCTGTGACAGGGTCAACGGTTGGGTTTTTGTCGTTAAACTGTGGGACTTCAAATGTCAGACCTTGGGATTTGTCGCCAGCAATCATGTAGCCAAGCTGCGCGGCAATGGCGATGAAACCGCCTCCATTATAGCGCAGGTCTATGACGAGATCGTCTACATCTTGTGCGGCAAAGGATGTGAAGGCATCAAACAGCTGCTTTTCAGCGGTCACAGTTCCGAAAGTGTTAAACACCATATAGCCAACTTTATCGTCGCCTTGCTCAATAACCTCGCTTTGATAAACGGGATTTGACGTGATGGCCGTCGCGGTGACTGTGACCGTACGGGGCTCTGCACCAGGTGTGTCTTCAAAAACAAAAACAGTTTCTTTGCCTTCTTCTGGAAAGAGACCATTGTTGAGCACGTCTACATTACTGCCATTAATGGCGTCTTCGCCATCAATTGACAGAATTTTTGCGCCGCGGACGACACCAGCTTCTGAGAAGGGTGTGTTTTCTTCAGTGAACGCAATGCGCACGTCACGAGGTGGTCGAGATTCAAGGAACGCATATTGCGCACCATAGCCGCCCGAGGCACCAGATGAGACGCGCTCAAACCGTTCGGCTGTATCTTGCGTGAAATGGAACTCGTCTTTTGGTTTACCAGAAGGCGTTATCACCATTGTTTTGAGCTCATCGAAATAATCAAGTAATGTATATTCTGCACCTGTCTCTGGATCAATGGCTGCGGGGTTCACATCCGTGACCTCATCATACCAAAGATATGTGCGGTCATTCCAACTACGCTGCCAGAATTTCTCAATCAGAGTTGAGCCTTGCCTATCGACATAAGGCGCATTCGTAGAGGGATCGATACCTGTGCGTGGATTTTCACATTGCGCTACAAATTCAGACTCGGCAGCAAATACACCCTGTGTCCATGTTGGTCCTGTGTCCACAACAGGCGGTGGCGGGGGAGGCGTAACTACAACCGGCGTCGGGCTAGACGAACTGCTACCACCACATGCGGCAAGGCCGAGACCTAGAATTGAAGCTGTTATAAGGGCACGAAATCTGACGGGCATAAATAGGGGTCTCCATTTGAGGTTAGATTTAGCCTAAAGAGGATTTTTCGACGTTGCAATAACATAAGACAGATTGGGCTGAATCAGCACAGACTTTTCGTCACAGGCACCAGACGATTTTGGCTGCCGTCATAGCCAAGCCTGAGCGCGCAGTGTTTTAAGCTGACTTCGGCTCACTGGCACATCCTCATTATTTTTGAGTCGAATAATAGCTTTTCCGTGACGGCGCATGACGTCCTCAACCCCTGCTTCTGCGACCCACCAAGAGCGGTGAGGGGAAAGGCCTATAACTGGCTTTGTCTCAGAAATAGCATCTGAAAGACGCATAAGAATGAGGTCTTCCCCCTTACTTGTCACGACGCGCACATAATGATCTTGGGCTTCAAGGGCGTAAATTTCAGAGCGGCGCAAGGCGGGTTTCAGGCGACCCATCAAGGCGGGCGGTTTGGCCTGATCTTCTGTATTCGGCATGGGTCGGGCGACGGCCTGCATTGCGCTCTGCCCTCTCTGCAACGCGCCAATCGCGCATATTGTCATGGCGACGACCCAAACATAAAAAAGAGTCATCACCGCTGAAAATAGATTCGGGACGTGATGAATTTGAAACACAAATAGACTAACAGCTGCGGTCGCGCCAAAGGACTGCAAGAGCGCAACTGGCCAGCGGTTTAAATGATATTCGCTACGGCGTAACCCGTATTCAACCACGCCCGCGCCAAGGCCGCCTGCAAGACAAAGGCTAATCCAATAGCTAAACCGTCCTATAAGTGAAAATTGATGTGTGCCCAGCGGCGCTAAAATGGCCAGCACGCCGCCCGCTACGGCGGAGGTAAGTAAAAGAGGAAATAAGAATCGCATCATTTTAGCTAGCATTTCGCGTATCGTGACTTGCAAACCTCTGATTTTCAAGCCTTTTTAAAGCTGATTTTTGCATTTCACGCAACAAAATGACCTTTCACGAAAACACGCTTTCATCTGCCGCGCCTCCCTGATTAGCTCTGCCCACAGATTTAAATAGGAGCCAAAAATGAACATATCTGCTGTCACAGAGGCCTCACCCGCCATTCAAATTCATCTTGCTGCGGCGATGGTTGCGCTCGTTTTGGGCTGTCTCATGTGGGCGCGTAAAAAGGGGACGCGCAGCCACAAAATGATCGGGCGCGCTTTCGTGTTATGCATGTTGCTCGCGGCGTTTAGTGCGATTTTCATACGCACTATCAATGACGGGAGCTTTAGTCTTATTCATCTCTTTGTGCCGATTACCTTTATTGGATCTTGGCAAGTTGTTAGCAGTATTCGCGCGGGCAAAATTAAGTCCCATAAAAAGCATGTCCGAAACTTATTTTTCTTCGCACTTCTTATCCCAGGCGCCTTTGCATTTATGCCGGGTCGAACAATGTGGATGTTGTTTTTTGGCTAGCTCAAAGGTAGCTCACTCTGCGGCGCGCCAAAACGTCTCTAAATTGTCTAATGCGCGGTTGCGGGCGGCCTTTTGGGGGCCTATAAGGCTGTGAATAGTGAGGCTCCCTATCACTTGTGGTCGGGGCCTCTTTTGGTGAAAATAACAACGGTAAGTCTTCCATGAACATACACGAATATCAGGGCAAAGCAGTCCTTAAAGAAATCGGCGCGCCTGTGTCCGAAGGTGTCGCTATTTTTAAGGCGTCAGAAGCGAAAGCTGCCGCAGAAAAGCTCGGCGGACCGCTTTGGGTCGTCAAATCCCAAATTCATGCAGGTGGGCGCGGCAAAGGTAAATTTATCGGCGCGCCAGCAGATGCCAAAGGTGGCGTACGTCTCGCCTTTTCCGTTGATGACGTCGTAAAAAACGCTGAAGAAATGCTTGGTGAGTATCTCGTGACAGAGCAGACCTCTGACGCGGGCAAGCAAGTCAACCGTCTTTATATTGAGCATGGCAGCGATATTGACCGCGAGCTTTACCTCTCCATCATCATTAACCGCGAAACATCTCGCGTCTCATTTATCGTCTCGACCGAAGGCGGTATGGATATTGAGGCCGTGGCGCATGACACGCCCGAAAAAGTCATCAATTTTGACATCGACCCCGCGACAGGCTTTATGCCGCATCACGGACGCACGCTCGCCAAAGCGCTCGACCTGAAAGGTCCGCTGGCGAAACAAGCCAACCAACTCGGCAAGACGCTTTACAACGGCTTCCTGTCAAAAGACATGAGCATGCTCGAGATCAACCCACTTATCGTGACCGAGGATCAGCGCCTGCATTGCTTAGATGCGAAAATCAGCTTTGATGAGAACGCGCTTTATCGTCATCCTGATATTGTTGAACTGCGCGACGAAACCGAAGAAGATGATAAAGAGCTAGAGGCTAAGAAATATGACCTGTCCTATGTGGCGCTTGATGGCAATATCGGCTGTATGGTCAACGGCGCTGGGCTCGCCATGAGCACGATGGACATTATCAAGCTTTACGGCGCAGAGCCTGCCAACTTCCTTGATGTGGGCGGCGGCGCGACGAAAGAAAACATTGTCGCCGCGTTTAAGATCCTGACGTCTGATGAAAAAGTCAAAGGCATTTTGATTAACATCTTCGGCGGCATCATGCGCTGCGACGTCATCGCCCAAGGCACAGTCGACGCTGTCAAAGAAGTCGGCCTCGAAGTGCCTCTTGTCGTGCGCCTCGAAGGCACAAACGTCGAAGCCGGCAAAGAGATTATCAATAACAGTGGCCTGAACGTGATTGCTGCGGATGACCTAGACGATGCCGCGCAGAAGATTGTGAAGGCTGTTCAGGGGTAAAATGAAGTTAATTCTAACTACATTTTTTTTCTTGCCTCTACTTTTAGCGTGTTCTCAAAACACTCAGAAAGTTTCAAACCCTGAAATTTTACCTGAAAGTGCAGAATTAAAATACAAAACAGCTTCTGATGTGGGGGAGTTCGCAGAGTCATTCATGGGTTATTGCGTGCTTAATATGCCTAGAATTGAAAAAGTTTCTGCAATTTCACGAGTCAATAAGTGGGAGGCGCTAAATGAAGACATGCTGTCCGCTCTCGGACCTGTAGAGCCAGGTATAGATATGCTAGGTTGGATAATTCAGGGGGAGCAAAATCCTATGTTTATAGCAACAACAGACGGCATTATCGACTCGGAGAGACATAGAAACTGCACGATTATGTCGAAAGTATCTGATGCGGATGTTTTGTCAGAAAAGATAGTCGGTATTGTTGGTGCGAATGCCACACCCAGAACCTCTGAAATAGAATCAGGGCAAAGATACAGGGTTTGGGGTTATGAGAATTTAGGTCAAAAATTTCGTCTTATCATCACCGATTCTCCCGAGTTCGCACCAGGTGTCATAACAATCTCTACGAATTTTGTTTCAGAACCAATTTAAAACATATAGCATTAGCTAAGGACCAAAAATGTCAGTATTAATTAACAAAGACACAAAAATTATCACCCAAGGTATGACGGGTAAGACAGGGACGTTCCATACGGAACAGGCCATTGCTTATCACAACACGAAAATGGTTGGCGGCGTGACGCCAGGTAAAGGCGGCACGACGCATATTGGCTTGCCGAACTTCGACACAGTGGCCGAGGCCAAGCATGCGACAGGCGCGACAGCGTCCGTGATTTACGTCCCGCCCCCATTTGCGGCTGATTCAATCCTTGAAGCGATTGACGCCGAGATGGAGTTAATTATTGCGATTACTGAGGGCATTCCAGTCTCTGATATGATCCCTGTCAAGCGCGCCTTGCAAGGCTCTAAATCTCGCTTGATTGGCCCCAACTGCCCCGGTGTGCTGACCCCAGAAGAATGCAAGATTGGTATTATGCCTGGTAAGATTTTCAAAAAAGGCACATGCGGCGTGGTGTCTCGCTCAGGGACGCTCACTTATGAAGCTGTGTTCCAGACTACGCAGGTTGGCCTTGGCCAGACAACAGCTATCGGCATTGGTGGTGACCCGATTAACGGCACAAATTTCATCGATTGCCTAGAGCTATTCATGCATGATGACGAGACCAAGCAAATTATCATGATTGGCGAAATTGGCGGCTCTGCCGAAGAAGAAGCGGCGGAATATGTCGCGCACATGGCTAAAAAAGGCATCAGCAAGCCAATGGTAGGTTTCATCGCGGGCCGCACAGCGCCTCCGGGCCGTACAATGGGCCACGCCGGCGCGATTGTGTCTGGCGGCAAAGGCGGCGCAGAAGACAAGATTGCGGCGATGGAAAAAGCAGGCATTCGCGTGTCGCCTTCGCCTGCCAAACTTGGCGTTACAATGATGGATGTTCTGGGCGCGTAAGCGTTTAGACAGGGTAGACCTTCTCAAAGGCTAAGAGCTATATAGACTGAAGTTGGCGCAGAAGCGCCCGCTGTAATTCAGGGGCAATCAGAGGACAGATAATGGCCGAAAAACCTCGCAGCGAGCAGAACCAGACGATGCTCGACACCTTGTTTCTTGATGGGGCGAATGCCGTTTATCTTGAGCAGATGCAGGCGCGTTATGCGGCAAATCCTAATTCTGTTGACCCCAGCTTTCGTGAGTACTTCGCAGGATTAGGCGAGGGTGCGGCTGAGACAGCCAAGACGGCTGAGGGGCCTGTCTGGAAACGTCCTGATTGGCCAATTGATCCCAATGGTGATTTAACCTCCGCGCTGACGGGCGACTGGGGAGACGAGGCCGTTGTTGCGGAAAGGCTCGCGAGCCGTGCGGGTGCTGGCGCAAGTCCTGATGATATTCGCCGCGCAACCAAGGACAGCCTCAGCGCGCTTATGCTTATTCGGGCGCACCGTATGCGCGGGCATTTGATTGCTGACCTTGACCCGCTGGGCCTGCGCAAACTTGACGTCCATCCAGAGCTAGAGCCTGCGACATATGGTTTTGGCCCAGAGGATATGGACCGCGAGATTTTCATCGACGGCGTACTTGGTCTTGAGAGCGCGTCTATGAACCAAATCCTCGAGATTGTACGTCGCACATATTGCTCGACCTTTGGTATTCAATTCATGCACGTCTCTGATCCAGAGGAAAAATCTTGGCTGCAAGAACGCATTGAAGGCCCTGATAAAGAGATTAGTTTTTCAAAAGAAGGCCGTTTGGCGATTTTGCAAAAACTCGTTGAGGGCGAAGCGTTTGAGCAACTGATTCATAAACGCTATCCAGGCACGAAACGCTTCGGCATTGACGGCGCGGAAAGCCTGCTACCTGCGCTTGAGCAAATTATTAAACGCGGCGGACAGCTTGGCCTCAAAGATATCAACTTTGGTATGCCCCACCGTGGGCGTCTCAACGTCATGGCGTCTGTCATGCAGAAGCCCTACTCAGCAATTTTTTATGAGTTCCTCGGCGGCGTGGCGTCAGGCGGCGAAGACTTCGGATCTGGTGATGTGAAATATCACCTCGGCGTCTCTGATGACCGTGAATTTGACGGCAATAGCGTGCACCTTTCGCTCGCGCCCAACCCGTCACACCTAGAAGTGATTTCTCCTATCGTTATGGGTAAAACGCGCGCTAAACAGCAAATGGCGTCTGGCACCTATAAGTCGCACAACCCGCAAGAGGTTATGGCGGTTATTCTGCACGGCGATAGCGCCTTTGCGGGCCAGGGCGTGGTGATGGAAAGTTTCCAGATGAGCCAGCTTGTTGGCTACCGCACGGGTGGCACAATCCACGTGGTCGTGAATAATCAAATTGGCTTCACCACAGTACCTGATGAATACCGTTCTGGGCAATATTGTTCGGACGTTGCTTTCATGGTCGAAGCGCCTGTTTTCCATGTTAATGGCGATGACCCCGAAGCTGTGGTTTATGCCGCGCGTGTCGCAACTGAATACCGCCAGAAATTTGGCAAAGACGTTGTGCTCGATATTATCTGTTATCGCCGCTACGGCCATAATGAAGGCGACGATCCGTCGTTTACCCAGCCCATCATGTATAAAACTATCGGTGACATGCCGAGCACGATGCAGAAATATGCACAGCGGCTCGTCAAAAAGGGCGACCTCACAGAGGCTGAGCATACGAAAATGGTTGATGATTTCTACGCCTTCCTCGATAGCGAATTTGACGCCGCCAAAGAATATGAAACCAAACAGCCCGATTGGCTGCAAGGCGTCTGGCAGGGGCTAAGCCTCCCAACAGAGAAAGATGGTAAGCGCCGCGGCGATACATCCGTCTCCGTTGAAACGCTCAAAGAGATTGGCACGAAGATTACGACTGTGCCCAACTCTGTCAATATTCACCGTACGCTCAAGCGCATTATAAAAGCGCGCGCTGAGAAGATTGCGTCTGGTGAAAACATTGATTGGGGCCTTGCTGAGCACCTCGCATTTGGCACGCTCATTATCGAAGGTCACCCCGTGCGCCTGTCGGGCCAAGACAGTGAGCGCGGCACATTTAGTCAGCGTCAGTCAAATTTCATCGACCAAAAAACAGAAGAAAAATATACGCCTCTGAATACGCTTTCAGATGAACAAGAGTATTATCAAGTGCTCAACTCTCATCTCTCTGAGGAAGCCGTGCTGGGCTTTGAGTACGGCTTCTCGACAGCGGCGCCGAAAGCGCTGACGATTTGGGAAGCGCAATTTGGTGATTTTGCGAATGGCGCGCAGGTCATGGTCGACCAATTTATTAGCTCTGCCGAACAAAAGTGGCTTCGCATGAGTGGCCTCGTCATGCTCCTGCCGCACGGCTATGAAGGCCAAGGTCCAGAGCACAGCTCGGCCCGTCTTGAGCGCTACCTTCAAATGTGTGCCGAAGATAATATGCAGGTCACAAATATTACAACGCCTGCCAATTATTTCCATGCGCTACGCCGCCAAGTGAAACGTAATTTCAGAAAACCGCTTATCAATATGAGCCCGAAATCGCTGCTGCGACACAAGCTTTGTGTCAGCACATTTAAAGAAATGTCAGGCGATACGGAATTCCACCGCCTGTTATGGGATGATGCGGAATATCGAAAAGACGGGGGCTTTGTAAAATTGCGCGCTGATAAAGATATTAAACGCGTGATTATGTGCTCGGGCAAAGTCTATTACGATTTGTTCGAGGCGCGCGAAGAGCTAAAACGCGATGATGTGTATCTGCTGCGCGTAGAGCAGCTTTATCCTTATCCTGATGACGCGGTACAAGAAGAGCTGAAAAGATTTAAAAACGCCGATATGGTCTGGGTCCAAGAAGAGCCGAAAAATATGGGCGCGTGGGCCTTTATTGAGCCGTTTGTCGAAGAAAGCTTGATTGCTATTAAGGCCAAAAATACACGTCTGCGCTATGTGGGTCGTAAAGCCGCCGCCTCGACAGCGACAGGTATTGCCGCTAAGCATAAAAAAGAGCAGCAAGCCATTATTGACGGCGCGTTTGCGAAATAGAGATGAGCGAAAAACCAAAATCAAATTTACGTTTCATTGTTGGCTTGATTGGCTTTGTATTGATTATCGCTTTAGCCTATTCAGGTGGCAAAGTTGTCGGTAAAAATATCGCGCAAAGCCAAAATGCAGTGGATGCTGCACAGCAGAGTAATTAGAGGATAAATCCATGACGGATATTACAATTCCAAATGTCGGCGAGTCTGTGTCTGAGGTGACAATTGCGCAGTGGTTTAAAGCTGTCGGCGATATGGTCAAAAAAGACGAACCGCTCGTGGAGCTTGAAACAGATAAAGCTGCGCAAGAGCTTGTCGCGCCTGAGGACGGCGTGCTGGAAGAAATCCTCGTGGCTGAAGGTGACGTAGCTGAGATTGGCAAGTTGATTGCGAAACTTGGTTCTGGAACAGGTGCGAAAGCGGCTTCTAAAGGCGATGCCGAAGTGAAAGCTCAAACAGAAGCACCGAACAGCGGTAAATCAACGGGCGCAGGCCCTGCGCTCAATATCGACGTACCCAATGTCGGCGAGTCTGTCTCCGAAGTTACAATCGCAACATGGATGGTCGCTGTCGGTGACGCGGTTGAAAAAGACCAGCCGATTGTTGAGCTTGAGACGGATAAAGCGGCGCAAGAACTTGTCGCCCCACGCTCGGGCATTATCCTAGAGCATCTTGTGGCCGAAGGTGATGTGGCCAAAGTTGGGCAAACAATCGCGCGCCTTGGCGAAAGCGACAGTGACGCCCCAGCAGGTGTTGCCGCTAAAGGCGCGGGTGATGAAGGCGGCGCGGGCGGAGAATTGCCTGACGTGCCACCAACAAATGCGACAACCGCGAGCGCAAGCCACGCGCCAGGTGGGACAGCCATGCCGTCAGCGTCTCGCATTATCAAAGAAAATGGTCTCGACCAGAGCAGCATATCAGGCACAGGCAAAGACGGCCGCATCACCAAAGGTGACGCATTGTCAGCCAAAGCTAATCCTGCACCTGCTGCGAAAGCCCCCGCCGCGCCAACACAAACGCCGTCCGCACCCCGCGAGCTTGGCCCGCGCGAAGAACGCGTCCGCATGAGCCGTATTCGCCAGACAATCGCGCGTCGTCTTAAAGACGCGCAAAATACAGCGGCGATGCTGACGACTTATAATGAAGCCGATATGACCAATATCATGGCAATGCGCAGCCAGTATAAAGAGGTCTTTATTAAAAAACATGGCGTGAAACTTGGTTTTATGAGTTTCTTTGTAAAAGCCTGCGTCCAAGCGCTTAAAGACGTGCCGAATGTGAATGCTGAAATCGACGGTACGGATATTATCTATAAAAACTATTACGACATCTCTGTTGCGGTCGGCACGGATAAGGGTCTTGTCGTGCCCGTGCTACGTGACGCGGATACGCTCTCGCTTGGCGGTATTGAAAAAGGCATTGGTGCGCTGGGCAAGAAAGCCCGCGAAGGCCAACTGTCGATGAATGATATGTCAGGCGGTACATTCACCATTTCAAACGGCGGTGTGTACGGTTCATTGATGAGCTCGCCTATACTAAACCCGCCCCAGTCTGGCATTTTGGGAATGCACAAGATTGAGAAACGCCCTGTCGTCGTCAACGATGAAATCGTCATCCGTCCGATGATGTATCTCGCCCTGTCTTATGATCACCGCATCGTGGACGGTAAAGAAGCGGTGACGTTCCTTGTGCGCGTCAAAGAATGTCTCGAAGATCCAGAGCGTCTTTTGCTTGATTTATAGGCGCAAATTAAATTGCAATTTTAGGGCTTCTCGACAGAGAGGCCCTTTTTTTATATATTGAGAGCATGCGAGAGCTAAGATAGCCCGCAATAAGGGGAGATTATTATGGAAAATACACTTATCACAAAACCGAGCATAGCCTTCTGGATTGTCGGCGCGTTGTTTCTGCTTTGGAATGCTTTTGGCTGTTACCTCTATTATATGGACATGACCATGAGCGCGGCGGATTATGCGGCGGCTTACGGCGCAGATATGGCGGCGCTACGCGATTTATATCCAACATGGTCGGTGGCAGCGTATGCAATCGCTGTTTGGGGCGGGCTACTGGCCGCCATTCTTTATCTCGTTAGAAAACGCTGGGCGGCGTCATTATTTGTGATTTCGTTGATTGCCGCCGTTATCAGTTTCGTTTGGAGCTTTACAAATGCCGATTATAAAGCAGCGGCGGGCGGAAGCTTTTGGGTTATGCCTGTCATCGTTGTTGCGCTTGGAGCTTTTGAAGTATGGTGGTCGCGTAAAAAGATCGCTGACGGCACACTTCAATAAGGCCTGCGACATCGCCTAAACAGCTTTCCGCGCGGTTGATTTCTTTGCCGTGCGGGCCTACATGAAGCTCTATAATCCAATGGAGCTTTCTCATGGCAGATACTTACGACATCATCATTATTGGCGGCGGCCCTGGCGGCTATAACTGCGCTATTCGTGCTGGCCAATTGGGTTTGAAAGTGGCCTGTGTCGAGACGCGCAAAACGCTTGGCGGGACGTGTCTTAATGTCGGCTGTATGCCCTCTAAGGCATTGCTTCATGCGACAGAATTACTCGAGAGCGCCAATAATGACTTTGAAGGTATGGGCCTGACGGGCAAGGTCGGCTTTGATTTGAAGAAAATGATGGCGGCGAAAGATAAAACTGTCGCGGGTCTGACTTCTGGCATTGAATATCTATTTAAGAAAAATAATGTCGAGCACATTACAGGCTTTGGCAAAATCGTGGATGCGGGCACGGTTGATGTAGATGGTAAGCAACTGAAGACAAAGAACATCGTTATTGCGACGGGGTCAGAAGTTGCGACCCTTCCAGGTATCGAAATTGATGAGAAAACGGTTGTGTCCTCAACAGGCGCGCTTGAGCTGAAATCAGTGCCGAAAAAACTCCTCGTCATAGGTGGTGGCGTCATTGGTCTCGAGCTTGGCTCAGTCTGGCGACGCTTAGGGTCTGAGGTCACAGTCGTGGAATATCTCGACGCCATTATGCCAGGCATGGACGCTGAAGTTCAGAAACAGGCTCTACGTATTTTCAAAAAACAGAAAATGAAATTCGAGCTGGGCCGTAAGGTGACTGGGCTTGAGAAAACAAAATCTGGAATCACGGTTAAAACCGAAGCCGCCAAAGGCGGCAAAGAAAAAGACATAGACGCAGATGTCGTACTTGTTTGTATAGGGCGGCGTCCGTTCACAGATAATCTCGGTCTTGAAGGCGTTGGTGTGGCGATGGATAAACGCGGTTTTATCGAAACAGATCATTATAAAACAAATGTCCCTGGCATTTGGGCAGTGGGCGATTGTACGCACGGGCCTATGCTTGCTCACAAAGCCGAAGATGAAGGCGTAGCGGCTGCTGAGTTGATTGCTGGCAAAGCCGGTCACGTTAATTATGACGTTATTCCAGGCGTGGTTTACACAGCGCCAGAAATTGCAAGCGTTGGCAAGACGGAGCAAGAGTTGAAAGAAGCAGGTACGCCCTACAAATCAGGCAAATTTCCTTTCACGGCCAACTCACGCGCGCGGGCCAATCATGAAACGGATGGTTTTGTCAAAATTCTAGCCCATGCTGAAACGGATGAAATTCTCGGCGCGCATATTATCGGCGCTAATGCTGGAGACCTCATTGCGGAGATTTGTGTGGCTATGGAGTTTAAGGCAGCTTCGGAAGATATAGCGCGCACTTGTCACGCGCACCCGACGATTACCGAAGCCGTGCGTCAGGCGGCTATGGATGTAGAAAAATGGGCGATGCAGATGTAGAGCCCAGCAAATCACGACAAAAAATCAAAACCCTCGCAACCAATGCGGGGGTTTTGCGTTGTTAAGGTGTACGTCTTTCTAGAGGGAGCGACATGACACTTAAAACAAAACACATTCTTTTTGGCCTCGCATTTGTGATAGCCCTGCCAGCGGGAACAAATGCTGTAGCTGATGCTTTTGAGAACGACGACAGAACAACTGCAACCTCTGCATCTCTACCAACATTATCGGCAGCAAAGTTTAATCAACCCGTTTGCTATGCTTACAACACACAAGATTATGACGGTGTCATTAGCCTGTATAAAGAGAATGATGGTCAAATCTACGGTAAGGGTTTTGGCGTTAAGAAAGTGAAAAATAAGTCGATGCTTCTACCCTTTGAGCAAGAATTAGAAGGCCGTTACATTAGCAATCATAAAGTAAAAATGGATGTCGTGACGCAATTTGAAGACCGTCTCGTAAAACGCAGTGACGTTTTAAATGTAAAAAGTGATACTCTACAATTTGAAGAAAATAACATGACACTTGGTTCGTGCAAACGGCTCGTCAATGACTTTCTCAGCCGAGATATTGAACGCCGCCGGGCTTATGAAGAGGCGCAAAAGAACGTCTTATAGGCAAATTCGTAAAAAAGCTATCTGGCGTGACCTAAGTCACGCGGGCTTTTTGAAAAAGAGACTATGAACATAACAGGCAGTCGCCTCTAAACTTCCCTCAAACTTGCCACGCTCTATGCGGCGTGGCTTTTTTGTGCTTAATCCTTGTGGCTTGCTTCAAAATTTAGCAAATCTTTCATAGCGTCAAGATAGCCGATCCAAGCCAGCCGCCCTTGTTTGGTGAGGTGCACCAGCGTCTGTGGGCGTTTCCCCTTATAGCCCTTTTCTTGACGGATGAAGCCCGCGGCTTCGAGCTTGGTTAAATGGGTCGAGAGATTTCCGTTACTCGCTCCTGTCTTTGACAAAAGCTCGGGAAAGCTCGCGGGATTAACCGTTGAGAGATAGGCCATGACGCCGAGGCGCAAACGCCCATGAATAATGTCATCAATGGCGTCTATATCAATTTCAAGATCAGACGACATGTTTTGGCTCTCTCTTAATTGTGATGAGGGAGGGCAGGACGACTGTCACCAATGTTGCGAGCGCGGCAATAAGATATAAGTGAGGCTTACCGAGCGCGACAAAACAAATCGCCGAGGCGGTAAAGCCCGCGAACGAAGCCATATGCATCCATTTGATGCCGCTGATTTTAGCTACGACTCCATAAGCGAGGCCTTGGCCTGCAAAGCCGACAATTAAGATGAGATCAAACAGTTTGATGCCGCCGCCTGCTAAAATCTGATTGAGAATCACGCCGATAAACAGGCTCGCCATCATGGCTGCAAACATGAGCCAGACATATTGCTCTACGCGGTTGGCGACTGAGTTTGCTCCTGGTTTTTGCGAGACCTTACGACCTAAAAGAAGGGAGCCCAGGCCCCCAATGAGTGCAAAAGCGAGCCAGAAAAGACCAATATTACTTTCTGGAAGATCGAGCATGCCGGATAGAACAGCCCATTGCGCGGTAAATGTGGTTGTTAAGAGCGCGCCCCACATAAGGCCGATAGGCCCGCCCACAAGCGGTGCCCTTGCTCCTTCTTCCGCCAGCGTCTTGATGTAGTCCAAGTCTTCTATCAATTTTTCTTGTGTCATAACAGGTCCTTTTGCTGCGCCAATGATAAGCGTTTTGTATTTTTAAAATTAGTTTGCATAACAAACTTAATTATGTCAAGTTTGAAATACAAACTAAATTGAAAAGGAGGTGTTATGTTGACTTTGGATGCCTATTCTATTCGTCTTTCTTCCAATTTTCTGTCTGCTTAAGGAGCTTTATTATGTTAGCTTGGATATATCTCTCACTCGCTATTGCCTTTGAAGTCACGGGTACAATATTGCTTAAATATTCAAACGGCTTTGAAAAAGTTGGGCTCGGTATGGCGTCAATCGCTTGCTACTCAATATGCTTTTGGCTGCTCGCCCCCGCCATCAAGGTCATTCCCGTGGGCGTCGCTTATGCGATTTGGGCGGGCTTTGGCATTATGACTGTGAGCATTTTGTCAGTCTTTCTGTTCGGACAAAAACTCGCCATTCCGCAATACGGCTTTATCGGTCTTATCCTCGTCGGCGCGGTGGGGCTAAACCTCACCACACAGCATTAAGCGCGTGGATGGGCGGCGCGGTGAACCTTCATCAAGGCGCTCGCGTCGACATCGGTGTAGCGCTGCGTGGTCGAGAGGCTCTCATGGCCGAGAAGTTGCTGTATAGTGCGCAGATCACCGCCCCCCGCCAGCAAATGCGTCGCAAAGCTATGGCGCAGCGCATGAGGCGTGGCGCTATCGGGCAAGCCGAGCGCGCTGCGGAGCTTTTGCATTTCAAGCTGTATGATACGAGGCGACAGCACACCGCCGCGCGCGCCGCGAAAAACACGGGCATCTGGGTCGACACTATATGGGTTGAGTTTAGCATAACGGTTCACCGCTTCCGCGACGATAGGCAAAATCGGGACAAGCCGCGACTTGCCGCCTTTGCCCGTAATTGTCAGCGCATCTCCTAAAGGCAGTTGCGATGGGGTCAAGGAGAGCGCTTCTGATATCCGAAGGCCCGCGCCGTAAAGCAGTGTCATCACAGCTGTATTGCGCGCCTCTATCCACGGGGCGGAGGTCTCTAAAATATCGCCACTCGTCATGGCGGCTGCGCCTGACACGGACAGTGCTTTGGGCAAAGGCCGCTTGGCGCGCGGGCCTTTAATCAGGGCGAGCCCGTCATTACGCACGTCCCAGCGCCGCTCAATATAGCGAAAAAACGTCCGTAGGGCCGAGAGTTGCCGCGCGATAGAACTGGCGGATAACGGCGTGTCGCCTCTGCGCCGATGGGCGAGATAAGCGCGAAAATCTGTGGGCTTGAGCGTGGCGAGGGTCTGTAGATTGACATCGACTTGCTGATAATCCGCTGTAAAGCCAAGGAATGCCGCGATATCACGCTGATAGGCGTCTACTGTTTTGTCAGACAGCCGCCGCTCACCAGAGAGGTGCGCGAGAAAGGTCGCCAGCACTTCAGCCGCGGGTATTTTTTGCACAGCAATTTTTGGCTGACGTATTTTAGGCAAAGCGCTCATGCGACCATCTTGGCGCGGCGGGGTTAATAATCCCTTTGCCGTAGGGCATGGCCGTCCCTATATAAAGTCTATGCTCGATAGCCTTTATAACACCGATATTTTGACGCTCAGCGCGGGGCTTAAAAACACGCGTCTCGAGACGCCAGACGCGAGCGTGCGCAAAGTTGCAAAGCTCTGCGGGTCTTGGGTCGAGTTTGATGTCATTATGGACGGCGATGTGGTGAACGACTTTGCTCTGCGGGTTCAGGCCTGCGCGCTCGGCCAAGCGAGTGCCGCAATTTTGCAGGAGGGCATTATCGGCGCAAGTTTAGAAGAGTTGACCGAAGCACGAGATAGCCTGCGCGCTATGCTTAAAGACGGCGGCGACCCTCCGACAGGACGTTTTGAAAAACTCGCGCTTTTGAAGGGTGTCGCGTCCTATCCTGCGAGGCACGGGTCTACGCTGCTCGCCTTTGAGGCGGCGGTAGAGGCAGTCAAAATGGCATTGGCAGCGTGATGAGGGCAATTGTGCTGATATTTACGGTGCTTTTGCTCATCGCATGCAGCGGGGTAAAATCAAATCCCGTGACTGTGACAGGGGACGCCAAAGTTTGGAACACGCTGACATTTGCATTTGAGGGGCCCGAGGTGACCGAGACCGAAGAGGTGTTCAGTGACTATCTTTTGACCGTTACCTTCATGCACAGTGATCTAAACACGGAAAAGTCTTATGAGGTTCAGGGGTATTTTACCGGTGATGGAAATGCGTCGGAAACAGGTGTGTCAGCAGGAAATACATGGCAAGCTAAGTTTTTGCCCGATCAATCAGGTTTATGGATATATCAGGCAAGCCTGCTAAAGGGAGCTGACATCGCTATCAGTCAAGAAATTGATAGCCAAATAGCGTATCGCCAAACTTATAGTGGTGAGTTCACAGTTGCGCCCGCCGATCTCGACCCAACTGCCTCTGACTTCACCAAACGCGGGAAACTCACTGACGTTAAAGGTCGCTATCTTGAATATGCAGGCACAGGTGAACCTTTTATAAAAACGGGGGCGGGGTCGCCTGAGAACCTGCTCGCTTATAGCGGGTTTGACGGAACTTACGATATGGGTGGGACTAACTTTCCTGCGCTCGGTAACAACCAACTGCACGAGTTTAAACCTCATTTGAAAGACGCGCGCGCGGGTGACCCGACTTGGCAGGACGGTAAAGGCGGGTCTATTCTCGGCATCGCCAATTATTACAAAGATGTCGGCGTCAACGCGCAATATATCGTCACCATGAATGTTGAAGGGGATGGTCAAGACGTCTTTCCGTGGGTCAGCCATGACGACCCTTATGTGTTTGATGTTTCAAAGCTCGAGCAATGGCAGCGCGTGCTTGAGCATTATAATTCTCGCGGCGTGATGATTGATATGCTGCTGACCGAGACTGAGAATGAAAGCTGGTTTGAGGCTTTTGATGGCTTAACGGTAGGCGAGGATTTTGCGCCGAGCCGTAAACTTTATTACCGTGAAATGATCGCGCGTTTCGGACATTTAAACGGGCTGGTCTGGAACCTCGGCGAAGAGAATGGCGTGGACGGAAATTCAGGGCAAGAGCCATACCGCAAAGCTACGAGCGCGAAACAGCGCCTCGCTTTTGCGAAATATATCGCAGAGCTAGACCCCTATGACCACGCGATCGTCAGCCATAATTGGCCCGATGCGGAAGAGGCGACATATGGCGAAAAACTTGGCGTAGATTATTGGTCAGGTATTAGTCTTCAAGCGCATCATAATTATGCTCATAAAGTTCGAAGTTGGACGGGACCTGCTTTCATGGTGGGGGATAAATTGATGATTAGAGACCGCCAGTGGATGGTCACAGTGGATGAACCGCTCGGCTGGGAATATGGCGCGCGGCCAGATGCCGACGTCGATGACCGCCGGCGTGAAATTGAAGGCGTGCTCTGGCCGACACTTCTCGCGGGCGGCGCAGGTGTCGACTGGTATTTCGGCTGGCAGAACAATGCGCCGACGTCTGATTTATCAAATGAAGATCAACGGTCTCGTCATAATCTTTGGGTCGCGTCAAAACGTGTGGCGGATTTTATGCGTGAAAATATTGATGTGCGAACTATGAAATCAAGCATTGTTGATAGAAAACATGGAACCATAGTCGCCCAAGGCCAAGACCATGAGGGACGTGATGTTAAGTTCACGCTTGAGCGTCGTAAGCCAAGAATACCAGAAGATGAGGGACACAACCCTTGGGAATACGAGGTCGAGCGCCTAGCGTTCGAACGTGGGGGAAAGCTCACTTGGCTCGATACGATGAATCCGCAAATTTCTGAAGAATGAAAAATCCGCTTACATGGCCGATATTGGCGCTGCTTAAGATGTATAAATACGCGCTCAGTCCTGCTTTGACATTTTTTGGCGTCACTTGTCGTCACAGCCCGAGTTGCTCGGATTATTCGCGCGAAGCGGTGGAGCGGCACGGGCCGTGGCGCGGGGGGTGGATGACTTTGGCGCGGCTTTCACGCTGTCATCCTTTGACGAAAATCGGGGGCACCTCTGGTATTGATAATGTCCCGCAAAAAGTGCAAAACGCGCCTTTCTGGGCGCCTTGGCGATACGGCTTATGGCGCGGCACTTATACCGATAGAGAATAGACATGGTCACTTTGACATTTCCCGATGGTGCAGCGCGCGATTATGACCAAGGCGTCACGGCGATGGAAGTTGCCAAATCCATCTCAAAGGGCCTTGCGAAAAAAGTCCTCGCGGCCAAGCTCGACGGGAAACTTGTTGATGCAAGCCTGCCTATTAATGATAATGCGAAGATTGAACTTGTCACCGCCCAAGACCCAGAAGGGCTTGAGCTTATCCGTCACGACGCCGCACATGTGCTGGCTGAAGCTGTGCAAGAGCTTTTCCCGGGCACGCAAGTCACAATTGGCCCCGTGATTGAAAACGGGTTTTATTATGATTTCTACCGCGATGAGCCGTTCTCCGCCGATGATTTTGCCGCGATTGAAAAGAAAATGGCCTTTATCATTAACCGCAATGATAAATTTGAACGCCTCGTCATGGACCGCAATGAAGCGATTAAAACCTTCAAAGAGATGGGTGAAGATTTCAAAGCCGAATTGATTGAAGACCTGCCCGAAGACGAAACCATTACCGTCTATAAGCAAGGCAAATGGTTTGACCTTTGCCTCGGTCCCCACCTCCCGAGCACAGGTAAAATTGGCAAAGCGTTTAAGCTGATGAAAGTCGCGGGCGCTTATTGGCGAGGCGATAGTGAAAAGGCGCAGCTGCAACGCATTTACGGGACAGCTTGGCGCACGCAAGAAGAGCTGGACGCCCATCTTCATATGCTTGCCGAAGCCGAAGCGCGCGATCACCGCCGCTTAGGTAAGCAGCTTGAGCTGTTTCATATGCAGCCCGAAGCACAGGGTATGGTGTTTTGGCACGATAAAGGCGCACAGCTTTGGCGCGTGGTCGAGAATTATATCCGCCGCCGTACAAAGAGCGCCGACTATGAAGAGGTGAAAACGCCGCTGCTAATTAATAATAAGCTTTGGCAGGAATCTGGCCACTGGGATAAATTTCGCGAGAACATGTTTGTCTCTGAAGTGTCCCATGGCAGCCATGATGAAGTGCATGCGCTCAAACCCATGAACTGTCCTGCTCACGTACAAATCTTCAATCAGGGCATGAAGAGCTATCGCGACTTACCGTTGCGCATGGCAGAATTTGGCTGCTGTCACCGCAATGAGCCAACAGGCGCCCTGCACGGCATCATGCGCGTGCGCGGCTTTACGCAAGATGACGGCCATATCTTCTGCGCGGAAGACCAGATTACAGAAGAGACCAAAAGCTTTATTACGCTCCTCAAATCCGTTTATGAAGACTTTGGCTTTACAGATTTGAAGGTGAAGTTTTCAGACCGTCCCGAAACACGGGCGGGCACAGATGCGACGTGGGATAAATCCGAGGGCGCGTTGATGGACGCCGTTAAAGCGGCAGGTCTTGAGGTTGAACTTAATCCGGGCGAGGGCGCATTTTACGGCCCTAAACTTGAATTTGTCCTGCGCGACGCGATTGGCCGTGACTGGCAGTGCGGCACGCTGCAAGTGGACTTCGTTGTGCCTGACAGATTGTCGGCGAGCTATATTGGTGATGACGATCAACGCCACGTCCCTGTGATGTTGCACCGTGCCATCCTGGGGTCGATGGAGCGCTTTATCGGGATTTTGATTGAAAACTTTGCGGGTAAATTCCCGCTCTGGCTAAGCCCTGTCCAAGTCGTTGTCGCAACAATTACCTCTGGCGCAGATGAATATGCGGAGACGGCCGCGCAAAAACTTCGTGCGGCAGGCCTACGGGTTGAAACCGATCTCCGAAATGAAAAAATCAATTACAAAATTCGTGAGCATTCAGCGGACAGAAAAATTCCGATTATCGCCGTGGTCGGGATGAAAGAAGCCGAAGAAGGTAAACTTGCCTTGCGCCGTTTAGGGTCTCAAGGGCAGACAATTCTCTCGCTTGATGAGGCTTGCGAAACGCTTGGTCATGAAGCGCTCGCCCCTGATCTTCGTCGCGACTAGAGATGTATATTGTGCCTCATCTTACGGCACAAAGAGCTGAGACAGTACGGGGGCGTGCCGTTCTAACGTTACTCGGGCTCTGCTTTGTCGCAGGTCATGCAGGCGGGCTTGGCCTCGTACCGCTTTTGGTTTTAATGGGTTTATTTGGGGTGTTCACTACGCCCATCGAGACACTTAAGGCTGAGTTGCGAGAGGCCGTTGAGTCGCAATGGGTGTGGGCGCTCGCACTCTTTGTGGGCTGGGCGTTGCTAAGTTCGTTGTGGTCGCCATATGAAAAGGCCGCCACAAACGCCCTTAAACTCGTGTTCGGACTTATATTTTTCGAAGTGGGGCGACGGGCCTTTATCACGGCGGCGGGCACCTGCTTTGTGAAGCCGACCAACCGCTTTCAATCCCTCATGATGGTTTTACCCGTAATTGCCGCCATTCTTTTATGTCTTGATATTATCAGCGGTTTTGGATTGAGCTTTGCAGTAGACCCGCCTCAAGCTGGCGAAGACCTTGAGCGCCGCCGCGCGGACGCGATTATGAATACGGCGAACGGTCTTGTCTTTATGATTTTAATGAGTACGCCGTCAATTATCCTACTGCTCTGGACGCGTTACCGTGGGCCAATTATTGCGGTTTTATTGCTCGCACTTTTAATTGTTACTGCCGCGCTGAGCGGGCTTAATGTCGGTATTGCGGCGCTGATTTTATCTGTCTGCGCCATGCTATCTGCCGCTTTTTATCCGCGCGCTACACTCAACACACTCACGGCGAGCGCGATGGCACTTATCGCCTTTGCGCCTATTTTGGCCGCCTTTGCCATGTGGAGTTCAAGCGCATTTCGGGCCTCGCTTCCGTTTTCATGGGAGCACCGATTAGTGACTTGGAGTTACGTCGGGGAGAAAATTCGCGAGCACCCCATTATGGGGCACGGCTTTGACGCATCGCGCACTTTTGACGGGACGTTTTCGGCGCGCGGCTTTGATAATCTGCCCGTGATATCGCTACATCCCCATAATGCAGGCCTGCAAATTTGGCTTGAGGCGGGTGTGATAGGCGCGATATTTGCCGCGACCTTTCTGTGGACGCTTGGACAGGCGGTCCAAAGATTTGCGATGGGCGGACGTGCACGCTCTATGGCCGCGGCGGGGCTGATTGCGCCCGTTATTCTTATCGCCAGCGTGTCTTACGGCGTGTGGCAGGAATGGTGGTGGGCGGCCTCTTTCATCAGCGCGGCTGTTTTGCATCTTGTGCCGCGCACGAAAGCCGTCCCTACTGCCTAATTTTGGGCTAAGTTGGCGTATAGCGACTGCCTATAATTTATTGACAGATGCGACGTTTTCGCACAAAGCGGTTGCGCTGAGGTGGGGAAAACGTGGGTTTATACCGACGCTTGAAACGAGATTAGTCATGACTGCGCAAATTCTGCCACTTCATCTACCTGACATCAAACCTCGCATCAGCGTAATTATGGTTAGCTTTATGACGGGGCCTGCTCTTCTTGAAGCGATCTCGGCCGTGATTGATGACCCTGAAATTTTTGAGCTTGTGATTGTTGATAACGGCAATACCTATGCTGCGCGCCAAAAGCTCTCTGAACTGGTCACAGAACACGATAAAATCCGCATGCTGCAAAGCCACGGCAATATTGGGTTTGCGAAGGGCTGTAATTACGGCGCACGCATGGCGCGGGGGTCGCATTTTTTGTTCCTCAACCCTGACGCGGTTATTGCGCCTGGTACGGCGATGGAACTTGCTGAAACAGGGGAAAAACTCGACAGTCCCTGGATTGTTGGGGGACGCCTCAAAGATGTGAACGGCAATGAGCAGCGCGGGAGCCGCCGCGGCGAACTCACCCCTAAAAGCGCGATTATTTCTTTCACGCCCTTGCATAAGCTTAAATGGTTTCGTTCGCTACATTGGGAAAAGGAACCTCTCCCTGACGCGCCGATTGAAGTGCCCGTTATTAGCGGAGCTTGTCTGATGATGAGCCGTGAATGTTTTGACCTCACAGGCGGATTTGATGAAGACTATTTCCTGCATGTCGAAGATATTGAGCTCTGCCACCGAGTGAGACGGCTTGGCGGGAAGGTGTTATTTCACCCACATGCTGACGTCTTGCACTACGGCAGTACCTCTGCCGCGCGTCGCCAAGATATTGAATTTGCGAAATTTCGTGGGTTCTACCGCTATTTCAGAGGGTACTCTGACAAAAAATGGGCGAAGTTCCTCACCACGCTTGCCGCGCCATTTATGTTTTTTGCTGTCATGGGCCGCGCGTGGTATCTTGTTATGCGTAAGGCGTTTCTCGGTAGCTAAAGCGCGGTTTACTCCGCAGTCTCTATCTCAGACTCACATGGGCTGACGCGTGTCAGCCTCAAAGTCACAGGGTCCCCACGTGAATAGTTCATCCCGTCAAATTTCGCGAACTCTGTGGTGCAGAAACCAGCTTCTGTCACGCGCGTGTCGAAATCCATAGCGTCAGGGCGAGCGACGTCCGTAATGATTACGGTGCCCTCTCTCACACGGTTGTCGAGCTTAATTTGATCGCCTAATCGTATCTCTGTTCCCAAATGATAGACGAGGCTCGGCTCTGTGAAATTAGGCGCGAGCACTGAGGGGCCGCCCTCACGCGGTAGTTTTATATTTTGCGCGCGCATCTCGCTCACGACGTGGTCGGCTAGACGCAGTTCCGAGAGAGACGGCAATAACACTTGATAGAGAATAGGGCTTATGAGGACGGCTGATAAAACGCCCATAGTAAGGCCAAGCTTTGTTTTTGAAAACATCACAGCACCGCCTGCGATAAAGATAAACATAATCGCCAGCGCGCCCCAGCCGTAAGTCCAAAGCGAAGCGGGTCCGTAGACTGATTCTGCTAAAAGAGCCGCGCCTGTAATTACAAGGCCTGCGATGATAAACAAAAGTGCGCTGAATATACGGGTCAATTTAAACTCGCGCACGCTTAGCAATGTCAGCACAGCCCCGCCCGTCATAATCGAAAGCGCGGGGAAAATCGGCAGCAGATAATTAGGGAGCTTTGTCGGTACAAATTCGATGACCGCCCAATAAGGCAGGGCAAAACATAGCGCCAGACGCATGGCGCGTACGACGGGATTTATTGAGCCTTTACTGCCGTTCACAGAGCGTACGGCAAAAGCAAATCCCGCGAGCAAGAATAATGTCCCTGGCCAGAAGAGTATGGGGAGTAGTGATAAATAATAGCCAGGTGGACCGCCGTGTTTTTCCTGCGCGCCTATGAGTTTTGAGCCGAAATCTCCGCCAAGTGCGTCACTAAAAAACTGTCCCTCTGTCGCTTGCCAAATAAGGATAGACCACGGCAATATTATAAGTAAGCAAAGAATTGGCCCTGGCCAAAACCAGAGACTTCGCATCCATGACGGCCCGTCTTCACCACGCTCCCATATCCATAAGGGCAGCAATGTTAGCACAGCCAGAGCCGGCACAACGGGGCCTTTAATCATTATGCCTGCCCCAATGGCGGCCCAAAATAGAAGCGCGAAAAATCGCCCGCCGCCCTGTCGGAGATGGGCGAAACTGACAAAAACTAAAGCCGCGGTTGCGAGCAAAAGTGCATCTGTTTTCGCCATGTGGGATTCGAAAACGAGTAGGCCAGACAGCGCTAAAAACCCTGCGCCAATGAAGGACCCGCGCCGTCCTATCATCGGGATGCCCGCCCAATAGGTTGCGAGCACAGCGATGAGTGCGCCCAACACAGACGGGAGGCGCAGCACCCAAATCTTGCGCTCGCCGTCATTCGCAAAAAGCTTAATCATAGCCGTTTGCGCCCAGTAAGCGCCTGCGGGTTTTTTATTGCGCGCTTCATCTTGGAAGCGGATAGAGACAAGGTCGCCGCTTTCAGCCATTTGCACGCTCGCCGTTGCGTAGCGTGCCTCATCACGATCAATAACAGGGAGTTTTGCTATGCCAGGGAGCGCCATCACGAGCATTAAGAGTGTAAGGCAGATAATATGAAAGATATGCGAGCGTTTCTTTGGGGCTTTCATGACGCGCGGCGTCTCGGACTTTAAGGAGGCGCGCTCACCTGCGGTTGAGCGGATATCTGACCCAAGACTATCCGTATCTTCGATCGCATTTATGCTGTCATCCTTATTCCCACTCATAGCGCTCCCATAGCTGAAACTTCGCTAGCGGCAAAGTCTTTTGCAACTTGATGTGAACAGTCTTACGCAATTCTCATTTGCCAGATTGAGCACAACAGGCCATAGCAGCGCCATGAAAACTACACCTAAAATCTCTGTCGTTGTGCCCGTTTATAATGAGGCTGAAAACGTCGCTAAACTTGTCGGTGAAATTGCGACCGCCTTTCAAGGTGAGGCATATGAGATGATTTTCGTCAATGATTGCAGCACAGACGCAACGGAAACTGTATTGCAAGATTTGAAATCGAAGTTTCCTGCTTTGCGCGTCCTGTCCCACCGTGCCAATGCAGGGCAATCGCGTTCTGTGCGTACAGGGATTTTGGCGGCACGGGCAGAGGTGATTGGCACGCTTGATGGTGATGGTCAAAACGACCCCGCCGATTTGCCCGCTATGTACGCGCAGCTGACCCGCGCGGACGCGCCTGACAACCTTGAGCTTGTCGGCGGACGACGCGCGAAACGTATTGACAGTGCGGCGAAAAAAATCGCCTCCCGATTTGGTAATGGCGTACGTAAACGTCTTTTAAAAGATGAGGCCGATGACACAGGTTGCGGGATTAAAGTTTTTGGGCGGGAGGCATTTTTGCGGCTGCCGTATTTTGATCATATCCACCGCTATATTCCCGCGCTGATGCTACGTGAGGGTTACGCGACAGAATTTATGGACGTCAATCACCGTTCGCGTGAATTTGGCGTCTCGAAATATACAAATTTTGGTCGATTGATTGTTTCTATCGCGGATTTGCGCGGCGTCATGTGGCTCAATAATCGTGCACGAAATCCCGAGGGCTGGGACGAAGTTTAATACCTCCAAAGAGGCCCACCTCTGCACTTTGTTAATATCTTGATAAGGCTTTTTCTTTAGCTTTCGTTAAGACATTTGATTCGTATATCCGCTGGCTTTGTGCGCGAGGGTATTTACAGGGCAGGGAGGGATATATGTTTCGCGTTTTTACTGTCTTTCCGTTGCTCACTCTGCCTGTTCTAATTTACAACGTCATCGCGTGGGGCGGCGCGAAGTTTAGCAGTGTTGACGCTGTACGCGCGCGCATGGACGCGGACACATTTTTCGTCCCCATGACATCAGGCACGTCTTGGGCCATCACCCCAGGTCATGCCTTAATTGCCGTCTCGCTCCTGATGTTATTTTTCGAGCTATTGAAATCAACAGGCACAGGTCGTGCCGCGATTATCAATCACGCTTTTTCTATGGTGTTATTTATCATCTGTCTCATTGAGTTTTTGCTCTTTCCCGCCTTTGCGACATCTGTATTTTTTCTAATTATGATGATGACGCTCCTTGATGTTATGGCAGGCTTTATCGTGACCATCGTCAGCGCGCGCCGCGATTTTGGCGTCAGCGACGGTTTTGCCGATTAAGATGCAAACTTTACCTCACACAGAAAATCTTAATCAGTTTGCGCTAGCTCCTAAACCTGCTGGGATGGCAATGACCTTCGGGATGAGGTCTGATTGGTTAAAGGCTTACCATGGGTGAGATATTTAAGCAGGCTATCCCGGCCTCAAAAATTGTCGCAAGTGAGAGCGCGTCGCGAACCTTCGCGCTGCTTGGCGTTAGTCCGTTTCATCTGTCTGGGGATGGGACGCTCACTTGGGCCGAGCCTGAGCTTGCCTCTCGACTGCTACGTGGCGCAGACGCCTTGTTGCCGCGCACGGAAGCGGCGCTAAAAAGACGGCTTGATCCAGCTTTTGCGAGAGCCCGCAAAACAGCGCGGCAGTCTCTCACATGGGACGGGGCGCGCTATAGTGTACAGTATCAAATAGATTTGTTTGACGGACAAAAGCTTTGGGTTGAAGAACGCGGGCAACGCCTCTCTGGACTAGGTAAAACGGCGACAAACATTACGGCTACTCTCGCCGATATTGATGACCGCAAAAGAGATGAGGCCAAAGCCGTATACCGCGCAACAAATGACCCACTGACAGGGCTTTGGAATGAAGCCTGCCTACGTAATGGGCTCGTGTTTTTACAAGCGGCCTCGCGTAAATTTTACAAACCTTGCGTCTTCCTGCGCCTCCGTATGAGCAATCTCGGCGATATCAATACGAGTTATGGTTATGATGCCGGGGACCGTGTCATAAAGGCGGTGGGTGCGCGCCTCACCGAAGCCTTTCCTGCACCGCATATGCTCGCGCGAATCGGCAGCGTCAGTTTCGCGCTCAGCCTTCTAGATTGCCATACCGACGAAGTTGTAGCGCGTGTGCAAAAAATCTTGCAGCGTCTTTCTGATGTGCCTTACCCCACACCGCACGGGGATCTTTATGCTGAATTTCACGTGAGTTCTGTGGCCATAGATCCAGAAGGAAATAGCGATATTGACACGCTTTTCGTCCACAGCGATATTGCGATGCAAAGCGCAATCGCTTCAGGGCAAAAATATGTTGCTTATTCGCCGTCCCTCGCGCCAAAGCCTAATGCGAAGTCGCGACAAGCCACTTCATCACAAGATATCATCAGTGCGCTCAACGACCGGCGTGTTTCGCTCGCCTATCAGCCAATCGTTGAAGCAAAAACGCGTAAGCTTCACCATTATGAGTGTTTACTCAGGCTTAAGCGTGATGACGGCGAGATTGTCTCGGCAGGCGAATTTGTCATGGCGGCAGAACGGCTTGGACTCGTGCATTTACTAGACCGCCGCGCGCTAGAAATTGCGGCGCAGACGCTGACGCGCTATCCTGATATCGAGCTTGCGCTGAATGTTTCAGCCGCCACTGTGAAATCAGCAGACAGCGCGAATGCCTATCTTGAAGGTTTGCGCGCGCTTGGTCCCGCGACGTCGCGGGTGACGATAGAACTGACGGAAACAGTCGCGCTGGAAGACCCAGCTATGGCGAGCCGCTTTTCTGTTGAAGCGCGTATGCTCGGCTGTATGTTCTCAATTGATGATTTCGGCTCTGGCCATACGACCTTCCAAAACCTCATGGCGATTGAAGCGGATTCGATTAAAATCGACGGCAGCTTTATCAAAGACCTGTCTATCACGCCGCATAAGCAGACTTTTGTGCGTATGATGGTGGATTTGGCGCAGACCTTCTCGGTCAAGACAGTCGCTGAAATGGTCGAAACGCGCGAAGACGCAGAACTCCTCAACCGCCTCGGCGTGGATTATTTGCAGGGCTATCTCTTTGGCGTACCGAGCGCAGCCCCAGCTTGGCAGGGAAGTTAAAACTCAGTTGCTATTATCTGTCGGAATTAATTTTTCACCACTTTCTGCACCGCGCCCTTTGTAATCGCGCGCGCCTCTCCTAAATAGGTAGAATGAAAAAAATAATTTTATCACTACTTGGTGCCACAGCTTTGGCCGGGGCCTTACCACACGCCGCAGGTGCGCAGCTTCTTAATTTCCCTAGTAGCAATAAGGTCGTGCCAGAAAGCCAGTTGCAAGTGCAGCTGTCTTATGCGCCTGTTGTGAAGGACACCGCGCCCGCTGTGGTGAATGTCTTTACCTCTCGCACCGTGCGTACGCGGCAACGCATCAGCTTTTTTGACATGATGCGCGATATGGGCCGCGCGCCTACAGAGAGCGTGCAAAACTCGCTCGGCTCAGGCGTCATTGTGCGCGATAGCGGGATCATCGTGACCAACGCGCATGTGGTGAAGGGCGCGGATGAGCTGCGCATTGTGCTCAATGACCGCCGCGAATTTGACGCCAAAGTCATCGCCCAAGACGAAGAAATTGATTTGGCTGTGCTCGAAATTGACACCAAGGGTGAACGCCTACCGACACTCTCTATTGATAAATCAAATGACCTAGAAATCGGCGATATCGTGCTCGCGATTGGCAACCCTTTTGGCGTAGGCCAGACCGTAACGAGCGGAATTGTGTCCGCGCTGGGCCGGACCAACGTGACCAATGCCTCTTCTTTCATACAAACAGACGCCGCTGTGAATCCAGGTAATTCAGGCGGCGCTTTAGTGGACCTCAACGGAAACCTTATTGGTGTGAACACTGCTATCTTCTCGCGCTCTGGTGGCTCAAACGGGATTGGCTTTGCTATTCCAGGCGTGCTTGTTGCGCGTGCTGTTGATAGTGCTGTGACAGAAGGAAAGATTGTACGGCCATGGCTTGGCGCGCGGACCTCTGCTGTCGATAGTGCACTTGCGGCTACGCTGGGGCTAGACCGTGCGCGCGGCGCGATTGTGTCAGAGGTTTATCCAAATGGACCTGCGGATAAGGCAGGATTGAAGTCGCGTGATGTTGTCCTCTCTATTGACGGCACGGAAATCAATGACGAAAGCGGGCTAAGATTTAAACTCGCCACGCTCAAGCTCGGCTCTCGCGCAAATGTCGAGGTTATGCGCGGCGGTAAAAAACGCATGCTCCGTACGCTTATCGAGGTGCCGAAAGAAACGCCTGCACGCGATGAGCGTTTTCTTGACGGCTATCATCCTCTTGACGGCGCGACGATAGTCAACATGTCGCCTGCGCTGGGCGAGGAAATTGGCGTGGACCCTTATGTGCAGGGCGTGATGGTGTTGAGCCTTGCGCGCCGCAGCGCCTCTCGTAGTAATGGGCTTCGCCCCGCAGACCTTATCCTAGAACTCAACGGCGAAGAGATAACCTCAACGCGTCAGCTTGAGACGTTACTTGTGCGTCAGGAGAATGCGGAAGACTGGTCACTGTCAATTGACCGTAATGGCAAGATTTATGATGTCCCGATTCGCTATCTTCCGCGTGCTAATTAGGCCATAAAGAGGCATGGCCTCTTTGTTTCAATCTGCGGGATTATCTGATAGCGCGCCGCGTCCTCTTGCAGACCGCTTGCGTCCCAAAACATTATCAGAAGTCGTTGGGCAAGATCATCTCATAGGTGCCGACGGCCCTTTGGGGCGTATGCTCGAAAGTGGACGTCTGGCCTCCATTATTTTGTGGGGCCCGCCTGGAGTTGGTAAGACAACAATCGCGCGACTTCTGGCCGATAAAGCGGGCCTAGAGTTTGTTCAAATTTCCGCTGTATTTTCTGGTGTTGCTGATCTTCGTAAAGTCTTTGACGCCGCCAAAGCCAGACGCGATATCGGGCAAGGCACATTGTTGTTTGTTGATGAAATCCACCGCTTTAACAAAGCGCAACAAGACGGTTTTTTGCCATTTGTCGAGGAGGGTATCGTCACCCTTGTCGGCGCAACGACAGAAAACCCAAGTTTTGAGCTCAACAACGCGCTTCTCTCACGCGCGCAAGTTATGGTTCTGAAAGCGCTGAGCGTTACCGCGATGGAGCAGCTTTTCGCCCGCGCGGAAGACGAGCTTGGCCGCAAACTCCCTGTAACAGATGAGGGGCGAGAGGCCCTTATTGGCTTCGCAGATGGGGATGGGCGTTATGGCCTCAATTTGGCGGAAGAGATATTTGCGCTCTCGCCGAAGGTGGACTTTGACGGCAAAGACATTGCAAAACTTTTGCAAAAACGCGCTCCTGCTTATGATAAGAACGCCGAAGAACATTATAATCTCATTTCTGCTCTACATAAATCTATTCGAGGGTCAGACCCAGATGCGGCGCTTTATTGGTTTGCGCGCATGATAAATGGCGGTGAAGATCCGCTCTATATTGCGCGGCGCTTGATACGTCTAGCAAGCGAAGATATTGGCTTGGCGGATCCACTGGCGCTGATGATCGCCAATGAAGCAATGCAAACATATCGCACACTAGGATCTCCTGAAGGGGAACTCGCGCTTGCGCATGCGGTTGTGCATATGGCAAGCGCGCCCAAATCAAATGCGGTCTATGTTGCGTTTAAAGAAGCTTTGATATCAGCTAAGAAAACAGGCAGCTTACCACCGCCTGCGCATATATTAAACGCGCCAACAAAACTTATGAAAGAACTGGGATACGGCGCGGGCTATGCCTATGATCACGACGCACCCGATGGGTTTTCTGGTCAAAATTATTTTCCCGACGACATGGCGCGCGAAATTTTTTACGCCCCAAAAGGCGAAGGTCGGGAAGCGGCGATAAAAGACAGGCTCGCGCGCTGGTCAGAACTGCGAAAACAAAACCGTTAGCCCGAACTGAGGGGCTATTTAAAACGCATTTCTCCTTAAACGAACATTGACATTGAAATCACACTAGTGAGACGGGAGGTCTATTTACAACCGTTAGTGTAGGGCATAGGTTAACGCGAATTAACATATGGCCTAGGGGGCCTAAGGAGGACATAATGGCATCTAGTGATGACGAGTATAAACCCGTAGCTTTTTACAAAGCTGCGAGTAAGGGACGAAAACGTGGATTTGAAAAATTCACGGATGGGGATAAACACTATTTTGCTTTAATTGTCGATGGTAACGTAGCGATGATTTCGCAAGCTTACACGTCTATTGCAGGGCGCGATAATGGGGTGGAGTCTGTTAAGAAAAATATGAAAAATGAGAAGCGTTTTCGGTTCTCTCAAAATGCAGGCAAGCATGGATTTGGTTTGTTTGCGGGTAATGGCCAAGAGATTGCGATTAGCCCAGGGTATAAATCAAAAGCAGATGCTGAATATGCTGTTGGTCGTATGATGGGCAAAGTTAAAGCCAAATCTGCTAAGGCAAGTGCGGCTAAAAAAGTGGCCCCGCAAAAGAAAACTCGTAAAAAAGCGGCTACAAAAAAAGATGGTCGTGTCGAAAACTATCATCCGCTGGCTTTCTATAAAGAGCAAGGCACAGTCAAAAATGGCTTTGCAAGTTTCTCCAAAGATGGCGCGCATTACTTCACTTATTGTGAAGGTGGTAAAATCGTTCTGATTTCTGAGAGCTACACATCCAAGGCGGGCCGCGACAACGGCATTGCGTCCACGACAAAGAACATGAAGCTGAAAAGTCGGTATGAGCATCACGTACATAAGAACGGCAAACATTACTTCGACATCAACGCGGCTAACGGCCAAGAAGTTGCAACGTCAATCTGGTACAGTTCGAGCGCAGCGGCTATGGCGGCTGCGGCGTCACTTCGCGGCGAGAAGCCGAAGGTCGTAAAAGCCGCCAAAGCGAAAAAAGCGCCTGTCAAACGCGACAACCGCGAGGACAATTACCGCAATTGTGCCTTCTACGAAGCCCACGCTGTTAACAATGGTTTTAGTGCTTTTGAAGATGGGGGTGAGTATTTCTTCGCCTATTTCGAAAATAAAAAACTCGTTTGGCGTTCAGAGTCATATCCTACAAAGAACGCACGCGACGTCGGTCAGGCGTCTGTTAAAAAGAACATGGGCGATGTATCCAAAATCAAAACAATCGATATGGCCAATGGTCATAGCTACCGTATTTTGAAGGCGGGCAATGGCAAAGAAATCGCTCGAACCTGTGTGATTATGCCAAAATCTGCGGCCGCTCCAATCGCAGCTGCAGCGCTTGCGACAGGGGCTCTTGCGGCCGCCAAGCCGACGCCAGCAGATAAAGACGATGATTATTTGCCGTGTAAAGAGTATCACGGCCATGCGGTTAATGACAAAATCAACAATGTCGCTTTCTTTAAGCATAGCGACGGTCAGTTCTACTTCGCCATGTATGACGATGAAGGTGATGTGCGTATCCGCTCCGAAGGTTTCCGCACAGCAGCTCAGCGCGATGAAGAGCTCTCTGGAGTGCTCCGTCTAAAAGATAATCCGAAATATTATAAGCGCATTGAGAAAGGCGATTATTTTATGGATGTGCTCTATGACGAGACGGGCCGTGAAGTCGGTCGCTCTTGTCTTCGCAAAAAAGCGGCACCTGTCGTGGCGGCTGCGCCAATTGCTGCGGCTGCGGCGGCTGTACCTGCAGCTGCGGCGGCACCTGTGGCAGCGCCTGCCGCGGCAACAGGTGGCGGCTTTGGATGGCTAAAATGGCTCTTGCCTCTTTTGCTCCTCTTGTTACTTGGTTTCCTTCTCTCCAAGTGTATGGCTAAGCCCACGCCAGCCCCTTTAGTTGTGCCGCCTAAAGCGGCGCTGATTTCCTGCTGGGATGGATCAGAGGTTGAAAACCAAGCAGCGTGTCCTGCCAAGATTGAGTGCTGGGATGGCAGCTTTGTCAAGATGCGTTCGGCTTGTCCTGTTGAGCCTGCGCCTGAGCCAGAGCCAGAGGTTGTCGTAACGCCAGAGCCTGCGCCCGTTCAAGCCGTTATGGGGTCAATCAACCGTATATGTGGCCCAAGTAATGTGACACTCTTTGATGTGCCAAATTACACACCAAAGTCTGTGACCTACCTCGGATCTAACCCACAGTTTGGCGATAGCCACGGACTGACTCCTGCACAATTCCACGCAAGACTCGCGGAGCGCGCAAGCTTTGGCGGTAAAGACAGAGCCTTCCTTAACTACATGGCGCGTTCACTTGGTTATGGTTCGTTTAGAGATATGGATGCGTCTATGTTCTCAAATGAAAAGCTAAGCAAAGGTGAAAAGGGTATGCTTGGATTTGCTCAGACACACTCCCTGCAATACTCCAAGTTGAATGTATCAGGTCGTGACCTCGAAGCCTTCCGCGTCCGTGCCGCAAATGGTCAAGACGTTCACTTCATGAAGACCTGTGGTAACTTCATGTATGTCTGCCAATAGGCTCGCATTTCAGAAATAGAAAAAGGCCCTCTGATGAGAGGGCCTTTTTTATGCGTACCGTAAATCAGATTAAGTGAGGAGTTTGGGCAGCACGAAAGCGAAGAAGGCGCCAACCGCCCAGACCGCAAAACCAAGATATAAAACCCAGCCGCCAAATCTGCGTAATCTTGCGCAGACCTTCGCTGCCGCAGGATCAGCGGGGCAGGGCATATTGCGTGTCAAATATCTCATCAACCAAGCTAAGCCCAACATGATGAGTGAGCCGCCAAAGACGAGCGGCTTACGCTCAGACAGCCATATAAGTTGAGGAATATTGGCCGTAAGGGATGACAACGCCGCGCCCATGCCCAACGTAATCATTACGGCAGGTAAAGTGCAACACACCAGTGTAGACACAGATGTCAACAAAGCGACCGTCGGGGCGGCCGTTTCGCGAAAGGCGACTTTGATCTTGGTAGTCGGAGGCTTTGTTAAAGGTGTTTGGGCCATTAGCCCGCTTTGCGCGTGATGCTCGCCACATTGTAGCCCGCATTTATCACAAGCTCTGTCAGTTCGGCGTCGCCTATATTTGTGCCGTCCTTCAGCACAACGAACATAGATTTTGCGTCAATATCGACATAGGTCGCGGCCACTGCGCTGTGTTTCTTAAAGGTTTTATTGAGCGCAATTGAGCAGAAATCACAGACAAGGCCGTTCAGCCCAATTGTGATGTCGGCTGTGTTTTTTATTGTCGCAATTTCCTCGACACTCTGATTGGCCGAAGCGACTGGAGCATTAGTTGCCGCGGTTGCGAGGGCTGTCGCGAGGAAAAGTGATTTCATAATGGACATAGTCGTTTCCTAAAATCTGTGCTTTTAAAAGCGGTGAATATAATTGAGCATAGGCTCGCCTTGGTCGTCAACGCCCAACTCCACTAGGCTCGGGCCTTTGAAAAAGCGTAAAACCGCCGTGGCGCCGAGCTTATCGTTTTGCTGGAGGCCGTTGCTCTCAGCTTTGTGATGACCTTCAATCATGAACCATGTGTGCAGCGCGCCCGTTCCCGCCACATAGGGGGCTATACCAAGTCGTCCGTGATAGGCAGTTTCATCGCCGTAACGTCCACGCTCCCAATGCTCAGCAGAGGCAGATATGAAATAGCGCCGTGTCTCCCAATCCGCGGACAAAGCGATAAATCCACCCGCGTCATCATCGCGCGCTAGGGGGCTAGACGTTTCATCTGTAATTAGGCCTGCGCTCACCATGCCGTAAATATTGGCTTGGCTATCAGGCTTGTTCCAGCGTTTAATTAAACGGTTTACCTGCGCGCCCGAATAAACGAAATCGCCATTACGATCATAAACAAGGCGCAGGCCAACACTGTGAAATCGGTCGGGCGTATAATGGACATGTGCGCTGTTCATATTGACGTCATTGCGCAGCATGACCGTCCATCCGCTTGGGTAAGAGACAGGCCGTGCATTCGCGGGCAAAGCTGTCGTGCCAAAAGCAATAATCGCAGTCGCTATGAGCAGAGTTTGACGCATACCCCCCTATGGTATAAGTGGAATCATAATTCAAATGAAAAATTCGTGAGAGTAATCTTTATGACAGACCGTAAAACACGTCGCGAAAATGTCCGCAAACGTCTCTCGCGCATTGAGGGCCAAGTGCGCGGCCTTCAAAAAATGATCGAAGACGACCGCTACTGCGTCGATATCCTCGTGCAAGTCAAAGCGGTCAGTGCGGCGATGAAAAAGGTTGAAGGCGAGCTTTTAAAAGACCACGTTGATCACTGTCTCGCAGCCGCGATTGCGAGCGATGATGTGAGCGAACGCGAGACAAAGGTCGCGGAACTTATCGATTTACTCGCCAGGCGTTAGGCCAAGACTATGCCTTATGCGTTGCGTCCGCGAGGCTTTTGACGAGCGCAATCGCCGCGTCATGTCCGTCTTTGTGGAACGCCTCAACAATGGCTGAGCCGACGACAACGCCGTCAGCGTCTTTTGCGACTTCCGTCGCACGTTCGGGTGTTTTGACACCAAAACCGACAACGACGGGCAGGTTTGACGCAGCTTGCACAGCGGCGACTTGGTTTTTGATAGAGGCGTTTTTGGCGTCCCCAGTCGCAAAGGCCGCGCCCGTAATACCCGTCATAGAGACGTAATAGACAAAGCCTTTCGTGCCTGCGACAACTTTGGGCAGGCGCGCTGCATCCGTGGTAGGCGTGGCGAGGCGGATGAGGGCGAGATTGTGCGTCTCAAAAGCGGCGCGCAACTCGCTATCTTCTTCGGGCGGGAGGTCAACGATGATAGCGCCGTCTATGCCCGCCGCTTTCGCGCGCTTTGAAAATTCAGAATAGCCCATATGGTGTACAGGGTTGCAATACCCCATAATGATTAGCGGCGTGGTCGCGTTGGTTTTGCGAAATTCTGCCGCCATCTCGAGGATTGTGTTGAGCGTCGTGCCTGATTTTAAACTCCGCAGTCCCGCATCTTCAATTGTCGGGCCATCGGCGGCGGGATCGGTGAAAGGCATGCCCAACTCAATAATATCCACTCCCGCCTCAGGCAGCGCGTTGAGCAGTTTTTGCGAGTGCGTACGGTCAGGATCACCGCCCATCATATAGCCCACAAAGGCGGTGGAATTAAGCGAGGCAAGCGCCTTAAACGTCTGGGTGATACGGTTTGTCATGCGGGCTATTTAAAAGAGCCCCAAGCCCATGACTAGTGTTTAATGCTTATTGGATAAATAAAAACCCGACGCGCTAGGGGAATAGCGCGTCGGGCGAAAGTCACTTATCAAGGGAGAAATAAGTGAGACCTAAATTAGTTTTTTGTGATTTCTTCGGCTTTGTCACCTGCACTTTCGAGGTCCTTGCCAACGCCTTCGACTGTGTGGCAAGCGCTTGCCGCAAAAGCGAGTGTGCAAATTATGAAAGCTGAGATGCGTTTTGTCATAGAATTTTTCATTTTGATCTCCTCTATACTCACATTACTACGCCTGTAATGTGCAAGGGTTCCCAAAATAGAATTTTAAATTTATAAATTGGAGTTTTTAGTCAGAGACTATTTGGAGATAGGCGCTTAATAAGCTTTCGTATTTACACCATCCGTGCCTGCTGAAATCTCTTCCCCAAGTGCTTCGGCAATCTGGAAGACGTCTTTGTCGCCGCGGCCGCACATGTTCATGATCACAAGGCCGTCATTGTCGTATTCTTGCGCGGTTTCAATCGTGCGGTGAATGGCGTGGGAGGGTTCCAGCGCGGGGAGAATGCCTTCGAGGCGCGAGACAAGCTGAAAGGCTTCAAGCGCTTCGGAGTCTGTGGCGCTGACATATTCCGCGCGGCCTATGTCGTGCAGATAAGCATGCTCTGGTCCAATACCAGGATAGTCTAGCCCTGCAGAAATAGAGTGCGCGTCTTTGATTTGCCCGTCGTTATCTTGGAGGAGATATGTGCGGTTGCCGTGCAGCACACCCGGTGTACCGCCTGTCAGGCTCGCGGCGTGAAGGCCAGTGTTAACGCCGCGTCCAGCCGCTTCAACACCAATCAGGCGAACCTCTTTTTCAGGGACAAATTCGTGGAAAAGCCCCATGGCGTTTGATCCACCGCCGATACAGGCTACAACTGCATTGGGGAGGCGGCCTTCGCGTTCGAGAATTTGCGCTTTCGCTTCACGACCAATGATGGCTTGAAAATCGCGCACCATTGCAGGATAGGGATGCGGCCCAGCGACCGTGCCGATGCAGTAAAACGTATCGCCGACATTCGTCACCCAATCGCGCAGTGCTTCATTCATCGCGTCTTTTAGAGTGGCCGTGCCGCTGGTGACCGAGCGCACTTCCGCGCCCAGCAGTCGCATACGAAACACGTTAGGTTTTTGACGCACGATATCTGTCGCGCCCATAAAGACGATGCACTCTAGGCCAAAGCGCGCGGCGACTGTGGCGGTGGCGACGCCGTGCTGCCCCGCGCCTGTCTCGGCGATAATGCGTTTTTTGCCCATGCGTTTTGCGAGCAGGATTTGGCCCATGCAATTATTAATCTTATGCGCGCCTGTGTGGTTAAGCTCGTCACGTTTAAAATAAATCTTCGCCGCTTTACCTGTGGGGGAGGTTTCCCGCGCATGCTCGGTTAGTCGTTCGGCAAAATAAAGCGGGGAGGGGCGGCCTACGTAATGATCGAAAAACTCATCAAGCTCCGCCAGAAATGTTGGGTCCGCTTTGGCGTCTTCATAGGCTTTCTCAAGCTCGAGAATTGGGGGCATCAGCGTCTCAGCGACATAGCGTCCGCCGAAATTGCCAAAGCGACCGTTTTCGTCAGGAGTCGTGATGTTTTCAGCTTTACCCATTTTTTGTTACTTTCTTGGCGGCGTCCATAAAGGCGTTAATTTTGCTCGCGTCTTTTATCCCTGGGGAGACTTCCACGCCAGAGCTAACATCGACAATAGGGGCCTGAGTTTGCACAATCGCCTGCGTTACATTGTCCGCGTTGAGCCCACCCGCAAGAGCAAATATTTTTGGCCGGGGTGCGCGCGCTATGAGGTTCCAATCAATTGCAATACCGTGTCCGCCTTGCACGTCACTGCCTTTGGGAGGCTTTGCGTCATAAAGAATAAAATCGCATGCGCCGACATATTCTTCTGAAGATTTCATGTCTGACTTAGAGGCAATACCGATGGCTTTAATGGTGCCGACTTTAAAAATGCGAGAGATTTCGGCTACGCGGGTTGGGGACTCGCTGCCATGGCATTGAATGAAATCTGGTTTCATCTCTGCCATGATGCGCGTGAGAAGTGCGTCATCTGGATTGACGGTCACCGCCACGCGTTGAACTTGCCCTTTAGCTAGAGCAGAAATAATCGCAGCCTCAGACACGGATAACCGCCGTTTACTCTCCGCCTCGACAATAAATCCGAGATAGCTTGCGCCAGCCGCAATCGCAGCTTTCACATCCTCCGCACGAGTGAGCCCACATATTTTAACGCGTGTATGAGAGTGTTCTTGAGACATAGAAAAGCCCGCTTAGCAGAGCTAACGGGCTTTTGTGAATAATTTATTCGCCTTATTAGACGACAGATTGTCCGCGAATGGCGCGCGCGATGAAACTCACGACAAGCAGGACGAGGAAGACAACGAATAGAATTTGCGCAATTCCAGCGGCGGCGCCTGCAATACCTGAAAAGCCGAGTACGGCCGCGATGATAGCGAGTACGACAAAAGTAAGGGTCCAGTTTAACATTATAAGTCTCCGTGTGGTGAGTTGTTATTGTCTTATCAACGTAATTCCGACGGATTTCGTTCCGTATTTTCTCCGCTAGAGATTTTACCACTCACAATATCTTTGATGATAATGCCTATCGTGGTGATTAAAATCACCACGGCAATCAGAGCTAGCCTGACTTTAATTTTAATGACCGGTCCCGCTAAACCTGCCGCTAACGCCAGCAGAATGAGCGGACTCGCCAAAGCGGCGAGTATGAATATTGCGTCCCACATAAGGTTGAGCTGTGCAAAATCTGTGCCGCAAACCTTATTTTAAAGGTTTTGCCTTAAACCCCAGAGTTCAAGAGCGCAAAAGCGCCGTGAATGGTTGAAATTAAAGTGGGATGGTGAGCCGATGGCGATTGCACCGCGTATAGTACAGAAACAATCACAATCGCTTGTGATGACGCCGCAATTGCAGCAGGCGATTAAGCTGCTGCAACTTTCAAATATAGAGCTCGCGGCCTTTGTTGAAGAGCAGCTTGAGAGTAATCCTTTATTGGAGCGCGGCACAGGCGATGAGAACCGTCGCGGCGAAGAGATGGATACCAAATCCGATACAGATTATGGCGAAGTTTCTATGGAGGCCCCGCAGGCCGCGAGCAGTGATATCGACGCGCCTGCTCACGCCATGGACACAGACGCAAGTGTGGCAGATGTCGGCGGTAATGTGGACTGGTCCAAAGCGGGCACAGGCGGTAGTTTTAACGGCAGCTCAGATTACGACCCTATGGATAATACGGCGGCGGAAATTTCGCTCTCTGAGCACTTAAACGCGCAGCTCGCTATGAGTTTTTCTGACGCAAAAGAGCGTCTTATTGGGACTTACCTTATCGACCAAGTCGATGAAAACGGTTATCTGCGCGCGGATATTCCAGACATAGCTGAGCGCCTCGGCGTCTCGACAAACCGTATCATGTCTGTGCTCACAACATTGCAGACCTTTGAGCCGACGGGTGTATTTGCACGTGACCTGCGTGAATGTCTCACGCTGCAACTGCGCGAAAAAGGGCTGTATGATTTGCCGATGAGCTTGCTTGTCGATAATCTTGAACTGCTTGCCAAGCACGATCTCTCAAAACTATCCAAGCTTTGCGGCGTTAAGAAAGACGCATTGATGGATATGGTGACAACACTTCGTGCGCTCTCGCCAAAGCCTGGCCTCGCTTACGGTGGGGATATGGCGGCGGCGGTTGAGCCTGACGTCTTTATTCGCGAAACCACGCAAGGCGGTTGGGCAGTCGAGCTTAATTCTGATACTTTGCCGCGTGTGCTGGTCAATCACCGCTATTTTGCGCAAGTCGCTAGCATTGGGTCTGATGAAGAAACGCAGACATTTATGAGTGAATGTCAGGCGAACGCCAACTGGCTCGTAAAGTCACTTGACCAGCGCGCACGCACGATTCTGAAAGTCAGTACCGAAATCATCAAGCAGCAAGACGGCTTCTTTGCTTACGGCATTGATCATTTGCGTCCGCTAAATTTGAAACAAGTTGCTGACGCGATTGAGATGCACGAAAGCACAGTCAGCCGAGTCACAAGCAATAAATTTATGTCCACGCCGCGCGGCATGTTTGAACTGAAATATTTCTTTACGGCGGCTATTCCGAGTAATGATGGTAGTGAGGCGCATAGTGCTGAAGCTGTACGTCACAAGATTAAAATTCTTATCTCTGAAGAGACGCCCAAGACAGTGAAATCTGATGATAAAATTGTCGCGCTCCTCAGTGCGCAGGGCATTGAGATTGCGCGCCGCACGGTGGCAAAATACCGCGAGAGCCTAGGTATTCCGAGCAGTGTCGAACGTCGCCGTATTTTAGCGCATCAGGCGGGCTAAGATAAGCTAAACGAGGCGGTTTCTAGGTTTAATGACCGCCGCCGCAAGCAAGACAAAAATGCCAATAATCGCGGCGCTGCCGATGATGAAGTTTTGCGGCTCACCCGTGAGACGCGCGAGCGCCGCAAAGCTTAAGCCCCAAATGATCGGGAATGCATAGGCGCGGTTGAGCGCAGATTTACGGATGACAAAGACCGCCCAGATAAGGGCCAGGGTGAGCATGATAAGATTGCCGACAACCACGGGGATGCTGAGGTTTGCAAATAGCGCAATCATCTGTGGCGCCCAGTTAAGAAACACGGCTATCGAACACCAGCCTGCGATGAGGCTTAGGCCCACCCAAACAGTATAGCGCTCAAAGGCCGTGAACTGCGCTTTTTCGCGCGTGGCAATCAGCATGGCTTTCACAAGCAGCAGCATGGTCGGCACGAAAACAAACGCTGTGCCCCATTGCGCCCAGTCCAGCGGTGCCGTCCATAAATTGCCCATCGGCGCGAAGGCGTTGGTGATGCCCCATAAACAAACGCCGCCAAAGCCTGCCGCGCTCCACCACCCGATATCTCTGTAAATTTCTCGCGTACGATTTTTTGGCAAAGCTTGAAGCACGGCGTAAATTCCGCAGAGCACAAAAATTGGAAACCAGATGGAGAAGGCGATACCTGCGGGGACGAGCAAGCTCGTATTGGTATCCGACATGTCGGCGGGGCTGCGCGCGCTATCAAAAAACAAATTGAGCGAGCTGCACAGCCACATGGTCAGGCCGAAAATAAGGTTGAGGCTTTGGCGGATATAATCTTTTATCATAGCTTAGCTTACGCCTGAGCCGTGATTAAGTTCAAGCGGCTTTATTCTTCGCCGTTTCTGGTCGTGTTGCGACAGTGACGTAATTAATTGAGAGATCGTCGCTGAACTTCCAACCGCGTGTGATGGGGTTGAGCGTCATGCCGACACTATCTTGCGTCTGTAGCCCTGCGTCTTTTAGCCAGCGTTGTATTTCGACGGGCTTGACGAGCTTCTCAAATTGATGCGTCCCGCGCGGAAGCCAGCGCAGGACGTATTCTGCGCCGACTATAGCAAAGGCGAATGCCTTCATCGTGCGGTTAATCGTCGAGCAAATCATCAGCCCGCCTTCGCGCACCATTGCGCCGCAATCGCTCATAAACTCCGGCGGGCTGGCGACGTGTTCAATCACTTCCATATTCAGCACAACGTCATAAACAGGCTCGCCCGCTTCGACCATTTGTTCAATCGTACCGTGGCGATAGTCAATCTCAAGTCCGACTTGTTCTGCGTGGGTTTTGGCAGTTTTAAGATTGCGCTCTAAGGCGTCAACGCCTGTCACCTGCGCGCCGAGCCGCGTAATGGGCTCACATAACAGCCCTCCGCCGCAACCGATATCAAGGATACGCAAGCCTTTGAGTGGTAGCTCAGCGTCTGGGTCACGGTGGAAATGCTCACATACGGCGTTTTTAATAAAGCTCAGCCGTGCGCCGTTCATTTCGTGAAGCGGGCGGAACATACCTGTGGGGTTCCACCAATCTTCCGCCATGCGAGAAAAGCTCGCCATTTCCGCCGGATCAACGGAGACGCGTGACATCTTTTCTGGAGCTTCGGTACTGTGGGCCATAATTCTCTTTCAAGCTAAGAGGGGTGTTTAGCAGTTTACGCTAAATTCACCAGAGCGAGATTGCCGCATAAGCATTTTAGAAGATTTGACCGATTTATCCCAAATTGTAGGTAAAAACTTCTTTCAGGGTTGAATATATGCGCGGGAGCGCTAAAAGCGCCGCTGGTTTAGAACGAGCAGCTTTATGGCACGCATTGTTATGAAATTTGGCGGGACATCCGTCGCTAATCTGGAACGTATTCGCCACGTTGCGGGCCTGGTCGCGGCTGAAGTTGCGGACGGCCATCAAGTCGCAGTCGTGGTCTCCGCTATGTCAGGCGAGACGAATAAACTTGTCGGTTTTGTCGATGAGTTGGACGCGGATAGCGCTGTTGGTGGTCCGATTGAAGATGAATATGACGCGATTGTCGCCACGGGCGAACAAGTCACTTCTGGTCTTCTTGCGATTGCTTTGCGGCGTCGCGGCGTCAAAGCCCGTAGCTGGCTAGGCTGGCAAATCCCCCTTAAGACCGATATGGCGCATAGTGTGGCGCGCATTGAAGACATCACGCCTGATAATCTCGACGCGTCTATGAACGACGGCAATGTTGCTGTTGTGGCAGGCTTTCAAGGGATTTCCGAAGACGGACGAATTTCCACGCTTGGGCGGGGCGGTTCTGATACCTCTGCTGTGGCTTTGGCCGTCGCGTTGTCGGCTGACCGTTGCGATATTTATACTGACGTTGACGGCATCTATACAACGGACCCGCGCATTGCTGAGCAAGCAAAACGCCTTGACCGAATTTCATTTGAGGAAATGTTAGAGCTGGCTTCACTGGGCGCAAAAGTTTTGCAGACGCGCTCTGTGGAACTGGCCATGAATAATAATCTACCCATCCGCGTGCTGACCAGCATGGCGGAAGACGGCGTCGCCAATCCCGGCACGCTGGTTTGTCATGAGGATGATACAATGGAAGAACGAGTCGTCTCTGGCGTCGCCTATAGCCGCGACGAAGCCCAAATCACACTGCTCCGTCTCGCAGATAAGCCTGGTACTGTCGCTAAAATTTGCGGCGTGATGTCAGACGCAAATATTATCGTGGACATGATTGTCCAAGGCCGTTCGCGCGCTGAAAACGCCGCAAACCTGACTTTCACTGTGGGGAAACGCGACTTGCCCAAAGCGCTTGAAGCGCTGGAGGCGGCAAAAGGCAAAGTCGGATTTGAAGGCATTAAATCAGACTCAAACGTCACCAAAGTCTCTATCGTCGGCATCGGCATGCGCAGTCATACGGGCGTTGCGCAAACCATGTTCGAAGCGCTGGCCGAGCGCAATATCAATGTGGAGGTCATCGCGACCTCTGAGATTAAGATTTCTGTGCTGATTGATAGCGAATATACAGAGCTCGCTGTGCGTGCGTTGCATAATGCGTTTGAGCTGCAAAACGCTTAAAGCTTAATCCCAATTTAAACCTGCCATATTAAACATGTATGGGTTTTAAAGAATATATCCTAGGTGTTCCACGCGCCTATGGTGTATAGCGACCCTATGAGTGTGGACCCCAACATTAAGAGCGAACCGCCCAAGCTGATGAAGGCTATTCGGGCGGCGATGGCAGGTACAGAATCTGTTCAAGAACGCTTGGATGATTTTGTAGACGCCATCACAGATGCGATGGGCGTGCGCGTGGCGTCAATCTATCTCTTGCGCGACGGTGAAGAGCTAGAGCTGTCTGCTACAAAAGGCCTAAACAAATCCGCCGTTCACCAAACCCGTATGCGTCCAGGCGAAGGCCTTGTGGGGCATGTGGCTTTGACGGCGCGTCCTCTTAATCTAGATGATGCGCCAAGCCATCCGCTCTTTTCTTATCGCCCAGAAGTCGGCGAGGACGCGTTTAAAACTTTTCTTGGCGTGCCTATTCTGCGCGGCGGTCGTGTGCTCGGCGTGCTCGTCGTGCAGACACGCGGCAAACGTGTTTTCACCGAAGCTGAGATTGAAGACATGCTCACCGTGGCCATGGTGCTCGCAGAAATAATTATTGATGATGAGCGTGCTGGCGGTCAGAAAAATAAGCTTAAAGGCATTGCTCTTAACCCCGTTAAGCCTGAGACATTACAAGGCAAAGCTTTCGCTGACGGGCTTGTTGAAGGGCGGGCTTATCTGCATATGCCACCCGTCCCGCCGTCAAACTTGTTGGCCGATAATATTGCCGCTGAAGAAGCGCGGTTAGAAGTTGGCATCTCTGTGCTACGCGCCTCTGTGGACGCCATGGTCAGTGGGGAAGCGGCGGCGGTGTCGCGCGCCTCTAAAGACATTTACGAGAGCTACCGCATGTTCGCCTATGACCGCAAATGGGTAAACCGCCTGCGCGAGGCGGTGCATTCTGGGCTGACGGCTGAGGCAGCTGTGGAGCGTGTGCGCAATGAGCACCGTGCGCGATTGATGAAAGCGCGCGATCCCTATTTGCGGGCGCGACTGCATGATCTTGAAGACCTTGCTAACCGCCTTATTCGTGCATTGATGGGAGATGATATTTCTATTGGCAATAAGAACATTTCTGATGACGCCATTATTTTTGCGCGCGACATTGGCCCTGCTGAACTTCTTGATTATGACCGCGATAAAATTAAGGGACTTGTACTGGAAGAGGGCGCGGCCTCATCTCACACCGCCATTATTTGCCAAGCGATTGGTATACCGCTCGTGGGGCGTGTTGAAGGTGTGCTTGACCGTATTGAAACAGGTGATGAGGTCTTGCTCGACGGGGAAGCTGGGCAAGTCTACATTCGTCCGTTAGAAGCGCAACGCGCAGGATTTCAGCTTCGCATGAGTATACGCGGGGAAATGACCCGCGCTTATGACGCTATTAGAACTCGTGAAGCGCGCACCAAGGATGGCCGCCGGATCAAGCTGCAATTAAATGCAGGGCTTTTGGTAGATCTGCCGCAATTGCAACTGTCAGGCGCGGACGGTATTGGACTATTTAGAACTGAATTTCAGTTCATGGTGTCTGAGTTTATGCCCAAGCTGCAAGAGCAAACGGACCTCTACCGCCAAGCGATTGATAGTGCAGGGGATCATCCCGTAACATTTCGCACGCTTGATTTGGGTGGTGATAAAATTTTGCCGTATATTGACCCGGTGCCCGAAGAGAACCCTGCGATTGGCTGGCGCGCTATTCGTATTGGGCTCGACCGTCCAGGGCTATTGCGGTACCAATCGCGCGCTCTTCTGGCAGCGGGGGCGAGCCGTCATCTGCGTGTCATGTTCCCCATGGTGTCCACAGTGGATGAATTTGTTGCGGCGCGCGCACATTTTGACCGCGAGGTTGAGCGCGCCAAACGCCTCGGACTTGAGATGCCGCATAAGATTGAAGTGGGTGTTATGCTAGAGACTCCCGCGCTTGCTTGGCAGATTAATGCCGTCTGTGACCACGCAGATTTTGTCTCTGTGGGGGCCAATGATTTAATGCAGTTTTTCTTTGCAGCTGATCGTGATAACCCGCGCGTGGCAGACCGCTATGATCCGCTACACCCTGCGTCAATGTCGATATTAAAATTCATCGCAGATGGGTGCGCGCGCAATGGGAAGGCTGCGGCTGTTTGCGGCACGATGGCGTCTCGCCCGATAGAGGCGATCACGCTGATTGCGCTAGGCTATGATAATTTGTCTATGCCTGTGACTGGCATTGGCCCTGTGAAATCAGCCGTGCTAGCTTTGGACGCGGGTAAACTTCGCGCGCGTCTTGAGCCATTGATTACGCTTAAATCTCGTCTCTCAACCGTACGTGATGAAGTACGCGCATTCTGCCTCGAAGAAGGTGTGCCGATTTAATCCCTATTTGATTTCGCTCGGATAGACGGGGCGGATATCAAACGGAATATCCTCTAAATTTCCAAGCACAGTCTCGGCCTGAGCATCAAGTTTAGCGTATGTGTCGAGAAATATTTTCGCATTCTCATAATCCCCGTCACCTTGCAGCGTCACGACTTTTGTCGTGAGGGTCGCAATGGCGTCAGCTAACGCGTTAAAATCAATCCTAAAGCGCTCTTCTTCAGGGAGCCAGACGACAGCATTTTTTTCGCGAAACCAGCTATATTGGAAGGCCGCGCCTTTGGCATGTGCCGCGCCGAGGCCAAAGCGCATAGAGCGGAATAGACCTGTGAAATAGGTCGACAGAAATGCTTCACGTTCATTAGGCGGCAGTTCGCCCATGCTCATCATATAAAGAATATTATATGCGCCCATGACGTCCGCTTTGCCTTCCTCAAGGCCAGAGGCAAGGTCTTTGAGTTCTGCATTGACTGTCGTCTGCACGCCATTTTTTGTAATCGTCCCAGGCCCCAAACTGTGAGAGAGCTCATGAAATAATGTGTTATTAGACATATATTTCTTGGTTGTGAGCTTCGCTTGGTCAGGGGTCAGTACCCGTTCACCAATAGGCGCGAGGATACGGTCATATTTTGCGCCGAGCACATTAGTCAGAATAACTTTCTTTGCGCCTTTGGCTTCGCGCACTTTCTCATCATTAGGGAGGTTAAACGCGATTGTTTGCACACCGTTGGCATTATCGCCGCCGCCTTGAATTTGGTCTGCCACAACAATGGGGCTTTCAAAACCGCGCGCGAAATTTTTATAGCTGTCGGGAACAGGGAGGTTTTTCTCCATATCTCTGAGATAGTTTTTATATTTCGCGAGTGCCTGAGAGGCTTTTGGATCTTTAATGGTGAGGAAACTTTCAAAGGCGGTTTTATAGCCAAATAATTTATCATCATAGACTTCGTAGGGCCCAATCGCAATTTCGATATTTCCATCAAGGTTCATCCATGCCATCTCTGACTCGAAATAATCATCAGAGAGAAACGACTCTGCGCGCAGGCTGAGAAAGTCTTGCAAGCTTTGAGTTTCAGAGAGTGCCGCAGCCTCTTGCAAAAGTTTTGCGGCTCGGGTGAGAGGCTCTTTGTACTCAATGCTATAAGGCACGGCGTAAAGCGTGCCATCCGTATTGCGGCGAATGACCGTATAGCCAGAGGTGAAAGCCGCCTTGTCGTCGGGATTATCTGCAATATGTTTTTCAAATTCCGCCTTAGTCATATCCGCTGGATAAAAACCGCTACCTTTCGGGCAGGGGGCATCGCCAAAAAACACTTTGTCATTTTCAAGCGTATCGCAGACTCCGAAATGCAGATCGAACATAGCGAGAAGCTCAGCCTTGTCGGCGCGATCTGAGTTAACGATTTGCTGTCGTAAATTGGGGTTCTCGACATTTAATTGCAGGAGATAAATCTCAGACAGAATTTTGCTGGCCTCAATTAATTTATTCACCACCGCTTTCTCGGATGCGCTCAAGAATGATGTGTCAACAGTCATCGGCACTTCGGCAAATTTTGCGTATTGCGCGGCAAGGTTATATTCAGGTGCAGACGTTTCTGGGGACACAGTTTCGGTCACGGGCTTGCCCGCGGGCACAGTCTCAACTGCCACATCTTGGCAGGCTGAGAGGAGCGCCGTAGCAGATAAAGTTATAAGAAGTGTGCGGGTCATGGGTGACCTCCTTTTACTTTTAAAGGGCAGCTTTTATTTGCGCAGCAAGAGCGCTTAACTCTTCCATATCAGCCATGCGGCCTGAGGCGTGTTGGTTTAGGCCGATCTCATCATATCTGGGAATGATATGGAAATGAAGATGGAAAACTGTTTGCCCTGCCGCCGCGCCGTTAAATTGCGTAATCACGATACCGTCTGGCGAAAGCGCAGACTTGACTGCTTGACCAATTTTTTGGGTTTTCGTGATAAGGTCGGCGACAGTCTGAGGGCTGGCGTCAAATAGATTGCGCGACGGCGCTTTGGGTATCACTAGAACATGTCCGCGTGACTGTGGGAAGACATCCATAAAAGACAAAACGGCATCGTCTTCATAGACTTTCACACACGGCATATCCCCACGCAGTATTTTTGCAAAAACATTATTTGTGTCATAATCTCCAGTCAGTGACATCTTCAATTCCTTTATCTGGCCTTAAGTTGATGACGTGTTTTTAAACGGCGTATGCTTTCCAAGATAATGTATATCACGTTCCACCGCTAGGCGTTCATGCTTTAAGTAATCGCCCACGGCTTTGTGCAGGCCTGGGTGGGCGAGAAAATGCGCGCTATGTGTGGCGACAGGTTCATAGCCGCGCGCAAGTTTATGCTCGCCCTGTGCCCCCGCTTCGACTTTGGGAAGTCCGCGTTCAATACCCGCCTCAATGGCTTGGTAATAGCAAAGCTCAAAATGCAGGAATGGCTTAAACACAAGCGCCCCCCAGTTGCGACCATAGAGCGCTTCAGAGCCAATAAAATTTAGCGCGGCTGCGATAGGGGTGTCATCTATTTCTGCAATAACAAGCAGAATATCGTTACGCAGCGTCTCGTGAATGCGGTCAAAGAAATCACGGCTAAGATAAGCTCGCCCCCATTTGCGCTGGCTGGTATCAATATAGCAGCGGTAGAATACATCCCAATGCGCAGGCTTAATATCAGTACCCGAAAGCCGTGAAATTTTCACACCGTCCAAGGCTTCGCGACGTTCTTTGCGAATGTTCTTGCGTTTGCGAGAGGCGAGAGAACTGAGAAAATCATCAAAGTCTGTATAATCTCTGTTGATGAAATGAAATTGCCTGTCTTCGCGGTGAAGCCACCCTGCTCTGTCACAGATTTTACGGTCATCGTCCTCCAGGAAGGTCATATGCGCGCCTGAGAATCCCTGTGTTTCACAAAATTGCTCCATGGCCGAGAGCAGCGCCGTTTTGGCTTCAGGAGTTTGAGCTAAAAGCCGCGGACCCGTGGCAGGTGTAAAAGGGACACAGCTTTGAAGCTTAGGATAATAAGCGCCGCCCGCGCGCTTCAATGCGTCAGCCCAGCCGTGGTCGAACACATATTCACCTTGGCTATGGGTTTTCACATATAGAGGCGCGGCGCCTACGGCTTTGCCCGTCCCGTCTTCCAGCAAGATATGTACGGGGGTCCAGCCCGTCTCAGATGTGGCAGAGCTGCTGTCTTCGCAGGCGGCTAAAAAAGCATGGGACAAAAAGGGATGGCGCGCCTTAGAGGAAGTTGAATCTGTAACGAGGCCGTCCCAGACTCCCGCATCGACCTGACCTATAGACGTTAAAATGCGTGCCGAAAACTCGGGCAATGTATCATCTGTCTCGCTCATATCTTACTTACGCAGAGCGCGCGGATTTAGGGCAAATCAATCTCGACAATCGCGTCAATTTCAACGGCCACATCAAGCGGTAGGCTCGGCGCGCTGACGGCAAAACGGGCGTGACGCCCCGCATCGCCAAAAACGGCGACCATAATATCAGAACCCCCATTGATGACTTTGGGAATATCGGCTTGCGTAGCGCTTGGAAGGGCTTGGACAAAACCGCCAAGCTTTACGACGCGCCTCACGCGCGAAAGGTCTCCGTCACAGGCGGCTTTCATCTGCGCAAGCAAATTGAGGGCCGAGAGTTTTGCGGCCTCTTGCCCACGTTCAACGGTCAAACCTTCGCCGAGGCGTCCGCCAATCATCTGCTCTCCAACTTTGGAAATCTGCCCGCTGATGAAAACGAGATTTCCTGAGATGACATAAGGCACATAATTGGCGACGGGCGCGGCGGCCTCTGGCAAGTGAAGCTCCAAATCAGAAAGGCGTTTTTCAATATCGGACATGATGTCTCCTTGCGCGGTAGTAGGGTTAGGCTTTATCACACATCAGCTAACCCATTCAGCTTACCGGGTAAAGTACGGCCCTTTAAGCTTACGTAGGATTTTGAGATGACAGATACGCCTTTTACATATGGCCTCCCTTCGCCCAAGCCAGAGATTACAGCATTTTTAAAATCGCGTCGATCTAACATGACCAAAGCGATGACGGGGCCTGGGCCAAGCGCGGAACAGCTCTCTGAGCTTCTTGAAATCGCCGCGCGAGTGCCTGATCACAGAAAGCTTGGTCCGTGGCGCTTTGTAATCTTTAAAGGCCAAGCCCGTGAAGACTTTGGTAAAACAATTGCCAGCGCTTTTATGGCCGATAATCCTGATATGCCGCTTGACCGCAGCGTCTTTGAAGGGGCCAGACTCATGCGTGCTCCGACCGTTGTGGCCATCATCTCAAGCCCAGTCAAATGTTCACGTGGCACGCCAGAGTGGGAACAAGTGCTTTCATCTGGGGCAGTCTGCTACAACCTGCTTCTGGCAGCGCAATCAGCAGGCTTTGCCGCACAATGGCTGACCGAATGGTTTGCATATGATGCGCGAGTGAATGAAAAACTGGGTTTGGAGCCGAGTGAAAAGGTCGCAGGATATATTTACATTGGGACAACAGAGACGCCGTCTACCCCGCGGGCCCGCCCTGATGTATCAGTGCGTACTTCCGTGTGGTCTTCAGGCGCGTGAGCTGAATAAAGTTGAGCTAAAAGGGCTAAATTCACAGTTAATCACACAAAGTTATAGTGACAACGCTATCAGCTTGATTTAGGTGTCAGCCACGGTCTGAGGACCGCAGCTGTAAAGCTGGACCCCATGGTTTCCATTGCGCCCCGTGAAACTGTGGGGTCACTTTTTCTTAAAGATGTGACTTCACCTAATAACGCTTTCCGAGTCGCCATATTTTAATCGCGATTATCCCCAGTGATTTTTTTGCCTTTATGAAAGAGGCATGACACACATGCGCGCCTCAGACCTTCCGCTTAAAATTAATACCGCCCCTCTCAGAGCGTTGCTGTCGCGCATCTCGAATGCGGCGTTGGAGCTTGATATTAACAGCCATTCTGATCAAGCGAGTAAGCTGAGCGGACTTATGATTAGTCTGACGAAAACAATACGAGAGACAGAAATCTACAACCAAAAAATTGAAGAAGATTTGGAGAAATCGCAAAATGAGGGTGCGTCTGGCACGCTAGAGGAGCGTCTAAAAGGCTACGCCCCAAGCGCAAGTGAACTTCAAAGACTGAGGGCTGAGCTTAAAGAGCGGCTGGTCGTTTTAGGCCCGCGCCTTTTCGCAAATGAAGACAGCAACGCTTCAGAGCTTGCCACAGAGTGAGTTACCTCCCGCCTGAAAAACCAAGAGATATCGCCAAAGCCAGCAGTTGGGTGCCCTATCATTGGGAGGCGCTTGCGCGCAATGATCAACTGCCGCCGATAGAGCTCTGGCGCATTTGGCTTTTGATGGGTGGTCGGGGGTCCGGTAAAACGCGGGCAGGGGCGGAGTGGGTGAGGGCACAAGTGCAAAAAGGTGCACGGCGCATCGCGCTTATCGCGCCGACCTATCACAGTGCGCGCGAAGTCATGCTGGAGGGTGAAAGCGGGCTGCTCTCTATCGGGCATGAAGCCGAGCGACCGACTTATACCTCCTCGCGTCGCCGTCTGGATTGGCCTAATGGTGCCGTGGGGTTTGTCTTTAGTTCAGAAGATCCCGAAGCCCTACGCGGGCCGCAATTTGAAAAAGCCTGGGCGGATGAATTTTGCGCCTGGAGCTACCCTGATGCTACCCTGTCAAATCTGCGGCTTGGCTTAAGGCTTGGCGATGACCCGCGCCTTGTCGTAACGACGACACCCAAACCAACTCGTGCAATGAAAGCTCTAATGGCGGCAAAAGGCGTGGTCATCTCACGTGCAAAGACCGCCGATAATGCGGCCAATCTTGCGCCGTCATTTCTCGCGGCGATGGACGAGGCTTACGGTAAAACGCGTCTGGGTCGCCAAGAACTGGACGGTGAGTTTTTGGAAGACTTACCAGGGGCGCTGTGGATCCGTGATGGCCTTGCGGCGTGTTTATCAGACAGGCCAGAGAGTCTTGACAAAATAATCGTCGCCGTCGATCCACCTGTAACCTCTGGTGCGCGGGCGGATGCTTGTGGTATTATCATCGCAGGGCTCACGCGTGGGCAAACGTCGCGAGACGACAAAGTCTATATCCTCCATGACGGCACAGTGCAGGGACTTTCTCCTGATGGCTGGGCTGCACGAGTCCTGAGTTTTTGGGACAGCTATGACGCGGATTATGTTTTAGTTGAGGTCAATCAAGGCGGTGAAATGGTCAGCTCTATCCTGAAAAATATAAATCCTAATGTGCTTGTGCGTACGGTCTACGCCTCGCGCGGGAAGGCGGCGCGCGCTGAACCCGTGTCAGCGTTATATACCCAAGGTCGCGTGCATCATGTGCGACCCTTTCCAGAGCTTGAAGATGAACTGGCTTCGCTGGGTGCAGAAGCCTCTATTCGCGGGTCCAAAAGCCCAGACCGTGCAGACGCGCTTGTTTGGGCGGTTACGGACTTACTACTCGGTGCAAGACAAGCGCCGCGCATTCGACAAATATAATTTCGATTCCTTACGTATGGCGGTATAGACGCCATATGGAAATTTTAGGCCTCATCATATTTGTCGCGGTGATTGCGTTCATACTGCTGCGATCAAACGGTAAATATACGCCGCCGCAATCCTCTATGCCTGACCCCAAAATCTTTCGTCATTTTGAAGCGCGCGAGAGCCTGTTTGTAAATGCGTCTGAACGGGCGTTTTTCTTGAGCCTAGAGGCTGCTTTGCCGCCGCATTTTAGATTGCAAACAAAAACACGGCTCGAAGATATTATTCGTGTCGCGCCTAATTTGCCAAATCCAAAGCTCGCCTTTCAATTGCGCGGACGTATTAAAAGCCGACACATTGATTTTTTAGTAATTGACCACGCAGGTCGTCCGCGCTGCGCAATTGAGCTTGATGGCAGCTCCCATAGTTCGCAAAAGGCGACCGCAGGTGATACCTTGAAAAACGGTTTGTTTGCCGCGACGGGTGTTCCACTTTACCGCGTGAATGTCGGCGATGATTTTGCAAAATGCGTGCAAGATATTGTCCGACAGCTCTAGCGCGTTAAGCTCTCCTTAACGCTCGCACGTCATTTTGCGGTCCATATAAAGGAAGTGGGTAAGATGGCTATCAGCAAAAAATTTATACTCAAAAAAGAGATGAAATCTGTCACGGGACAGCTCGCCGATTTAAACGTCGAGCTTGCCGAACAAATGATTTTGCTCGCCTCGCAAACAGGTGATAGTGCGCCACTTATTGGTGCGGTCAAAGCCTTGCGCGAAGCCGAAGGTGTCTACTGCCAGAATAGCGCGCCCGATAAACATGCCAAGGTGCAACAGTCGCTTGGAGACATTTTGCTGACGCTTGGTCGCGTGAACGGTGATATTGATGCGCTTGATGCTTCTGTATCCGCTTACCGCAGCGCGATTACGCTTGCTTCTCTTCTGGGGGATGAGCCGATGCGGCGTGAGGTGAAAAAGAATTACGCGACGGCGCGACGCCTTTTGCAAAACCGCATTGGCAAATCGGATCTGCGCGGCGCGGCTTAAATCCAGTCCTGTTTAAACGAGCCATCTAAGTCCCCTGATTGGCGCGTAAAAAACTTAAATGTCATAATACCCTAGCGCTTCCACGCCCTATCTAATCCACTCTAGACCTTGATCGCCTTGAAATTGCCCAAGGGTCTACGGAATACGGCTTTGGGTCTGCGCTTACAGTGCTTCTCTAACTATTGCACTCCGCCTGCGCTTTCCTACATAGGGAGCGGAGGTATAGACGTGGCGAAAGACCCTTATAAATTACTTGGCGTGCCCAAATCAGCAAGCGATGCAGAGATCCGCAGAGCTTACCGCGCGCTGGCCAAAAAGCTGCACCCTGATGTGAATCCTGGCGACGCCAAGAAGGCTGAGCAATTTAAAGAAATCAGCGCAGCTTATACGCTGCTGAACGATAAAAACCTGCGTGCACAATATGATAGCGGGCAGGTTGACGGCAGCGGTCAGGCACAAAATCCATTTGCGGGTGGAAGCAATCCTTTCGGACGCGACCCCTTTGGCGGTGGTGCGTTCAGACAGGCAGGATTTGGTGGCTCTGGCTTTGGGAGCGCAGGTGGCCAAGACGATATGGCAGACCTGTTCTCATCGCTCTTTGGCATGAATATGGGCGCGCAGACAGGCGGCCCGAGACGCCGTGGCTACGGCGCGCAAGCGACCCCCAAGAAGGGCAAAGACGTCCGCTATAAAGTCACGCTTAGCTTTCTTGAGGCTGTTGGCGGCGGCAAAAAACGCATCAAGGCGGGCGGGGAAAGCCTAAACGTTACCATCCCTGCGGGCGTCGTTGACGGGGCCGTCCTGCGACTGCGAGGTAAAGGACGAGCTGGCACAAATGGGGGTCGTAAAGGTGACGCAAAGGTCGAGGTGACCGTAAAGCCGCATAAGTATTTCAGCCGCGAAGACAATAATATCCGTCTTCGCTTACCAATTTCGCTCAAAGAAGCGCTTCTCGGCGCGAAAGTTAAAATCCCAACGCCGTCTGGCAGCGCTTCGCTCAACATCCCGGCAGGTAGCAATAGCGGTAAAACCATGCGCCTCAAGGGCAAAGGTATCGCAGGCGGCGATATGCTTGTGAGCCCTTATATCGTGCTAAGCGACCCAGATGACGCCGCCCTTAAGGACTGGGCGGCGCAGGCAAGTGGCGATTTTAACCCACGCGAAGCATTGCAGGGCTAATTGTGCTTGGATATGAACTATTCACAACTCTGAACTGTTCATTCAGATTTCGTTCAGGGGTGGGGCGATATAGATAGAATATGACTTTTACACGTCGACATATCACAACTCTCGCAGCAGCAGCTGTTCTTTCTATGCTTATGCCAAGTACGGCAAGCGCGAACAACGGCTATGGCGTGAGATTCGACCCTCAAGCTCGGTCTTCGCCTTGGGTGCAGTCCTACGCGCCACCTCAGCGCCTGCGTCGTTACGTTCAGAACACCATTTCTCCATCTAAAGCCAAGGCTATTGCCGCGCAACGGGTTCCAGGAGCCAAATTTGTGGACATTTCGCGTTCTGGAGGACAGTACCGTGTTCGAATGCTCCAAAAAAATGGTAAAGTCATTGATGTTTTGATTGACGCCGCTACAGGTCGTGTCCTTAACTAGGCTTAGGTCAATAAAAGAGTTAAATCCTTTACGGCTTTTGAGTATATTATACTGACTACTTATGAATTGGGGCCGCTATGCGCATTCTTATTGTCGAAGATGATCCTGACCTATCACGCCAGCTTGAAGAGGCGCTGAAAGACTCAGGCTATGCCGTGGATAGCGCCAGCGATGGTGAAGAGGGTCATTTTCTCGGTGATACAGAGCCATATGACGCGGTTATTCTTGACCTCGGCCTCCCGCTTATTGACGGGGTAAGCGTTTTGCAAAAATGGCGCTCTGATGGGAAAAGCTTTCCTGTTATTATCCTGACGGCGCGTGACCAATGGTCAGAGAAAGTCGCGGGCTTTGATGCAGGCGCGGATGATTACCTAACCAAGCCGTTCCATACTGAAGAGCTACTCGCGCGCCTTCGAGCGCTCGTGCGCCGCGCTGCGGGTCACTCAACGGATACAATAGAGATTGGTGACTTGCTGGTTGATAATCGCGCAGCCCGCGCTTTTGTCGACGGAAATCCGATTAAACTGACCTCGCATGAGTTTCGCCTCATCAGCTATCTGGCTATGCACCGTGGCCGCGTTATTTCGCGCACAGAACTCGTCGAGCATATTTACGATCAAGATTTTGACCGTGATAGTAATACCATCGAAGTCTTTATTGGGCGTCTGCGCCGCAAAATTGGGACAGATCGCATTGAAACTGTGCGTGGATTGGGCTACCGCCTCGTGAACCCAGCAGAGACGAAAGCTAAATAGGCCGTTGGGCGTTACGGCACAGTCATGAGCCAAACAATTGATAGCCGTTCTCTTGTTGCGCGCCTTGTGCGTAGCGCAATGTTGTGGACGCTACCCGTTCTTATCCTAAGTGCGATTGCACTGACTTGGTTTTACAGAAGTTCGACTTACCGCATTTTTGATGACCCAATGACCAGTGCTGTCACATCTTTAATTGCGGCAGCGAATGTTCCAAGTTCGGGTAATATGTCGGAGCTTGAGCTTGTGCGTGAGCCCACCGATCCGCGTTATCAACAGGCTTTATCGGGGCGTTATTGGCTTATTGGAGATATGGCCAATGACGGTACGGTAACGCCTATCAAAGCCTCTCGTTCACTTTATGGTGAATCGCTGACGCTTTCACCCAGAGATGTGGAGAAATTATTTCTGAACCCAGGCGAAGAAATTGCAACGCGTTCAGTTGGGCCAGATGATGAGCCTTTGCGTGTTATTGCGCGCGAAGTGACGCTGCCAAACTCAGCCAAACCCGTTGTTATTATGGCGGCGATTGATAGCCGGCCCGCAAGCCGTGCGGTCAACCGTTTTGCTATTATCGCAAGTGGATTGATGGGGCTATTGTCTTTAGGTCTTGTGACGGCTGTCTTGACGCAAGTTCGCTCTGGTCTGAAGCCGCTTTTCCAACTCCGCGATACAGTGACTGATGTGCGCGAAGGTCGTGCGACGCGCGTTGATGGTAAATATCCCCCTGAAATTCAGCCGCTCGCGACAGAGCTTAACTTCCTGATTGATCACAATAAAGATGTGGTTGAACGCGCCCGTACTCATGTCGGCAATTTGGCCCACGCGCTGAAAACACCGCTTGCCGTAATGCTCAATGAGAGTGAAAATCACAGTAGTAAAAGCATGGCAGAATTCGCTGAGATTGTTGAGCGCCAGACAGATACGATGCGCAAGCAAGTCGATCACCACTTGCGCCGCGCGCGTGCCGCGGCGCGAGGACAAGCTATTGGTGTGAGTACAGATGTATCTGAAGTGATTGAGGCATTAGGACGGACACTCCCACGTATCTTTCGCTCTAAAGACATTGATATGCAGATCGACCTGACGCCTGATTTGGCCTTTCGGGGGGAACGGCGTGACCTTGAAGATATGGCGGGTAATCTGATGGAAAATGCTTGCAAGTGGACGCACTCTCAAGTGCGAGTTCAGACCAAACCTCACCTTGTCGATGATGGGGCTTTTGTCATAACTGTCGAAGATGACGGCCCGGGACTTGCGGAAGAAGATTACGCGACAGCGCTTAAACGTGGCGCGCGACTTGATGAGGCGACGCCTGGCACAGGATTTGGGCTCGCAATCGTGGATGATTTGGCGCGAGCTTATAAAGGTGAATTAACCCTCTCGCGATCTGAGCTTGGCGGACTTTGCGTCACGTTGACCTTGCCCAAAATGCTGTCCTAGGATTTGACATGAGCGAAAAGCCTCCCATCCACCTTGAGAACAGAACTGAGTCTGGTGATAAAAAATTTTCACCGACGGCTGCCAATAACCGCGCCCCGATATCTGAGGTGCTTTTGCCGCTACTTTCGCCAAATGCGCGCGTTTTAGAAATTGCTTCTGGCACAGGCGAGCATGCGCTGCATATGTGCCAGTCTCGCGCTGATATTATTTGGCAAACAAGTGACCCTGATGCGGGCTCCCGCGCCAGCCAGAACGCGTGGGCGAAGGAGGCGGACGGGCAGATTAAACCGTCGCTTAATATTGATACAACGCAAGATGATTGGACGCGTGACCTTGCGGAATTTGACGCGATTTACTGCGCAAATATGATTCATATAGCGCCGTGGGAGGCGGCTGAGGGGCTTGTAAAAGGTGCGCAAAAGCTTTTGAACTCTGGCCAAATCTGCGTGCTCTACGGCCCGTTTAAAGAGGGCGACAAGACAGCACCTAGCAATCTTGACTTTGACGCCTCACTTAAATCCCGAAATCCAGCATGGGGTGTACGCGATTTAGAGGCTGTTAAGCATATATTTGAACTTCACGGGTTTAATCTAATCCAGCAAACGGCCATGCCTAAAAATAACCAGATTTTGGTGTTTAAACGGACGTAGTCTTTGCTTCATGACGGTCTTGTCATGTTTTGGACAGATTAAGGATAGGCATCCCCCGTCATGGTGAGGATGTAGTGGAGACTCCCGTGCAATATATTCGCCCGATTTTAACATCGCCCGTACCGCAAGCTGTCAAAGGGTGTCGCCCTGCGACCTCACTGGGCATCGCTTTGCTCGCGAGTGTCTTGTTTAGCACAGCAGCGCCTGCACAGGTCGTTAAGCCTATAGGATTTGGCACAACGGCGCCGAGCCCCGTGCCGCTGCGTCTCCTCAATGACACCCCTTCGGCCCAGGCTGGTCAAGTGGACGGGCAGCCGCAAACGCAATATTCGCCGCAGTCTCAAATACAGCCAGAAAATCAAAAGCTGGCTATTGTCGATGACCGCGCAGCCCCTCAAGTTATGCGTGGCACACCGCCGCTCGGTTTCCCGTTTAGCTATCCCTCACAAACATCCCTCGCAGATCTTGTCGCGCAAGTTAGCCCAGCTGTGGTCAATATCATTGTGCAAACAGAAACAGCTGATTCAGTGACGGAAGGGCAAGGCTCTGGCTTTATAATCGACCCTAAAGGCGAGCTTGTGACGAACTATCACGTCATTGAAGGCGGCACGACGATTGAAGTTGAGTTCAATAATGGCGAGCGTTTCCCTGCTCAGATTGTGGGGACAGACCCAGAAACAGATTTGGCTGTGCTAAAAATTCAAAGTGACCGCGCGTTCAAAACAGTCAATTTTCACCGCGGCGAGGAACTGCGTATTGGCGATTGGGTGGTCGCAATTGGTAATCCTTTTGGTATCGGGCAATCGACAAGTTTTGGGATTATTTCTGCCATTGGCCGCGAACGCGTCGAAAGTGGGGCCTATGTGGATTATATCCAAACTGACGCGACCATTAATACAGGTAACTCTGGTGGCCCTCTCTTTAATCCAAAAGGCGATGTGGTCGGTGTCAACTCCGCTATATATTCCCCAACAGGTGCGAGTGTCGGGATTGCCTTTTCTATCCCACACGAAACGGCGGAAGCGGTGGTGCAGCAACTTCGCAGTGAAGGACGGGTGCGTCGTGGTTGGCTCGGCGCAGGATTGCGAACAGCTGAATTTTCAAAAGGCGGCGGTCTTTTCAAAGGGGGTGCAACCATCAACAATGTCGTCCCAGGAAGCCCCGCCGATATTTACGGTTTGAAAGTCGATGATATTATTCTCAATATCAATAATCGCGCTGTGCATAATTCGACTGAAGCGACTCGCGTCATCGGGAGCTTGCGTCCCAATCAAAAAATGTCCGTCATCTATGAGCGTGATGAGAAGCCCTATAAGCTGACGGTCATGATTGGCGAGCGTCCTGACAAAGACGTCGTAGATCAATCCGTTGAACAAGCTACAGCGGCGTCCCCGCAAGGCGCACCTGGCACGGTCGTCGGCGGCAGCGTGCGCCACGGCATGAGCCTTGTGGATTTGTCGGCCGAAGGACGTTCCGCACTTGGTATGCGTTATGATCAACTCGGCGTTTATGTCGAATCTGTTTCGCCAAATGGCCAAGCCGCCAAGGCAGGCATAGTGGCCAATGCTGTGCTTATGCAGGTCGACGGCAAAGATATTCCAAGTGTGCCCGCTTTTGAGCACATGATTTTTAAAGCCCAAGAACAGGGGCAAACCGAACTTATAATTTTACTCAGAGAGCCTGACGGGCGAGAAAATATGGTCGTACTGGCTATACCGCTCGGCTAGGCAAAAGGAGACCAAGGAGATGTCCATGAGAATACTCGTCGTTGAAGATGATGATATTGCCGCTGAATATGTGCGCAAAGGCTTGATGGAAGCCGGCCATGTCGTGGACCTCGCCCCTGATGGTGAACTTGGCCTCGAGATGGCGCGTGCGGCAGATTATGACGCACTGGTGCTTGACCGTATGCTGCCCAAACGTGACGGCCTCTCTGTGCTCGAAGAAATGCGTAAAGACGGCGACGCCACGCCCGTATTGATTCTATCTGCGTTAGGCGAAGTGGACCAAAAGGTTGAAGGCCTGCGGGCAGGAGGCGATGATTATCTCGCCAAGCCTTACAGCTTTACAGAGCTTCTGGCGCGCGTTGAAGCTATTGGGCGTCGCTCTGATCCCACAGCGGCTGTCACGAAATTAAAATGTGCTGATCTCGAGATGGATCTGCTCGCGCGCACGGTGCGTCGCGCAGGTAAAAATATTCTTTTGCAGCCGCGCGAATTTCGTCTGCTGGAATGCCTTATGCGTAATGCGGGCCGCGTTGTGACGCGGACGATGTTGCTTGAGAAGGTGTGGGACTATCACTTTGACCCCCAAACAAATGTGATTGATGTTCATATTTCGCGCCTGCGCGGGAAAATTGATAAAGAATTTGATGAACCGCTTCTGCACACTGTGCGCGGCGCGGGTTACCGCTTGCAGGTCTAACACCTTACGATAAGGTGAGCCATGCTGAGCGCACTGTCAAAGCTCTATAAAAATACACTGTTCCGATTATCTCTACTCGGAGCGGTGTTTTTTGTTGTCGCGCTCATTATTGCGCTGGGAAATGTTTATTTCCTCACCATCTCAAGTGAAATTCGCCAAGTCGATAAATCCCTCGCAGCAGAAGTTGAGGAGTTTCAAACTTTGCTTGATGAAGGCGGGCTCATTCCCGTCAGTCGTGAGATATTTCTGCGCTCGGGATCGGGTGATCGACACTATCTTTTGACCTCTCGCAATCAAAACGGCGACGAAATGGTGATGGGTAGTCTTGGCGAGCAAGTCGTAACACTCAAAAACCAAGAAAAAGCCGTCATGGGAGAAGAAGGTGAAGCTGACTTCACCAAAGTCGATTTCATCCTCGTTATTCCAGCGACAGATAGTGAACCCGCAAAAGAGCGGCGCATGCGTGGCCTGTCAGGTTATTTGCAAATTGACGGCAAAAACGTGGCGGCCGTTGTGGCCTCTCGTGATGTTGAGGTGACAATGCGTACGGCAGAACGCGTGAAAAACGCCATTTTTTCAAGCTCTGCCATTGCGCTATTTTTAGGTCTTATCTCAAGCTGGTATGTCTCTCGCAAATTTACGCAGCGCGTGGAGGCGTTCAACCGCCTTGCAACAGATGTGCGCGCAGGTCATCTTGATAGGCGCGCGCCGCGCAATTATTCCGAAGACGAAATGGATCTTCTGGCCGAGCACCTCAATGAAATGCTCGACCATATTGATCGGCTTATGAAAGCCATGCGCTATGCGGGCGATAGTATTGCTCATGATCTCCGCTCGCCGCTTACGCGCCTGCGCACACGGCTCGAGACGGCGGCGACCGAAATTAAAGACCCGCAAGCGGAGGATACATTATTCGCCGCCGCAGATGATGCGGACGAGCTTTTAAAGACATTCGACTCTGTTCTACGTATTGCACGTCTTGAAGCGGGTGAGCGTCGCGAAATGCTGTCCGAGCTTAACCCTAAACCCATTCTTGATGATATTGCGGAGCTTTACGAGCCTGCCTGTGAAGATGTCGGATTGACCTTCACAAGCGAGATTAGTGACGGTCATATCATCTCAGCAGACCGTGGTCTGATGTCCCAAGCCGTCTCAAATCTCGTGGAAAACGCCATTAAATATACGCCCAAAGGCGGGGCCATACATCTCTCGCTTTTGAAAAATAAAGAGGGACGGTCTGAGATTTCAATAATCGATAACGGCCCAGGTATTCCCGAGGGGAGCCGACAACGTGTGAAAGAGCGCTTTGTGCGTCTTGACGAAAGTCGGTCTTTGCCAGGCAGTGGACTGGGCCTCGCACTTGTGGACGCGATTGCGGATTTGCACCGTGCGGTCTTTTCGCTTGAAGACGGCATGCGTCACGCGGCAACTGGCCGTCCAGGCCTTGCCGCGCGGCTTACTTTTCCGCGTGTCAGAAAAGTCAAATCACATGCAAGCACGGCGACAACTAGAGCGTCATGAGTGCGTCACGACGTCAGGCGGCAATTGACACGGCACGTGAAAATGCGACCTATTTGGCCGAGAGTCTCACGCTTTTTTCTGACATAGAGGCGGCGTTTCCACATAAAACAACGGAGCAGTTTTTAACGGAAAGCTACGTCCAAGTGCCAAACAATATTGGCGAGCATGAGGCTGAGATGGCCGCCCTTCGTATTTTAAAACGCCGCGTGCATCTCATTATTGCGCTGTCAGATATTTCGCAAATGTGGACTTGGGTCGAGGTGACGCGCGCCCTGACGGAGCTGTCGGATTTTTGTATGCGCCGCCTGTTTATCGCAGGTGCGCAAGCCTTGGATATATTTAGCGGCGACCCTGATAATCCTGTGCCAGGTCTATTTTGTTTAGCGATGGGGAAATACGGCGCAGGCGAACTCAACTATTCTAGTGATATTGATTTCTGCATTTTCTATGACCCTGATGTGATTTCTCTGCCAAGGCCTGAACGGGCCGAACGCACGCTGGTCAAATTTGTACAAAAGCTCATTGCGGGCTTTGAACGTATGACAGGTGAGGGATATATATTTCGAACTGATTTGCGACTTCGCCCCGACCCGCGCTCAAATGCTGTGGCAGTGTCGACGCTGACAGCGGAGCGATATTACGAGACACTAGGTCAGAATTGGGAACGTGCGGCGATGATAAAAGCGCGCATTTGCGGCGGCGACAGGCTCGTCGGGCAAGACTTTATAGACAGCGTGTTACGCCCTTTTATCTGGCGCCGCTCTCTCGATTTTGCCGCGATTGAGGATATCCATTCTATCAAACGTCAAATCCAAGCCCGTCAAGGCGAGGGTAAATTAAATCCTGCAGGGCATAACCTCAAACTCGGGACTGGCGGTATTCGTGAAATTGAATTTTACGCCCAAACTCAGCAGCTCATTCTAGGGGGACGACATAAAGATCTACGCACGCCGCGTACGGTCGATGCCCTTAAGAGCCTCATGGAAGGCGGCTTTGTTGACCCGCAGGACGCGGCGGAGTTATCTGATAACTATGCTCTATTGCGTAAATTTGAACATGCCGCTCAAATGCGAGAAGACGCTCAAACCCACATTGCTCCCGAAGAGGCAGATGCTCGCCTCCAACTCGCAAAACTTGCAGGATATAACACGCTCAAAGATTTTGACGACGCGCTGCTGTCTACGCTGCAAGATGTCTCTACGCGTTATCAGGCATTGTTTCCTAATCACGAAAGTCTTGGGCTGGAAGAGGGTACATTATCCTTCACAGGGGTAGAGCCTTATCCTGCGACACTGGACACGTTGACGTCTTTGGGCTTTGCTGCCCCCGAACGGCTGTGGACAGATATGGCGAGCTGGCTTGGCGGACGTATTTCTGCGACGCGGACAGAACGCACGCGCGAACTTCTTACACGCCTTGCGCCGCGCCTCATTAAAATCTGTTCTGAAACGCAGTCGCCTGATCGAGCTTTCGCGGTCTTTGGGCAGTTCTTTACGCGCGTAAATGGCGGCGTGTCTTTGCTGTCGATGTTTTTGCAAAAGCCAGAGAGCCTTGCGCAATTAATTGATTTGATGCTGATCTCGCCGCGTCTTTCGGATACGATATCGGCGCGCCCCTCTATTTTGGACGCGATGATTTCCCCTGAATTTCACGCCGTAGAGATACAAAGCCTTGGCGCGGATTACCTCCAAGTTTTCAACGTTGAACCTGATTTTGAAGGGGCAATGAATTACATCAGACGCTGCCAGCGCGAAGACCAATTTACAATTACGGCCGCCACCTTACGCGGGCAGATGGATGCATCCGACTGCGCGGAGGCACTCAGTCAGCTGGCTGACGAAGTCATAAATGTTATGCTGCCCGTCAGTGTGCGCGAAATAGAGCGCCGCCTAGGCCCGCTCTCTGGCGACTATGCCGTCATCGCGCTGGGCAAAGCTGGCGGTCAGGAATTGAGCTTAAGTTCTGATCTGGACGTTATGGTTTTATATGATGCTGATGCCAGTCAAATCGGCGCCTTTACAAAGCTTACGCAAACCCTCGTCAGCGCTGTCTCGTCTGTGACTGCAGAAGGGCGGCTTTATGAGCTGGATATGGCGTTGCGCCCCAGTGGTCGCTCTGGCCCTGTCGCGGTGAGTCTTGAGGCCTTTACGCGTTATTACAGTGAGAGTGCATGGAGTTGGGAATTTATGGCACTCACGCGGGCGCGCGTCATGGCGGTAAGTAGTGATAAATTTGAGCATAGGCTCACAGACCTTATTCCAAATGTGCTAAACTCTCCGCGTCCAGATTTAGATATTCAAAGCGATGTTGCAGATATGCTTTTGCGCTTGCGAGAGCAAAAGCCGCCGCGCGGTGAGTGGGATGTGAAAAATCTCGCAGGCGGCATGCGTGACATTGAATTTATTGCGCAGTCCTTATATCTCTCCGCACGGGAAAACTTTGCAGGGCAGGCGCTAACGTCAACGCAAGACATGCTGACACGCGCAAAGGCCCTGTCGAGGCTCAGCGTGCTAGACTATGAAAAGCTGTCATCTGCACGCGCATATTTCTCTGACTTAACCCAGTATCTGGCTCTAACCCACGGTGGACTCGCAGGCGATGTCGAGCCTTGGGTTCTCTCGGCCATCGCAAAATTGATGAAAATTGACACTGTAGACCAGCTTCGCGAGCGGACAGTAGAACAGCTCAATATCGTCGAGAGGCTCTTGCCGAAATTTATAGATTTAGCCCGCGCGTCCCGCGCGCATGACGGCTAACTTACGCGGCGTCTTGAGGGCGCGGCGGTGGCGGCGTGTTTGTCTGTTTCTGTGCAAGTATCTGCGGTGCAGGTGGGACGTTTAATGCAGGCGGCGGTGCAACTTGTGTATTCTGTTGAGGGGGTACCTCTTGGACGGGGGTAGTCGGCGTCCCCGAATTGACACTACCATCTGTCAAGACATCGGCAATATCTTGCGCGAGGCGGGTGATTTCATTCCCGACTTCGGACTCGGCATTTACGACCGCTTTCTCAACGGGTGTATTGGGAAGTGTGAAGATAACTGTTGTTCCTTGACCTAGTACACTTTCAATTTTGAAGTTACCGCCATGTAGCTCAACCATTGATTTAGAGAGCGCGAGACCTAGGCCTGTACCCTCGTGTTGGCGAGAATGCTGGCTGTCAATTTGCTCAAATGGATTGGCGAGACGCTCAATATCTTCTGGCGCAATGCCGATACCTGTGTCTGAAATTTTGACAATAAGACCCGCAGAATTAGGCGTCACTTCGCAGCTAACAGATCCGCCTTCAGGCGTGAACTTAATAGCATTTGTCATCAGGTTAAGCAGCACTTGTTTGACAGCGCGTGGGTCAGCTTCAATTTCTGGCATAGTGGCAGGCTGATAAAGAAGCTTCAGACGATTATCTTCTGCACGGCCGCGCACGATACGAATGACTTGGCCAATGAGGTCATCGATTTGCATAATCTCATGATTAAGCGTCATCTTACCAGCTTCAATCTTAGACATATCCAAAATATCATTAATCAGTGACAGAAGATGCTGCCCTGAGAATAAAATGTCGTTGACATATTCTTTATAGCGCGGATCACCAAGCGGGCCGAACATTTCCTTTTTCATGATGTCGGAAAAGCCGTTAATCGCATTAAGTGGAGTACGCAGCTCGTGGCTCATATTGGCAAGAAAATCAGATTTAGATTGATTGGCTTCTTCGGCGCGAATCTTTTCTTGTTCGTAGTTCTCAGCAAGCTCCACAATGCGGAATTGAGATTTGCGCAAAACATCAATTGTCTTTTGTAGCGCGGCTTCATTTTGCTGTAGTTGATATTCGCGTGTGCGAATGCCTGTGAGGTCAGTGCCAATACCCACTGTCCCACCATCCGCAGTCACAGCGTCTTGGTAACGAATCCAACGTCCGTCATTAAGTAATATATCCTTGGCCGTTTCGCCCTCAATATCGTTTATTTCGGCAATTACATTATTGGCGTGATATTCGATTGTGGCACGCTCCATGCCAGCCTGTAGATTACCAGGCTGAAATCCAAAGAACTTTTCAAATTGGCGGTTCCATAGTGTCAGCCGCCCGCGCGGGTCCCATAATACAAAGCTATCATTCATGGACGTTAGTGCGTCAGAAAGACGGGCTTCTGCTGCTTGTAAACGCATGGCAGCGCCGCGCTGCTCCGTCACGTCCATGGCAACACCGATAATCACTTTCTCTAGATCTGAGCCGCGCACAGAAGGTTTACCGCGCGCGGCAAGTGTGAGCGGCAGATGTGCAACATTCAAATCTATTTCAAATTCTCCACCGATGTGGGCACGGCGTGTCACAGAATAGAGACGTTCTCGGTCCCCTTCGCGAAAAAGTCCCAAGAACTGTGGTAGCGTAATTTCTTGCTCACGCGGGGCGAGGCCTAATATTTCTGAGAGTGAGCTTGAGAGATAAGCGGAATTGCTTGTAAGATTGATTTCAAAAATACCGCCGCGGTTCCCTTCGAGCGCGGCGCGGTAGCGCTGCTCCGAAATTTCGTTGTTATGCTGAGATGACTCAACTGTTTGAAGCTGACGCAAAAGGTTCTTCAAGAGAATATAAAATAACGCACCTGTTCCCAAAAATATCGTGAGAAACGTTAGAATATTTTTCACCCAATTAGGCGGCGTTGTTTTTGGTAGCAGGGATACAGTGGCAATGGAGTCGGAGTTTGGGATTGTGCGAACGGACATCCAAACGTCTTTGCCCGCGACATTGTGTGAAACTGCACCGTTGTTTTTTATCGCATTAAGGCGATTGGTCGATAATCCCAGATAAGCAAGGCCTCCAATTTTCCCCATCTCAGCTGGAGCATCGATAATACCGCCGCCTGTCAAGATAAGCGCATTTGGGGCGCGCGTGTAATCAATCATTGTCCCTGGCGCTAGGATAGTGGCCAGGTAAGCCGATCCTGCGCGCCGAATTACAGTTGGACTGACGGCACCTTCTGGAGAGATGAGGGAGGTGACTTTCACGCCCGCTTTTGGAAAGTCCTTAACGGGAATAGAGGCTGCGGCTGAAGCTGTATTAGGTGTAGCGGCGAGAAGTTTATTATTCGCGTCAACGATAAGTGCGCCTTGTACATTTTTGCCGCGCGCGACGAGGTCGACGATTTCTTTGGCATTTCCCCGTGTTGCGATGGCTTGATCAATCCAGGCCAGCTGCGTGTCGAGAGCTTGCGCGCCGGATTGCCCGAGATCTGTGCTCGTGCGGGTTACACTCTCTTTTTGACTTGTCGCATGGGTTGCGCGCTCGCTTAGCAATACAGTTGAGGCCAGCACTGCAAAAAACACCATAAAGCTGATTGCGGTGATAGAGAGTGTTTTCATTGATCGCGAATCGAGCGCCTGTGAAACAGATTCGCCCGTTGTGCCGCCAAAATTTGGCAAACGAGAAGAGGTCTGCCCAGTCGCCAAATTCTCAGGCGCTGCAGGACGTGATAGCCGTTCTTGCGGGTGCGGGTGCGGGTGCGGTTGATGTTGAACTTGAGGCGGCGCAGCTTGTATGTTGGGTGTAGTTGATTGCTGTGCTTGAGCGGCTTGAACTCGTGGATTTTGCGCTTGAATGGGTGTCGATCTTGGGCTTGGTGCGGCTGAATAAGGAATAGGAGCTGACCGCGCAGATGGGGCAGGCGTCCGCATCGCAGCGGCTGTTACCCGTCTTTGTTGAGCACTTGTTGTCACTGATATTCCTTACGAATCACTTCGAAACAATGCGGGCATCCGCGCCTTAAGTCGAGAGTCAGAATGGCTTTATTCTCTTTGGAATTGGTTAAGATATGGAGGAATTGGCGAAAACTCGCTCAATTTTAGCTCTCTTGTGCCTCTGATTTGAGTTCTGGTTTACCGATGTAATAGCCTTGGGCGGCATCAAAACCGAGACGACGTACAAATTCGAGAAGTTCGGCGGTTTCCACACCTTCCGCGATGAATTTGACCCCAAGAGAATTTTTGAGCGTGAGGAGCGCCTCAAGTATAGCCAAATCGCGCGATCGCTCAAAGGCGGCGACAACAAAATCGCCATCAATTTTCAACCAGTCCGCGCCAATCGCACGAAGATAGCGAATAGAGGCCGCGCCTGCTCCTACATCATCAAGACAAATTGGATGTCCGCGACGGCGCAGTCTTGCTAGCAAGGCGGAGGCGGCGTCTAATTCGCGTATATCCCATGTCTCCGTCAGCTCAATCGTCAGCTTTGACGGCGGCCCTGTGAGCGCCGATAAACAAGCATTGAGCGCATGCTCAAATCCAGGTTCGCCCATAGATGCGCCCGATAAATTGACGGCAATGCCAGGACCATCTGAGTTCTCATTGAGTTGCAAAACCGCACGGGCCAGCATGGAGAGGTCCAAGTCTTTAATGGCGCCGGACATTTCAGCAGGACGTAAAATGCCCGCAAGCCCACTTGTACTGTCAAAACGCACAAGCCATTCGTAATGAAGGACTTGGTTTGTGGACAGATTAATGATGGGTTGACGCATGACCGTAAACATCTCTTCCGAGACATGCGTGCGAAAACCCTGAAATGTTGTAATATCTACCACGCCCCGTCTTTACCTCAGGGGATTTAAAGAAGCTTTAGGGGGCGTGGTTAATGCGGATTAGGATTTCCCAATTTACCGCGCGCTTTAACTTAGAATTTTACCTGCAATTTCGGACACGTTCTTAGATGGCTTAGAGGCCAGCAATCGCGATAGCTCTGCCTTGATAAGGGCTTGGCGGGCCTTATCAAGTTTGGGCCAAATCTCTAATGCCCCTGCGAGGCGCGCGGCGACTTGTGGATTTCGGCTATCCATTTCAAGCACTTCATCGGCAAAGAAGCGGTAACCTGCGCCGCTAATATCATGGAACAGCGTTGGATTACCCATCGCAAAGCCGCCGATAAGCGCGCGCACGCGGTTGGGATTGCGCCGCTCGAAACTTGGATGGCGGGTCAGTGCCGCGATGCCTGCAACGCCGCCGCTCATATCGCGGCTGGCTTGGAGGGCGTACCATTTGTCAATTACAAGTGGATGATCTTTCCATTTATCGTAAAACGCCTCAAGCGAGCTATCGACGCGCCGTCCACCGAGTTTGGATAGCGTGACCAGCGCAGATAATTCATCCGTCATATTTGTGGCGGTTTTAAACTGGGCCAGAGCGAGCGGTGCGGCTTGAGGGTGAAGCCCTGCACCGAGCAGCGCAAGCGCGCGGTTTTTAAGCGCGCGGCGACCCGCAGAAGCCGCGTCAGGACTGAACGGGCCATCGTCTTTGAGACTGTGATAAGTACTTAGCAGGTCGTCGCTTAGGTGATCTGCGACCGCACGTTTCAGCCAATCCCCTGCGAGGGTCACGGCGATGGGATCGCTTGCCCTGCGACTTTGAATGATATTCATATCAGACGGCGGGGTGAGGGTGAGAGCTTTAAAGCCGTGCTCGAAATTATTATCGTCCAGCGTGCGTTTTAGCGCGACGACATAGCCTGAAAGCGCGCGGTCTGGCGTGGGCATTTCCCCCGTCTCAATCGCGCGAGAGAGGTTCTGAAGCAGACCCTTTGCCAAGGTCTGCCCCGCTTCCCAGCGGTTAAAGGCATTGGGATCATTTGCCATGAGGCGTAGGTGATCTTCTGTTGTGTTTTGAGTTTTAAGCCGTACGGGCGCTGAGAAATCTTGCAGCACGGACAGGCTGTGAGGTTCTGACAGACGTGGATAAGAGACAGAAGACTCGTTCCCGCGCAGCACAATAAGTTGCGGCTCCATCAAAGGTCCATTGTCGCCAATCACTTGCCATTTAATCGGAATAGGCAAGGCTGTCTTTTTTGGCTGCGCTGGGGTGGGGGCCGTGTGCTGGCTAAAGGTCACGACGTGAGACGACATCTCAGATTGGAAACTATCGTCGCGTTCCACGGAAAGCTCAGGCGTGCCCGCCTGGCGGTACCAATTCATGAAATCAGACAGGTCCATGCCTGAGCTTTTTTCAAAACAGGCGATGAACTGCTCAACTGTTGAGGCTGTACCGTCGAGCGTCTCGAAATAAACATCGCAGCCTTTGCGAAATTCCTCTGCGCCCAATATGGTTTTGAGCATACGGATAAGTTCTGCGCCTTTTTCATATATTGTGGCGGTATAGAAATTATCGATTTTCACATAGCTATCGGGCCGCACGGGGTGGGCGAGCGGGCCGGCGTCTTCGGGAAATTGACGCCCGCGCAGGGCACGCACATCTTTGATGCGTTGCTCCGCCGCACCGCGCTCATCGGCTGAAAATTCTTGGTCGCGGAAGACGGTAAAGCCTTCTTTCAGGCAAAGCTGAAACCAGTCGCGGCATGTGATGCGGTTGCCTGTCCAGTTATGAAAATATTCATGCGCAACGACAGATTCAATTCGCTCAAAATTCATATCGGTGGCAGATTCACCGTCCGCCAAAAGAAGCGATGAATTAAATATATTCAGTCCCTTATTTTCCATTGCCCCGAAATTAAAATCACGTACGGCGACAATCATAAACCGGTCAAGATCATATTCGCGACCAAACGCCTCTTCATCCCATGTCATCGAGCGCTTTAACGCGTCCATGGCGTATTCTGCACGCGGGGCGTCGCCCTTATCAACATAGATGGTGAGCGGAATATCGCGTCCACTCATAGTGGTGAAGCTGTCTTCAAGCAGGTCAAAATCACCCGCCACCAAAGCAAAAAGATAACAAGGCTTAGGGAAGGGGTCTTCCCACACCGCGAAGTGTCGCCCGCCTTCAAGTTCACCTGTCTCGAGACAATTGCCATTGGACAGAAGATAAGGATAGCGCGATTTATCCGCGAGTATCTTGACTGTGAAGACTGACAACACATCAGGGCGGTCAGGGTAATAGGTCATGCGGCGAAAGCCTTCCGCCTCGCATTGCGTGCAGAACCGTCCGCCGCTGACATAGAGCCCCATGAGAGTTGAATTGGCCGCAGGGTTGCACACCGTTTCAATCTCAAGCGCGCAATCATCTGGCAGATTAGGCAAGGTCAGATGGCTCTGGTCGAGCTTATAATCTGAACGCTTAAGCAACTGGCCGTCAACGCTGACAGATTTCAGCGTGATGTCTTCGCCGTTGAGAACCAGAGCGCCAGAGGCTGTGCGTTTAAGCGTGATTTTACTGCGCACCACGGTGGCATCAGGCTGTAAATCAAAGGTGAGATAGACAGAGCTTAGCTCGAAATTAAGCGGGCTGTAGTCTTTGAGGAGGGTCGGGGTGAGGGCCGTATCTGTGCGCATGGGAAGCTCCAATTAAGAGCCTCTAATGTCGGGTCAAGGACGCTTAATTGCAAGCGCCATGGCTGTGATAGTCATAAAAAAACCCACCAAACGGCGGGCTTGTTTTATCAGACTAATTCAAAGCTTAATTCAAAATATTGCCCATGGAGCTAATCCCTGATTTTACAAGCTTGTTTTTCTCCGCCGTAGACAGACCTGATTTAAGAAGGTCTTGCGCTGCGTCCAGTGCAATATCAGCGGCACGCGCGCGGACATCGGCAAGGGCTTGCTTTTCGGCATTTGCAATTTTCGTCTCTGCCATTGCGGCACGACGCTCAAGACGCTCCGCGAGGTCTTTGCGGGCATTTGCAGCCATAATCTCAGCATCATGGCGTGCTTGCTTGACGATATCTTCGGCTTGCGTTTCGGCTTCTTTTTGTTTGCGCTGATAGCTCGCAAGCAAAGCTTGGGCTTCTTCGCGAAGCCGGCGTGCTTCATCAAGCTCGGCTTTAATCTTCTCTGCGCGCGCATCTAATGCGCCTGCAATTTTCTTGTGAATGCCGAAATAAGCTAGCATCACAAAGAAAAGCACAACGGCAAGAATTACGTAAAGCGTCGCGTCGCCAAATCCTTCGGGGAGGTGAACAGCATGTTCCATCTTAACGTGCCTTTACTGCTTTAGTGACTGCCGCTGCCGTCATTTTCTTACCTGATACAGCTTCAATCGCGGCTTGCGCGACGTCTGCGGCAATAGAATCGATATTGGCCATAGCGTCTGTGCGAATTTTGCGAATGCGCGCTTCGGCGACCTCCGCCTGCTTCTCGGCCATGGCATCGGCTTCCGCCATTTCCTTGGCAAGCTCTGCATCGACGGAGGCGCGTGTGCTCTCGGCGACATTGTGCGCTTTGGCACGGGCATCTGAGAGAGAACGCTCGTAAGATTTGGACGCATCTTCGGCTTGGGCCTGCATTTGCGCGGCTGTGTCGAGGTCGTCGGCAATACGGTTACTACGGTCTTCTAGCGTTTGGCCAATACGAGGCAGAAAGACGCGAGACAGCATAAAATAAAGAATGGCAAAGCTAATCAGCAGCCAGAAAATTTGACCCGCAAAATACTGCGGGTCAAAGGGAGGAAAGGCCGAGCCGGAGTCTTTTCCGCCGTCAGCGGATTTTTCAGCAGCGCTCAACAGAAAAGCGGACGCTTCTTGTGTGAGAAAAGTGAGGCTTAACATGGCAGGGCCTTATTTAAGGAGTGTGTGGCTTAGACCACGAACATCAAGATAAGAGCAACGGCGAATGAGAAAATGCCGAGCGCTTCTGTCACGGCGAAGCCGAAGATGAGGTTGGCGAACTGACCTTGAGCCGCAGATGGATTGCGCAAAGCGCCTGCGAGGTAATTACCAAAGATGTGACCAAGGCCGATACCGGCGCCAGCCATGCCCAGACACGCAATGCCTGCACCGATGTATTTTGCTGCTTCTGCTTCCATGATAAGTCTCCTGTGGATTGCGGTTATTGCAGTAGGGTTAGATTAGTGATGTCCAGGATGCAATGCATCGGACAGATAAACAGATGTCAAAAGCGCAAACACATAGGCCTGCACAAAGGCGACGAGAAATTCGAGTGGGATGAGCGCAAATGTCAATGTGAACGGAATAATTGCGCCAAGTACGCCTGGGAAAAGGCCAAAGGCCGTCACCATCATGATACAGAAGCCCGCGAAGAGTTTCAATAGAATGTGACCCGCTAGCATATTGGCCCAAAGACGTACAGAGAGCGAAATCGGACGCGACAAAAACGAAATAATCTCAAGCAGTGTCACAAATGGCAAAATCACCATGGGAATACCGCTTGGCACAAAGACTTTGAGGAATTTAAAGCCGTGCTTGAATACGCCGTAACCAACAACAAGTGTCATCACCATCATCGCAAGCGTAAAGGTCACAATGATATGGCTCGTGGTTGTGAAGAAGATCGGGATCATGCCAAGCATGTTTGCAAAGAGGATGAAGATAAAGAGCGAGAAGACAAAGGGGAAAAACTTAAGTCCGTCTGCGCCAGCTGAGCTACGTACGAGCCCTGCGACAAATTCATACGTCACTTCAACAAAGCTCTGTCCGCGTCCAGGGACAAGTTCGCGCTTGCGCGTGCCAAAAAACATCCAAAGCCCGATGAGCGCGACGGCAAGCAACATCATAAATGAGGCGTTTGTGAAAGAGAGGTCGTATTTCCCAACCTTAAGCTCGGCGAGCTTATAGATTTTAAACTGGGCTATCGGGTCAAGGCCGGCTCTGATCATGACCTACTCCTGCTCTTGGGCGGCGTCTGGCAAATCTTCGCCAATATCGCCTTCCAGTCCTTCGCGGGCGGCGCGGATGACGTTTCTAACGCCCGCCGTGAAGCCCAAAAATAATCCAACCAGCAAGCCCCAAGGCGCGGTCCCTAAAAATCTATCTGCGCCGTAACCGAGAGCCGCGCCCACGAGGGTTGCGGCTGTGAATTCCGATGCATATTTGAGGCCTTGGCCCATGCCTGATTTATCTTCAATAATTTTGGCCGTATCTGACGCTTTTTGGCGGGCTTTGAGCTTATCGCCCAAGGCTTTGAGTGCCGCGTCATCATTTGGCCGTGAAGATGTCTCTTTGGTCACGGGATTTACCCTCAAAATACCCTTTAAACGGTCAAAATGACCCCTCTCAGGCGCGCGCAACATACTCAGGCGACCTGCCTAAGTCAACAGTGACCGTGATGGGGTTAAGTCATTGAAAAATATATATTTTATGACTAATCCACAGTCTGCGGCAATTTGGACCTTTTGGGGCAGTCGAGTCGAGTCGCAGAGCTATTCATATTGCGGAAAAGTTCGCGCCAGCACGGCAGCGGACTTGTTAGAACACATTATTGCAGCGGCATGTAGCCATCTCAGCCACAGTGGAAGACATGACGGAGGCGTGCATCGCAGATAATCTAACCGCCTGAAATACGAGCCTCTAAGACCCACTGAAGTTGCCTCGCGGTCAAAATTGATAGGCGGGGCTTAATGATTTCGACAATTAGTTTTAATTACTCTGCGGCCACGAGTTGCGCGGCGGCACTTAGCTCAATTGAGACGAGTTGCGACACACCTTGTTCAGCCATGGTCACGCCAAATAAACGGTTCATGCGGCTCATAGTGACGGCATTGTGGGTGATGGCGATAAATTTCGTGTCCGTGTTTTTCGTCATCTCGTCGAGTAGGTCGCAATAGCGCGAAACATTGGCGTCATCAAGCGGCGCGTCCACTTCATCCAGCACACAAATTGGGGCGGGGTTAGACAGGAAGACCGCAAAGATAAGCGCCGTCGCTGTTAGCGCTTGTTCGCCGCCTGACATCAAACTCATAGAGCCGAGTTTCTTGCCTGGCGGGCTGACCATCACCTCAAGCCCTGCCTCTAGCGGGTCGTCTGATTCTGTCAGCGCAAGAGAGGCTTCACCGCCGCCGAAGAGCGTTGTAAACAAACGTCCAAAGTGACCATTGACTGTATCAAAAGCCGCGAGAAGTCTTTGGCGCCCTTCGGAATTCAGTTCATCGATACCTTCGCGCAGGCGCGCAATTGCAGCTTCAAGATCAGCACGCTCATCAGACATCGCAGCCATGCGTTCTTCTTGTTCCGCCGCTTCTTCGTCGGCGCGCAGGTTGACGCCGCCCATTTTTTCACGTTCTGACGACAGCCGGTCCAGCTTACGCTCAATATCATTCTCAGACAGCGACGTGCCAGGATCCAGTTCTCCGAGATGACTGACAAGCTCATCAGGCTCGCAAGACAGCGTTTCTTCAATACGCGCGCGGTTTTCCGTAATGCGCTCTTGCGCGGCAGTGAGGCGGGCCTCAGAGGCCGCGCGGTGCTCGCGGGCCGTGTTATGTGCGGCTTCCGCCTCACGGGCTTTCGTCTCAGCGTTACGCGTTTGATTCTCGGCCAAAGCAAGGGCATCAGCGGCGCTCGTGCGGCGGTTTTCTGCTGCAGCAAGCTCCGCAAACAAAGTGTTGCGTCGCTCTTCAAATTGATCAGGACCAGAGGTCGCAGCGGTCAATGCTGTTTGCGCGGAGAGTTGACGACCTTCAAGCTGTTCCACGCGTGACTGAGCTGACGCCTTGCGGCGGGCCCAATTTTCGCGCTCGCTTTCAACAGCTTTGAGACGGGCTTGGCGTGCTTCGACGTCATTCTTGAGGCTGCGGTAATGGCCGCTAGCCTCATCCGCTGCGTCGCGGGCTTGTGAGAGTGCCTCGGACAGCGCTTCTTCTTGAGCTGTAAAATCTTCAATTTCTGCCATCTCGGCAAAAGCTTTTTGCGCCGCGTCATTTTGAGTCGTGAACTCAGCTAGCTCCGCACTTAGACGTTCGACTTGTTCTTCTAGGCTGCGCTTTTGTGCGCTTTCACGAGCAATATCGGTTTCAAATTGCGAGAGCGCGGCATTGGCGGCGCGCTCTTTGCGTTCTAAATCAGGTATCGCTTGGCGGGCCGCTTTTGCCTTTGCGTCAGCCTCTTGGCGCGCGGCGCGCGTCGCTTCAAAATCAGCCATAGCTGTGCCGACAGTGGCTTCGGCAGCCGTAATTTCGTCCGCCAGTTCTGCAAGACGTGTCTGTTGCTGCAAGCGCACAGCCGCAGAGGTTTCAGCTTCCGCGTCAATTGCAAACCCGTCCCAGCGGATCACGCGACCCTCACGCGTCACAAGACGTTGGCCTGGAAAAAGCTTTGTCGCCAGAGCTTCAATATCGCTATCCTCGACCAGACCGATTTGCGATAGGCGCGGGGTCAACTCATCTGGTCCGCTGACAAATTTAGAAAGCGGCGTGACACCAGCGGGCAAGTCTTGCTTCGCCGCACTCGCGCCTTGCCAACGCAGCGGCGCATCTTCGTTGACAGCCGCGTCCAAATCCTCGCCAAGAGCGGCGGCAAGGGCCTGCTCGTAACCTTTTTTGACGTCAACCTTTGACAGGGCAGGCGTCCAATTGGCGTTCTCTGTGCGCGCTAGAACACGGCGCAGCGCGTCCTGTTCAGCGGTGAGTTTTGACACCGCTTGTTTGGCATCGGCGAGAGCATCGCGCGCCGTTTGGTCTGATTTTTCTGCCTCACTACGGGCGGCACTTAATTGCTGCTCCGTCTCGCGCGCGGCCTCAAGCTCTGAGAGCGCATCTTTTGCGCCTGCCGCAAAGAGGTTCTGGCTCGCCATATCTGTTCCGCCATCTAGCAGATCAGAAAGCTTTGTTTTGGCGCGCTCGTAATCGTCGCTCACCCGCGAGAGACGACGGGCAGCTTGTTCCGCTTCGCGGTGAGCCGACTCTTTGCGCGCATTGATATCTGCGGCGCGGCGGGTCAGTTCGTTATAATCTGTCTCAAGACTAGTGCGGTTAGCAATGGCACTCGCCGCCGTGTCAGAGGCGGCATCAAGCGCGGCGGACATATCCTTGACCGCCGACAATTCATCAAACTCAACTTTCAGCCGCGTATCCGCTTGATCGGCATCCATGACAATTCCCGTTTCGCGCTCAAGGTCGCTTGCGAGTTGCTCGATTTGACTCTCGAGTTTGCGCAGTTCAGTTTTGGCGGAATGTTCGTCATTTTCGAGCGCTTCTTTGGCTGCGTTCAGACGACCTAATACGGCGGCTGCAATAATCTGCTCTTCGCGTTTAGGCTCAAGCAGCCCTGCAAGTTCTGTGGCCTCACGCGTAGCTTCCGAAGCGGCTTTGGCCGTATCTTGGACTTGGGTATTGTAGGTATTGAGCGTCTCTTGCGCTGTCGAGAGCGTTTCAATGGCTGAATTCCACCGTTTGAGCCATAGCAAGGCTTTATATTCAAAAATCTCACCTGCGAGACGTTTATAACGTGCCGCTTGACGCGATTGACGGCGCAGAGACAAAAGCTGACTTTCGATTTGGCCAAGGATATCATCCAGACGCGCAAGGTTGGTTTCCGCAGCGCGCAAGCGCAATTCCGCTTCATGGCGACGTGTATGCAGCCCAGAAATGCCCGCCGCTTCTTCGAGGATTTTACGACGATTGCTCGGTTTGGCTGAAATCAGCTCGTTAATTTGACCCTGACGCACGAGCGCGGGTGAATTAGCCCCCGTACTCGCATCCGCAAACAAAAGCTGGATATCTTTGGCGCGCACGGTCTTGTCATTGACCTTATATTTGCTGCCTTGGCCTTTTGTGATTATACGGGTGACTTCAAGTGTGTCGTCATCATTAAACATCGGCGGGGCAATGCGTGAGCGGTTATCAATTTTAAGCGTCACATGCGCTTGATTGCGGCCCGGGCGTTGCTTTGTGCCGTTAAAGATGACGTCGTCCATGCCTTTGCCGCGCATGGCTTTGGCGGAGTTCGCCCCCATTACCCAGCGGATGGCTTCCAGCAGGTTGGACTTGCCGCAACCATTTGGCCCAACAATGCCCGTCAGGCCTGGCTCAATAAGGAAGTCTGTGGGGTCGACGAAGGATTTAAAGCCAACGAGTTTAATCGACTCAAACGCCAAAGATCGTTTAGCGGGGACGCGCTTTGGCATCTCCGTCAAATCGGCATCAGTGAATTCGGACCCTTCAGACATTACTCAGCAGGCTCTTTCTCAGCGTCGTCTTCTTTGACGTCTGATTTAGTCGCCTCTTCACCCAAGATAGGGCGGAGCGCTTTATCAAAATCTTCAAGTACAAACATCTTTGTCTTTTCGCCATTGACGAAAAAGCTAGGTGTGCCCGTCACGCCCGCATCAATGCCCATTTGTACAACTTTTTCATAGCGTGCAATTTCTTCGGGGTCTTGCAAGCACTGTTCAAAATCAGCCTCAGACAATCCACCTGCTTTGGCGATGGCAATATATTCGTCTTTGACAGTGCCTTTGCTGGCAGCTGCGAAAATCTGGCGCTGGCGTTTAAATTGGAGGCCGATATTTTCAAAAAACTTGTCTTCGCCTGCGCAATTGGCAATCAGAAATCCGGCCTGCGCAAGGTTCTCTGGTGCGGTTGGAAATTCGCGAAAGACAAAGCGGACAAGGCCGCTATCAATATATTTTTTCTTAAAGTCTGGATAGACAGTCGTGTGCCAGTTTCCGCAAGCCCCACAAACAACAGAGGCATATTCGATGATAGTCGCTTTGGCATTTGGATTGCCAATGGCGTGGTCATCTGCGAATTCATATTGGCTGCGTTCCGCAGAGCTGCCTGTAGCGGGCGCGCTTGTTGAATTTGCAGAATTACCACAAGCGGCGAGACTAAGCGCGCATACAGTTCCGATGAGGGCGGCGCGTAAGGTTTTAAACGAATCAGTTTGAAAAATTTGTGTCATAGGGAAGTCTCGCTATCTCTTTGTTAAACGCAAGTTTGATGTAAATGTTTTGTTAATTTATTAACAAAAAAGGCCGAATTCTTAATGAATTTCGGCCTTTTTACGGTAATTTGGGGTGATTTTAGCCGTCTACGGGTTCGCCGAGGGCTTGCAGGACTTCGCGCGCGCCGTTCAAGCCTGGCATGAGTGCGCCGTCAAGAATGAGGGCTGGGACAGCATCCACCTTGCCCGCTTGGGCACGTTTCATGGCTGTCTCAATACGAGCCTTCCCCTCTTTGCTCTCAAAACAAGTGAGCATCTCGTTTTCGTTCTCAATGCCCGCTTTTTTCGCAAGCTCAAGAAAACGCGCGCGCCCTTCACCCATACGGAGGCGCTCAAAGGTCTCTTTTTGATTTTGGAATTGATAGACAATAGCGTCGAAATAATCTTCTGGCGCGGCGCAGTTTGCGATCTGAAATCCCGCAACCGCGACATCCGCTGGTTGGGTCGGAAACTCGCGGAAGATAAGTTTCAGCTTGCCCGTATCAATCAGGCGCTCTTTGATGACAGGATAGTCGTTTTCAAACCATTTGCCGCAATGACCGCAGACCACAGAGGCGTAGACAATCAAGCTATGCGGGGCGAGGCCGTCACCAATTGTATGCTCATCTGGCGCTTCCGTGAAAATATGTTCCACGCCTTCTGTGCTGTGGTCATGGCCTGCGTGGGCATCTTTTTTGACGTTCCAGTCAAACTTCTTTGGCGTCGTGGTCTGTGCGCTCGCGGGTAGGGCGGTTAGCGTGATGGCCGACAAGCCAAGTGCAACGGCGCTCAAGAGTTTTGTAAATGTCATATCGGGCTCTTCTTTTTATTTTTGGGAAAGCGTTTTTCGTCCAAGGTCTTCTAAGGCCTGTTTTAGCGCAGGGTCTTTCACCTTGGAAAGGCTTAAGCGCAGTTCATCAGTTTCTGACGGCGATAAGCCGCGGGGTTCTTTTTTCGCGGCCGGGGTTGGCGCCGCGACCTTCATCGCAGATTGTATCACCTTTATGCGCGAAATATGGCCATGGCCCAAAAAGGTATTGAGACGGTCAAGAATTTGCCCGCTGCCAGCCATGATGAGGGCGGCTGCTGCGCCGGGCGCATGGATATGCAGCGTCCGTCCGTCGCGTCCGCCTGTGATTTTAACAGGGCGGGAAAACTTAGCAAATCGCGTACCTGCAATTTCTGGCCAGTTTTCAGAAATTGCACTGACCCCTGCACCGTGTTTACTCGACAATGGTTTGACGATTTTCTGAATCGCGCGGCCCGCATGCGGCGCGTGACGATATTGCCGCCGTCCGCGTTGGGTCGAAAGCCACGCGGCAAGCCTTGCGCGTTCCTCACGCGAAAGTGCATTATCGCCTGTCTTATTTGCCTCTTTATTCACAACCATCTTTTGGACTAGGAGGGGGCTGTGAACAAGCCAAGCCCCATTAAAAATCCGATAGACTCTAGGAAATCTGTGAAAGAAATAGCGACCATGCGCCGTGCATTGCTCCGCTGGTATGACAAAACAGGCCGAAGCTTGCCGTGGCGCATTAGGCCTGAGCACCGCGCCGCGGGTCACGTCGCGGATCCTTATGCAGTCTGGTTATCTGAGATTATGCTGCAACAAACCACCGTCCCGCACGCCACACCTTATTGGGAAAAGTTCCTCGCGCGTTTCCCGACAGTCACGGACCTCGCCCATGCAGATCGTGATGAGGTGCTCGCCATGTGGGCGGGGCTGGGCTATTACGCGCGCGCCCGTAACCTCCATAAATGTGCAGGCGTCGTCGCGGATGAGCATGAGGGGCAGTTTCCGAAGACAGAAAAAGAATTGCTGAGCTTGCCAGGGATTGGGCTTTATACCGCCGCAACGATGGCCGCGATATGTTTTGATGAGGCGACCAATATTGTCGACGGCAATGTCGAGCGTGTGATTAGTCGCATTTTTACGGTCGAGAACCCGCTGCCAAAAGCGCGAGGAGAGTTGCGGGCGCTCGCGAGCATACTCGCATCACCCAAACGATCTGGGGATTACGGCCAAGCGCTTATGGATCTTGGGGCGACTGTATGCACGCCGCGCTCGCCAAAATGTGCGGAGTGTCCGTGGCAGAAACATTGCGCGGCCTATGCGGCCAAGACGCAAACGGACTATCCCAAAAAGACGCCCAAGAAAAAACTCTCTATTAGATATGGGGCTGTCTTCGTTTTGCAGAACGAGGATTATGTTCTGCTAGAGCGCCGTGCGGACAATGGACTTCTTGGTGGGATGATGGGGTTTCCCGGCACACCGTGGGGCGAGCCGCCGACTGACCCGCTTGCATCTGCGCCAATTCCACGGAACTGGGAAAAGTGCGAGGCTCCAAAACATGACGGGCATGTCCGCCACATCTTCACCCACTTCGACCTCCGCCTGACTGTCTACCGCGCGCAAGCCGAAGACCGCAGCGCGAGTGGAGAATGGGCCAATCTATCAGAGATAAAGCGCTACGCCTTGCCGACGGTGATGACGAAAGTGTTGAAGCTCGCTAACGAGGCCTAAGCCATTTCCGCGAGTTGCTGACGCACAATTGACCGTAATGCGTCAATCTGAGTGGGGCCTTGGGGCGTCATGAAATGCCAGAAGGTCCAACCGTTGCAAGCTTGGGCGTTTTGTACATGGGCCCCGACTTGGTGAATGGAGCCTTGGAAATCATCTGTGGCGAGGCTGCCGTCGGCGCGCACTTGCGCGGTATGGCGACCATTTTCGCTCATCAACATTGTGCCAGGATTTATCAACCCACGCTCAATTAAATTGCCAAAGGGGACGCGCACGGCGTCGCGCTTGGACGGCGTAACAGAAATGGCCATGCCTTGGCCTTGGTCGATTTTGTCGATGCGTTTTTGCGCATGCACAATGTAGTCTTCTTCCATTTCAAAACCAATGAAGTTGCGGCCGAGTTTCTTGGCGACCGCGCCTGTCGTGCCTGTGCCAAAGAACGGGTCGAGCACCACATCGCCTGGATTAGAGGTTGAGAGGATAACGCGGTGCAAAAGGCTTTCCGGCTTTTGCGTCGGATGAACTTTTTTGCCGTCTTTGCCTTTGAGCCGTTCAAAGCCTGTGCAAATCGGGAGCGTCCAATCGCTGCGCATTTGGACACCATCATTGAGCATTTTCATCGCGTCATAATTAAAGGTTGGCGAGGCGTCTTCAGTTTTCGTGGCCCAAATCATCGTCTCTGTCGCATTGGCGAAACGTGTGCCGCGAAAATTGGGCATGGGGTTAGTTTTGCGCCAGATAATGTCATTTTGAATCCAAAACTGCTGATCTTGGAGCACTGTGCCCACGCGAAAAATATTATGATAGCTGCCAATGACCCAAAGAGAGCCATTGGGTTTCAGCACGCGGCGCGCAGCTTGCAGCCAATCATGTGAAAACAAATCATAAGCATCCATGGAATCAAATTGATCCCACTCTTCTGTGACACCGTTGACCACAGAATTATCAGGACGCGATAAATCTCCACCAAGCTGTAGATTATAAGGGGGATCAGCAAAGACGAGGTCAACAGACTCAGCTGGAAGGGCGTTCATACCCGCAATGCAGTCGCCTTGGGTGATGGTATTTAAAGGAAGTTCAGTCACAATATTGGCCCTAATGTTCATCTGTAAACGCGCGCAAGAGTGATGCGGGCGAATCAAAAATATGTCTTGAAAGACACTAGCCGCTGATTTGGCTAACAAGGTGTAAACAATTGCCCTAAGTTATTGAAAAACTCACAGAATTTACTATTTGTTAGGAAAGGTTATCGCACCGTTAGGGAAGGTTAAGTTTTCCTTGCTCTTGCGTCGTTCAGAAGCGAGCTGGCAATGTTTTTATAGATATTGCACGCAATATAGCGCTATAAAGTGATGTGAGCGCAACACCGACATCGTTTAAATACAAAGCTTTCATTAGCTATAGCCATAAGGACAGTGTAGCCGTGCGCGAATTGCACCGCGGGCTTGAGCGCTACACTATCCCCAAACCTTTGCGGCGTGACCAGTCGCATCTGCGGCCTATATTCAGAGACAGAGAAGATTTATCTGTCGCCACCCATTTAAGCGCCGCGATAGAAGAGGCGTTGGTGCAATCAGAAGCGCTTATAGTGGCGGCATCTCCTCACGCGGCAACGTCAAGTTGGGTCGAGCAGGAAATAAAATATTTTAAAAGGCTAGGGCGCGGCGACCGTATCTTTATCGTCATAATCGACGGCGAGCCTTTTGCGTCACATCATGACGATCCAAAAATCGCGGAAACAGAATGTCTGCCCGAAGCTCTGCGATACAATACGAAAGCGGACGGGGAAATCGGCATGCAATTGGCTGAACCCTTGGCCGCAGATTTCAGGTCGCAAGGTGACGGCCCGAAACTTGGGCTAAAGAAATTAATCGCAGGGCTTCTCGGTGTTGAATTAGACACGCTCTTGCAACGTGATTTGGTGCGGGTGCGCAGGCGCATGATAGGACTCATGGTGTCAGCGTCTGTGATTATTGCAGCCCTCTCAACACTGAGTTGGGTCGCCTATAATGCGCAGCAGCGCGCAGAAGCCCGCCGTGCGGACGCCGAGAACTTTGTCGAGTTTTTATTAAGTGATCTCGCGCAGCAGCTGGAGAGTTTTGGGCGTCTCGACCTTCTTGATGCGATGGGCGAGAAGGCGATAAATTATTACGAGCAATTTGACGATATTGACTTTGATGCAGCCGCAAGTGGGCGGCACGCGCGCACGCTGCATTTTATGGGAGAACTGCAAGACAAATTAGGCGCGACAGAGGTGGCGGGTAATTACTTCCAAAAATCATATGATATGACGGCACGTGGTTTAGCCGATGACCCTAATAATCCAGAGCGTTTATTTGAGCATGGGCGAAGCGCCTTGATGAAGTCGCTAGTTTACCGCAGGTCAGCTGATTACAGGGGTGAACTCGACTGCCTCACAGAATATGAAGCGCTTGCACAGAAGCTTGTTCAGTTAAGCGGCGGTACAACGAGCTTGCTGGCGCGGGCGGAGAGCGAACTGGCGACGGCGAAAATGAATATCGGTCGCGTGTCCATGCGGCTTGAAGATTTTCAAAGCGCCAAGACGCAATTACGTGCAGCGACTGAGCTTTTTGAAAAAGTCGTCGCTGATTCGCCGACAATTGACGCCCATCTTGCTCTGAGCGAGGCGCTGTCATGGGAGGCTGAGACTTACCGTAAATTGGGTGAGAACGACCAGACTTTCAAACTTAGACAGCGCCAAGCCGAGGTCATGGACGCGCAGCGCACGGCTTTTCCTGATGATTTTCGTACCTTAGAGGGCTCGGTCTATGCCAATCTTGGTTTTGGCAATGCTGCGCGCCTTATTGGTCAATATGATGTCTCAAAAACGCGTCTGATGTCGGCTTTGCAAGCGACAAAACAGGCGCTGCGCCGTGAACCCGACCGCGAAAAAATGCTGCGCGCGCAATCCGCTGTATATATGAGCCTGATGAAAATCTCAGTTGAGGCGCAGGATTGGCGCGGGTTTTCAAATTGGCGAGAAAGCTATCAAAATATGGACTCCCAAATTGCGTCTCAGTCAGTAAAAGATAATCGTTTCTGGGCCGAAATTCGTCCGCTGACCTTGCGCCAAGTCGACGCGGAATATCGCGCAGCTTTCAACGCAGCGCAAAGGTCTAAAACTGTGCCTTAAACTCTCGCTCTATAGTCTCTATGCGCGGCGTCGATGATATCGCAATAGTCCCGAATGGGTGCAAAACTACGGCGGTGGATAGGGCAGGGGCCAATCTTAGCAACGGCGTCTCTATGAGCTTTCGTGGGATAGCCTTTATGTTGCGCAAATCCGTAACCCGGATAACGCCGTTCCGCCTCTACCATTAACCAGTCACGTGTCACTTTGGCCACGATTGAGGCGGCGGCAATAGACAGACTTCGCGCGTCACCTTTTACTATAGTGGTTTGCGGGCAAGACAGCGGTGCTTCGCGAGTACCATCGATCAAGGCATGACCTGTTTTGACGGGGAGAGCCGCAACCGCGCGCGCCATGGCGTTCAAGCTGGCCTGCAATATATTAACGCGGTCAATTTCTTCAGGCTCCGCAATCCCAATCCCGACATAGCAATGACTCATAATTTCGTTCAGCAAGCGTTCACGCGTGTCTTGAGATAAAGCCTTACTGTCGTTCAGACCGTCTGGTATTCTTCCCACTAGATTTGGGTGGGTGAGTATCACTGCGGACGCGACGACAGGGCCTGCCAGAGGGCCACGACCTGCTTCGTCCACGCCGCAAATCGGTGTGATGCCGCGCGCTATAAGAGCGTGCTCAAAAGAGAAGTCAGCTTGGGTTTTATGGCGGGGTGGGCGCATGATGCTTGCCTTAAGCGGATTGCATGAGAATGTGTAGAGATTTCATCTTTGCGCAGGCTTCATGGCCCAGATGTTGCACTTTTTACAGTCAGGGCCTTTTTTGGGCCTAAAAGGTCTGTTAATAGAACGTAAAGCCCGACAATGGCTCCGCAAATGTGGGGAGGGCCAATATAATGGAGTATATTATGATGAAACAAGTATCAGTCGCGGCAATCGCCGCATTTGCTTTCACGGCAGCCCCTGCTTTTGCACAAGATGCGGACGGCATGGCGAAATCTTCAGAGGGCGTGGTAAACTCTGCTGCCTCCTGCACGTATGAAGGCGGAACAATTATGGATCTTGCCTCTGGAAAAGTCTGCTGGGTCCCTGTGCGCGGTGAAGACTTTGATACCAAGCAATATGACAGCCAAAAGCTCGGTGTTATTCGCTGCTCAGGAAACGGCGCATTCGCAAACGAGCTCGTGCAGCCATCAGGTTATTATTGCCGCGTTTATCTTGAGCAGAAAAAAGTGCCTGCCACACGTGAAGAAATCGAAGCTGAAACACGTGCGCAAATGGACACTACAGACGACACAAACTAGGTCGATCTGACATAAGATTTTAAAAACCTCGTCCATGTGGCGAGGTTTTTTTTTATGCTTATAAAAAAAGTCGGTTGCGAGCGGCGCGTGTGACAGGCAATGACGCATTATGTTAACGGTCGTTATTCCCACGCTTAATGCGGCAGCCTACATTGATGGCCTGCTAAAGACGCTCTCGCGGGATGAGATCAATGTTGTCATCGCAGACGGCGGATCGACAGACGCGACGATAGAGATAGCGCTGCGGTACGGCGCGTCTATTGCGGCAGGGGCTTCGGGCCGCGGGACACAGCTGGCGCGGGGGGCTGATTGGGCGGTAAAATCCCAAGACGCGGACTGGTTTTTATTTCTTCACGCCGATAGTCGGCTTGGAGAGGACTGGGCACTGGCTGTAACGCTGCATATGAATAAATATCCCAATGAAGCGGGCTATTTCCGCTTCCGGGCTGATGCAAAGGGTTGGAAGCCACGTTTGATGGAGTTTTGTGTGCGCTTTAGAGAGCTCACCTTTGGCGGTCCGTATGGTGATCAAGGTCTGCTTATTTCGCGGGTGCTCTATGAGCGTATTGGCGGCTATGACGGTGTTGCTTTATTTGAAGACGTTAAAATTATTGACGCGCTGCAAGCGGGCGGAGATTTGCGCCGTTTGCCCGCTAATATATATACGGATGTCAGCGCATATGCGCGTGACGGATATTGGGCGCGCACGACGCGAAATTTGCAGCTCCTGCGCGCTTACAGGCGCGGCGAAGATGTGGAAAGCCTGACTTCGCGTTATAGAAAGCCTGCAACATGAGACATGACAATGGACGCCCGCGCCTGATTATAATGGCCAAAGCGCCGGTTATGGGACGCGCGAAAACACGCCTCGCCAAAGACATCGGTCCGACACATGCCAAGCGGATTTACAGTGCGATGATGCGTGCTGTCATTCGCAATACATCTGACCCGCGTTGGGACACAGTCCTCGCCGTGACACCGCAGAGTGCGATGGGGCGTGTTGTCGAGTGGCGTAGCCAAACCCAAATCGCTCAAGTTAGCGGGTCGCTTACCCCACGTCTTGCCGCCGTTTTTAACCGTCATGGCCCCACAGTCTGTATTGGGACAGATTGCCCTGATGTGACTGCAAGCGATATTGCAGAGGCGTTTAAGCATATCAGCCGTGGTCGCCATGTGCTCGGCCCTGCAGATGACGGCGGGTTTTGGCTCATTGGCACACAAGGCCCTGCGCGGGCAGATTTATTTGAAAACGTGCGCTGGTCTCACGCGAAAACCCTTGCGGATATGGAAAACCGCTTTGCGGGCCGCGTGCATAAGCTGCGCACACTCATAGATGTTGATGACCTTAACGCGCTACGCGCGAGGAAAGCCTGATACTCCCAATGGGTGTATAACGCCCAAGTGCCCATAAAACTGTGGTTTGAATAATTAGCCCAATTATGAATATGACGAGCAAAACGGGGAGGGCTCGAAGATAGCCTGCTAAGCCTTCACCACCCCATTTAAGCGTCATACCAAAAAGCGTTGTGTCCTGATAAAAGGTGACGGCGTCAGGATTGATTTTCCAGCCAATGAAAACAAGTGGCAGACATAAAATTGGAATAGCCCAATTTATAATGAGCGTGGTCTTTAAAAGGCCGCTAAAACTCATATCCCGAAACATCATTCTTGTTTCATAGGTTGTAAATTTAATTACTTCAAGTCCTCGACTTCTTTGGCGGTTTTGACTGGTTTATCGCTCCCTTTGCCCGCCTCTGTATTCACCATTGCGGCGAGCAGTTTAAGTGTATGGTCGGGCAAGGAGATATCGCCGCCTTTGCCGTGGCCCGGCACGACGATTTTCGCGTCTTTATAAACGCCCTTGATAAAGCGCAGCGTCTCTGGCCAAGCGGTCAAATTGGCGTCTTCTATATTGCCAAGCGTCGTCGTCTCTGCTCCGCGCACGGCGCATCCTGCGTAAAGCACGGCCGCCTCTGGTACGTAAACTACGAGGTTGTCAGGCGCATGGGCTTCGCCCGGAAAGGTCACTTCAAGCCCGCCAATTTTGGCGCGCGAGCGCGGGTCTTTCAGGGCAGCGACAGAGGTATTTGGCACAGCAAATCCGCTGCGTGCCGCGAGCACGGGCGTGTCGGGATGAGTGTAAACTTGAATGCCCACGCGCTCTGCTGCGTCAACACCTGAGACTTTATCGGGGTGGTGATGTGTCACAATCATCTTCGTAATAGGCTTGCCGACTTCTGTTTTGATGGCTTCTAAAAGCGCGACAGTCGCCAGTTCGCCCCACGCGCCGTCCACCAGCACAACGTCTTCACCGTCCACGACAACAAGACCGTTGCTCCCGATTGGAGATTGTCCAGGTAATTTATAATTCGTCGTATGGACCCAAACGCCGTCCGCGATTTTAGCAAAGCTGACAGGGTAATCCGCCTTGAGCGAGGCGAGAAAGCTATCGGACGCTTTAGTCTCTGGCGTAGGCGCTGCATTGCCGCCACACGCTGTCAGAGTTAAAACAGCCGCGCATAATAGCGGCGTCGCAAAACGTGATAAGGTCATAAAAAGCTCCTCTTTGAGCGCTCATTTAAGGCATGAAGGGCGTTTTTTCAATCGTGGTCTTGGCTTTCGTTTCGGTATTACTTTTCACCTAAACTGTCGCTTGAATTGCAAGCGTTAGCCTGACACAAACCCTTATGACCAATTATACCCTGTACGGCGCGCCTGTAAGTCTTTTTTCAGGAAAGGCGCGCGCCTATCTGAGATGGCGAGGTGTTAAGTTCGAGGAGGTTCTGACCACGATAGACGTCATGCGAGAGATTGTTCCACAAATTGGGTGGCCCGTTATTCCTGTCATGCGTGGCAAAGACGGCACGCTTGTCCAAGATACCGCAGATATTATTGCGCATGTGGAGACAGAACAGGTCGCGCAAAATGTAGCACACACATCTGTCTACCCTCAAAATCCACTTGTAAATTTTGTCTCTGAGCTTTTTCATGTTTACGGCGATGAATGGCTTGTTCTGCCCGCAATGCATTACCGTTGGAACCACAATGAAGATTGGACTTATTCTGAGTTTGGTCGCATGGCCGCACCCGAAGCGGACGCCCAGACGCAGATTGAAATCGGCAAAAAGCGTGGGCAGATGTTCAAAGGCTTTGTGCCTATGTTGGGTATTACAGACGAGACGCGTGATTGTATTGAATGGTCCTATGAGGCCTTTCTAGATGAGTTTTCTGCCCATCTCTCAACGCATAATTTCCTTCTTGGCGGGCGGCCTTGCTTGGCAGATTTTGCTTTTTATGGCCCGCTTTATGCCCATCTTTATCGTGACCCCGCGTCTGGTGAGTTAATGAAAACGCGTGCGCCCAAAGTCGCGGCTTGGGTTGAGCGTTTAAGAGTCGGTGACTATGGTGTGGAAGAAATTGTGAATGAGCTCCCGCAAACTTTGCTGCCCTTACTGCGGCGGCATTTTAGAGAACATTTGCCTGTTCTACTTGCGACAAACAAATTGCTTGGCGATTGGGCAGACGGGCAGGATTCGGGGGCAGAGCCGCCCCGCGCCTTTGGCATGACGTCATTTGAAATTGGAGGCTGCCAAGGTAAAATTATCGCGCGACCTTTTTCACTCTATAGACTTCAAGCCGCGCTTGATATCTACGCATCACTGAACAGTGAGGATAAAGCGCAGGCAGATGTTCTGTTAAAGGCAACAGGAGGAGAGGCGCTGATAGACTTTAAAATTGCCGCGCGTCTCACACGCCGTAATTACAAACTCGTTCTAGCTTAGAGGCTTAAAGCGCCTCTATCTTCGCTTTTAGGCTCAGCATATCGCGCCAAACCTCACGCTTGAGATGCGGTTGGCGCAGCAGGTAAGCGGGATGATAGGTGATAAGAGCGGGGATAGGCGTTTCGCCGTCTTTGGTTTCGGTCGTAATCGTCTCCCACGCTCCACGTGTTTTGGTGATGCCTTTAAGTCCCGTCAAAGCGTTCATGGACACGCCGCCGACGAGGACAATTAACTTTGGTTTTTTCAGCGCGATATGCGCCGTAATTATTGGCTTGCAAATCGCGAGCTCTGCCTCTGTCGGTTTGCGATTATTGGGCAGTTTCCAATTCACAACGTTTGTGAGGTAAAGGGCGTGCTCATCCAGTCCGATGCTCGCAAATATCTTATCGAGCAGTTGTCCAGACGGTCCGATAAACGGCTGACCCGCGGCGTCTTCTTGCGGGCCAGGCGCTTCGCCAATAACCATTATATCCGCTTCAGGATTGCCGCGACTGACGACTGCGCCGCGCGTTCCATCAGATAGCGCGCCTGCGTCGAAGCCTTCAATCGCGGCTTTAAGTTCTGCGAGCGTTTTGCATTTCGTGACCATAGTCTCAGCCGCTTTGACATAGCTGTCATCAGACGGGGCAACGGGAGCGGGGCGCGCCGCTGGCGTATTGGTCTGGGCGGCCCTTTGGGCGTGCGGCGTCTGTCTAGCTTTGGGGGGCGTTTTGCGCTTCGCCTTCATGGGTTGCGCAACTTCCACACCCGCTTCGTCCCACCACGCAAGGGCGGACAGTAAGGCCTGTTCTATCTGTTGTGCGTCCATGGCTCGACCCTAGCGCTTAATTTGCGCTGCGTAAAATAGGGCTCACATTGGCTTCGATACAGGCGATAATGTCAGAGGCAATATCTTTGCCCGTTGCCTTTTCTATGCCTTCAAGACCGGGCGAGCTGTTCACCTCTAGGATTTTTGGTCCCGTATCGCTACGTAAAATATCGACCCCCGCGACGAGGAGTTTCATCGCCTTAGCGGCTTTCAACGCAGCGCGGCGTTCGTCGCGCGAGAGCTTGGCGCGTTTGGCTGTGCCGCCTTGGTGAAGATTACTACGAAACTCGCCAGGTGCGCCTTGGCGGATCATCGCGCCGACGACTTTGCCGTTCACGACGAGGCACCGCAAATCTGCGCCGCCTGCTTCTTTCACGAACTCTTGCACGAGGAAGTGGGCATCAAGTCCACGAAAGGCATCGACAAGCGCGGAAGCGGCCTTTTTCGTATCGGCCAAAACGACGCCCTTGCCTTGCGTTGACTCTAGCAGTTTCACGACAACAGGCGAGCCACCAACAAGATCTAAAATCCCTTTGGTATCACGCGAGCTTCGCGCGAACGCCGTATTGGGCATACCGAGGCGGTGCTGGGCGAGCACTTGATGGGCGAGAAGTTTGTCGCGCGAATAGCCAATGGCTTGCGCTGTGTTGAGGCAAAACACCCCCATAGATTCAAACTGACGTACAACCGCCATGCCGTAAAATGTCATGCGCGAGCCAATACGCGGAATGATAGCGTCATAGCGCGGCAGCGGTTTACCGTCATAATAGACTTCGGGTTTATGCGCGTTGATCGACATATAGCAGCGGCTGGTTTCCACTGTTTCAATAACATGGCCGCGCGCTTTGGCGGCTTTGATCATGGATTGATTGGAATAATTATTCGGCTCTTGCGTTAAAATCGCGATGCGAAGTGGGCGTTTGGTGCCGCCTTTGCGCCGTTTTAACTTTTTATAAGCCGCGTAGCTTAACTCTTTTTGTTGGAAAGAGAGCGACGGCATGACGGAAATCTCATCTGAGAGCGCGCCGCGCCCAAGCAACATGCGATATCCCATGGTTTCGCGGTTGGTCAGTGTAATTTCTATATCCCATGTGCGATCCCCAATGGTGACAGGTGAAGAGATAACATAGCGCGATTCAGATACGCCGTTGCTGCTTACAACACTGCGGCGATCAATGACTTTGGCCGAACACACGACTTCAAGCGTGGGATCAGATGGGTCAGGGTGCATGATAAAACGCACTTGCGGATTATTGTCATCGCCAAAGGGCTCAATTGCAACGGCATGGAGGGCAGAAGTCTTCGCGCCCGTGTCAATTTTGGCCTTAATCGCAGGCAGGCCGAGCGCGGACAGGTTGACCCATTCTTCCCAGCCTAGTGAAAATCTCTCGCTCATGATTTAGCTTTCTGTAGCGGGACGTCTTTATGCGTCACCTCGCGCCTTTACGGCGCTTGTTCCTTCCGCTAATTCATATCCAAGATTTTAAGGGATAGCGAGTCATCCGTGTGTCCCTCGCTAAATAAAGACAATATATATGGGGGCAAATGGCCTCATGAAGGAGTAAGCATGTCAGAGACTTTTGAGCGCGAAAGCATGGAATATGATGTGGTCATCGTCGGCGCTGGCCCTGCGGGTCTGTCTGCGGCCATCCGCCTGAAACAACTTAACGCGGATTGCAATGTCGTCGTGCTTGAAAAAGGCTCCGAAGTTGGCGCGCATATTCTATCAGGCGCTGTGCTTGACCCGATTGGGCTGAACAAACTTATCCCAGATTGGAAAGAAAAAGGTGCGCCGATTAAGACAGAGGTGAAGCAGGATAAGTTTTTACTGCTCGGCCCGGCGGGCGCATTTCCTGTGCCTAATTTCATCATGCCGCCGCTGATGAATAATCACGGCAATTATATTGTCTCTATGGCCAATGTTTGTCGTTGGCTCGCGGAACAGGCGGAAGGCCTCGGCGTTGAAGTGTTCCCTGGCATGGCGTGCTCTGACCTCGTTTACGGTGAGAACGGCGAGCTTAAAGGCGTCGTTGCAGGCGAGTTCGGTATTAGCAAAGACGGCACGAAGGGCGAGGGCTATGAGCCTGGCATGGAGCTACACGGAAAATATGTGTTCCTGTCTGAGGGCGCGCGCGGGTCATTGTCCAAAGAGTTAATCGCGAAATATGAGCTCGACGCCAAATGCGACGTGCCCAAATTTGGCCTTGGCATGAAAGAGATTTGGGACATTGACCCAGCAAAGCATGAAGAAGGCAAGGTCGTCCATACAGCAGGCTGGCCGCTTGGGTTTAAGAACGGTGGCGGGTCATTTCTCTA
>CAYRIV010000003.1:0-244646 GCA_964424575.1 uncultured Caulobacterales bacterium | reverse complement strand
CAATCGTGCCGATGTTCGCGTGCGGCTTTGTCCGCTCAAACTTTGCTTTTGCCATTTTAGCTCTCCAATTCTGTGCCCTGCATTTTCAAGGCGGAGTTAAATCTTTAATTCTTAGAATGCGCGCCCTAAAGCTCGCATATTATTCAATTAGCGCTTATGCGCCGCCCTGCTTGCTGATGACTTCCTCCATCACAGCCTGCGGCGTTGACGCATAGTGATCAAATGTCATTGTGAATTGCGCGCGGCCCTGAGTGGAGGAGCGCAAGTCATTTACATAACCAAACATATTCGCGAGCGGCACCATTGCGTTTACAACAACAGCATTTCCGCGCATTTGCTGACCAGAAATCAGACCACGACGTGAGCTTAAGTCACCAATAACGGAACCGAGATACTCATCAGGCGTGATGACTTCAACTTTCATCATTGGCTCAAGAAGCTTGACCTTACCTTCAGATTTAATCTGGCGGAACGCTGCACGGGCTGCGATTTCAAATGCCATAACAGAGGAGTCAACATCGTGATAGGCGCCGTCATAAAGCTCTGCACGGAAGTCAATCACAGGGAAGCCTGCGAGAAGACCCGTTTCGGCCATTGTGCGAATACCTTTTTCAACACCTGGGATATATTCCTTAGGCACAGAACCACCAACGATTGTCGATTCGAACTGGATGCCTTCACCTGGCTCAAGCGGGATAAATCTGATTTTAACGCGACCAAATTGACCCGAACCACCAGACTGCTTCTTATGCGTGTAGTCGATATCAACTTCACGTGCGAGCGCTTCACGGTACGCCACTTGTGGCTGACCAATGTTCGCTTCTACGCCAAATTCACGCTTTAGGCGATCCACAAGAATGTCCAAGTGAAGCTCGCCCATACCTGCCATAATCGTTTGACCAGATTCGTGGTCAGTCGTGACGCGGAATGATGGATCTTCAGCCGCAAGACGTTGAAGACCAACGCCGAGCTTTTCTTGGTCAGCTTTAGACTTAGGCTCAACCGCAATCTCGATAACCGGATCGGGGAATTCCATACGCTCAAGGATAACGGGCTTATTCACGTCACATAACGTGTCACCTGTTGTTGTACCCTTAAGACCCGCAACAGCGATAATATCGCCAGCATACGCCTCTTGGATATCTTCACGGTCATTGGAGTGCATCATCATCATGCGGCCAACGCGCTCTTTTTTCTCTTTGACTGAGTTAAGAAGCGTGACGCCTGTTTCGAGCTTACCAGAGTAAATACGGCAGAATGTCAACGTACCCACGAATTTGTCATTCATGATTTTAAACGCGAGCATTGAAAGCGGCTCTTCATCAGACGCTGGACGCGTTGTCTCTTCGCCAGTCTTAGCGTCAACACCCTTAATCGCGGCAATATCAAGCGGGCTTGGCAGATAAGCCACAACAGCGTCTAGCAAAGGCTGAACACCTTTGTTTTTAAACGCCGTGCCACAGAATACAGGTACAACCTTGTTTGCAATCGTCGCAGCGCGAACAAGACGAATAATCGTCGCCTCATCAGGCATGACGCCGTCAAAATAAGCTTCCATGACCTCGTCGTCCATGTCAGCAACAGCCTCGATGAGCGCCGTACGGTACTCAGCGACTTTTTCCTTCATATCTTCGGGAACATCGATTGTTTCATATTTGGCACCAAGGTCAGCATCTGTTTCCCAGATGTAAGCCTTGTTTTTGACTAAATCGACCATGCCCTTGAAGTTATCTTCAGCACCGATAGGCAACTGCATCTCAAGCGCGTTTCCGCCGAGACGATCCTTAACAGACTGAACAGACGCGTAGAAATCCGCACCAATTTTGTCCATTTTGTTGATAAAGATCATGCGAGGCACGCTGTATTTATCAGCTTGACGCCAAACAGTCTCAGTTTGCGGCTCAACACCTGCATTGGCATCAAGAAGCGCAACCGCGCCGTCAAGCACACGAAGCGAGCGCTCAACTTCAATTGTGAAGTCCACGTGACCTGGTGTATCAATGATGTTCAAACGCTTGCCAGCCCAGAAACAGGTTGTCGCAGCAGAGGTAATGGTAATACCACGCTCTTGCTCTTGCTCCATCCAGTCCATTGTGGCCGCACCGTCATGCACTTCGGCAATCTTGTGGTTTTTCCCTGTATAATAGAGAATCCGCTCCGTGCAGGTTGTTTTACCCGCATCAATGTGCGCCATGATACCAAAGTTACGGTAGTCTTCGAGTTTATATTCGCGTGCCATAATCTTGCTCAGTTCTTAAAGGGTTACCAGCGGTAGTGAGAGAACGCGCGGTTGGCTTCGGCCATACGGTGCGTGTCTTCGCGCTTTTTCACAGCAGAGCCGCGGTTGTTAGAGGCGTCCATAAGCTCACCCGCAAGACGCTCACGCATCGTGTTCTCATTGCGAGAGCGAGAGGCTGAGACGAGCCAACGAATAGCGAGCGCCTGACGACGCTCTGTACGCACTTCAACAGGAACCTGATACGTTGCACCACCGACACGGCGTGAGCGGACTTCGACGGCTGGCTTGATGTTTTCAAGCGCGTCGTGGAAGACACGAATAGGCTCTGTCTTGGCCTTGTCTTCGACAATATCCATAGCGCCATAGACGATTTTCTCTGCTGTAGACTTTTTACCATCAAGCATGATGGCGTTCATGAACTTGGCGAGAACCAAGTCGTTATATTTAGCATCGGGAAGAATAACCCGTTTTTCGGCGCGGTGACGACGTGACATATCTGACCCCTACTTCGGACGCTTAGCGCCGTATTTCGAACGACGTTGCTTACGATCTTTAACGCCCTGCGTATCGAGGACACCACGAAGGACGTGATAACGCACGCCCGGCAAATCTTTTACACGGCCACCGCGGATAAGAACCACTGAGTGTTCCTGAAGGTTATGACCTTCACCTGGGATGTATGAGAGAACCTCAAAACCGTTTGTGAGGCGAACCTTCGCCACTTTACGAAGGGCCGAGTTCGGCTTCTTCGGTGTTGTTGTATAAACGCGCGTACACACGCCACGCTTTTGAGGACAGGCCTCAAGCGCGGGCACTTTGTTCCGCTTACGCTTATCTTTCCGTGGTTTACGGATCAGCTGATTGATTGTTGGCATAACAAACCTTTATTTGCGCTCGCATCCCATTATTGGGTTGGATGAACGCTTTTCCTGCACAAAAAGCAAACAACCCCGCCGCTTTGCCCTTAGATTAGGGCGCCAAGACAGGCCATTTGCAACAAAACCGCATTATTCGCCCCAAATCTTGGGAACGCATCCTGCGAACATTGAAACTTTTCTCACCTTAAAGGAGGTTTCTACAGCAGCCTGTAGACAGCACCTTCATCAGTTGATGCGGCGTATAGGCGGGGATTCTTCCCGCGTCAACAGGGGCAAGACGGTTTTTTCACAGTGAATCTATGAGCACCGCCCCACCGGTCATTCTTAGGTCAAACCTAGTTCCGTCGCCCAGCCTCCACGGCTTCCATGACGCGAAGGAGATTGCCGCCCCAGATTTTGGCGATGTCTTCTTCACTATAGCCGCGACGTTCAAGCTCGTCTGTGACGGCGGGTGTTTTGGAGGCGTCTTCCCAGCCGATAACACCGCCGCCACCGTCAAAGTCGGAGGCTATGCCAACATGGTCTATGCCCATGACTTTCACGGCGTAGTCAATATGGTCGACGAAATCGGACACGCTCGCCTCTGGTGCCATGTCGTACATGGGCTCTAGGCGTTTGGCGTAAATTGCCTTTTGATCTTCATCCATGCGGAGCAGGTCAAGGTCATCCGAGACGCCCATTTGTTCGCGCACGGTGAGTTTATAAGCTTCCTGCTCTGGCGAGAGGTTTTTGACATAAACCCCCAGCGCGACGAGTTGCACGACACCGCCATTGGCTTTGATGGCGAGAAGTTGCTCATCATCAAGATTGCGCGGGGATTTTGCGACACCCATCACGCCGCTATGGCTCGCAATGACAGGGACGCGTGAGAGCTTGGTCGCCTGCATCATTGTGCTTTTTGCGGCATGAGAAACATCGACCATGACGCCGACATCATTAAGCTTGCGCACAAGCCCCTCACCGAGCTTTGACAGTCCGCCGTGGAGCGCTTCTGCCTCACCCCACTCAATTTTATGATTAGAGCTATCGCCAAACTGGTTATGTCCAAAATGGGTGAGGCCGACATAGCGCACACCCCGCCGCGCCCAGAGGTCAACTTTGGATAGATCTGGACCAAGCGGAAATGCGTTTTCCATACCAATCAGCACGGCGCGTTTGCCTTTGGCAATAGCCTCCCTCACCTCATCTGCGGTAATGCAGAGCGCGGTTTGTTCAGGATATTCAATCAGCAGTTTTTGGATGGCGCGAAAGCGGGTCTCCGCAATGATTGATGCCGCCTTGTAATCCGTCTTCTCTGGGCTCGCGGCGATGTACTCAGTCTGCGGCGTGTAGACGATGAAAAAGGCGGCGTCCAAGCCGCCCGCTATCATCTTGGGCAAATCAACCTGAGCATCTGTTTGAAAACCCGGGTCAATCTCTGTCATATAATTAAGCGGAATATCGACATGAGTGTCGAGCGTCAGCGTGCGTTCGTGGAGTGTTTGAGGGCCTTTCTCTACAACGGGATTGCGCGGCTCTGTCGGCTGACAGGCGCTCATGAAAATGGACGCCCCAATGAGTGATGTAAATATCTTTGATGTGTGACGTGTAACAGCCATAGCGACTCCTTTATATTCAAGATAATCACGACAGGCCAAATCACAAGGTATTTGCGCGCAGCTATAGCATAAAGGCGAGATGCAAAATAATATTGACACAATTTATATGTTCTTGTTATGTTCTTGTTCTGGAACAAAGGTAAGGCTGAAACATTATCTTTGTATCAGCCACCAGATGAGAGGTAATTATGACCAAACAATATTTGAATGTCTCTTATGAAGACCGTGACCTTGCCAAACGCCTTGGCGCAAGATGGGACCCATCCGTGCGCCGTTGGTATTGCACGAAGGGAAGTGCGCTTGCGAAAATATTTAAATGGCGCGCCGCACCAAAAGTACCGAGTGATAATCCTGCCCCACACATCGCGCAAAACCAAAATTTTGAACTGCCTCTGGCGGGTTAATATCAATCTTAGGGTCAGCGCATGCTGGCCCTAAGCTTTTTTTATTCTGCGTGCCACACGCGCGAATTCATTGCGTTCTATTTGGCAAGATGTCGTCTTCACTCTGCAATATGCACAAAAAAAGCGCGACCCTTAGGGCCGCGCTTTGAATTTAAAAGTCACCTTGTAACTAGTTATTGACCATCATGCCGCCTGTTTCGGCTAGCTTGATAAGTACTTCAGTACGGCGGTTCAGCTCTTCTTTGACGCCGTCACCCCGGTCGATGAAGTTTTCTGTCTCGCCGCGACCCATTGACGTAATAATGTTTGGATTTACACCATCACGAACAAGCTCATCACGCGCATCAGCCGCGCGCTTTTCTGAAAGCGTCTGGTTGTAAGCCGCAGATCCTGATGTATCTGTATGCCCGACAACGGTGATGTTTTCGACGTTACAGAACTCACCAATATCGAGGATACGGTTGATTTTGCTTTGCGTTTCGGCTGAGCGACCTTTGTCAAATTCATAGTAGATTGTCTCAGAGCGGTATTCCTGACCACAGAGTGAGGCAATCGACTCAGACGACCGAGTGACAGGCTGTGCAGGGCATTGCGACGCGTCTGTGACAAGCGAGCCATCCCAACAGGCTGTGGTCTGCTGTACTGGACATTGCGATACCTCAGAGACGATTGATCCGTCCCAGCACTGTACTTCTGAGACAGGTTGCGGCTCTTGCGGACAATCCGCGAGGTCAAGCTTCATGCAGCCGTTCCAGCATTTATAGCCTTGTGGTGCGCTTGCAGCCGACATTGCAACGACAGTATCGCCCGTTCCTGTTGAAGCTGTTGTTGCACAGGCAGCAAGCGAAATCGCACTTGCGGCCAAGATAAGTTTAATAAGAGTGTTGGATTTTGACATTTTGCCCTCCAATAAAATTGACCGCTCTGCCCCAGCAGCGACGGTTGTCTCCCCCACGTGAGACAGAGGCTTTGATCCATTCGCAGCCTCAAGAAAGTATTTGCAGGCGAACCGCCAACAAGACTTGGTTAATAATGCCTTAATAAAATGCCGATTACAAGAACTCTCTCCAGTTCATGTCTATTTCTAGGCGAATGCGCTAGACGCAGATTTATAAGCTATTGGAACTTTTACGACGGCGGGCCGTAGTAATAACATGATTAAAACTACTCATAAATCGTTCGTCGTCATTTTCGCAGCAAGCCTTTTTTGCTATTCCCTCGACAGTTTTACAGTTCAGGCGGCAGAGCTTTCTAATCCCGCAAAGCCAATGTCAGCACAGCTCGTTTCGCTTCAGGTCAATATTACCGATATCGACTCGGCAGAAGGTGATATCCTTATCGGCGTGTTCAACTCAGCAGAAAACTACGCATCTGATACGCCTATTGCGGAAAAAATTATTCAAGCCAAGACGGGCACTGTTTCCACCCAGTTTGAGACACTCAGCGCAGGCACCTACGCCATTAAAGTCTTGCATGACGAAGACGGTGACGAAGAAATTGACCTGTCAATCATCGGGGCTCCCTCCGAGGACTACGGCTTTTCCCAAAATGCGCGCGATCCGTTCAGCCAGCCTGAATGGGAAGAAGCCAAATTCGAACTCACAGCCTCGGGTTATTCGGCCACAATTGAAGTCAAATAAACCTGCGCCAGACAGCTATGTAAAAGACAAACACGCCGCTAGCTTATTATCTGCAACTGCTCTTTGACATATTCTTTCGTATGCGTAATAACTGTCTCTAAGAGGAGACGTTATGGCTATTGCTCGCCCTGTCGATAGACGCCTATTTTTTATGCTCGACCGCGCCCATACCCAGCTTGCAAAAGCTGCGGACGCGCATCTTTCGTCCCGCTCTCAGGTTGGGACGTCGCAAGCCGCCGTGCTGATCTACCTCGGCTATCACGACAATTGCCGCTTGAGCGAGTTATCTGAAGGTGTTGGGCGTAACAACTCCGCCATTACAGGCCTCGTCTCACGCATGGAAGAAGCAGACCTCGTCATGCGTGGGCATAGCAATGATGACCGTCGTACAAAAACCGTTTCCCTCACCACTAAAGGATGGGGCGTGCGAGAGACAGTTATGAATGACTTTCGTGCCTTTAATGAAAAGCTTGTTAAAGGCCTCAACGATAGTGAGGTTGATGCGGTCATGAAATTCCTATCCCTTTCCGTCTCAAATGTTGAAGGATAATGCAGGCAGACTCGGTAACATCTGAGCTGCATACTCTAAAGGTCGACATTGTGTCGGACGTTATTTGTCCGTGGTGTTGGCTCGGCGCAAAGTATTTTCACGAAGCTGCACGCCTATCAGGCAAAAATATTGAGCTCACATGGCGCCCTTATATGCTAGACCCCAACGTGCCTAAGGAGGGCGTCCCTTACAAAGATTATATGCGCGCGAAATTTGGCGAGGCAGGTCCAGGCAGTCGTTGGACGGCTATGCGCGAACATCTCGAAGCCTCTGGACCAGAAGCCGGTATTTTGTTTAATTTCTCTGGGATTAAAATGCGCCCCAACACGCTTAATGCGCACCGCCTTATACGGTGGGCGCAGGGGCAAGGCGTTGCAGACGACATGGCGAACGCATTATTTAAAGCCGCGTTCACGGACAATCTGGATATTGGCGATATAGACGTGCTTTCAAAGCTCGCGGGCGAAGTTGGTCTTGATAAAGCCCTCATCAAAGATTTACTCGCGAGCGACAAAGATAAGGGGGCTGTTGAGACTGAGCGCCAACATTTTCAAAATCTCGGCATAAATGCGGTTCCGACATTTATTTACAATGGACAATTTGTCGTCCAAGGGGCACAGCCCATAGACACACATTTGTCGGCCATTCAACAGGCATCAAAAACCGCAAAATAATCGAGAAAAACTTTAAGAGCCTCCTATGACTTTATTTGAAATTGTTGCCCTCTATGTGGCCATCAACCTTATCCTCGCGCCTATTCTTATGTTCCGCGTCGGACAAGTGCGTCTTGGCAAAAAGATAAACCTTGGCGACGGCGGTGACAAAGACCTTATCTCGCGTATTCGCGCCCATGGTAATTTTACAGAAAATGCGCCGCTTCTACTGGTCGGCTTGCTCGCCCTTGCCAGCCTTTCAGCGCTGCCGATTGTGCTGCATATTTTTGGCGCAAGCTTCACAATAGGACGTGTGCTTCATGCGATGGGCATGGCGGGCACACTTAAACAAGGCCGCTTAATTGGCACTGTCACTGCGCTTTTGTCTTATGTCGGCATGGCGGCCTCGCTCATTTATCTTATCATTACGACCTAAGAGAGCGGACATGGGAAAACCTACACATCAAGCTGACGCACCTATTTCAGAAACTGCGCTCGCGCCCGTGCTCGACGCTCTGCTGAAGCGCGCGAAATTTTACGGCGCAGATCAAGCCGACGCCATCGCCACCCATGGTCGCTCTCTTTCCGTTACCGTGCGAGACCGCGCGCTAGAAGACGTCGATAATAGCGAAGGCAAGGACATTGGCCTGCGCGTGATGGTTGGACAGCGTCAAGCGAGCGTCTCAAGCTCTGATCTCTCCTCGCTGTCAATTGACAAACTCGTCGAACGGGCTGTGGCTATGGCGAAGCTCGCGCCAGAAGACCCGTATTGCGGTCTTGCCCCAACGGAACTTTTACAGAAAAATCCGCCTGATCTAGAGCTTTATGACGACACGCTGATGACGCCAGCAAAGCTCAAATCGCGCGCGCATGATGTCGAGGCCGCGACGGCCGCAGTCAAAGGCGTTGACCGCGCGGAAGGCAGCTCTGCAAGCTTTTCAAGCTCCGCCATTTACTTCAAAACCAGTCACGGCTTTTCTGGCGGATGGCGGAGTTCACGCCACGGCCTCTCTGGCGTCGCTATCGCTGAAAAAGACGGCGCGATGGAGCGCGATTATTCCTATGAAGGGGCGCGTTGGTTTGAAGACTTGCCGAGCCCCGACACCATTGGCCGGGAGGCGGGCGAGCGTGCAGTCGCGCGGCTTGGCGCAACGCAAATGCCCTCAGGCGCCCTGCCCGTCATCTTTGACAGGCGCGTCGCCAACAGTCTTATAGCGGCCGTCTTTGGCGCGATTTCTGGCACATCCATTGCGCGCGGCACCTCGTTTCTCAAAGACAAAATGGGCGCGCAAATTTTCTCGCCCGATATCAACATTATCGACGACCCCACACTTAAGCGCGGCCATGGTTCGCGTCCGTGGGACGGCGAAGGCGTCGCGACGCAACGCCGCAACATTATCGAAGACGGTAAACTCACGACGTGGCTTCTCAATTGCAGCACCGCCAAACAATTGGGCCTCCAAACAACGGGGCACGCCATGCGCGGTATTGGCGGACCACCAGGAATTTCATCAACCAATAGCTGGCTCGCGGCGGGCAAGCTCACCCCAGACGCGCTATACAAACTAATGGGTAATGGGCTGTTGATTTCCGAAATGTTTGGCCCGTCGCTTAATAACAACACAGGTGATTACTCTGTCGGCGTATCAGGCTTTCAGATTAAAAACGGCGAGCGCACCACGCCTGTCAATGAAATCACAATCGCTGGCAATCTTATTGACGTCTATAGCTCACTCATTGCCGCAAATGATTTAAAATTTGATGGCAGCAAATGCGCACCGAGTGTTCTGGTCGAAGGTTTGACGCTTGCCGGAAGCTAATGACATTTGCGTCCCCTTCGTCGAAGATCTCGCAATCTTAGAACCCGCCGTGCGCGCGGCAGGCGAGATTGCGAGGGCGGCCTATAAAAAAGGTGACGCTAAAATTTGGGATAAAGTCAAAGACCATCCCGTCACAGACGCCGATATTGCGGTAAATGATTATCTCGCCAAAACACTGCGCGCGCTACGCCCTGATTATGGCTGGCTATCAGAAGAAACCAAAGACGACCATTCGCGCCATGCTTGTCCACGTACATTTGTTGTCGATCCGATTGACGGCACACGCGCCTTTATCGAACGCTCGCCTAACTTCGCAGTCTCTGTCGCGATTATCCAAGACGGCGTATCCGTTGTCGCCGCGCTTTATAATCCGCTGACAGATGAAATGTTTACGGCTGTAAAAGGCGGCGGCGCGACGCTGAATAATAAGCCGATAAGACCGTCATCAAGAGCGCAGCTCGAAGGCTGTCATATGGTGGGATATCCTCGCAAATTCCGCCGCCTCGGTTGGCCCGAAATGAATGTGACGATCGCAAACTCTATGGCTTACCGCATCGCGCTTGTGGCTTGCGGTAAAGCGGACGCGACAGTGGCCTTCACGCCTAAATCTGACTGGGACCTCGCGGCGGCTGAGCTTATTGCTCGCGAAGCAGGCGCGCAGATTACCAATCTTCGCGGAGACGCCTTTCGCTATGACGCCAAAAGCACATCTGAGCTTGGCGTGATTTGTGCTGGCACTACGCTCATGCCTTTGATAAGTAAGCGCGTGAAAACATTGATGGAAGAAGCGGCTAAGTCCGATAATCCATCGCGAGACTTTGCCTATATGGGGACCCGCATGACAGACCGAAAAGACAATCCGAACCAGCTTCTTCATATCGTGTTTGGCGGTGAACTTGTTGACCCGATGAAGACAGAATTTATTGATCTGTCGAAAATGCATTTCGTGGGCGCCTATGAGAATTTTGAAAAGGCACATGCGGCGTGGAAAAGCTCGGCCCAGCGCACAGTTGATAACGCCCATATGCGTTACTTCATTTTGCACGCCCATGAACTGATTGACCCTGATAGCGACGGCTTCATTGGCTAACAAGACACCTGCGTTCACAGACAAGCAACTCATCGCGCGTTTGTGGCGCGGCTATATCTGGCCGCAAAAATCAAAGCTATTTCTCGCCATAATTTTCATGGTGATACTGGCGGCGGCCACGGCTTGTTACGGGCTGGTTGTTGGCTATATTGTTGACCAAGCCAATGCGCTGTCTTCCGTTGAGGGTGAGACGACTGATAGCTTTGCGCAAGCCAAGTCTTATGCCGCGCTAGTTCTCCCTATCTTGCTCGGTATCACTCTACTGTCAGGGATCTCAAATTACGCGCAACGCATCCTCGCCAACTCCATCGCGCTCAACGCCGTCGGCAAATTACAAAAGCGCATGTTCAGCGCAAGCCACCGCGCAGATTACGCGAGCTTTGCACGCGAGCCCGTTGGCAATCTAATTTCTAAATTTACCAATGACGTCACCGTCCTCTCAGGCGCACTCGTACGCGCGCTGTCAAATGTCGTGAAAGACGTGCTGACGATTGTCTTTATCCTCATCATGATGGTGTGGAGTAATTGGCAACTCACGGCCCTTATCTGCGTGCTCTATCCCCTCGCCGCTTGGCCGATTATCGCAATATCCAAACGCTTGCGCGGGGATGCCAAAGACGTCCAGGCCCATATTGGTACTATCACAAGCGAGCTTAAAGAAAGCCTCGGCGGGGCGCGTATGGTGCGCGCATACGGGCTAGAGGCGCGCGAGACGGAGCGGCTCGACCACAGTTTTGACGAGCGTATTCGCCGCTACCTTAAACTCATCACAGAACAGGCGCGTGTTGATCCCATTCTTGAAGTCGTGGGCGGTCTCGCGATTGCAGGCATTGTGATTTTTGGCGTGTGGCAAGTCAGCTCGAACCTCGCGACGGCGGGCTCTATCGCGGCTGTGCTGACTTGGGTGCTGCTGCTATCGCCGCGTATTCGCGCGCTCGGCACACTCAATAATGTCGTGCAAGAAGGGCTGTCAGCCCTGTCGCGTATCTTTGAAGTCATCGACGAAACTCCCACGATTGTTGATGCGCTGAACGCGCGCGCGCTTCCAGAGCCCAAAGGCGATATAGACTTAGATAATGTCAGTTTTAATTACGTTGACGGCACAACAGCGCTGAACGGTGTCAGTCTGTCTGCTAAAGCAGGCGAAACCGTTGCCCTCGTGGGTCCGTCAGGTGGTGGAAAATCAACACTCATGAACCTCATCCCACGCCTTTATGATGTGAGCAGCGGCGCGGTCAAAATTGACGGGCAAGATGTGCGTGAGATTACACTGACATCCTTGCGCCGTGCTATGGCCTTGGTCAGCCAGAATGTGACCCTGTTTAACGATAGCGTCGCCGCGAATATCGGCTTTGGCGACCTCTCCGCGTCACGTGAAGACATTATCGCCGCTGCCAAAGCCGCAGACGCGCACGATTTTATTACCTCCCTTAATGACGGTTATGACACTATCATTGGCGAGGACGGCGGCACGCTTTCTGGCGGACAGAGACAACGCCTCGCCATCGCGCGCGCCATCTTACGCGACGCGCCAATACTGCTGCTTGATGAAGCCACCTCCGCGCTCGACACAGAATCAGAATCCAAAGTGCAAGCCGCGCTGGAGAGATTATCAAAGGGGCGCACGACTCTCATCATCGCACACCGTCTCTCGACAGTGACCAAGGCTGATAAAATCTATGTCCTCAATGGTGGCAAGGTTGTGGAAAGCGGTACACATAAATCGCTGTCAAAAACACGTGGCGGGCTCTACGCCAAGCTGAGCCAATTGCAACTAAATTAATTACCCAACAATCTTGAAATTAAACTCGGGATGGCCAGCCTCACTCGGCGCTTCATTTGGCAGGTAACAGGTGACATGCGTGCCTTGCCCCTCTTCTGATTCCAGCTCTACCCAGCCGCCATGCGCTTCGATAAAGCGCTGCACGAGCGCAAGGCCAAGCCCCGTGCCACCGCGCGAACTGCGGAAACTTTCAAACACTTGCGGTTGGCGCTCTGATGGGATGCCAACGCCGTCATCTTTAACATAAAGCGTCACGCCGCCGCCCTCTCCGCGGTTCGCGCCGAGCACAATTTGCCCGCCCGGTTTGGTGAAACGCAGCGCATTAGAAAGCAGGTTATAGACCACTTGTTTCAGACGTGTTTCATCTGCGCGGATGATGCCAATGTCTTTATCACAGTCGAGCTTAAGCGAAATTTTGGTATCTTCAGCCTTGGTCGCGACATAATCCAGCGCGTGGTCAAGCATGTCATAAATCCGCACATCACCCAGTTCGAGATCAAGTACATTGGCCTCGATCGCCGCGATATCGAGGATATCGTCAATCGTTTTTGCGAGATCTTCAGACGCGCTTTGGATAGCAAAAATATATTCAGATTGCTTATCATTTAGCTCGCCTGCGCCGTTGTTTTGCAGAAAATCCGCATAGCCAGTAATTGTCGTGAGCGGCGTGCGAAGTTGATAGCTGACATGACCGACGAATTCCGACTTGAGGCGGTCGGCTTGCTCAAGCGCTTCGGCGCGCTCCAGCAGGGCAGCTTCCGCTTGACGCGCGCGCGTAACGTCATCCCACGCAATTAGCGTCGCTCCGTCTGGCAGCGGGCGCGAGAGCCATGTCAGTGTTTTGTCCTCACCCGTGACAATTTCGCCTTCTACATGGCGGCGCACATCGGGGTTCGGGTCCGTGGTCCGCGCCGCCATTTCCGACCAAAACGCTTTATCGGAATAAAGCGGGAGACTGTCTTCAATCAGATCACGGAAACGCGGGGCGTCTTTTAAGCGCTCTTCTGATAGCTTCCAGATCTTGCCAAAGGCCGCATTATGAATTTTAAGACGTCCGTCAGAGCCGAACACGGCGATACCTTCTGAGAGACGATCAAGCGTTGTTTTTTGCACATTAATTAGCGTGCCCAGCTGACTTTGCAGCGTCACTGTCTGCGTAATATCAGAAAACAGTAGAGAAATGCCGCCGCGTGGGTCGCGTAATCTCGCGAGCCTGATTGTGCGTTCATCTGGCAATCCCCAAATCTCAGCAGGGACTTCATCTGGCCAATCAGTGTAAAGCGCGAGCTCTCCCGCCTTCCACTCTGAGAAATCTGACTGTTCCGGCACAAGGCGCTTTTCACGCAAGTGATCAAGCCACTCGCTATGACTTGGGCGGTCTTGTGCCCAGCCCTCTTCGAGATCAAACATCTCAGCGAAAGCTTTATTGTGAAAAGAAATGCGCTGATCTGCGCCGAAGATTACAATGGCTTCGTCCATGACGTTCAAAAGCTCATCATGGGCGCGCATGTGACGGGTTAGCGCTTCGCGGAGGCCGTCAGCTTCTGAGGCATCCGTTGCGATACCTGCCGCACCGCCGCTGACAGGAAAAAGCGTGACCGACATGGTTTTACGCTGTCCGTTGATAATGATGGGGCGATCACCTTCAACCCGCTCCCCAGATTGAAGCGCAGTTTCAGCCTGCTGCGCGCTTTCTGCGTCTAGGTGGATTTGTTCTTTAAGCACCTCCATTACAGAGCTTACGCCCACGGCTTTGACATAGGCCTCATTCACCCAGCTTAGCTTGCCCACGCCAGAGATACGCCAAAGCGGGAACGGCGCGCGGCTCATCATTTCAACAAAAGCAACAGGGTCGTCCTCTGCCGCGAGGCGGTGGTTCTCAAAACGGCTAATGGCGGTGCGTTCGTCTTCGCCGCGAATAGAGGCATCCTCTAACCAAAGCACGCCTTGGCGCCCAGCTGGACGTCCATCGGCTTCGATGACATTCCCGCCTGGCAAGACTATAGAGACAGAAAAAGCTTGGCCCTCGCGGCGAAGCTGCATGAGGTTGACGCGCAGTGTGGCAGACTCTGGGTCTTCGCCAATGGTGTCGAGGTCCGCGAGTCCATCAAGCATACGATTTACAAATTCACGGGGTCGGCCATTTTCGGCAAAGCGTCCAACGGAGGCGAGCGCGGCGGGTGAGCCGTACATGCGTGGCTCTCCCCACCCACCGTTCGGGTCAGGTATGGTTTCTTCCCACACAAGCACAAGTCCAGGGTAACTGCCAAAGACGGCCTCAGTTGAGGCGAGTTTTTGGTCAAGGTCTGTAGCCCGTTTTTTCCAGCCGCGATTATCAGAACGCGCACCCACACGAGAATTGAGCGCGAACATAAACGATATAATCGCCAGCAAGACTGCGCCTGCTGTGATTATCATTAAAATCAGCTGTGTCTGGTCCGACAGCAAAGTGACAAATCCCCAATCCGCATATGGCCCGCCTATCCCGCTAAAGGCACGCTACAATAAAGGCCCCCTAGAGGGGCCGCGCAAGTCTTAAAAGGGACTTAACGTGAAGTTGGCGATTTTGAAAGCGGGGATTTGCGTCCCTGCCATTTCAATTAAGGTTTAAGCCGCCAAATTGCGAATGACATTCACAATGTCATCGGTCACGCTGTCAACTTTGGACAAGTCGTCGCCTTCGGCCATAACGCGAATGACGGGTTCAGTACCAGAGGCACGCACAAGCACGCGACCCGAATTGCCGAGCGCAAGGCGCGCATCTTCAATCGCGGCGAGCACGTTTTTATCCGTCATCGGCGCACCCGCATCATATGTCACGTTCTTGAGCATTTGCGGCACGGCCTCAAAGACTTTGAGAATCTCAGAGGCAGGTTTTCCGCGGCGCTGAATTTCGGCGAGCACTTGCAAAGCCGCCACTGTGCCGTCTCCTGTCGGGGAGAAATCTGTCATGAGGATATGGCCTGATTGCTCTCCGCCAACATTATAACCATCCGCCCGCATACGCGCCGCAACATGTCTGTCACCCACATCCGTGCGCAAAAGGTTTAGTTTTTGGGACGTAAGATAACGCTCGAGTCCGAGGTTTGACATGACTGTGGCAACAATACCATTTTGGGTGAGTTGCTCGCTTTTCTGCCAGCTTGTGCCAATTAAGCCGAGCAATTGATCCCCATCGATAATAGTGCCGTTTTCGTCACACATAATAATGCGGTCAGCATCACCATCTAGCGCAATGCCAAGGTGCGCGCCGTTTTCAACAACGGTTTTCGCCATCAGCTCTGTCGCCGTAGAACCGCAGCCCGCGTTGATATTCGTGCCATTTGGCGAAATACCAATAGGAATAACTTCGTCCGCGCCAAGCTCCCACAGCGTTTCTGGGGCTGTTTTATAGGCTGCACCATTGGCGCAATCGATAACAATTTTCAGGCCTGAAAGGTCAAGGTTTTTCGGGAATGTGCTTTTGACGATTTCAATATACCGCGCCTGCACATCATGAAAACGCTTCGCTTTGCCAAGATGCTCAGACGTCGCGAGACCTTCTTTCCACCCGTCATGGCTAATTTTTTCAATGGCGTGTTCGGCCTCATCAGACAGTTTTCGGCCATTGGGACCGAAAAATTTAAAGCCGTTATCGTAAAACTTATTGTGAGACGCGGTGATCATCACGCCAAGATCGGCGCGCATAGTGCGCGTCATCAGTGAGACACCAGACGTCGGTAAGGGGCCAAAGTGCTTGACGTCCATTCCCACAGAGATAAAGCCTGCCGCTAGTGCATTTTCAATCATATAACCTGAAAGCCGCGTGTCTTTCCCAATCACGACAGAGGGGCGGCCCTTAGAGTTTTGGATGAAATATTTCCCCGCCGCCATACCAAGGCGCATCACGTTATCAGGGGTAAGTGTGCCGACATTAGCTTTGCCGCGAATGCCATCTGTGCCAAAATATTTCTTTTTCATCTTGCTCATAATCAAACCTATGCAAAAAGCTTGCCCCCGATTTACATATATTTAGGGTCAAATAATGAAGACATTGTGACCTAAGCGGCGGGCCTCATCCCTGACCATGCGGCCTTAGCGGATTTGAAAGCTACTGACAAACATGAGTTACAGTAGAGGCTATAACAGCTCTTTGCGCCCGTCTTTTTTAAGTGTATCTACAACGGCTTTAACTTGCTGTGCGGAATCCAGATTAAGCACCATGACGGCGCCGTCTTTGACGATAACGCCGATATTTGACAGACCGACGACGCTCACCACGGGGCCGTCTGATAGCACAAAGCAGTCCTGCGCCTCGACGAGAATTGTGCCCTCGCTCACCGCATGGCCAGAGCTATCCTTTGTCACGTCATGTAAGGCTTTAAATGAGCCGATATCGTTCCAGCCGATATCGCAGGGTACAACGGCTGCCTTGTCGGTTTTCTCCATTACCGCATAGTCAATCGACTCGCCAGGGCAGGTTTCAAACACCTCTTTATTAAGGTCATATTGGACGCCATGCTTATGTGCCGTCGCCAAGGATTTGGCCGCGACCCGCCCCATTTTAGGTTCAAATTTGTCAATCTCTGCCAGAAACGCACGAGGTGAGAAGAGGAAAATGCCTGCATTCCAATCATAGTTTCTAGAGGCGATATAGCGCTCTGCGGTTTGCGCATCGGGTTTTTCACGAAAGGCTGTTACGGCGTAAGCGTCGCTATCTATCTTTGCGCCGCGTTCAATATAGCCATAGCCTGTCTCTGGCCCGTCTGGCGCAATGCCAAAGGTTACCAGATAGCCCTCCTGCGCCGCAGGCACTGCCGCCGCCACGGCTTTGCGAAAGGCGTCAGGTTTTGTGACGTGGTGGTCGGCTGGTAATAGTAAGACCAAGTTATCTTCACCCTGCGTTTTCGCAAACTCAGCCGCAACAATAGCAGCAGGGGCCGTATTACGCCCCACAGGCTCAGTAATAATCGCAAGCGGCGGTTTACCAACGGCGTCCATCTGCTCGGAAATAGCGGTCGCATGTGCGCCGTTACAAATGAAAACAGGGGCTGTGTACTCGTGCCCCGTTACGCGCAGCGCCGTTTCTTGCGCCATCGTCTTATCCGTAATCAGCGGCAAAAGCTGTTTCGGATAATCCGCACGTGAGGCAGGCCAAAGGCGACTGCCCGCACCGCCCGACATAATCACTGGTATGATATTTGGTTTGCTCACATTACACTCCCACAATTGCGGTCATTCTAGCGTAAAGCGCTTTCGTTTACGTTAATAAGCGCAGGAGATTTCACCCCAGCCTAACCCCCAAGCGTGACGGTCCCAAAACGGTAGCGCAGCAAGACGCGGCAGTTTTGTAGCGCGCCGCCTGCGGGGGGCTCGAAACGCCAATTCTGCACGGCGCGGCGGGCATTATCTGGAAAAGCATAATCCGGTACGGCGCGCTCAATTTTTACGTTTTCGGTATCGCCTTGCGCATTAACATCCAAGCGCACAATCACCCAGCCTTGTCGACCAGAGCGAAAGGCTTTGCGCGGATAGTCTGGTAGCGCGAAATCAATCGCGGCGAGTTTCTCTCCACCCAAACAATCGTCAGGATTAGAATAGCCCTTCACCCAAGGGTCGGGCGGATATTGGCTTTTAGGTTTGAAGGTGCCTTCGGAGACATCCGTTGAGGCGCAGGCCGATGTGAGAAGGCCTAGGAACACACCTGCTGTAATCAACCTAAAAAGGCGCGTGTGTATCACTCGCCCTCTCCGAAATGATCTTCGACAAGAGCGGCTAGCGCGTCTGTCGCGTCTTGGGCGTCCTTACCTGTCGCAGTAATGGTAATATCTTCACCGCAAGCAGAGCCGAGCATTAAAAGCTCCATGATAGAGTCGGCTTCGACCGTTTCGGCGCACACATCATTATGCGAGGTGACTTCGACGCTCACGTCAAATTGCTCGACACAGGCGACAAATTTGGCTGAGGCGCGCGCATGAAGGCCGCGCTTATTGACCAGAGTGACCCGCCGCGAAACCGTTTGGGCACTCACTTTTTATGCACCCGCCAATATCTGCGACGCGATAGCAATATAGCGCTGCCCTGCATCTTTGGCTGTCTCCGCCGCCGCCATAAGGTCGGCTTCACGCCGTGCTTGAGAGAGCTTAATCAGCATGGGCAGGTTTACGCCTGCGACGACCTCGACCTTGCCTTCAACGAGCATGGAAATCGCGAGATTAGACGGCGTACCGCCAAACATATCAGTGAGAATTATGACACCTTTATCCGCGCTTACGCTACGCACGGCAGAGCGAATTTCATCGCGGCGGCGTTCCATATCATCATCAGGCCCAATACAAACAGTTGCCATATGGGTCTGTTCGCCCACAACATGCTCTGTCGCACGGCGTAGCTCTGTGGCGAGTTGCCCATGAGTTACAATCACAAGTCCGATCACAGCGTGCCCTTTGCGCGGTTAATACGAAAGGTCAGTAAAACAACTATTTCGCGCTTTGCAAAGTTAAAAGCTAACAAAACACAGCTTTTATTTTACTGCCGCTTTGCGCCGCTAGCTGCGCTTGGTCACACCCCCGCTTTGACGAGGCAGCGTAATCACAAAGCGTGCGCCCGTGGAGTTATCTTTCTCAGGATCTTTGTTCATCGCAAAAATGCGGCCCTTATGCGCGGTCACAATTTGACGGCAAATAGCCAGCCCTAATCCAGAATGAGAGCCAAATTGAGAGCCCTTTGCGCGGTCTGTGTAAAACCGCTCAAACACAGTCTCAAGGTTGTCATCGGGAATACCTGGGCCTTCGTCTTCGACTGTTAAGACGACAACGTCGCGCCCGTCATGAACATCATGAGAGGCCCGCAAAATGATTTGCCCACCTTCAGGACTGAAGGTGATGGCATTATCAATCAAATTACGGAAGACCTGCGCAAAGGGTGATTCAAAGGCGCGAATAAGCAAGGGGTCTTTCACAGTCGGGTCAGGCACGAATAAGACTTGCGCATGGGTTTGAGACTGTTCGTAAAACTGCGCAAGGTTTTGCAGCACCACAGTGACGTCCACGGTTTCCGCTGTCTCTTTGGCAAGATTTGCATCGACTTTAGACGCTTTGGAAATATCAGAAATAAGCCGGTCCATGCGCGCCACATCATTTTGAATAACGTCCAGCAATTGCTTGCGCTGTTCATCGGTGCGCGCACCGCGCAGCGTATCGCTGGCTGAGCGCAGGGATGTTAGCGGGTTTTTAATCTCATGCGCCACATCGCCCGCGAAATTGGCGATATCATCGACGCGTCGGTAAAGCCCTTGCGTCATCTCATTCAGCACGACTGACAAATCCCCAATCTCATCTTGGCGGTGCGAGAGGTCGGGAATGGCGTCGCGATTTCGCGAACTACGCGTAACTTCTTCGGCGGCGCGCGCAAGACGCCGCATTGGCAGCGCAATAAAGAGCGTCAGTGCCAGGGATGACAGCACAGTCGCCAAAAACGCGAGCCCAATAAACGGCACAAGCGCGCGGCGTTCGGCCCGCACGATACTGTCAATATCCTCTGATTCAAATGAGACAACGCCTAAAACCTGCTGCACGCGTCGCACGGGCTGCGCGACAGTCACGATAAGTTCGTCACCCTCATTATAGCGCTGACCCGCAACAATATCCCCATCGAGCGCCGTGCGCACATCGCCTTTGAGGTCCCAACGCAAACGATCTCGGCGCTTCACGCGCCATGGCAGGTTATGCAGCGTTTTCTTCACATAGGCGCGCGTCTTAGATTCCCATTCTTCTTGCCATGTCGGCGGCGCTTGTTCTTCAATGATGGGTGCAAGCTCGCTAACGGAAATTTCGTCCTCAAGCTGCGCGCTATCGACCAATAATAAACCCGACCCATCAAACAAGCGTACGCGCCACGCAGGCGGAATATTTATCTCGCGCAGGATAGATTTCGCACTCTCGACATCAAGCTTTGCGGCAAGGCCGTAGCCTGTCGCGCTATCGGCCATAAGTGTTGATACCGTAGCGCTGGAACTCCGCAGCGTGTCGACCTTAGCTTCAATCAACCCTTCTTCAAAACGGTTCATCGCCAGCGAGCCAATCGCCAGCACTAACAAACCAATGAGATTTGAGAGAAAAATCGCGCGCGTTAATCGCGAGGCGAGAACCGAACGGCGCGGCCCTCTGCGTTTATGTCGGCGTTTGGCCATTGAGGTTGAAGTGACGGCAGTCTTTGGTGGCGGAGTACTCATGCGAGCCCGCCCACCAAATTGAAGGCCGCTTTACGCTTCCTTATATTTATACCCAACGCCATAGAGCGTCTCAATACCATCAAAGCTCTTGTCGGTCTTGCGAAACTTTTTGCGCAGGCGTTTTATGTGGCTGTCGATCGTGCGGTCATCGACATAGATTTGATCGTCGTAGGCCGCGTCCATCAATTGGTCGCGCGATTTGACAAAGCCAGGTCGCTTAGCAAGTGCCTCTAGGATAAGAAATTCTGTCACGGTCAGCCGCACGGATTGCCCTGCCCAGCTACAGGCATGACGGTTCGGGTCAAGCGTCAACTGTCCGCGCTTGATGACCTTTTCGTCCCCGTCCTGCGGCATAGGGTTTTCAACGGAGGTCGTGCTTGCGCGGCGCAGCACCGCTTTTATACGCTCCCCGAGGAGGCGCTGAGAGAACGGTTTTTTAATATAATCATCTGCGCCCATGTTAAGCCCAATGGCCTCATCAAATTCGTCGTCTTTTGAGGTGAGAAAAATAACAGGCAGATTGCTCGACTGACGCAGGCGGCGAAGAAGCTCCAGCCCGTCCATACGCGGCATCTTCACATCAAACACGGCCAAGTCTGGCGGATCAGATTTTAGCACCTCTAGCGCGCTCGCCCCGTCATGAAATTTACGGACTTCATAGCCCTCACCTTCAAGAAAAATCGAAACAGATGTCAGTATGTTTTCGTCATCATCAACTAAGTAAATTTTCGCCATTTAAGCCTCCAGCCAGGATTTGAGTTGTCTACCCTCCTCTTATGATTGCACAATGCGGCCCGACTATGCTTGAAGCAAGATATTATCTGCCTTAATTTGTTCATGCTTTGTTTGGTTGTGATGTCGACGTGCTCACATATATGTGTTTGGTTGTTGAAAAAAGTTTAACTGATTTGTCGCGCGCCGCCGTCTAACCCAAGCTATCGAAATAATTCGTATTTTCTTAAACGGAGAGTTCCAATGAATAAATTTACTACAACTGCCTTACTCACAATCGCGGCCTGCGCCGCAAGCGCCGCGCCCGCCTTGGCACAATCATCATATAATGGTGGCAGCACATATCGTAACCAGCAGACCAAAGATACGAGCGCGATAAAGAAAGCTAAAAAGCTTGAGAAAAAACGCATCGAAGCGATGAAAAAGAAAGAGAAAATGGAAAAAGAGCTCATGATGAAAGAGCAATCCATGAAGAAAGACGCGATGGGCGCTGACAACATGATGAAGGCCGAAGAGATGAAAGCTGAAAAGGTAAAATCTTATGGGTCCGGCACGAAATCTATGGACGCTATGGATAAAATGGACACGATGAAAAATACAAAAACATATGGCTCAGACACAAAGCCTATGAACAAGATGGACAGCTACGGATCAGGCGCGGCCCCAACGACAATGATGAAGCCTACCAATTGCCCCGCCGGTACTGAACCGCAAAACAATGGCACATGTATGCTCACAAGCGGTAGTCTTCCTGGCACATAGCCACCCCCTCCTCTCTGCTGAATATGATAAAAATCGACAGAGCTATTTACCTTTGCGCAGCCCTTATTGGGGCTGCGCTTTTAATTGTGCGTATTATATCAGCGGACTTTGCGCGCGGCACGACCACACAGACGCACCCTTATTTAATATTTGTCGCTGCCCTGATGATTGCGGGATGCCTATGGGTTAGCCTTATTCCGCTTTTAAAACGCGCTCTTCCTGCTCCACCAAGCGGCCAGCTCGTTCTTATGACTATCGCCATAGGTTTAGGATTTCGCGCCCTGTTTTTTGGTTCCACGCCTATCTATGAAGATGATTGGAACCGTTACCTCTGGGACGGCTATGCAACGACGCAAAGCGTAAACCCCTATCTGTATTCACCTAATGACATTCAGTCTGCATCCGCTGGCTCAAATAATGATCTGTCAAAGCTTTCACGACTCTCTGCTGAAAATGGGAACTTCGTCAGCCGCATCAACAGTGGAGAATACACAACTATCTATCCGCCAATGGCCGTTGCAGTCTTCACCCTTGCGGCCTTTATTGACCCTTTGAATTTGGATGTGTTGCGGGTTTTTTTCTGGCTGTCAGAAGGCCTTACCTTATTCCTGATGGTAAAGGCCCTTACAGCTTATGATCGAAATCCGCTTTGGATGACACTCTATGCATTTAACCCCCTTATTATATATGCTGGCATCAACGCCGCACATATGGATATCCTCTTACTTCCGTTTTTACTCGCGAGCCTTATTTTGATTAAGACGCGTCCGTTTTGGGCTGCCGTAGCTTTATCCTTTGCCGCTGCGGTAAAGTTATGGCCACTTTTATTAGCCCCCGTTTTATTTCGCAGCTGGCTAAAACGGCCTAAGGTTTATGTCGCAAGCGCCCTTCTCACAGCCTTTCTTAGTTTTATTCTTTTGCTACCGCTTCTCTTGGCTTTGGGCGACGCAAGCGGCACAACAGCCTATGCTGCTAGTTGGCAACGCAACACCTATCTTTTCCCGCTTATCGACCAAGCAATTGGCCTCAGCACAAGTCAGTGGTCCTCGCTTGCTCGTATTGTCATCGCACTTTTTTGTATCGGCCTTAGCTTGTGGCTCGGGGTCAAACCACTTTTGAAACAAGCAGACTCGCATAAGCTGATAGAGGCGCTCCCAATGCACCTATTGCTGCTAACATTCATTTTCTTCCTGCTCTCGCCGACCGGCTTCCCATGGTATTTAATCTGGCTCTTTGCTTTCTTTCCATTTGCGCCTCGTTACAGCGTTGCCGCGCTTACGGTCATGCTGCCTATTTATTATCTGCGCTACGCCATTGGAGAGCAAAATAATTACCTTCTATTCACAGACTGGCTTGTTCCTCTGCAATTTGGCGTTCCGATAGGATTGCTTCTGCTTGAGCTGAGCCGCGGTTACTGGAAAGAGAGCTATGTCCCGTCCTGATACCCACGCCGCGCCGCGCATCACCGTTATTATTCCCGCCCGTAATGAAGTTGGCGCAATCGGAAAAGTCATTGGCGAAATTCCTGAATATGTCACGGAAGTCATCGTTGCAGATAATGGGTCAACAGACGGCACAGCCGAAGCGGCGCAAGCACTCGGGGCTCGGACGGTCTATGTCGAGGTGCCCGGCTATGGGCGCGCTTGTCTTGCGGCAATGTCAGCCGCCAGCGAGAGCGATATAACTGTATTTTTAGATGGAGACGCTTCGGATTATCCCGAAGACATGACACAGCTTCTAGCCCCCATTTTGCACAATAAGGCAGATTTCGTTATAGGGTCGCGCATCACAGGTGATCGCGAGAAAGGCGCTCTTACCCCGCAACAAGCCTTTGGAAACCGGTTGGCCTGCGCGCTGATGATGCTGTTTTGGAAAAGCCGATTTACCGATTTAGGCCCTTTCCGCGCGATAAGAACATCAACGCTTAAGGCACTGAATATGCAGGCCCCTACATTTGGCTGGACTGTGGAGATGCAAGTACGGGCCCTAAAACAAAACGTGCGCTATGCTGAAGTGCCTGTGCGCTATAGAAAACGTATTGGCGTATCTAAAATTTCAGGCACAGTAAAAGGCGTTGTATTAGCGGGCTATTATATTCTGTCGACAATATTCGTAGAAAAATTACGCCCTTAGCGCTTTCTAATCCGCCAGAAATAAAGGCCCGCAATAAAGGCTATAAACAGCCCTCCGAAAATCTCGAGCTTGCTAAACGGACCAAGCCAAGGCTCTGCCAATGGAGCCATGGCGACGAGACCTCCGCCGCCGCCAGATTGGGCGAGATAAACCAGTATAAAAACAAAACCTGTGCCGACGGCGGCAAGAGAGAAAACGGCTTTGAAGAAATTTGCGTCATCACGTGCCTGTTTACGACGGCGTTCTTCGGCACGGCGAGAGCGGCGAAACATACGCTGGCTTGGGCGGTCATAACGCGTGCCATCAGGCAGAACCTTCTCTCGGCGCGCAGGCTCTGGGGTATTGGCTTGGTTATTTTCTGCAGTCATGTGATATGTTGTAACATGGCCAAATCAAAAACCCATGCTAAATAACAGATATGTTTCGTCGCACACAGCTTATTAGCTTAACCTTTTTTTTCAGTCTATGCACGGGGTCTGCGGCTTTTGCCCAGAGCCAAGATTTCGATGTCAGGCCGCTATCAGATCGCCTGACAGGGGAAGCTATCACCAAAGCGTTTAAGGGCGTGACCCATGAAGGAGCTTATAATTTTGATGCTCTCGGACGACCGGGACGATTTTATAAAGAAATTCACGCCCCCGACGGCGGCATCACCTATGAAGAGCGCGGCGGCACAGTTACAGGGCGTTGGCGCGTGTCGCCTAAAGACGAGGTTTGCTATAGCTATGACGGCGGGCTTATCGCGGGCGGATGCTTTCAAGTTTACCAGCTCGGGACGTGCTACTATTTTTACTCCGCCCTCGAACTTAGCTTTCGAGACGATATGACAGAAGACGATTGGACAGCGCGCAGCGTAAAAAAAGGCGACCGCGCGAGCTGTGAGGATATGATTTCGTGAAGCACATCTGGCTCGCATTAATTTTGACCGTGTCAGTAAGCGTGCCGAGCCTCGCCCAAGAGAGCGGCGCGTGGACGCAACTCACGGGCGACGCGCTCCGCAAAGCTTATGCGGGACAGACGCTCGACCTGACTTACAACAATGTCGGATTTGCGGGCAAAGCCCATCACACCGAAACGCACAATATCGACGGCACAACGGATTATGACGAAGGCGGGATGAAGCTTGACGGTGAATGGACGCTGATTGGCCCAAAAGGCAATGAAGACCGCATCTGCTACCGCTACGCTAAACTCGACCCCAATAAGCAGCATTGTTTTTATATTTTCCGAGAAGGCCGCTGCCTTTACGGCTATTCCGCGCGTTGGTTTAGAACGGCTGACAACATTCGCCCAGAGCTATGGCGCGTCAAAGGCGCTAACCGCGAAGACGGCCCCAGCTGCGATATTTTTGTGAGCTGATGAAGGGCCAACAAAATTGGCCCGACAAGGGCATTGAAACACACACACCCTTAGTGTGTGTTTCAAGCACCGCTTTATTATTTTTACGCGCGACTCTCGCCACTCTCGTCGCCGCTTTGACTTTCCAATCCGCCACCGCCCAAACCTACACACTCGACAATAATGGCCCGACCAATCTCACCCTGCTCCAAGGCGATACGCTGAACGAGGCTTTCTATGGCCGCACAATGGACGGTACATATAAGGGCGTGCGCGAGCTCTCTGGCACGTCAGATTTCACAGAGACCTTTCACAAGAACGGTCTCACGACTTACCGCGAAGGCAAAGTCACAGACATTGGCCGCTGGAAACTCTCTGGCGCACCCGGGTTTGAGGACGTGATTTGCTTCACCTATTCAGGCCCGCTTGCAGGCTCTGTCAGCTGCTTCACGGTCTTTCGCGAAGGCACCTGCCTCTACAGCTACACTCCGCGTGAGATAGAAAACGGCAAACCCCGCAACACAAATCGCTGGAGCGCCAAAACGGTCATACGCGGCGAGCTTTCAAGCTGCGATGATTTGGTGGGGTAGCGGGGTAGAATATCCCCGTTGCAGAATAACTTCTGCTACCAAGCACCCCCTAAGCCGAAAGCTTAAACCCCCGCGCCTGCGTTAGGCCCAGCACTCTGCTCACTACGAACGCAATCTCTGGCTTGTTAAGCGTGTAGAGGTGGAAGCTGTTCACGCCTTGGGCGCGCAGCTTTCCTGTCATTTCGGCGACGTAGGACGCGGTGAGCATTTTGCGCGCGCTATCGTCATCATCAAGGCCTTCGAACATATCGCTGTAGCGGCCAGGTACGCTAACTTGGCACATTTTCGCCATGCGTTCGACGGCGCTTAAATTGGGCTGCATCATAATGCCGGGTGTAATCTCAATATTTATGCCCGCTTTTTCAATGCGGTCGAGGAATCGGAAATAAACATCAGATGAGAGAAAGAATTGGGTGATGGCGCGGGTCGCGCCTGCATCGACTTTGCGCTTGAGATTATCAAGCTCAGCACTCCAATTGCCGCTCTCAGGGTGAAGCTCAGGATAGGCGGCAACACTAATCTCAAAATCATGGCGCGCTTTGAGCCCTGCCACGAGGTCAGAGGCATAAGCATAGCCGCCCAGTGTAGGTGTGTAATTGCCGTCCATACCTTCTGGCGGGTCACCGCGCAGGGCCACGATATGACGCACGCCTGCGCTCCAGTAATCATCCGCGATCTCGTCAATATCTTCGCGACTTGATCCCACGCATGTCAAATGAGCGGCGGCGTTAATCCCGCGCTTCCTCACCATATCTTTGACGATATTAAACGTGCGTTCGCGCGTTGACCCCCCTGCGCCGTAAGTGACAGAGACATAGTCAGGTGAGAGCGGGGCGAGTTGATCCACGCATTTCCACAAGGCTTTGGCAGACTTCGCTGTCTTAGGCGGAAAGAACTCATAGCTAACGATGGGAGTGGTCATGTTATTATCCAGTCACAGCGAGTGCGTCTGTACTCACTTGCTTTGTTAACCGCCAAATTTTCACGTGCGGGCGAGATTTATCGGTTGAATCAATACGTTCTGTCTGAGCAACTGACAGTCCCGCTGTCGCGCCCCATCCCGCAATATCTGTGTCAGAAAAGCCGAGGCGTCTATGCGCATAATCTTCGCGGAAGCTATCTTGGACATGGGTTTCAAAGTCCACGATGAGCAATGACCCGCCACCTATCAACAGGCGACTGGCCTCTAATATCGCTTCATACGGGTCTTCAAGATAATGTAGCACTTGATGCAATGTCACGAGGTCCGCAATAGCGGGTTCAAGCGGCGTGACGTGCAGGTCGCCTTGGCGCACCGTCAAATGATCATGGCCTTTGCCCGCGAGATTGTGGCGTGCAACTTTGAGCATATCGACATTATTATCAATGCCAGAGCCGCGCTCGACGCGATCCGCAAATACGGCGAGGATGCGACCCGTGCCTGTGCCAAGGTCCACCATCATCTTAAACGGCCCCTGCCCCGCCATCTCTTTCATCAGCGTCTCAATATCGTCTTGCGGCAGATATTCATTGCCAAGCTGCCCTTGATCATTGGCAACGCTGGCAAAAAACGCATCAGCCGCTTTGGCGCGCTCGCGACGGACATCGTCTAGCCGGCGCAAGTCAGAGCGAAGAATGGCATCATCTGCGGGGAGCGCCGTCAGCGCGGTCGCGACTATCGCCGACACGGCCGTATTGCCTCGACGCAAGCGGGAGAACACCCAGCTGCCTTCTTTCAAGCGCTCAATAATACCCACAGCTTCAAGCGAATTGATATATTGCGTGATGCGTGGCTGCGAGAGGCCGAGAATTTGTACAAGCTCACTAACGGTTAATTCACCGTGGCTTAGCAAGGATAAAATCCGTAATCTCTCGACATGACCAAGAGTTTTGAGTATTTGCGCTGTCTTTTCCATATGCCTACAATAACAGCTTGGAACAAAAAGTATATAAAAAAATCTTTATATGTTTATTTATGCTTTTAAAGGACGCCCCTATATGTCTAACGCAGGCGAATTTATTTCAGAAATAGGCGCTGATTTGCTGTAAAACTGTCGTTGACTTTGACGACTCAACCTCTATAAACCCGACAACTTGGCTGCACTGCGTGCGGCCTTAATCTATTTTATTTTGTGACTTTGCTCAAATTTATCAAAGCAAAGCGCGAACACGCAAGGACAAGGCCATGTTTGCAGTTATCCAGACCGGCGGAAAGCAATATAAAGTCGCAGAAAACGATATCATCATCGTTGAGCGTCTTGACGGCGATGCCGGTGCGAAAATCAAATTTGACGACGTTCTTATGAGCGGCAAGGGCAGCGATGTAAAAGTCGGCGCCCCTCTCGTAAAAGGCGCAAGCGTCACAGGCGAAGTCATTGAGCAGCGCAAGGGCAATAAAGTCCTCGTCTTCAAAAAGAAGCGTCGTCAGAACTACCGCCGTAAAAAAGGTCATCGCCAAGTCGAGACTGTCGTTAAAATCACAGGAATTAAAGGCTAGAGCGCTTACGCGTTCTTCCCTTCAAGAGTAGGAGCTTAAGATGGCACATAAAAAAGCAGGTGGTTCATCTAATAACGGTCGCGACTCAGCAGGCCGTCGTCTTGGCGTCAAGAAATCCGGCGGACAAGCCGTGATTCCAGGCAACATTATCATTCGCCAGCGCGGCACGAAGTACTATCCGGGTACAAATGTCGGTATGGGCAAAGACCACACGCTATTTGCGCTGACGGAAGGCCGTGTCGAATTTGCAACCAAACGCAATGACCGCACATTTGTTTCTGTCGCCCCGATGGCAAAAGCAGCCGAATAGCAACCTAGAACATACGGGTTGCCCCTCAATAGAGGCGACCCGACAAACAAGCAGGGAAATCGGGTCAACTCGGTTTCCCTTTTTTGTGTCTCAAGTTGAATTGAGTGCAAAATATAGTCCCTGCACAACATAACTGTCACAAAAGGCGTCTATAGCGCCGGCGTGCCAGACCTGCTTCTGAATGAAGCTATATGCAGGAGACTGATATGAGACAGATACTCACAACGGACCGCTTAACACTGCGCCCGCTCACGCTGGACGATGCCGCTTGGTTCGCGGGCTATGCGGGCAAACCCGAAGTCGCGCGCATGACGGGATCAGTGACGACAAACATCACCGAGATGGAAGCCGAGTTCTGGATTATGCGCAATCTCTCGCGTCGCGAACGGGGACTCGCTTATATTTATGTCATAGAACATAACAGCGTGCGCGTTGGCATGATTGATCTGTTCAAGCGCACGGAAGACAGCGCGCTAGAGATTGGCTACTCACTCGTCCCTGAGTTTTGGGGGCTCGGCTTTATGTATGAAGCCTGCAAAGCGATTATTGCGGAGGCGCGCGAAACCCTCGGCGCAACGCGCATTGCGGCAGGCGTTTTTGCGGACAATCCCGCGTCTTTGCGCCTGCTCACCAAGCTCGGCTTCACCGCCGCTCGCACACATGAACAGTGGTTCTCTATGGGTCGTATGGAAAAAGCCAAAGGCGTGACTCTCACCTTAGAAATTGAGGACGACACTACGCTAAATGAGTGGGGGCAGAAGGATGATGGGCTGAGCATACCTTCACGCCATATGGAAAGCTCAGCTTTGAAGCATTACGCTTAGCGTTGTGCAGAGCGTCACATTTAAATCTACCCTGCCCTCACCAGACGCTTTTGCGGCGCTGCGCAATAGTGTCGGCTGGGGGCAGATTACGCTAGAGCAAGCTGAGGCGGCCTTGACCAACAGTCTATGTGGCGTGTTCGCAGACCTAAATGGCAAAACTATCGGCATGGCGCGCGTGATAGGCGACGGTGTTTTGAATATTTACATTCAAGACGTCATCATTATTGAAGGCCATCGCCGCAAAGGCATTGGTCAGGCGCTTATGACAGACCTCTTGATGAACCTAAAAAGATCTTATCCTGCGAACTGCACAGTCGGATTGATGGCGGCAAAAGATCAAGATGCGTTTTACGCGCCTTTTGGCTTCATTCCCCGCCCCAGTGATGTATATGGGGCGGGCATGATTGCCGCTTTGGGTGATTTAAAGGCTCAAATGGGCTAAGGTATAACCATGAAATTTGTAGACCAAGCCAAGATTTATATCCGCTCTGGTGACGGCGGCGCGGGTAGCGTCTCGTTTCGGCGGGAAAAGAACATCGCATTTGGTGGCCCAAATGGTGGCGACGGCGGCGTGGGCGGCTCTGTCTATGCGGTGGCAGACGGCTCGCTGAACACGCTGATTGACTATAAATTCAAGCAACATTTCAAAGCCAAAACAGGCATGCACGGCATGGGCCGCGACCGTGCGGGCGCAGGCGGCGATGACATCATTTTAAAAGTCCCTGTCGGCACGCAGATCATCGACGCCGAGACAGATGACCTTCTCGTTGACTTGATGGAAGACGGGCAGAAAGCCCTGCTCGCCCAAGGCGGTAATGGTGGCTGGGGCAATGCACGCTTTAAAAGCTCGACCAATCAAGCGCCGCGTCGCGCCAATCCTGGCGAAGAAGGCGAAGAACGCTGGGTCTGGCTACGCCTTAAACTCATCGCCGATGCAGGTCTTGTTGGTCTGCCAAATGCGGGGAAATCAACCTTCCTCTCAACAGTCACGGCGGCCACACCCAAGACAGCGGACTACCCCTTTACAACGCTTCACCCGCATTTGGGGGTCGTTGACCTCGGCGCAGTAGAGCGTTTTGTGCTGGCCGATTTACCAGGTCTGATTGAAGGCGCATCAGAGGGCGCAGGGCTCGGCCACCGCTTCCTCGGTCATGTCGAACGCTGCGCGGCTGTGCTGCATTTGGTCGACGCTACGACTGAAGACCCTGGCGCGGACTATACCGTCATAAGAAATGAATTAATTAATTACGGCGGCGGCATTGAAGAAAAACCAGAAATCGTCGTGCTGACAAAATGCGACGCGATTGATGAAGAGACTATCGCGGAAGCCGCAAAATCCGTCGAAGCCGCGAGCGGGCAAACACCTTTGATGATCTCAAGCGTCTCGCAACAAGGGTTAAAACCTGTCTTGTTCGCGGTCTATTCCCACGTGCAAAAACGCCGCGAAAAAGAAGCCCTCGCGCGCGAAGAGCGCAAGAAACAAGCGGCCATAAAACGCGGTGAAATAGAAGCCGCGCCCAAGGGCTGGTCGCCCTAAATCATGCACGCCTTAAGTACATTATCGACTGCCAATCGAGTCGTTGTGAAGATTGGCTCGGCCATTCTTGTTGACGGCAAAACAGGTCAATTAAATACGGATTGGCTAAACGCGATTTGCAAAGACATTGCGACCCTGAAATCAGACGGTAAGCAATTAATTATTGTCAGCTCTGGCGCCGTGGCGCTTGGCAGGCAAGCCTTAGGTCTAGGCGCTAAGCCCTTGACTTTACCGCAAAAACAAGCCTGCGCCGCGACAGGTCAGACGATTTTAACACGTGCCTATGCGGAAGCGATGAAGCCCTTTGATATACAAACGGCGCAAGCTTTGTTGACCCTAGAAGACACTGAGAATCGTCGCCGTTGGCTGAACGCGCGCGGGACGTTAGAGACGCTTTTATCGCTCTCGATAATTCCCATCATTAATGAGAATGACACGGTCGCGACGGATGAAATTCGTTATGGCGATAATGACCGTTTGGCGGCGCGCACCGCGCAGATGGTCGGCGCCGACGCACTCATTTTGCTCTCAGATATTGACGGGCTTTACACCAAAGATCCACGTCAAAATGCGGACGCCAAGCACCTTCCTGAAATTACTGACCTCACGCCAAAGATTATGGCGATGGGCGGCGGCGTCAATGCAGAGGCGGGCTTTGGCTCAGGCGGCATGGCGACGAAACTCGCAGCCGCGCAAATCGCAACAGCGGCGGGATGTCATATGTGCGTCATGGACGGAACAGACTCCGCGCCTCTCTCGCGACTAAAGTCTGGCGCAAAATGCACATGGTTCCTTGCGTCTGATTTGCCGCAAAATGCGAGGCGCAGATGGATTGCCGGCGCGCTCGATATTAAAGGCACGCTTACATTGGACGCGGGCGCGCAAAAGGCTTTGGCAAAAGGCAAGAGCCTCCTAGCGGCAGGCGTCACAAAAATCACAGGTGAGTTTAAAAAAGGCGACGCCGTGACACTTATCTCAGAGACAGGATCAGAACTCGCGCGCGGGCTTATCTCTTATGACGTCGCAGATGCACGCGACATTATGGGTCACCACTCACGTGAGATTGAAGCGCGTCTTGGCTATAGTAACGGGGCCGCTTTGGTTCACCGCGATAATCTGGTAGTGACAGAATTATGAGTGTTCAGTTTTCAAATTTCAAAACCCTCGACGATTATATGGCAGAGCTCGGCCGCGCCGCGCGCACGGCACAAAATGTGCTCCGCACATCAAGCAGCGAAGTCCGCAATCAAGCCATTATCAATATGGCCAAAAACATCCGCGCCAATAGCGCCGCGATTGTCACGGCAAATGAAAAAGATATGGCGGCAGGGCGCGACAAAGGCCTCTCCGCTGCCATGCTCGACAGGCTCCGTTTAGACGCGGCCCGTATCGACGGCATAGCAGATGGCCTAGACGCCATCGCCGCCCTGCCCGACCCTGTCGGCCAGATTGACGAAAGCTGGAGTGAAGATAACGGGCTCAGTTTTGAAAAAGTGCGTGTGCCCATTGGCATCATCGGCATGATTTACGAAAGCCGCCCCAACGTCACGGCAGATGCTGGCGCGCTCGCGGTGAAATCTGGCAATGGATGTATCTTGCGTGGCGGGTCAGAGGCGATGCACTCTAACCTCGCGATTTATAGCGCGATGCGTCAAGGACTAGAGGCCGCGGGCCTGCCAACCGATTGTGTTCAATATATCGATACGACAGACCGCGCGGCTGTCGGCGCACTTCTCGGCGGGATTGACGGCGCGGTAGACATGATTATCCCACGCGGCGGTAAAGGCCTGATTGCGCGTGTGCAAAATGATGCCCGCGTCCCGGTTCTCGCTCATCTCGAAGGGCTCAATCACAGCTATGTTCACAAAAGCGCTGACCTAGAGAAGGCGGAGCGGCTTGTACTTAATGCCAAGTTGCGGCGCACGGGCGTATGCGGCTCGACCGAAACTCTCTTGATTGACCGCGAGATCGCTGATGTTGCGGTGCCGAAACTCCTTCACGCACTCACAGAGGCAGACTGCGAAATTCGAGGCGACGCAGACATTTGCGCGCTCTTCCCAACAGCCAAGCTTGCAACGAATACTGATTTCCAAACTGAACACCTCGCCGCCATTATCAATGTGCGTCTTGTGGACAGTATTGACGACGCCCTCACCCATATCGCGACTTACGGCAGCGGGCATACGGACTGCATCATCTGCGAATACGCGGACGCCGCCGCGCGGTTCCTGCGCGAAGTTGATAGCGCCATTTGCATGCACAATACCTCGACCCAATTTGCAGACGGCGGCGAGTTCGGATTTGGCGCAGAAATCGGCATTGCGACAGGCCGCCTACACGCGCGCGGCCCCGTCGGGGCGCAGCACCTCACGACCTATAAATACCGCGTCACGAGCAACGGTCAAACGCGTCCGTGACGGCTAATCCCACCGCAGCTATACGCAAAAACGGTCTTAAAGTCGGGCTATTTGGCGGCTCATTTAATCCCGCCCATATGGGGCATTTGCATGTCGCAGAGACGGCTCTGCGCGCGCTAAACTTAGACGAAATCTGGTGGCTCGTCAGCCCGCAAAACCCGCTTAAACCTGAACAGCCGAGCTACGATTCTCGCGTTGAAACTGTGCGCAAACTCCCGCTCTCGCGCCATATGAAAATCTCGCGCTTAGAAATCGATCACGGTACGCAATACACGATAGACACGTTGCGCCTCGCCCGCAGGCTCTATGCGCAAAATCGCTTTGTCTTTCTGATGGGCGCAGATAACTTTGCGCAACTCCCACGCTGGAAAAACTGGCAAGAGATTATGCACACCATGCCGATTGCGATTATCGCGCGTCCGACCAATTCTGGCGCGCCGCATTTTCGCGCGCGCCTCGGACAAACGGCACGGCAGTACCGCCATGCCCGCGTGCCAGAGGCGCAAGCCCATATTTTAGCAGGCAAACACGCCCCCGCTTGGACCTATATCACCTCGCCTCTCAGCCGCCTGTCATCCTCTGCCATTCGTGCATCACAGCGATAGCCAGGCCGCGCAAATCATGTTAAGTGCGAAGTAATAAATTTATGGAGAGCTCCCCTGCCTATCATTGATAAAAATAGCCCCAAAGTCCCCGTTGATAAAACCACAAATGGCCATATGGGCGTAAATCTGAACAACAAGCCGCGTCCGACCGCGGACGTCAAAGCGGCGAAGAAAATCTCAGATCAGATTGTCGCGATTTTAGATGAGAACTCCGCCCAAGACGTCATCGAAATTGATATTGCAGGCAAGTCATCCGTTGCCGATTTCATGATTGTGGCCTCTGGCCGCTCTAACCGTCATGTCAGCGCGCTGGCGGATTACGTCATACAAGGGCTTAAAGAAGACGGTCACCGCGACCTCGGTATCGAGGGGCAAGACGCAGCTGATTGGGTCTTGATTGATGCGGGCGATGTGATTTTACATCTCTTCCGTCCAGAAGTACGGGCGTTCTATAATCTTGAGAAGATTTGGTCTGTCCCCCTGCCCGAAAGCGTGCGCGCGCTTGCCCCTGCTGACCCGTCTTTAGAAGATTAGGCAAAGCTCATGCGGCTAAACATTCGCGCGGGCGGTGTTATCCGCAAAGGTCCAGAGCGCGAGTTAGTTGATGATTACCTTCGCCGCGCGGACAGCCTATCTAAAGCTTGCGGCTTTCTTTCTGTTACGGAAACGCAGATTGATTTGCGCAGTGCAAAGTCACGCGCGGATGAAACACGCATATTGCTGCATGGCCTTGACCCGACCCATAAGCTCGTCGTGATGGATGAGCGCGGCAAATCCCTCACCTCTCGCCAGATTGCCAAGACACTCGCTGGATGGCGCGATGACGGCATTTCAGAAACGCATTTTGTTATTGGCGGCGCGGACGGGTTTGACCCTTCTGAGATACCAAACAATGCCATTCGCTGGAGTTTTGGCACGCAGGTCTGGCCGCATAAGCTCGTGCGCGTTATGCTGTCTGAGCAGCTCTATCGCGCGCTTTCAATTTTAACCGGCGCGCCCTATCATCGCGATTGATGTTACGGGCTCTTCTCATATCTCTGCTGCTCGCGGTCAGCATAACGGCGACAGCGCAAACGGTTGCCCCATCAGAGCTCGATGAACTGACCCGCGCTGAGGCGGAGGCGAAAGCCAAAGCCGATAAGCTTGCGGCGGAACAAGCGAGCGTTGAGACAGAAATCCTAACATTTAAAGAAGACTTGCGCCGCAGCGCCGCAGAATCTGCAAGCTATGAAAAAGCGAGCCGCGAAATTGACACAAAACTGACAACCCTAACGCGGGAGGAAACGCGGCTCAGTGGGCAGCTCACCGATGACCGCAAAGCGCAAAGCGAACTTCTCGCGGCACTGCAACGCCTGTCTACTATCCCAGCTGTGGCTGTCACTGTATCGTCTGAGAACGCTCTTAGTGCGGCACGCGCCTCTATGATAATGGGGGATTTGACGCGTCAGTTAGAAGAGCGCTCTCGCGCGCTTTCCAGCCAATTGACGGAACTCGCTTCTGTCCGCGAAGACATTGCAAATGAGCGTCAAAAACTCGGCGAGACAGAAGCGGCGCTAAGCGAGAAACGCAAAACCATTCGCGCACTCGTGAAAGAAAAGTCTGATCGCGCCGCGCGGCTCTCGACAAACGCCAAAGCCGAACAAGAACGCGCTAAGAACCTCGCGGCGAAAGCCTCTGATTTACGCGAGCTCATCAAACGCTTTGAACGCGCCGCTGATGATGTCGTCCCGCGTATCAAACCTGCGCCAGGTTCGGCCACACCGCGTGTGAAACCCAAAAGCGGGAACCGCGCGCCAGAGCCGCTGAACCTGCCAGAGGGCACACGATTTGCCGATGCGCGCGGAGATTTACGTCCTCCTGTTCAAGGCACGCTGAAATCGGGTTATGGCAGCGGACGCAAAGGTTTGACCGTGTCGACGCGAAAACAAGCCCAAGTCACAGCGCCTTTTACGGGGCGCATCGAGTTTGCGGGGGCGTTTAAAAACTATGATAATGTCGTCATCCTGAACGTGGGCGAGAACTACTTCATGCTGCTGACGGGGCTCGGCGAGATATTTGTCGACTCAGGTGAAATGGTCAAAATTGGCGAGCCTGTTGGACTTATGCCGCAAAATGCCACCGCGCCGGAGCTATATATTGAGCTGCGTAAAAATGGGGCTCCGATTAATCCCAAGCCTTGGCTCGGCGATGCTTTCGCGGCGCGTGGATAGAGCACTCACTCTCTAAAGCGTCTCATCACGCAAAGATGACAGCTTTGTACTGAAGTTAGGGTTTGCACGAGGCCGAAAAAAACGCATAAATGTAGCTCTGGCTGAGCGCTCCCTATTTGTGCGCGGCCTGACTATTTGGAGCTATTATGAAGTATATCGTGCCTGCACTCGGAACTATTGCCGCTGTTGCGCTATTCGCCACATCTAATTTTAAGGCGAGCCCTGCGATTGCCGCAGAAAGCTCCAAAAAGGTCGATACGTTTAAGCAGCTCGAGTTGTTTGCAGATGTCATGGCCCGGGTGCGCTCTGACTATGTTGTCGATGTCGAAGACAATCTTCTAATTGAAGACGCGATTAACGGTATGCTGCAAAGTCTCGACCCGCATAGCAGCTATATGAACGCCGACACGTTCCGCGATATGCAAGATGTGACAGCTGGCGAATATGGTGGGCTCGGCATGGAAGTGACCTCTGACAGCGGCTTTGTCAAAGTCGTCGCGCCGATCGATAATACACCAGCCTCTAAGGCGGGTATTGAAGCGGGCGATTATATTACTGAAATAGACGGCGAAAGCCTCATTGGCATGGGCCTCACCGAAGCCGTTGACCAAATGCGCGGCAAGCCAGGTGAGCCGATTACGGTCACCATCGTGCGCAAGGACGAAGACCCCATGGAAATCACCATGGTGCGCGCTATTATTCCGCAAAACCGCGCGACCTATCAAATCAAAGACGGCATTCCTGTTGTGCGCATATCGCAATTTAACGACAAAACTGAAAGTTCTATGAAGGCGGCCATCACCGCCGCCCGCAATGATCTTGGCGGCAAGCTTCCAGGTCTCGTTCTCGACTTACGCCGCAATCCAGGCGGGCTTCTTGACCAATCGATCAAAGTCAGCAGCGCCTTTTTGGACGGCGGCGACGTGGTGTCAACGCGAGGGCGGCGCAGCAATGATGTTCAGGAATATAGCGCGGAAAAAGGCGATATGCTCAAAAACGTGCCGATTGTTGTGCTCATTGACAATGCCTCCGCTTCAGCCTCTGAGATTGTGGCAGGCGCTATCCAAGACCGTGAACGCGGGCTTGTTGTCGGCATGACCTCATTTGGCAAAGGCTCTGTGCAGTCCATCATTCCCCTGCGCGGCGGTCGTGACGGCGCGATACGCCTGACAACGCAGCGCTATTACACGCCGTCAGGCCGTTCTATCCAAGGCACAGGGATTGAGCCTGACATCTTTGTCTCTGCCGAGCCAGAAGATGAAAACGCGCGCAAGACGTTCCGCGAATCTGACCTCCCTAACGCCATTAAAAATGAGCTTGAGGCGGCAGAAGCTGAGAAAGAAGCTGAGATCAAAATCGAATATCCACCCGCTGATTTCTCAGAGGACGGTGACTTTCAACTCGACAAAGCCATCGAGATTTTAAAAACAGGCACTTATAAAACACTCATGGCGGCTGCGGGCTAGTCATGTCCCGTTTCCCTAAAGGATTGATTGCGGCGACGCTGGCCGCGAGTCTTATGCTTGGCGCAGGTGCAACTGCGCAGGTTTACAGCAAAAAAACGGACGCGCAAAAGCGGGCCGAAGATGCAGCGATGATTGAGAAGCTGCGCCTCTTTGGCGACGTCTTTTCGCGCGTGCGTGACCTGAGTGTTGAAGAAACGCCCGACGATGAACTTATCGCGGCGGCGATGAACGGCGCCCTCAGCGCGCTCGACCCGCATTCGAGCTACGTACCGCCTGCGCGTTTTGAAGAGCAGCAGGTAGAGCAGCGCCGCGAATATGGCGGCCTCGGCATTGAAGTCACGCAAGAGCTTGGCCTTGTGAAAGTGCAATATGCGCTCGAAGACGGCCCTGCTTTTAAAGCTGGCATCCGCACGGGGGATTACATCACAGCCGTTGAGGGCGAAAAAGTCCGTGGCAAATCGCTAGACGAAGCCATCAAAGGCATGAAAGGCCTTGCGGGCGATCCTGTCACTGTGACCGTACTGAACGCGCAAAATGTGACCAAAGACATCGTGGTTATACGGCAACAAGTGCGCGGACGCGCCGTGCGTCACCGCGTGCTCGACGGTCTGGGCTATGTCTTCCTTGAGACCTTTAACAATGACAATTTAGCCCGCGACCTAGAGCGCGCATTGGACGACCTTAAGCGTCAAATCGGCGGCGATATTCCGGGCCTTATCCTCGATCTGCGCGGTAATCGCGGCGGACTTCTTGATCAGTCTGTCGATGTTTCGAGCCTGTTTCTTGACGGCGGCGAAGTGCTGTCCTCTCGCGGTCGTACGCCAGAAGAAACAGAACGCTATCATGCAAAGCCTGGTCAATATGATGCTGACATGCCGATTGTGGTGCTCATTAATAGCGGCTCAGCCTCTGCAGCAGAAATTGTTGCGGGTGCGTTGCAAGACCGCGGGCGGGCTGTCGTTTTGGGGCGACGCTCTTTTGGTAAAGGCTCTGTGCAATCCGTTATTCCGCTCGGCTCTCCCGTAGAGAGCCTCGGCGCGCTTCGCCTCACCACCCAGCGCTATTACACCCCGTCAGGCGGCTCCATACAAGGGCGCGGGATTATGCCTGACCTACTCGTCGCGCTGTCACCAGATAGTGGTAAGCTCGAAAAACGCTTCCGCGAAGATAGCCTGCGCAATTCGCTCGGAAATCCAGATGATAGTGATTATATTGAGAAGTATGAAGACATTGACTATCCGCCAGAAGACTGGCCTATTGACGAAGACTACCAACTCTCAAAAGCCAAAGATTTGCTGCGGAGCTCACGCTACCAAAGCCTCGTGGCGGAATTTAACCGCTAAGTCATCTTTGGGTTAAACATCACATATATACACGGGTAAAACAGCCGATGTTATTCACCTGTTGCACGTAATCGCTCATAGACCGCCTGAGCAAATCGCTTTATCACGACCACATGGGACAGCAGGGCTTTAACACAAAAACAGAGACATACGCGCAACGCCGAGCGAGCAGTCAAGGGCGCGTACAAAAACCCTTGCCAGGCCGCGCCGTATATCGTCGCAGACGTAAGAAAGTCTCACTCTGGAAACATCTATTTGGCGCGTTAACAGTCATCTTAGGCGCGATTGTAGCTCTCGTCATTTACGTTGATTTATTTGGCGATGCAGGAGACGCTATTCCCAAACAACGTGTCGATCTTGCCCCACTGCCCCAAGCGCCCGCCTTTGACAGCCTTAACGGTACAGGCGACACACTTCCTGATTTGCTTGGCGATGTGGCGGAAGGTGAAAACCCAACAGAGAAGATTGATAATGAACTGAAGCGTGACGCACTTGGAAACCCCATTGGAACGCGCGCCGCAACTGACACTATGGCAGGCCCCGCAAGCTCAAACGCTGCGACAGCCTCCACTCCACTGGGCGACATCACAATCAACGGTCAAGCCATTGGCGGCGGGCTAATTCCTGCGCCTGTTGCAGGGCTTTCAAAATCGACTCCTTACGGGCCTATACCCACACGCGGCGCAGATGGGCGCACAGCATTTAAAGTCTATGCCCGCCCCTATACGGCAGTCTCAAACGCGAAACCTGTCTCACTTGTGATTGGTGGGCTGGGCATAAACCGCACACTGACAGAACGCGCGATAAACGAATTGCCCGCAGACGTGACCCTGTCATTCGCCGCCCATGCACCGAACCTGCAATCCCAAATCAACGCAGCGCGCAAGCGTGGTCATGAAGTTCTGCTTGAAATACCGATGGAGTCAGCAGAATTTAACGCTACTGAGCCTGGCGCGGAATGGGCGTTACGCGTCGGTAGTGAGGCCTCTGTCCAAAATAAACGCAATCTTGACCGCCTGCTCTCGCGCGCAAGCGGTTATTTCGCTGTCACAAATTTTAACGGTGATTTATTTTTGCAGCGCTCTGACCAAGTTGTTCCAATGATGGCGTCTTTATCAGATGCTGGCGTGGGCTTTGTCTTTGACGGCTCTGTCAATGCGCCGTCCCTGCCGACACTCGCGAACGCCTCTCGGCTGCCATTTCTCAAAGCCTTTGCGCTAATTGATACGACGCCAGATAATGCGAGCATCACGGCTGAGCTTGCACGTATGAGCAAGCTTGCTCAGGGCGGCACCGCTCCAGTTGGCGTGGGCTTTTCCTATCCGCAGACAATTGACGCAGTGATTAACTGGGTCAATACGCTCGAGGCCCGTGGGCTAACCCTCGCCCCTGTCTCATCCCGCGTCCCTGTGCAATAAGTGAATTTCATGCCAATTCCTCAAGGCCCCATCGAAGATTATCGCCCCGCCGCAGGTGTCGTGCTTTTTAATAAAAAAGGCAAAGTTTGGCTTGGCAGACGCGCAGGCAAACAAAAGGACTATATCTGGCAATTTCCGCAAGGCGGACTTGATAAAGGCGAGTCGACAGAATTTGGCGCGCTACGTGAACTCCGCGAAGAGACGGGAATCTCAATTGAGGTGCTCCGCCCCCTCGCCCGTATAGAGACGCAGCTTTTCTATGATTTTCCGCCTGAATACACAGGTCGTGGCCGCATGAAAAAATGGCGCGGACAGCGTCAATATTGGTTTGCTTACCGCTTTATCGGGGGGAAGTCGGATGTAGATTTAAACTTTCACGCGCCCGCAGAGTTTAGCGATTGGCGATGGGGTGACCTAGTTGAAGCGCCAGAACTCGTCGTACCGTTTAAACGCAAAGTTTATGAACGAGTGGTCGCCGAATTTGAAGGCTTTGCCCAGCCCCTAAAATAGCTTAGGCGAGAGTATGACACATACGTCAATAGATACGCCCGCAAGCCTTGGCAAAAACCCGCACGGTAAGAATGCGATAATTTTTGTGCTCATTACCGTGATGATTAATTCCATTGGCTTTGGGATTATGATCCCTGTGCTGCCAGATCTCCTAAAAGAGCTTTCAGGCCTGCCCAATAATGAAGCTGTCGTTTACGGCATGTGGCTGACATTCGTTTTTGCGCTATTTCAGTTCATTTGCATGCCCATTGTTGGCGGACTGTCAGACCGCTTCGGACGACGCCCGGTCATGCTCGGCTCTTTGCTCGGACTTAGTCTTGATTATTTCATTATGGGATTTGCGCCGACCATCGCCTTTCTCTTTATCGGACGCATTATTGCAGGCGCATTCGGCGCGACGTTTTCCACCGCCAATGCCTATGTCGCCGATATCAGCCCGCCCGAAACACGCGCGCAGAACTTCGGCTTAATTGGAGCTGCTTTCGGTGTTGGGTTTATGCTTGGCCCTGTCGTTGGTGGTTTGCTCGGCGAGATGGGGCCACGTGTCCCTTTCATTGCGGCGGGCATTATCGGGCTGATTAACGTGGTTTACGGCTTTATCTTTTTGCCCGAGACACTCGCCCCTGAAAAACGCCGCCCGTTCAGTTGGGCGCGTTCTAACCCGTTCGGCTCGCTCAAAGCTTTGGGCCGTATCAAGGGCGTAAAATCACTGATTTTTATCCTGTTTCTGCTCGCCACAGCCCACACCGTTTATCCCACGACTTACGCCTTCTCGACTATGGAAGGACTAGGTTGGAGTTCTGGTGATGTGGGCTTCTCGCTTGGCGCATTTGGCATTGCGAGTATCATCGTCCAAGGCGGGCTTATCCGAATTATCGTGCCTAAGGTCGGGCTGTTTTGGGCGGGCATTATCGGTATCATCTCGGCCATAATTGCCTATACCATGATGGGAAGCGCCAATGCAGGATGGGTGATTTATGCCGCTGGCCCCTTCGCGGCTTTTGCAGGGCTTTACGGCCCCGCGCTCACCAATATGATGAGTTCTCGTATCTCGGAATCTGAGCAAGGTGAGTTGCAAGGCGCCATCGGCGCAGCGCAAGGGCTGGCCTTAATGATTGGACCTTTCTTGATGGCGGGCGCGTTTTATTATTTCGGCGATGAAGGCCTTAAGACCACCACGGGCCTACTCACCTTCCCAGAAAACATCATCAACGTCACGCAACACATTATCACCAGCGGCATCAAACCCTATATCCCAGGCGCGCCTTTCCTCGTGGCCGCAAGCCTTGCGCTGATTTCAATCGTCTTGTTTATAACAGTCACGACCGAGGCCGACAGAAACGCGCGCATGAGTGATAAGGGTGATGCGCCAGAGGTGGCGGAATAATTAAATAGGCGCGAGCCGCTCATGCGGACCGTCTGGTAATTGCACGCTGATTGCCTCCCCCGCCCGTACAACACCACCACGCGTGATGATTGCCATGACGCCCGTTTTAGGCAGCAGCGTGCCGTCATCCCACTTGCCGAGTGTTGCTTTCATCAGGCCGTCTTGGATTTGGTTGAGTTTGCGGCAGGGGTTGCGCAGGCCCGTAATCTCAATCTCCGCCTCGCCCATGGACAGCTTTGTCCCGCGCGGCAGATGCAGCAAGTCTATGCCGCGTGTTGTGATATTCTCGCCCATTTGACCAGGCATAACGGCAAAGCCCGCCTCCGCCACCTCGTCAAAAAGCTCGGCATGAATGAGATGCACTTGGCGCAGATTGGGCGCATCGGGATTGCGGCGCATGTCATAGAGATGCTGCACTGTACGCCCGTAATGCGCGTCCCCTTTAACGCCAAAACCCGCGACCAGATCAATCTGCTCACGGGTCGGTTTTATCGTGTTGTGATGTGCGTCAGCGCAAACCGCGATGACGCGCGGCGCGCTCACAGATTAGAGGCCCGCCTGTAGCGCCCGTAATCCGTCAAGGTCTTGGCGGGCAGCAAGAGCCGCTTCGCCTTCAAGGCCGTCAAGCTTGGCTTCGGCTTTGGCGATATCATCTGTGAGGCTATCGGCAGAAAGCTCGGCCAAAGGACCTGCGCGTTCAGCGAGAACTGTGAGGCCTTCGGGGGTGACGTCCGCAAAACCGCCTTGGACAAAATACTGCGTTTCCTCACCGCCGTTATAGACCGTGATAGCGCCTGTGCGGATAGCGGCCATGAGCGGAGAATGGTCAGGAAAAATGCCCATATCGCCTTCAGTGCCAGGAATATCGACTTGATCAACTTCGCCCGAGAAAAGCTGACGCTCAGGTGAGACGAGTGAGAACTGTAATTTATCTGCCATTTTAGCGCTCCAAAAGTGCCGAATTTGAGTGTGTTTTAGCGAATTCCCACGCGGAATAAAGCCCTAATTTAGAGGATATCAGCTTGGTCAATGTCACAGAAGCGGCACGATTATTTAATTTTGCTCTTGTTTTCTTCAAGCCATTCGGGCGTCAGGTAATCTGTGTAAAGACCATCCACGCCCGCAGACAAAAACCGTATCGCGCGCTCTGTTCCGTTGGTCGTATGCAAAAACACAGGCGTATTAATCTCGCCAAGTCGCGCATAGGTGTCATCCGCGAACCAACCGTCTGGCATAGTAAGACCGAAGAGTTCACGTTCGCGGCAGAAATCGCCGAGAGCCTCCACATCAAGCGGGTGGTCGAGCATGTAGGTTGTTAGAATGATATTTTCAAACCCCAAACGACGAACAGCGTCATATTCTGTGGGGTCGTAAATTTGGGCTATGAAACGCGAGAGATATGACCCCGCTTTCTCACGTATTTTCTTAAGCCCCTGCACATTTAGGAACCGTCTTTCGCCGCCATAGACCATGGTTTTAACATCGGTGATAATCAGCACGTCTGGATGGTCCGCCATCCAATCTATTAAATCATTGATATCTATTGGCGTAAGACCATTGGTCATTTTTTGCGATTTAAACTCTGCCGCAGATTTAATGCGGTCCTCGGGTTTGACGATACCGTCATAGGTCAAGTCTTGAGCCTTCTTAAAATATTTCCGGTAACTCGGTCGCCAATCATGCAAAAGAACAATCTCGCCGCTTTCCAACTCCATGAAATCAAGCTCGATATATGTGTAGCCATTAGCGACAGCGTTATCGAGCGCTTCGAGAGAATTCGTATAGGTCCATTCCCGAATTCCACCGCCCGCATGGGCGATGAGTATTTTCTCGCCGCTGTCTTTAATCGCTTGCGCAAGGAGTGAGGCCGATGCGACTGGCCTATCTTGAACTGAGAGCGGTGGTTGGGTCGACGCGGGGTTTTGGCACGCCTGTATCAACAAGGCTCCCAAAGCAAGAAGCGCCAAAGACCAAAGGCTCATGAGAGTGCTTTTCATCATCGTCTTAGTCTTACCCGCTAGCTCAACTGAATCACAGGCAAAAAAATAGGGCCGAAGCCCTATTTCATTTAATCATATGAAACTGAGGCGCAACTTATGCCGCAGCCGCTGCTGCCATTTTCGCCGCTTTTTCAATCACGTCGTCAATGCCGCCGACCATGTAGAAGGCTTGCTCTGGGAGGTGATCATATTCACCTTCGACGAGGCCTTTAAATGAGCGAACAGTTTCTTCGAGCGGCACCTGAATACCTGGTGAGCCTGTGAAGATTTCCGCCACGTCAAATGGCTGGCTGAGGAACTTCTCAACTTTACGCGCGCGCGCCACGGTGAGCTTATCTTCTTCAGACAGCTCGTCCATACCAAGAATGGCGATGATGTCTTGCAGCGACTTATAGCGCTGCAAAATCTCTTGCACCTGACGCGCTGTTTCGTAGTGGTCATTACCGACTGTACGCGGCTCAAGAATACGTGACGTTGAATCGAGCGGGTCCACAGCTGGGTAGATACCCTTTTCAGAAATCGCACGGTTCAGAACGGTTGTCGCATCCAAGTGAGCAAATGATGTCGCTGGCGCGGGGTCAGTCAAGTCATCGGCTGGCACGTAAATCGCTTGCACAGATGTAATTGAGCCCTTTGTTGTTGAGGTAATACGCTCTTGCATGGCGCCCATTTCAGTCGCGAGCGTTGGCTGATAACCCACCGCAGAAGGAATACGGCCAAGAAGCGCTGACACTTCGGAACCGGCTTGTGTAAAGCGGAAGATGTTGTCGACGAAGAACAGAACGTCTTTGCCTTCTTCGTCGCGGAAATATTCAGCTTGTGACAGACCTGTCAAAGCCACACGCGCACGCGCACCTGGAGGCTCGTTCATCTGACCGTAAACGAGTGTCGCGCGGCTTTCGCCGTCAAGGTCAATCACGTTTGATTCGATCATTTCGTGGTAAAGGTCGTTCCCTTCACGTGTGCGCTCGCCCACGCCCGCAAACACAGAGTAACCACCGAAAAGCTTCGCGATATTGTTGATAAGCTCCATGATGAGAACGGTTTTACCCACGCCAGCACCCCCAAAGAGACCAATTTTACCACCTTTAGAGTAAGGGCAAAGCAGGTCGATAACTTTGATACCCGTCGCAAGAACTTCTGTCCCTGTTGACTGGTCAACAAGCGCTGGCGCTTCTTTGTGGATAGAGGCCATAGCCTTTGTTTTAATCGGACCGCGTTCATCAATCGGCTCACCGATGACGTTCATAATACGGCCAAGCGTTTCGGGCCCAACTGGCACAGTAATCGGCGCGCCGAGATCGGTCACGACCTGACCACGGACAAGACCTTCTGTCGCGTCCATCGCGATGGTGCGCACTGTGTTTTGGCCGAGGTGCTGCGCGACTTCGAGGACAAGGCGGTTGCCTTGGTTATCCGTCTCAAGCGCATTGAGAATTGACGGCAGATCGCCTGAGAATTCAACGTCAACCACCGCGCCAATAACTTGGCTGATGCGGCCTGTGCCCGTTTTATTCGCGTTAGCGGCTTTTTTCGTGACGCGCTTTGCTGGCGCTTTCTTCTTGGCGGCGGGCTTTTTCGCCGCGACCTTTTTTACTGCTGCTTTTGCCATTGGTCTGTTCCTCTAGCTTGCTTAAAGCGCTTCCGCGCCAGAAATAATTTCAATCAGTTCAGATGTAATCTGCGCCTGACGTGTTCTGTTAAATGTAAGGGTCAGGCGGTCAATCATGTCCCCCGCATTGCGTGTGGCATTATCCATCGCCGTCATCTTAGAGCCCATTTCGCCCGCTTGGTTTTCAAGCAATGCGGTGAAAATTTGCGTGTTGATGTTACGCGGCAGGAGCACTTCAAGAATGCCCGCCTCATCTGGCTCATAAGTGTAAATCGCGCCTTTAAGGTCTGGCCCGTTGGCGTCCTCAGCCGCTGCGTCCGCGCCTTCAGCCTCTGTGCCGAGAGCTGCCATAGCGGGGATAAGCGTGCGCGCGACAGGGTTTTGCGTCAGCACGTTCTCAAACTCAGAGTAAATTAGCTTCGCGACATCAAACTCACCGTTGTTAAACATCTCTGTGACGTCGTTGCCGATATTTTGCGCAATACCCGCGTGAAGCGTACGCTCTTCTTTGAGAGAGACATATTTGACGAACTTATCGCCATAAAGACGGTTCAGTTGGTCATAGCCTTTTTTGCCAATCATATAGATTTTGACAGTTTTGCCTTCGCGTTCCAGCGCCACAATCTCTTCGCGCGCTTTACGCACAATATTTGTGTTAAAACCGCCGCAAAGACCACGATCTGCGGTCGCCACAATAAGGAGAACTGTGTCTGATTGACCGTTGCCGACAAGAAGCTGCGGCCCGTCGCCGCCGCCTGCCATGCCAGAGGCAAGGTTTGAGACAATCGCGCCCATACGTTCGCCGTAGGGACGTGCTTTTTCTGCCGCGTCTTGCGCTTTACGCAGTTTTGCCGCCGCCACCATTTGCATGGCTTTGGTGATCTTCTGCGTGTTTTTCACGCTTTTTATCCGGTTTTGTAACTCTTTCAAGCTGGCCATTGCCCGCTCCTTTGGATCAAGTCAGATTAAGCGGCGAAGTTTTTTGTAAACGTATCGAGCACAGATTTCAGCGTGTTCTCAATCTCGTCTGTCAGCTTTTTGCCTGTCGCGATATCGTTCAAAAGACCGCTTTGGTCAGCACGAAGGTGGGCAAGAAGCTCAGCTTCGTATTTCTGCACAGCTTTCACAGGTACACTATCAAGATAGCCGCGTGTACCGGCGTAAATCACGCAAACTTGCTCCTCCACTTGAAGCGGTGAGAATTGCGGCTGCTTAAGAAGCTCTGTCAGGCGCTCACCCCGCGCAAGAAGCGCTTGTGTTGACGCGTCAAGATCTGAGCCAAACTGCGCAAAGGCCGCCATTTCACGGTACTGCGCAAGCTCACCTTTAATCGGGCCCGCAACCTGTTTCATCGCTTTAATCTGAGCTGATGAGCCCACGCGTGACACAGAGAGACCGACGTTCAGCGCAGGACGGATACCTTGGAAGAAGAGGTCAGTTTCAAGGAAGATTTGACCATCTGTAATCGAAATTACGTTGGTCGGAATAAAGGCCGACACGTCATTACCTTGTGTCTCAATAATCGGCAGCGCTGTCAAAGAGCCAGAGCCGTTATCCGCGTTCAGCTTCGCTGCGCGTTCAAGAAGTCTGGAGTGAAGATAGAACACGTCACCTGGGTAAGCTTCACGACCGGGTGGGCGGCGAAGAAGAAGTGACATCTGGCGATAAGCCACAGCCTGCTTTGACAGATCATCATAGATAATCAGACCGTGCATGCCGTTATCACGGAAATATTCACCCATCGCGCAACCTGCGAATGGTGCAAGGTATTGTAGAGGTGCGGGGTCAGACGCTGTCGCAGCGACAACGATTGAGTAATCCATCGCGCCGTTTTCTTCGAGCGTTTTGACAAGCTGCGCCACTGTTGAGCGCTTCTGGCCAATCACAACATAGATACAGTAAAGTTTGTCATTATCGCGACCTTCATCGAAAGCGGCCTTTTGATTGAGGATAGCGTCAACGGCCACAGCTGTCTTGCCTGTTTGGCGGTCACCAATGATAAGCTCACGCTGGCCACGGCCCACTGGGATAAGCGCGTCAATCGCTTTAATACCTGTTTGCACGGGCTCGTGAACGCCTTGGCGCGGCATGATGCCGGGCGCTTTAACGTCAACGCGGCTGCGCTGCTTGGCTTTGAGCGGGCCTTTGCCGTCAATCGGCTCACCAAGTGGGTTTACCACGCGGCCGAGAAGCTCTTTACCGACAGGCACGTCCACAATCTCGCCGAGACGCTTGACTGTGTCGCCTTCTTTAATACCGCGGTCATCACCGAAGATCACAACACCGACGTTGTCGCTTTCAAGGTTTAGCGCCATGCCTTTAATGCCGCCTGGGAATTCGACCATTTCGCCGGCGCGAACGCTGTCGAGGCCGTAAATACGGGCAATACCATCACCGACGCTGAGCACTTGGCCGACGTCTGAGACTTTGGCGTCTGTGCCGAAGCCTTTGATTTGTTTTTTGAGTATGCTGGAAATTTCAGCGGCGCGAATATCCATGGGACGGTCCTCTTCCTAGAGTTCGACTATGCGTCTTTGAGGGCTAAACGGAGATCCTCAAGCTTAGTCTTGAGGGAATTATCATAAAGGCGGGAGCCAATCTGTACGACAAATCCGCCCAGAAGGTCTGGATCCACTGTCGTTTCGACTGTGACAGTCTTACCTGCCGATTTTTTAAGCTTAGCTTTAAGCGCACTGAGGTCAGCGGCTGAGAGCTTTGCGGCGCTTGTCACGCGCGCCACCTGCGTTCCACGCTGCGCGGCGAGTTGCTCTTGGAAACTCGCGAGAATAGAGGGAAGTTGGTCGGCGCGGCGATTCTGTACGACAGTGCCCACAAATTGTGAGGTCAGCTTGCCTACTTTAGCTTTTTTCGCGACAGCCATCATAGCGGCGACTTTTTGCTCTGTGGCGTAAACGGGGTTGTTCGCAAGGGCGTTCAAATCCGCACTATCTTTAAACATTTTAGTCAAAGATTTCACATCTTTTTCAATTGAATTCAATGACTTAGCTTCGGTCGCTAGCTCGAGAAGTGCGCTTGCATAGCGCTTTGGCGCTTCTCCGGTAATGACATTTTGCTCTGACACTATAACGGGCCCATCTTAGATTTGATGTAAGCGCATAAAGACAAGGTCATTACGTGCAAACGATTAAAAATGCGGCGTCAACAACACACCGTTCTTCAAACTCGCGCGCGCTTTAACATAGCGTGTTTTATATGCCAACCCGTTATTCGTCGCACTATGCAGCCTTATTCACATATCAATTTCAAGACTCAGAAAAAGGCCAGAAAAAGAGGCGATATAGCGTGATGGCCGTCACTTTCAAGCGCCCCTCAAACATGTTAAGCTTTCCTTAAGGTCAGGAGGGGCGCACCCTCTGAGCTAAAGACAGGAGGGACATATGACATATACAAAACACCAAACAGCAAAATCCGTACTCGCGACGCTCACAATGAGCGCTTTTGCGACCACGGCTTTTTCGCAAATCTCCGCGCCGACATCTTCATATAGCGGCGATATGGTCTTGACGTCCGAGGCGAGCGCGCCCGTGAACCTCAAAGTTTTTGCCGTGCCGCACAACCGCCGCATCGAAGCCGAAACGCAAAGCGGGGTCATGGTCACGCTGATCAATACGCAGGCCCGCGAGGCTTTTACTTACGGCAAAGACGCCAACGGCCCGATGGGCATTCAAGCCATGAAAATAGCTTTCACAGACAGTGTTGAGGCGATGGCGGCGGATTTGTCTAAAATGCCTGCCCCCGTCATGTTGGGCCGCGATATAGTTGCAGGGCATAGCTGCACCAATTACCAAACGGATGAAGGCGTGAGTTGCGTGACCTATGACGGCATTTTGATGCGCGCGACAGGTACAGACGGCGCCGTCGTTGAAATGACCTCACTCGAACGTGCCGCGCAGCCGCCCTATCTATTTAAAGTGCCTAATGGCTACGTCATCAATGACGCGACAGAGATGGCGGAGATGGGCGGCGACGGCACAGGCACCGTTCAAGCCTTCATGCAAAAGCAAGCGCATAAACAGACCAAGAAGCAGGTCAAAAAAATGGCCAAAAAGCAGATTGGCAATAACATCGGCGGCGCGATTGGCGGCGGCTTCGTCGGCGGCACAATCGGTAATGAAGCCGGCAAGCTCGCCAGCGGCCTCGTCGGCGGATTATTTGGCAAAAAGAAAGAGAAGAAAAAAGAGGATAAAACTAAAAAAACCGATAAGAAATGAGGCGCTTTCAGTGACTAAAAAAAATGCCGCCTACATTTGGTAGACGGCATTTGTAAATGACTTAGAAAAAGATGGCCTATTCAGGCTTTGCTTCTTTTACAATTGCATCAGCGGTTTCTTCCATAGATTTAGCCTTGGCTTTTGCGCGCTGAACAACTTCGTCAGCTGTTTCTTTATAGTCTTTCGCAATGGCTTCAGCAGATTCGAGTTGCTGTTTGGCTTCATCAGACATGATGCGGCCTTCGGCCTTTAGCCGCGCAGCATTGTCTTCAGTCGCTTCTACAATGCGGTCGCCCGCATTATCCAAGCGCTCTGCCTGTGATTTAGCGGCGTCCATAACGTCTTTGCTTTCAGCTTTCAGCTCAGCAGCAACTTTTTCAGCCTGAATTTCAGCGGCTGTTTTCACATCAACCGATGTTGTCGTTTCTGTTTTTGCAGCGTCTTTATCGCCACAAGCGGACAGACCAAGCGCGACGATTGCTGCGGTGGCCATGAGAATTGTTTTTGTCATAATATATTCCTTTCGAATATTTCTACACCTGACAAACGTCCGTGTCGGCCAAGGGTTCCTACAGCCCTTTAAGCTATTCTCAAAAGGAAGATACAAAAACCTACATAAAACTCTGCGGATCTATGTCGATATGCAGCTTATAGCGTGATGGCACGCGAATTTTCTTGCGCCAGACGGCCATATATTTGGACAAATTTACGCTTGGCTCTGCCTGCACAAGGATGCGGCGACGAAACAGCCCACGCAAGCGACCAATGGGCGGCTCGCTTGGCCCGAGAATATCAATACCCTCTGCGCGCGGGGCGAGCGTCACGAATTTCTTGGCGAGCGCGTCGGTTTCCTTTTCACCTACACCACTCAAAATAACGGACGCGAGTTTGCCGTAAGGCGGTAGGCCGAGCATTTCACGGTTGGCAAGCTCAGCGCTGATAAAGCGCTCGCGATCCCCTGCGGCGAGCGCAATCAACGCCTCATGATCAGGTTGATGGGTCTGAATAAGCGCGTGACCAGATTTTTCAGCACGGCCCGCACGGCCCGCAACTTGGACAAGGGTTTGGTAAGTCCGCTCCCCTGCCCGTGGATCGCCGCCCGCCAGTCCCAAATCACCGTCAACAACACCAACAAAAGTCAGGTGTGGAAAGTTATGGCCTTTCACGACCATTTGCGTGCCAATGAGAATATCAATCTCGCCGCTCTCCATGCGTGTCATTCGCGCCGCAATTTCCGCAGGATTACCCGCCGTATCCGAGCTAAAAATCTCAATCTTTGCGCCTTCAAAATGACGGGCGGCTTCTTCGGCCACGCGTTCCACACCTGGCCCGACGGAGGTCAGACTGGCTTCTGTTTTACACTGCGGACAGGCGGTCGGCATGGGCATGGAAAAGCCCGTCATATGGCACATAGCGCGGCCCGTGCGGCGGTGCGCGACAAGCCAGCTATCGGTGTCGGGGCTCTTGAGTTTTTCCCCACAGGCCGAACAGATAATCAGCGGCGCATAGCCTCTGCGGTTAAGATACAGCATCGCTTGATCCCCCGCCGCGAGCACTGTGCGCGTCGCATCTATCAGCGGTTCCGACAGGAAATCCCCCTTGGCAGGCGGGGTCTCTTTAAGGTCCACGAGATCAATGTCAGGCAAAGTAATCGCGCCTGGACGTTCGGGGAGGACGATATGAGCATATCGCCCCGAGCGCGCATTGACGAGGCTCTCAAGCGACGGCGTGGCGGAGGCCAGCACTACGGCATGACGCGCAATTTTTCCGCGCACAATCGCCATATCGCGCGCGTTATAGATGACGCCCTCTTCCTGTTTATAGCTCGTATCATGTTCTTCATCGACGACAATCAAGCGCAGGTCAGGATAGGGCAGATAGAGCGCCGAGCGTGCGCCGACCACGAGCTTCGCCCTGCCCTGCGCCACTTCGCGCCATGTCCGCCGCCGCGCTGCATCGCCCAGCGCGCTATGCCACGGTGCAGGTGCCACGCCAAAGCGCGCCTCAAACCGCGTCATGCCCGCTTGGGTCAGCGCAATCTCAGGCACGAGTATAAGGCACTGCCCGCCCGTCCTCAGGGCTTCCGCCACGCCTTCGAAATAAACTTCCGTCTTGCCCGACCCTGTTACCCCGTCGAGTAGGCTGACGGAGAAGTCACGCTTGGCCACTTGCGCGGCTAGCTCTCGTCCCGCCGCGATTTGCGCCTCTGATAGCTCAATCCCGCCAAAGTCAGGGTCTGGCTCACCAAAGGGCATATCAACGGGCAAGCGCTGCTCAGACAATCCCCCTGCATTCGCCATGCCGCGCACCACGCCTGCGCTAATCCCAGCCCGCTCCGCGATTGTACTCGCGCGCGCAGGAAACGGCCCGCCTTTATCCAGAATGGCCTGGCGCGCGGGGGTGAGTTTAAACGGACCACCAGAGGGCGAGAATTGCGAAACAACTTCGCTCGGCTCCAGCGCCTTATAGCTTCGCACGACCATACGCATCACAAGCCCGGGCGAGACGCAATTATAACGCGCGGTCCAATCGATGAATTTCAGCATAGCGGGCGAGAGCGGTGTCGTCGCTTTGACCTGCGCGATTTCTTTCAGCTCACGCGTACCGCTATCCTCGCCTACCCCCATCACGACGCCGAGCTTCATCTGCTTGCCAATAGGCGCATAGACAAATTGCCCCGCGCCTATGTCCATGCCAAGCGGCACGGTATAGTCAAACGGCTCAGGGACGTTCACAGGAAAAAGAATCTGAGCGATTTGCGCGGGCATAACTTTGTGATAGCAGAGCCTTGAAGATTCCCGCACCCCTTTCGTGCCCCCTTATGGAGACTCCCATGAAGTTTTTTGTTGATAGTGCTGACCTCGAGCAGATTGAGTATCTAAATGACATTGGCCTCGTCGATGGCGTGACGACAAACCCGTCCATCATCGCGAAATCTGGCCGTGATTTTAAGACCGTCATTAAAGACATCTGCAAAATCGTTGAAGGCCCCGTTAGCGCCGAAGTCGTCTCGATGGAAAAAGACAAAATGCTCGAAGAGGCGCGCATTCTTCGCAAAGTCGCCGATAATGTTTGCGTTAAACTTCCGCTGACAATGGACGGCCTAGCCGCGTGTAAAGTCCTCTCAAGCGAAGGCACACAGACAAATGTCACGCTCTGCTTCTCAGCGAACCAAGCGCTGCTTGCGGCCAAATGCGGCGCGACGTTTATTTCGCCTTTCATTGGACGCCTTGATGACCTCAGTCTTGACGGCCTTGAGCTGATTGAAGATATCCGCACGATTTATGATAATTACGGCTTTGAGACAGAAATCCTCGCCGCTTCGATCCGCAATGTTGGCCATATCAAAGACTGCGCACTTATCGGTGCAGACGTTATCACCTCGCCGCCAGACGTTATTCGCAAACTCTCAAGCCATGTTCTGACAGACAAAGGCTTGGCGGCGTTTATGAAAGATTGGGAAAAGACAGGTCAGTCGATTTAGATTGGTTCGCCACAATACAAAAAGCGCCCTGATATTCAGAGGCGCTTTTTTTATGTCTGATTGACTGACTTATAGGCGAGGTAAAAGACTAAATCTTTTGACGTCCTGGAATATCACGCACCTCTGGGCCAGTGTCACTTTCTGGAAGGTCAACATTGGACGGCGTCTTCTCGCTCATTGGTCGAGTTTCATATTGGGGCGCCGTCTCGTAATTGCTAAGATAGCTATCACGCCGCGGTGTTTCGCGTTCACCTGTGCCGCCCAGAAGCCCCGCTTTAATTTCAAGGTCTTCAGGCGTTGCCGCATTCAATGCCGCGATAGAGGCGTAGCGCTCAAGCTTTTGTTTCTGGATATGGCTCAGACGACGCACAGCATCCAAATCATGCATCGCTTTGTCATGTTTTGCACTAAGCGCGTCATAATCTGCCTTTGTGTTCACAAGCGCTGCCGTCGCTTTATCAGCCTCTTCAGTCTTATCCCGCAGGCGCGCTTTCATGCGTTCAGTCCGTTGGCGCTCGCTATCAATATTGGCGCGCAGCGAAACAATTTCCTCATCAAGGTGCCCCGACATATTGTCTTTTATGCGAAGCTGCGCCGTCAGCTGTTCAATCCGCGTCTTAAGCGCATAAGCATCCTCATCACGGCGCTTGAGCCCTTCGTCGAGGACTGTGCGCTGAGTCTTAAGATCATATTGCGCATGCTCAAGCGCTGAGACTTTTTCAAAATACTGGCTTTTCAATTCATTATGGTCGAGCCGCAGCGTCGAAAGCTCACTCATGAGTTGGTCATTATGCTTTGTTTTTTTATCAACGCGCAGAACCATTTCTTCGATAGATTTGGTCAACTCATGAATACGTGTGCTTTGTTGCGATAGCGTCACGCTCTGCGCGCTCACATCTTCTTGCAGATTAAGATTGACCATAGACAGCGTATTGATGCGGTCATCGCGCTCCGCGACGAGTGCATCTAGGCCCTCAATTTTCGCGGCTTGCGCGCCAATGCTCTCGACATGTTTGGTTTCGCGGTCTTGGCGTACAAGAAGTTCGCTTTGCGCGAGCTCTAATTCTTGGCGTGTCTCGTGGTGTTGCTTTTGTAAATTCTCAAGAATGCGCTCTTGCTCACTCGCCCAAGTCTCTTTTTGGCTGTACCGTTTTTGTAGCGTGCTAAGCTCATCTTCAAGCTTGACACATTGCGCCTCAAGCCGAGACATATGACGCAGGCCCGCTTCCATCTTAGAAATTGTCATAGCCAGACCTGCTACGCGCTTTGACGCGACAAGATGTTGGTCTGAGCTAATTTTAAGCTCTGAAGTAATATTTTCGAGCGTGTCTCTGGCTGTGTCTACATCGGATGGACTCGCGGGACGCGCAGCTTCAACCGTTTCCGAAGGTTGATAGACAGGTTGCAAAACCTCTCTTTCCCCCGCCGGCGCAGGCGTAGCCTTATCGCGCTTGAAAAGTCCCATTTATCATCCCTTATGGCGTACAAATTGAGGCTCCCCACTCACTTTGCACACGAATCAATAAGTTAACGATACATTAATGCGCGATTCAGACAATGGGCTTACGTTGATTTTGGATGACGCTTTCGGGGACGAGACACTTAACTAAGCGAACGAGCGCTCAATTAGTCGTTCTCTTATCAAAATAAGTGTAAAGCCCGATGCCGATGAGCGTGAGCGCTGTGCCAAGCATATCGATTAATCCAAACGGTTCGCCAAGCAGATAAATTGCCGCAATGATTGTGAAAATCGGGCTGACCATGCCAAGCGTCGAAACCGCCTGCGCGCCTATACGCCCATTGGCAATATTCATCAGAAATGACGGGATGACCGTGCAGAAAATTCCCAAAATAAATCCAAGCCCAATGATTTGCGGTGAGAGGCTGAGCGCGCCAGTCATGCCCCGCCCGCCTGTATTAAGAACACCATAGAAGATAATAAAATGTAGGAACACTGTCGTGCTCGCGGCAATCATGGCGAGGCAGGTAAACAGCCGCCCGCCCATACGATCAATCATCGGCTTGGCAAGTATCTGAAATGTTGCAAAACACAGCGCACAGCCAAGCACGAGCGCAACGCCGCGCCACATTTGCTCGCCCGTCGCGATATCGCCACCCGCGAAAATCAGCGCAATCCCGCTATAGGCCAGCGCAATGCATGCAAGGCCCCGTCCGCTGACCCGCACGCCCATAAAGAGCGCGCCAATAATCACGACAAAAATCGGATAGGTAAAAAGTAGCAGCCGCTCAAGCTGTGCCGTGATATAAAGCAGCCCCGTAAAATCGAGCAACGCACAGAGATAATAGCCGAGCGCGCCGAGCCCGATTGCAGACATTATATGCTTCGGCGCCACCCCGCGCGCGCCACCTTTGCGCAAGGCATAAATTAAGATCGCAATATAAACAGGCAAAGCAAATCCCATACGCAGCACCATAATCACAATCGGGTCGAGCGGGTCCGCCTCTGCCCCGTAAGCCAGTTTAATCACGACCGCTTTCATTGAGAATAAAGCCGCGCCTAGGACGGCCATGACATAGCCCCAATTTTTTTGTCTAGATGTGAAGTGAGGCGGCGCGTGTGTCCTGCCCAGCACAGCCGCCGTGCTGACCTCGCGCAGGTTTTGGCTCACGACTTTTTCTTTCGGCGGGCCTTGAAAAATGCCTTTAGCATTTGTGCCGCCTCTTCAGCCAAAACCCCACGCGTAACTTCAGGGCTGTGGTGACAACTCGCGCTGTTAAAAAACTGCACCCCACTGTCCACCGCGCCGCCTTTAATATCTGTTGCGCCGTAAACCACACGCCCGATACGGGCATTGGAAATAGCACCTGCACACATGGCGCAAGGCTCAAGCGTGACGTAAAGCGTCAAACCACTCAGACGGTAATTGCCTGTTGTGTAAGCTCCATCACGTAGCGCCAATACTTCCGCATGAGCTGTCGGGTCGCAAATACCAATTGGCGCATTTCCCGTGCGCGCGATAACGGTGTCCGTACGCGAATCGACCAGCACCGCGCCCACAGGCACCTCACCACGTGAAGATGCCGCTTGCGCTTCGGCCAAGGCTTGGCGCATATAGCGTTCATCAAGTTCAAGCTTTGTCATGCGTCGTCTGTAAAAGGCCCCGCAGCCACGTCAAGTGGGAAGCCCAAAGGAGCGACCATTATGGCGCCGACATCACCAGATAAATCTCCGCGCCGCCGCGGCCAGAAGCCACCGTTTAAAGGTCGGGGAAAACCTCACAGCACAAAACCCTCTGCCAAAGGCAATGTCGCTAAATCAGCAGATGGCGACCGCATCGCGAAATATCTTGCGCGCGCAGGCATCGCCTCTCGCCGCGACGCGGAAAAGCTCATCCTAGAGGGTCGCGTGAAAGTGAACGGCGTCGCCCTCGATACGCCAGCTTTTAAAGTCACAGCCAATGACACAATCCTATTTGACGACAAACCCGTTGCCCGTATCGAGCCGCCGCGCGTCTGGCGCTATCACAAACCCGAAGGGTTAGTAACATCTCACAAAGATGAAGATGGTCGCGATACAGTTTTTGAGAATTTGCCCAAAGATTTGCCGCGCGTGATTTCTGTCGGGCGGCTTGATATTACCTCCGAGGGACTTCTGCTTCTGACCAATGACGGCGGCGTGTCGCGTGCGCTTGAGCTACCTAAAACAGGCTTTATTCGCCGCTACCGCGCCCGCGCTTATGGCTCGGTTAATCAAGATATTCTCGACACGCTGAAGGCGGGCATCAAAATTGACGGTATCCCGACAGGCCCGATTGAGGCGACACTCGACAAAGTCCAAGGCGGAAATGTCTGGATTACGGTCACGATCAAAGAAGGCAAAAACCGCGAAGTCCGCCGCGCGCTCGATGAAGTCGGCTTAACTGTCAACCGCCTTATCCGCACGAGCTACGGCCCGTTTCAGCTTGGCAAGCTCGGTAAAGGCCAAGTGGAAGAAGTCCCATCGGATAGCTTACGCGAAATGATTGGACATCTAGTCGATATCCCTAAATCTGCCCCCAAAAAAGACGGCGCAAGACGAGATGGCCCAGCACGCAAACCCAAACGCGGCAGCCACGCCAGCGCGAAACGGTTTCAAAAATCTTCGGGGCAAAAACCAAACGCCGCTCAAGCAGAACGCCATGACGGCACAGCGAAACCCACGTCTAAAGGTTCCAAACGCGGGCAAAGAAGCGCGGCTCCAAATGGGAAAATTACCGCTGGTAAAACGCTTAAAACAGGCGCGCCAAAACGCGGCGCAGCCAAAGGTCAAATGCCCAAAGGCCGCGGAAAGTTTGCGAAGCGATGAGAATAGTCGGCGGAAATCTACGCGGGCGTAATATCGCAACACCCAGCGGACGCGGCACACGCCCGACCTCTGACCAAACGCGCGAGTCGATTTTCAACATTCTCGCACACGCAGACTGGGCGCCAGAGCTTGAGGACGCTATTGTCGCAGACATCTTTGCAGGCAGCGGCGCACTCGGCTTAGAGGCTATTTCCCGCGGCGCAAAGTTTTGCTTATTCGTTGAGACAGAGCCCAAAGCGCGCGGCGCGATCCGCGAAAATATCGACAAAATGAGCCTGTTTGGCTGCACACGCCTGCACCGCCGCGACGCAACAAAACTCAAAATCGCGCCTGGCAATCTGCGCGGCCCCTTCACTCACATCTTCCTCGACCCGCCCTATAATAAAGGCCTGTGGAAACCCGTCCTCATGAAGCTTCGCGATCAAGAGCTCATCGCAGATAACGGCATTATCATCCTAGAAATCGCCGCTGAGGAAGCCGAAGAAGAGGAATTCCGCGGCTTTGACGTGCTCGCTGATAAAGAGTGGGGCGCGGCGCGTGTCGTGTTTATGTCACTCGCTTAGCGTGTTAATCTTCCATACACACAAAGCTGATTAATATTCAGCCATGATAAAAGCGCTGTCATGGGGATGCAGCCTATGGCTCTTCGGGGCCTCGCTTTGCCATGCGCAAATGCTAACCGATAATCTTGAGTTAAAACGCGTCAACGTCGGCGCGTCCTGGCAAACCATACAGCTTGAGAACAGCTATACCGAAGCCGTACCCGTCTGTACTTATAACTTGCCTAGCGACCTCTCTCCGTCCGCGACCACGCGCATCCGTAATGTCACGGCCACCAGCTTCGACATTAGGCTCCAGCAATTTGAAAACAGCTCTTCCGTCACCGCCTCAGATGTGCATTGCGTCATTGCCGATGTGGGCGCCCACAATTCTGGAGGGCTGAAATATGAGGCCCGCAAAGTGCTCTCAACAGGGACGAGCGGTCTAGCGGTCGGCTGGGGCGCTGCGACAACAGAAAATGTCACGAGCGCCATCACGCAGAGCTACGCTGACCCCCACGTTGTCGGGCAAGTCATGTCATTTAACGACGTCAACGCCAGTGTATTTTGGAACTTTGATTGCGAGTCGCGCGGCAATGGCGCCTTTTTTTCTGGACAAGCAGACGGTATTTGCGTCGGCAAACATATCGGTCAAATCAACGGCACCCGCGCCAGCGAAACGCTCGGCTATATCGTCATTGAGGCCGGCACGGGCACAGTCAATGACATCACCTTCGCCGCCGCCGTCGGCCCTGACACAGGCGCAGGGGTCGGAAACAACCCGCCTTATAACTATTCAGTCTCGGGTGATTTCGATATCGGCATCTTAAACTCCCAAGGCGAAGACGGCGGCCAAGGCGGCTGGACAATTCTCTACGGCTCTGACCCTTTACCCCCTGGCCAAATCGCTTGGGCCACCGAAGAAGAAACTGTCGCGGGCGACACCTCGCGCACGCACACCACGGAAAATATTGGCTATTGGGTGTTTGACAACAACCAAACGCCAGACATAGCGGGCGAGAAAACGCTCGCCAATTACGCAGGGGGTATTTCTGATTATTCTATCCCCGGCGGCGAAGTCATTTACACCCTCACCATGACCAATACGGGCAGCGGCCCCGTGGACGCGGACACGCTATTTCTCGTCGACACCCTCCCCGCAGAGATCACCCTTTATGACGGCGATATGGATGACGGCGGGCCCGCGACTCTTCCCGTCTTGTTCACAGACACGAATAGCGGCCTCACCTTTGGCGCAGGCGATTACGGCTATTCAACAGCCACCGCCGCGCCGACAAGTTTCAGCCAATGCACCGTCTCGCCACCCACTAACGGCTATCTCCCAGCCGTGCGCCACATCTGCTTCGCCCCCAAAGGCCGCTTCGATGAAGGCACGATTTCGCCGTCGAGCTTTAGCGTAAGTTTTCGCGCGCGGATTAATTAGGGAGTGTAAAGACCGAAAATTGGGTTGGCTCAGTTAATCCCAAAGCGGACCTTAGCTTAGTGTCCTACTTCGAGCGATTTTGGAACACTTAAAAAATATAGCTATCCTGTTGCGCAACTTGGGCAAACAGTCATTTAAGAGTTATTGATGACCAATATACAACAAGACTGGCCTCGATAGAAGCCAGTCTTGTCTCTGATTTTCGTCGGCTTTAGTTGATGTCTTGAACATCCATAACAAGTTCACCCCATTTGCGTTGGTTCTCAATATCGTGCTGAAGACCTTGGTCATCAGCCGTCTGGAAACGCTTTAACGCAGGCGTCTTGCTTGTCGCTTGATAGAGCCAGTAGGCTTCCGCTTTCAACGCTTCATCAATCGGTTTGTCGATACTTTCATAGACCATTTGCTTACAGGCATTGATCGACTCCGCTGGGAATTGGGCGATACGCTTGGCAAGCTTGTCTACATATTCACCAATTTCGTCCGGCTCCAGGGCTTTGTTGATGGTACCGAGACGTTCGGCATCGTCGGCGTCATAGTCCTGCGCGCTAAGAATAATCTCAAGGGCTTTACCAAGTCCTGTTTGACGGGCCATACGAGATGCACCGCCGCCGCAAGGCAAGATACCCATACCGACCTCCATTTGCATGAACTTATATTTGCCGCGTGCAGCGAAACGCATATCGAGCGCCAAGGCGAGTTCATGGCCGCCGCCGCGCGCGAAGCCTTCGAGTTTTGCAATGGTTGCTTGTGGGACTTTGCTGATCCGCTCACAGACGGCTTGCAAATCCAGTAATTGAGCGTCTTCGCGTGAAACGGCCTCATCTGACATGTCTTTCAAAAGCTCAGTATCGTAATGACAAACCCAAATTTCCGGGTTAGCGGATTGGAAAATCACGACCTTTGTCTCGCGGTCTCTTTCAAGGCGCATTGCTAGACTGTTCAAGTCCGCCAGCATTTCTTGTCCTTGTACATTGACGGAACCAAAGTCGAATGTGACGGTCGCAATGCCGTCTTTTTGATCTACTTTGAATGTGGTGAAGCCTTCATATTTCATGGTATTTTCCTTGTTTTGGGGTGCAGTTAGAGACCGCGCTCGAAAGCACGTGGTTAAATCAGACTGAAAATTCAGTTCGAAATTCGGTAGTGTTTGAAGGTAAGGCCGTTTACGTAATTAGATGTTCAATCGCTTCGACAAGCTGTTTGTTTTTGGCCGAGTTCAGCGCGTCCGGATGCGGCTCAGCGAAAGATTTTCGGTCATTGTCGTAATAGCGACCGGAGGCGTCAGCGAACTCATCGCTAAGCGCTGCGCGCGTTAAAATATCTGCGCCAATCCGCAAGTCATTTCCAGCGCGGCCATAGGCCTCTTTCACCATTTTACTGCCCAAGAAAGAGGCCGGGTTTACGGCGACAATCATCGGCCCGTTCGCCCCCAACTCCTTCGCCATTTCAAAAGACCACATTGTCAAAGCCAACTTACTTTGTGCGTAGGCATCGCCATCGGAGAAAGCCTGCTTGTTGAGGAAACCTTGGACATTGACAGGCGCTTGCGCTGCTGACGATAAATTCACCACGCGGCCATTTGAACCTAGTGTTGGAAGCAAGGCTTTCATCAACATATAAGGCGCAACAACATTGACGATAAAACGCGCGTCATAGCCGTCTTTGGTCAATGGGTTAGACATTTTGAAAACGCCTGCATTGTTTATTAGGACATCAATAGATTTGAAATCGCCTTTGACTTCATCTGCTAAGGCGTCGACTTCTGGTAAGACTGAAAGATCGGCACGATAGGTTTTAATCTCGCCCGCTCCGTCTATTCTGGATACGGCTTCAGCGGCTACCACAAGCTTGTCCGGACTGCGTCCATGCAGTAAAAGCGTGTGACCTTCCGGGGCCATCATTTTCGCTGTTTCTAGACCAATGCCGTCTGTGGCACCTGTGATTAGAATTGTCTTTGTCATATTCTTTTCCTGTGTTTTGAGTGTAAATCTGTGAACGAAGCAAACATTTAAAAGGGTGCAAACCCATCGGAACTTATCTGTGGAATTACCCAACGCTGTTTGGCGGATATAGGTTCCGCTGCTGGACCGTGTTGATAAGGGATTTGCCCTCTCTCGCCGTAAAGCCAAAGCACAAAATTATGACGCTCACCCTCAGTAATTGGCTCGGACGCATGTGGGACGCGACCATGATGAATTAGAGCTGTTCCCGGTTCAAATGTCAGGCTTTCAACCTTGCGGCTATTTGAGTCCATGAACCGCACTGCTGAGCCGGAGAAGTCTTCACCCGGTAAGTTCAAATTGATATTTAATGTTACACTGGATGCGTCCGTATGTGGCTGTAGCTTTGTGTCTTTGCCGGCTTGCCAAGCAATAGAAAAACCGAAGGTTTGGCTGTCATAGCCATAGACATCTGGGAACAACAAACGTGCGACGGGCCTCATGTAGCGATCCATCAAGTCTTGATAAAAGGCTTGAAAGGTTGGTGCGGCCAAATAACCTTCTGAGCGCGGGTCAAGCATCGCGCCGCCGCGATTGAGGACAATCCCATAGGGCGGTCTTAGCGGGATGTCCGCATCAGCAACCCGGTCCAGATAATCACGCAAAATGGGGAGCTTATCGGGATCAAAGAATTGAGCTCTATAAACATTGGGAAAGACTTCGGTCCAGAGGTCTTTGACAGACGTTTCTTTTGCTGGGTCTTTCCAAGCCTCTTCAATCGCACGTCGTAAGGCGGGCGCGTAGAGTGAGCTGTCTAAAGCGATACCCGCATGACCATTTTCATTTTCCCATTCCGTCCAAGCTGCCTCGAACGTCTTTTGGTTGTCGTTCCAAAAACGACTTACGGATGGGTCTCTATGCAACATCGCCGCTCTGGAAGGGCGCGTCACAGTGCGGGCTTTTTTTAGTAACGTTGTAGACATAATTTTTTAGCCTTTCTTGAATTAGGAATACCGAATGAGCGTGCGGCTCTCGATACTTTTGCGCGGGATAGTCTCGTGGACATCGCTGGGCAGGTCGAGCGCGCTATGCGCCAAATGCGGACGGCCCCCGCTGTCATATATGTTGAAAATCACGGCTTCGTTTGGGGTCATGTTGGACTTGAAGAACCATTCATGCGCTTCATTTGCCGCGACACCGAGAATTTGTCCCAGCCTATCAGGGTAAACCAGGTCGATATCCATCCAATCATCGGGCTGCATAGAGGTCGGACGAATGAAGCCTAACGGAGAAGACTTTATGGTGTTTTCTATCGGACGCCAGACATTCACGAAGCCATAGCCAGCCTTGGAAAAAACCTCGGCTTGGTCTTCACCAACGAGGTCAATTAGGCGCTGTTTCGCACCTACTTCGCTATAGTCATTGTGAACATTGCGTGCAGGGCGACGAGCGGCGTTAGGGTCATCAACGCGAACGGTATGATCAAAAACGATGACCTCTTTTGCGCCGATATGAGACTTAAGAAGGTGAGTTAGTTCCTGTTCGTAAATGCCTGTCCAGTCACTGCCACTTTCAAAGACTGAAACGCGAGAGGCCTGTTCAATGAATTCAATGCCATCACGTTGGAAGTTGGGTTTGAAATTGCCATCGCGTAAGTCGGCGACTTTTACGTCGGTTGTCACCAGCTCAGGGGAAATCAAATTCCCAATGATTCCGTCAACATCAAATTCAAACGCCTGCGGCGAATGCTTCTTAACATGGTAATTTACGCTTGCGTCGATGTGCATTGTTAATCTCCATCTTAATTTGACGATACGGTTGGCTCGTCTTCGAAACCATATGTATTGATTTTATTTTGAATATAAATTATCAATATATGTAATCAGAATGTAGCAATTGGATATAATATGGACACAGAAGCTGTTCGCCTTTTTGTGATTGCCGCCGATCTACTCAACATTAGCGCGGCGGGGCGACAGCTTGGCTTAGCTCCTGCCGTCGCAGGTGCGCGGCTGGCTAAACTTGAGAAAGAAGTCGGCGCGGATTTGCTCCACCGTTCTACGCGGAAAGTTTCATTATCTCTGGAGGGTGCAGAGTTCCTTCCCTTCGCTAGGGAAATTATTGCGCAAGAGGATGCAGGATTAGTCGCGCTCGGGAAAGGAAATCCAGAAGTGTCTGGAACACTACGTTTTGCCTGCTCCAGCACATTTGCGCAGTTATATATTGCCCCCATCCTTTCTGAATTTCTTGAGCGTTTTCCTCAGATTAATTTGGATCTTCGCCTGTCAGATACACAAACCAACCTGATTGAAGGCGGATTTGACCTCGCTTTACGCAACCTAGCCATCGAAGACAGCGCCATGATTGGCCGCAAGCTGGCCGATGATAAACGCGTTCTTTGCGCTTCGCCGGAATACTTAGAGCAGAACGGTTCGCCAAAGACACCTGATGATTTGGACGGTCATCGACTTATTGTTTTTGGGGATATGAAGCGTGATTTAACAGCATCAGGCGGGCGACAGTGCCAATTCCCTCCGCCAAAAACCAAAGCGCAAATTCGGTGCGATGATGGAGCCAGCACGCGTTTGGCCACGCAGGCAGGGGTCGGTATTTCTATGAACTCCATCTGGAGCATCCATAAAGAGTTACGCGAGAAGTCCCTTGTTCGGGTTCTACCAGAATATGAGGTGAATGATGGTTCAGCCGTTTGGCTTGTCTACCCAAAATCAAACGTTCTAACGAGTAAAGTCCGCGTTATGATTGATTTTCTCATCGAAAAAATTGGCTCACCACCGCCCTGGGAAATGTAGTTTTATATTTAATATCTAAAAACTGATTATAGGATAGCTCCGCTTATCTCCTAAATGAATATGATGCATATATATGCTTCAACATTCAAAGAGGTAAATCAAATGAGAGCAATGGTTCTGAGGTCTTATGGCGAGACCGCCACATTCGAAGCTGAGAACATCGATGAACCAACGGTTTCAAAAGGCCATGTCCTTGTCCGTATCGAAGCATCAAGTGTAAACACAGTTGATACCATGATCCGCCAAATGGGTCAGGAAAACCTTCCGCTTTCACCTGACCTCCCAGCCGTTCTGGGCATGGACTTCGCAGGCACTGTAGAGGCTGTTGGCGAGGGCGTATCAGACTTTGCGGTTGGTGATGAAGTCTATGGATGTGCTGGCGGCCTCATTGGCCTTCAAGGCGCACTGACAGAGCTTATCAATGCCGATGCACGGCTGATCGCTCATAAACCTAAGTCGATATCTATGCGTGAAGCTGCTGCCTTGCCTCTTGTCGGTATTACTGCGTTTGAAGGACTCTCCCGCGCAGGTGCGGGTAGAGGCCAAAAACTCCTTGTGCAGGGTGGTTCTGGTGGTGTTGGTCATGTCGCCGTTCAACTTGCTAAGCATTGGGGCGCTGAGGTCTATGCCACTGACTCTGGCGACAAGCGTATGGAAATCATCAAAGGATATGGTGCCACGCCTATCGATTTTAAGACGGAAGCCGTAGCCGATTATGTCGCAAAATATACGGACGGCGCCGGATTTGATGTGATTTTTGACTCCGTTGGCGGGGCAAATATGACGAACTCTTTTGAAGCAGCCGCCTTAAATGCAAACATCGCAACGACAGTTGCTTTGCTTGAATTAGACCTCGTCCCTGCTCATTTTAAAGGCCTTTCAATCCATGTGATTTTCATGCTCATTCCGATGCTGCACGACCACAAACGTGAAAGACATGGGGAGATACTCGCCACACTCGCGGGCATTGTGGATTCAGGTGCGCTAATTCCGTTGCTAGATGAGGAACAGTTTTCGTTATCTGATGTAAGTGCAGCATATGACCGCCTTACGAGTGGTCAGGCGACGGGTAAGGTCGTCGTGTCTAATAATCTATAACTTGGAAAAGAAACATGCGACCAATAGGGTTTTTAAAGAAAACTAATCGACTAGCGCAACCATAGTCTCGCGAGACTTGCGCACTTTTGGCATATTCAATAACCAGTCACCTGTTGGGTCACGATAGCCCAACGGCAGCAGGACAACCGAGCGCAGGCCACGTTCTTTAAGGCCTAGGATTTCATCGACTTTACTTGGGTCAAACCCTTCCATGGGCGTGCAATCAACTTCCTGCTCGGCAGCAGCGACCATAGCAATTCCAAGTGCAATATAAGCCTGACGGGCAGCATGAGCATAATTGACTTCAGCGTCACGCGGCACATAATTCGCTTTTAAGTTTCCATAATATTGACCGATCAAAGGTAAGTCGCCCCGCTTTTCAACGTTCAGCTTCGCGACCTCATCAATACGGGTTTCTGTGTAATTGTCCCAAGCAGCAAACACTAAAAGATGCGAGCCGTCCGTAATCGGCGATTGATCACTTGCGGCCTTGCAGATTTCACTCCGCAGCTCGGGGTTTGTCACCACGAGAAGTTCAAAGGGCTGTGTACCGCTTGATGTTGGCGACAAGCGGATTGCTTCGATGATAGTATCAACCTTCTCCTGTGGCACCGATTTTGCGGGGTCCATTTTCTTGGTCGCATAACGCCAATTCAGTTGCTCTAGCAGGGTCTTCTTCGTCATTTTATCGTCCTATTGTTTGCACTTAAATAATCAAGTATGATTTTGTTACCGACTATGTATTTAAAACCTAGTTCCTTCGCAAGAAGGCACATGTATGAACCTCGGTCACACAAAGGGAACCGACATGTTAGAAAATAAAGAATGCCCTGATTGCAAACGTATCAACGAGGTTCTGACGCGCGTCGGCGACCGTTGGAGTGTACTCGTAATTATATCACTTTCCGAATACGGAACGCTGCGCTTCAATGAACTGAAACGAAACTTAGGCATTTCGCAACGTATGCTGAGCCTAACATTAAAGAAGCTGGAGCGAGACGGCCTAGTGCATCGGACCTACCATCCAACGATCCCTCCCAAAGTCGAATATAAGCTGACACAGATGGGTAAGTCGTTTCGTGAACCCGTAAGCGCAATAGGGTCTTGGGCGCTCGACAATCTTACTAAAATAGACAAGGCTCGTGAAAAATATGATGCTAGTATAGGAAGTTAATTGCGAGCTAACCTCAAACGCTGAGCGTCCTATTTTTGGCGACTTAGGCCATTGATCTAATGTCTCCTTTGCCCTCCTTAGCTAACAAAAAAACCCAGCCATCTCTGACTGGGTTTTTAAATTCTGAATTTAAGCGGTGCATAAACAGGCAATAAGCCAGTGTAGTTTAGCGCAGCTAAAATGCACAAGGCGTCTGTTTCCTGCCCTTATCGGCGTTTTGGCGGTCGCCAAAGAACGCCTTACTTCTTGGCGCGAGCCTCGATGCCGCGGCCTGTGACGCGTTCTGCGATACGGGCAGATTTACCGCGGCGCTCACGGAGGTAGTAAAGCTTGGCGCGGCGGACTTTACCTTTGCGCTTGATTTGGATTTCTTCGACAAGCGGTGAGTAGACTTGGAATACGCGCTCAACACCTTCGCCGTAGCTGATTTTGCGAACGGTAAAGTTCTCATTGATGCCTGAGCCAGAACGTCCAATGCAAACGCCCTCAAAAGCCTGCAAACGTGTGCGCGTGCCTTCTGTAATGCGGACTTGCACGATTAGCGTATCGCCAGCCGAGAAATCAGGAATGACTTTGCCGCCTTCGAGCAAGCGGGCTTCTTCGTTTTTATTCAGCTTTTCAATCACGTTCATGACCGTCTCCTTATGTGCCTTTGTCGGCTTGCCATTTGGCCCATAAATCAGGCCGCCTGAGCTTTGTAATCTCTTTTTGCTTTTCCAAACGCCATTCGGCTATCGCCTTATGGTGTCCAGAGCGCAGGACGTCCGGGATGTCCCGACCTTCCCACTCTTTCGGACGGGTATAGAGTGGATACTCCAGCAGGCCGTCCTCAAAACTTTCGTCCTCTATGCTTTCGCTGGCCCCTAAAACTCCAGGCAGCAGCCGCACACAGGCTTCAATCATCACTTGCGCCGCCACTTCACCGCCTGCGAGAACGAAGTCACCAATGGATATTTCTTCCATCTGGCGGGCTTCGATCACCCGTTGGTCAAGCCCTTCAAACCGTCCACAAAACACAATAAGACCCGGTCCGAGTGCCAACTCCCTCACCCGTTTTTGGGTCAGCGGGGCACCCCGAGGGGTCAAATAGATTAGCGGACGCTCATCAGAAGCGACACTATCAATGGCATTGGCCGAAACATCTGGTCGAAAGACCATGCCCGGACCGCCCCCCGCAGGGGTGTCATCGACATTTCGGTGCTTATTAGCAGCAAAATCACGTATGTCCACTGTTTCAAGCGCCCAAATGCGATTCTTTTCAGCTGTGCCGATGACAGATGTGCCCAGCACACCCGGAAAGGCGTCTGGAAACAGGGTGAGCACGGTCGCTTGCCACGGTTTTTGCTCAGAATTATGCGGATTATCGCTCATCACGCGCGTGTAGCGCCGATTGCACGGCCTGTGAAGTGCTAAGCGAGTTGCATCTCAAACAACGCCATCATGCGTGACCAGGCTTTCTCAGCCATAGCCTCGTCGTAAACTTGACTGTCAGGCGGACACCAACCGTGCTTTGTACCAGGGTAAACTTCGATTTCAGCAGATAGTCCAGCTGCTGCGTAGGCTTCTGCGAGCTTCACTTTCATCTCTGGATTACGTTCGTCATCATTCTCAGCCACAGCATGTAGCGCTGCGGCTGTTGTTTGCGGCAGTAACAGGTGCGGGCTGTTATCAGTGTCACGCACCATGCCGCCGCCGTGGAATGACGCGACAGCCGCCACGCGCTCTGGCACCGCAGCAGACGTCCGAATGACGAGCGGGCCCCCCATGCAATACCCTGCCGTGCCGACTTTGCGCGTCGTATCTACGGCCTCTTGCGAATCTAAGAACGCAATATAATCGCGCGCGTCAGACATGGCCGCATCTTGGGTCAGCTTACCCGCCATGCCGCGCAGAAATGTGCGTGTTTCTGGGTCGCCAAAGCTTGCGCCTGGCCCGACTACAGGATGTTTCGCGTCGCGGTAAAACGGATTCACAACAAGCACGGCATAGCCCGCTTCGGCCATACGCTTGCCCATCGCTTTGAAGGCAGGGCGTAGACCTTTAATATCTGGCCACATCAGCACAGCGGCATGCGCGCCTTTAGCGGGGTGCACAAAATAGCTGTCGGAGACACCATCGCTCATGGGAACGTTCACTTCGGTCTCGATGACAGAAGCGGCCGCCATTGCGCCGCTGTCTTTCGTCGTTTCGTCAGTCGCCCCTGTTCCGCAGGCGCTCGAGGGCAAAATCGCCGTGAAAGCTGCAATCGTACCGAGCCCCGTAAAGCTGCGGCGGTCTAGCTTCCCTTTCAAAAAGTCTAAATTGTCTTTTTCGGTTAGTTCATCACACATATCACGCTCCTTGTTTTAATTTTTACGCAGCAGACCCATAAGATGGTTCGCTATGCATATTTAGCCGAGCAGCTTTAGTGCTATCAACAACTTGTCTTTTTCGACCGCAAAGCCACTTTTAATCCAAAGCGCCTTGAGAGCTTCGAGCTTTCTACCCATAGCCTCGCCAGGTTCTACGCCCGCTTTGATAAGATCTTTGCCTTTGAGCGGAAAGTCAGGCGGGGTCCAGCCCATGGCCAGATCAACAAGGCTCATCCAACGCGCACTCGCGATGGGATCATCCGCCCCTGCCGCGCGCAATCTTGCACGGTCAAAGATAACCTGCTTACCCGCTTTATAAATTGCAATGCGTTTCGCGCGATCATCACTATTGGGGTCAAGCGAGGTCGCATCTGTTGCCCACTGAATAAGGCGTGATTTTTCCGCATTACTCATTTTCAGGCGCTTAGTCAGCAGCGCCATAGGCAGCGGTTCGCGCGTCGACATTGCCATCAGCCGCAGCATGGGGTCAGGTTTTATCGCTTCGCGTTGCTCCAACGCCACAAGTAGCTCTAGGCCTTCAACATTGCTCGCTTCTGGCAAGAGCGTTTCTAGAATATCATTAGTCAGCATGATGCGCAGCGCACGGCTGGGGTCTGGTGCGAGCAGCAATTTTTTAAGCTCTGACCAGACGCGCTCCGCCGAAAGCTTTTTCAACCCGCTTGCGTTCTCGCGGCACGCCTTAAGAGACGCTGCGTCAGGTTTTGAGAGGTTGCCGTGACTGTCAACGCCGTACCACGCGAGGAACCGAATGAAACGCAAGATACGGAGGTAGTCTTCTTTGACGCGGGCGTCAGCCTCACCGACAAAACGAAAGCGGCGAGCCTTCAAATCCTCAAGCCCCTGCCCTGTCGGGTCGTAAATCGTACCATCAGGATCAGCATAAAGCGCGTTAAATGTCAGGTCCCGGCGCTGCGCGTCTTCTGCCCAATCGTTTGTAAAACTCACCACTGCGCGGCGACCATCCGTCTCGACGTCTTTGCGCAAAGACGTGATTTCATAAGGCTTGCCATCAATCACGGCTGTAACCGTGCCGTGGTCTATGCCTGTAGGCACGTAGCGGATTTTAGCCGTGTCTAATGCAGCAACAACGTCTTGCGGCGGGAGTTGCGTCGCGAGGTCAACATCACTCACTTCGCGCCCCATCAAGGCGTTGCGTATACAGCCACCAACAAAGCGCGTTGAACCTTTCGGTAGAGCCGCAAAAATTGCGCTCACAGCAGAGTCGGTCATCCACGGAAATTGTTGGGGATTTAGGTGCTCGCTCATAGACCTAAGCTTTCCATATACTCTTTGCCAAAGCCGTCATATTTCTTCGGATAATCAAGCGCGATGTCCTGCTCCTGTGCAAGCACAGAGAGAACAGACCGACCATTATTGGGCGTCTTAGGTTTTAAGCTGTAAAGCGAGTGGGTGAGTACCGCCTTCGCATCTACAAAACGCCAACCGTCCTCAGAAAGCGCGTCCATGACGTCTCTCAGGAAGAGGCCATTGAGAATATTATGATGAACAAGCAGCGTATGCGGTAGGCCTTCAAACCCCAGACGCAATGCGAGTTGATGTTTTTGTTCTGAAACCTCTCTTACAAAGCTCACATAGTAATCTCTATATTTAGTCGTATCGAAGTTTGGCACATCTCGAAGTCTCGCCTCAAGACGCGATGTGATAAACCAATCTAGCGAGTCAATTGTCACGGGTGCGTTGGCAAATCCCTGCGCAAGAAGAAACGCGCGGTAATCCATTTCTTTTTCAGGCGTGCCGCCTTCGGCGAGAAAAGGAAAGCGAAAAACTTTTTCATAACCTTCAAAATCAGAGAGAAAGATGTGGTTTTTCAAAATGTCAGCTTTGATGCTCTCCGTGTCTTCATCAGAACTATTGCGGTGCGACCATGTATGATTGGCAAGCATATGCCCTGCCTCGGCCCAATCCTTAAGCACACGGCGTCCAAAATCATTATCGACGTTTTTACCCGTGACAAAAGCCGCCGCCTTGTGATTATGCGCCGCGAGAGCTGCTAGAATATTCGTATGGCGCACCTCTGGCGTTATATAAAAATTACCACCAACATCGAAATCATCCATCGTCACGGCTATGAGCTTCTTAGGCGCGGCGGGCACATTAGACGACGGCGCACAGGCACTCGCGGCGAGGGCCGCCCCGCCCATCAATAAATTACGCCTATCCAGCATCTGCAAATCCTCGCTCATAGAGCCTGCGCATCATCATGGCGGTCATGCCCCAAATATTGCGGTGCGTGCCGTCTGCGCTGTTATATGGCATATCATAAAGGCGGTGCTCGCGCCCGTCAAAATTAACATCGCGCGCCACGTGATTATCCGCGTTCATAACAAAGCTAAATGGCACTTCAAAGGCGTCTTCGACTTCACGCTCGCACGGTATAATAGGCGCGCTTGAATCCACCACCCCAACATAAGGCGTGACGCGGTAATCGCTGACAGCATTAAAACTTGGAAGCCGACCAAGCACATTTATCTTATGCGGCTCAATGCCAACCTCTTCATGCGTTTCACGCAGCGCCGCTTCGAGCGCGCTCTCAAAAGGTTCGCGCCGCCCGCCAGGAAAACTGATCTGCCCAGGATGGCGCGGCATGGTCATGGGGCGTTGCGTCAGAAGCACCATCCACTCGCTGCGTCTTATCAACGGCATCAGAACAGAGGCCTGTTTTTGACCATCGCGCTTGACCTCATCTGCACCGTCTTTAATTTGCAGCGGCAAAAGCGCGTCTCTCACGCGGTGAATGAGCGGATCAGAGAACAGCACGCTTTATGTATCCTCGACATGTGCATTGGGCGGGCCTAGTGGAAAGAACGCGCCGCCGCTATATACACCAAGCTGCGGCCCGTCAGCCGTCTCAATCTCAACCGCGTGCTCAACGAGTTCATAAAAGACAGGCCGCGCGAGTGAGGCTTCTAGCCGTCCACGTACCAAGACAAATGGTGACGGCTCCAAGGTATCACGATCGGTCTCAACGCGAATGGGATGCTCTGGCCCCGCTTCTACCGTGCCACCAAAATCTGTCGTAAAGAAGACGCGCTGCTCTTCGCCCTCACCTTCAATATCAACGCGCGTAGCGATAAAATGCGCGCGCTCAACCGTGATGCGGAGTTTCTCAACGGGCGTGACAAGGTATGTCTCGCCGTCATGGTCTTTGCGAAGGACGGAGGCGAAAAGCCCGATAAGACCTTTGCGGCCAATCCGTGAGCCCTCATGCCACCACGAGCCGTCGGATTTAATGACGATATTAATATCGCCGCAGAGCTTTGGGTTCCAGCTTTCGACAGGGCGCGTCCCGTCTTCGGCCTCTTTAATCGCGCGCATCAAATCGGCAAGCGAGAAATTATCCACCTCTTTGTCGCCGAGGTCGCGACTATTTGTCGGTTTATCATTCATGAACAAAGTTTTACGCATTAGTGATATTATTCCTAGTCCAAAAGCTGTTAAAGACTGTTACAAATTACCGCTCTAAGAGCTTAAGACACTGACCGAGATTTATATGACCTTGCAAACGACGACTGCCCTCTCCCCCGCGCTTGAGAAATCAGCGGCTAAAGCCAGCGAAAAGCTGCAAACCGCCAAAGCTGCGATTGGCACGACGGTTTTGGGCCAAGATAAAGTTGTCGAACTGGCCATGACAGCCATTCTTTCTGGTGGTCACGCACTTCTCGTCGGTGTGCCAGGACTGGCAAAAACATTGCTTGTTGAAACGATTGGCACGGTGATGGGACTGGACGGTAAACGTATTCAGTTCACGCCTGACCTTATGCCTGCCGATATCATTGGCTCAGAAGTGCTAGAAGAATCCACAAAAGGGAAACGCAGTTTCCGTTTCATCCCTGGCCCTGTTTTTTGCCAGCTCCTCATGGCAGACGAAATTAACCGCGCCTCCCCCCGCACGCAATCTGCGCTGCTCCAAGCTATGCAAGAGAAGTTTGTGACTGTGGCGGGTGCGCGCCATGATCTGCCTAATCCGTTTCATGTGCTCGCGACACAAAACCCGATTGAACAGGAAGGAACCTATCCCCTACCCGAAGCGCAGCTTGACCGTTTTCTTTTTCAAATTAATGTCGATTTTCCAACGCTCGACACAGAACGTCAAATCCTGCTCGCGACAACGGGGGCCACTCTGGCAGAAGCCAGAGGCGCGGTGACAGCCAAGCAACTTATCGATATGCAGCAGCTTGTGCGCAAACTGCCCGTCGGTGAGAGCGTGCTAGAAGCTATCCTAACCCTCGTGCGCAATGCGCGCCCCGACCAAAGCCCAATTGAGAGCGTGCGCAAAAATGTCTCTTGGGGCCCAGGTCCACGCGCAGGCCAAGCGCTGATGCTTGCCTCTCGTGCCAAAGCATTGATTGAAGGTCGCCTGTCACCAAGTGTGGATGACGTGCTCGATCTGGCCGAGCCCGTCTTGCAGCACCGTATGGCGCTGAACTTTGCGGCGCGTGCGGATGGGCAAACCATCTCTGACACCATCGCAACGCTGAAAGCCTCCATAGCCTAAGTGCCTGTTGCTGCCCCCAAAGCTCTGATCCTACGCAAGCGGGCCGAACGCCTCGCTTCGCCCTATCCGCATCTGCTTGCGGAAGCCGAGCGTGTAGCTGCGGTTGTCACCCATGGCGTACATGGTCGCCGCCGTGCAGGCCAAGGCGAGACGTTTTGGGAATATAGAAATTATCATAGCTCTGACGCGGCGAACCGCATTGACTGGCGACGTAGCGCGCGCGGCAGTCAGCTCTATGTGCGTGAAAATGAATGGGAAGCGGCCAATACCGTTTATTTTTGGCGCGACGGCGGCGCGGGCATGAATTGGCAAAGTTCGAATAACGTCCCGACCAAGCAGGACCGCGCGTCCGTTATTTCCATGGCGCTCGCTATACTACTTATGCAGGCAGGCGAGCGCTGTGCCGTTATGGGAGAAACCGATATTCCGCGCACAGGTCGCATCGGGCTGGAGCGTATCGCGCTTCGGCTCGCGGGTAGTACGGGCGAGATTGGTAATTTAAACGCGGATATCCCAAGCCATGCGCGGCTCGTCATTAGTAGTGATTTCTTAGAAGGCGAAGCCGTGTGGCAAGAACGTCTCGCGCGCCTGTCTGCGCGTCCCGCCAAGGGCATACTTGTGCACATCATCGATCCCGCAGAGCGAGACTTTCCTTATAAAGGGCGCGTAAAACTCCGCTTCCCGGGCCTCTCAAAATTAGAACCGCTCCTCGTAGGTCGCGCCGAACAAGCGCGGGAAAATTACCGTGAAAAGTTTGAAGCCCACTGCGCCTCTATCGCCGAGCTCGCCCGCAGGCTTGATTGGCCACTAATCGTACATGAGACCGATAAGCCCGCCAATGCCGCGCTGACCAGCGCCTATATCGCCATGTCAGGTGAAGCGCTGTGACAGGGTTTACGCTCAACCTCGTCATTGGTCCTGTGACGTTTCTCGCACCGCTTGCTCTGCTTGGGCTCTTAGCGTTACCAATTATTTGGTGGATACTCCAAGTCACGCCGCCGCAGCCCAAGAAAGCCGAATTTCCACCCCTGCGTATTCTCCAAGATGTTATGACAGAGGAAGAGACGCCAGACAGCACACCGCTCTGGCTATTGCTTTTTCGACTTTTCCTCGCCGCTCTCATCGCGATTGCCCTCGCCTCGCCTATCATGGGCGGCAAAGAAGCGGAGACGTCGCGCCCATTGACTCTTGTTATCGATAATGGCTGGGACGCCGCACCAAGTTTTACGACGATTGTCCGCGACGCAGACGCGCGGCTCACGAAAGCGAGGCGTGATAATCTCGATGTGCTGCTGTTGACGACAACGGATGAAGAACAAGCCACGACTTTTACGCCTGCGACAGACGCGATGAACCGCCTCAAATCCATTAAAATATCACCCTTGGCTTCTGACCGCGCAGCGACGGCGCAGCTTCTCGCGGGTGCAAACATTAGCGGCTCTGACGCTGTTTGGTTGTCTTCTGATTTGGATTTTGGAAACGCCGCACAACTTGGCAAAGCGCTGACCTCTGCTCGCAGCGTCACGCGCTACGCGCCTCTGGCTGAGAACCGCGTCCTTCTTGCGGGTAATGTCACAGAAACGGCAGACGGTTTTCGCGCCATCTACCACAACCCTGGCGCAGATAGTGCGCGCGTGGTGGACATAACCGCCCATGACCGTGGCGGCAGTGTCATTGCGCGCTCGCAAGCCCGCTTTGCGCCTGGCGTGGCAACGGCGGAAGCCGAGTTTGAATTGCCCGCTGATTTGCGCAACCGCGTGGCAGTCTTACGCGCGGCAGGGCTACCTTCTGCGGGCGCGGTGAAACTTCTCGATGACAGCTGGGGGCGGCCCGTCATAGGGATTATGAGCACGGGTCAAGATAGCGCAAGCCCGCTTTTGTCTGAGCCTTATTACGCGGAAACAGCGCTCAAACCCTATGCTGATATTTTTACGGGCACGCTTGAAGAGCTTCTGCCTGTCGCGCCGTCTATCATCATCATGCCTGACGCGGCGCGTACCGACAGCGAAGAGATGATTGATTATGTCGAGACAGGCGGTTTGCTTATTCGGTTTGCAGGGCCAAAACTCGCGGCCCGTCCTGACGCCCTTATCCCCGTCCCCCTGCGCGAAGGCGACCGCGCGCTTGGCGGGGCGCTGACATGGGAAGATCCGCAACGCCTTGATAGCTTCCCAACCGATAGCCCATTTTTTGGCCTGCGCGTGCCCGATGATATTACCGTCACGCAGCAAGTCATGGCGGAACCGGGCGCACAAACGGATGCCTTTACATGGGCGCAACTGCAAGACGGGTCTCCAATTGTAACCTCCGCGCCGCGTGGCTTGGGTCGCGTCGTTCTTTTTCACGTCACGGCGGGACCTGAATGGTCAAATCTCGCGGTCGGCGGGCTTTATGTAGATATGCTGCGCCGAATCTTGCCACTCGCTAATCAAGCGGCATCACCCACCCAAAGCTCTGATGGCTCAGATTGGGCACCTGACCGCGTCCTCACGGGACGAGGCCGTCTCGCCGCGCCAACAATTACCGCTCAAACTTTGGCTGATGACGCATTTGACGTAACCCCCATCTCGCGTGCCCATCCTGCAGGACTTTACCGCCAAGGTGTGCGCCGCAAAGCGCGCAATGCCCTGAGTGACCCGACGAAAATATCGACAATAGGTAATATAGCAGGCGTCGAAAGCGCAAGTTTCACCGCACCAACTTCGCAAACTCTCGGCGGTCTGCTACTGGCAGCAGCCCTTTTGATGCTTTCACTTGATGTGCTCTTCTCTCTGCTGTCGTCTGGTCGCATGGGATATTTGAAACCGAAGTTTTTATCTAAAGCCGCCGCCGTCCTTGTGGCGCTCTTAGTCGTAAGTGCACCTTCTTTTGAGGCGAGTGCACAAGACAAATCCCAATCCGTTGAAGACGCGCTCGGCCTGCATCTTGCCTATGTTAAAACAGGCAATTCTCGCACAGATAGCTTGTCAGAAGCGGCGATGAAAACGCTCGTCAAAGAGCTGACGACACGCACAACGATTGAACCCGAAGGCGCGCGTGGTGTCACGCTCGGCCAAGACCCGTTGGTCTTTTATCCCTTCCTCTATTTCCCTGTGGAGCGTGACGCGCCAGAATTGACCGATGAAGCCAGCGCGGCGCTGAACGCTTACATGGCAAGCGGTGGGACAATCGTTTTTGATACGCGCGACCAAGGCGACCGCGCCTTACTCGGCACATCAACGCACCCAGGTCTTAGTGCGGTCACGAAAAATCTGGATGTGCCGCAGATTGGCCCCGTGCCAGAAGACCACGTGCTTACAAAATCATTCTACCTGCTGCAAAGCTTTCCGGGACGTTGGTCGAACGGCACCGTCTGGGTGGATAAAGACCGCAACGGCACGGCGCGCGACGGGGTGAGTTCCGTCATTATCGGCGCGAATGATTGGGCCGCAGGTTGGGCCGCGGATGAAGACGGTGAGTTCATCATCTCGCTTGAAAATGACATGGCGCGGCAACGTGAATTTGCCCTACGCTTTGGCGTAAATGTCGCCATGTACACTTTGTCAGGCAATTACAAAGCCGACCAAGTTCACGCCGCCGCGCTTGTCGAGCGTATTGGCGGACAAAAACGCGTACCACGAGATCTTGGACGACCTCAACAAGGTGGTACTGGAACCATTAAAGAACTTTTAGACAAGTCCCGCGAGCAGATGGAAAGAGAGAAGGATTAATGCTGTCCGATATACTGTCCTCCTTTGCCTTTGACCCGCTCATCCCTTGGCCGCTTATTGCTGTCATTGGCGCTATAGCTTTAATCGCCGCATTTTTTGCGGGTGCGGGACGATTACGCTCGATGTTCTGGCGCACACTTGCAGCGGTGGCATTAATTGCAGCCCTCGCCAACCCGCAAGACGTGGAAGAAGACCGCACGCCGCTGCGCGATGTGGTTTTAGTCATCACAGATGACACAGAGTCCGTGTCGCTCGGTGAGCGGAATGAAATGGTCGCCGCCGCCGTTGCAGACCTTGAAAGCAAGTTATCAGGCGACCCGACGCTTGAGATTATCACGGCCCGCATTCCCGTTGATACGGACGGCACGCGGATGACGGCCACGCTGATTGAAGCGCTGGGAAATGTGCCTACTAATCGCCTTGCGGGCATGATTGCTGTGACGGATGGGCAAGTCCATGACCTGCCTGAAAATCCAGAGAACCTCCTCCCCGCAGGTGTGCCGTTTCACGCGCTGATTATTGGTGACCCAGAGCGCAGAGACCGCCGCATTCGAACCACTCTCGCGCCGAGATTTGGTCTTGTCGGCGAGCAAGTCGATTTTGAAGTCCTCGTCGAAGATCCGGGACATGAAGGCGAGCGCGCGTTGATTACAATCAAGCTCAACGGCGAAACTCAAGCGCGCTTTCCCGCCACTATTGGCAACACCATTTCTATCCCGCTTACCGTCGAACGACGCGGGCCAAATACGGTTGAGCTTGAAGTCGAAGCCGCACCAGATGAGCTGACTGAAAAGAACAACGTCTTCATCACCGAAATTTCGGGTATACGTGACCGCTTACAAGTATTGCTCGTCACGGGTGAGCCGCATATGGGCGGGCGTGCTTGGCGCAATCTTTTGAAATCTGACCCCGCTATTGATCTTGTGCAATTTACGATTTTGACTAATCCACGCGAGAAACGCACAGGCGCGCCGTCACGTGAATTATCGCTCATTGCTTTTCCAACCCGGCAGCTATTTGAAGAAAAACTCAATGAATTTGATTTGATTATTTTTGACCAGTTTAAACGCCGTGTCGCCTCTGTGCGCGGAGGGCGCGCCTCGCCGATTATGTCGCCGATTTATCTGCAAAATATTGCGGAATATGTTGAAAATGGCGGCGCGCTGCTTGTGGCGACAGGACCGCCCTATGCGAGCCGCGCGAGTATCTTCCGCTCGCCTCTCGCAGCTGTTCTCCCCGCCCGTCCAACAGGTGAAACCTTTGATGAGAGCTTCCGTCCTGAGCTTAATTCAAAAGGTCGGCGCCATCCGATTACGGCAGGCTTTGTTGGGAATGAGGCGGACAGCTGGGGCCCGTGGTACCGTATCATTGAGAGTAATGTTGTCGGCGGAGATGTGCTTATGGAGGGCCCGAGCGCCGAGCCTCTCCTGCTGATTGACCGCGTCGGTGACGGCCGTGTTGGCATGGTGATGTCCGACCAAGCCTGGCTCTGGGCAAAGGGCTGGCAAGGCGGCGGGCCTTATAGTGAGATTTTCAGGCGACTGTCACATTGGCTGATGGGCGAGCCTGATCTAGATGCAGAGAAGCTCACCGCACGAGCGGACGGTGGCAAAATTGAGATTGAGCGGCGTTCGCTTAATGATGAAACGGGCACAGTCGAGGTTAAAAAACCAGACGGCACGACGGAGACCGTGACGCTTAAACCTGCTGGTGAAGGCCGCTTTGTTGGCTTTGCCTCTGGCGCGGGACAAGGTGCATACCGCCTTGCCTCTGACGAAATCAATACTGTCACAGCCATTGGCACGCTGAACCCAAAAGAGTTTTCAGACCTAACCCCCACAGGCGAGATTTTAGCGCCGCTTACATCGGGCACGGGCGGCTTATCCGTGATGATTGGCGACGGTCTATCCACCCCTGCCATTCGCCGCATCAAAGCGGGGGCAAAGACATCGTCTGAAAATTGGATGGGGCTAATTTCGCACGAAGCCTACACCGTGCAAGCCTCTCGCCGAACACCGCTTGCACCAGGCTGGCTTTACTTCCTCTTAGCGGCGATTGCACTCGGTTGGGCGTGGCGACGCGAAGGCATTTAGCGCCGTAGAAAGTCAGACTGCGATTCCCGCTATGGTCTTAAGGATTTTTTTGCCATAGCATGTTATGCAGTACGCCTATTTGAGGATTTGACATGGCACAGACAGCTTTGAAATTGGTCGCTTTAAGCGCCGCAGCCCTATCTATGACAGCTTGCGGCGTAGCAAAAACGACGGGCAAAATCGCGGCTATGCCTGTGAAGGCCGTCTATAAAACGGGCGAGTTTGCAGGGAAATCTGTGTACCACACAGGCCGTATTGCGGGCAAAGGCGTGTATAAAACAGGTGAGTTTGCAGGCAAAAGCGCGCTTAAGACGGGCGAGATTGCAGGTAAGTCCATCTATCATACAGGCCGCATTGCAGGCACTGGCGTTTACGAGACGGGTAAATTTGCTGGCAAATCAGTCTACGCCGCTGGTAAAGGTGTCTATTATATCGGCACTGTTCCCGTAAAAATTACAAATGCGGCCCTTGATACAAGCGCACGGGTTTTGACCGTGACGACGCAAGCTGTTGATCTTTCTGGAAAAGTCGTGACGGTAGCGCGTGATATCCAAGCCATGCAACTTGACGCGGAATTGCAAGCGCTGAAGCGGGCTAAAAATATTATCGGCGTTATCGTGGACCGTAAGGCGTAAGCGCAAACGACCTGCGACATCCCGCGCATGACTGTGCGATTTCATTGAAAAACTACGGTATTCGTGTTATGTAATAACTAAGGAGTTATTATGAACCGTGTCATCACCTCAGTATTATTTACCACAAGCCTTGCTCTCGCAGCGCCAAGCGTGTCCTACGCAACTGGCTTTGATACCACAATTACGTCGCCTCTTGCCGGCGCCGTGAAGGTTGAGGTCCGCCTCAGCAAAGACCTTGCCTACCGCGCAGACAATCTTCCAGAGAAACTCTCAGACCGCAGCAGCGGAGGGGGGCGCAGCACAGCGTTTAGCGATAATGGATTTTACGGCGAGCGAGATTTAGTTCGCCTGCAAACACGGCTCGAAGAGCGTCTTGTGAAGCAACTTACTAAACGAGGTGTGAGTGTATCAGATACAGCTTCAACAGTATTACGCGTCACTTTGGATGACGCCAAAAATAATCGCCCTACATTTAGACAACTTGGCAAAGACCCAGGCCTATCATATCAAAGCTTTGGCCGCGGCGGGGCAGAAATTGAAGCTGAACTTCTTCGCGCGGGCGGAAACGCTGTCGGTACAATGAGTTATGAATGGTATGAGGATGATATTCGCGATGCGCGATATGGCGGTACGTGGTCTGATGCGCACCGGGCAATTGATCGTTTTGCGAAGAAAGCAGCTAAAACCTTGGCAACCAGTTCTCAGTCTTAAGACGAACTTTACTCGTTCATTGAGACGCGGATAGGCTCGCTTGCGCCGCGCAAGGCAATTTCCATCACGCCCTCGCTATCGCCTTCCCAAATCGGCGTTTCAAGCGGCGTGAGTGAGGCGAGCGACTCTAATGCATCGCCCTGATAACTCTCAGGCGTGTCACATATTTGATCTGCGCTGAGCAGGTAATCAAACATATGACGCAGGCCCGTCTGATTAAGACTTTCTGTCTTGGCAAGCTCAATGATTTTATTCTCAATGCGGACATCAAATTCTGCGTCAATTTCTGACTGAACATCGGATGCGTACTGCCACTCATATTGAGCAATCGCCAAATCCTGAATAGCGGCATATGAGCTGTAATGCGCAGGCGGCGTGACGGAGGAGACAAGCTTCGCCACGCAACCACAGCCCTGTGGCGTCGAAACATTCTCGCCGAAATAGAGTGCTTTTTTCTCATGCGCATCAATACAGCTTTGCATCATCACTTGTTGCACGGGGTCGATACGAAGCGCTTCAATCGCGGAACCCGATTGCAATTTAAGCGACGCCGCACCACCGCCAATCAGTGCGAGTGGCATAACCACCACACCTCCTATACGAAGTTTACGCAGCGTCGATAGCGTTTTGAAATTCTTTATATCTTGCGCGACCCGAAATAATCGGCGCACATCTCTAAAGCCTAAATCGTCTAACATATAACCCACCCATTAATCGAAATGGTGTAATGGACCAGCGTTGTTATCTGACTAAGCGATAGGGTTAAGGACGGCTTAAAATTAGCCCGTCATGAGCGCTATGGAATCCCGATTAACTTATGTGTTTGTATGGAAACCCGCCATTTGGGATGGGTCATCGCGTAATCTAGCGCCGCTGTGAGGTGGGCAGAATTTTGATCGGCCTGACCCTCGGCCGTACTATCGCGCGGCTGTAGATAGAAGCGCTCAAAATCCAAATCCTCAAAATCTTCTGGCGTGTTTTCAACTTGTGGATAGACGAGTTTAAGCTCATGCCCCGACGTTTGTTTTAATACTGCACCTGCTTTGGGTGAAATGCAGAGCCAATCAATGCCATCTGGCGCGATGACAGTCCCGTTGCTTTCGACGGCGATTTTGAAACCTTCCGCATGAAGCGCGTCAATTAAGTCTGTATCCAGTTGCAATAGCGGCTCTCCGCCTGTGCAAACGACCCAGCGACTACCTTGCCCGTCAGGCCAATGCGTGGCGACTTCGCGGGCCAAATCGGCTGCCGTTTTGAACTTGCCGCCCCCGACACCGTCCGTGCCGACGAAATCTGTATCGCAGAATTTGCACACAGCTTCCGCGCGCCCACTCTCAAGCCCATTCCAAAGATTACATCCTGCAAAGCGCAGGAACACGGCGGGAAGTCCCGTCTGCCCGCCCTCGCCTTGAATAGTAAGGTAGATTTCTTTGACGCTATACATGTCTTCCCTCAGCCTGGACGTAATCTGCCCAGCCTTTGGCGCGAAGTTCACAGGCAGGACAGCTCCCACATCCATAGCCCCAATCATGACGCGGCCCGCGCTCGCCCATGTAGCAAGTATGGCTATGCTCTAAGATAAGCTCAACCAGCGTCTCCCCGCCAAGGTCTCTCGCCATATCCCACGCCCCTGATTTGGACACAAACATCAGCGGTGTTTCGAGGCGGTAAGGCTTATCCATGCCGAGTGAAATCGCGCGCATCTGCGCGTTGAGCGTCTCTTTGCGGCAATCAGGATAGCCCGAAAAATCAGCTTCGCACATGCCGCCAATAAGCGTTGTCAGTCCGCGCCTAAATCCAAGCGCAGCCGTGAAGTTAAGGAATATCAAGTTACGGCCTGGTACAAATGTGCTCGGCAGGCCTGTCTCATTAATTGTGATTTCGACATCGCGGGTAAGTGAGGTTTCGGAAATTTGGCCTAGCGCGGATAAATCAACGATGTGATCTTCGCCGATTTTACTGTCCCAGTCTGGGAAAGCTTTGCGGACTTCGGCTAAAACTTGATCGCGCGCCTGCATTTCTATGCTGTGACGTTGGCCATAATCAAAACCCACAGTTTCAACATAATCGAAATGCGTGCACGCCCACGCCAGACAGGTCGCGCTATCCTGCCCGCCCGAGAACATAATCAGGGCTTTTTCACCCGCATATAGTGGCTTTTCATTCATGCGCGGGTCTTTAGCTAAGATAACGTCCTCTGACTAGGGTGCATGGCACGTGTCTTGAAAGGTGAATGGCTCAAATATAGCCATCCGAATCGAGCCATAATGTTTGCCAAGTTTAAGACCGCTCTGAACAAATTGCCGTTTAAAAAGCGCTATATCCTTGGTGGTTATCTCGCTTATGAACTCGCAGGTCTTGCCCTTGTCGGTACAGCGGGTGCGCAAGTGTTGGAGCAAATTAAATTCGACGCGCCGCAAAGTGTCGCCTCGGCCAAACTCCCAAGCGAGGCAGGCCTCACGCGTCTTGTTATTTCCTCAAACGCGCCGTTCACGATTAGTGCGAGCGAAGCTGTCGGGAAATATGATGTCACTGTGCAGCGTGAGGGGCTAATAAACACCACACCCTTTGGCCGTAACGCGCAAATGCCAGGCCCCGCAACAGTCTGCGCGCATGCAGCCTCTCCATCAGAAGCCATCATCTACCGCGCTGATAAAAAGACATCTCTCGCGCGCGGCCCCATTCTTTCGCAATCCATTATGGTCGAAATTAAATATGACGCTGCGCTCTCGCCAAAGTTCTCCGTCAAGACAGAAGATAATAGCGTCGCGATAATGCCTGCGGCGGTGTGTGGGGGAAAGTTGGGATGATACCGAAACTTACCAGAAATTTAGACTGACCAATTTAGTCTTTAGATTTTCCAATTCTATTATTACTGCCTCCTATAATGGCATTGTTTTCACCGCCACTGATATGAGAACTCTTTGCTCCTGAGATTACGTTTTCTTTTCCACTATCAATTGAACTATTCTCAGAATTTTCAATTTTGTTCTTTTGCAATTTCTTCATTGCGAAGTCTCCTATAATGAACACCATACCAAGCAAAAACAGGCATATGCCATATGTGTTGTTAATCCAGGTCGGAAACTGATCTTCAAAAAAGAAGATTGCTCCACTTGCCACTAACTGAATTCCACCTAAGACTGTAAATGTTCTTGCTTCCATATTTATCGATATGGGAAATAACTAATTGAGATACAAGCCATCCTCGTGAAGTTAAAACTAACTCCCCCAAATCACCTCTAAAAATTCTTCGCCGAATTTATCAAATTTCACCGCGCCCACGCCTGACACGTCGAGCATGTCTTCGCGGCCTGCGGGACGCTTTTTTGCCATATCAATGAGCGTCGCATCAGAGAAAACAACATAGGCGGGCTTGGCAATCTCGCGCGCGATGGCCATGCGCTTGGCTTTGAGGCGGGCGAGCAGATCTTGATCGCGATCTGAGAGCGCGTTTTCAGTTTCAAACTTTTTGCGGTCTCTATCGGGGCGAGAGGCGCGGGTATTTGTGCGAATGACTTTGCATTTAAATGTCTCGCTCCGCTCCAGCACAGCTTGGCCTTTACTACGAACAGTCAGCGCACCGAAGCGTTCAATATCCATCCCGATATGACCCGAGGCCAAAGCTTGGCGGATAAGAGCTTGGAGGTAAGGCGCGCCAATGGCTTTCGCGCGACCATAGCTTGGCAGCTTTTCATGGCCGAATTGGCGCACGCGTTCTGTATCTGCGCCGCGCGCGACGGCGATCACATGGGCTTGGCCGAAGCGTTGTCCCGTCTCCACAATCGAGTCCATCAGATAAATCAGGTGATCAGAGGCGTCTATCATGTCAGGCGGGTTTTCGCAATTATCGCAATTCCCGCACGGTTTGCTGTCATCTTCGCCAAAGTAAGCGAGCATAACTTGGCGACGACAGGTCGAGGCTTCGCAATAAGACAGCAACGCGTCAAGGCGCTTCATCTCGCGGATTTGGTGCTCGGCCTCGGAGGCTTCTTGGGTGATAAATTGGCGGCGCATCCGCACGTCATCAAGCCCGTAACAGAGCGCCGTCAGCGCAGGCGCACCGTCGCGTCCCGCGCGACCAATCTCTTGATAATAAGCCTCAAGCGACCCCGGCAAGTTGGTATGATAAACAAAGCGAATATCGGGCTTATCAATACCCATCCCGAACGCGATGGTCGCCACAATCACAAGACCCTCTTCGGCCATAAACCGCTCTTGCGTCTCGAACCTAAGCTGCGCGTCTAGCCCCGCGTGATAAGGCAGCGCTTTGTGACCCGCCGCGACAAGCGCGCTGGCGAATTCTTCGGTATTTTTACGCGAGAGCGAATAGACAATCCCCGCCTGCCCACGCACGCTTTCCATAAAATCCAGCAATTGATCTTTACGGTTCGTCTTAGGAGAAATCGCAAGCGACAGGTTAGGACGGTCAAAGCCGTGCACGATAGTCCTGCCGCGTTTATTAAACAGGGTTTGCGCAATATCGTCTCGCGTCGCACTATCCGCCGTCGCGGTAAAAGCCGCAATACGGGCATTTGGAAAAGCGTCTTTAAGCTCTGAAAGCTGTCCATATTCAGGACGAAAGCTTGGCCCCCATTTAGACACACAATGCGCCTCATCAATCACAAACATGGCAGGCTCAAGCGCGCGCATGGCGGAAAACATGCGGTCCGTCATGAGGCGCTCTGGCGAGAGATAAAGCATTTTCACCTGACCGCTCGCGACAGATCTCCACTGCGCAATATTTTCCTCGCGTGACTGTCCAGAATGAATGCAGGCAACCGCCACACCGTTGGCGCGCAGCCCCGCCACTTGGTTATCCATCAACGCGACAAGCGGCGAAATGACAACCGTGACGCTCTCAAATAAAAGCGCAGGCACTTGATAGCAAAGTGATTTCCCTGCACCTGTTGGTATCACCGCGAGCACATTTTTACCCGCCGTGAGTTCGGCAATGATGCCCTCTTGCCCAGGCCGAAACGCCTCAAACCCAAAGACGGATTTCAGCACCTCATGCGGCGTAGCGGGGGCGCTTAGGTCATGTGCGAGGGCGGCGGTCATTATACGGGACTTGGAAAGTGATTTTGTAAATTTGTAAATATTGCTAAGCAAAATAAAATTGTCATCAAAGCAATAAAGACATTCGTCCACCCCGCCATTCTTCTTTGAAACGAGTCTGTATAAATTTTGCTTGGTTTGAGATTTATTCTGATGGCTATTACAAATATAAAAAAACCAAATAGTTCTGAGGGAAATGATGAACTTTCATGCCCCAATAGCACGACGCACAGTGCCGTGATGATTAAACTCGGGAACAGTAAGAAATCTGTTTTGTGATTAATGCGCATCGTTCCAATTCTTCGCGGCCTTAGCTTCGACGACTAAAGGCACGCTGATATTAACGGCAGGCAGGGCGGCATTTTCCATCGTTGTTTTGGCAATTTCAATCAGCGCGTCTTCTTTTCCTTCTGGCACTTCGAACACAAGTTCATCATGCACTTGCAGGAGCAGCCGCGCGCCTTCGACTGGCTTAATCGTGGCAGGCATTTTATTCATCGCGCGGCGCATGATGTCAGCGGCGGCGCCTTGGATGGGGGCGTTGATCGCTTGACGATCGGCAAAACCGCGAACCGCTTGATTGCGATCTGTGATGCCTTTGATGTGGCATTTACGTCCGAAAAGCGTGGTTATAAACCCCTGCTCGCGCGCTTCGGCTTTCGCCTCTTCCATATAGGTTTTGATACCAGGGAATTTCTCGAAATAGCTTTTGATATACTCGCTAGCTTCTGTACGCGAAATGCCGAGATTATTCGCGAGCCCAAAAGCAGAAATGCCGTAGATAATGCCAAAATTAATCGCTTTCGCGCGACGCCGTGTAGCACTATCCATATCGGCTATCGGCACACCAAACATCTCGGATGCAGTAAGGGCGTGGATGTCCACACCGTCTGCGAAAGCCTGTTTCATTGTGTCTAAATTGGCGACATGGGCGAGCAAACGCAGCTCGATTTGCGAGTAATCCGCGGCCACCAAAACATGGCCTTCTTCGGCGATAAAAGCATCGCGAATTTTGCGCCCCTCTTCTGTGCGAATAGGAATATTTTGCAAGTTGGGATCAGAAGACGATAGCCGGCCAGTTGTCGTTGCCGCAAGAGAAAAGCTGGTGTGTACGCGGCCTGTCTTAGGGTTTATCTGCGCGACAAGCGCGTCAGAATAAGTCGATTTAAGTTTAGCATATTGCCGCCACGTTAGAATTGTTTGTGGCAGCTTCTCGCCTTTTTCCGCGAGGCTCTCAAGCACGCCCGCGCCTGTCTGCCACGCGCCCGTTTTCGTTTTTTTACCGCCCTCAAGCCCCATGACGTCAAACAGGATTTCACCGAGTTGTTTTGGCGAACCGAGATTAAAGCTCTGCCCTGCAAGCTCGGTCGCTTCGGCCTCCAGCCCCGCCATTTTTTGCGCGAAATCGCCCGAGAGACGCGCAAGCACGGCACGGTCAACTTTGATGCCTTGGTTTTCCATTTGTGCCGCGACCGCGGGTAAGGGGCGGTCAGCGGTCTCGTAAATTGTCGCGACTTGGTTTTGTCCCAGCTTGGGCTTGAAGAACTTCCAGAGGCGCAGGGTCACATCGGCGTCTTCTGCCGCGTAAGGCGTCGCCTCCTCCAGACTTATTTGGTCAAAGGTCTTTTGGCTTTTGCCCGTGCCCGCAATCTCTTTAAAGCCAATCGGTTTATGACCGAAATAGGTCTCTGACAGATAATCCATACCGTGACTATGTAGCCCGCAATTAAGTGCGTAGCTCATGAGCATTGTGTCGTCATACGGTGCAGGGTTAAGGCCGTGGCGCAGAAAAACGCCTAAGTCATATTTAAAATTCTGCCCCACTTTTAAAACAGCAGGGTCATGCAAAAGCGGCTCAAGCGCGGTGAGCGCGTCTTGCATCTTTATCTGCTTAGGCGCCGCGCCGCCAAACATGTCATCGCCGTCTGCGCCGACATGGGCGAGCGGGATATAGCAAGCTTCGTTATCTGCCACCGCAAGACAGATCCCAACGAGATTGGCTTCCGCGCTATCGAGGCTGTCGGTCTCTAGATCGACCGCAATAACACGCGCCTCTCGCGACCGCGCAATCCAATGATGCAGCCGGTCAATATCTTGCACACATTCATATTTCTCTTTGTCAAAGGTGACGTTTTGCGGGTTCTCCGCCATAGCGGGACGCGGATCAACACTCATCCCAGAGATGCCCTCAATTACGCTATCTGCACCGCGCAGGCCGTCATCATCACCCTCGCCAATCGCAGCGCGCACGCGATTGGTCAGCGTGCGAAATGTCATATCATCAAGGAAGTTAAACAGTGTTGTCGGGTCAGGGTCGCAGCACGCCATCTGCTCAAGACGGATGTCAACATCTACATCGGTTTTAAGCGTCACGAGATCGCGTGAAATGCGCGCCTGGTCGGCAAATTCAATCAGATTTTCGCGCCGCTTATTTTGCTTAATCTCGCCTGCTCGCTCGAGCAAAGTATCAAGGTCGCCATATTCATTTATAAGAAGCGCCGCCGTCTTTACCCCAATGCCTGGCACGCCCGGCACATTATCGACGCTGTCGCCAGCAAGGCTTTGAATATCAATGACCTTCTCTGGTGGGACACCAAATTTATCGACGACTTCGGGGATACCGATTGCGCGGTTTTTCATCGTATCAAGCATAGAAATCTTGTCAGAGACGAGTTGCATCAGGTCTTTGTCAGAGCTGATAATGGTTACCCGCGCGCCGAGCGCTTCGGCTTGGCGGGCATAAGTCGCAATAAGGTCATCGGCCTCAAATCCGTCCATCTCAATCGACTGCGCCCCAAAGGCCACAGTGGCTTCGCGCACGAGCGGAAATTGCGGAATAAGGTCTTCGGGGGTCTCGCTGCGATTGGCTTTGTATTGGTCGTAAATCTCGTTACGAAATGTGATGCTACTCGCATCGAAAATAACCGCAAAATGGGTAGGGCGCGCCGCATCGGTTTGGTCACGCAATAGCTTGAATAGCATGTTTGAAAATCCGTGCACCGCGCCAATCGGCAGGCCATCTGTTTTGCGCGTGAGCGGCGGTAAGGCGTGATAGGCGCGAAAAATATAGCCTGACCCATCGACTAAAACGACATGGGAGTCTGACGTGACGGGCTTAGATGTTTGACTGGACATAACGACTCATTTTCTTGGCAATACCTTACCTTGCGCGGGCTATCGCGTGAGTTCAAGTCCGCCCGCGACTTGATATGTGGGCCATAGTCAAAATGGACCAAATTGGCCCCAATTTCGCCTTAAATTCGGTCTGTTGTAATCGCGTCCGTCATTGTATGAGAGGGAAACGGCTGGATGAGTACCATGTACCAAACTGTAGATGATGTTGAGGAGACGGAAACCGACGCGCCGCAAACGCGCCGTCTGCGCTCGCAACTCTGGATGTGGCTGGCGCTCGCAGTTGTCGCGCTGGGTCTTATTGCGCTCTTTAGTCAAAATCGCGGCGGCGACACAGGCGAGGCAGAGATTGCCACACGTGCGGAACGGGCGAGCTATCACACAGCTATATCTGAACACGATACGGATTTACGGCGCGCACGTCTTCGCGATTTTGAGATCACATATTCCCAGAGCGAGCTTCTGCCAGCCGTACGTGCACAACTCGCCGTGCTGGACGCTCATGAGACGAAAGATTGGGCGACGCTGACAGATGTCATGTTTGCGCCAGAGGCGGATAAAATCACCAAGCTCGTGGCTATTCAAAACTATGAAAGCAAATGGGGCGCGAGCTATCTTGGGGGGCGCGATAAGGATTTACGTGACTTGCGTGAGGGCCTCGAAATTGAGCCTGAGCCAATGCCGAACCGCGAGTTGAAAGACGTGAAAAGCCCCATCCCGTCAAATGTCCCAGATCAGGTCATGGTCGGCGGTCCGCGCAGCGTAACCCCGCCCCCGCCGCCTCGGCCTGTTACGCGACCTGCCCCCACGCGTCCCGCGCCTGCTCAAACAATTGAAGCGCGAGTAAGAAGGAACGTCACGCCCCGTTATCCGCGGCGCGCGCAACGCCGCAGCATTAATGCAGTTGTGACGCTATCGCTTGCGATTGATGATGAAGGCGAAGTACAAATGACGGAAGTTGTCAGTGTAACAGCCGAAAGATACGCGAAAGACTTTATCAAAGCAGCTGAACGCGCGGCGATGCGCACACGTTATCATCCCAAAACGGTGGGTGGCAGAGCCGTGCCAACACAAGGTGTACAAAAACGCTACATCTTTAAAATGGACTAGATTAGGTTAGTGATCGTCGCTCGCAGGCGCGTCTTTATCAAGCGCGAAAATGCGGTCGCAATATTTACACTGCACTTGATTATCTTGTCCCATATCTAGCCAAGTCTTCGGATGGCCGAGCGCGCCGCCGCCACCGTCACAGGCCACGCGTTTTTTCAAAACAAGAACAACATCATCTGACGGATGTGCAGGCGTATGAGACATAATGGTTACCTATATTTATTTGGCGTTTACTCGACTAACGCTTGCCTCTAACTAAGCGAGAGAGCCCCCCTGGTCAACGCAAATGGGTCAACGCAAGAGGACAAGATGTCAAAGCTAAATTCAGATACGCCCCATCTCGCCCCTGCGATTGAAATTAAGGGCCTGAAGAAAACCTATAAGAAGACGCGCAAAGCCCCCGCCAAGCAGGCACTGAAAGGCGTTGACCTGACAATTGAGCGCGGCTCTATCTTTGGACTTCTCGGCCCTAACGGCGCAGGCAAATCAACGCTGATAAATATTCTCGCTGGGCTTGTGACGAAATCAGACGGCAGCGCTAAAATCTGCGGCTATGATATTGAGACCCAGATGCGCCAAGCGCGCGGCTCTATCGGCGTTGTGCCGCAAGAAATTGCTATGGATGTCTATTTTACACCCTACCAAGCGCTAGAGCTGCAAGCGGGCTATTACGGCGTACCGAAATCAGAGCGCCGCAGCGACGAAATCCTCAAAGCTCTTGGCCTAGCGGACAAACGCGACGCCTATGTGCGCCAACTCTCTGGCGGAATGAAGCGCAGGCTTTTGATTGGCAAAGCGCTTGTGCATAATCCACCTGTCTTGATTCTCGATGAGCCAACGGCGGGCGTGGATATTGAGCTGCGCCGCCAGCTTTGGGAATATGTGCAAGAGCTGCACGCGCGCGGCACGACGATTATCCTGACCACGCATTACCTCGAAGAAGCCGAAGCGCTTTGTGACCGCATCGGCATTGTCCACGAGGGTCAGATTGTGGCGAATGAAAATAAGGCGGATATGCTCGCCCGCCTTGATAAGCGTACGCTCGTCATTACCCCACGCGAAAACTTAAAATCTGTGCCTGAGGCGCTTACTAATTTAAATGCAGACCTCGGCAGCAACGGCGCCCTCTCCATCCACTACCGCTCTGGCACAGATTCAATTTCCGAGATGCTCGCCAAGGTCAAAGCCGCCGGCATTTCTATTGCCGACCTGCGCACAGAAGAGCCCGATCTTGAGGACGTGTTTATGGCACTGACCTATGATAGCTAGCGACTAACCCGCTGCCTTTTCCATCGCTTTGGCGAGCGTCACATCTTTCTGAGTCACGCCGCCTGCATCATGGGTCGTGAGGGTCACGTCTACGCGGTTATAGACGTTGTACCATTCGGGGTGGTGGTCCATTTTCTCAGAAATGATGGCGATTTGGGTCATGAAGCCGAAAGCTTGCGCGAAATCGTCGAATTTGAAGACTTTGGTGATGAAATCATCGCCACCTGTCCAGCCATCAAGATTTTGCGCGACATCTTTGGGGTTAAGAAGTTCCATGACAGTTCCTGCTTTAGTTTTTTCGCTTTAAAACTAAGCTCCCGCTTGCGCTATGTCATCCCTAAATCAGCCTTTTCGCCCCTTACGACCCCTTTTATGCACTCAGACACGTGTGCGTTGCAGTCGCTGCCTTAAACCCGCCATATTTGTTAAGTTTGTATGAATATGTAGATTGCATGACGATGCTGCTGCGTGGGGCAAGTCAGCGACGCCATGTGATTTACATTAAAGCTGGGTGGGGCCGCTGACATTTTCTGACAACACCTAGTTTTTAGGCACCAAATTTGCATGGGTGCACATGGTGGGGTCTGACCCCGATAAATTGAAACGTGACAGAGTTTAAAACTTTAGAAGAAGGGTATTATTATGCTGACGTCATCAAAAACACTTAAATTGGCGGCTGGCCTAGCCCTCAGCGCTAGTTTTGCGCCACTCGCTTTTGCCGGGAATTACGGTGGGCCGAGCTATACGCCTGATATGCTCCCGTCTAGCCCGAACGCTGGCATGTGCTATGCGCGCGTTGAAATCCCAGCTGAATACACGACAACGACAGAAGATGTCCTAGTCGAAGAAGGCTATACGACGATTGAAACAAGCAATCCGCAGCTTGCTAGCCGTCAAGAAAAGGTTCTCGTGAAAGAGGCCTCGGTGCGTTATGAAGTGAAACAGCCGACATTTAAGACAGTGTCTGAAAAAATCATGACACGTCCCGCTTATGATAAGCTGACTGTGACGCCGCCGCGTTTTAGCCACGTCACTGAAACAGTCGCCTCATCCGCACCGCGCCTTGTCTGGAAAAAAGGCAACCCTGGCAATCTTATGCGCCAAGGCTATAAAATTCACTCAACCGCTGATGCGGGTCAACACGGTCAGGGCTATAGCTCGACAACACAATATACGCAGTCAAGCAGCGCCGCTAATTGTGGCTCGACGTGTGAGATTTGGTGCTTGGTTGAAGAGCCAGGTGAAACTGTGCAGTTCCAGCGTAAAGTCGTTTCGCAGCCTGCCCGCGTGCAGCGCCATTCTGTGCCAGCCCGTTATCAGAACATCATGAAACAGGTTGTGGCTGATCCAGGCGGCGTACGTGAAGTCCCTGTCCCTGCCCGTTACCAAACTGTGACAGTCGAAGACATCGTCCAGCCAGGTGGTGAGCGTACAGTGACTGTCCCGCCAAAATACGGCAAGGTAAACAAGAAGCAGCTTGTGTCTGCTGAGCGTTATGAGTGGCGCCAAGTTGTCTGTAAAAACGGCACAGCTCCATCAGTGTCGCACAACATGGTCTCTAGCGCGACGATGGTGACACCGACTCAGATTACGTCTGCGCCGTCTTATAGCTCTGGCACAACAATGACACATGGCGGCTATGTCTCAAACACATATGCGACAGGCCACAGCACAGCGGGTACAGCCCCTACTGTGGGTCAGATGATTGCGTCAGGCTCAAACGCGGTTTGTGTTGCTGGTCAAGACTGTACAGACATGCTTCGCACACAACGCAGTGGAGGTTCACTCAGTGGCCACCACACAGGCGGACATAAGTCTTATAAAAAGAAAAAAGGCTATTATGACAGAGCTAACCCTTACGAAGGTCGTAATTGGTAGGCTATCAAGCTGATAATTTAAGAAACGCTCTCTTCGGAGGGCGTTTTTTATGAGGTCGAGAGCACGGCCCAAAGACCTGAGGCTATCATTACAACACCGATAGCGATATTAAACCCCCGCGCCGCCTTTGGCGATTTCAGCCAGTTGCGAATAGATTGCGCGCCGTAAGCATAGATAGACAGTCCCACCATTTCCGTCACTGTCACCGTAATCAGCATGATAATAAATTGCTGCATCAGCGGGATAGACGGGTCCACAAATGTCGGCAGCATCGTCCCAAAATAAACGAGCGGCATAGGGCTGCTTATTTGCAGGCCAAAGCCTTTAGCATAGAGCAAGGCACGCTTTGGCGCGTCGTCGGCATTGACGTTTAAATTTGGAATAGGTCCAAAAATCGTCTTCAGACCCAAATAGGTAATTACCAAAAGCCCGACTATTTTTAAAACGAGGAACCCCGTCGGGTAAGTCTCGGCCAGAACAGCTGCGCCAGATACGCCCAAGATAAGCCAAAACACATTCGCGCTCGCGACCCCAGCTGCAGGTAAAAGAGAGGGCTTAAACCCATAGCGAAAAGCAGACGCCAGCACGAGCATGACCGCGGGACCAGGTGTCAGCCCCCCTGCCCCAAACAGCGCCACAAGCGCGAGCCAAGTGCCTAAGGACATCTAATTTACCGTTTTGATTAAAGTCGCCAGCCCAATAAGATTTTTTCTATCAGCCCAATTTTTTATTGAATGTTTTGGGAAATAATAACTGTATGCCTGAAGCTCAAGTGTCTTGGCAGACTCCAATAAGTTCGATTTGAAATTAGCAACTGCATTTATTTCCGACTCACCAATTTTAGAGTATAGAGCTACAAAAAGAATCGCCAAACCTTCTTCATTTTCACCACGGCGAACATTGCATGTTTTCTGAGTATCAGAAACTGCCCTACTCATCCAAAATGATGATTGTCTAATAAAATTCGTTGGTAAAGAGCCCGCAAATTTTGCTTCGCAATAAAAGTGCTTACTACTATTTACCATGTATAAATCAACGCGGCCTGGTGCATTTTGCCGACCGTCTAATTTGGATTTTTTATACTGTTGGTATTCGCAGACTGTATCCCAACCTGATAAGCTCGCTGCCGTCGCAAATCCGGCAATATTAGCCATTTCAGTATAACCAAACTGGCAATCTTGATATTTCATTGTTCGAATATAGCGATCATTCAAAAAAGCGTGATTTTGCAACACGGCAGATAATTCACTTATTCCCTTACGGCCAGCTACGTATTTATCAAAATCACCATAAATACGCATTAAACTAACCCCTAGCTATTCTTCCCCGCCTTACGGTCGCGGGCTTTGAGGAGGCGCAGGCGGAGCGCGTTGATTTTGATGAATCCGCCTGCGTCTGCTTGATCGTAAACATCGTCTTCTTCAAACGTCACATGCTCTTGCGAGTAAAGCGAGTATGGCGATTTGCGGCCCACGATATCGACATTACCTTTATAGAGTTTGAGACGGACAGTCCCCGTTACAAGCTCTTGTGACTTATCGATGGCGGCTTGCAGCATTTCGCGCTCTGGCGAATACCAATAGCCATTATAGACCAGTTCTGCATATTTCGGCATGAGTTCATCTTTCAGATGACTTGCGCCTTTATCCATGGTGATTTGTTCAATTCCGCGATGCGCCATAAGCAGGATTGTCCCGCCAGGTGTTTCGTAAACACCGCGTGACTTCATCCCGACATAGCGGTTCTCCAGCAGGTCAAGACGGCCAATACCGTTGGCGCCGCCAAGCTCGTTGAGCTTTGTAAGGATTGTCGCCGGCGACATCTCTACGCCGTCAATAGAGACCGCGTCGCCGCGCTCAAATCCGACTTCGATGAAGGTCGCTTTGTCTGGTGCGTCTTCGGGGCTGACTGTGCGCTGATAAATATATTCTGGCGCTTCTTCAAATGGGTCCTCGAGAACTTTTCCCTCTGATGAGGTGTGTAGCAAATTCGCATCAACAGAGAACGGCGCTTCGCCGCGCTTGTCTTTGGCAATTTCGATGCCGTGCTTTTCGGCATAGGCGATGAGCTTGTTGCGAGAGTTAAGGTCCCATTCGCGCCACGGGGCGATAACTTTAATCTCTGGGTCGAGCGCGTAATAGCCAAGCTCGAAACGGACTTGGTCATTCCCTTTACCCGTCGCGCCGTGACAGACAGCGTCCGCACCGACTTCATGCGCGATCTCAATCTGACGCTTTGAAATTAGCGGACGCGCAATAGACGTGCCGAGCAGGTAAAGCCCTTCATAAAGCGCGTTGGCACGAAACATGGGAAAAACGAAATCACGCACGAATTCTTCGCGCAGGTCATCAATGTAAATCTCTTTCACACCTTGAGCCTTGGCCTTGCGGCGCGCGGGCTCTAGCTCTTCGCCTTGTCCAAGATCCGCGGTAAAGGTGACAACTTCGCAGCCCTTTTCCTCTTGCAGCCATTTTAGAATAATCGACGTGTCCAGACCGCCTGAATAGGCAAGGACAACTTTTTTCGGTGTGCTCATGGAGACCCCCATTTTACAAGCAATTTAACAAGCAAAGTGCGTTTGGGGGCGCTATAGCGCAAAAGCGTTTACAAAGCCTAGCGGTTTTGGGATTTTTTGCCCTATTGTAGTCAATCAATCGGGCTTATCACTCGCAGACCTGTAGTAGAGATAAGAGTAGACGATTGGCGCAAAAGAAATAATCATCACAAGCGCGACAAAAATCGCTATCCCAATTTTCGCTGAGAATACAAACGGCACGAGCATCATGGCAGCGCCGCCAAGCACCCAAAGCCACGCCGTCATGCGGTGTGTCGCGTCCCACGTTTGTTTGGATTTAAATGTCCAAGGTGTTTTTACGCCAACAAATTTATTCTGTTTGGATTTGCCGAGGACATTGCCAATGATGATAAAAAACAGCCCTGTGCCGACTGGTAAGAATTTTAAGAGCACGTCTGCATCAACCGATGGCGAACCCCCGCTGACGAGAGAAGAATAAATTGCGGCAATAATGATATTGATGATCAGATAGAGCCACAAACATGCGTTCCATGTAATCAGATAGACTGTCTCGTTAGCTGACAGGCTTTCTTTCACCGCTTCAACTTTCGTCAATCCCCACATGAGCGCGTGCGTGAAAAGTGCTGTTATTGGCATCAGCGAAAGTACGAAAGCTACCCCAGCTTTCGAGCTAAAACCATCCGCCTCCCCACGCGCATTCCAATGGACAGGATAGCTTTCAAGTTCGGGCAGGGTCATCCAGGCCCACACACTCGCCGCGCATGTCAGCAAAAGCAATAAGTGATTAAGGCTCCGCAGCGTTTTAGACATGTCTTCCGCCTTTTACGGTTTTAGTCGCTGTCTCATCTGTGCCAAGAAGCTCCATCACGCCCGCGAGCATTTCATCCGCAACCGTAGCGTTTAGGCGGTAAAAAATATGATTGCCATCGCGCTCTGGGTTGATGAGTCCCGCCTCTTTCAAAATTGTAAAATGCGCCGACAGGCTTGGCTTGGCGATATCATAAAGCGGTGCAAATTCGCCCGCACTCATCGGGCCTTTGCGCAAGCGTTTTAAGATATCGCGACGAATTGGATGGGCGAGCGCTTTATAAGCTTTGTTAATTAGCATAAAAGCTAATTAGATATAACTCTAATTAGAGTCAATCCCTTATTTATTTTAGTTCCCTTCTTCATTTACAAAGCCCTGCGGTTTTTCTATGACAGCGCAACTCAATTTTCACACGAGGGCGTTGTGACGTTTTATAAAACTTATTTTGGTTTACTTTTAACAGCTCTGTTTTTGCTCAGCTCTGTCTTTGTGAGCGCCCAAACGCCGACACCTCAAGAGACGGAAACGGGGCAATCACAGCAGCCGACGTTAGCCCAAGTACAAACTCCTGACACTGCGGCGCAACCTCGTGAGATACGCGAGGAAGCTTCTACTCTCCCCAAAGGTCTTGATCTCAATGACCCTGCGATTCAGGACGCCATCAAAGCAAAGGAGGCCGCCGATCAGGCACTCGTTGATGCTGTCCTCAAAGCTAAAACTGACTCTGAAGCAGAAGCTGCGCCAGTAGACGACGGCGATAGCGGTCTCGCCGCACCAAGCTTTATCCCCACGAGTGCTGAAGATGCCAAAGTCATGGCGCAGAAAGTCCTCAACAAAGTCATTGGCTGGCTGACAAGCCCGTCATTCCTCGCACAGATTGCTGCGATTGTGCTTGTCTGGTTTTTAGCGCCTATACTAACAAAAATGACGACAAAACGCGTCTTCTTATTTCGTGACCCGCCCGCACAAGACACCAAATTACGCATGGTCCGCGATTATCTTTACCGCTCACGCGACTTCCTTCGCGCGGTCTGGCAAGTTGCCCTCTTGGCGCTTTTTGCAGTAATCCTAAAAGCCGTGCCAAGTCTGGGTCAAGATTGGCTCGTTAAAATCGCGCAAGGCCTCGCTGTTGTATTCCTACTCTACAGCGTGATCAAAACCTTCATAACAAATGAAATGGTTCAAAAACTCGCGACTTGGATTTTAATTCCGCTCGCGCTTCTGATGGTTTTTGGATTTTATGACGACCTTATTAGTTGGCTTAAAAGCATAAAGCTGGGCCAAGGTGAAAACGCGCTTTCCGCTATGACGCTTGTCATGCTCGCAATTTTTGGAGCTGTATTTTTTAAGCTCGCAACTTATTCAAACTCCAAAGGCCAAGACGCAATTCGCGCTCAGGACGGCCTTGATGTCACCACACGCGAAGTTATCGCAAAGATTTTCCAGATGGTTGTGTTCACCGCAGCCGTGATGATGGCTTTTGCCGCAGCAGGCATACCCCTTGGGGGCCTTGTGGTAATATTTTCGGCCTTATCCCTTGGGATTGGTCTTGGCTTGCAACCTATCGCCGCTAACTTTGTCTCAGGCATGATTATCCTCTTCGACCGTTCGGTTAAAGTCGGGGACTTCATCATGGTGGAAGACGAAAAGTTTGGACGCGTTAGCGCTATTAACATGCGCTCGACCACTGTTGCGACAGCTGACGGAAAAGATATTATTGTTCCGAATACGCAATTCACAGAAGGGGCTTATGAGAATTGGACCCATGATAGTCCCTTGCAGCGATATGAAGTCGACTTTTATGTCTCCTACAGTACGGACCTAGAGGCGCTCGTCCCTCTTATCCGTGACGCCATATTAGCGCATCCCGACTTCCTTAGCGAACCTGACTTGCCAAGCGTAGAGTTTAGAAAATTTCAAGACAGCGGCATACATATGTGCGTAGAGTTTTGGTGTATGGGCGTTGACGATGGGCCAAATAAATTCACAAGTGATGCAGGCTTCATTGTCTGGCGCACACTCAAAGACAATAATATCGAGATACCTTTCCCGCAGCGTGTTATTCATAATGCAGCGGCCCTGACTAAGCCTGTCAAAGCTAAGTCAAAATAAAGCTCTGCTCTTGCAGAGCCTTATTTGCAGTTATTTCGATAAGCCGCACGAAGTTCAGCTTGGCGTTTACGGTCTTTATCCGACATATCTAGAACATTCAAAGCGTCACGATTTTCGCGGTCATTGCGGGTGCGGTAAAGTCCTGTCTCTGGCGTCTGGCTGAGGGCGGCCAAGTTCTCAGCCGCCATAAGCTGCTTTAAATCATTACACGCAACATTGGCAAAGCGGTCCTCATCAATAGTTTCACAGGCGCCAAGGCCAATTACTGCAATTGATGTAAGAAAGGCTCTGGTCAATATTTTCATTCTTAAGGTTTAACGCGACGTCACAATTGCACAAATTAATTATCGGATAAGCGCGCTTCAATCCAATCGGCATTGCAAATCAGGTGGGTCTTCGTTAACTCAAAGCCAGACTCCTGAGGAATTCATTTGAGACACACCATGGCGAAAACAAAGATATCAGAAAAAGTCACACCGACCTGTCTCATCACAGGCGCGTCTGCGGGTATTGGCGCCGCGATAGCGCGCGAATATGCGGCACGCGGTTGGAACCTTGCCTTGGTCGCGCGTCGTGAAGAGCCTATGGTTAAACTCGCAACAGAGTTGAAAGCGGCTCATGGCACGACGAGCCATATCTTTACGAGTGATTTATTCGATGTCGACGCGACAAAAGACCTGATGGTCCGTATCCACAAAAAGGGCATTCAAATTGACGGCCTCGTGAATAATGCGGGCTATGGCCATCCAGGCGCATATCTAGATAGTCCGTGGGAAGATCACGCAAAATTTATTCAGCTTATGCTGACCGCGCCATGTGAACTCGCACGCGCTGTCTTGCCCGATATGAAAGCGCGCGGTTTTGGACGCGTGATCAATGTTGCGAGCCTCGCAGGTCATCTCCCTGGCTCTAATGGTCACACGTTATATGCGGCCGTAAAAAGCTTTCTTATCAAGTTTTCCGAAAGCCTGTCGATGGAGTTGGACGGCACAGGGGTGAATGTCACCGCGCTCTGCCCCGGCTTTACTTATTCAGAGTTTCATGACGTCAACGGCACGCGCGACGGTGTGTCCAAGCTCCCTGATTGGATGTGGATGGAGGCGGATGAATGCGCTGAGATGGGTGTTGAGGCTTGTGAACGCGGACGGGCCGTCTTTATTCCAGGTGGGGCGAATAAATCTATTGCGGCACTGGCAAAAATCCTGCCTGGCTCAGTTGCGCAAAACCTTATGGCCAAAAATTCTAACAAAATCCGCAAAGGGACGAAATCATGAGCTACGCCGCCGACCCGCGCCTATACGTCGCCCTCGACCTCCCTTCAATTGAGGAAGCGCGCGCGATGGTGACACGCTTAGGTGAGCATATCATGAGTTACAAAATCGGTTTGCAGCTGCTGCCTCTAGGCGGCACGGAGCTTGGGGCTGAGCTGAAAGCCATTGGCAAGAATGTATTCTATGATTTTAAATTTCACGACATTGACGCCACGGTCGAAAAAGCCACGCGCTCTGTCGCAGGGCTCGGCGGAGATATCCTGACGGTTCATGCGCGCCCTGATGTGATGCGCGCAGCGGTGAAAGGTCGCGGAGATAGCAATCTTAGAGTCATTGGTGTAACAGTGCTGACCTCGCTGGACAAGCAAGCCCTGGAAGAGATTGGCTATCACGACACTGCGCGCGACCTCGTTATGCGGCGCGTACGCCAAGCGGTAGACGCGGGTATGGACGGCGTTGTGTGTAGCCCGCTTGAGGCGGCAGAGATTCGCGCGGTTGTGCCAGATGACTTTCTGATTGTGACGCCAGGTGTGCGCTTACCAGGCGGGGATGCAGGTGATCAAAAGCGGATAGCGACGCCATTTGACGCCCTCAAAAACGGCGCGAGTCATCTGGTCGTTGGGCGGCCAATCACCAAAGCAGATGACCCTGCGCAAGGCGCGCAAGCTGTGCTCGCCAATATCGCAGGCAAATAACTCAAAAGTCTTTTGTAATACAAAAACCCTCCCACCGAAGTGAGAGGGTTTTGTTTTGACCTATTAGCAATTTATTTAAATTAGCAACCGCCTGGGAAGTTATTGCCGTAACGAGAATTCCCGCCACCAACACATCCGCCAAAGCCGCCGCCGTAGTGACCGCCGCCCAAGACTGCGCCGCCAAGCGACCCAACGCCGTTGAGTAGACCGCCACCAAGGGCGCCTACGCCGCCAATGACGCCGCCAACACCTTGGCCAACTGCGCCAATGACGCCGCCGTTATAGCCGAAACCGCCGTGATGACCGAAGCCGCCATGATGACCGAAACCACCATGCTGATAACCGCGGTTAAAGCCGTTTACGCGCACTGGATACGGCACATTGACCGTGTATGGCACGGGTGTCGGGACAGGGTAACGCACGTAAATCACAGGACGCACAACGCGTGTGTAATTTGTCACTGTTTTCGGACGTGCCACGCTGTAACAGCCGAGCACTTTCGCGCCTGTTGGGTTATAAACGCTCACAGGGCATGATGTCGGCGTTAGAGATTCTGACGCACCTAGACCTGGCACTGTATAATTTGAGCTAAGGGGCGCGCTGTCACCTGTTGAGAACGGCACGACTGTGATGTTCGTATTTGTGTAGCTGTTTGAGCTATTGTCTGTGTAAGTCGCAGACACTGAACCGCTGCCAGAATTTGTGACTGACATATCGCCAGACCCACCTGCATAACCGCCATTTGTTGATGTGCCGCCAGAAATGTATCCGCCTGAGCTAGAAAAGCGCGACCCAAGAGACGGGACAGAGCTGCCGTTATAGTCTTGGCCAGAGCTATAAGTAACGCCTGAGCCGTTAGAAGACACATAATTCGTGCTGCCACCTGTTGAAATTGTATAGCTGCCTGCGCCGTTGCTCGTCACTGTTGTACCAGCATTCCCGCCGTTAACACCGCTTGAATAACTCACACCGCCGCCCATTGAAGAACCGCTTGAATATGATCCGCCAACGCCGCTTGAGTAGCTGGCCGAACCAGCTGAACTGCCATTGCCTGCACCGCTGATGACGGTCGTTGGATTAGAATAGCTTGGTGCGGCGTAAGTCGGCGCGTCATATGACGGTGCTGCGTAGCTTGGAGCTGAGTATGAAGGCGCTTCATAGCTAGGTGCACTGTAAGACGGCGCAGAGTAACTCGGCGCTGATGAATATGTTGGTGACGACGTATATGTTGACGTAGACCCATAAGCAGGCGTTGTTGATGACGCGCTATAGGTCGTTGGCAAGGTCACGGACGCACTGACAGGCGCGCTATAGCCGACAGAATGCATTGATGATGAGCCTACCGCGCTGAGCTGGCTGTTTATTGAACCTGCGTCATAGCTGCTACCTGTTGAGTATGACGTGCTGCTACCCATAGCAGATGAACTACCGAGGCCAAAGCTGCTACCCGCAAGACATGTGCCGTCAGACTGCATGGATGTGCCAGACGGGCAATTCGCTGTGCCACCATAAGACGACGCGCTTCCGTAAGACGATGTCGTTGATGTTGAATATGAGGGTGAGCTGTAGCTGCCGCCTGCAAGGTGGCTAGAGCTGTGATGGCTATTGTGGCCATGAGAGCTTGTAGCACATGTGCTTCCACAACCCGCAAAGGCTGTCGTGGATAAGAGTGTGGCCGTGCTGATTGCTGTAACGGCTGTAAGAGTACGGGAGAACATATTTACCCACCTTTCAAATGTTGTTTGCGTAAGACTGACTGCAAAACTCGCGCCAATTCAACGCGATTCAACTTTGGAGGGAAAATCATTTGAGCTTTCCCCATCGCGTTAACCTTTCATTAACACATTTGACACGGATAAAAAAACGCAGGCTGGGCATTTGCCAAGCCTGCGCTTTCCACTGGAGTGTTCTGTTGTTTATTTGGCTAGTAAGTCCAACCTTGCTGACCATGGGCTGCACGGGCCGCGTGCATGTGACCGATTGTTGGCGCCAGGCCAATGCCGCGACCAAATTGGGGACCAAAGTTTCCACCCATAACGCGGCCATATGGCAGCACGCCTGGCATAGGCAGTGGGCGCGGCGCAACGACGGGCGCAGGTGGCACGAAGGGGGCACCAACAGGGCGACAGCCTTGCGGCATATTGTGGCCCACACGAACTTTGTAAGGCACATCAATATATTGCGGAACAGGTGTCGGTACGGGCTGCGGAATTCCGTAGACAGGGCTGACGACTTGCTTGGTCTGAGTCGGTGCTTGACGACGGCAAACAACTGATGTCGCAACTGTATCACCAAACATGGTCAGGCCTGAGACTTTTTCCCAATAGCCGCCGCTACCGTCAACGCCGGAGATTGCATTTTCGCTGGGTGCACCACCTGTTGTGGTTTGACCGGTAACGACAGAGCCAAGATATTGTGCACCTGATGGCACACCACCCATTTGTGGACCGCCTGCAAGCATATTGGCACCCATAAGGTTTGGCATTGCAGGTGCTGCAACTGACATCTGTGACGTCATCAGCGGCGCAGAAAGGTTGATATTACCTGAAGAATACTGACCTGCACTGATTGTGCTGCCATATCCGTTTTCAGAAAGAACACGTGCAGCGTCGGCTGGGTTACGGTTGATATATGACGTCGGCGCGTAAACTGTGCCAGGCGTGAAAGTAAACTCACCGTATTGGCGCGGGACAAATTTCGACGGATCATACCCGCCACCAATCGCAACTGTACGCGGCGCGGATGGTGCCATCATGATGGGTGCAGGCTGCGGTGCGACAAAGCTGTAAGCAGGCATTGCAGACGCTTGCGGTGCCGTAAACTCTACGTTGACAGGTGTGCCCATGTCTTGGCGGCAATAGGCCGTTGAACTAGGGTGACAACCGCCCGTAAAAGATGACGGAAAATCTGTAAGACCTGCCGTATCCATCATGCCGTGAACGCGCGTAATCGACACATTTGGCGCGCGCTGATAATCAATGCTACGCAGATATCCCATAGGCTGGTGCACATTGACGTTCATATTGTCAAAAACAGGACCCGTGCCTGGATTGACGTTTACGCCAACCTTGCAAAGCGCTGGGTTAACACCCACGCCGCAGCCACCCGCCAATGCGGGCGCATTAAATCCAAAAAGACCCAGTCCTGAAACGCAAAGCAAAGTTGTCTTCAGCACGCTCATTTTCATGTGACGCATAGCGCGTTCTCCCACAGTTTTCGCAGAGCAAACTCTGCAATCTATAAATCCAGTTGGGGAATTCGCCTGACGCGACACGCGTGCCAGAAGCTAGGAAACGGGCTTAAAAATCATAAGCAATGCCGCCGCGTTCCCAATCGCCGTAGCGCGTAGGTTCTTCTCCCTTTGGCCCGTTGGTCTCGTCTGGACGATCAGATTGCGCAGCTTCTTGCGCTTTTCTTTTGCGTTCAGCAGCCTCGGCCAAAGCGCGCTTTGCAGCGGGCGATAGCAATTTGCCGGGTGCGGCATTCGGAAGAGCGTCATTGGTCATGACGTCCTTCTAGTACCGCGACGCATCATCGTCAAACGTCTCACAACAGTGAGCCAATTCACCGCAGGCAAGTGATGAAAACGCATCACATCACCCAAAGTGAACCAATGTGATACAAGAGCTTGCATAACATTTGATTAAACGCGTGTTTGGCATTTGTTAGGACAGGTTAAGAAACAGGGTTAACCCGCCTTAAGGTTTAAGTAGGTCTAAGGGTAACGTTTGAGCTCTGTGACAACAATACCGCCTGTGAGTTTCACCTCATAAAGGCGGTCATATTCATCGGCCTCAACAATCGGGTCGCCGCCCTCCCCGCCGAGCGCCTCAACAAGTTGTGGTGTTGTATTAGAATGACCCACAATGAGGTAATGCCCGTTAAGCTCTGAAAGTTGCTGTGCAAATTCAGTGAGCTCACGTCCATTATAAAACTGAAGGCTAAGACCCGTCTGCGCGACAAGGGGGGCCGCCGTGTCCCGAGTACGGCGCGTGTCTGTTGAATATATCCCGTCAAATTTGACATCTCTAAGCGTGCGCGCGAGATCTTCGGCACGCGCTTCCCCTGCTGGAGACAAAGCAGGGTCGTCGCTTTCAAGTTCCTTCTCGGCGTGGCGAACGAGGTAGAGTGTTGCGTCCACTTCACCATTGTCTTCATAAGATGACGTCTCGGGCGCGCTTGCTACGCTCGGGGCATCTGTCCTCTGACAAGACGCTAAGAGTGTTGAGGCTGCCGCAAAAGACAAGGCCGCGCGTAAAAATGCCTGACGTGTAAAAGTCACGGCTTTTTATTTTTATCGTTGTCGACCTTGGATTTATTTTTGAAAAAATAATCAAGCCCCACGATTGAGACAAGCGTCATCAATATCGCAAAGGGTGGATGGCGCAGCGCCAATAAAAACCCGATGCCAATGATGACACCAAATAAAATTGCATATGGGTGAATTTTCATTTCAGGCCCTCTTTTTGTTTTTGCCCTATACGGAGCAAGCCATGTCTTAGGGCTTAAGTTCAACGTCCCAATAGAGATAGTCAAGCCAACTTTCATGCAAATAATTAGGCGGAAAACGACGACCCTGATGTTGAAGTTGATGAGTCGTGGGCTGAAACGGCTTTTGACGCAGCGTCATACCCGCATCTCGCGCCATACGCCCGCCTTTCTTGAGGTTGCATTTGGAGCAGGCGGCGACAATATTTGTCCAGCTTGTCACCCCACCCAAACGGCGCGGCACAAGGTGATCGAAGGTCAGGTCCTCACCGCTGCTGCAATAAACACATTCAAAACCGTCACGCAAAAACAAATTAAAGCGCGTAAAGGCTGGCGCGCGATTTTGCGGCACATAGTCTTTTAGCGCGACAACACTCGGCAGCGGCATTTCAAAGCTCTCGGCACGCACGACTTGCTCATATCCATCGACCACATTAACGCGGTCAAGAAACACAGCTTTTACGGCATCTTGCCAAGACCATAAAGACAAGGGAAAATAAGAAAGCGGCTGATAGTCTGCGTTTAACACCAAACAGGGGTAATTGCCTTGTGTCACAGGCTGAAGATCGCGCGGCAGTTCAGCTTCACCCATCAAGGATGTTGACGAAATTAAACCCATAGTTTTCCTCCAAAGCTACAAAGCGGAGTGAATCCATGAAACGAAACTCTGTTTTGGAAAATTAAACTGAAGACTAAACCTCATCATTATCAAGACTGAGTCGTAGCTAATCAGAACAAGGCGGATAAGACAAGAGCTAGCTTGGGGACAGAATTGACGCAGATGAACCAGGCGCCTGTGTACATGCCGCTATTTAGCCTCGCTTCGTTAACCAGTTAGCGCCAATATAAACTATGCGATTCGTTTTCATGATATTTAGCAGCGCCCTTACGCTCTCCTTATTCGGGGGTGATGCAACAGCGCAAAGCTTTCCGCGTGCCGAAGCCGCCGTAGCCAGCGAGCGTAACCCATTAGACCTCAAACGCCGCGTCGCAGGTCCGCGCGAAACCCCTACGCTTGCGAAAAGATTTTACGCTGAACGTGTCGCCAGCAATATTGGCGACATCCGCGCGCTCGTCACAGATAATGAAGGTTCGCTTTACGCGCTCTCTACTGACGCGGGGCAATTAATCCATTTGAGCGACCGCGGCATGGATGGCCGCATAGATACGCAGCGCCCGCTCGCTGAGGGTTTCACCCGACCCACGGGCCTCGCTTTCGATTCAGAAAATGCGCAGCTTTACGTAAGTGATAAAACAGCGATCTGGCGTGTTAATCAAAAAACGGGCGAGACACGTCAATTTGTAAGCCTTATAAACATGAACGCAGCAGAGGCTCGCCCGCTGACGCTCTATAAGGGGCGGCTTTTATTGGGCGTAAGCAAAACCACGACTACCTCTTCGGTCTTGTCCGTTGACTTAAGCAGTGGTGTAGCAACGCATCTAACAGATTTACCGGAAGCCCCTATTCGCGCGCTCTCACATGGCGGCGGGCAGCTTTGGGCGGCGGTTGGGCAATCCTTACGCCCCGTCGAACTCGGCGCGGATAAGGTGGACGCGAAACACTATCTACTAGAGACGGGCGCAGCGGCGCTTAATGTCCAACTACCTTCAATGGACATAAATTACCCAAAAGATTGGCCCCAAGACTTGAAAGGCGCCGTGCTCGCGTCCCAAGGCCCAACGTTTCAAAGCGCTGATTATCTTTTGACAGATAAAACAAATAGCGGCGGCAATAATATCGTCATTGTGCCAACACAATTCGGCGCGCCAGCGTCCAACATCTCCGTCTTTGCAGGTGGTTTTTTAAGTCGTGACTCACAGACCGCTTGGGCTGCACCGCGTGCTTTCGTGATTGACCCGCGCGGGCTATTTTTTGCAGATCGGTTAGGCGGGTCGCTGTGGCGCGTGAGTGTTGATAATCGCCCCCCGCCAAAACCCCGCAAGCGCATAGCTGAGCCTTTACCAGAGATGCCCCAGCAAAAACCGTCGCGAACACGCGGTGAAACAGTTGCTATGTCAGGTAGCCAAATCGGTCCTGCAAGTACGCTGAGTACCGCGTCAACATTGAAAGTCGGTTCATATCTCAAGAAAGAGCATGACGAAAAGGAGGCCGCGAAACTCGCCGCAGAAAAAGCCGAAGAAGACGCTCAGTCACAAGCAAAGGCAAATGCCCGAGAGGCAAGACGTTTGCTCAACGGCGGGCCTCCCGATAGCTCAGGTGAGTAAAGCTGTTTAGAGCCCAGTTGTAGGCCGTGTCGTGACAGCGCTACTTTCTGGATCAACATTTGGATCATAGACTTGACTGCTCGACGTATCGATATCCTCGATAATAACAGTCCCGCCGCTTTGGATAAGCCCACGACGTTTTAGCACGGTGCGTTTCTGTTCAAATTCCCGCATAAGTTGGGCCAATTCATAGGATATTGGTATAACATCACCATCCGCGTCCCTGACAGTACCGCGCGCAATTGACGGGCGGCTACCGCCAACCAAATCTGCAACGACATCATCATATTTGTCTATTGCCATAGGCTTAGGGGCGACGATTTCGGGGCGCACGTCTTCACGCGCATATACCAAGAGATGACGTTCTAAATCAGCTTCAAAATTTGGAAAATAATAAGGCGCAGCTTCCTGATAAATACGCGAGACTTTACGGGCGTTACTAATTTCGTGCACACCTCGTAGAGAATTCACAAATTCAGTTGCCGACGTTTTCAATCCAGAGTTCAAATTTTGACCTGTGAAGGCACTATCCAATATGCCAGGTGATCCAATATCACCTCTGAAAAAGCCGTAAATCACATTCGGATTTTTCCAATTGGGATAGACGATACGTTCACGAATATCCTTGAGTGATAGCGGAACATTCTTAACAGTAAGAATTTTGGCTTCATCCAATGGAACGCCGTTCACTTTTAATTTGCTCGGACGGCGGACAGGGTATTCTTCCACAATTTTTGCAATCATGGTCACATTGTGCAGGTTAAACCAATAGGCAAGCTGCTCATTGCGCGACATGCGAGTTAAATCGACCTCACTGCCGATACGCTCAAGGTCCTTCTGGTAGTCTTTTAGCGCGCCCTTGTAGTCATCATTTAAGAGAGAAAAGCTAATGCGACTACCCTCAAGTCTATAGGGGGAACGGTGCCCCGTGAGGCTTCTTGTGCCTGTTTGTGCTTCAACCCGTCCCATACGACGACGTGTTGAAGGGCCAAGCGGTAGGACAGAATAATAGAGAGCGTCATTTAACACCCCATAGTCCAACCGTGTCTTTGACGTTTGCGACTGCGGTATAAATGTAGAAATTGGGCCTTCGCTCGGCGCATTAATCGTCGGCAAAGCAGAGGCGGACATCTGAGCCTGAACTTGCGCAGGCGCGTTTACGGGTAAGGCTAACACGGTCGTTGCCGCAAATACTGCCATTATGTTTTTAAAATTTCGCATTTTTGCCTCGCGCCAGATTTGACCAAACTCTTGCTTAAATATTTTACGTGTCACGCCTAGCATAAGATTTATCGTTTTTCAATAAATATCTACTATTTCTCTAAATCGCCAATACTTAGAACATATCCGACTACTGAGCACCCGCTTCCAAAACAGACGCTAGACGTAAAAGACGCAGCTCTAATCGTGGCCCCAAAAGGGCTTCATATCCTGGTTCTGCGCGGACGTGCGGCACACCGTCTTTCACTGTGAGGGTTAATTTCTTTAGAAGTGATGTCGAGCGTCCCGACCCCACAACAGCCAAACGTATAGCAAGACCATAGACTTCTGCGGCGCGTCGTTCGGCCTCATCTAACAAGAGATTCACTGCGGCGTCATTTGGCGTTTTGCTCCGTCCCGTAAAAGAGCGAAAAATTATGAGCGCGAGATAAGCCCGCTCTTTATGGGTAAGCCCCGCAAGCGGTGCATAGAGCACATCCTCAAATACTAAGTCGGCGCGGTAGTTGGGATCTAATCCCTTGCCAACACCCACAAGCATGCAGGCCGCTTTACGCAGGCGCCGCTCATCTTGAGGCGTAAAACTCATCGGAAAATGAGCGCTGGCGTCGCTGAGAAATTTTATTAGAACCTTAGAGAACTTGGCTTTCCCTTGTTGGTTGCCTCTTGCTAAATCTCGGCAGCCATCATGTAGAGCGTCACGCTTTCGCTGCTGCGGCGCGAGGGCGGCGTAAATAAGCCCTTCACGCAATCCTGTATCGGAAAAAACAACCCGTGCTGGATTAAGACGCTTTATCAACTCTGAGAGAAGTAAAGCGCCATAAGGTAAAGTTTCGCCTCGTCGTGAAGAAATTCCAGGAAAATTCACCACATCTTCGCGACCATCCCCTACAGCCCAGTCACAAAATTCCAGCGCCTGCTTTGGACTGAGATGATAGCTCTGCACTTTGCGTAGCGGATAATCGTGACGCGTTTGATGAATATGGGCGAGATTTCGCCACGCCCCACCGATGAGGTAAAGCGCTTCGCCTTTAAGCGCATTTGCGTCCAAATGCTCGGCCTCAAAAATATCATATATCTGCCCACGCAATACATCTGGTGCGAAAGCGTCACCTGTCAAATTTTGCCCCAGCATACGAAAGGGGCCCAGCGGATATGTCTTGCCTATGCCAGGTGCGCGGTTTTCAACATGAATGAGTTCCAAACTCGCGCCGCCCAGGTCAGCGGCAAGCCCGCACGCGCGCGGAATTGCCGCCAGTAAGCCCATGGCGGACAGGCGCGCCTCCTCCTCGCCAGAAACAGGCGAGAGGTCGAGACCTGTTTTCTCTTTCACCCGCGCGATAAAGGCTGGTGCGTCCTCAGCCTCGCGCAATGCAGCAGTCGCCCCAATACTCACATGATCTACATTTTGCGCGTCGAGGATAAGTGAGAACCGTGCAAGTGCCGCTTCGGTTTCCGCCAAGCCCTCCTCTGACAAACGTCCTGTTTCACGCAAGTCACGTCCAAGACCTGCGTGAATTTTCTCGTTATAAATCGGCACAAATGAACTGCCGTAAACATCGTAAATGACAAGACGTACAGAGTTTGAGCCAATATCCAATACGCCTATACGCTGGCGTTCGGCGCGTGATGGAGAGCTGTCATTGGGTGATGTCGCTAATGACATAAATTATCCCGCATTCGCCGCTGGTTTAACCTCGACCTTCGAAGCCGTCGTCTCAGCTTTATCCGAAGGACGTTTGCGTTTCACAACGGGCAAGTCAAGTTCTTGCGGCGCGGCAAACTTCAGAGCTTTTCCGCGCCCAGAAAGTGATGGGTTTTTCATAAAATAAGCATGCGCCGAGAACGGTTTTTTCCCCACGGGCTCGCTACGAATATATTTACCTGTGGGTTGCAAGTCCCAGCTATTTGCATCATCGTTTAAATTGGCAATCATAATTTGGTTCATGACTTGATCGCGCACAGCAGGCGCTTCGACGGGGATTAGCGTTTCAATCCTGCGGTTGAGATTTCGCGGCATCCAATCGGCCGAGCTGAAATAAATTTTTGCGTCTTTATTAGGGAGCGCCTGTCCTGCACCAAAACACATGATGCGAGAATGTTCAAGAAAGCGTCCGACAATGGACTTCACACGAATATTCTCCGACATGCCCGTTACGCCTGGCCGCAAGCAACAAATGCCGCGCACGACGAGGTCAATCTGCACGCCCGCTTGTGAGGCCTCGTACAGCTTCTCAATCATGTCTCTATCAACAAGCGCGTTCATTTTGGCCCAAATCGCGCCCTGTCCGCCGTCGCGCGCCAGATTAATTTCGCTATCAATCAGCGAGACAAGTTTTTCACGCAAGCCAATTGGCGCTATACACAGCTTCTCGAGCCCTGTCGGCTTTGAATAAGACGTCACGTAATTAAACAATTTGCCAACATCACGGCCCATGGCTTGGTCAGCCGTAAACAGGGCGAGGTCCGTGTAAATTTTCGCGTTGAGCGCATGATAATTGCCTGTTCCGAGATGGGTGTAACTGCGGTAACTTTGCCCTTCTTTGCGAATGACGAGAGAAACTTTGGCATGGGTTTTATAATCAATAAAACCGTAGACCACATGCGCCCCTGCCCGCTCTAGGTTACGGGCCCAGCGCATATTCGACTCTTCGTCAAAACGAGCTTTTAATTCAACAAGTGCCGTAACCGTCTTACCACGTTCCGCCGCCGCAATGAGGGCGCGCACGATGGGACTGTCCTCTGACGTGCGGTAGAGCGTTTGCTTTATCGCCACGACATTGGGATCAGCGGCGGCTTGTTCAAGGAACTGCACTACCACATCAAATTCCTCATAAGGATGGTGAACCAAAATATCTTTCGCTGCGATTGCTGCAAGACAGTCGCCGTCAAATTCACGGATACGTTCGGGAAAGCGCGCTTGAAAAGGTGGAAACAATAGCGCGGGATTTTTAGAGCTTATGAGCTGCTTTAAATCGACCATGCCGACAATGCTTTCGGTCTCAATCACCGCCTCGTCCCAGCATTCAAAACTCTCGACAAGAAAATCTTTGAGCGAGTTTGGCATATCTGCATGAACTTCGAGACGGATAGCCCGACCTCTCCGGCGCTTTTTCATCAAAAACTCAAAATGAAGAACGAGATCTTCAGCTTCTTCATCCACGGCAATATCACTATCGCGCGTCACACGAAACTCACCGCACTCTAAAATCTCAGCATCAGGGAAAAGCGACGGCGCAAAGTGATCAAGGACGTCCTCAATCATAATATAGCTCGCGCTTTTTTTGCCCTCGTGCAACACGATGAAACGCGGCACGTGCGCCGGCACAGGGATGAGTGCGTTTAATATCTCGTCTTCGCCCGAGCGTTTTAAGGACAGCGCCATGCCAAAGCCTAGATTAGGAATAAACGGAAAAGGGTGTGCAGGATCAACGGCCAGCGGTGACAAGAGCGGCAAAATTGTGTCTTGGTAAATCTGGTCAAGTAGTGTGCGGTCCTCTGGTGACAGAGAGCTAACAGCTTGCACTTTCACGCCTTCATCTTCGAGCGCCGATTTAAGCTCTTTCCAACACTCACCTTGGGCACGAATAATTTTACCCGCGCGTTTCGTAATTTTTTGTAGCTGACGGCTCGGGGTGTGTCCGTCAAGACTCTCAGCATTCAAGCCAGCCAAAATTTGCGTCCGCAAGCCCGCGACGCGCACCATATAAAATTCATCAAGATTACTGGCCGAAATAGATAGAAATCGTAGTCGCTCCATCAACGGGACTTGCGAATTTTTTGCTTCGGCCAAGACGCGCGTGTTGAAAAACAGCCAGGATAGTTCACGATTAAAATACCGTTTGGGGCTATCTTCTTTCATGCAGTCAACCTTTCGCCCATGTGCGTCTGATGAGTTAAGTCAAGATTGACCAATCCTATAGCCAATGGACTTAACTATGACAGAGGCCCTTGAGCCTCGCAATAACTGTTAGCTTAGAAAGAGGGTTATGCGGCGCGTTGAGCCGATTGTGTAATGGTGATCATCAGGCTTTTCTCATCCGGCGCAGAGCGAAGGCGCTGGCGCGTTTCTTCACGACGGAGACGACGCGAGAATTGCGCCAGAGCCCGCAGATGCGCGCCACCCGCGTCTGACGGCGCGACAAGTAGCATCACAAGATCAACAGGCACTTCGTCAACAGATTCGTAGTCCATGGGTGTCTCAAGACGTGCCATGATAGCGTAAACTCGCTCTAGTCCGTCAATACGTGCATGTGGCAAAGCCACACCACTGCCAACGCCCGTTGAGCCGAGACGTTCACGCTCCATCGTTGCGTTGACGATATCGCGGCACTTCAGGCCTAAATCTTTGATTTCAGGTAATTCAGCGATGCGCTCTGCCATAAGTTGAAAGAGCTGCTTTTTGCTGCTCGCGTGCACATCTATCATCACGTCATCGACGCTGTATTGTGTTGCGTTTGCCATGCGGGGCCATCTTTTATTCAAAGGGGCGAGGCGCGCGAAACCATGTTCGACGTCTCGTCATCCCAATTTCGCCGCCTCCTATGATATTTTGACGCGAAGGTCAATCATAGTAAACATCTGAAAACCAATCTCTAGGCGGCAGGGTCAATCCAGCCGATATTCCCGTCAGGACGTTTGAATACCACATTAACACGGCCATGTTTTGCATTGTTAAAAATGACCACGCCGTTGTCTGCCAAGCCAAGCTCAAGTGCCGCCATTCCAGGCGTCATTGTTTTAATTTTCTGACTGGCCTCTGAGATAATCATTGGCTCAGAAGGCCCGTCCGCGACGTCGGCGTCAGAATCCAAATCAGAGTCGTCGACAGGGTTCTTCATAATAAACATGTTAAACGCTTCGGCTTTAGCTTGGATTTTATGCTCAGCTTGATGGTCTTTGAGACGGCGCTTGTAACGGCGCAGACGCTTTTCCATATGCTCTAAGGCTTCGTCAGTTGCGCCGTAAGCTTCTTGTCCATTACCTGTCGCTTCCATAGTCGCACCAGATGGAAGGTGGACTGAACAAACCGTTCTAAAGCCTGTCCCTTCGCGGGAGACAGAGACATGGGCCTCGCCTTCTCGGTGTATATATTTATCCATCATTTCGTCAAAACGTTCGCTTATTCGGGCATGTAGCGCGGGTGAAACATCAATATTTTTGGAAACGATTTGGATTTGCATATATAAACCTCTTTGTTTTGAGTGCGATCTAAACATAGCATAAACCGCAAAACTTACGAGTCAGAAAACTAATTTTCTTTGACGCAAACCCAATTAACTCCACAAATTTATCTGCGTCGCAAAGCAAATCCCCTCAGGGGCGCCGCGCTAAAAAGGTTAACGTGCGTTAACCACAATGAGTAATTTTTAACGGAACGAACACATCAATGACAAAGTTATACCCGTATTAACCATGTCACGGTCGCTCAAGTTGAGAAGGAGCCTAAAATGAAACAGACGCACTTCGCCCTTGGCGAAACAGTCACACAAGCTTTGGTTTCGCAACCAAGAATTCAAACTGCGAAACTCTCTGAGTTTCATAGCTCCCGCACGCAATTATTATTCGGTAAAGCTCTCACATCAATTCTTCAAATTGAAAACTCAATTCTCAAAAATGGCCTCATGCGGCCACTGCACGTCAGCCGTAAGGACGGAGCGTTCATTGTTATTGATGGTCATAAGCGATTAATTGCTTTGCGTCGTTTAAATTTTAAAAACAAACTCCCGCGTAGCCTTGTCAATGTGCCTTATGTAATTGCCAGTGAGGATGCCGTTCACCTCATGTCGGCGCAAGACCGTTATCAGCAGATGCGAGAGCTAAAGGGCAAAGGTCAATCTGTCATACAGATTGCCGCCCAGCTCTGCACGGACAAGACAGATATTCACGCGCTTCAATCCGTTGACCGCCTTAGCCCTCGCCTCTCGCAAGCGTTTCATGCCCGCATCATCACTTTGGCGCAAGCGCAGGCTTTCGCATCTGTAGGCTGGCATGAAGCGCAAGATAGCCTGCTTTTGGCTGTCGGCCCATCGGCGTCTGTTGAACATATTCTATCTAAGGTAACGTCGACCTTGAAAGAGGATAGCCGCCGCGCCCTGACGTCAGAGCCGAACAGTAATGTCATTCAAATGCCTGTGCCGCCCTTAAAGGGGATATTGCCTGCCCCGCTCTCAGAGTATGCGGATTTCGCGGCGTAGCTAGTTAAGCTTTTTATTTGGCTTTGGTGCAATTGCGTCGGGCAATGGCGCAATCTCAACGCCTTCTTTAATTAGGTCCGCCGCTTCGCGCGGTGATGCGGACCCGTAAATGCCGCGCTTTGGTTTCTCGCCGTAATGAATGGCGCGCGCTTCGTCTGCGAATTTATCGCCGACATCATCACAGGTCTCAGCGATAGACGTCCTGATCTTTTCGGCCATGTCGCGCAGCGCCAAAGCGTTTTTGTTTGAGGTCGAAACGGCAGGCGCCATAATAGCTTTTTCAACCTTGTCCGTGCCACATGTCGGGCAGCCCAATAAGCGCTTATCCTTCTGGTCGTCATAATCCGCAGAATTTGAGAACCAACCTTCAAATTCGTGTGCCTTTTTACATATCAAATCATACTTTATCATGACGTTCTGTAGGTTGGCCTGTGTTGCCATGCGGGTATTTTCGCGCGAATATTCTCAACGTCTGCCAGATCAATATCCGCTGTGACATAGCCTGGTGTGTTGCTATCAAGCTCAGCCATAACGTCACCCCACGGCCCAATGATGAGACTATGACCATAAGTTTGCCGGCCGTCTTCGTGCTGACCACCTTGAGCAGGGGCGATGACAAAGCTCCCCGTTTCAATGGCACGCGCACGCAGTAAAGGTTCCCAATGCGCCTCACCTGTAGGCGCGGTGAAAGCTGCTGGAACTGTGAGTATCTGCACGCCCTCTTGCCCGTAATGACGGTACAACTCTGGAAAACGCACATCATAGCAGATTGAGAGGCCTAACTTTGCCTCGCCAATATTGGCTATCACAGCACGGTCCCCGCGGTCGTAAACGGCGCTTTCTTTCCATGTCTCTTTACGCGACAGCGTGACATCAAAGAGATGGATTTTGTCGTAGCGCGCGAGAATATTTCCCTTTGGTCCGAACAAGTAACTTCGGTTTACCGCGCGGCCTTCAGATTTTAAAATTGCGAGTGACCCAATCAGCAGATGAATATTGAGCTCATCCGCAAGCGCCCCAAAAAAGGCGACACCTACGTCCTGCGCCTCTGGCTTAATCGCCGCAAAAAGCCGCTTTGGTGAGCGCTGAACAATATGTGTCATTTCAGGTGTGGCTATAAAGATTGCCCCATCACTCGCGGCGGCCCGAATGAGTGTTTCTGCTGCACGCAAATTCGCCTCAATATCCACACCAGAGCAGAGTTGTATCGCAGCGATTTTCATGGGTCAGCCTACGCCTTAAGCGCTTAGCAGTGGATCAAGTCCACCTCGCGCCTCAAGCGCCATAAGGTCGTCGCAGCCGCCAATATGTTTGCCATCGATAAAGATTTGCGGAAATGTATTGCGACCAGAACGCTCGTTCATCTCACGGCGTTTGTCTTGGCTGATAAACGCATTGATATCTGTGTAGTTCGCCCCCTTTTTATCCAACAGCGCTTTGGCGCGGATGCAATAAGGGCACATAGGCTTCGTGTAGATTTCAATTTTGGCCATGGTTTATCTTTTCGAGTTACACCGTCAGCGGACAGTTTGTATTTTGGTTCAGTCACTATGTAGGTACAGTGGCGGGTTTCACAACCCGTGACAAGACCAGCGCGTCAACCTGCGACGCACCAGCTCGTTTTAGCGTTCGCGCGCAAGACTCGAGCGTTGCACCCGTTGTCATCACGTCGTCAATTAAAACAACATGCTGGCCTTTGATACGCTCTGAATCTTTTACCTTAAACGCGCCGCTTACATTTCGTTTCCGCCCGACAAAGCTCTGTCCGCCTTGGCTGGGCGTATGGCGGTGGCGTAGAAGCGTGTCCGTCTCAAGCGCAATAGCCGTATTTTTAGAAATGGCGCGGGCCAGAAGAGCGGATTGATTAAACCGTCGTTTCACGAGGCGGCGCGTGTGCAAGGGCACGGGCACAAGTTTATCTGCTGTGGTGAGGAGCCGCCGCCCCGCCCGCTGCATTTGCACTGCAAACATAGCCACACCTTCTGTGTCACCGCCATGTTTAAACCGCAGCACGAGCGCGCGTGAGGCATCGTTATAAACAAAGGCAGCCCTTGCACGGTCATAAGCAGGCGGCCGCGCCGCACATCGTCCGCAGACATCTGCCAACGCACTCTCAGTGGGCGAGACGCTCTGAAAATCAAATGGAAAGCCGCAGGCATAGCAGCACGGTTCATCTAAGAAATGTACATCGGCCCAGCTTTGCGCTTGTTTTGTCCCTGCAAAACCGCGTTGCGGACGAAACAAGGCTTGTTGCGGCAAAACGATATCAACCACGCTTTGTCCAAGCCTATGAAGTCGTTGCGCCGCGATGAAGGGTTTATCTTTTTGCACCTATCCCCCATATCGCAGCTATGACCTCGGCTCCAGAGATATTTGACGCAGACGCGCGCAGGCAAAGACGTGCGCGTGCAGCGCGACGCAGCAAAGAGGCGTTTTTACACCTACGCTGTGTCGATGACGTTGTTGAGCGGCTAAGAGATATTAACCGCCAATTTCAAAACGCGCTTATTATTGCCCCGCCCGGGTTTTGGAATCACGTGCTAAAAGCGCTTCCAGAAGATAAACATCCAGCGCAATGCACATTCGTTTATGACGCGGAAGGCCTTACGCCCCCTTTGATAACTGCGTCTGACGACAACCTTCCGTTTGACGCGGATAGGTTTGATCTCGTCATCTCAATCCTGAGTTTACATAGTGTTAACGACCTCCCAGGTGCGCTGATGAATGCTGCGCATATTTTAGCTCCTGATGGGCTGTTTCTCGCCGCCTATTTTGGCGGTGAAACCTTATCCGAGTTGCGCCAAAGCTTGTACCGCGTTGAGAGCGCAGTTAGTGGCGGTCTCACCCCCCGTGTTTTTCCGATGATTGATTTTACTCAATCTGCAAGCTTGTTGCAGCGCGCTGGGTTTGCCTTGCCTGTCATTGACACGGACCGCTTCACTTTGAGCTATGATAGATTAGAAAAATTGCTCGCCGATTTGCGAGACGCGGGCGAGACAAATTGTCTGAGAGACAGAAACAAATATCCCCTTAATCGCACATTTTTTAAGATGCTTGAAGGCGACCTGCTAGAAACTACGCCCGCGAAGACAGGACGATTTGCGATTAGTTTTGAAATCTTATGGGCGACAGGCTGGACGCCACACAAAAGCCAGCAAAAGCCTCTTAAGCCTGGCAGCGCCAAGATGCGCCTGTCAGAAGCTTTGGGCGTTAAAGAGCAAAAGCTCTAGTGATAAGCCTAGCCAACAGCTTCGACTTTAGCCGCCATATTATTCCAAGCGGAATCATTATTTTTCGCAAGCGTCGATGCCCCAGTTATAATACCGACGCCAACAAGCGCGGCAATTAAGCCGTACTCAATAGCGGTAGCACCACTTTCATCGGCGGCATAAGACTTTAGCAAAGCCGTTATATTTTGCGTCGCAATATTCATTTCAAGCCTCATAACGACGACCGCGGGGCAAACGGTCTCGTATTTCCTGCGCCAACGGAATATCCGCTGGCACTAAATTTAATTTTGGCAACTCATCCGGGAATACCCACCGAATGTTTTGCTTCTCTTGGGGCCGTGCAAAGCCGTCCCATTGTCGACACAGATAAAGCGGCATTAGAAGATCAAACTCAGAATAGCTGTGCGAAACAAAGGAAAACGGCTGTAAGCAACGCTTACATGGCTCGATCCCCAACTCTTCGCGCAACTCCCTGACGATTGCGTCTTCGGGCCGTTCACCCGCCTCCAGTTTACCGCCTGGAAACTCCCATAGTCCCGCATGCGCTTTACCATCGGGGCGCTGGCTCATTAGAATTCGACCATCTGCATCAATTAATGCGCAGGCCGCAACAAGTAGCACCATGGAAATAACCTTAGAATAAAATGTTTAAGCCTCCGTTTGGAGACATAGTTAAAAAAGCGTAGTCTAGCTTCGGTAATCCGCATTTATATCAATATAGCCATGCGTCAAATCACAGGTGTAAACAGTGGCGCTGCCCCGCCCCAGGCCAATATCGACCGTCAACGTCAGCTCCCGTCCCTTCATATACGACGCTCCGTCTTCTTCGCGGTAGGTCGGCGATATAAATCCGTTCTCAGCCACAACATGCGGGCCAAATTTTATAGACAACTTATCGCGGTCAGCAGGTTCACCGCTTTTGCCAACCGCCATAACAATGCGTCCCCAATTAGCGTCTTCCCCTGCAATGGCCGTTTTTACGAGCGGGGAATTGGCCAAAGATAGCCCAATTCTGTGCGCACTTTTATCAGAATTAGCCCCTTTAACATTTATCTGGATAAATTTGCTGGCACCTTCACCGTCGCGCACAATCTGCAAAGCAAGATCAAGAAGCACAATATGCAGCTTTTCCTTAAAGTCCTTAAGACGTGGATCGCTTGCGGTGCTAATCTCTGGGCCATCTGCAGCACGGCTCGCAATCAGCAAAAGCGTATCAGAGGTCGAGGTATCGCTATCGACAGTAATCGCATTAAACGTCGTTTTGACCTGCGCGTCTAAAATATCTTGCAACACAGTCGCGGGTAGGTTGGCATCTGTCGCAACGTAAGCCAACATGGTCGCCATATCGGGTGCAATCATCCCAGACCCTTTGGCAATGCCGTTAATGCGCACCTGCGTACCCGCAATATCCGCAACAGCCGTTGCGCCTTTGGGATAGGTATCAGTTGTCATGATTGCGTGCGCCGCTTGTTCCCAGCCATCCGCCTGCATACGACTCGCCATGTCAGAGAATTGGGCCGTTACCTTGGACGCGTCAAGCGGCTCGCCAATCACGCCGGTGGAGGCAATTTGCACAGTATTTACAGCCCCGCCGAAATGGTGCGCGGCACCCTGTGCGGTTTCAACGACCGCTTGCTTGCCGACCTCTCCCGTAAACACATTGGCTGTGCCAGAGTTGACAACGACAAGCTGCACATCATCAGTGTATTTTTCACCCGATATTAAAGCCTTGCGCGACCATACTATTGGCGCGCCTGGCATGGTGTTTTTTGTATAGACCCCCGCAACAGCCGACCCCTTTTGCCCGCGTAGCACCCACAGGTCTGTACGGCCTTTGTACCGTACACCCGCCTCAGCTACCGCCATGTCAAAGCCCGCAATTGGCGGAAGCTTAGGAAAGCTGTCAGGCGCGAGGGGTGATTTTTTGTACTTACTCATTTGGCTTATCTTCTTTCGATATGTTATTTAGGCTGCCCGCCTGACCGTTCTCGGAAATTAGGCGTTCGACCTCGGTATTATCTCGCAGCTCAGTCATCAGCTCTTGAACGACCTTATAAGTTTGAAACGCTTTGAGTTGCGGCAACATAGCCTCAAAACTTGCCTGCTGCGGCAGACGAAAGCTGTTCACTTTTATAATTTCCCAGCCCTCCGACGTTTTAAACGGCTTAGACACACCGCCTGCTGTAAGCGCAAAAGCGGTCTGCGCAACAATATCGGACAGCATGGCGCGACTCACAAAACCGAGATTTCCGCCGTTCTCACGCGTTGCCGAGTCAGTCGAAAGCGCCTTGGCGAGCTCTTTAAAATCTTCACCTGCAGAGAGGCGCTTGGCAACAGTCTTAATCTCATCCTGTGTTTCAGCACGAATACGGCTAATATCCGCTTCACGCCCATTTTGACGCAGTGCGGATTGTGAATTGTAAAGTTTCCGCAAAGCCTCATCTGAGACCGCGTCCTTAAGACGCTTTTCCACAACCCTGCGCGACAAAACTCGCTCTCTAGCGTCTTTCAAAAGCCATTGCACCTCTGGGTCCGCCTGTAATTTTTGCGCCTGCGCCTCGATTAAGAGGAGTCTTTGGTCGATAAGTTGGTCCAAAAGCTCACTATATTCTGACGCATTTGGGGCGAGCACATCACCGTCATCAATCACTCCAGCAGCGATGGCCGCTCGCGTCACATCAATGTCATAAAGACGCGTTTCCCCAATAATCGCGATTGGTTCAGCGTTTTTATAAAGGGCGGCCTCGGCCCGCGCGGAACTCTGCCCATTTTCTTCAGTCGCAATACAAGCAGACAGGCTGATCACCGTCACGACACTTAGCGCGTATGAGAATAAGCTCTTACCCAAAAAACTCTGTCTTGCGTGGGTCAATACCCTGCTCCCGTGTACAATTGGCTTAAATGCGCCCCAAATGGGTGAATTGTAAGCTGTGCTTTCATTGACTTAAGCCATCGTCATGCCTAAGTCGATACGAAGTATATGCAGGCGCAGAATCAGAGCCCTTAGGGCCAGTTCGCGCGGCCCCCGATGCGGGTAAAGGAGTTCTCGATGTTTAACGTCGTCAAAAAGGTTTTCGGCACAGAAAACGACCGAAAGCTTAAAAAACTACGCCCCATTGTGGCTAAGATTAACGCACTTGAGCCGCAATTTGTAGCGCTCAGCGATGCGCAACTTCGGGCCAAAACCGATGAGTATAAAAAGCGCCTCGCAGACGGCGAAACGCTGGATGACTTGCTCGTCGAAGCTTTTGCCACTGTGCGCGAAGCGGCGAAACGCACACTTGGTCAACGCCATTACGATGTGCAGCTTATCGGTGGTATCACGCTGCACCGCGGCGAAATCGCAGAAATGCGGACAGGTGAAGGTAAAACACTCGTCTCAACACTTGCAGCTTATCTGAACGCGCTGAAAGGCGAAGGCGTCCACATTGTGACGGTGAATGACTATCTCGCCAAACGTGACGCGGAATGGATGGGCAAGGTCTACACCTTCCTTGGCATGACTACGGAATGCATTAACAATTACGAACCCTATGGTAATCAGCGCAAAGTTGCTTACGCCGCAGATATCACTTACGGCACGAATAACGAGTTCGGTTTTGATTATCTGCGCGATAATATGAAATATTCGCTCGAGGATATGGCGCAGCGTCCGCATTCATATGCCATCATCGACGAAATCGATTCTATCCTGATTGATGAGGCGCGCACGCCGCTCATTATCTCTGGCCCGACAGATGACAAATCTGATTTCTATCAGCGTATCGACACAATTATTCCGCAAATCAATGAGAGCGGTTATGACTTGGATGAAAAAGCCAAGACGGCGACCTTCAACGAAGAGGGCAATGAGCAGATTGAAGGCATTTTGCGTGAGCTCGGCATGCTTGAAGGCGACAGCCTTTATGACGTTGAGAACGTCACTGTTGTTCACCACATCAACCAAGCGCTGAAAGCCCATAAGCTGTACGTCAAAGACAAAGACTATATCGTCAAAGGCGGCGAAGTCGTTTTGATTGACGAATTTACAGGCCGCATGATGGATGGGCGGCGCCTCTCTGAGGGCCTCCACCAAGCGCTTGAAGCGCGCGAAGGTGTCGAGATTAAGCCAGAGAACGTCACGCTCGCCTCTGTCACACTTCAAAATTATTTCCGCATGTATGATAAGCTGTCTGGCATGACGGGTACGGCGGAAACCGAAGCCTCAGAGTTTTACGACATCTACAAACTTGACGTGCTCGTTATTCCGACAAATCGTCCCATTCAGCGTATCGATGACCAAGACGAAATTTACCGCACTGAGCGTGAGAAATTTAACATCATCGTCGAAGAAATCATTGAATGTCAGCAGCGTCAGCAGCCTGTGCTTGTGGGTACAGTCTCAATTGAAAAATCCGAAGCCTTCTCTGAAGTGCTGAAAGCACGCGGCATTCCGCATAAAGTTTTGAACGCGCGTTTCCACGAAGAAGAAGCCGCCATTGTCGCCCTTGCCGGTATGCCAGGCGCAGTGACAATTGCGACGAATATGGCGGGTCGCGGGACAGATATTCAGCTTGGCGGCAACCTTGAAATGCGTCTTGAGCAGGAAGTGCCGGCGGACGCGACGCCAGACCAACGCCAAGCCATTGAAGACAAAATCAAGGCTGAGATTGCGGTTTATAAAAAGGCCGCGCTTGAAGCAGGCGGTCTTTATGTTCTCGGCACGGAGCGCCATGAATCACGCCGTATCGATAACCAGCTACGCGGTCGTACAGGCCGCCAAGGGGATCCAGGCCGCTCTAAGTTTTATCTCTCGACAGAAGATGACCTCATGCGAATTTTTGGCGGTGACCGCCTCTCTAGCATGATGGAAAAACTGAAATGGGAAGAAGGCGAAAACCTGACCAACCGTTTCATGACCAAAGCGATTGAACGCGCGCAAGTACGGGTCGAGACGCGCAATTTCGATATTCGCAAGAACTTGCTGAAATATGATGACGTCATGAATGATCAGCGCAAAACCATATTTGAACAGCGCATGGAATTCCTAACAGATGACGATGTCTCAGACGTGATTGAAGATTTCCGTCACCAAGTTTGCGAAGACCTTATCGAAGAGCATGTCCCAAAGAAAGCCTATGCTGAGCAGTGGGATATTGAGGGACTGGATAACAAGACCAAGCAACTCATGCGCATCTCAGTGCCCTTTGATGAATGGGCGAAGGAAGAAGGCATTGCCGATGAGGAAATGCTCGAGCGCCTGAAAAACAGCACAGACATCATGTATAAAGAGCTGACCTCTGGCCTCTCGCCTGAGGACATGCAACGGGCGGAAAAAGATATTCTTTTGCAAGTCATCGACCTGTCTTGGCGTGAGCATTTGCAGCAGCTCGACAACCTCAAATCTGTCATCGGCATGCGCGCTTATGGTCAGCGTGATCCGCTAAATGAGTATAAATCGGAAGCCTTCCAGCTGTTTGACAACCTATTGACGGATCTGCGCGAAGGCGTGACCAAAGCCGTCACCAACCTTCTCATGCGCGTGGCTGATCAACGCCAAATGCAGCAAGCCCAAGCGCAAGCAGCCCCGCAAATGAGCGCCTCCGCAGCCCCGCGTGGCCCCATGGATATGATGACAGGTGCAGGCACAGCCGCAATTGGCGCAGGTGCCGCAGCGGCCGCCCCAACGCAAGACATCACACCAGAAGATTTGGTGGGTGTGTCGCGCAACGCGCCTTGCCCTTGCGGCTCAGGCAAAAAAGTAAAGCAGTGCCACGGTAAGGTTTAGCCCGCCGCGCTAGTCTCAATTAAATAAAAGGTCGGTTTAACCGCCCTTTTTTAATGCGCTTCATCCTCTGAAAATATATCCTCTATGGCGCAATTAAATAACCGCGCAACTTTGAACGCGAGCGGCAGGGACGGATCATAGCGGCCCGTCTCAATTGCATTTACCGTCTGGCGAGAGACATTAAGCTCTTCTCCAAGCACGGCCTGCGACCACCCTTTCTGGGCGCGAAGGGCCTTGAGCGAGTTTTTCACGATTTAGGCTCTCGCCATGGATCATAGTCATTACTTTTTACATAAGCTCCAGATTTCCAATGTCCGTAAATCATTCCTATCGCGTAAAAAATTACAAAGATCTGCAACAGGTAATTTGCGCGTAAAATTGGCATGTGAGCGCGGAAAAACTCTAAAAAGCTCCAAGGAATAATTATGAGCATCGTTGCAGAAAGCCCCCATAGAAGACCTTTGATAACAATATTGCGGTGTAATTCATCTGTGGATTTTAGAAACCAACGAAAAAGGAACAATAATAGCAAAGCTGGAATAACAGGGGAAAAAATTAGGAAATATCTGACGAAATTACTTTGGTTGTCGACCGTTGAATACTTAACATTGATGGAACACGTCGCAAGAAGTAGGCCAATCGCAACCAAATAGAGCGCTAAGAATTTTAGAGTAAATTTTTGTCGGGCTTTTAACATTGATTTAGTATAACTCACGGCAAACAAAACCCTGTACCGTACTTCTTAGACAGTCGCCAACTCGCCAGACCTTGTGCGGCAAAGTAAAGCGGGAAAACGTAGAATAGCGGAAGACGTGGCAAGGTCTCAATGAACATCTCCAGAATGCCCCATCCGAGAGATAGCGACAAAATAACCGCCAAGCCCACCATTGAGGCTTCGGTCTGAACGCGCCGCGCGAGTTCGTCCGTTTCGCGTATAAATCGAAACCACCCATATAGAAAAGCAAGGGCTGCAAGACCTGGCAAAAATGCGAGCACATATTTCGGTGCTCCACCCACAATTTCATTTTTGATGAGGTATGCAGCCAGAAAAACGAGGAGGAGATAAGACGCCATGGACGGCACAAAGATTTTAAAATAACGCCGCAGCGCTTGTTTAGGCGTATGTTGAGTTGCAGCAGTCATACGTCTTCCTTTGATAGAGCGATCATTTTTTTGCGAACATCTGAGTAGACGAGATAAATTATAAGGTAGGGAGCGAGCCAAATTACAAAATCAGCGACGCGGTCAAAAACAGGGTGGAGGCCTTGCGCCCATCGCCCAAGCAGTATCCATGCGAGAGCTATCGTCATAAAACTTATGCCACTTGTCGCAGCGCTTGAATTATATTCTGCTTTCAGAAGCTCATCCGCATTCTGATCAACTTTCCTTTTCATGTGCAGCGTAATGCCCGAAGGCACTCCTATGAGCCATAGTGCAGCAAGAAATTTGAAGATGGGGTTTGTTGCATTGTCAGCGTTGGTGAGAATCATAGCGCTCGCAATGGTAAGACCGAGATAAAACAGAAAGATAAAGAACTCTCGCCCACCTGCATCTTCTCGCGCAAGGGCATCTGCGTCTGCGTAAAACGGTACCCTGCTCACGCCGTCGCTCCGAAATAAATACCAAGCGCTGCCCCGATAAGGCCGAGCGTGATCCCAATCCATCCCCATTTCTGCTGTTCTCGCTTTACATGCAATAGCGCGTCGCGACCCAAAGCGGTTTTGCAATAAGGGCACGTATCTTTTTGTATGGTCACAGCATCCTCCTTTTGTTGTCAAGCAAGCTTTACATAGACAAGCACGCTTTACATGTCAAGCATGCTTTACTTTTTATACCCCTGTCGGTCACGAGGACTCCCTCCACGCCTCTTCTGTATAGTCCCTGTCATTGCCGCGCGCCTTTGTCGGCTCTTGTTGAATTATCACCACATCGTGAATGACAAGCACCACGTCTTACGCTAACACGCTTACATGAACGCCCCGATTGATCCTCGTAAATTTCAAAATCCGATGACCACCGCCAAAGGTGAGCGTCGCGCCTCTGTCTTCTTTAAAGACCTCAAAACGCTCTGGTTTAATTCAGGCTCGCTTTGCAATATTGAATGCGCCAATTGCTATATCCTCAGCAGCCCAACGGCGGATCATTTCGTCTATCTGACCCCCGATGATATGCGCCCCTATCTTGATGAGATTGACGCGCTTTATGACCACAAAGTCGAAATCGCGTTTACGGGCGGCGAGCCTTATCTCAATCCGCATATGCTAGAAATGAGCGAGATGGCGCTGTCCCGTGGGCATGAGCTCTTAATCCTGACCAATGCCATGAAGCCGATGATGCGCCCACGTGTGCAAAAAGGTTTGCTGGATTTACACTCGCGCTACGGCAAGAAGATGACACTTCGCGTGAGCCTTGATCACTTCACGCGCGAAGGCCATGACGGCGAACGCGGGGACGGCAGTTTTGACATTGCGCTGACGGGTATGAAATGGCTGACAGAAAACGGCTTTCATCTTAATATTGCGGGGCGCGCCATGTTCGCAGAATCAGAATCTGACGCACGCGACGGCTTTGCAGAGCTAATAAAATCGCAAGGCTGGAAAATCGACGCCTATGACCCCGCTTCACTGATCCTTTTTCCTGAAATGGATGACAGCGTAGACGTGCCTGAAATCACGACGGCGTGCTGGGGTATTCTCAACGTTCACCCTGACAGTATGATGTGCGCGACCTCTCGCATGGTGGTCAAACGCAAAGGCGAGAGCGAGCCTGCTGTGCTGGCCTGCACACTTCTTTGGGATGACCCGCAATTTGAGACAGGTAAAACGCTGAAAGAGAGCCGTGGTCCCGTGAAACTCAACCACCCGCATTGCTCAAAATTTTGCGTGCTAGGCGGCGCGAGTTGCTCCGCCTAACATTCTTCTTTTTTCAGGCGGCGCGAGTTATTCGGCTTAATAGCTACTCAATTACGGGCCCCATATCCTGCACGTCAACGGGCTCGACTGGCACAGGCGTCGTGACGGAGCTATGCCCTGGCAAAGTCGTGTAATCAGGTTCCACATAGACAGGTTGCGGGGCAGGCGTTGGCACGGCAACAGGCTCCGGCTCAAACACTTGAACAGGTGCAGCTACACGCACAGGCGCAGGCGGCTGCGTTGTTTTGCAGGCCGTGAGAGCTACGAATAAAACCAAAGCTATAAATCGTAGAAAATTTGCGCGTGTCATAACCATTCCTTGGCCGCAAAAGGCGGCGATTTCGGGGCAGTTTGGCACAGTTAATCTAACGGAAAGTTACGCGCAGTGGAAAAATCTCAATCTTTAAAATGTTTTGAGAGGCGAAGACCTTGGGCTTGGTAATGGCTCCCGTTTTGACCATAGAGCGAGGTCGGCGTCTCGGCCATGGCCTCAAAGACAAGCTTAGCCACGGGCTGACCGTCACGCAGAATAAACGGCACATCCCGCCCCCGCACTTCCAGCACAGCGCGTGAGCCCGCCCCGCCGACCGCCGCGACGCCAAAGCCTGGGTCAAAAAAGCCTGCATAATGCGCGCGAAATTCACCGATTTCTGGCGCGATTGGTGCCATTTCCGCTGCCATGTCTTCAGGGATCATCACGGCTTCTTTGGACGCGAGAATGTAAAATTCTTCAGGATCAAGGATGAAGCTGCCGCCGCGGCCGCTAATCGGCTCCCAATAATCACGCGCAGCATGACCGCCAACCTTTGTCACATCGACGAGCCCGCTATGGCGTTTGGCGCGGTAGCCGACAATGCCGTCGCCTTTGAGATCAATACTGACGGTTTGCGTTTCCAAAATTGAGATGGGTCCGCGCCGAAACCGCAATTGCACGAGACGGTCGCCGGGCCGCACGAGAACCGAGAATGTCCGCGGTGCTATCTCCACATAAAGCGGCCCGCTATACCCCGCAGGCACAGCATCAAATGCCTCGCCCCCATCTGTGATAACCCGCGTGAAAACATCAAGCCGCCCTGTGGAGCTTTTAGGATTAGCGGCGGCGGATAAATCAGCGGGCAAGTTGAGCGCTTCTTGCAGCGGCACCAAGTAGACACAACCCGTTTCCAGTACGGCGCCATCTGACAGGTCCACCTTGTGCATGACGACGTCTTCAAAATCATCGCTAACCTTGCGTCCTGCCCCTGGTAGATAGCTTGCGCGGAGGCGGTAAGCGATATGGCCCAGACGTAAATCAAGGCTTGCAGGTTGGATTTGCGTGGGGTGAGTATCAGACGCGCCAATAGCCCCCTTAGCGGATACAGCACCGCTATTAATAAGCTGGAGAATCGCCTGTTCGGGTAAGATGCCGTTTTTAACGCTCATAAGGGTGTCCGCACTCTATTATAAACTGCTGTCTAGGGCAGGAGGCTCGCCTCACGCAAGAGTAACTGCGCAAATTAAGCGCTCACTGGGTTAATCGCTTGCCCCAGCGCGAGCCATGCGTCAATAAGGTCACAAGAGAGAGACAACTCACGCTGCGTAAAGACGACCGAGTTGATGAGAGAGGCGGGAATCATGAACACATTTGAACGACGTACACATGACGTTATTGTCCGGGTTGAATCAGACTATCTTGATGACCAATCCTCTCCTGCCGAGTCGCGTTTCATTTGGGCCTATACGGTCGAGATTGAGAACCAAACCGATAAAGACCTCACCGTGGTTGAGCGCTGCTGGCAAATCGCTGATAGTCGTGGCCAAGTGCAAAATGTACGCGGTGCAGGCGTTGTCGGAGAGCAACCTGTTGTACGCCCTGGCGAAACATTTCGCTATACAAGCGGCGCGCCGCTCTCTGCGCCCTCAGGCATGATGCTCGGCAATTACGCCATGCAAACGCCCGAAGGCGACCGCTTTAACGTCGATATTCCACCCTTCCTGCTCGACAGCCCACATGAAGGCTTGGTGCTGAATTAGGGGGTTTGAACCGCACTAAACAACGTTGTCGGCCACATCGGCCAGAGTGATATCCTGAATTGTGATGACATCTGCGCCAAAGGTGAAGACCACGTCATCTCCGACCTGCGCGGCATTATTCATAGCGTCCGCCACACCAAAATCCAAGAAATCGAGCAGGTCATCTGAATCTACAAAATCAATCACCACGTCTTCGCCCGTGCCAACCTCAAAGACAAAAATATCTGCCCCGGCCTCTCCGCGTAGCGTGTCATTTCCTGCGCCGCCATTGAGTATGTCATCGCCGAGGAAGCCGCGCAGATAATTATCTCCGCTATCACCTGTAATCACATCATCATAACGTGAGCCGACAATATTCTCGATGGAGATATAACTATCGCCCGAGGCTTCGCCCGTATTCTGGCTGCTATCGCCCAGATGAATCGTAATACCGCCTGTTGCCGTAGAGCTGGCGTAATAAGCCCAATCTAGTCCTGCCCCGCCGTCAAGCACATCAGCACCCGCATCGCCTTGTAGGAAGTCATTACCGCCGCCGCCGACAAGCGAGTCATTACCAAAATAGCCGCGCAGATAATTCGCGCCAAATGTGCCTGTAATCGAATCCGCGAAAGCTGAACCAAAAGCGCGCTCAATGCTACTGAACGTATCGCCTGCCGCATGTCCGCCTGTCGCTGCCCCAGCATTTGTCAGATTTATTGTAATGCCCGCATTGGACGCCGCGTAATAGGCCCAGTCATTGCCCGCATCCCCGAACAGACTATCCGCGCCAAGGTCACCGCGAAGAAAGTCATCGCCTGCCCCGCCCGCAAGACTATCATCGCCATTCGCCCCGCGCAGAAAATTATTGCCGCTATCACCAAAAATGATGTCGTCGTGATTACTGCCCACGACATTTTCAATTGAGACATATGTGTCGCCGACGGCCTCGCCCGTATTAAAACTCGGGGACTGTAGGTCAATCGTGAGCCCTGCGGACGAGCTGATATAATAAGCCCAATCCGAGCCATCACCGCCATCAAGCGCGTCAGCACCAAGACCGCCTTGAAGATAGTCATTGCCTATGCCGCCAAAGAGCTGATCATCACCAGACCAACCGCGCAGATAATTTACACCGTTATCGCCTGTGATATGGTCGTCATGGGAAGAGCCGTAAACGCGCTCAATAAAGAGGAATGTGTCTCCCTCAGCGTCGCCGCCCGTCGCCGTGTTCGTCAATAGATTGACTGTGACGCCCGCGCTCGACGTAATATAATCCGCCCAATCCGTGCCCGCCCAACCATTGAGCACATCCGCACCAGTTCCGCCGCGCAACCAGTCCACGCCAAAGCCGCCATCAAGCGTATCGTCCCCCGCATCCCCGCGCAGAAGGTCATTCCCGTCTCCGCCGTTTATTGTGTCGTCGCCCGCCGCGCCGTAGACGATATCATTCCCGCCGAGCGCGTTGATGGTGTCATCATTTGCAGTGCCATAGATTATATCATCACCATCTGTAGAAATAGGTGGCTCAGGAACGGTATAAGGTGCAGCAATTTCTAAGTCGATAACCTGAAATCCATATTGAGTTGTTAAAAACAACTTTGTTCCGTCTTCACTTACTTCGATATTCTGACCTCTCAAATAAAGTGGGAACTGTTGAGTTAAATAGATTTCTCCAACAGCATCAAAATTTTGTGTATCAAAGACGGATATATAAGGAATACCCTGAGCCCACAAAAACAGATATGAACCATCAGAAGAAAATTCAGAAACGTGACGAATATACGCCGAATTTGACAATACTATTTCAGCCACCGAATTCAGCTCAAAATCATAAATATGTAGAGAGGACCCCTGTGAACTCCTAAGCTGCGGAATTGCAATCAAATTTGCTTCTATTGAGATTGCATTGTTCGAACTATTGGAAACTTCAAAGTCAGATACTGCAACAATGCTCTCACTTTCAGCCGAATACAACATTATCTTATCGTCAACAATAAGTACGAACTGTCCATCAGAACTTACATCAAGTGAAGGCAAACGCGATAAATCTACCGCTCCTACAACGTCAGTCAGGACGGTTTCGCCTTCGTTCAAAACTCTTAGCTGTAGATGACCATCTCCAGTAAAGTCATCTGAGATGAGCACACTGCCATTTGCATCAACTGCAATATCTCGAAATGTTCTTTCACCTAAGTTCGTAACTGTATAGCTTATTTGCTCGTTTGAGCCTGTCACTAAATCAATAACCTGAACATCAACATTGGGCGGCCCTGTAGTCCAAGCCTGCGGCGCGATGTATAGTGAATTGCTGTCATCAGACAGACTTAACTCGCCCGCAGGGTAGCTTATTTGAAACGGATCTAAAAACTCTGCCGCATTTACGTCATACCGTAAAACTTCAAAACTGGAGGTAGAATAGTTATAATTGTCAGATGTGATGTATAGCAATCCTCGCTCATCATCGAAAATAATATCCTGTAAATCATCAGCGGAATCGGCAACTATTTCTTCAACCGTATATTCATCTACTTTATCTTCTGATAATCTAAAACTATAACTGTTTGGTTGTCCGTTTAACAACGAACCATATATAATAATATAGTAAATGCCTGGTTCAAAATGCTGTGAGTTCGCATTAGTGTTAAAGTCGGAATATGATTGGTCAACCTCACTATAAATCGAAGCCCCAAAAGCAGTGACGGGTAAAAAATTCAGGCCATCAAACGCTAGGAAAAGTGATGTCGGCTCCTCAATAACAAGTTTAAAAGCATCGCCATCTCTACCATACTCAGTCAGTCCTTGCGTAGCTTGGCCAATTTCTACAACACCTGAGGTGGAAGCATCTGCAGGGTAATCATCTTCAATAAATTCAGCAGAAATGGAATAATTGGGTCTGGTTAAATAACTATCGGTGGCAATATAATATGTCCCGCTTTCCAGATTACTTGCCACCAACTCAGTTCCGGGACCAGAATTATATGGGAATGATGGAAGACTACTCCCATCGCTGTCATATAAATACAGTCGGATGTCTCGCGTATCGGTTGAAAAGCGAATAACCTCTCCAGCATTAATTTCAAATCGAAACCAATCTTCATCCCCATAGACTTCATTTGTGCCAGTAGTTGCACTACCATCAACGACTATTTCACCTACGGTGTCTGTACTATTATCGAAATCATCGATAATAGTGATTGCCTGCACTGTATAATCATTAGGAACGGATATATTCGTCAACGAAATATAAAATACACCAGTCGTTTCAGCAGTCCAATTTGCGTATGCAAAATAAGCTTCTGATGTCGGTTTTGATAAAATGTTCCCATTTACATCATAAATGTCTATTGACCGCGCATGAAAGTCTACGCCTGTAAAAAGGAACTGGACTTCTTGTCCCTCATGAGCTTCAAATCTAATCCAATCTGGGCTGTTATCATCAAGAAATGTGCCGGAAATTATGTCACCGTCAATGATGATATTTCCCGTGGTTGTTGTATCATCCGCATAGTCATCACCATTCATAAACAATACAGTCGAGGTCTTCGGCGCGCTCATCGGCAATTGTGATGTTAACTGCGTATCGAGTTCATTTCGTAAAGGGCCAGCATCATCAAAATCAACAATTAGATTGGTAGGATATCTATACATAGAGGCTATCTTGAATTTGAATATTGTTTATCTTAATCCTACCAACGATAAGAGGTTTAAGCAATCAAATACAACATCTAGGCGAATAACGGGGCGAGGCTCGCTACAACTCAAGCGCCATATACACCACGGTCCCATGCGGCATGGGGTCTTCCTCAGTCACCACAAACCCCCGCGCTTTGTAGATCGCGATGTTTTTGGCCATGAGCTTATTTGTATAGAGTGTGAGGTTTGTTTTGCCCTCTTGCGTGGCGAGGTCGCGTGCGAAATCGAGGAGTGCGCTGCCATAGCCCTGCCCTTGGAACTCTCGCGCTACGGCGATGTTTTCAATCCAGAGGCTATCGCCGCGCGGCTGTGTTTGAATGAGGGCGGCTAGCCCTGCGTCTGCGTCGATTACGTCGAAACGGTGGTCCAAGAACGCTGCATCATAATCAGCGCTCATCGGCATTGGCTCTCGCGCGAGTTTAGCGACCCATGGCTGATAGGCGGCGCGTGTGAGCGCGCGCACGGCGTCCATTTCATCGGCGCGGGCACGCCTTATCTGTATATCCGCCTTTCTGCTCATTGCGCTTAGCCTCGCAGGCTGTTATGGCCGCGTCAATAATCTATGGAGAGTTCCCATGAAAATGAACGGCAATGAAATTCGCCAGGGCAATATTATCAAACACCAAGACACGCTCTGGCTTGCGGTGAAATGTAATGCGGTTAAACCTGGCAAAGGCGGGGCGTTTAATCAGGTGGAGCTGAAAAACTTGCTCGACGGACGTAAGCTTAATGAGCGCTTCCGCGCGGCTGAAACAGTTGAGAAAGTGCGCCTTGATCAAAAGCCGCATACCTATCTTTATCCCGAAGGCGATATGCTCGTGTTTATGAACGCTGAGAACTATGAGCAAATCCACCTGCAAGCTGAATTTGTTGGCAGCAAGGCGGACTATTTGACGGACGGTATGGAAGTCGAAGTTGAGTTTTATGAAGAGCGCCCTATCAGCATTTCTATCCCAGAGCAAATCGTGCTTGAAATCCAAGACACAGAGCCTGTTGTCAAAGGCCAAACAGCCGCTAATAGCTATAAGCCTGCCACGCTTGTGAACGGTGTGCGCACAACGGTCCCGCCATTCGTGGGCGTAGGTGAGCGCATTGTCGTCAACACAGAAGACGGCTCTTATGTGAAGCGCGCGGATTAATTTGTCATGCGTTGGGTCGTGACATTTATTCTGATGGCAGTCGTTTTTGGCCTCGGCACAGAGTTTTTGACCAGCCTACGCACGGGCGAATATTCTTTTAAACTTGCCGCCATACGCGGCCTCGGATTTGCAGTGCCCGTCACGGCCTTTACCTATTACCAAGACAAACGGAAAACGAAATAATGGCAGGTGAATTTGTACCCGGGCTTTCGCCCCTAATGACAGTGATGCAAAACGCAGCGCGTAAAGCGTCGCGTTCGCTACTGCGTGATTTTGGCGAGGTCGAGCACCTCCAGGTCTCGCGCAAGGGCCCTGCGGATTTTGTGTCCAAAGCTGACAAAAAGTCAGAAGAGATTATCTTTGAAAACCTGCGCCGTGACCGTCCTGGCTACGGCTTCCTCATGGAAGAAGCCGGCGAGATTGCGGGCACAGATAAAACCCACCGTTTCATCGTGGACCCGCTCGACGGCACGACAAATTTCCTCCACGGCATTCCGCATTTTGCCATTTCCATCGCGCTCGAACGCGAGGGCGAGATTGTGGCGGGGCTCGTTTATAATCCGATTAGTGACGAGATGTTCTTTGCCGAAAAAGACAAAGGCGCGTTCCTTAATGACGGCCGTCTCGGCGGGGCAGACCGCCGCCTGCGCCCCACGAAACGCGATATTTTCACTGACTGCCTATTCTCAACGGGTATTCCGTTTCTTGGCAAGCCTGGTCACGCGAAATTCCTCAAAGAGCTTCACCAAGTCATGGGCGCGAGCGCAGGCGTGAGACGTCTCGGCTCTGCCGCGCTTGATCTCGCATGGACCGCCGCAGGCCGCTATGACGGCTTCTGGGAACGCGACCTACAACTTTGGGACATCGCCGCAGGCGTCTATATCTGCCAAATGGCAGGGCTAGAAGTCGAGAGCCTGACGGGCGGAAATGTGCTAGAGGCCTGCGACCCGATTGTGACGAATGAAGCCCTGATGCCGTATTTGCGGAAGCGGGTGGAGTAAGCGTTTTGCAAGGTGCTCAACCTAAGTTGACATTTAACCCTAGTACGGGACATATTGAAATTGGCTCGAACATTATTTTGTCTAATAACTTATCACTCACACAGTCTCTCGACATTCTTGCCGATTATTTCTTCAACACCCGTGATCTAAAAAATGGGTATATTTGGATCGATTTAAAAGGCTTATCTTTTGGGAAAAAGCCTTGTTTTTTAAGTCTTTGTTTTTTTAACGGTAAATTGATTTCTGCGACATGGAATATTATTTTAAGCAATGCCCCTATTGTTTGGCCTGATAAAGAAAACATTCTTGAAGAACTAGAACTCGTCAGAACTGAATTAAAAGCACAACTCGGCGTTCAACTTTCCAACAAGCAGTTTAAATTTTCTTGGGGATATGTATGGAGTTACTTTGACCCTAAAGGAAACCTTGCATCTAACGGTTTGAGATACTCGAGTTAGCTCCTACTCTTCCCCCTGCCCCGCATTCGGATCCTTACCGTTCACGGCTTCCTCAATTTTCACAATCACGCGGCGGGCTTTCATGTCGACTTTTGGCGTCGCCTCTTTGGTGAAGGGGTGATAGAAACTGCCGCCCTCTTTGGGCTTAATCTCAAGCAGGTCGCCTGCCCCGAAATCATGCACGGCGATGACCTTGCCCGCGTTTTTTCCGTCAACAGTTTTGACCTGCATTCCGATGAGGTCGGAGTAGTAAAACTCATCCTCGTCAGGTTCAGGGAGATTTTCAGCAGCCGTGTAAAGTTCTGTTCCCCGCAGCGCGTCCGCTTGCTCTGGGGTACTGACCTCATTGCATGTTACGGCAAAACCATCTTTCACCGCGCGGTGCTTTTCGGGACTCAGAACGACAATGCCGTCCTCGCCAAGCAGCGGGCCAAAACTGAGCGCGTCTTCGGGCGTCTCTGTGAACGATATCACACGCACTTCACCCTTCACGCCAAAGGCGCCTTTGACACGCGCGACCTTGACTAAATCTGTTCCGTTTTCATTCATCTTGGGCCTGTTAAGGGAAAAATGAGGCGCTGTCATCAGCGAAGCCTTATGATATTCAATTAGTCGAGCCCCTGAGGAGACACCCATGATACGCACCTTTTTCCTAACGACATCCGTCATTTTATCCGCTGCGATTATTGCTCCTGCTGCGAGCGCTCATCCTGAGCCTGCGCCTGCGGTGAAGATAGATAAAAAGTCTGTCACAAAAATCGAGGACATCAAATTGCCGACCCAAGCGGAGATAAAACAGCTACAGAAAAACATGCCAGATATGAACGCCATCATGGGCCAGATGATGACTGTGATGAAAGACCCTGAACTACGTGAGGGAATGGAAAAGTCTGGCAAGACGTTTGCGAAAAAGCTCGAAAAGTCAGGCGCGATGGAACCAACAGGTCCAGACGGCTTGCCCGACTTTAACAAAGCTTTTGGCGCTATGCTCTCTCTCATGGGAGATGAAGACGCGATGGGCGGTATGTTAGAGAGCCTCGGCGCGATGGCCGAAGGGCTAGAGGGGATTGAGCAACATATTCCTGAGAGTGCGAAAGCGCCTAAGACGGATTAGGCCAACACAGCCTTCACGCGCGCAATCAACTCTCCGCGCGGTATGGTTTCCTGCGCGGGGCGGGACTCGCGCCATTCTTCATTACTCTCAATCGCTTTGGCCATTTCTTTGCCAAGCGCGAGATCTTTAAGCGTCACTTGACCTGCCGCCATTTCGTCTTCGCCCATTAAAATCGCGATGGGCGCGTCGCGGCCATCGGCATATTTCATTTGTTTGGTCACATTGCCTGAACCGATAAAGACTTCGGAGCGAATGCCTGCCGCGCGCAACTCTGCCGCCATTTTGAAATAATCAGGCATCATCGCTTTATCAAAGGCGCAAATAATCACAGGCGGATTAGGCGTGACAGTTTCATGCCCCATACGTTCAAGGGCAGAGAGGAAACGCGACACACCGAAACTGAATCCCGTGCTCGGCACTTCTTGGCCACGAAAGCGCGAAACAAGCCCGTCATAACGCCCGCCTCCGCCAATAGAGCCAATGCGCACAGGACGACCTTTGCGGTCACGAATATCGGCCAGAAGTTCGACCTCAAACACGGGGCCTGTATAATATCCCAGCCCGCGCACGATGGACGTATCATAGGCCACTTGCGCATGGTCATAGCCGCAAGCGTCAAGTAGGCGGTCAATGTCAGCAAGTTCTTTCACTCCCGCCATACCGCGCTCGCTTTGCCCGACGAGGGATTCTAGTGTTGCGATAGTTTTCCCACGGTCTGCATCAGAGGCGGTGGTAAACCCGAGCACCGCTTTTATCCCGTCTTTGCCAAGTTTCGCACCGTTTGTGTAATCCCCGCTTTCATCTTCGCGACCTTCACCCAGCAGCGCTTCCACGCCGTCCGCGCCGAGGCGGTCAAGCTTATCAATCGCGCGCAGCACTTGCAGGCGTTGCTCTGCGCCTGCGTCTGTATTCGGCACGCCAGAGGCTTCTAAAATACCGTCCAGAAGCTTACGGTTATTCACGCGCACCTGATATTCAGACGGTGACAGCCCCACAGCTTTGGCGATATCCGCCGCGACCATTATCATTTCCGCGTCAGCCGCCGCGCCTGGCGCGCCGACGCTATCGGCGTCACATTGGATAAATTCGCGAAAACGCCCCGGCCCTGGCTTTTCATTGCGGTAAACACTGCCCGCCTGATAGCGGCGAAACGGCTTGGCGAGGTCATTGTAATTCTCAGCCACATAACGGGCCATGGGCGCAGTCAAATCATAACGCATCGCCATCCACTGCTCATCATCATCCTGCATGGCGAACACGCCTGCATTTGGGCGGTCTTCATCAGGGAGAAACTTACCGAGCGCATCAGCATATTCAAACACAGGTGTTTGCAGCGGCTCGAATCCACGCGCGTCATAGACGGCAAAGGCTTTAGCGATCAGAGCTGTTTCCGCACGCAGGCGCTCTGCGGGTTTATCTTCAAAACCGCGCGGACGGCGCGCTTTGGGACGAAAAGGTTTGTTCTTTTTTTGAGCCACGTGATTTACCTGCTTTGCTTAGAGCGGGGTGTAGCGGGGAAAGCTGTGGGGGTAAATAAAAAACCCGCCGCAAAAGGAAACCCAGCCACCAGGGGCGCGAGGTGGCTGGGTCAAATACGTCGCGCTTAAGGGGAGAAAGGCGACGGTTAAACTAATTACGCCCTTAATAGGCTTTTGGTTGCACGCTCTCACAACTTTTTATCCAATCCACCTCAAGGGTGAACGGCCCGTCCTGCCCGTCGGCCAAAATCACACCGATTTGACGCGCTTCTGCTGGGTTAAACATGGGGCCGCGCAAAGGGCGTCCAAACACAGACGGACGGAGGTCGAGGAAAGGTATAGCAATCTCAGCCCACTCCCCTGCTGGCGTCTGCGGAAACTCAGCTTGGAAAGCGACACTACGTCCGCGGTAAAACGCATCAGAGCGCAGCGAGAGTTTATAGCCGCGACCATCACTTTTCACGCGCATCTTCACGCCCGTCTGCCCCGCAAGCATCCCGTCAGACAGTCCCGCACGTACAGAACTAAACCCGCCGCCATTGGTGTTAATCACACCCTCAAAAATCATGCGGCCATCTTCAAAACGCGGCTCACCTGAACTGCGTCCACCCATGACCCCGTCATTGACGGCTTGCCAAACGGCTGTCGTCTCGGAAGACTTAAAATCAATATTCACGGGACACTCCTGAGCATAGGCCGCGCCCGAGAGGATGAATGAGAGAAAAATTGTGAGCGCGCGTATCATGAGAAATATACGCGCGAGAGGCTGATAGAGTTGCTTTGTTACACAGTGGCTATTTTCCAACCAAACCCATCAACGCTGCCGTGCTGGCGTCATGGTTGCCCGCCTCGCCCGCTTTCATCTCATTCTCAATCGTGGTCGCGAGGACTTTGCCGAGTTGCACGCCCCATTGATCAAAGCTGTTGACGTTCCAAATCACGCCTTGAACGAAGACTTTATGCTCATAAAGCGCAATCAAATGACCGAGGGCGAAGGGTGATAATTCGTCAAGCGTGATTGTCGTACTCGGGCGATTACCGGAGAAGGTTTTTTGCGGCGCAATAGCGTCGATATTATCGTCGTCACCCATTTCTTCGCGCACAACATGTTCTGCCTTGCCCAGCATGAGCGCTTCGCTTTGGGCGAAACAATTGGCGAGCAGGGCGCGGTGATGCTCTGGGCGGCCTTCATGATCTTTCAGCACAGCGACAAAATCTACAGGCGCGCCGGGCGTGCCTTGGTGGAGCCATTGGAAGAAGGCATGCTGCCCATTCGTGCCTTCGTCGCCCCAAATAATCGGACAGGTCAGCCCAGCCTCTTCGCCCTCGCGCGTGATGCGCTTACCGTTACTTTCCATCTCAAGCTGCTGCAAGAAGGCTGAGAGTTTGCGCAGGCGGCGGGCATAGGGAATAACCGCAAGTGAGGTATAACCCAGCGCATTACGGTTCCAAATCCCAGCCATTGCCATCATGACGGGTAGGTTTTCATCCAGCGGCTGATCGCGGAAATGCTTATCCATCGCCGCCGCACCCTTGAGGAATTCATCAAACACGTCAGGACCGTAAGCAATTTGCAGGCTCAGCCCGACCGCGCTCCAGACGGAATAACGCCCGCCGACCCAGTCCCAGAAGTCAAAAATCTGCTCAGCGGGAATACCAAATTCAATAGCGCCGTCGCGGTTCGCGGTCACGGCCAGCATATGCTGGCCCGCTTTGTCACCAAGTGTTTCAGCAAGCCACGCGCGCACGGACTCGCCGTTCATTTTTGTTTCTTGCGTACCGAATGATTTGGATACAACAATAGCAAGCGTCTCCTTCGGGTCGAGGCCTTTGATAGCGTCATTGACAGAGGCACCGTCGACGTTCTCAGCAAAGCGCAAAGTGAGCGCTTGCTCAGCTGCCGCCTCGAAGCCGTCTGCAATCAGGCGCGGGCCCAAATCAGAGCCGCCAATACCGATATGGACGATGTTTTTGAACTTACCTTCGCTGCGGATTTTATCGGCAAACTCCGCCATATGGACGCGCATATCGGCGACCTCTTTTTGCACAGACTCGCTGCCGCCAACGCCGCGCAGCGCCATGTGCAGCACGGCACGATCCTCAGACGTATTGACCTTATCGCCTGCAAATAATTTCGCGCGCCATTCATCGAGATGACAGCTAGCCGCCAGCGAGAGGAGCGCATCGCGCGCGGCGCTTGAGATTTGCTGCTTAGAAAAATCTGCCCGCAAAGGCCCTTCGCGCATGACGAATTTATCAAGACGATTAGGCTCTGTCTTAAATAGCGTCTCAATAGATACCGCCGTATTGGCAAGCTCTTCGAGCTTAGCAAAGTGAGAGGCACGGTCAACAAAAGGCGTAGAGGGCATGAGGAGACTCCTAGAATTAGGAGGACGTTATAGCGGCAATCATGCGAGAATAAAGGTCAGAATGATCTCCTGTATGATTATCCATATCAGATTTAGTTAAACAGCCTTTGGGCATAATAAAGCTATCAATGCGCTTCTCAGGATTTTCCCGCCAGCCAATGTTGAAAGCCGCGAGCTTAGGATAAAAATAGAGCGTCGAGTAAGGCAGCTTGTCATGGATATACCACGCCATAGACTGCCAATCGCCAGTCTCTTCGTAATAAGGAATAAAACGGTTCACGACAATTGTAGCGAGCGCGCCGAGATTGCCGTCTCCATCGCGGTAGTCCCAAATATGCTTTGCGTAATTCGCCTCATTACTTGCGCAATTCAGCTTATTGTCATTGCCGTATTTATTAAGCGTCGGGCTACGATAGGCGGAACGAATAGACACTCTGCCAAACGTGTCTTGCAGAGGCTCCAATAATGCCGTGCACAATTTCTGCCCCGCCTCAATCGCAATATCGGGATAATCTGGTATATTTGGAATACCATAAAAATTGCCAATTTCAGAATATAGCATATCGCGCATGAAAAAGGACGGCGAGAGTTGCACACGCCCGAGGTTTTCCAACCCTTTCATTGAGGCAGGCTTACGCATGACTAAGTCCTATATCTTCTGATCGTAGTCCCCAATCTCAGGATATTCCGCGAGACGCTTGTCGATATCCTTAAAGATGGCGTTTTTGGCCTCCTCAGATGTTGGGCTCTCGACGACGACGACGAGGTTGGGCGTATTCGAGCTTGCGCGCACGAGGCCCCATGTGCCGTCTTCAAGCGTCAGGCGCACGCCGTTGACTGTGTTGATATCTGTGATTTTTTTTCCGTCGATTATCTCGCCCGCTTCGAACGAGTTTTTGTAATCCGCAATCACGCGGTCAACGACACCGTATTTTTCTTCGTCAGAGCAATAGGGCGACATGGTCGGGCTGCCCCATGTTTTGGGGAGCGCGCGGCGTAGATCGGCCATGCTCTTGCCAGGGTTACGGTCCAGCATTTGCAAAATCGCAATCGCCGATGTCAGCCCGCAGTCATAGCCTCGGCCAATAGGCGCGTTAAAGAAATAATGGCCCGATTTTTCAAATCCGACGAGCGCATTGAGCTCTTTTGAGCGGCGCTTGATATAGCTATGGCCTGTCTTGTAATAATCCGTCTTAGCGCCGTTCGCGATAAGCATGGGATCTGTCGCAAACAGTCCCGTAGATTTCACATCTGCCACAAATTGCGCGTCAGGATAAAGCACAGAGAGGTCGCGCGCGAGCATAACACCGACTTTATCGGCAAAAATCTCTTCACCTTCATTATCCACGACACCGCAGCGGTCACCGTCGCCGTCAAAACCGAGCGCGACATCTGCGCCGTGTTCTTTCACCGCGTCCGCCATGGCGTGAAGCATATTCATATCTTCAGGATTTGGGTTATATTTCGGGAAAGTGTAATCAAGCTCGCAATCCATGGCGATAACCTCTGCGCCGATACCGCGTAGCACTTCTTCGGCAAAAGCGCCCGCTGTTCCATTGCCGCACGCCGCAACGATTTTGATCTTATTTTTAAGCTTTACGTCTTTGACTAGGTCATCAATGAAGGCTTGGCGGACGCCGTCAACATAGCGGTATGACCCGCCAGCGCGTGGCTCGCTTTGGCCCTCAAGTACGATTTCTTTTAAGCGGCTCATCTCATCAGGGCCAAATGTGAGCGGCGCTGCGATGCCCATTTTTACGCCTGTCCAGCCATTGGAGTTATGGCTCGCCGTCACCATGGCGACGCCTGCGCAATCGAGGTGAAACTGCGCGAAATAGGCCATGGGACTGAGCGCAAGACCAATATCGAGAACTTCAATCCCTGCATTCACGAGACCGAGCATCAATGCTTGCTTGATAGAAAGCGAATAGTGACGAAAATCATGACCCACCGCGATTTTGGGATCAACACCGCGTTCATGCATGAGCGTGCCAAGCCCCTCACCAAGCGCTTGTACGCCATAAAGGTTCAGGTCAGAGGTTTTACCATCACCCGCCAAGCCAAAATACCAGCGCGCGTCATATTCACGAAACCCCGTGGGTTTGACGAGAATTTCAGTCTCAAATTCATAGCTGTTTGTCGGTATAGCGGGGTGCGGTTTACGTGTCATAATTAATCCTCTTAAGCGTCTCTTAGAACAAGAGCTTTAAGGATTTATGAGTCGCAAATTAATTTAAGTAAGCCTTTAGACGAGTCCCGCCCGCAGGAAATCATGCAAATGCACGAGGCCGATGGGCATGCCGTCCTCGAGTATGAAAAGCTGCATGATTTTATGGTTGCCTGCTGTCATATCGCGGAGCGCATCGGCGGCGAGCGTGTTTTTTGTCGTCGTCTTGGGCGAGGTCGTCATCACCGCATTGACAGTCTTGTCAGCGAGGTCGTTTGAGAGATTACGACGAATGTCTCCGTCTGTAATCATGCCGACAAGCACGCCGTCATCGCCTGTCACGCCAATGCAGCCAAAGCCCTTGTGGCTCATCACCGCGAGGGCGTCTGGCAACGCGGTCCCTGCGGCAACAAGTGGTAGGGCGTCACCCATGTGCATCAACTCGCCCACTGTTGCGAGGGTTGCGCCGAGTTTCCCGCCAGGATGATAGGTCTTGAAATCTTTTGCGGTAAAGCCCTTAGCTTCGAGCAAGGCGACTGACAGCGCATCGCCGAGTGCGATTTGTAATGTCGTGCTCGTGGTGGGCGCGCGGGTTTCGGCGCAGGCTTCATCCGCGTCTGGTATTAGGAGCAAGTGGTTGCTTGCGCGCGCGAGCGTGCTATCCGCTTTGGCCGTCAGACCGATAAGCGGAATAGAAAACCGGCGGCAATAGCCGATGAGGTCAGCGAGTTCCTGTGTCTCGCCTGAACGGGACAGGGCGATGACGGCATCCTCGCTCGTAATCATGCCCATATCGCCATGGCTAGCTTCGGTCGGGTGAATATAGAGTGAGGGCGAGCCAGTAGAGGCAAGTGTCGCGGCGATTTTGCGCGCGACGTGACCTGATTTTCCTACACCTGCGAGGACGATGCGGCCTTTTAGAGACTGCAACACATCGATGACAGCCGAGAAGTCTGCGCCGAGCTTAGCAGACATCTCCTTGAGGGCCGCTATTTCAGTGTCTAAGACGCGGCGTCCGACTTTGGCGTGAGTATTCATATTCCCTGCCTATCAGAGCCTGTTCGTCAGGGCCAGACACTACTCGTCCAAAACATGAGGGTGGTAATTCGGCACGGCGCGTTTTCGCACTGGCTGCACAGACCAAGTGAGCATTCGCGCGACATCGCTGATGGGAATTATACGGGTAGCTTGGACTTCTCGGCGAGATTGCCAGACATCAGATAGCCCTGCGACCCCGTCCTGAATGCCGCGAAATGTTGGCTTAAATCGTCCAGAGCGCAGTCCTGCCCAAAACAGTACAAAAAGATTTAGTGCGATATGGGCCGGCAGCAGAAGCAGCAATAGCGGAAGCGGCGTGTTCTTAAAAAACGTCCAAATACGGTTGCGCGTGCCGTGATAGACGGCAAAGTCTGAGGCACGGCCAGAAATGCCGCTGCTGACATGGTCGATAATGGCATTTGCAGACTGCACGCAGCGCCCGCCCGCCAATCGCATGCGGTAGCCGAGGTCAACGTCCTCGTGATAGCAGAAGAAACGCTCGTCATAGCCGCCGAGCCGTAAATATGTTTCGCGGTGATAAAGCGCCCCCGCCCCGCACGGCGCAAATGCCTCTGACGAAACGGTCGGCGCAGCACTCGCGGGATGTCCGAAACCTGCCCGCCATGCGAGCCCACTCGCGTGATAAAAATCACCCAATCCGTCGAGCATGTCTGGCTCCAGCGCCATAAATTGCGTTGATCCCACCATCGTAATGTGAGGCGACGTCACCTCGGCGAGCAAATTCTCGAGCCAATCAGAGCGCGCAAAGGCATCAGGATTAAGCATGACGAGATAATCTGCGCGCGCTTTACTCGCCGCGAGATTGTTGGCCGCTGCGAAGCCGAGGTTTTCGCCCACACGGACAATCTCAAACCGCGCGTCAAGTTCAGGCAGGCTTTCAAGCGAGCTGTCCTGTGATCCATTATCGACAATAAACGCCTCAAAGCTCGCTTCACTCTGCGCCGCAAGCGCTCTTACGCAACGCGCAAGCCAGTCTCCGCCATTATAATTGACGATGATAACGGACGCTTTGGGCGCGGACGTGTCTTTAACAGTGTTGATAATCAGTCTCCTCTCGCCCGCTCTAGCGCAAAGCCTTGCCGCACGGAAGGCCGCAATCCTCACGCAAGGGTAACTCGCCTCACAAGAGATAACATTTCTTTTATATGCAATTTTCTTTATATGGAGTTGACCGCCCCCGCTATGGGGCCTATTGGACGGCCAAGACTTTAAACTGACACGCCCGCAAGACGGGACATTGCTAAGAGCAGGACATACCATGAGTGAACATGATTACGTTGTAAAAGACATCAGCTTGGCCGAATTTGGCCGCAAAGAACTTGATATTGCCGAAACTGAAATGCCGGGCCTTATGTCCCTTCGCGAAGAGTTTGGCGAGAGCAAACCCCTCAAAGGCGCGCGCGTTGTCGGTTCACTTCACATGACAATTCAGACCGCTGTTTTGATTGAAACTCTGACGGCACTCGGCGCGGATGTGCGTTGGGCGTCATGTAATATCTATTCTACGCAAGACCACGCCGCCGCCGCAATCGCTGCCGCAGGTGTGCCCGTTTTCGCAATTAAAGGTCAAACACTCGAAGAGCACTGGGATTATCTTGATAAGTCTTTTCTCTTTCCAGAAGGCCCGAACATTATCCTTGATGACGGCGGCGACGCCACGCTTTACATCCTTCTTGGCGCACGCGTTGAGAATGGCGAGCCAGAACTTATCCAAGGCGAGCCAGGGTCGGAAGAAGAAGCAGCGATTTTCGCACAAATCAAAAAGCGTATGGACGCGAGCCCAGGTTGGTTCACAAAAATGCGTGACCAGATTGTTGGCGTCTCCGAAGAAACAACAACAGGCGTACACCGTCTTTATGAGCTTGTTGAAAAAGGCCAACTCCCCTTCCCAGCGATTAACGTCAACGACTCTGTGACGAAATCAAAATTTGACAATAAATATGGCTGTAAAGAATCGCTCGTAGACGGTATCCGCCGTGCGACTGATACGATGATGGCTGGCAAGACGGCTGTCGTGCTCGGATACGGCGATGTCGGCAAAGGCTCAGCGGCGTCTCTTCGCGGTGCGGGTGCGCGAGTCAAAGTGACAGAAATTGATCCAATTTGTGCGCTACAGGCCGCAATGGACGGCTTTGAAGTCACCACCCTCGAAGACACACTTGAGACAGCTGATATCTTTGTCACGACGACAGGCAATAAAGACGTTATCCGTCTTGAGCATATGCGCGAAATGAAAGACATGGCGATTGTCGGGAATATCGGACACTTTGACAATGAAATTCAAGTCGCCGCTTTGCAGAACATGCAGTGGACCAATATCAAAGACCAAGTCGACATGGTGACTTTCCCTAAAGGCAACCGCATGATCCTTCTCTCCCAAGGTCGCCTTCTGAACCTCGGCAATGCCACGGGTCACCCGTCATTCGTAATGAGCGCATCCTTCACCAACCAAGTGCTCGCACAAATCGAGCTTTGGGAAGACAGCAAAGCCAAAAACAAAAAATACGAAAACAAAGTCTATATGCTGCCCAAGCACCTCGACGAAAAAGTGGCGCGTTTGCACCTTGAAAAAATCGGCGTGAAGCTGACTGAAATGAGCAAAGAGCAAGCGGACTATATCGGTGTTCAAAAAGAAGGCCCGTATAAGCCAGAGCATTACCGCTACTAGAAAAAATTCACGGCGGTTCTTTTATAAAGAGCCGCCGTTATCCCATTCAACCAAGCCTCTCACATAATAATAAAAAGCCCAACGCCATTTAAGTGGCAAAAGAGCCTTAAAACTAAAGGAGCGCGCCATGAGCCGCAAATCTTACATTTTCACATCAGAGTCAGTTTCTGAGGGCCACCCTGATAAAGTCTCTGACCGTATTTCAGACGAAATTGTCGACCTATATTTCCGCAAATCTATTGCCGCTGGCATGTCACCTTGGGACGTTCGCGTTGCAGCTGAGACACTGACGACGACGAACAAAGTCGTCATCGCGGGCGAAACACGCGGTAAAGACGTGTCCAAAGACGAAATCGAATCTGTCGCGCGCGCGGCCATCAAAGATATTGGCTATGAGCAATCAGGCTTCCACCACGCTCACGCAGATGTGGACGTGCTGCTTCACGCGCAATCTGTTGATATCGCGGCTGGCGTTGACGAAGGCACAGGCCTTCACACCGAAGAAGGCGCGGGCGATCAAGGCATCATGTTTGGCTATGCGTGTTCTGATGTTGCGGACGCGCTAATGCCAGCCCCGGTTCACTACAGCCACCAAATCTTGCGCCGCTTGGCCGAGGTTCGCCATGACGGCACAGAGCCCATGCTTGAGCCCGATGCGAAATCACAAGTCTCTGTACGTTATGACAACGGAAAGCCCGTTGAAGCAACAGCGATTGTCGTCTCGACCCAGCATAAAGACGGTCTTTCCAGCGCTGATATCTCTGACATCGTGAAGCCTTATATTCTTGAGACACTCCCCGAAGGTTGGATCACGAAAGACACGGTCTTTCACATCAACCCAACGGGTAAATTTGTCATTGGCGGTCCAGACGGTGATGCGGGTCTGACAGGACGTAAAATTATCGTCGATACTTACGGCGGCATGGCGCCTCACGGCGGCGGCGCGTTCTCTGGAAAAGATCCGACGAAAGTTGACCGTTCAGCCGCTTACGCTTCGCGTTACCTCGCGAAAAACATTGTGGCCTCTGGCCTTGTCGATTGGGCCAACATTCAGCTTTCATATGCGATTGGTGTGGCTGAGCCGACTTCGATCTACGTTGAACTTGATAGCGAGCATGCCGCCCTTGCGCAGAAACTTGAAAAAGTTCTGCCGCAACTCATGAGCCTCACCCCACGCGGTATTCGCAGCCACCTTAATCTGAACCAGCCCATTTATGCGCGCACAGCGGCCTATGGTCACTTTGGCCGCACGCCAACGGATGAGGGTGAATTCTCTTGGGAGAAAACAGATTTGGTCAACGCGATTTTAAAAGCGGTTTAGTCAACCCCAAATAAATCTTTCAAACCCTCCAATACTCTGGAGGGTTTTTTTATGCCCCTCCCCAGAATTGACACCGCTGTCACAATCGGCGAGTTTACCCACAAGTCAGCTACTTTATCGCTGACATATGAGGGGAATATCATGGAAAATATCAGATTATGGCTGACAGCTAGCATAGCGGCGATTGCGCTTAATGCCTGCGCCGCAAATGAGACCAAGCCTTTCGAAGACGCGCCCGCTCAAACGACGCAGACATCTGAGGCTTACCCCGCCTTTGGGCGCATCGTCGTGCTTCACCCTGCACTCGCCGACCATGTCGCGCCCGGTGCCAAAGTCGAAAAACTCGCGGAAGGCTTTTGGTGGTCGGAAGGCCCGAGTTGGGACAAAAAACGTAATCAGCTTTATTTTACCGATGTTCCGCAAAATAAAATGTTTGTTTGGTCGGAACGTGAGGGCTTGAAAACATTTCTCGACCCGTCAGGCATTGACGTCTCGACCCTGCCCCAAAAGGTCCAAGATGAAACTCGCGAGGCGGGCGTTAACGGCACATGGATGTTAGGCGATGATACGCTCGTCATGGCCAATCACGGCAAACGCGCAATTGAAAAACTGAACCTTGAAACAGGTGAACGAGAGATCATTGTCGATAATTTTAATGGCAATAAGTTCACCTCACCCAATGATTTGGTTCTGGCGAAAAACGGCGATATTTATTTCACAGATCCGCCCTTTGGCTATAAAGGCCTGAACGACTCTTTCATGAAAGAGATACCGCATAATGGTGTCTATAAATATAGCGCGTCGGACGGCAGCGTCAGCCTGATTGATGATAGCCTCAACCGTCCAAACGGCATCGCGCTTTCCCCTGATGAGCAATTTTTATACGTCCCTCATTCCGACCCCAAAGCATCAAAAATTATGCGCTATACGCTTTGGGATAATGGATTTGAGAACGGCGAAGTTTGGCTGGATACGCAAGCTGATCTTGATAGCGGCCTGCAAGGCAACCCAGACGGCCTCGCGGTTGCCGCCGACGGTACAGTCTATAGTTCTGGCCCTGGTGGAGTCTTAGTGATTTCTCCCGAAGGCAAACTCCTCGGCCGCATCATGGTGGGCGATGACCCGATGGGTAAACCCACCGCCAATTGCACACTCGGCGGGCCAGACGGCAAAACCCTTTATATCACGAGCCAGGACACACTTGCCCGCGTGCGCGTTAAGAGCGGGCGCTATTAACCTATGTCATTTTTCATTGAGTACCGCGCACTTCTAACGACAGTTCTGTCGGTTGCGCTGTTGCTCGGCCTGGTGCTGCGCTTGCGTATGCATGCATTCCCTGCACTACTTGTTGTTAGCTTATTTGCAGCTCTCGCAGGCGGTATGTCACCAAATACCGCAATCAGCACGGTGACCCAAGGCATGGGCGGCACGCTCGGCTTTATCGCGATCGTGATTGGACTGGGCGCTATGTTTGGCGTCTTCCTCGAGGCTGGCGGCGGAGTCCAAGCCTTATCGGAATGGATTATTGAGAAAACAGGCCTCTCCAAAGGGCCGTGGACTATGGGCATAATTGGGCTGATTATCGCGATACCTGTCTTCTTTGATGTCGCACTGATTATCCTCGCACCCATCGTCTTTAACCTTGCGAAAAAGGCAAAGCGCGCGCCGCTTGTCTTTGGTCTCCCCCTCCTCGCTGGGCTCGCCACAGCGCATGCCTTTGTGCCACCCACACCAGGGCCAATCGCGGTCGCCGAACTTCTTGGCGCAGAATTGGGTTGGGTTATTTTATTTGGACTTTTTGCGGGTGCAGCCGCGATGATTGTGGCGGGGCCGCTTTACACAAAATTCGCCGAAACGCGCGGTTGGTTAGAGGCTGACCGTCCGCCACCGCTTCAGACTACAGAGACAGTCGCAGCAGAGGACGGTGCGAAAATGGCTAAAATCGCCCTCACCGTGATCGCCGTGCCGCTCTTGCTCATTCTGATTGGCACAGTATCTAAAGCGTTGATGACAGAGGGCACTTTACTCTCATTGATCACCTTTATTGGACATCCGATTACGGCGCTGCTGATTGCTTGCGGGCTTGGCTATCTGGCCTTCAAACCTCAAACCGAAGCTGGCCAAGAGATTTACCGCAAAGCCCTCTCCAAAGCCTTAGAACCGACAGGCGCGGTCATACTCATCACGGGCGCAGGCGGCGCGTTCAAACAGGTCCTTATTGAAACGGGTGCTGGGAAGGCGCTGGCCGAAGCGACGACATCTGTCGGCTTGACGCCAATCGTAGCTGGCTTTGTGCTCGCCCTTCTCGTGCGAGTAGCGCAGGGGTCTGCGACAGTGGCGATGATTACGGCGGCTGGTCTGACCGCTCCAATCGTGACTTTGGCCGCACTCTCCGCACCGCAAACTGCGCTGGTCGTCATCGCAATCGCAGCTGGGGCGAGCGCCTGTTCTCATGTCAATGATTCTGGCTTCTGGCTCGTGAACCGCTATTTTGGCCAGACAGAGGCGCAGACGCTTAAGACTTGGACGGTATCAGCGACGCTTGTCGGATTCGTTGGCTTCGGCGTCGCGCTTGTGCTCTCGCTATTTGTGTAAGCTATGAGAAAACTCATTGTCATCATGGGCGTGTCGGGATGTGGGAAGTCCACGATTGGTGAGAAACTTGCGCGAGCTATAGGCGCGGAATTTCTTGAAGGCGATGAATTCCACCCTACTGAAAATGTCGCAAAGATGGCGGGCGGAACACCTCTTACTGACAAAGACCGTAGCGCATGGCTTGACGTTATTGCAGCGGAAGTGAATAGCTCAGACGCACCCGTTGTCACCCTCGCCTGTTCAGCCCTTACGCCTTATGTGCAGTCGCGCTTAAGTGAAGACATCCATCGCCAACTCACATGGGTTTGGTTGTCTGCGCCTAAGGAGGTTATCGCCATGCGTCTTAAAGCCCGCGAAAATCACTTTATGCCAGAGGCGCTTTTGGACAGTCAATTCGACGCGCTCACCCCGCCCGAAAACGCTATTGAGATCGACGTAAGCGACGATATTAAGTACAGCCTCAAATCAATACTCACGCATATAGCTTGGGCCAAAAAAGGGCGGTAGCTAAAGAGAGAAGCCACCGCCAGTTCGAAGGGAATATTCAGGGAGATCTGAATACCCTGTTATAGGTCGCGCTGTGTAACAGCTTTATGACGAAAAAATTACAGGGCCTTCATCTTACTCATTTGTCATATGCACAAAAAAAGACCCAAGCAAAGCTTGGGCCTGAGGTCTTTTAGAGAGAGAAACCGATGAACTGGCGGGTCGAAGGGGAGAGAGAAACCGCCTGTCTTTCAGTAACCCCTATATGACTGAGCCCGCCTGAACACTGGCTGAATGGCCTACTTGTTAAAATTAAGGTTTGTTAAGCCTTATTGCCCCTCGGCAACGGAGAATTTATCGTCTAAACACCGCTTATGGCTACATTTGATCTTAGACTTCTTCCCGTCACGCCTTTCGCGCAAAACTGCAGTTTGCTGTGGGATAAAGATAGCGGCGAAGGCGTGCTCGTCGATCCTGGCGGGGAAGCGGATAAGCTTCTAGCGGAATGTGATAAGCTCGGCGTTAATATCAAAGAAATCTGGCTCACCCATGGTCATCTTGATCATGCCGGCGGAGCCGAGGACATTCGCGAACAACGCGGTATCAAAGTCATTGGCCCACATAAAGACGACCAATTTTGGATGGACGAGATAGAGCAGCATTGGGCAAAATATGGCCATGCGGGCATGGGCCGCAACATTGTCCCTGACCGTTATCTTGAAGACGGCGATGTGCTTACGCTGGCAGGTAGCAAATTTAGGGTCGCTCACACGCCTGGCCACACGCCTGGTCATGTCGTAATTTATAACACGGATATGAAAATCGCTTTTGTTGGAGATGTATTGTTTCGCGGATCTATCGGGCGAACGGACTTTCCCAAAGGCAATCACCAAGATTTGCTTGATAGCATCACAGATAAGCTGTGGCCGCTCGGCGATGACATGCGCTTTGTCCCTGGCCACGGCCCAATGAGCACCTTTGGCCAAGAGCGCAAGGATAACGCTTTTGTCGCGGATCATGTGATTGGCAAAGGCGGACAAAATACAACGGGGGTGATGTAGCGTGACTATTGGCGTCGGTGGCTCTACGGCTGAGACAGAACTAGCAAAGTTGTCTGACATGACAGGCGGCACTTCGCCGATTGGCTTGGCGGAATATCAATCCCGTCTTGAGAAAGCGCAAAGCTTGATGCTCGAACAAGGGCTCTCCGCCATCTATCTCGATGCAGGCTCAAACCTGCGCTATTTCACAGGGATGCAGTGGAAGAAATCTGAGCGCATGGTCGGGGCCTTTATTTTTCAAACTGGCGCACCGCAATTCATCGCGCCCGTCTTTGAGATTGGCACGCTTGAGCAATTCATGGAAATCCAAGGCCCTGTCCACGGCTGGGAAGAGCATAAATGTCCTTATGAACTTTCGGCAAAAATCTTAAGCGAGCATGGGATTGCGGACGGCGCTAAAATCGGAATCTCCGAAGACACACCTTTTTTCATCAGCAACGGCCTCGACCTTGCCTGCCCAAATCTGTCATTTGTATCAGCCACACCAGTTACACGCAGCTGCCGCCAACAAAAATCAGAACATGAGCTGGCCCTTATGACGCGGGCCAAAGAAATGACGTTGGCCGTGCATAAAGCCACCGCAGCGATTTTGCGCGAAGGCATTACGGCGCATGAGGTCGGAGAGTTTCTAGACGCCGCCCACCGCAAAGTCGGCGCACCGAAAGGCAGCTATTTCAAAATTGTGCTCTTTGGCCCCGATAGCAGCTATCCGCACGGCGTACGTCATCATAAGCCGCTCGAAGACGGGGATATGGTGCTGATTGATACAGGCTGTCAGTGCCATGATTATATTTCTGACATGACGCGCTCTTATGTGTTTGGCACACCGAGCGACGAACAGCGCCGTGTTTGGGACGCGGAGAAACGCGCACAGATTGCTGCGTTTAAGGCAGCGAAAATTGGCGTGCGCTGCGGGGATGCAGATCTGGCGGCGCGTAAGTCCTTGGAGGCCGACGGCTTTGGCCCCGGCTATAAAACGCCTGGACTCCCTCACCGTACGGGTCATGGCATTGGCCTTGATATTCACGAATGGCCTTACCTAAATTGGGGGGATGATACGCCGCTCGCCAAAGGTATGTGCTTCTCATCCGAGCCGATGATTTGTAAATACGGCGAGTTTGGCGTGCGGCTTGAAGATCATTTTTACATGACAGATAACGGCCCGAAATGGTTCACAGAGCCAAGCTATAGTATCGACGAGCCGTTTAAAGGTGTCTAATTCCGCGCCGCTAGGGTTTGCAGAGATTGCCTCTTTGATGCTCCCAGAAGAGGGCGGGTACCGTGCGCACATTCCTGATAATTGGCGACAAGGCCGGACGTGTTACGGCGGGCTAACTGCGGGCCTCGCCGTTGCGGCGGCCGAGCTTTCACATGAGAATTTACCGCCGCTTCGCAGTGTGAATGTCAACTTTGTTGGGCCCGTCACAGGCGACCCGCTCTTTACGCCAAAGCTGCTCCGCCAAGGCCGTAATGTGACGATGATTGAGGTTATCGCTACAGTCGGTGACGATGTCGTCGGCACCGTCACTTGCGCATTTGGGGCGGCGCGCGAGAGCGATTTGAACGTTGAATATACCACCACTCCTGCCCCCGCACCGGAAGACTGCGAGCCTTTCACGCCCCCGCAAATGGCGGATTTTGTCCCAAAGTTTTTCCACCGCTTTGAGACGCAACTCATTGGTGGCGGTCGCCCCATGAGTGGCAAGAATGAAGGTTATATACGCGCTTGGTCTCGTCATCACGACCCTGCCTCACGCGAAGGTCCAGCCTCATTCGTCACGCTCTCAGACGTCCTCCCACCCGCAGCTATGCCAATGTTTAAAAAAATGGGGCCTGTGAGTTCAATGACTTTTCTTCTTAATATCCTCGATGACACACCCACGACCCAAGACGGATGGTGGCAAATCGAAACACGGCAAACCGCTGCGCGTGGCGGCTACAGCACTCAAGTCATGCGCTTTTATGATTATCAAGGTCGCTTGGTTGCGGAAGGCCTACAATCGGTCACGATATTTATTTAAGCGGTTCAAGCCTATTCATGCACACGAAAAAGTAAGAGGCAATTAACCTTGCATACACTTATGATATGCGCATGACCGAGAATTAACTGTTTAAAATCTCTTTTCTGCAATAACATTTTTATATAAATCATTAGGAAAATAACATGGCTCAGGCATCAAAAAATATACGCCAAATCGGGTTGATAATAGCAACAGCTTTACTGCTGCCACTGTCGGCATGTGCAGGGGGCGGCGCGGCCTATCAACCGATTGTAGATGGGCCACAGAATGCAAAATTTCAGCAAGACCTTCAGCAGTGCCAAGCCTTGGCTGAGCAGCGCGGCTATGATAATTCCGACGTGCGCACTGGCGCAGCAGTTGGCGCAGCCGCAGGTGGCCTCGGCGGCGTATTGCGCCGCGGAAATGATACCCGCAATGGTCTTATCGGTGCAGCTGTGGGCAGCGTTTACGGCGCCAGCGGCGCAGCTCTGGCGACGCGAACCGAACGCAAGAATATTGTCAAACGGTGTATGATAGGCCGCGGACACCGCGTCTTAGGCTAGCCTCCTACACGCGCGAAGAAATCAGCATTTATTGCAAAGGCTTCTTCTGCACCCAGGCCAATTTGCACGTCAATACCCGCCTCTTGCAGGAGCGCCGCACCGCGCCAATGAACGCGCGGGTCGGGGTCTATGACGGAGATAAAGCAACGCGCAATGCCCGCCTCAATGAGGGCATTTGCGCAAGGGGCGGTTTGGCCGTAATGGCTGCAAGGTTCTAACGTCACATAGACGTCTGCGCCTCTGACCTGCGCACCTGCGACTTGCAGCGCGTTCGCCTCGCCGTGGGGTCGCCCCCCATCAGAGGTCACGCCTTGCCCGACAATTTTGCCGTCCTTCACAATCACGCATCCCACAGAGGGGTTTTCCGCAGTGCGCCCTTTTTGCGCCGCCGCAAGGGTGAGCGCTTTTTGCATATAGGCCGCGTGACTTGGCAATTCTAATTAAGCCGTTTTATTCGGAATAGGCGGCAGTTCTTTTGCGCGTTTTTTGTCCAAATATCTCGCCGATTTGATATTCAGCGTACCGTCTTCAAGCTCAATCAAAAGCGGATTGCCTGTTGGAAATTCAAAGCCTGGAATGTCCTTATCAGACACATCAAATAAGCGCTTGAGCAGCGCGCGCAGAGAATTTCCATGGGCGCTAACAATGACATTTGCGCCCGCGCGAATGAACGGCAGCATTTGATCTTCAAAATAAGGCAGCACGCGCTCTGTTGTTATTTTTAGGCTCTCACCCGTGGGGAGATCTTTGGGGTCAATCTGACTATATTTACGGTCATGGCTGGGATGAAACTCGCTATCCATATCGATTTGCGGCGGCGGCACGTCAAAGCTACGGCGCCAAATATGCACTTGTTCATCGCCGTGCTTGTCGCGCGTTTCTTGCTTATTCAGCCCCGTAAGAGCGCCGTAGTGACGCTCATTAAGATGCCAGTCTTTGGTCACAGTGACGCTCATTTGGTCGAGCGCTTCCAGCGTCAGCCAAAGCGTTTTAATGGCGCGCTTTTGATAGCTGGTGAAGGCCGCGTCAAAAACAATGTCTTCTTTGGCGAGCAGTTTGCCCGCCTTTCTCGCTTCTTTCACGCCCTCAGTTGTCAGGTCTACATCGACCCAACCGGTGAAACGGTTTTCTAAATTCCACTGGCTTTGACCGTGGCGCACAAGAACGAGATAAGACATAGATACTCCAATATATTTCCGCCTAGCTATAGAAGCCTTGGCCGCAAAAGTCCAAGCCCCAGAGCCGCTTGTTCAGACAAAAATCAATAGCTTATATTCAGACGCAATCTCCTATGGTCAGCCTCGTCGCGCTAGGCTATGAGGCGCGCCATATGGCTGATGCAGTTTCAAACCCAGACCGGTCCGCAGGCGCGGCCTTCGCGCAGGAGATTGCGCAAGATAAAGACAAGCGTGCCAAAGCGCGCTCGCTGCGCCCACTCGCCTATCTCTGGCCCTATGTGTGGCGCTATAAATTCTGGCTGCTAGCCTTTTTAATTTTTCTTGTGCTCTCAGCCGCTGCTTCACTCACTTTACCGTTGATATTTAAGTTAATAGTGGATTGCGGCTTTGGTGATAACGCAGACAATATCGCCTATTGCCAACGCGTGGCCAGTTCTGGCGCGACAGAACTCTCGACCTATTTTAAATTTGCGATGGGCTTTGTTGTGCTGTTTGCTGCGCTTGGATCTGCGCGCTATTTCTTTATTACGGCCCTTGGCCAGCGGGTGATTGCCGATATTCGCCGCTCTGTTTATTCCAAACTCCTCACCCTAAGCCCCGCCTATTTTGAACGTGTGCGCACAGGTGAAGTGCTCTCACGACTTACCACAGACACAACTCTTATTGAGACAGTCCTGACGGGCTCTATCTCATTTGCTATTCGCTCAGTCGCCATCATCATTGGGTCGTTCATTTTGATGTTCGTAGTAAGCTGGAAACTCGCGCTTATTGTTATGGCGGTGCTGCCGATAATTCTTGTACCGTCGATTATCCAAGGCCGCCGTATCCGCGTGCTTTCACGTGACGGTCAAGATAATCTTGCCTATGCCTCTGCGCGCTCTGGCGAAGCGCTTACGGCCATACAAACTGTCCAAGCCTATACGCGCGAAGCCCATGAAGACGCGGCATTCGCTGATGATATAGAGGCAACTTATAAAAGCCAATTCGGACGCATTTTAAATCAAACATTCCTCACATTCTTTGTATTCACAGCGGCGCTTGGCGGCATTATTGGCGCGCTCTGGTTTGGCGCAGAGTCTGTCAAAGCTGGCACAATGACAGGCGGTGACATTGTCGCTTTTACGGGCCTCGCCTTTTATGCAGGTAGTAGCGGCGGCGCCCTGACCGAGACGTGGACAAACCTGTTGCGCGCGGCGGGCGCCTCTGAAAGGCTCGTCGATATCTTGGAAACGCAAAGCGATATTTCTGTTCCCACAAACCCTGTTAGGCTTACTAACGTGAAAGGTAATCTTGCTTTTGAGAACCTCTCTTTTGCCTATCCCACTCGCCCTGATGACAAGGCGCTTTATGACGTTAGTTTTGATGTGAAGGCGGGCGAAACCGTTGCACTCGTCGGACCGTCTGGTGCAGGTAAATCCACTATATTTCAGCTACTATTGCGCTTTTATGATGTCAGTTCTGGCGTGATTAAGCTCGACGGCGTGAAACTTTCTGATCTTTCGCCTGACACACTGCGTCAACAATTTGCCATTGTACAGCAGAACACTCCGCTCTTCTCTGGCTCGGCTATGGACAATATCCGCTATGGTCGTATTGGGGCGAGTGACGCAGAGGTGATTGCCGCCGCCAAAGCCGCCTTCGCCCATGATTTTATTTCCGCACTTCCTGATGGTTATGATACCGACCTTGGCGAGCGGGCGGGCACGCTTTCGGGCGGGCAAAGACAACGTCTAGCCATTGCGCGCGCGATATTACGCGACGCCCCAATTCTTCTTTTAGATGAAGCCACCTCAGCGCTTGATGCTGAATCGGAACAAGCCGTGCAAAAAGCCTTTGAAATGATGTCGCAAAACCGCACGACGCTTGTGATTGCGCACCGCCTCGCGACAGTAAAAACCGCTGACCGTATCATCGTTTTTGAGAACGGCCGTATCGTTGGCCAAGGCACGCATGACAGCTTGATCAAAGACGGCGAACTTTATGCCCGCCTCGCTGCGCTACAATTTGACCAAAACTAAATACGTTAAGCTAAGCTGCTTTCTTGCGCGGCAAAACCATAGCGGCAGCGCCGTAAAGCGCGACGAAATGCGCCATGATAAGGCGGACGGGGATGTCTTTAACATACCACGCCCCTGTGCCTTTGTTTTTAAAATGACCTTCAAAATCTGACTCAGCAATGAACGGGGCAATATGGCGCGACACGCCGCCTCCGACAACGACACCGCCTGCAGCCCCCATAGTCAAAGCCGCATTGCCTGCGAATCCCCCCAGAATGTCACAAAACGTCAGCACCGTTTTACGCGCGATAGATTTCGTACTGGCTTCGGCTGCTGCGACAATCTCATCTGGTTTTTTAAACCGCATCTGCTCGCCGTGAATTTGGCAAATGGCTTCATAAAGACGCATCATGCCAGGCCCGCAGATGAGCGTTTCTGCTGCAACGTAGTCGCGTGACTGGGCTGTATATGCGAGAATTTCGCGCTCGAGCTCATTTTGCGGGGCAAAACCTGTATGCCCGCCCTCCGTTGCGAGGATACTAGGCGGATGGCCTGGAACTGAACTTGGCACGATACAGGAAATGCCGAGGCCTGTGCCAGGGCCGAGCACGGCGACGGATTTATTATAGTTTACTTTGCCGTCAATAAGCGTCTGAAATCCGTCATCAGGAATAACTGTTGCGCCGTTCGCCATGGCGACGAAATCATTCAATACGACCGCGTCCTCTAAGCCAAATTTATTCTTAAGTTCCGCCTCAGACACCAACCAATCGACATTTGTCATTTGTATGGCGTCGTTAAACTTGGGGCCCGCAAAGGCAAAGGCCGCTTTTTTTGGACGCAGGTTAATACCTGACAAATAATGTGAGACAGCTTCATTGAAGTGAGCAAAATCTGCCACGGCATATTTCTCACTTTCATGCAACTCTATTGTGCCTTGAGAGGTACGAGCGGCGAGCGCGAAACGGCAATTCGTACCGCCTACATCGCCAACGAGTGTCGCCGAATTTATCATGCGCTCGCTCCGCTCATATCAGCGAGATCGCCAAGAAACGACGCACCAGACTCAGAGTCTGTGCAAACCGCGCGGACATGGCCAAACATATTCATCCCAAGCGCAGAAAGCTGCGGCTGCGGCGGATAGGGCGCAGGTGGACGCATCGTCCAATCATCATCACTTAAAACATTGACGCTATTTGAGGCGGGATCGAGCGAAATCATATCACCAGTGCGTATGCGTGCAAGATCTCCGCCCATAAGGGCTTCAGGATGCATATGAATAGCGGCAGGCACCTTGCCTGATGCGCCTGACATACGGCCATCTGTGACGAGGCCAACTTTAAACCCTTTATCCTGCAAAGCTCCGAGAATAGGCGTCAACTTATGCAACTCTGGCATGCCGTTGGCGCGCGGTCCTTGGAAGCGCAGCACGACAATAAAATCACGCTCAAGTTCTCCGCGTTTATGCATGGCAATGATATCGTCTTGATGATCGGCTACAAGCGCTGGCGCTTCGACTTTCCAATTCTCACGCTTAACGGCAGAGACTTTCATTACAGCCCGTCCAAGATTACCTTCGAGAAGACGTAAGCCTCCGTCGGGACGAAACGGCGCTTTCACAGTTGTCAGAATGTCTTTATCGAGACTTTCAGTCGGGCCTTTGCGGAAGAGCACAGCGTCAGCTTCGGCGTGTTGGTTACGGATTGGTTCACGCGTATATTCTGACAGCCCCTCGCCGCCTGCAACGGTCGTCACGTCATTATGAACAAGGTCCGCGTTGAGAAGTTCTGCGATTAAGTAAGCCATGCCGCCCGCCGCGTGGAAATGGTTCACATCCATAATACCGTTGGGATAAATCTTACATATAAGCGGCACAGCATGAGAAATATCGGCAAGATCATCCCAATTAATTAAAATACCCGCCGCGCGCGCCATAGCGGACAAATGAATAGTCAGATTGGTCGATCCGCCTGTCGCCATCAAACCAACAATGCCGTTCACAATTGCTTTTTCATCAATCACATGAGCGGCAGGCGTAAAGCTTTCGCCCATGGAAGAGATTTGCACGGCACGGCGTGTTGTTTGCGCTGTAATAGCGTCGCGCAGAGGCGTGTTGGGATGCACGAATGAACTACCTGGCAATTGCATACCCATAATTTCCATCAGCATCTGGTTCGTATTGGCGGTACCGTAAAATGTGCACGTGCCTGGCGCGTGATAGCTCGCCGATTCAGCTTTAAGAAGCTCTTCACGACCGACTTTTCCTTGGGCGTATTCTTGACGCACGCGCGCTTTTTCGGGGTTGGGCAGGCCTGATGGCATAGGTCCAGCAGGCGCGAAAATCTGCGGGATATGACCAAAGCGTAGCGCGCCTATCAGCATGCCTGGCACAATCTTATCACAAACGCCCAAATGAATAGCAGCGTCAAACATATCATGAGACAGCGCAATCGCTGTGCCCATAGCGATTGTATCACGTGAGAAGAGCGAGAGCTCCATACCGTCGCGGCCTTGGGTTACGCCGTCACACATAGCCGGCACACCGCCTGCGACTTGCGCAACCGCGCCATTGCGGCGCGCGGCATGTTTAATGATGGACGGAAAACGCTCAAACGGTTGATGAGCTGAAAGCATATCATTATAAGACGTGACTATGCCGATATTAGGCCAATTCGCGCCAAGCAATTCCATCTTCTCATGAAGAGGGCAGCCTGCACTAGCATGGGCAACATTACCTTCTGACAGACGCATGCGGCGCGGACCGTCGCGGAAATTCTCCGCTACAGCATTAAGATAAGCGCGGCGCGTTTTTTGTGAGCGGGCTTTGATACGGGCGGTAACGTCTTTGATAGTTGAATTCATAGTCTTATCTTACATGTGTCCCGTAAATACAGTCAGGTGCTCGCCTGCAGATTTAAGCGCGCCTACAGGTGCGTTAGCTTCGTCGCCCATTTGCGCGACGTCAAAGACTTTCGCCTTTTGCGCGCCCGGAATAAACAAAATAATATCACGCGACGCCATGACTGCAGAGAGCGTGAGTGTAATGCGGTCTGGAAACTCCCCTGCACCGTCGCAGCCGCGCGCATCCACATAGGCAAAGCGCGCCGTATTCGCCTCATCCATGGCCGCTTCGCGTCCGACAGCGCCTGGAAACCAACTGGCTGTATGGCTGTCTGTTCCCATGCCCATGACGCAAATATCGAAAGGGGCTGGGATATGTGCAAATCGACGTTCAATTTCTGACAAACCTTCTGACACGCTGTCATGGGCTGATTTCAAACTGATGAAATTTGCATTTGCCGCTGCACCTTGCAGGAAGTTGTCTTTGATAAAGCTTTCATTAGAGCCTGCTTCGCCTGGCTCAACCCAGCGTTCATCAACGAGGCTGACCGTGACCTTGTCCCAATCTATGTCCGTTAGCGACAGCGCCGCGAAAAGAGGTTTAGGGCTGCTGCCGCCAGAGACCATCAGGCTCGCTTGCCCCCGCGCGTCAATGGCTGCTTTGACGCCCTTGAGGATTTGCGCGCAAGCTTTTGCGACAAGTTCATCTGTTTCAGCCGTGATAAGATGGTAGCTCGCCATATCTTAAGAGCTTTCTCGCAAGACAGGGGCCGTGTTCCATTCATGGCCTTCTTTCGCGAGCATGTCACCGCTTTCGAACGGCCCGTCTTCGCCTGCGGGATAAAGCTCAACACGCTGATTGAAGTTATCCCAACCCGCATGAATTTGATCGACCCATTTCCACGCCGCTTCAACTTCGTCGCGGCGCATAAAGAGCGAAAGGTTGCCGCGCACAACATCCATCAAAAGACGCTCATAAGCATCTGGATAGCGCACAGTAAAATTATCGGCGTAGGATAAGTTTAGCGGTAGTGTCTTGAGGCGCATGCCCCCTGCCCCAGGCTCTTTAATTTCCATCCATAGCTTCACAGCTTCATCAGGTTGCAGACGAATAACAAGACGGTTGGCATTAACCTGTGTGTCGCCCGCAAAAACAGAATGCGGCACAGGCTTAAACTGAATCACTATTTCCGAGCGGCGTTCGGCCATCCGTTTACCTGTACGCAGGTAAAACGGCACGCCCGCCCAGCGCCAATTATCTATATGGGCTTTTATAGCCACGAAACTCTCAGTTGAACTTTGATTGACGTCTACATCCGTGAGGTAATCCTTGGCAAAATGTCCATCGGGTAACGTCCCCCGTGCGTATTGCCCGCGTATTGTCAGCTCTTCAATCTTATCATTGGAAATGGACCGCAGCGCGCGAAGCACTTTAATCTTCTCGGTGCGAACATCGTCTGCCTCTAGGGACGCAGGCGCTTCCATCGCCGTTAAACACAGCAGCTGTAGCAAGTGGTTTTGCACCATATCACGGAGCGCCCCTGCACCGTCATAATAAGACCCACGCCCACCAACACCAATAGATTCAGCCGCCGTAATTTGCACATGCTCAATCGCGCTATGTGACCAGAGCGGTTCGAGAAGGATATTTGCAAAGCGCAGCACAAGAAGGTTTTGCACCGTCTCTTTGCCGAGATAGTGATCAATACGGTAGATATTGTTTTCGTCAAACACTTTACCAACCCCCGCGTTAATCGCGCGCGCTGATTCAAAGTCTGTTCCGATGGGTTTTTCAAGGACGACGCGCGCAATATCTGACACACAACCTGCTGCGTCTAGCCCTTCACAAATACTGGCGTACATGCGCGGCGGCATCGCCAAATAGAACACGCGCGTTTTGTCGTCTTTCCCTGTAAAGAGCGCGGCGAACTCAGACCAATCCGCTTTGTCGTCCATAACGTCAATTGAGTAGTAATCTAATAGATTAGAAAATTTCGCCCATTGCTTCGCATCGAAATCATCTTCTTTCGAGAATTCATGATAGGCATCGCTGATAAGTTTTTGATACTCAGCACGACTATGAGCGCTACGCGAGACGCCAATTATACGGCTGTTTTCGGCGATTTGGCCGTCACAGAAACGGTGAAAAAGAGACGGCAGAAGTTTACGCCGCGCAAGGTCGCCTGTCCCGCCAAAGACAACAATATCAAACGGCGCTACAGGGACAAAACCTGATCCGCCCGCATCCGATTGGTGACCTGTATCTATGGTGTCATTTGAGTGTGACGCTGCGTTCAAAGCTATCTCCTTCTTTTTTTTGCCAGATTTATAGGATATGACAGCGCTGTCAATTGATATCCTTAGCCTAATACCCGTTTAGCTGCCATCCACCGCTTGCGGCTGTCGCGGTCCCGTTGATCCCCGCACAATCAGGTCGTGTTCAAGCGTGCGCGCGTTATCTTCGGCTAAGTCTTTTGTCATGAGAAGCTTTGCAGCTGCAAAACCCAATTCTTCAATAGGTTGACGAACGGTCGTTAGCTGCGGCCAGAGAATGCGCGCAAGCGGTGTATCATCAAATCCTCCAACAGAGAGATCACCTGGCACAGAAAGACCCAAACGATTAGCGGCGGATATAACCCCTGCGGCCATATCATCATTACTCGCAAATATAGCAGTTGGCGGCTCTTCGAGCCCAAGTAAGTTTTCAGCCGCCGTAATGCCTGAGCGGAAATGGTAATCCCCGATCTCAATATATTCTGGCTTAATCTCAAGCTCGGCCTTGCGCATGGCCTCGCGAAAACCCTCAAAACGGCGCGGCGTCGCACTATGCTGAGGATGACCTTTGATAAAGGCGATTTTCTTATGGCCTAAGCTAATGAGATATTGGGTCATCTCCTTAGAGGCTTTGACATCATCCATTTGAACTATTGGCAGATTGCCATGAGACGAAATTGGCGCAACGGGCACATAAGGAATTTTAAGCCGCTGCAACACGCGCACGATACTGCCGTTGTCACAGAGCGGCGGCGTCAAAATCGCGCCATCTACTGGCAAGCGTTCAAGTGCGCGCTCAATCTCTACAGACAAATCGCCGTCAACCCCGCCATCCGAGCCTTCAACATCAAGTGGTTCTGCAACCAAGTGATAGCCACGTTCCCGGCAGGCCTGCGTCGCCCCTTTTTGGATATTTGCGATATAACTTGGGCTCGGATTATCATAGAGCAGTGCAATCAAATAAGACTTGGAACTCGCGAGTCCGCGCGCCGCGAGTGACGGCGAATAATGAAGCTCTTTCGCGACCGCCATAACTTTTTCGCGGGTTTTGGTCGCTACGTTGGGCTCGTGGTTGAGCACGCGCGAGACAGTCTTCATAGACACGCCAGCCTTTTTGGCCACATCGTGGATTGTTGACTTCATTGCTATCCCCTAGCCGCGCAAGATATCACTCGCGAGAGCCTGTCTTGTCTTATAGACAAGGCATAGGACATTCTGCCGCAGTATTCAATGCGGAAAACGCGGCCTTATGGGCATGACAGCGGTGTCGGAACAAATTCATATTGGCACGTGAGTTTCAGGAGGTAGGCAGCAGGTAAGCGGCCTACCCTTCAACGCAGAACACCCACGGACGGGTTTAGCGGCGATTAAAAACCGAAAATAAAAGACACCATCGCGATGAGAGCCATCACAATCAGTGTTTTGAGATATTGCGAAAATAATGTCATAATTTTCTATATCTGAATTAAGCAAAAACTTCAATCTTATTCATGCCAAAGATAAGGGCTTGCCCAAAACTAAACCGCCCCTGTTTGAGACAGAGGCGGTTAGACTTAAATTTGTGCGAGACTTGGCGCTTAACCAATCATGTCTTCAAGCTCCATCCCTTTTGTCTCCGTGACCGCTTTGGCGACAAAGAGGATTGAGAGGAAGGCAAAGGCTGAGTAAATACCAAATGATGCCGCGAGGCCGAGATTGGCAAGCATCCATGGGAAAGAAAGCGTCACAACAAAGTTAGCAATCCACTGAGCAAAGCCTGCAACCGCAAGGCCTGCACCGCGAATTTGGTTCGGGAACATTTCGCCGAGCATGACCCACATCACAGGACCCCAGGTCATGTTAAAGAAGAACACATATGCCATCGCAGCATAAAGCGAGAGGCGACCCATATTATCCGAAAGCTGAAGTGAGCCGTCGACAAGAGCGCCTGTTGAGAAAGCATAGGCGACGACAGCCAGCATAACTGCCATGCCGACTGAGCCAAGCATGAGGAACGGCTTACGGCCAAATTTGTCAATCAGGAACAGGGTAATACCTGTCGCAAAGATTGACATGACGCCCATGAACACATTTTGCTTGAGCGCGTCAGCTTCGGTAAAGCCAGCCGCTTCCCACATCACAGCGCCGTAATAGAAAATTACGTTAATGCCGACGAGTTGTTGGAAAACCGCAAGGCCAATACCAACCCACACAATTGGACGCAGACCGCCGCCGACCTTCTTAAGGTCAGACAAGCGCGGCGCGTGGTCAGAGGCGAGAGAATTCTTAATCTCCGCGAGTTTCGCTTTCGCCGTATCCGCCCCGAACAACTTGGTCATAGACGCCAGCGCGCCGGGTTCATCGCCTTTGACCATGAGATATCGCGGGCTTTTAGGAATGAAGAATAACAGAATTAGAAACAGTGCGGCAGGGGCAATCTCAACCCAAAACATCCAGCGCCATGTCTCATGACCGCGGAATATTTCGGTCGCCCCGCCAGACACGCCTGCGAGGTAATAGTTAGAGAAGAACGCGACCGTCAGGCCCACCACAATTGCGATTTGCTGAATAGAGGCCAGACCACCGCGAAGATGAGCAGGCGCTATTTCGGAGATATAGGCGGGCGCCATGACGGACGCCGCACCGACGGCGAGGCCGCCCAATATACGAAAGAATATAAAGCTAGCCGATCCCCCGGCTATACCTGAGCCCCAGGCTGAGACGAGGAAAAATATAGCGGCGACCATCATCATATTTCGGCGGCCGAAGTTATCGGATAGTTTTCCCGCAAAAAATGCGCCGACCGCACAGCCGAGAAGCATAGAGGCGACATTAAACCCACTGGCAAAGTTGGCCACGCCAAAGGCTTGGTCCAGCCCCTTCACCGTGCCGTTAATCACCCCGCTATCGAACCCAAAGAGAAAGCCCCCCAGGGTCGCGACGAGGCTGACCATAATAATAAAGCCCATATTGGCCGTTTTCGTAGACGTTTCAGACATCATGTCCCCCTTGAAAAATGCGCACGCTCTTATGGCGCGTCGATTGACACTCTCATCTCGCAAAATGACAGCGGTGTCAATTTAACTTTAGAGAGAAGATGTGGGCGTTTATTTCGGCTTTCGCCCAAACAGGCCCAGCAAAAAGTAATCCGCCACACCAACGGCAACGCCTATTACAACCGCTTTCGTAATATCACCCGTTTGGTGGAAGACGAGATAGCCCACACCTAGCGTAATAATCATGGCCCCGAAAAATGGGCCTTCTTTAAGCGTCATTTTGCGTGAGGCTCATTTTAGCTGTCCCTTCTTCGGCTTACCTTTACGCGCGCCGACCACTAACAGCCAATGCCGCAAAGCGAAATACTGCACGCCGCCAATTATCGCCGCTATGGGGATCGCGTAACTAATTGGAAAGTGAAACAATGTTGAGAGAATGCAATAGAAGACTACCGCGAAAGCCAGCGCACCACAGGCGGCGAGTATAGTCCCGATAGTCGTCTCTTTTTGGCTATTCACTTCCGCTTACGCCCAGACGCCAGCAGCACAAAACGCATCAAGAAGAAATCCGCCACACCCATGACGCCTGCAATGAAAAACGCATAGCTCACAGGGACGTTCATCACCCGCCCCGCAACAAAAAACAGAACCACGGCCAAGAACACACCCGACACGGCGGCGGAAATAGTCGCGATTTTACGTTCTTTTTCTGGGGTCATAATAGGATTATGCGGCGGAATGGGTTTTTGCGCAACTCCGTCTAAAGCCCCAATTTTGCTTTCAAAATCTGATTGACCGCTTGCGGGTTGGCTTTGCCGCCGCTGGCTTTCATCACTTGGCCGACGAAGAAGCCAACGAGTTTCGGGTTGTCTTTGACTTTCGCGGCTTGGTCGGGGTTGGCGTCAATCACGGTTTGCACCATCGCCTCAATCGCGCCCATATCGGTGACCTGTTTGAGGCCTTGCTTTTCGATGATATCGTCCGCGCTGCCTTCGCCCGCGAACATGCGCTCAAAGACCTCTTTGGCGATTTTGCCAGAGATAGTTTTATCCGCAATACGGTCCAGAAGCCCGCCGAGCGCCTCAGCAGAGACAGGGCTGTCGGCCAATTCAATATCCGCTTTATTGAGCGCGCCAAACAGCTCGCCCATCACCCAGTTGGCGGCGATTTTACCGTCACGGCCCCCAGAACCATTATTGACGACCGCCTCATAGAAATCACCATTGGCTTTGTCCGTCGTCAGCACGCCCGCATCATAAGCGGGAATGCCGTAATCGGCCATGAAGCGGGCTTTGCGCGCATCGGGCAGCTCTGGCAGACTGTCTTTAATGCCGTCCACAAAAGACTGCTCTAACTGGAGCGGCAGCAAATCTGGGTCAGGAAAATAGCGGTAATCATGCGCGTCTTCTTTGGACCGCATAGGCCGCGTCTCGCCTTTGACGCTATCAAACAGACGCGTCTCTTGGTCAATCTCTCCGCCGGCTTCGATAATCTCGATATGGCGGCGCGCTTCATACATTATGGCTTGGCGAATAAAGCGTAAGCTGTTCACGTTCTTAATCTCACACCGCGTGCCAAGCTCTCCGCCAGGGCGGCGCACGGACACGTTCACATCGGCGCGTAGATTGCCCTTCTCCATATCGCCGTCACAGGTGCCAAGCGCGCGCACAATGCCGCGCAGCTTATCAACATAAGCCGACGCTTCTTCGGGCGAGCGCATATCGGGCTTGGACACAATCTCCATCAGCGCAACGCCGCAGCGGTTGAGATCGACATAGGTCTCATCAGGCGAAAGGTCGTGAATAGATTTACCCGCATCTTGCTCAAGGTGCAGACGCTCAATCCCGACTTTCACGGCCTCGCCGCCTTCGGGCTCAATCTCAATTTCGCCCTCGCCCACGATAGGGTGTTCGAACTGTGAAATCTGATAACCTTGCGGCAGGTCGACATAGAAATAGTTTTTGCGGTCAAAGCGCGAGAACAGATTAATCTGCGCGTTTAGGCCAAGACCCGTGCGCACGGCCTGCTCGACACAAAATTCGTTCACCACAGGCAACATGCCCGGCATGCCCGCATCAACGAGGCTTACTTGTGTGTTCGGCTCATTGCCGAAATCCGTGGCTGAGCCTGAAAACAGCTTAGAATTTGACGCGACCTGAGCATGAACCTCAAGCCCAATAATCAATTCCCAATCACCCGTCTCACCCGTGAGCCAGTCTTTTTTATCCGCAATGCGGGGTGCTATGAACATTATTTTGCTCTTTCTTTCTCTACGCAAGGCACTTTATGGATGATGGCTGGCGTACGCTTTTTTAAAAACCTCTGTGTCACTGTCACCATTCGTCCCGGAGCCAAGACAGGGGCAACTGTAGCGGGTTGCATCACTACGATTACATCTCCACTGGGCAATATTTGTGGCGCAGGACGAGCAATCTCAACAGTATCATACTTTAATTCTGCAGGTTTTATAAGCTCCTCGTTATATAGCTCTTGCCGAGGAGATTTCACTAGTGGGCGCTCAGTAACCGCCCCGTTCGCATGATGTACTAAATCATATTCGGCTATATCCAACTCTGGTAAATCAATTTGCGTCCGCTGAATGTCTGCTGCCACATATCTCGCCTGCCCGTAAGTTAGTGTCGGCTGCAAAGCCTTGTATTCACTTATTGACATTGTTTTAGTGACGGCAGGAGAGACCTGTTCTGCAGAAGGACCCCATGAATTATAAATGGTACGTGTTATTTCACCATATTCTAACTCTGCAGGGAGTATCGTCTTTTCTGTTAAACCATAAGAGTCGCAGGATGACGCTAGCGCAGAGGTCGCTATAGAAAGCTTCGCCATACTAAATACAAAGACTAGCGACACACGTAACATCACTTCCACCACTTCTCTGGCCGTGCCGTAAACCCTGCCGCCTTTTCTAGCGCGCTCGCAGCCGCGAAGACCGTGTCTTCATCCATCGCTTTGCCGATAATTTGCAGGCCGAGCGGGAGGCCGTCTTTGTCTAGGCCTGCGGGGACACTCATACCCGGCAAGCCCGCCAAATTCGTCGTGACCGTGAAAATATCGTTGAGATACATTTGCACAGGATCGGTGACTTTGCGGCCTACAGCAAACGGCGCGCTGGGTGCCGTCGGCGTCAGGATAGCGTCACAGCTCTCCCACGCATTTTCAAAATCCTCAACAATACGCGTGCGTACCTTTTGTGCTTGCAGGTAATAAGCATCGTAATAGCCCGCAGATAAGACATATGTCCCAATCATAATGCGGCGCTGCACTTCGGCACCAAACCCAGCGGCGCGTGTTTTCTCATAAGTGTCGTTCAGGTCCGCCCCGTCAACACGCGCCCCGTAACGCATGCCGTCATAACGCGCGAGGTTGGACGACGCCTCCGCTGGCGCAACGATGTAATAGGCGGGTAACGCATATTTCGTATGCGGGAGCGTCACGGGCACAATCTCTGCACCTGCGTCTTTCATCCACGCAATGCCTTCGTCCCAAAGCGCTTGAATTTCAGGCGGCATGCCGTCGATTGTATATTCTTTGGGAATACCGATGCGCAGACCTTTAACAGAGCGCTCACAGCTCTTCGTCCAATCGGGCACAGGCGCGTCAATCGAAGTGCTATCTTTGGGGTCATAGCCTGCCATCGACTCGAGCAATATTGCGCTGTCTTTCACGGTCTTGGCTATCGGGCCCGCTTGGTCGAGCGAAGACGCGAAGGCCACCGTGCCCCAACGCGAGCAACGGCCATAGGTTGGCTTAATCCCGACAGTGCCCGTAAATGAGGCAGGCTGGCGGATTGAGCCGCCCGTATCGGTGGCTGTTGCGCCGAGGCAGATGCCAGCCGCGACAGCCGCTGCTGACCCACCAGAGGAGCCGCCCGGCACGAGATCTTCGCCTTTACGCCACGGATTAATCACAGGACCGAATGCGGACGTCTCGTTAGAGCTGCCCATCGCAAATTCATCAAGGTTGAGCTTACCAAGCATGACCATGCCGTCAGATTTCATATTGGCGGTGACCGAGCTTTCATACGTCGGGGTAAACTCGCCGAGGATTTTAGACCCCGCCGTTGTCTTCACGCCTTCGGTGCAGAACAGGTCTTTGACCGCGAGAGGCGCGCCTTCGAGCTTGCCTACTGTACCCGACTTGCGGCGCGCGTCAGAGGCTTTCGCCCCGTCCATGGCGTGTTCAAATGTCGTCGTGATAAAAGCGTTCAAATCCGCCGCCTCCATACAGGCGTCGATATGCGCCTTGGTCAGCTCTTCGGAGGTGAAGTCGCCAGCGGCCATGCCGTCAAGCGCGGCGGAGAGTGTGAGGTTTGTCAGATCTGTCATGGCTTACTCCACACTTCTTGGAACGACGAAAAAGCCGTCCTCAGCTTTGGGCGCGTTTTTCAAAACGTCATCGCGCTTGCCACCGTCCGTGATTTTGTCATCGCGCATTGGCGCAGGCATAGCGACAGCAGACGTCATCGGCGCGACGCCGTCTACATCGACTTCTTGCAATTGCTCAATCCAGCCGAGAATGCCGTTCAGCTCATCGGCGAGCGGTTGCAGACGATCCTCGTCCACATGCAGGCGCGAGAGCCGCGCGATTTTTTTGACGTCTTTAGCCGAGACAGTTTCGGACATTGTCCACTCCATAAGTACTACTAAGCCCGCGAGTTAGCAGGGGCTGCGCGCGCGGGCAAGTGGGTCATAGACGTAAACTGCCCAAGAATATTGCTTGCTGCTAGATTGTGCAGTTTTGGTAAGCTCGTCTTCACTTGAACGCCCGTAATTTTCCCGCTAGGTCAGCACAAACTTTGAGAGGGCTTATGGCTGATAAATATGCACATGTCTGTTCGTCGGTCACACCGCGACTAGGCAATCGTTTTAGCAAATGGATATGGCGCAGCGTACTAGATGTCATGGGCTGGGAGATTGTCGGACAGTTTCCTGAAGAACCCAAGCTCGTTTTTATCGGCGCCCCCCATACGTCCAATTGGGATTTCATTATTGCCATAGCCTCTATGCAGGCCGCAGGTATCAAAGCCAGTTGGATGATGAAAAAGCAAGCCTTCTTCTGGCCGCTAGGCGGGTGGTTTAAATCTATGGGCGGCATCCCGATTGACCGTGGCGCAAAAAAAGACATCACCACGCAAATGGCCGAGTGGTTTAAATCCGTTGACCAAGGCTATCTCGGCATTACGCCTGAGGGCACGCGTTCCAAGGTAGATAAGTTCAAAAAAGGCTATTTACGCATCGCCTATGCCGCAGGTGTGCCCGTTTTCCTTGTGGCGATTGATGGTAAAAATAAAAAAGTCGTGCTTGATAAAATTATGCCGCTGACATTTGACACGGAAAAAGATAACCGCAAAATCAAAGCCTATTACGACAATAATTTTCAAGGTATAAAACCCGAAAACGGGTAAGATACGACTATGAAATATGACAACCCTCATATGAGCGCGCACTCCCCCCGCATGGGAAATGCGTTTACACGCGGGCTAGGATCGTTTGGACTTAAACTTACAGGGTGGAGCCTTCATGGCCGCATGCCTGATGTGCCGAAATTTGTCATTATCGGTGTTCCGCATACATCTAATTGGGACGCGATTTCAGCATCGCTTGCCATGCTAGCCTCAGGCTTTAAATATACGTTCCTCATTAAAAAAGAATGGTTCTTCTGGCCCATGGGCCCGCTGTTTCGGGCGCTCGGCGGCTATCCCGTCGACCGCGGCAAAGGCGCAGCCAATGTCGTGGACCAAGTTGTCGAACTGTTTGAATCAGCTGATAAAGTCTGCGTCGGCTTCCCGCCCGAAGGCACGCGCAGCCTCGTGGATAAATACAAGACTGGCTATCTCCGCGCCGCCTATGCCGCCAATGTCCCTGTCTTTATCTGCGCCTTTGACGGCCCCAATAAACGCGTCGTACTCGACCGCCTTTTCCCGCTCACAGACGACATGAAAACCGACAACGCCGCCATCAAAGCCTATGTCGACGAAACGTGGGTCGGCGTGCATCCCGAGCGGCAGAAAGCGATAGCGCATGATTAGCCGTAAATGACCACACCAAACCGCAAAGACAGAGACGTTGTTACTAAAAGCATTTTAATTGCGTGGATTATCAGTGTCCTTTTTATCGGCGGCGGTTGGACGGTCTTTAGCAGATTTGGATTGTTCCGAGAATTCACACCTCAAACCGCATTCGCTTTCACGGTTTTAATTGCGGGCTTAACATTGCTCGCAGGCATAGGGCGCGCAGCACAGTTGCGTCACTTTTCGCAAAATATTGACGGCTCGGCGCCCGTTAGTGGCAGCCCACTCGACATTACGCGCCGCTATATTTCCAACACAGTCGAACAGCTTTTGTTGTTCGTCATCGGAGCCACAGGTTTATTATACGCAGCGCCAGATATCGCACAGCGACTTTTGCCCATTATGGGAGTTTGGTTTTTAATTGCGCGGCTGTTATTTTGGGTGGGTTATCACAAACATCCGCTCAAACGCGCCGTCGGTTTTGCGGCGACATTTCATCCTACGATTTTTCTCTTCGGGCTGGCGGCCTATCAGTTAATAACGCAATGAATTCACCTACCCATTCCCTGCTCGCGCTCACCGTGCTGTCAAAGCGCGGAGAGGCCAAACGAAATTGGGCGGTGTTTATCGGCTCACTTCTCCCTGACGCGATGATTTATCTTTGGTTTCCCTATCAAGCCCTCATCAAAGGCGAGAGCGGGGCACGGATTTGGGATGAGCTTTATTTTGAGCCGCCCATGCAAAATATGATTGCAGTGTTTAATTCTATTCCGATTTACGCGGTTCTGGCGGTATTGGGTTATACGCAACGCGCCAAAATCTGGGGGAAGCTTTTGCTATTTTTCGCCCTCGCTGCGCTTATACATATGGCGACAGATTTGCCTGTGCATGGACATGATGCCTATCGTCATTTTTGGCCGCTCTCTGAGTGGCGGTTTTATTCGCCGTTTAGCTATTGGGAGGCCAATCATCATGCGGGTTGGGTCAGCTTGGTTGAAGCTGTGCTGGCGCTCGGCTCTATCGCGGTGCTCTGGCGGCGCTTTCCAAAGCTATGGGTCAAAGTCGTGCTGTCACTTTTGGCGGTAAGCTATGTCGCGCTGCAAGTGATAATGCGTCTTGCCCCGTTTGGCACGGCGGGATAGAGGCCCTCATGGCGATTATTACTTTGGATGAATTACGCGAGACGCAAGGCGCGCTGCTTGGCCTCGACCCTGGCACAAAGACGCTTGGCCTAGCCATATCGGACCGCACACGGCTTATTTCCTCCCCGCTGCACACAATAAAGCGCACCAAGTTTGGAACAGATGCGCAGAGCCTACTCACGACTTATGATGAAAACGAAGCCTCAGCCCTCATCGTCGGCTATCCACTGAATATGAACGGCACGCCTGGTCCGCGTACGCAATCGGTGAAAGATTTCTGCACCAACCTTTTACGCCTAAGAGACATCCCCATTTTCCTCTGGGATGAGCGCATGTCCACCATGGCCGTCACCCGTACCATGATAAGCGCCGATATGAGCCGTAAAAAACGCGCGGAGAATGTCGATAAATTAGCGGCAAGTTATATTTTGCAAGGCGTGCTAGATAGATTACGGGCTTGAGCGCGTTTACGCGCCCCCGCATTGACTCTCCCCTCGCCCGCGCTTAAACCCTCCAAAATCTTAGAGAGGCTTTATGTCGGCACCTAAAGACCATGTTGCGGAATACCCGTTTTCAAAGGCGCATTGCCTGTCTATTTCTGATTTTCACCGTATGGATATTGAAGCGCTTCTAGCGCTGGGTGAGCATTATCTTGACCTGTCTGTGCAGAAATCCCCCACCCGAAATATCCTTGCGGGCAAGACGCTAATTAATCTGTTTTTTGAAAACTCCACCCGCACCGAGAAGAGCTTTGAGCTTGCAGGACGCAGGCTTGGCGCGGACGTGATTAATATGAATATCGCGACGTCGAGCGCGGCCAAGGGCGAGACGCTTCTTGATACGGCGACGACGCTGAACGCGATGAACCCTGACCTGCTTGTCGTGCGGCACGGCAGTTCTGGCGCCCCTGCCCTGCTTGCGCAAAAAGTGTCCTGCGCCGTGATTAATGCGGGCGACGGCATGCACGAACATCCCACCCAAGCGCTGCTCGATGCGCTGACTCTGCGCCAAGCTTTCGGCGGTGATATTGACGGGCTGCGGATTGCGATTTGCGGCGATATTTTACACTCCCGCGTAGCGCGCTCCAATGTTGAGCTTCTAAATATGCTCGGCTGTGAAGTGCGTCTTATCGGTCCGCCGACGCTCCTGCCGGCAGATGCAGACCGTTGGGGCGTGGATGTCTTTCACGATATGAAAGAGGGCTTAAGCGGCTGTGATGTTGTCATGATGTTGCGGCTACAGCTTGAGCGTATGAGTGGCGCCTTCGTCCCAAGCACGCGCGAATATTTCCACTTCTACGGCCTAGACCGCAAGAAGCTCAGCTACGCCAAACCCGGCGCGCTCGTCATGCATCCTGGCCCTATGAACCGCGGCGTCGAGATTGCCAGTGCCATCGCAGACGACCCCGACGTAAGCCTCATCACGCAACAGGTCGAGACAGGCGTCGCCATGCGCATGGGGATTTTACACGCGCTGTCAGAAGCGCAAGACGCGAGGGCTGCATCATGAGTGTAACCTCAATCATAAATGCGCGCATCATTGATCCGGCGAGCGGTCATGACGGCGAAGGTGTTCTCGTCTTTGAAGGCGGTAAAATCGTCGAAGGCTTTGACGCCAGCCCACGTGGAGAGATAATTGATGCAGGCGGCCTCATAGCGGCCCCTGGCCTCATTGATATGCGCGTGCAAGCGGGCGAGCCGGGCCGCGAAAGCAAAGAGACTTTAGCGTCAGCAGGACGGGCGGCAGCGGCGGGCGGCGTGACCACGCTCGTGATTACGCCCGACACAAAACCTGTCATTGATACGGCGGCGTTGGTTGATTATATCTCGCGGCGCGGCGAAGCGGATTGCGCGGTAAATGTGCGCGTCGCAGGGGCGCTCACGCAAAATCTTGACGGGGCAAGCCTGTCTGAGATTGGACTTATGCAAGAGGCGGGCGCGGTTATGTTTGCCAGCGGCAACCGCCCCGTTTCAGACGCACGCACGATGCGGCGCATACTGTCTTATGCCGCCAACTTTAACGCGCTGATTTCCAACCGTGCGATGGACCCAAGCCTGTCGCAAGGCGCTGTCGCGCACGAATCTGATATGTCGTCTCGCCTTGGCTTGACTGCCGCACCTGCCATGGCTGAGCGGTTAATGGCCGAGCGCGATGTCGCGCTGGCTGAGCTAACAGGTGGGCGGCTTTTGATTGATCTTATCAGTTCTCGCGAAGCCCTAGAGGTCGTACGCCGCGCCAAATCGCGTGACCTAGAAGTCGCCGCGAGTGTGTCAATTAATCACCTTTGCCTCAATGAAGTCGATATTGGCGATTACCGCAGCTTTGCCAAACTCGACCCACCGCTACGTGATGAGGCGGACCGTATGGCTTTGCTAGAGGCTGTAAATGACGGCACGATCGACGTCATTGTCAGTGACCACGACCCCCACCCCGCAGGTGAAAAACGTCTGCCCTATGCGGATGCAGCTGCTGGTGCAGTGGGGCTAGAAATTCTGCTCGCAGGCGGGCTGTCGCAAGTCGCCATGGGCGCGCTGGACCTCACCGCTTTTCTTACGGCACTGACCATAAATCCAGCTACACTTCTCGGGTTAGAGAGCGGGCATCTGGGCGTTGGCGCGCCAGCCGATATTATCCTCATCGACCCCAACAAACTGTGGGTGTGCGACGCGGATAAGCTTTTGTCAAAAAGCAAGAACACGCCCTTTGATGGCCGCCGCATGACCGGGAAATGCGTGCGAAGTTTCGTGGCGGGGCAAAGCGTCTACATCCCTAGCGCCGCGCGACAGACTCAGGCAATGTAAGCGTGAGGCGTGGTGTTGCACGCGAAACTGAGGGGATTTTCATGCGGTTTATTTTTGGATTTATTGCGAGTCTTGCGGCGCTTGTCTTGGTGTCTTGCACATCAGATACGACGACCTCTCAAAATTCTCCAGATGCGAATTTATTGGCGCAGCCCCAAGCCCAAGCTGCACCTATTAATTACATCCAAAATCTCGGCGCGCGTAAAACGCAAAGCCTTGATGGGAGATGGGCGCGCATAATCGACCCTTATGAAAACGGCTATTATAATTACCGCTATCAAATACATGACAACGGCTTTTTTAAAAATCAGAAGAAAAAAGGCCCGCGCGACCTTGTTGAGTATAATTTTGACACGTCCCCCAAGCTCACCGTGCCAGGTGATTGGAACACGCAAGAGCGCGAGCTTTATTATTACGAAGGCACGGTGTGGTATCAACGCTATTTTGACCTGCAAAAACGTGAGGGGCAAAAATACATCATTCAATTTGGCGCGGTAAATTATCATGCCATTGTCTATGTGAATGGTGAAAAAGTCGGCGAGCACGAAGGCGGTTTCACCTCGTTTCAATTTGATATATCTGAGTTTGTCAAAAGCGGCGAAAACTTCATCGTCCTGAAAGTCGATAACAGTCGTGCCCGGGACCAAGTCCCGACTGTTAACACTGATTGGTGGAATTACGGCGGCATCACCCGCTCTGTATTTATCGCTGAGATTCCAGACACGCATATTGTTGATTATACACTTAGCCTGTCACCAGATATGAGCACGATCAAGGGTACTGTGACTGTGAGCGCCGCGACACGCAATGCGCCTGTAACACTGACCATTAAAGAATTAGGGATTTCAGAAACTTTTGCGGTCAGAGAAAACGGAACTCTGGCATTCAGCCTCCCCGCTTCGCCAAAGCTCTGGTCACCTGAAACACCTAAGCTGTATGATGTCTCGTTTTCTTATGACGCGGACACGCTGCATGATAAAATCGGTTTTCGGACAATTACAGTTGAAGGCGACAAAGTCCTGCTCAACGGAAAAGCTGTTTTCATGCGCGGGATTAGTATTCATGAGGAGTCGCTTCTGCACGCTGGTCGAGCTCATAGCAAAGCCGATGCGCGCGCTACGCTTGAGCTTGCCAAAGACCTTGGGACAAATTTCGTACGCCTCGCCCATTATCCGCACAATGAAGAGATGGTAAAAATGGCGGATGAACTTGGCCTGATGGTCTGGTCCGAAATTCCTGTTTACTGGACAGTGCTGTTTGGCGATGAGGCTGTGTACCGTAAAGCCGAAACACAACTCGTTGAAATGATGACGCGTGATAAAAACCGCGCCTCTATTGTTATGTGGTCAGTCGCGAATGAAACGCCGCTTTCTGATGAGCGCCATAGTTTCCTTGGTCGCCTCATCAACAAAGCCCGTAGGATGGACAATACGCGTCTCATAACGGCGGCCATCGATACACATTCTATGTCAGAAAATGAAATCGTGCTGGAAGACCCTTTGGCAGAGAAACTCGATGTGATTGGCATCAATAGCTATTGCGGGTGGTACTGGGCCGTTTTGGAAGATTGCGCGAAAAAAGTCTGGAAATCAGGCTATGACAAACCCATCATCATGAGTGAAATGGGCGGCGGCGCGAAAGCGGGCTTGCGCGGTGACGCTGGCGAAATTTGGACAGAAGAGTTCCAAGCGGCTGTTTATGATTATAATTTACAAATGGCGGATAACATTGACGGCCTTGCGGGTATCTCGCCGTGGATACTTAAAGACTTCCTCTCCCCGCGTCGGCAACTCGGTGGCATTCAAGACGATTGGAACCGCAAGGGGCTGGTGTCAGAGACAGGTGAAAAGAAACTGGCGTGGGATGTTTTGCAAAGCTATTACGAAAAGAAGGCAGCAGAGTAGCGCCCATAAAAAAACCACACGCACCGAAATGCATGTGGCCTTAAAATTAATTGAGCAAACCCTATTGGATAGGCGACAGAAGCTCTGGCGCAGTCACAAGCTGACGAACGCCGTGAGATTTTTTCTCGTTAAAGACATTACCGCTAGCCGCCCAGGCATTGAGAGAGTTGATGTCAACTTTCGTACATTGCGGGCGCACGCTCCATGTTACTTTCATTGGTGAACATGTTGATTGGTCATAGCTTGGGCCTGTTGTAGAGCCGCGGAACACGACGGGCGTGCCTGTATTGCTTGGAATGGCCTTGGCTTGATGCTTGCCGCCGACCATATTGCCATCATAGGCGAAGTCCATAAAGTTAGCGGCGCTGCCATCATTCACCACGAGGAATGTCTGCGCTTCTACGCGCAAGAGCGGGTCTTGGCATGTGTCAGACAAGCAAGAGCCCAGACCTTCACCCGGTGTGATATCACAGCTTGTGTGAACCCAGTGAACTTCAATTGTATCGCCCGGCTTGACGTCGCCGTAAACCGCATTTTCAACAGGCGTGAGCTCTGCCGCAGTTAGCTCGCTTGTACCGTTACAGGCGTAGCCGCCATTGTCACTGTCGTTAACAAAGACACTAAAGCCAGGACCTTTATGCTCAGCATTTGTGTGTGTGTGAATATTACACAGGTTCAACTCTGACGCAGCAGGCGCCATTGGAAATGTCATCGTGTTAAGACCAGACACGCTTGAGATATCGCGCGGTGTTTGCGGGCCAAATGTTGTGCAAAGCTCGCCCTCAACCATTTTTTTGGCATCATTCATCGCGTCTGTCGCTGCATTTTTTGCTTTTTCAGCCATTTCTGCGGCTTTGTCGGTATCAACTGAGCCACCGCAGGCTGTAAGTGAGAGTGCCATAACGGCTGCCGTAATAATATGTAGGGATTTCATTTAAATACCTCCTCCTAAATTTGCTGCAACATATGGCAAAACTGCATATTGTCGAGCGGTTGTTTTACTAGATCTGATTTCCCAAGGGGTTTACGTCACAAAAACCAATCTAGATTTCTTGACTAAAATTATATAGCTGTGCAACTAACACGGGTGAAAAGGTAGAATTGGATGCTAGGCAACTATTTGATGCGTATTGCTTTGGTTATAGCTCTTTTAACCGTTGGGTTTGGCATGCTGGCGGCCAGTATACACTGGGTCGATGTAAACAAAGAGCATGTGCTTGTCATGGGAGCTGGTGAAAAAGGTAGCGACAGCTATGTGTTGGGCACGGCCATTTCAGAAATCGCAAAGCGCCATGATCCGAAACTCAAGATAGTTGTCGCCGAAACGGCTGGCTCTGATCAAAATAACAAGATGATGCATGAGGGACACCTACAACTCGCCGCAGAACTCGCCGACACAAAGATTGGATCGCATACACGCCTTGTTACGATACTCTATCCCGATACATATCAACTCCTAGTATGTTCTGACTCAGGTATTGAGAACATTGCAGATTTGCGCGGTAAGACAATCGCACTACCCGACAAACAAAGTGGTGAGTATCAATCGTTCTATTTTCTCGCCAAACATTATGGCTTGAGAGAAAGCGATATGAATGCGGTGACGATGTCAACCAATGCGGCGGCTTGGGCTCTAGAGAGTCGAGCTGTGGACGCCATCTTCCGGGTGCGCGCGCCTGGTAATGACGCCCTCGCAGATATTATTCAAAACGGTGGTATTAATATTACTCCGATAAACCAGTCCCGTGCGCTTAGCTTAGAGAAGCCTTCAATTCGTGAAGGTTTTATTCCCGCAGGGTCTTACTCCGGCTTCCCCGCTGTGCCCGCGAGCGATTTGGAGGCCCCCACAATTGATCGTGTTTTGGTCGCCAGCGACACCGTATCTGAGGACATCATCGAACGCCTAACGCGACTGATTTATGATTATCAACGTGAAATGTCAGACTTTACGCCACTGGCAGGTTTTTTGGCGGATGAGGCCAGTTTGGAGCAATCCGCTATCCCGCTTCATAACGGAACACGAGATTATTTTGACAGAGACGAGCCGAGCTTTTTGCAAGAAAATGCGGAGCTAATGGCGCTTTATTTGACGCTCCTCGCGGGCCTTATTTCGCTTCTATTAAATATCAATAATCGCCGCCAAAAAGAGCGCGTGGATGCGTATAACCGTGAACTTATCAAAGTGTACAATGCGGCTGTCGATGATCCTGATCCCAGCGGCGCATTTTTCCGTAATCGCATGATGGACATTTTTGCCCGTATATTACGTGACTTCGAACAAGGCCTCGTAACCTCTAACGGGTTTGACTTTTTATCCTTCGCTTGGGACGAATTAAACGACGCTGTAATTGCTGTGGTAGACGATAAAAATGGCAAAACACTCGCGCGGCGAAAGGGAAAACGCTCATGAGCCAGCGCATTCCAAGCCTTCGTACTCCCGGCATTGATCACAAGAAGATAATTCTAGAAGACACAGCCGCGCGGCAAAGTGAAATTCAGCGCTTTAACAAGCGCCTATGCATTGGCCTCATTTTAACAGTCATTGCTAGTTTTATCGCATTGACACTTTATTTTTCAAACATTTGGAATCGCGAAAACACAGCACTTGAATCACGACTTGAGACTTACACGGAACTCAGGGACGGCACATTGCAACGCTTTCTCACCTCGCTTGATAATGAAGTTAGACTTTGGTCAGCCCATCCAGATATCGTCAAAGACGCCAAACTTTTTAGCCGAGATTGGGCCACATTTTCCGCAGAAGATATCGCATCTATACGGGCTCAGTATATTAATAAAATACCACCGCAAACTCTGTCGAATGCGCATCAAGACTATAATGCTCTTCACGATGAAGTTCACCCCACGCTTGAGCGGTTTAACCGCCACCACGGTTATTATGACGTTTTTATTTTCGATCTCAAAGGTAACCTCGTTTATACGGTCGAGAAAGAAGATGATTTTGGGTATAATTTCTTAAGCGACGGATCAATTTATGCGGACTCGGGTCTAGGTCGCGCTTACCGTGCCGCCTTAGCTGAGACTGACCCAGACGCGGTTGTGTTTGATGATTTTGCTGGCTACGCGCCAAGCGCAGGCGACCCAGCGGCATTTCTAGCGAGTCAAGTTATTGACGAGTCGAAGAAAGTTATTGGAATTTACGCTGTGCAAATCCCCCTGGATAAATTTAATGAAGTCCTCTCACACAGCCAAGGATTGGGGGAAACGGGCCAAAGCTATCTTATCGGCGAAGACATGCTGATGCGCAATCAAGCGCGACTGAGTGAAGCCAACACTATGTTAACAACGAAGGTTGAAAATGCCGCTGTGAAAGAGGCACTTGCAGGGCGTAAGTCCTTACAGAAGGTAAAACTCATAAGCGGTGAAGCAGGACTTGCTGCGGCCAGGCCACTTACGTTTAAAGGTATAAATTACGCCGTTGCAACTGAGATGTCGATTGAAGAGAAGCGCGCGCCGATGCGGCCCTATATCCTATTTTACATGGCAGCAATCTTCTTTCTTTTGGTCTTTGGTGTTCTTGCTTATGCTATATTGCGTGCGCGGTCTGGCCGTGCACTAGCAGAGCTCACTGATGTAACGCTCTAAATTACGCGTTTATCCCACACCATTGCTGCACAATTTTTGCGCATCTTCCAAATAAGTTCGCCCGTTCAAAGTCATCTATGTAGCAAATGCTGCATTTTTGGGCTTAATCCTATACGCCAAGTTTTTCCTGACTATGAGAAAGACATGAATCTCAAGTCACAGGAAAGGCATGGGCATACCCTCGTTTCAAATCATGACACTTAAATTTAGAACGCGAAAAGTCGTAAAACCCGAAGACCTAAATTGCCAGCAGACACTTTTTGGGGGACGGCTACTTGCCTGGATTGACGAAGAGTGCGGCATTTATTGCGCCTGTCAAATGAAGACAAAAACGCTAATTACTAAATATATCTCTGAGATGAATTTTATCTCAGCGGCACGACTTGGCGAAGTCATAGAAATTGGTGTTACAACAGAAAAAGTGGGGCGCACCTCTATTACAGTTTCTTGCCTTGTGCGCGAAAAACTCACCGAGCGCGTCATTATTAAAATTGACCGCATCGTGTTTGTGGCTGTGAACGAGACAGGTCGACCCGTTCGCCACGCACTGTCACATTTAGTGGGTAAGCCTAAAAAAGATGATCAACCTGCCCCAACAGGCGTTTATGCTCATTGGTGGGCAGGTATGCTATCCAAGACCCCGTGGGGAGCAAAATCGCCAACAGATATAAAAGCGCTAGAGGACAGCCCGCAATAGAACTGGATTATTTTGAGCGGTCCGCTGCCATGACGAGCTTTTTATAGTCTCGCAGATCACCGTCATAGCGTTTTGCCTTGCCGTCATTGACGAGCCATAATCTGTCCGCCGTCGCTTCCGCAAGATAAACATCGTGGGTAATCAACAGCACGGCACCTGGGAAATCATTAATCGCGTAAATCAACGCTTCACGGCTATCGATATCCAAGTGAGAGGTCGGCTCATCAAGGATAAGCACATGCGGTTTATCAATCGACATTAAACCGAGCAGAAGACGTACTTTCTCGCCCCCTGAAAGCTTCTCAACTTTGGTCTCAACCTTGGCATGAGAAAAGCCCATAGCGGCCGCGCTGGCGCGCGTGCGACTTTGCGGTGTGCCTTTGGGGAGCTTGTTCGTGACGTGGTCGAGCACGGTCTCCCCCTCGGTTAACTCATCAAGTTGGTCTTGAGAGAAATAGCCAATACGAAGCGCGCGCGGCGCTTTGCGCTCACCAGACATGAGCGGAAGACGCTCCGCGATTGATTTGACAAGTGTCGTTTTGCCCTGACCGTTCGCGCCGACAATCGCCACGCGGTCTTCCGGATCAAGGCGCAGCGTTACACTCGTAAGAATTTTCGCGTCTTCGCCGTAACCTAAATCGCATTTTTCCAACTGCAGCATAGGCGGGGCGAGCTTGTCTTTCGGTTCGCCAAAATTAAACGGTGTTGTACGCTCGCCAATCGGGATTGAAATTTCCTGCATCTTCTCAAGCATTTTTACGCGCGACTGTGCTTGTCGGGCTTTAGACGCTTTGGCTTTAAAGCGGTCCACAAAAGCTTGGAGGTGTGCGCGGTCGGCGTCTTGTTTGACTTTCTGCGCTTCTAGCTGCGCGGTCTTGGCGGCTGACAGTTTCATCCAGTCATCATAGCCGCCTGTGCAGAGCTCTAATTTCTGATGCTCCAGCGCGAGTGTATGGGTAACAGAGCGGTTGAGCATTTCGCGGTCATGGCTAACCATAATCACTGTGTGTGGATATTTGCGGATATAGTCCTCAAGCCACGCCGCGCCCTCTAGGTCCAGATAGTTTGTTGGCTCATCCAGCAACAGGAGATCAGGTTCGCTAACCAGCACGCCTGCAATGGCGGCTCGCATGCGCCAACCGCCTGAAAACTCTTTTGTCGCACGGTCAAAATCATCGGGTTTAAAGCCCAGCCCAGAAAGCACTTTCGCCGCGCGTGTATCCGCGTTCCAAGCGTCAATATCTATCAAGCGCTCATGTATCTCGCCAATGCGGTCAGGATCTGTCGCCGTTTCCATCTCAATCATCAGCGCGTGACGCTCTGCATCTGCGGCGAGAACGACTTCCATAATCGTCTCGTCTGTTGCGGCCACTTCTTGCGCAACCCAACCCAGCCGCGCGCCTTTGTTCAGCTTAATGGCGCTGTCTTTTTTCGGGTCTTGAATGTCTTCGCGGATGAGGCGCAGCAGCGTTGATTTACCTGTGCCATTACGCCCAATCAAACCGACCTTCCAGCCAGAGGCGATGAAGGCGCTCGCTTTGGTAAATAGCGAGCGCGTCGGCAGGCGGTAATCAAGCTCGGTAATAGTCAACATGCGCGGCGTCATATAGAGCGCCCCGCATTTATCAAGAGCCATTGTCAGGCAGAGCGATCTGCGGCGCGTGATATGGATTGGCTTTGACTCTTATCGCAACTTTGGGCAGTTAAATCTCATGGAAACCATGCCCCTTATTATCAGTGTCATTTTTGGCTATTTGCTCGGTTCAATACCGTTTGGGCTGCTGATTGCGAAGCTCTCGGGCCAAGGGGATATCCGCCAAATCGGCTCTGGCAATATTGGCGCGACAAATGTGTTACGTACGGGTCGCAAAGATCTTGCCTTTCTCACACTATTGACTGATGCGGGCAAAGCGGGCGTCGCAGCACTTATTTTCAATCATTTCTACGGCCTCCCTTACGGCTTGATTGCGGGCACGCTGGCGCTGATTGGGCACTGCTTTCCTGTCTGGCTTGGGTTTAAAGGCGGCAAAGGGGTCGCGACATTCTTTGGTTGCCTGCTCGCGACCGCTTGGCCTATTGGACTTATTTGCGGAGCGGTCTGGCTCACAGTTGCATACATCTCAAAAATGTCATCCATGGGCGCGCTTTGGGCTGCGGCGGCCGCACCTCTCGTCGCTATGTTTATGGGCCGCATTGATATCGCTTTTATGGCGCTCGTCCTCGCACTTGTGATTTTCATCCGCCACCGCGAAAACATTGGCCGCATTCTCAAAGGCGTCGAGCCCAAAATCGGGGCCAAGAAAAAAGCTGAGGCAACAGGAGTCGAAGATTAATGGAGACACGGGCGCTCTCTCACACTGAGCTTCGTGATTGGCTACGCCTCTCTCGCACGGCGACTGTTGGCCCTGTCGCATTTCGAGACCTCCTTAAACGCTATAAAACACCCGCTGCCGCGCTTGAAGCCCTGCCCCACATCGTGCGCCGCAAGGGGTTATCTATTCCGTCTGTTGAAGCGGTCGAGGCTGAAATGGCGCAATCAGAGACGTGGGGCGTGAGCATCCTACCCTATTGTGACCCAGACTATCCAGACTATCTCCGCGCTGTTGATCCGACGCCGCCGCTTATCTCGCTCAAGGGCCGCGTTGATATCCTGCACAAACCCTGCGTCGGTATAGTTGGCTCGCGTAACGCTTCGGCCATTGGACAGCGTTTTGCCCGCCAAATCGCAGGTGAGCTTGGTGAGCGCGGCTATACAATTGTCAGCGGGCTTGCGCGCGGGATTGATGCAAGCGCCCATCACGGCGCGATAGAGACTGGCACAGCAGGCGTACTTGGCGGTGGGGTAGATCATATATACCCGCGTCAAAATGCAGAGCTATTTCGTGATATGGCTGAACGCGGCGCGCTCGTCTCTGAATCCCCGCTGGGCTATAAAGCGACAGCGCGCGACTTCCCGCGTCGCAACCGTATTATTTCAGGTCTCTGCAAAGGCATTGTCGTGATTGAAGCGGCTGAGAAATCAGGCACGTTGATTACGGCGCGCTATGCCATGGAGCAAAACCGCGAAGTTATGGCAGCCCCAGGCAGCCCGCTTGACCCGCGCACGAAAGGTTGCAACCGCCTGATCCAAAACGGAGCGGCGCTGATTGAGGGCACAGACGATATTATTGATGTGCTCAACCATACCGCGCCGCTGCGGGTCAGCGAGCCAGACAGCGATTACGGGGAACCAGAGTTTGATTGGGAAGGGGCACAGAAAGATATTGATTTAGCACGGCAGATTATTTTGGGGCTGCTATCGCCCACGCCGACATCTCGTGATGAGATTATTCGCCAAAGCGGTTTTCCAACCCCGTTTGCAGCGGCTGCCTTACTTGAAATGGAGCTGTCAGGTGACGTGCATGTCGAACCCGATGGTCGTGTCGCGTTAAATTTAGGGACTTAAGCGATGCAGTTTCTCAAAGGTGTATTGATAGTTGTCGCAGTAATTTATCTTTTGCTTCTACTCGCGCTTTATACTTTCCAGCGCTCTGTTCTTTATATTCCGCCTTCTGTTTATCTGACACCAGATGCCGTTGAGCTAAATGGCGCAGAAGAAATTTATAATCTTGAGACAGATGGAGAACTGCTCGGCTGGTGGCTGCCACCAACTGAACCCTCTCACCCGACAGTTATCTATTTTCACGGTAATGGGTCAGCTGTGTTTTCAGCCAACGATATCTACCGCACATTAAACGCAAATGGGTATGGCGTGTTTGCTGTGGCTTATCCTGGGTATCCAGGACGTCTTGGCAAGCCAACGCAAGAGAGCCTCGTGCACGCGGCAGCGCAGGGTTATGACTACCTTATATCCCAAGGTGTCGCGCCGAAGACAATCGTGCTTTACGGCACGTCGTTAGGCGCAGGGGTTGCGGCGCAACTCGCCACGCAGCGAGACGCGGCGGTCATTATTATGGAAGCCCCATTCACCTCGGCCGCAGACATGGCGCAATTGAGCTTTCCAATTTTTCCGGCACGCGCTCTGACAAAAGATACGTTTTATTCTGACCGCGCTTTAAGTGGCTTGGATATTCCGCTCGTCTGGATGCACGGCACAAATGACCATGTCATACCGCTAAGCCTCGGACAAAAGCTTTATTCTGATTATGGCGGACCTAAATCCGCGCATATACTTGCTGGCGCAGAACACAATAATGTTTGGTATCGCGGCGGTGATAAAATTGTGCTTGAAGCACTAGAGCGTCTATCTGCTACAGAAAGCGCCCGTTAATTTCGACAGCCGTGACTGTCACCCTTAGCAGAGCAGCGACGTCTTTGAGCTGTGCATCTTCTGCGATTTGCAGAAGCTCATCCAGCATCTCGCGGATATAGCTCTGCGCCGCTTCCGCAGGCAAGACCGTGCTTGCAGGCCCAGCTGTGTTCCCGCTATTTGTCATGATAGCTGTCTCTTTATCAACTTTATTCATCTTAGCCCCAATTCGTTATACACCCTCTAGATGTATTTAATGTATTCGCATCCTGATAAAATTTTCTTAATAGTCAACCCTTTTCTTGAGGAGTCGCGCAGCCAATCAGTTGACAAGAGGTCGCATCTGTCCCACATGGCCCCCAATTCAAACAGCCAGCGCGAGGGTCTCGCCCTGGTTTTTTAACGCGAAATAGGCAATTTCATGAATCTGGTCATCGTTGAATCCCCTGCCAAAGCCAAAACAATCGAGAAGTATCTCGGCAAGGATTACAAAGTCCTCGCTAGTTTTGGCCATGTGCGTGACCTCCCCAGCAAAAACGGATCTGTCGACCCCGACGCAGATTTCGCCATGACATGGGATGTCGATACCAATTCAAAAAAACGCATCAAAGACATTACAGACGCGCTGAAAAAATCAGATAAACTTATCCTCGCGACCGACCCGGACCGCGAAGGCGAAGCGATCTCTTGGCATCTCCTCGAAGTTCTTGAGAAGAAAAAAGCCCTTAAAGGCAAAGAGATTGAACGCGTCGTCTTTAACGCCATTACCAAAAAATCCGTGACCGAAGCCATCGCCAATCCGCGCCAGCTCGACCAAGAATTAGTAGACGCCTATCTCGCCCGTCGTGCGCTTGATTATCTTGTTGGCTTTACGCTCAGCCCCGTTTTGTGGCGCAAGCTGCCAGGGGCGCGCTCTGCGGGCCGTGTGCAATCTGTCGCCCTGCGTCTTATCTGTGAGCGCGAAACAGAGATTGAGAATTTCAAAAACGAAGAATTTTGGACAATCGACACGCTGATTGACACAAAACGCGGCGCGCCTTTCCCCGCCAAACTCGTCAGCCTTGACGGTGAGAAACTTAAGAAATTCAGCTTAAATAACGAAGGTCTCGCAACAGCGGCCAAAACCAAAGTCGAAGCGGCTGACCTTTCCGTCAAATCCGTCGAAGCCAAACCCGTACAGCGCAAACCTTTGCCACCGTTCCAAACCTCAACCTTGCAACAAGAAGCGAGCCGCAAGCTTGGCTTCTCAGCTACGCGCACCATGCAAACCGCCCAGCGCCTTTATGAAGGTATCGACATTGGCGGCGAGACGGTTGGCCTCATCACCTATATGCGAACAGACGGTATTTCTATGGTCGGCGAAGCGCTCTCTGAGTGCCGCAGCGTTATCCAAAACGATATTGGCGCAGCTTACCTTCCCAAAGAGCCGCGCATTTATAAGACCAAAGCGAAAAACGCGCAGGAAGCTCACGAAGCCATTCGCCCGACAAGTTTTGAGCGTCACCCCGACAAAGTCAAACTCTCTGGTGATCAGAAAAAACTCTATGAGCTTATCTGGAAACGCGCCATGTCGAGCCAGATGGAAAATGCGCGCCTTGAACGCACGACCATTGAAATCGGCGATAATGCGAACACAGTTGGCTTGCGCGCGACAGGCTCTGTGATTCGTTTTGACGGCTTCCTCAAACTGTACGAAGAGACAAAACCTGCCACAGAAGAAAAAGACGACGCGGAGTCCACTACATTACCGCCTGTTGAGCAAGGCGACGTGGCCAAAGCAGGCGACGTCAATTCCGTGCAGCATTTCACACAGCCGCCCCCGCGCTATTCTGAAGCCTCGCTTGTCAAAGTCATGGAAGAGCTCGGCATTGGCCGCCCGTCGACTTACGCCTCTATTTTGAAAGTGCTGCAAGACCGCGGCTATGTGCTTCTGGATAAGCGCCGCTTTACGCCCGATGCCAAAGGGCGTCTTGTCACCGCCTTCCTTGAGAATTTCTTCTCAAAATATGTGCAATATGATTACACGGCGGACCTTGAAGAGCGCCTTGATAAAGTCTCTGCGGGCGACCTTGATTGGAAAGTGCTGCTGCGTGATTTTTGGACGCAATTTGCGGCGAGCGTAGACGAGACCAAAGAGCTGCGCGTGACACATGTGCTGGACGCGATGAATGACGCGCTGCGCCCGCTTGTCTTCCCCGACAAAGAAGACGGCTCTGACCCGCGCAAATGCACAAGCTGTGACGATGGGCAACTCTCACTCAAGCTCGGCAAGTTCGGCGCCTTTGTAGGTTGCTCAAACTATCCCGAATGTAAATTCACGCGCCCATTTGGTGACGGCAATAATCCTGACGCGGAAAACGAAGATACAATGCTCGGCGAGCATCCAGACGGCGGTGAAGTCTGGCTTAAGACGGGCCGTTTTGGGCCCTATGTTGAGCTGAAAAAAGAAGCTGATCCTGAGCTTAAGAAACAGCCTAAGCCCAAGCGGACCAGCATCCCCAAAGACTGGCCCTATGATTCAATTGATTTTGAAAAAGCCATGCGCCTGCTCTCTCTCCCGCGCGAAATTGGTATGCACCCAGAGCTTGGTAAAAAAATCACAGGCGCGATTGGCCGCTTTGGTCCCTATATCCTGTGTGACGGGACTTATGTGAACCTGAAAACAGCGGACGAGATGTTTGAGGTCGGCATGAACCTCGCCGTGGAACTTATCGCCGAGAAAAAAGCCAATCCAGGACGTGGCCGCAATCAAGGCACAGTCCTCAAAGATCTTGGCCTGCACCCGACCACGGAAAAGCCGATTAAAATCATGGACGGCCGCTATGGTCCCTATGTGAAATACGAAAAAATCAACGCCACCATCCCCAGCGGCACAACGCCAGAAGACGTCAACATCGACATGGCGCTAGAATATATCGCGATTAAAGAAGCGAAGGGCCCGAAGAAGAAGAAAGCAGCGGCGAAGAAAAAGCCAGCTGCGAAGAAGAAGACGGCGGCTAAGAAAAAGCCTGCTGCAAAAAAGAAACCAGCTGCGAAGAATTAGATGGCAGCAAAGAAGGCTGCGGATAAGACGACACCTCAGAGGCTAAGGTTGTAGTTTGACATTTTAACCCCTTTCTTGGATGCTAGCTAACCTGTCATAAGATGCAGGGTAGCGGAGCTTTAATTCATGAACCATCTTTTCAGCGTTCGTTGCGAATCCTGCACTAGCATTACTGATATTCGATTAGGGTTTTCCAATCGCCCAAAGCAAGATTTAGCTTTTGCTTGTAACGAATGTTCGCAGACTATCGAAATTACACTTATTCTGAATCCACCTAGATTTGATTTGGACGTCCATAGTGCCAATATAGTAGAAAGATCTCCGTTGGATTTCAATGACGGCACTGACTTTATCGACTTACATCTCGACTTCCCAGTATTTAAAAGTCAATATGTAATGGGGATGACTCCATTCTTACGAGCTATGGTTCAATCCGACCACGCCGCCGTTACTAGGCACCGTCAGACAACGGATTGGCTAAATGCCAGGCCAAATGCGGCAAAAGATCTTAGTACATTATTGAAACATTTTAAGCGGAATAAGATTGCAGCGATAAGGATGAATGCGCCTCGACTCTACAACCGAAGCCTTCGCTCGGAAAAACGCCAAGACCTAATTTTACTACTTTATGAATGTCTCGGTATAGCGATGTTAGCCTTCGCAAACCCTAATCAAGATTTGGAAGCCTCAAAGCTCATGAGAAGCTATGTTGCAGCTGGTGGCAGTAAACGCATCGATGCAATGGATGCCTTCATTGATGATTTGAATAACAATGGGTACCTTGAAAGAACTCAGCAACGATGCCTAGATATTTATCCACGCGTATTAAAGATTGAAACGGTTCTCCGTCCAGCTCTTTTCATGACACTAACGCAGTTCGATGCTGGTGATGCTGCAGTGCCGAAACTCATCTCGACTAGCCATTTTGAAGACATCAAAGATTTATATAAGGACATAGTTGAGACAGCATCTAAGTTATTACCACTGGTTGCTGGTGTAAATAATGTTGCAAAAAGGGGTGACCATAATGCCTTCCTGACAGGCCATTATATGACTCGAAATGGTGTAGATCGTGTTCCAGCGACGCTAGACGTCTACGCTTCAAAAGACTTTGGGCAAAAGTATGAGTTCATTGATGACAGTTTCTTTCCTATAAATTCCGACTCTTTCGCAGGTCAACTTCGGAATGCTGTTGGACATGATAAAATTGAGTACAATGAAATGACTCAGTTAATAACTTACACACCTCAAAAGAAAGGGCTAAAAGCAGGACGCGCCGACAGCTTAAGTCTGGCTGAGTTTACAGTTGAAATCGTCCGAGCTTACCGCGAAATGCATAGAATGCATCATTTGTTGAAATCGCTGTTATACTACGACCTACTTGCACCCCACCGTCAAACAGCCCCTTAGTTAGTTCAAAGATTATCGTTTTAATGTCTGCTGACCCGCAATATTTGCTTTATTTGCAGCAGGTTTCTATAGCTCCCCAACCAAATCTTCCCCCTATCGCTCCCCGCAAACCCCTTTATAACGGCTGCATGACCGACACCCCCCTGACCCCGCCGCGAGACATCCTCATGGAGCTTATTCGCGAAAAGCCTGACCGCTTGAAGCGGCGTGATATTGCGAAGGCGCTTGGGATTAAGGGCGATGATCGGCGTGAGCTTCGCATGGAGCTTAAGGCCATGGTCGAGGACGGTGTGCTCACGCTGTCCAAGGAAAAGACTTACCGCGAGGCAGGCGCGCTGCCGGGCGTGATGGTGATTGTCGCGACCAAGATTGATGAGCATGGCGACCTCGTGGGCGAGCCTGAGAATTGGCGCGGCGAAGCTATGGTGCCGCAACTCATCATCCGCGAAGGCCGCACGACAGGCAAGAAATCCAAGGGCCGCGCGGGCGGGAGTGACGGCCAAGTCGGGGTGGGAGACCGCGCGCTTTGCCGTATCAAATCACAAGGTGAGGACCGCATTGCCTCTGTCATTAAAAAGCTCGGTAAGGGCGCGACCAAGCATTTAGGCGTGCTGTATAAAGGCGGGCGCGGCTGGCGGATTAAACCGATTGATAAACGCAATCGCGATGAGTTTAAGCCCATTAAAGTGCGCGAAAATATCGAGTCCGAGATGGTCGTGTTTTTCAAATCCACGGGCGGTAAAAAAGACGCCTATGCCAAATCCGCAGAGATTGTCGAATATGTTGGCCCTGCCAATGACCCAAAATCCGCGTCTATTATCTCACTTCGCGCGCATGAAATCCCGATGGGGTTCTCGGATGAAGTGCTCGCCGAAGCCGCATCCCTAAAGCTCCCCAAGCTGTCCAAATACCGCGAAGACCTGCGCAAGCTACCTCTCATCACGATTGATCCTGTGGACGCCAAAGATTTTGATGACGCCATTTATGCTGAGCTTGATACCGCCTCTGACAACAAGGGTGGCTGGGTCGTCTGGGTCGCCATTGCCGATGTTGCGGCCTTTGTAACACCGGGCTCTGAGCTTGACCGCGCGGCGGAAAATAAGGGCAATAGCGTTTACCTGCCTGACCGCGTCGAGCCGATGCTCCCGATGGAACTCTCCGCCAATCTCTGTTCGCTGCGCCCGCATGAGGACCGCGCCTGTATGGCCGTAAAAATGCGCTTTACCAAAGGCGGGGTGAAGAAAGACCACCACTTCACGCGCGGGCTCATGCGCTCTCACGCAAGGCTGACATACGCGCAGGCCCAAGAGGGCTTTGACGGAAATCCCGGCGAGACGGCCAAGACTGTCATGCCTATCCTCACCGATATTTACAGCGCCTATAAAGCCATGCGCATTGCGCGCGAAGAACGCGCCCCGCTCGCCATTGAGCTACCCGAACGCCGCGTCCATGTGGACGAGGCTGGCAACGTCACGGGCATTGAAGTTAAAGAACGCTTTGACGCGCATAAGCTGATTGAAGAATTTATGGTGCAAGCCAATGTCGCGGCGGCGGAAGCGCTGGCCAAGAAAGGCTTTTCGACCATTGTCCGTATTCACCAGCCACCGCAGCGCGAGCGCCTTCAAGGGCTATCAGATTTCCTCCCTGCGGTCGGGATGAAATGGGCATTAGGCGAGCGCGCAAGTACAAGGCGGTTTAACAAAATCTTGGAAGTGGCCGAAAGAAATGACCTCGGCGAAACCGTCGGCATGGCGGTGCTGCGCAGTCAAAGCCAAGCCTTTTACGGCCCAGATAGTGAGAACGGCGGGGGCGGGCATTTTGGCCTGAACCTGACGCATTACGCGCATTTTACCTCGCCCATTCGGCGCTACGCTGACCTTATCGTGCATCGCGCGCTGATTGCGGCTTTTGATCTCGGTAAGGACGGCACAAGCGAACGCGAAGCTGTACGCCTCAAGGAAATTGGCGAACATATCTCTAGCACGGAACGCCGCGCTATGGCCGCCGAACGTGACGCGAAAGACCGCTATATCGCCGCCTATTTGGAGGGCGAAGTCGGGGCGGTGTTTGACGCCAAAATTAATGGGGTGACGAATTTCGGGCTATTCCTGACGCTGGACGAAACGGGCGCAGACGGACTTGTGCCGATACGTACGCTGGGCGAAGAACGGTTCTATTTTGATGAAAAGGCCAAAAAACTTATCGGAGAGCAGTCTGGCACGACTTTCCGCTTTGGCGCGCAGGTCCGTGTGAAACTCGTCGAGGCGAGCCCCGTAACAGGCGGCTTGGTCTTTGAAATGGTCAGCAAAGGCGAGCCAGGCAAACCGCCGAAGAAATCCCATCACGGACGGCGTGATTATCGTTCTGGCGGAGCCTCTTCACGCTCACGCGGGGCGAAACATCGACGCAGGCGTAGCTAATGCCAAGGTTTAACTATGAGTGAGATTAAACGCCCCGTCCTGACGGAGAAAGAGAAGGAACTGCGTGACGCCCTGCCCCGCGCGGCGCGGCCCAAGAAAGCGTCGACCATCATCTTATGGAAAGGCCCACGCGAGAACCCACAAATCCTCATGGGGCAGCGCGCGAAACGTCACGATTTTATGCCTGATGTCTTTGTTTTCCCCGGCGGGCGGGTGGACCGCGCTGATAGCTATGCGGGCAGCGTTGGCGAGATAAGTCCGCGCACACAATCAATATTGGACGCCGCCTATTCCCCGCGCCAAGCCCGCGCCTTGCTTCTCGCCGCCGTGCGCGAAACATTTGAGGAAACCTCGCTGATGCTGGGCCGCAAAGCGCCGCAAGCGCGCAATCTCAACCATAAAAGCTATGACGCCTTTCGCGAAGCGGGTCAGTTGCCAGATATCTCAGGGATTGAGGTCATTGGCCGCGCCATCACACCACCGCGCCGTCACAAGCGCTTTGATACGTGGTTTTTTGCGCGTGATATGAACGGCGTCAACGCAACAGACACTGCGGATAGTCATGAACTTCTCAATGTGGATTGGCTCACCTTTGACCAAATCGCGCAGCTTAAAACCCATGTCGCGACAGATACGATGCTTAAGGTCATGAAACGCTTTTTGATGCAGGACAATTCGCCTTGGACGGTGTTTTTCATGCGCCGCAAGGGCGGTCAGTTCATTACAGACCCATTTCCCGCAGATTGAGCCGACAAAAACCACCCACCACAGTTGACACCTGCCCACGCTTGCGTATATGTGCCCGCTACTGAATTAGACCCCTGACATATAGGTCGGGATGAGCATGAAAGGCGCGAGCCATGGCGAAGCCAACAACCATTAAAATCCGTCTGAACTCTACAGCCGGTACAGGTTACTTTTACGTGACTAAAAAGAACGCCCGCACAATGACTGAAAAAATGGTCAAAAAGAAATACGACCCCGTCGTACGTAAGCATGTCGACTTCAAAGAAGGCAAGATTAAGTAATCTGAGCTGATTGATTTATGAAAACCGTCTCTTAGAGGCGGTTTTTTTATGACTGATTGTCTTATTGAGAAGCGCCTAAGCTGCTTCTAGGATTTCAAACCGCATGACCTGATTACGGCCTGCATGTTTCGCTTTATAAAGCGCTGTATCAGCGCGTTTTTGCACGTCGCGGATGGGCTCATTTGGCTGAGCTTGAGCCACGCCTGCGCTGAGCGTGATAGTCAACGCTTCGCCGTCTACATAAATCGGCGTACCCGCAATCATGTCGCGAATGCGGTCTGCAGCAGCGTAACCATCAGCTTCGACCGTTTCAGGCATAGCAATCATAAACTCTTCGCCGCCGTAACGCGAGACGATATCAATAGCGCGCATATTCGTCACAATACGAGCAGCGACTTCTTTGAGAATATGGTCACCCATATCATGGCCCAAGATGTCGTTGACCCGTTTAAAGTGGTCAATATCAAACAGAATAATTGTAAAGGGTGTTTTCGCGTGACTATTTAAGGCATCAATTAAAGGCTCGACACCGCGGTCAAAATAGCGGCGATTACCCAGACCCGTCAGCGTATCCGCGACAACCATTTCAAGGTTTTCGTTAAAGTTTTCACGCAAGCTATCAGCGTAAAATTTACGGCGCAGTTGTGTGCCGACACGCGCGCCAAGCTCTTGCGTCTCAACAGGGCGCAACACAGAATCGTTCACGCCAATATCATAGGCGCGCACAAGACGGTCTTGGTTCTCAGGGTCGTCCACCACCAAAATAGGCGTGTCGCGGCTTTCGGCGTTAAACCGCAGAGAGGCACAGACGCGTAGCCCGTCAAAATTATCTGACACAAGGCTTACGATAATCAGATCAAAGCTGCCTTTAGCCGCACGAATGGCTTTCACAGGATCGGCGACGATTGTCACGTCATGTGATGTGAGAGGCTCTGCGAGCTTTTCAGCGCGGCGCACGTGATCTTCGACAATCAAAATGCGCCCTGTTTTACGGTCAATTTGTTCAATGACAGGACGAGAATTACCAAGCGTATGACCCGTATGGCTAAGCAGTTGGTCGGTCACCATTTTGAGGCGCAGCAGTGACCTTACGCGCGTCATGAGATTAAAATCGTCAATCGGCTTAGTGATGAAATCATCCGCCCCCGCCTCTAGCCCCCGAATACGGTCTTTCGTCTCCTCAAGCGCGGTCACCATAATAACAGGGATATGCCAGGTTTCTGGATTGGCTTTTAAGCGACGGCAGGCGTCAAAACCATTCATGCCTGGCATCATCGCATCCATGAGGATGAGATCGAGCTGTTCTGTGTCAGCGATCTCTAGCGCTTCAATGCCGCTGCGAGCGGTTAAAACGTCATAATATTCAGCCGCGAGTTTAACCTGAAACAGGTTCAAGTTTGGGGCAAGGTCATCAACAACTAATATGCGGGCGCTCATGGACGACGTCCTTTAAGCGGGTTCAACGAATTTACGCACCGTTGCGAGGAAGCTCGAGACTGAAATCGGCTTCGCTATATAAGCAGAGCAGCCACCGTCACGGATGCGTTTCTCATCGCCTTTCATGGCGAAGGCCGTCACGGCGACAATCGGAATGCCCGCGAGACTTTCGTCGTCTTTAATCCACTTTGTCACCTCAAGGCCTGAGACTTCTGGCAATTGAATATCCATCAAAATAAGGTCAGGCTTAAATTTGCGTGCCATGCCAATCGCTTTCAGCCCCTCACGGGTCTGTTGCGTCTCATAACCATGGGCATCGAGCAGGTCGGCAAAGAGCTTCATATTGAGCTCATTGTCTTCAACGATAAGAATTTTTTTCGGCATGATTTGCAGCATGGGCTTTCACATTCACTTTTTGTCGGGCCCGTTTATAACGCGTGGGCTCTCGGCTTATATTTTTCTTCTAACAGAGCATCCTTAACATTCCGTGCAAGCGGCGTTAGGATTCCATTTACAGAACATATCACGAACACTATAAAGTTTGGTAAATGAAAAACCCAGCACACATATTTTTTCTAAAACGCAACTCTGTTCAAATTCGGGCAACTTTTGCGGGCGAGTCTTTATATGTCTGACCCACGCAGATGTAGAGGCTGCGGTCACGAGCATGGCGACAGCACATGTCCTGAGTGTGGGGAGAGGCGCATTATAAGTCACCCAGAGCTAGATAGCTTGTCTATCGCGCATATTGATTGCGACGCCTTTTTCGCCTCTGTTGAGAAACGCGATAATCCAGAGCTTGCTGATAAGCCCGTCATTGTCGGCGGCGGCACCAGAGGCGTCGTCTCTGCCGCCTGCTATCACGCCCGTGTATACGGTGTGCATTCCGCTATGCCCATGTTTAAAGCGCTCAAAGCCTGCCCACATGCGGTGGTGATAAAACCCGAAGGCGGAAAATACTCTCGCGAAGGGCGGCGGATTAAGAACATGATGCTCGACTTAACGCCGCAAGTCGAACCGCTCTCTATTGATGAAGCCTTTCTTGACCTGACGGGCACAGAGCGCCTTCACGGGCGCACGCCTGCGCAGAGCCTGATACATCTTCAGCGCAAAATATATGACGAGGTCGGCGTCACAGTTTCTGTTGGGCTCAGCTATAATAAGTTTCTCGCCAAGACCGCGTCCGATCTCGACAAGCCAAACGGCTTTGCAGTTCTAGGGCGTGCGGACGCGCAAGACTTCCTAAAAGACAAACCTGTTGGCTTTATCTATGGCATCGGACCGAAATTTGCGAAAAAGCTTAACGCGCAAGGCATTTTCACTATCGCAGATGTACGCAAACTTGGCGATAAAACTATGGCGGCGCGGTTTGGTGATATTGGGCTGCACCTCTCACGCCTCTCGCGCGCCGAAGATAACCGCCGCGTGAGCCCAGGTCGTGACCGCAAATCCGTTTCCAGCGAAACGACCTTTCACACCGATATTTCGGATATTGATGTGCTGAAAGATCAGCTTTGGATGATTTGTCAAAAAACCGCTGACCGCGCCAAGGCGCTTGAAACGGCGGGGCGAGTCGTCACGCTTAAGCTGAAAGGCAAAGATTTTAAATCCATCACGCGTCGGCGAACCATGGCGCAGCCCGTGCAACTCGCGGACACGATTTTTAAGACAGTCGAACCATTACTTGAAGCGGAAGCGACGGGGCGCGCTTTTCGCTTGATTGGCGCAGGGATTAGCGACCTCACAGACCCTGTTGGCGATAGTGGGGATTTACTTGATCCGAGCGCGCTCAAACGCGGACAGGCTGAGCGTGCCTCTGATAAAGCGCGTGAAAAGTTCGGCAAAGGCGCCGTGATGACAGGACGTGAGCTTCGCGCGCAAAAAGCCCGCGCGGCACGCGACAGTCAGACGAAATAGCTTAAGGCGTCACAGCGTCCAGTGCGTAGTCTTCAAACTCTTCATAAATTTCATCGTCTGAGCGACTCGCCGCATCGCGCCATGTTTTCGCAGTAGACCCGTTCAGCACTTTGCCGTTTGAGTCGGTAATAATCACCGTCGGTGTGCCCTCAACTTTTTTCACGCCAAATTGCGCGGCAATATCGAGATTGCGGTTGCGAATACCCATATCGACATAGACATATTCATAATGCTCGCTCAAAAGTTTTTCAAAACGCGGAGTCATAAAATGCGCAGCGAGGTCACGACTGTCATGGCACCAATTCGCACCCATGACGATAATCGCTTTCTTGCCCTCGGCTTGGGCTTTCATCAGCGTGGCGTTAACATCAGCTTTCGCATCACGTGTCTCGTCATAAGGGCGCGGCTCACCGTCGTCTTCGTCTTTCTTATCAAGGTCTACGACTGACGGGGCCTCCATAACCTGTGAGGCTTTGATCTTAGGCGCTTGAGGCGGCTCAGCAGCGCAAGCTGTACCAAGAGCCGCAAATGTGAGTGAGGCGCTCATAACGACAGGCGCTATCCAAGAATTTATATAATGATGGAACATTATTTGGTCTTCCTACTTTACCCCAATGCAAAATCAGCCCAGCTATACGTCCGGAGTGAGGACAGTATAATGGCGTTGAGTGATTTTCTTAAAGGCATTTTTGGCTTAAAAAAAGAGAATAAAACAGCTCCGCCTGCGCCCGTTCCGCCCAGTTCTTCGTCAACGCCCGCTCCTAAACCAGGGCCGTGGTCTAACCCAGCACCAAAATCAATCCCAACGCCGCGTCCTAAGCCAGACGCACCATTTGGCACAGAGATGCAGGTCCGCCGTCATTTTTATAATGAAGCCGGCTTTCAAACTTACGGCAGTTTTTTTTCGCATTGGGACGGATGGGTGACAGCGGGCCATGTGCTGACCGAGGCCAAAGACCTCACCCCGCCCTTTTGCGGTGATAATTTTCGCAGTTGGCCCGACGGTCTAGACGCCGCTGTGATTGACTGCACTTTACCGCTCATCGCGCCAGACCCGCCGCGCGCGGGTCAAGACGTGATTATCAAAGGCTATCCCGCAGGCTCTCGTCATATGGAAGTGCGTCACGGCACGGTCTATTTTGAGCGCAGCCCAGGCGTTTGGATCGCGCATATCAAAACACCCGATGAGCCTGTCGTCACAGGTATGAGCGGCGGTGTCGTCATTGACGCGGAGACGGAATTCCCTATCGGCATTTTAATCACCCGCAATTCGCCTGCCGATCTCAACTCTGACCGCGACCCAGATGAGAGCGCCGATTTCACCGCGCTTTGTGATGTTTGGCACGCGCTACAAAAGCCAGACTTGGTGTCTTAAAGCACGTCAGCTACTGCGCGACAGGCCATGATAATCAGGACAATTGTACTGATAGAAAACAGTCCGAAGCGAAGCATGACTTTGTTTACTGTGACCTGTACGAGGCTGTGCAGCACACGCAAGATGACATAAGCCCAAGCCAGTTTCAAAGCCATGCCGTCGCCTGCCGCGCTGCCTGAGAGTTGTAAATAAAACATCAGCGCGTAAAAAATCGTCGGCTGCTCCATCAGGTGATTATAGTTATGCGCCGCGAATTGCGCCGTTTCAGGCAAGCGTGATTTCCATTCGCCGTCTGGATTACGCGCCGTGTCTGGCGCTATTTTCGCTTTGTTCATTGCGGGAATGCGCCGCACGTACATCAATGTCCAAATAATGAGCGACCACAAAATGAGCGCGAGCACAGGTGTTAAAAACTGATCCATGATATTCCCCTTTAATTTCTGGATTTAGACTAGGGAAATAAAAGGCGTTGGCAAGCGCTACCAATCCCCTAAATATGTTTGCCATATCGTCAATAATGAAAGCGCCGCCGTATCAGCCCGCAATATTCGTGGGCCGAGGGAGACGGGGCGGACATACTCTTTGCCGCGCAAGGTTTCGCGTTCCTCTGGCGTAAAGCCGCCCTCTGGACCAATTAATATTGCGCAAGGCGTATCTGTCGCGAGCGTGCTCAATACTTCGCTTGCACTCGGCGCATCGCCAGCCTCATCCGCAAATATTAGGAGACGGTCTTTATCCCACCCCGACAAAAGTTCCGCGATCGTGACGCCTGCTCGTACCGCGGGAATATCCAGCCGTTCTGTTTGTTCAGCCGCTTCAATGATTTGCGCCTTGTCTTTATCAATGCGCATCTTAGGAAATTGCGTGCGCGCCGTCAGCACAGGTTGAAAGCGCGCCACGCCAAGTTCCGTGCCCTTCTCAAAAATGAATGCGTTGCGGTGCTTCCGCACAGGCGCAAAACAGAGCCAAATATCAGGACAGCTTTGATGCGGGCGGAGTTGTTCTGTCACCGTTAAGCCGCCGCGCTTTTTCCCAATTTCGGTAATTTGCGCACGCCATTCACCATCGCGGCCGTTAAAGACGCGCACATTCTCGCCAACTGCCTTACGCAATACAGTGCCGATATAATGAGCTTGCGCCTTATTTAATGAAATTTCAGCCTCGTCCATGAGAGGCGTATCCAGATAAAGCCGAGGCAAAGTATAATTTTCACGCATGTTCTTCCATAGCGCAGCAAATGCGCGTAATCACGAAAAATGTCAGGTGAAACAACAGACGTGATTAAAGATGCGAGCCGCACCCATTGGGTTTACCGTGCGCCGAAGGGGCTGCGGCCTTATCTGCAACTTTCGCGGCTTGACCGTCCTGTCGGATATTGGTTGCTGACTTTACCGGGCTGGATAGGGCTAGCGTTTGCGGGGTTAATGCCAAATACGCTTCATGGCCTCAACGCAAACAACGCTGTTGCGTTTTTGTTGCCCTCTACACTGAAATGGGCCGCTCTCATCCTCATCGGGGCTATCGCAATGCGCGGCGCAGGCTGCACTTATAACGACATTGTTGATAAGGACCTTGATACAAAGGTTGAACGCACAGCACTTCGCCCTCTTCCCGCAGGTACAGTCAGCACAAAACAGGCTTGGGTCTGGTTGATGCTACAATGTGGTATTGGCTTCATCGTATTGTTATGTTTACCGAAACCTGCGCAGATTGTCAGCCTCTGCTCTATTCCTCTGGTCGCCGCCTATCCGTTTATGAAACGCATCACATGGTGGCCACAAGTGTGGCTCGGCCTAACCTTTAACTGGGCAGTCTTGGTGGGTTATAGCATCAACAGCCCTACTGGACATATAGATTTGCCAGTTATCATATTATATTTTGGGCTTATATTTTGGACGATTGGATATGATACAATATATGCCTGCCAAGATGTTGAAGATGACGCCCTTATTGGGGTGAAATCCACAGCACGAAAATTTGGCAAACATGTTCGCCTTGGTGTTGGGCTTTGTTACAGTGCAGCTTTAACACTCATATTTGTTTCGCTTCTACGGGGGCCATTCCTTCAAATGGAAGTCATTAACGATGCGTTTACACAGGTATTAACGTTCAAGGCCGTTGGGCTTTCTGTACTATCAATTTCACCTCTATTGATAATATTAGGTTTGCAATGGTGGGCTCTCAAAGCGAACACGCCGAACTATCTTAAGCTCTTTAAATCAAATGCCATTGCAGCAGCCCTCTTTGCGCTCGTGCTTTGTGTGACGCCATTTATATATAGACAGTCCTTTTAATGCCCCCTCACCAAACCGTGACCCAACTTGTTTAGCCCTCTGTGCGTATCTATTTTAAACGGGTGCAAATAGGAGGTCATTATGACGAATATTACATTATCGCGCCGCGAAATTGGACTTGGAGCTCTTGCTTTGGGGCTTTCAGCGTGCACCGCCACTGAAACCACCGCGCAAACACCTACAGATATGAAGGATATGAAAATGAGCGATACAGACTGGGCCAATCTCACGGAATCGGAGTGGAAAGACCGCCTCACAGAGATGGAATTTTACGTGCTGCGCGAAGAAGGTACAGAACGCGCGGGCACCTCGCCACTGAATGACGAAAAACGCGACGGCACATTTGTCTGCGCAGGCTGCGCCCTGCCGCTCTTTAAATCTGAGACGAAATACGAATCAGGTACAGGTTGGCCAAGTTTTTACGCGCCCATCGAAGGCGCGCTTGGCACAAAGGTTGACCGCAAGCTGTTTATGGCACGTACAGAATATCACTGCATCCGTTGCGGCGGACACCAAGGCCACGTCTTCAAAGACGGCCCCCGCCCAACAGGTTTGCGTTATTGTAATAATGGTGTGGCTTTGGATTTCATTCCGACTTAACTCATTTTTGGAGACCGCGAAGTCTCGCGCCTCTATGGTAAACAGCATCTTAACGCCAACTGAAATTTCATAAAATTTCTCTATTGCGCTTGTGCTATTTTTGGGATTACACTTTCCTTATTGGAAGCCGTCGGATGTCCGGCCGCGTTATGAAAGGAGGTTGATTTTGTTTATCTTGTTTAAGGGGTCTGCCCGAAGCTGTTAGATCAGCACTTTCGTAAAAGCGAAATTGGGTACCGAACTTATATACGGCAAAGCGGGCATGGTGTCCCGTTAGACCCAGCTTAATAGGAGCCGCCTTCATACTGTGAAGGCGGCTTTTGTTATAGGCGATAGCTATTTCAGTTTAATCGCAGTGCCAGCAGCTTTCCATAGCGTCCATCCCGATAGGGCCGCCGGGCGGAAGTTTCTTCGCCTCAGTCACTGTGCTCGCGGGCTTTGCAGGCTGATTGAGATAGGCCTCAATTCTAGAGACGAGCCATTTTTCATGACCTGAATTCGGCGCCTCTAAATCACCTTGCAGCTTACGCAACATAGCATCCGTCTTGGCTTTCACAACGGGCGTTGTGTCGCTTTGCCCGAGGTCCATCAGCGCGAAAATATAGCGCGCTTGGATAGTTTTGGAGAGTGTTTCTGTCCGAGCATTTGGCGCGGGCTGCATGACGTAGCGCCGTGTCGCCTCCAGCACATCAGAGAAGCCGAGATTGCCAGCGTTGCGGCGTTTAAACTCCACGAGTCTTGCCGCACGACGCGGGTCTAGCAACACATCAAACGTCAAATCCGCTGCCGTATCTGCCGCCGCGCTGACATCAAAAGCGGGGTAAGCATTGCGCCGAAAGAGCTCGCGGTCACTGTCAGCAAATGACCAACTGCGCAGCGTCGGGCTGAGTAAATTGAGCGTGGCGTCAGGGACATCAAGCGCCGATGGGTCAAGCGTTGTAAGGAGGGCATCCAAGGCGGCGCGTTGTGTTGATGTCGGCACAATTTCCATGGGCCGCTGACCATCGCCGCGCTTGGCATAATTAAATTCCACACCGCCAATCAGCTTACCGACGGCCGCCGCTTGATAGCGGTGATAAAGATAAATCGGCACGATAACATTATTAAGATCAGATTGGTTTTGTCCCTGCGCAATGCGGTCTGCGCCGAAATTATTCAGGGCCAAGGCCCGCACTTCCATCGCATCTTTCAGACCCAAAATTGGGTCCGCGCGATTGTCCCAAATATTACCTTTTGGGTGGGCAGTGCCAACACCGCGCGCATCAGTATCCGCGACAAACACAAGCCCACGAGAGAGAGCATTTTGCACGAGCGCCTCACGACCTGCATCATCCGTTTCGCCGTAAAGCCAGCTCGCTGCAAATTTGTCCCATGCCCCCACGCCGACACCGTAAGTATTAGAGAAATCCATCTCTCCATTTGTGACGCGCACATCAGGCGCAGGGTAATCCATGACGCTGCCTTTGCCATATGTGCTCGCCGCGAAGTTATGCGCAAAGCCAAGCGCATGGCCAACTTCGTGTGCAGATAATTGACGGATGCGGTCTAGCGCGAGCTCAATAGGGTCATCATCTGCGCCCGTGCCTGTTTTCGCTGTGCCCGCGAGACCTTCAAAAATCATACGGTCTTGACGGACGCGCAAGCTGCCCAGATTGACATGACCTTTTAGCATTTCACCTGTACACGGATCAGAGACACCGCCGCCGTAACTCCAACCGCGCGTTTGGCGGTGCACCCATTGGACAACATTATAGCGCACATCAAGCGGATGGACGTCTTCGGGCAGCACCTCAACACGGTAGCCATCGGGAAAGCCTGCCTCAGCAAAGGCGTCGGCCCACCAGCGTGCGCCGTCGAGAAGTGCACCTTTGACAGGTTCTGGTGCACCGCTATCAATGTAAAACACGATAGGGTCTTTTGTGCTGCCGTCCGCGTTTTTCTCAAGACGATAACGACGCGCAACTCGCGTCTCGATGGGGGCGTTGAGCGCTGCCGAATAATCATAATAGACTTGCTCAACGGCGCCCGCACGCGGGTCAGATTTCAGAGGGGTATAGCCATCTTCTGGCAAGCGCACAAAAGAATGGTGCTGAATCAGCGTTGCATCTTTGCCATTGGCCGCTGTCGTCGCGACTTCGCGGCCAGGATCGGCAGTCGTCAGCGTGAAATAGACATCCATCTCTACATTGTCAGGAAAGGCGAAAACATTTTTTGTGTCCACTAAAGTGCGGTCTTTGGCGACGCTGAAACTACCTTGCTCTGCGTCTTTGAGATATTGGACAAGCCCTAAAATATCAGAGGTGAGAAAGTCTGTGAGATCAATCACAAGGCCGTCTTTATCATTCATGACGTTGGCGCTGGCGAGGAAAGACGTTGCGAAACTTTCGCGCACGGCCCGTTCTTCAAGTGGGTTATCGGGATTTACGCGGTAAGCTGTGTTTTCTTGCTCAATGATGACCTTGTCACCTATGCGGCGAAACACAACAATCGCGCCGCTACTGCCCCAACCGCGATCAAGCCCCACAGGGTTAGAGCCAAGCCCAGCCGTCAGGCGCGCCGTGTGAATAAAGCGCAAAGCGACGCCGTCATCGGCTGCGGGCGGAAGTTTCGCGAGAACGCGGTTTGTTTTTTCATCGACATATAAGTCAATAAAGCCAGCGCGGTGATCAAGGCCTGCCAGAACATCGCTTGAACCGCTAGAACTCGTTCCATTCGAGACAGGTTGACAGCCCAGCACAATGAGAGAAACAAGAAAAATAAAAATTGCGCGCATGAGAACCCTTCATATATATTTCTAAAACTATAGGCGCGCACGTAAGGGTCGTAAATCACAATCGCGGGACAGGGGAAATAGGGATTTAATCTGACGTGTTATCAGACATGAGGTGACCTTTATAAGACGCAAGACGGCCGATGATGGGCGCGGCAATCGTCACGTCAAATTCAAAGGCTCCATCAACCTCTCGTTCAAAATTCTCAGGCTTTGGCAAGAGGATTTTGGGTAAAGGCAGCCCCAAGAAAAACCACCGCCGTGGCACGAGTTGGAGTTGGCTGTCCTCAACGACAACCGCGAGCGCCGCTGTGATAGGGCCGAAGCGCTCCATCAAGAGATGCGTATTTCTACCCTCACCCGCATATTGTTCGCTTTCAAAAATCTTACCGCCGAAATCCCTTGTCCAAATTTCACGGCCATTCTTTCTTATAAAGGTCACGCTGACGGGGACATCTTCTGCCTTTGGCGGAAAGCCAAAAAGGCGCGCGACTAAAGCCGCAATAGGATTGCTCGCACCGCCGCATGTGGCTGTCCCTAACCACTGCCTATCAGCTTTTGAATCGTGCAACTCACGAACTATAGGTGGCAAACCCTCAAAGGCCTCGCCTAATATCTGACGGTATAGCGGTGCCTCAGGCTGTTGTTCTCGTATTGCGCCGTAAATCGTACGGCCTTCAAAGAGCGCGTAATAATCAGATAATTCGAGCGCGCGGGTCGCCGGCCTTGCGCCTATCACAGGGCGTTCACCCGCTAGCCATTTCCTGACAATCGCTTCAATCGCCATAGACGGAATATAAGGCCCATCGTCCCCTTCAGCGAGCAAGTGCCAAGATTGGGTGACCTCTTGCCCGTCGCGCGTGCCTTTTGCCTCAACAAACATACCGCCGCGATGTTCTCCAAATTTCATCAGATTAAGCACGCGATAACAAAGCGGGGCGAGCGGCTCAAATGATGAGAGCTTGAAGGCAGCTCGGAACATGGCAAGCCCGTTTAATATGCGGTGCAGGAACTCTGGTACGGGCCCCGCCCCCATCCAGATATCTTTAATACTCGGCATATCGCGCGGAATGACTTGCAGATCGGGGACTTCGACAAGTGAGAAATGAATGTTACGCAGCGGCACGCGACCAGGCACGGCGACGGTGTAGCGCAGGCTTTCTCCCAATCCTACCGCTTCAACCTGTTCGCCGCCGCGTTGTAGCGCCACAGGCCCGCCGGCATAGCCGACAACCGCGCGCATAACATTCAACCCAATTCCCGCATAGGGCGACGGTGCAATGCCGCCTGTAACAGAATGTATATCCATCGTCTTTGCCATGTCGCGCAGCACCGCAGCTGTCAGCACGGGAAAGCTCGACACACCAGAAAGGACACTGACGCCCGCCGCTTTGGCTTCCGCGTCATAGGCCGAGATACCAAAGACAAAATCCGAGGCGTCCGCAAAATCAAGATAGTTCACACCCGCCGCGATACAGGCTTTAACAACTGTGTAGGGCGTATCGCCATAATCTTGAAAAGGTCCAGAGGCATCTATGACAATGTCAGGCTTTTGCGCCTCGAGGGCGCGCGCAATATCTGAACGGTCAAGCGCGTATGGGATAAAAGTCGCAGCACCTGAAATCCCCGCGCGAAAAGCGTCAGCTTTAGCTTTCGTCCGTCCCGCGATTAAAACCTCAAGCGCGGGAATGTCAGATATTAACTCCGCGAGCCGCCCCCCGAATACGCCGTATCCGCCAAGTATAAGAAGTTTCATGTCAGCAGCCTTTCGCGCACGGCGGGGTCAGGCAAAGCGCATAAATCAGCGCGCCCAAACAGTCGGTAACGATTGCGGGCGACCAAGCGGTAAAGCTTATCTGCGAGAACTTTTGGCAGGATGCGCCCCACAGATAGCAGGTGCCAGACACCGCCCAACCGGCGGCCCACGCGCATGAACGCATCAAGCGAGCTGTAGGCGCGCCCGTCTTCGAGATATAGCCAAGATGTGGGATCAGCGGGGTCCATGCTGTGATGACGCATGAGCGCGGCGCCAAGCTCAGTTTGTAGGGGGATTATTTTAAATTCGCGGCGAGTGTCAGACCGCGCAATCCAACGCGCCCCTTTCGCACAAAGCGCGCAATTGGCGTCCATAACCGTGCGCGGACCCGCATCGTCAAATGACGGCACGGCGTCGTCGTGGCGGTGCGAGTAGAGCTTTGTGCCTTCGGACATAATCTCTGCCTCTCGACAGAGATTAAGCTTTAAGCTGGCGGAAAGTCGAGAGCCAATAGGTCGCAAGAGCTATGCGTTTTTGCGACCCTCGTTTTTAAATGAATCTATTTAGAGGCCTTCAGCGCAGCTTGCGCCTCGGCGAGCGTTTGACGGGCGTCTTCCAATTTCTTTAAGACCTCTGGAGACATAGACGAATCTTTTGTGCCTTCGAGCATGGCGCGCGCCGCCTCAAGGCGTGCATGGGCCATTTGCATATCATTCATTTCAGGACCGTGCATGACAAACGCTTCCATCATTGGGGTTGGCGGCATGGGAATAGCGGGCAGCTCTGCGATCGAATGGGCTTGGATTGGAGAGGCCGGGACTGGCGGCGGTGGCGGCATAAGCAGTCCTTGACCACCTTCGGCTTGGAAGGCTCTCGCCGTATCGGGATTAAGCAAAATAAGTTGCCCACGCTCGTCTACACGCAAAGACCATCGCGAACCGTTCATCACATCCGCGTCGAAGTTCCTTATTTCGCTAAGCGCCATTTGGCGTTTACGGCCCATTTTTTCATCGGTCTCGAAAGCTGTGATATTGCCGTTCTTGACCTCAATCTCAAACTTTTTCTCCCACGGGTTTCCGTTATTGTCCCCTGTCACGACGGATACAATTTTATGCCGCTTATTACTGTGGGATGATTTCGTGCTACTGCTAACGGTCCCACCTGCGAGCGTGTCATCGGGATGAGCAGCCGCGACGGAATAAGGCAGTGTCGCCAGTGCTCCGAGAAGAACCGCACTAAAAGCCGCGCTGCGCATCAGCTGTCCAGCTTTTGTCTGGGGTGTTTTTATTGTCATAATTCGCTCCTTTAGCGGGTGTGAAATGGTCAGACCGATTGGCACATCGTGTGGTCTGAACCGAGGTGAAGAAGAGGCCAACTTGGCCGCTTGCAAGAGCGTTTCGCCGTAGTTTTGGCGCGCGTTTTCATGCCCTTCTAACAAAGAGAGCACCGTCTCGTCGCAAGCCGCCTCTTGGTCTGCACGAAAGGCGCGAGCCGCAAAATGCACAAGCGGGTTAGGCCAGTTTAGCGCTCGAAAACCAAGCGCAAGGCTCGCGGCCCAAAGATCACGACGACGCAAATGCGCAAGCTCATGCAAGAGGGCGAGACGTCTTTGCATCGGGTTGAAATGCGTTTCAAAATCACGCGGTAGAATGACGATGGGCGAAACAATGCCCATGACCATCGGTCCTGCATTGTCTTCACTTATAAAGAGTTTAGGGGGTTGGCTTAAGTCTAATTCACTTGCGGCCAGATTTGCCGCTTTGGCTAACTCATCAGAAATAGGGGCGCATTTTTTCAATAGGCCACGTCGCGCGTTTTTATGCCGTATGGTTTGAAGCGTTAGAAACAAAACGGCACCGCTGAGCCAGATTGTGAGCGCGATTAAGGCCCAATTAATTGGAGCTTCAGCACTGGGTAAGGCCGTAAAAGTAGAGTTAAATTCAGTGCTAAATGGCATTGGCGCCATCGTCTCAGAGGGCGCAGTCTTCATCCATGGCAGCATCGCCTCTGAAATCATGACATTTGGTAAAAACAACCGCAAGAGAGGCAAAGCCCAAAGCGCATAGGCCGCTCTTGCGCCAAAAATTTTTGCAAACGGACGCCGCATGACGAGCACGAGTAAAATCAGCAACGTCACGGCGAAGCCCGTTTGCATTGCCCAAGCCAATAGAGTGTCAGGTGATAAGTTTCTGAGGTTCATCATGACTTAAGCTCCTTAAGGAGCGCTTCTAGCTCGGCAATATCTTCATCAGAGAGCCCGTCTCTTTCCGCGAGATGGGCGACAAGCGGGGCGGCGCGCCCCCCAAATAACCGCTCAGATAGGCTGCGCGCAGCCTGCCCTGCGTAAGTCTCTTGCGTAATCAAAGGCGCATAGAGATAGCGCCGCCCATCGGGAATTGTGGACAATGCCCCCTTCTCTACCAATCGCGCGAGCAGCGTTTTCACAGTGCGGTCTGACCAAGTTTTGGATTTCGGCAGTCCCGCAATCACGTCGGACGCGGCGAGTGGGCTTTTGCGCCAAAGCACAGACATCACTTCTAGCTCGGATTGCGAAATACGTTTCATAGGACACCAAATAAACTTATGACTACAAATGTAGTTATAAAGATAGATTACATCTGTAGTCAATGAAAAAGTTTGTTATTCTTCGCTCGCTAATTTAGGTCTGTCTTCATGACCCAAATGCCTCTTATTGTCCGTAACATACGCGAGCTTCGCGGCCAGATTTGGGAATGGCGCGGCGCGGGCGAGACGATTGGCTTTGTCCCGACCATGGGCGCGCTGCATAGCGGGCATCTCTCACTTGTCGAACTCTCAAAAACAAAAACCAGTAAAACTGTGGCGAGTATCTTTGTCAATCCGACGCAATTTGCGCCTGGTGAAGACTTTGAAAGCTACCCCCGCACAGAAAAAGAGGACATTGAAAAGCTCGCCTCTGTCGGCTGTGACCTTGTCTATATTCCTGAGCGTGACAGCATGTATAACGCCCATCATGCGACGCACATCAAAGTCGGCGGGGTAGCCGATAATCTTGAGACAGATCACCGCCCCACCTTTTTTGAGGGCGTCGCCTTAGTCGTTACCAAGCTACTGAACCGTGTTGCCCCTGATGTGGCGGTGTTTGGTGAGAAAGATTATCAGCAACTTGCCACCATTCGGCGTCTCGTCGAAGATTTAGACATGCCGATAGAGATTATCGGCGCGCCCATTGCGCGGGACGAACACGGTCTTGCGCTCTCCTCTCGCAATAAATATTTCGACGCAAGCGGACTGACGACGGCGCGTAAACTCAACACCATAATGTTTGCTTGTGCCAAGCAACTCGCAAAAGGAAAAGATATCCAGCACTGCGTTTTTGCGGCAGTTGACGCGCTGAAAGTCGCAGGCTTTACAAGTGTGGATTACGTCACCGTTGCCTCGGTCAATAGCCTGACGATTTTACATGAGGGCCAGATTGACCGCCCCGCGCGGCTTTTAATTGCCGCCCACTGCCCGCGTAATGGCAAAGACGGCAAGACCGTGCGGCTAATCGATAATTGCGCGATTGGTGACTGATTTGCTTGAGATGCGCCCAAATTGCGAAAATTGCGACAGAGATTTACCTGCGGAAAAAGAAGGCGCCGTGATTTGCTCGCTTGAGTGCACGTTTTGTACAGACTGTGATTTGAGCGCATGCCCCAATTGCGGTGGCGAGTTGTCGCCGCGTCCGACTCGCGCACTTGAATGGCAGGCGAAATATCCACCCTCGGCAACACGCATTACTAAAAGCATTTAAATCGCCTTCACCATAGTCAACAAGGGCACGGGCACAGCGCCGTTGGTATCGTCCCATTCACTTTCGATATGATAGCCGCAGCGCAGATAAAACGGCTCGCCAGCCTTGGTCGCGGCCATTTCTAGCGCCTTGAACCCTTCCGCCTTGGCTGCTTTTTCGCCCGCCTCTAAAATCATGCGGCCAATCCCGCGTTTGGTATGATCTGGATGGCAATACATGGCGCGGATACGCGCGCGGTCTTTGCCCGGATCAAGTAAGCTCGCGTTGCGCCCAGCGCTATGATTGCCACCATAAAGCGTTGACCTACGTGACCAACCGCCGCAACCGACAATTGTTTCTCCTTCACAGACGACGAAATAAGTTTGGTCCTCAATCAACTGCGTATCGAGTCCCATAGCCACAAATGAAGCTTCTATTTGTGCATCTGTGAGATAGTCTCTCTGCAATTCCCGAATGGCGCGCTCCATAAGAGACTTTATTTTGGGAATATCGCTTTCTTTTGCCAGTTGCAGATTCAAAGTGCACACGAATTGTCCTCACAAAATAAGCTAAACTAATAGTCCCCTTACGGAAATCTATAATTGTTCAAAGAAACATTCTACAATCGGAGAAATTTTGTGTCATTTTTACAACAAACCGCAAGAATCAAGCGTCTGCAAAAAGTGCAGTCTTTGTTTAGATATAAAAATTGCCTAATATGACGGCAGATCATTGTCAAAGATCAACAGCCAGAAACATAACTGGATAACGAAGGAAATATTCATGACACACCTCTCACTGAAGGCCATGCTTGCAGCAACCGCGTCTAGCGCAATGCTTGCAACAATGATGGCAACGCCAACTTTTGCCCAAGATAACACCGACACAAGCGTTATCGAAGATGAAATTATTACAATTGGTACGCGCCGTGCGGCCCGCTCAGCGGCGGACACACCTGCACCTGTCGATATCATCTCTGGAGTTGAGTTTACGAACCAAGCCGTTGGCGATATTGGCGACCTACTTCGCAACGTCGTGCCAAGCTATAACGTCAATGCACAGCCAATCTCTGATGCGGCGACAATCATCCGCCCTGCTAACTTGCGCGGCCTATCACCTGATAACACACTTGTTCTTTTGAACGGTAAGCGTCGTCACCGTGGTTCAGTCATCTCATTCCTAGGCGGCGGTATTTCAGACGGTGCCCAAGGTGTTGATATTTCTGTCTTCCCATCACTCGCGCTAAAGCAAGTTGAAGTCCTGCGCGACGGTGCGTCATCGCAGTACGGCTCAGACGCGATTGCGGGTGTGATCAACTTCCAACTTAAAGACGCTGCGGAAGGCGGCATGGTCGAAGCCTCTTGGGGTCAGACCTACGAAGGTGATGGCGATGTTTACCGCATTGGCGGGAATATCGGCCTTCCTCTTACAGAGCGTGGCTTCATCAATATCACAGGCGAATACGGCGAAACAAAAGGCACAGTCCGTGCGGCACAGCGTAATGATGTTGCCGCCCTTATTGCTGGCGGAAACACAGCCGCAGCTGATAACCTCACAATCAACACATATACTGATGAATTTGCACAGTATTGGGGTACGCCTGATGTTGACGACGAAATCAAACTTTTTGTCAACACAGGTCTTGAACTTACAGATGATATCGAAGCCTATGCTTTTGGTAACTATAATGAGCGTACAGCAACAGGTGGCTTCTTTTACCGTAACCCAACAAACCGTGGCGGTGTTTACCGTGGACCAATTGTTGATGCGGACGGCAATCTTGACGCTAACGGCGGCGCTTCAATTCTCGTTGGCGATCTTGACGGTGTCGGAACTGGTGGGTCTTGCCCAGCTGGTATCCCACTCGTAAACGGCGGTGTCTCTCCTGATCCAACAGTGCTTGCACAAGTGACAGCTGACCCGAACTGTTTCTCATTCGTTGAAACAATCCCTGGCGGTTTCGTACCACGCTTTGGTGGTAATAACACCGACAAAGCTGTGACAGGTGGTTTCCGCGGCGCATTCGGCGGCCTTGGTTATGACCTCTCAGCTTCTTGGGGTGAATCAGACACAGAGTTCTTTATTCGCAATACGCTTAACGCGTCACTCGGGCCAGACTCACCACGTGACTTCACACCTGGTGCGTACACTCAGACAGAATTTGGCGCGAATGCTGACTTCAACTTTGCTGTCCCTGTTGACGGTTGGGCGTCTGATTTGAACGTCGCTTTCGGTGCAGAGTACCGCGAAGAGACATTTGAAATCACAGCCGGTGACCCAGCGTCATTCGCGCTTGGTCCGCTTGTCAGCCAAGGCTTCTCCTCAAGCTCAAACGGCTTTGGCGGGTTCAACGCGTCACAAGAAGAAAGCCAAGACAATATCGGCGTTTACGGCGAACTTGAAGCTGACATCTCTGATGAGCTTACACTTCAAACAGCAGTCCGTTATTCAGACTACTCAAACTTCGGTGATAATCTCGACTTTAAAATTGCTGGTCTTTATCGCGTGTCTGACAACATCACTTTGCGCTCAACTTACTCTACAGGTTTCCACGCCCCGTCAGCGGGTCAGGCAACTGTACGTAACGTGACGACGCAAATCATTGGTGGCGAATTGATTGATCAAGGAACTATCCCTCTTTCAACAAATCCAGGCCAACTTGCCGCTGACTTCTTAGAAGACTCATTTGGTGAGCGTCCAACGCTTGACGTTGAAACAGCGGAAAACATCTCTGCAGGTATCGCATTCGCGACAGGCCCGATTGATTGGACATTTGATTACTTCAATATCAAAGTGAATGACCGTATCGCGCTTTCAGACGACATTGCCTTTATCGACGCACTTGATTTCCTTGCAGATCAGCAAAACGTGGCTGATTACGATAATTCAAATGTTGCTAACGCGTTGACATCACTTGCATCAGCGAATGCATTGAATCGCAGTGATTATGTCGGTTTTGAAGACTTAAGAGAGTTCCGCTTCTTCACAAACTCATTCTCAACCAGAACACAGGGTTTGGATATTGTGGCGAAAGCTCCACTTGATTTTGGTCAAGATGGCTTCACTACGGCCGTTCTAGCGGCGAACTACACGAAAACGAAAGTTACTGATTTGGGCGTTGTGGCTCCAATTGATGGCAACCGTGTTCTTGCTCTCGAAGAAGCCCTACCAAATTGGCGTGGCAACCTGACTATCAACCACTCGCAAGATAATTGGCGTGCGCTTGTTCGTACAAATTATTACGGTCCATGGTTTGATAACGGTAACGACTTTGCTGTCGGCGGAGAGTTCGTCTTTGACGCAGAAGTCGGCGTAAATGTCTATGAAGGCGTTGAGTTGATTGTTGGGGCACAAAACTTCCTCGACAACTATCCTGATGAAAACCCAGGACAAGGTGGCACAGGTCAGCTTTATCCAGAGTCTGCTCCATTTGGCTTTAATGGTGGTCAGTACTACGTGAAAGCGCGCTACACATTCTAAGCTCGCTAAAATGAAATTAAAAAGCCCTCGCCTCAGAAGAGACGGGGGCTTTTTTGTAGGTCAATGCAATTTCAATTAAATGAGCTTAAGGTTTACCAAGCTCCAAGGTCTGAGAGCTTTCCACGAAGGTGCGCTGGCAATTCTAAGCCCCCGCTCTGTTCGGTCAGATCCGCAGGCGCATCTTCGGGCTTGAGATAACGCCACCCTTGAAAGGGGCGCTTTGGAGTCGGCATGACAGGGACCACTTTGGGTGTCATCAGAATGGCGCAGCGCCTTATACCGTCGCGCCCGATGCGCTCTTCAAGACCCACAATCGGATTACGACACAAAATTTGGCCTTTAATCACCCAATAAATAGAGCCGTCGTCGAGCAGCGCATCGACCTGTTTGGGAAACATGCGCGTAACATGTTCATGCACGGGCGAAAGACCGCTCGCTTTGCGTTTACGTACGACATGTCTCTGCCAAGCCGTGAGCGTATCAATGCTTTCCGAGCCGACTGATAGCTTTTGAAGGTGGATTGTCATACCCTATCTACGCATGAGCGGCGCGAGAAGACGAGTCTTTAAACCTAAAAAACTGTGAACCGACCCGCCGCAGCTTAGAGACGGGTCGGTCATCTTTTAAGGAATGGTACGGCGCTTACTCTTCAGTTGCGTCGTCCACATCCTCATATTTATCTGCGTCATATGCGTCATCGCCTGTGACCTCGGCTTCGCTGAGGTCACCGCTACCGTCGCTATCAAGCAGTTTGAACGCGGTCTCGTAGTCGCCAGAAGAGACGATGGCCGTGAAATCAGCATCACCTGCCACAGCACGGTCATCTGCGTAAAGTGTGAACTCTGACATATCGAGAGTACCGTTACCGTCCAAATCTGAACCCGCAAAGCCGCCTGAGCTTGGCTCAGTGCTCATTTGCATCCCGCTCTCGCCATCTATCGGTGGGTTAGCCTGCGCAACAGCGGGAAGAAAGGCGAGAGACGTCGCAACGATCGCCATATTAAGTCGGTTAAGTGTCGAATTATTATTGGGCATAAATGCCTCCTTTTTGAAACGCCCCCAGCGACAGGCTTAAGCTGCGCCCACCGCCCAAATAGCTCAAGTGACAGAAAATCCATCTTAGCGTCATTTAAAATTTGTCTTATTTGCGCCGCATTGCAGGCTAAGCGCGCGATAACATGGTGCTTTTACTGCGCATAATTTGGCCATGGTTTGGTAAGGTTCCCGTAAGCCAACATTAAATCTAACGATTGCCGCGCAACGCCTGACAAAACGGCGCGCCTTTAGCGGGTGTCAGTCGCGGGCTTGGGCTTAAACACCGTTTGATGCGGGGCAAAACTCTCGCCCTTAGCCTCACCTTTGGCGCGCACATATTGCGCGTTCCAAACACCGTCGGTGGTCGGGGCCTCGCCGCGCGCGAGCGCTTTGGCTGCATTTTCCTTTTGCGCGGAGACATTTGCTTTGCGTGCCTGACCGAAGGCTTCGACTTCGGCTTTGAACCCTGCGTCAGAAGCAAGCGTTGTAATCTCAAGCTGCGTCTCGTCAATCATAGCAATAGGATAGGGCATAATCCGCGCAATCGGCTCGCCCGCTTTGAACGTCACAGGCGTATTGGCACGGCAGATTTTCCAATTCATCGTAAACGGAAAGGGCAGCCAATCTGTGCGCACAAAAGCATCGAGCGGCTGCGCGTCATGATGTTCGTGATTGGCGGGCCCTGTAATATAGAGCCCTAAATCTGCTGACGTGCGAAATAAAAACGGCACATACCACGTCACAATAGCGCTGCCGAAATGAGAACTTGCTGTAAACGGCCCAGGCTTTCGGCAAATTGTTTTGACGTTTTCTGTGCCCGCGCCGCCGTCCCAAAACACGCGCGATTCCACTGGATTTAAAAGCTCCCATCCCATGGTGTTGGCGGCAAGCAACGGGATGCAGCGGTAAATATAGCTTTCTGGAACTGCGTCCATCCAGTCCCTGCGCACGGGCGCGACACGAATGTGAGCGTCGGGATCAATATCTGCGCCGTCTACGATGTGCGCGCGTATGGTGTTGGGCGGAAGGGTCAGAGCATTAGTCATAGCCCAAGTTTAGCGTCAGGTGCCTACTGCGCAATCAGATAATCAATCAACGCCAGCGCTTCTTCGCTATCCCATGCCGCTTCACCTGGCAGGCGCGCGACTTCGCGGCCACCGCGATTATATAAAATTGTGGTCGGCAGCCCGGGCAGCATGGCTTCGCCCGTAAATCGGTAACTCGTGTCATGCCAGCTCTCTAGATTACGCAACTCGTTCTTTTCCAGCCAGAGCTTGGCCTCCTCTGGCGTACGGTCGAGGCTAATCGGGACCACGACAAAATCAGGACTACCGCGTAAGGCTTGGAGGCGATCAAGCGAGGGCATTTCCGCCACGCACGGTGGGCACCATGTCGCCCACGCATTCATCAGCACGATCTGCCCGTCATATTTATCAAGGCTGACCTCCTCTCCATCAAGCGTTTGAAAGGTCAGCGCAGGCCGAAGGGGCGGGTTTTCCAACTGAGTAAGTTTTTTTAAGCTTTTTACGGCAAACCTCTCCATCGGGTCTTCGGGCCCGTTACACGATTGCACAAACACGCCAATCAGGGCAAAGACGCCAAATAACAGCATGACCTTGATGGCGTTGCTAACTGTGAAGATTTTAGAGAGTTCCATGACCGAAAGTAATAAGCCCAAAGCCTCGCTAACAAAAGCCAAACAAGGCCAAAAAATGTGGGGCGGACGATTTAGCGCAGAGCCGGGCGCGCTCATGCAGGCCATCAATGTCTCTATCGATTTTGACCACAAACTCGCCGATCAAGATATCGCAGGCTCTAAAGCGCATTCCAACATGCTCGCCGCGCAAGGCATTATTACAAAGGCTGACCGCGACGCTATTCATGCTGGGCTCGACGAAATTGCGACCGAGATGAAAGACGGCACCTTTCCATGGTCGCGCGAGCTGGAAGATATTCACCTTAATATCGAAGCGCGCCTGCGCGATAAAATCGGCGATGCGGCAGGACGGCTTCACACAGGACGCTCTCGCAATGATCAAGTCGCGACAGATTTCCGCCTCTGGGTGCGAAAGCATGTCGCGCTCTTTGCGATTATGCTCGAGGATTTGCAACGCGCGCTCGTGGCGCAAGCAGCTGCAAATACTGATACCATCATGCCAGGTTTTACCCACCTACAAAGCGCACAGCCCGTGACATTTGGCCATCATATGCTCGCCTATGTGGAAATGTTTGAGCGTGATAAAACGCGGTTTCAAGATGCCTATGAACGCATGGATGAATGTCCGCTCGGCGCGGCTGCTTTGGCGGGGACGCCTTACCCTATTGACCGCGAGATGACGGCCAAGGCGCTTGGCTTTAAGAACGGGCCGATGGCCAATTCTCTGGATGCTGTCTCTGCCCGCGACTTTGCGCTTGAAGCGCTTGCCGCTGCGAGCATTTGCGCGACACATATTTCGCGCCTGTCTGAGGAAATTGTCGTGTGGATGAGCGCGCAGTTCCGCTTCATTACCCTCTCTGACCGCTTCACCACAGGCAGCTCTATCATGCCGCAAAAGCGCAACCCTGATGCGGCGGAGCTGACGCGCGCCAAAGTTGGGCGCATCATGGGCGCGATGACGACATTAATGGTCGTGATGAAGGGCCTCCCACTCGCCTATTCCAAAGATATGCAAGAAGATAAAGAGCCCGTCTTTGACGCGTTTGAGGCGCTCGAAGTCGCGCTCGCAGCCATGACGGGCATGGTCAAAGATATGTCACCCAATAAAGAGGTTTTAGCTGACGCCGCAGGGGCCGCCTTCTCTACCGCGACAGACCTCGCCGATTGGCTTGTGCGCAAACTTAATATGCCGTTTCGCGACGCGCATCACGTCACAGGCACGATCGTTGCTATTGCGGAAAAGCAAGGTAAGACGCTCGACGCCCTCGCGCTCAAAGACATGCAATCCATTGAGCCGCGTATTAATGAGGATGTCTATTCCGTCCTCTCTCCACTCGCCTCCGCGAGTTCGCGGGTGAGCTACGGTGGAACCGCACCGAATAATGTCGCCAAGCAAGTTGCACGTTGGCAGGCCCAACTCGGTGGCTAAAGAATTTGACGAGACCGTTGACCCTTTTTGCGAGGCGCGCGACGCATTTTGCGAGGCGCGCGACCCTTGGACCCGCTTTAAGCAAAAGCGGCTATTTGAAAACGCCTGGTTCACGCTTGAGAGCCAAGACTGCCTGACACCCGGCGGTTCGCCTGCGACCTATTCTTGGATGCATTTTAAAAACCGCGCGGTCGGCGTCATTCCGCTTCATGATGACGGAACGATTACGCTTGTCGGGCAATACCGCTATCCGCTTGAGCAATATTCTTGGGAGCTGCCTGAGGGCGGGTGTCCAGAAGGGCGCACGCTTATCGACGCCGCTCGCATGGAGCTATCCGAAGAGACAGGCCTCACCGCCAAGACGATGGAGCCGTTCCTGAAATTTCACACGTCCAATTCCATCACAGATGAATACGGCGAGCTTTTCCTCGCCCGCGGCCTCACCCAAGGCGAAGCGCATCCTGAGGATAGTGAGGAATTGCGGATAAGACGCGTGAGTTTAGAGGCTTTGCTTGACGAGATTGAGAGCGGGAAAATTACAGACGCGATTACAATCATGGGCGCGCAGAAATTGGCATTGATGAAGATGCATGGGAAACTATAGGGTCTGATAATTTCGCTGTCCTTCGGAGTAAGCAATCATCATCACAGCGCGCAGATTGCCTATATTTTTTGTCTGATGCACTTGCCCTTTTGGGATAAAGCAGCTCTCTCCTTCTTTTAGAGCTTGCCAATTATCGCCAATGCGCTGCTCTATCTCGCCCTCCAAGACATGGATGACTTCCGTGCAGTTTGAATGAAAATGCGCCTCTGACGTCACACCGACGCCAACCGTCATCTTCGCGAGACTAAGTCCAGCGCCAGCCACAAGAGAGTCGTCCATCAACCACTCCATTGTGACATCAGCCATCGTCAAACTCACCCATCCGCTCTTTCAACTCCGTCATGATAAACTGCCGCTGCACATCGGAATAGCGTGTCCACATGGCAATCTCTTCGCGGGTACGGCCGCAGCCTTTACACTGCGCAGATGTGATATCTATTTCGCAAATGAGTTTGCAGGGGCTTTCGATTGTGGGCGTTTGGCGGAGCATTAATTCTGGCCTCTATCCGTCATAAGGTAGGTTGCGAAACTCGCAAGCCAATGCGAACCTGCGTAATGCTCATCACTTACGGCGGCGACACCTGTGTCGGCATGCACTTTCGCTGCTGCCACAAGAGAGGCACGGCGCGGATCACCCTCTGGCAAGGCGCGCGCGATGTTATAGAGGTTCCACGCGCGAGAGCTGTTCACCCCGTCCAGATGCACAAGTTTACCGTCTGTAATATCTTTGACAATGCCTGGCGCCAGCCAGTCCGCCGATCCGTCCGTTGGCACGTGAGGCATAAATTTCGTGAACCAGTCGTTGAACTCTGTGGGCGTGAGAATTCGCCGCATGAGGTCGGCTTCCATCAAGCAGGGCGAGAGGAAATCCTCTCCGCTCGGCTCATAGGCCAGCGGGCAATTGACGTCATTCATATGAAACGCTTTTGAGCGCTCAACTATCAAACGCTCCATCTCTTCGTCGCCCGCAACGCGCGCCCAATCGAGCATTAGCCCAAAGGCAAAAGCGCTTTGATTATGCGTGCCGAGCCGTATCGGATAGGCGAGCTTTGGAAGCCACTCTTTGAGGCTCTGCGCGATATCGGCTTCTAGCGGGGCCAGCCGTTCAAGCCAATTTTTAGCACGCGGATTATCATATTCCCGCAGCTCCGCCGTCAGTTGTAAGAACCACGCCACGCCGTAAGGCCGCTCCCAAGACCCGCGTGCGGGTCGCGCAAAATTGGCAATCTCGCCTGCGATGTTGTCTTGCGTAAAATTCTGCTCAAGCTTTTCAATCGCCGCGTCGCGCCACGCCGCATCCTGCGGACCGACGCGCAAAAGCCGCACAAGTAGCCAATGTCCATGCACTGCACTATGCCAATCAAAGCAACCGTAAAACACGGGGAACAACTCCTTAGGTCGCCCAATTTCTTCTGCCGTATCCGTCGTACGTGAGATTTTATTGGGGAATTCTTGCTGCACACAAGCGAGCGCCAGCGCAGAAAAACGGTCAGCAAGCTCAGGCGAAATTTGTGACGGGTAATCCGCCGCCGTTGGCATATTGGTAGGCGGAGCCGTGGACACGGGGCTTGAACTATTTGAGTTTTGCGTCTGGCCGCAAGCAGCTAAAGTAAACGCACTGAGTAATAGAAGTTTTTTCATAACCCTAGGCTAATGCGCGCTGACTTAAAAATCTATCCTAATTGCCTCTTTAATTTTACCCGCGCCGTAAGTCGTGACGCGCAGCTCGAACGGATTTTGGGCATTTGCTTTGCGTAGCGCGTCTCGGGTGGCGGGCACTTGCACAGCCTGATTGAGCCACGCTTCAATTTGCGGCAAACTATCGGCCTTCACGCCTGCCTTATCCCAATCAATAAGTTCAGCCGAATATCGAAACCCTGTATCATAGCCGACCGAAACATCATCCATTTGAACATGACCAATGAGGCGGCAGTAATTTTCACAATTGGGCCAAAGGTCAGCGATCAAAGCGTTCCATTCCCCACCGCGCGAAATCGCCGTTTGTATGATAACGACGAGCCACTGGGCCAAACCATTGGCGTAATCAGTTTTCAAATCGCCGCAAAAATATGTGCCGTCTTGGTCGGCATCAACCCAGTCAATCTTCATCACATATCGCCCAACTTAATCATCTCCGTCATCCTCGTCTTCGCTAAAGCCGAGCGCTTTCATTTTTTTAACACTCGGGCTCGGCATGAGTTTAAACTCACCGCCGCTAACAATCATTGTATCCGCACCTGTGTCTTCAATATCATCAAGACCGATGACATAAGTCCCGCCGAATTTTTCAAATGGCGGCATGGCCACGGGCGCACCGTCTTGGGTAAATGACAGCTGCAGGGGTGTGTCTTTGTCAAGATACTGCACCGTCAAATGAGTCATCTTTGGGACCAGCATGGCCATCGGCCCGCCAAACATTTTCTTATAAAATGATTTCCCGTCACCGACGCCGTCTTGAAGCTCTGCGAGTGAATACGGCCCCGTACGGTTTTTGAACACCACATCACTATCCATAGACAGACCAATTTTGGGCTCTTCGCCATCTGGCGTTCTGACCTGTCCGCAAAGCTCTGCTTCTTTGGGAAGCGCTTTGACTTTGGGGTGAAAATCCGTGACCTTTCCATCCGCGCTGACTGTAAACGATGTGTCCTGCCCCGCATGACGCGACCAAAACTTTGGCAACTCAATTGTCTCGTCATCGCGCACAAATTCCGCACTCATGACGGCTTCAAGCGTATCAAGGCGCGCAGGCTTGAGACTGCTCATTTTTTCGTAATATTTCACAAGTCCCTCGGCTGGAAAGCATTTCTCGGAAGGTGTGGCCGGCGTAGCTATGTCATCTGAAAAAGCAGGCGCTGAAATTGCAGACGCAATGGCTGTCAATAATAAATACCTGATCATCTGACCCAGTCCCCGTTTTCATTCTGTGTGTAGATTTTCTTTTCGCCAATATCGTATTTCTTCATGGTCTTAATGCTTGGCACAGGTGAGAGCGTATAAGGTCCGCCACTAATCTTAAGCGTATCAGCCCCCATATCTTCTAAGTCATCCAAATCAAACACATAGGCCTCATTATAGATTTCAGACTTTATGGAGGGCAACGCTTTGCCATCTTTATAAGCAACCGCCTGGAACGGCGTCCCCTCAGCCTCATAGCGAAGTGATAAATGATCTGTGCTCGGCATAAACATGCGCGCAACAGCGGGAATCATTTTTTTATAAAGTGACTTCCCGTCATCAGTCCCTTCTTTGAGCTCCTCCATTTTGTAAATGCCAGAGGTGTTTTTAAATTCAGGCGTGAGGCCCATCTCAAAATACAACCCTTCGTCATCACCTGGGCGGCCTATGCGCGTGGGGTCTGTGATGCAAATTTCGCTGTCTTTTTCAGCGCGCTCCACTTTTGTCATAAAATCTGGCGTGGCGCCGCTGGGCGCAATCGTGAAGTCTATCTCCTGCTCGCCTTTGATAAAATAGCGCGTGGGCATAACGCCTCCGTCAAATATCCGAAAGCGAGGCGTGAGCGGCGGGGCAACAACGTCTTTTTTATCGGCATCTGCGCCCTTTAACTTGCCGACCGTCTCAATCGCGAATTGGGTCGGGAAGCAATATGTTTCGCCACGTACGGCGTCACGGTTAAAATCATCTGCTTGCGCAGATACGTTGACCATCAATGACAACCCTAAACCGACCCCAATAATTAATCGCATAATCCGACCCTTAAATTTGCATCACTATCCCCAACGTTCGCATGAATGGCGAGTGAAACATAGTTCATATGTCAGTGATATGTTCTGCCACAGGCGAATCCGCTTTACGCCTTGGCTGCATAGGCTTAGAAAGACTTATGACTTGCAAACGCTTACTCTCTGTCGCTCTTACGTCTGCCTTCTTACTTGGGGGGTGTGGCATTAAAGGTGACCTCGAAACGCCGCCACCAATCTGGGGCGATAAGTCTAACAAAACCCAACCCGTTACACCTAACACAGACAGCTAATCATGCGCCATTTCGATTATAAAGACGGCGAAATGTTTGCCGAAGACGTTGCCCTGCGCGTTATTGCAAAAACTGTCGGCACACCCGCCTATGTCTATTCCACCGCGACGTTCACACGCCATTTTAACGTCTTTGCTGACGCTTTCAAAGGTCGCAAAGCGCTGATTGCTTATTCGGTTAAAGCTAATTCCAATATCGCCGTACTCGCCACGCTTGCCAAATTAGGCGCAGGCGCAGATGTGGTGAGTGAAGGCGAACTTGTCCGTGCGTTGACTGCGGGCATACCCGCACAAAAAATTGTCTTCTCTGGCGTGGGTAAGACGGAATCTGAAATGCGCGCCGCGCTCAAAGCAGGGATTCGCGTCTTTAACGTCGAAAGCCTGCCAGAGCTTGAGCAACTCTCAGACGTCGCGGTTTCTATGGGGACGCGCGCACCTGTCGCCTTTCGGGTTAATCCCGACGTCACAGCAGGCGGGCATGAGAAAATTTCAACAGGCAAAGCTGAGAATAAATTCGGCATTGCGTGGTCATCCGTGGAATCCGCTTACTCACGCGCAGGCGAGCTCAAAGGCATTGAAATCGTCGGCGTCGATATGCATATCGGCAGTCAAATTGACAGCCTAGCCCCTTTTGAAAAAGCCATTGAAAAAGTTGGTGCGTTGATTGCGAAACTCCGCGCCCAAGGACACACCATCCGCAGTTTTGATATTGGCGGTGGGCTGGGGATCCCTTACGGAGATAATACGAAAACGCCGCCGCCGCCGTCTGAATATGGCGCGCTTGTGAAAGACCTGACCTCTGATATGGATGTCGAGCTTATCTTTGAACCTGGCCGCATGATTGCAGGTAATGCAGGCGTGCTTTTGTCCAAAGTTATCTACGCCAAATCGGGTGAAGATCGTGAATTTCTGATTATTGACGCCGCGATGAACGACCTCATCCGTCCCGCGCTCTATGACGCTTACCATGAAATCGAACCTGTCAAAGCGCCAGGGCGTGATTTTAATACGCAAACCTATGATGTGGTCGGGCCGATATGTGAAAGCGGCGACACCTTCACCAAACGTCGCGAACTGCCAGAAATGAAGGCGGGGGAACTAATTGTGCTGCATTCTGCCGGCGCTTACGGCGCGTCACAGTCGAGCCAATATAACACCCGCCCCCTCATCCCCGAAGTACTGGTGAATGGTGATCAATTCTCTGTCGTGAGAGACCGCCCAAGCCTTGAAGACATTCTCCGTGCTGAATCTATTCCGGATTGGATTTAGTTATTTTTAGGTCGTCAAAATGTCACTGCATTGTGACGTTTAATTTAATAGTCTTTGCACCTGTTGCGAGGTTATAAGACTTTGATGTCTGGTCTTTTCTCAAAGTCAAAAGGAATTGACCCTCTGCTTCGTACAGGGGACGCGCTGACACGTCGCGCACAGCTTTGGATGTATTGGGAGCGCTACGCCCCTACCCTCGCGCCCAGTGTTTTGGCGCTCAGCTTATTTTTAGCCGGCGCTTATTTTGGCATATGGCAGCGCATTGGCGATCCGTGGCGTTTGCTTGCCCTAATTATCACGCTCTATTTTATCGTCCGCTCAGCCCTTGCCCTGCGCCATATCGAACGCCCAACACGCTCACAAGCCGCCCGCCGCGTTGAAGGCGATAGCGGCATATCTCACCGTCCGTTGCAAGTCCTGCGCGATAAGCCTGTTCTCGGCGATCCGTTATGGGATGCCCACCAAGCCCGCGCCCGCAAAGACGCACTTACACTGAAGGCCGCCACACCCGTCGCCGTCATCGCCCCGCAAGATAAATATTTTCTGCGATTTGTTGCGCCCATCGTTTTGGGCCTCGCGGTCATTGTCGGCGTCGGGGATAACGGCGAACGTTTGCGCCGCGCTCTTCTGCCGACATGGCAGAGCCCGATGGACCCCGCCAAAGTCACTTTTGATGCCTGGGTTGACCCGCCTGATTACACAGGCCGCCCGCCCGTTTATTTCAAAGGCAAACAAAGCGTCGACATCCCCGCAGGCTCAGAGCTTGTTGCGCGCATTCAAGGCTTAAAGGACGCGCCGCGGCTTAAACTTAAAAACGGTGGGCTTTTCGTCACAAAATATCTCAAGCTCAAACGTCTCGGACCCGATAGCTTTGAAGCGCGCACAAGGCTTGACGCCTCCACGACAGCTGAATGGCGCGTCGGCACTAAGCGCCGTATTTGGGACCTCAACATTATCGCCGACACCGCGCCCGAAGTGGATTGGGTCGAGCCGCCCAAGGCGGATAAGCGCGACAGGCTCGGCTTTCAATATTCTCTCAAAGACGATTACGGCGTCGAGAGCTTGAGCCTTGAAATGACACTGCTCGAAGGTGACGACGCGCCTGCGAGCGTAGTTGTGCCGTTGACTGGGAAATCTGTACGAGAAACCAAAGGTACAGACGCCGTACTTGACCTAACCAAACATAAATGGGCGGGCCGTAAGGTTAAAGGCCGTTTGATTGCGACGGACGGTCTCGGCGAAAGCGCACAGACAGATTTTGCCTATTTCACCATTCCCGATAAAATCTTCATTGAGCCTATTGCCAAAGCTGTGGCTGAAAACCGTATGCTTATTATGGCGGGGCTTGAAGGCACGCCGCAATATGCGCCGCTCCCTCGCCGTACACGCGCGGAATGGGAAAACATGCCGCGTTTTGATGATTGGGAAACGGACCAAAAATTAGGCCGCGCCCCCGCAGACATACAACGAGCTGCCGCTCTGATTAACGCCATCACGGACGCGCCAGCGGGTCTCTATGAAGACCCAGCCGTGTTTATGGGACTTAAAAATGTGCTTAGCACGCTGCGACATTCGCGCGAAATTGACGGTATCAAGCCGCTTCCTGAGACGCTTTGGAATATCGCCATACGCGCCGAATTTGGCTCGCTCGGCACGGCGCTTGAGGAGATGCGTGAGGCCGAGGCCAACCTTAATGAAGGCATGGCCCGCCGCGCACCTCAGCGCGAGATTGATACGCTGTTTAACCGCTATGACGAAGCGGTGGAGCGCTATATCAAAGAGCTGACGGAGCAGGCCAAAGAAAATATGGCTGACACCCAAGAAGGCGGCGGTGGCGGCGGAGGTCGTAGCACGGACGAGATTGAAGAACTCCTCAAAGCGATTGAAGAAGCTAACCGTATTGGCGACACCGAAGGCGCACGTCGCGCGCTCAAAAAACTTGCGGAACTGCTTGAGAATATGAAAATTCAAATGGCCCAAGGTGGAGGCGGCGGTGAAGGCGGTGACCCTTCCTCTGGCGAAATGAGCGAAGAGATGAAGGAGAGCCTCGAAGATTTGGCCGACCTCCTCGGTGAACAGCGCGAACTTAAAGACGAGACAGAACAGGCTGAGAAACAAGCCGAAAATCAAGGGCAGCAAGACGGCGGCGCGCAAAGCGGCGGCCAAGCGGGACAAAGCGACTCGGACAGCCAAGACGGATCTGCGACGCCTGAGTCTGGAGATCAGCAAGCCATGAGCGCAGATGAGCTTGCCGAACGACAAGCCCAAATCGCAGATCTGGTTGACGGCCTGAAAGACGGCCTCCCCGCAGGATCAGATCAAGCCGCAGAAGGCGGCGGAGAAGAGGACGGCAATTCACCTGGTCAAAGCGAAACAGATTCTGACGCGCGCGCAGGGGGCGGCGGCGGTGAGAGCGATCCTGACAATCCCGACGCACGCGGCGGTAGTGGCGGCACAACGGGAGAGTTTGCGCAAAGTCCAAATGACGCGCTTGATGAGGCTGCCGAGGCCATGCAACGCGCCGAAGAGGCTCTCAAAGCAGGCGACTTAAGCGGAGCCGCACAAGCGCAGGCCGACGCGATTGAGGCGCTCCGCAATGCCGGTCAAGGGCTCGCCCAGCAAGCGCGTTCAGAACGCGGTGAGGAAAGTCAGCAAGCGGGTCAAGGCAATCCGCTAAATCAAGACGGCCAAGACGGCGAAAACGACGCGCTGAGCCGACAAGATATCGATCCGCGTGACAACGCAACACGCTCACGCGAACTTCTCGAAGAACTCCGCCGACGCGCCGCTGAGCAGGAGCGTGAGCAACAAGAACGTGACTATCTAGAACGGCTTCTCAAGCGCTTCTAGGCTTCAGCCGAACCCAGCAAATCGCCAATATAAGGCAATCCACGATATTGGCCTTTAAAATCCATCCCGTAGCCGACGAGGAACGCATCAGGCGCGTCCCATCCACTAAAATCGGGCGCCGTGTTGTCTTCGCTGTAGCCAGATTTTGTTGCGAAAACGCAGGTCAAAACCTCTGATGCGCCCGCTTTTTTTACCATGTCAGCAGCTTTTTTAAGCGTCAGCCCCGTCTCAAATACGTCATCGACAATAATAACTTTGCAGCCACTGACGTCACGGCTTAACCCCTTCTGGACGGACACCACACCCGCGCTCTGAATATCATCGCCATAACTAGAGAGTGTCATGTTCTCAAAAATCGGGTTCACGCCACGACTGTAAAGCCCGCGCAAAAGGTCAGCCGCAAAAATCAACGCTCCGTCCATCAAAGCAACAACAACCGTGTCATCGTCGATGCGGTTCATGAGTTTGTCTACAAGGGCGTCAATACAGATCGCAATATCATCAGCGGAGATTAAGACCTCAATATCGTTAGCAAGTTTCATTCGGGTGACGTAATTTCAACAGGGGTGCTTGTGGTTTGCATTTCATTTGAAAACCGCGAACGAAGCTCCACCGCGTCAATCGGCGGCGACGGATATTGCGAGATATAATCAGCCGTCTCTTTTGCATTTAGCCGTAGGCGTTCTAACTCTACATTCCACTGCGCCACCTCCTGGCCAGAGCTATTATGGAGCGACAAAGTCACCATCGGAATATCGAGAGCTTCATTTGATATATTTTTAACAGCTCCCTCCACGACTAAAACCGCCTTGCCGTCAATCTCCGCATAGCGCGTCATAGGCGGGGTGAGAGATAGGCCTGGCCCAGAGACATCAATGCCAAGGCTTTGATAAAGGCTCGCTGATTTTGGTGCGCGGTCCACAATATCTTGGCGAAAGACATAAGCTGCGACGGCGAGGCCAGCCAATAAGAGCAGTGGAATGAGCCAAATCAGCATCACATTCCAAAAACGACGGCGAGACTGCTTGCGTTCTTTCATTTCGCGCATCTGCGTATGTGCTCCGCGAAGCGTATCGTCAGCCTTGCTCTCAGCTTCACCTTTCCACGCCGCCGCGGCCAAAGCCGCCTTGTCGGAAACACGACCAGAGCCCTCGGCAAATTTGCGTTTAGACTGTTGCGCCAGATCCTCCTTGAGCGCAGCCGTCTTGTTACGCCGTTCAACAACGACTTCGCGTTCTGACGCTTCAATATCATCCAGCGCAAGACGGTCGAGTGTCAACTCGCCTTCCTCTGCGGGGACAAACCATGTCGTGCTGCAACTCGCGCAACGTACAGTTCGCCCGTTTGGACCAATCGCTTTGGCCGAGGTTCTGAACCGCGTCGCGCAGTCTGGACAAGAAATAATCATGGCTATCCCTATATAGGTTCGCGACACGCGCGCGACTGTATTGCGAATAAGTTTAAGCGATTTGAAAGCAAAGTCCACGCCTTGAAAGTTCACAGGATGGCTTCGCAACATTTTCTTCAGGGCATGGCAAAAATTTAATGGCGAAGCGAGGGCGATTTACCCTAAGACAAAGCTATGAACAGTTCACTCGCCTCACAACCGCCGCCTATGCCTGCGGCGATGTCATCGAAAGGCCAAGACGTGGTGCGCTTTGACCGTGTCGGGCTTCGCTATGGGCGCGGCCCCGAGGTGCTGAGCGACATAGACCTAAGCCTAGGCGCGGGGACGTTTAATTTTCTTACCGGACCTTCGGGCGCGGGGAAATCAACGCTCTTGCGGCTTATCTATCTTGCGCTGCAACCCTCCCGCGGGCTTGTCTCGCTATTTGGGCAGGATATTTCCCAGCGCTCTAAGACCGAGCTTGCAGATATGCGCCGCCAAATTGGTGTGGTCTGGCAAAACTTCAGCCTGATCGATCACCTCTCTGTCTATGCCAATGTCGCCCTGCCCTTGCGCGTGCAAGGCGTCGCGCCAGAGCAATATGACAGAAATGTCCGTGACTTGCTGTCATGGGTCGGGCTGGGGGAACGGCTAGACGCCTCGCCGCGCACACTCTCTGGCGGTGAAAAGCAACGTGTCGCCATAGCGCGGGCGGTGATTGCTAAGCCCAAGCTTCTAATTGCGGATGAACCCACAGGTAATGTAGATCCTGAAATTGGTGCGCGTTTGATAAGGTTATTTGGCGAGATGAACCGTATGGGTACCACAGTGTTGATTGCGACCCATGACCGGGAGCTTATCGACGAGGTTCCTGCACGCGTTCTTCATTTACAAGATGCGCGTCTTTATGAAGAGGTGGAGCCGTGAGTACGCCCTCGCCAAAGCCAGAACCGCTTCTGCCAGTGGATAGCGCGGCAGAACGTCCGCTTTGGGTCGTGCTGAGCATAATGGCATTTTTCGCCGTGCTGGCATTGCTCTCTTCCCGTCTTGGTGTGCGCCAATATGCCGGGCTAACATCTGACCTTGCGGGACAAGCGAGTGTGCAACTGACCGACCTCACCGCGCAAAACCGTTTGGACGTCGCGCAGCAGGCACTTAGCATAGTCGCTCAAACTGCCCCCAATGTGGACGCCGCACGTTTAAACGATGCGGACGCCGCCAAGCTTCTTGAGCCTTGGCTCGGAGATAACGTGAGCACAAGTCTGCCAGAGGGTATTACTCTGCCCGTTTTAATTACGCTGTCAGGCTCAACTGAGGCCCAGCGCAGATCAATCGCGCAGGCTCTTGAAGCCGCCAATATTGACGCCGTCATTGAAGACCACAATGACTGGGCAGATGAGTTGGGCCGCACCGCCCGCGCCTATAACCTCAGCAGTTGGCTTATTTTATTGTTGACATTTTTTGCGGGCACAGCCGCAAGCATCTTTGCGACCCAGTCTGCCATGTCGGCGCAATCCAAGACGATATCTGTTTTCGCCCAAGTCGGCGCGGCTGACAATTTCATCACTAAGCTTTTTGTGATGCGTTCTATGAAAGTCGGCGCGATATCCGCAGTCATGGGCGCGGTGGGCGCGTTTTTATTCCTGGGCCTTTACCGCCTCTTGCGCGGACCATCTGATAATGGCCTCCTCATGAGCCTCACGCCGCGCTTTTCTGATATAACAATAGTCGCCGCGCTTTGTCTTATTTTCACGGCTGTCTGCGCCATTTCAACAGCTGTGAGTGCACGCGGTATTTTGCATAAAACGCGGCTCTATCAATGATAAGCAAGCGGGACATTCAGCGCAGTGATGCGCGCGAGAGAAAAGTTCTGGGCAATTGGGGACTCGCGAAGTTTTTTGCCTTTTTTATTCTGCTTTTCTTTGCGGCCCTGCTGGGCGGGTTTTTAAAATTCGTCTCTATGGTCAGCGCGCCAGTGCTCCCCTCACCTGTACCTCAAGCGGACGGCATTGTTGTCTGGACAGGACGCGGTGGGGGTCGGCTCGAAGCGGCCACACAGCTCTTGCAAGACGGCCACGGCGAACGGCTGCTTATCTCTGGCGTCAACGCACAAAATTCACGCGAAGATATTCGTGACCTATTGGGCCTCAGCGAAGAGCTCGATAGCTGTTGCGTAGATTTGGACTACGCCGCCGAAGACACTATTGGCAATGCGCGCGAAACGGCTGCTTGGTCGAAGGCTTTGGGTTATGAGCATATCCTGCTTGTAACCTCCGCCTATCATATGCCGCGCGCGAAAGTCGAAATTCGCGGTGCTGTTGGCCCGATACGCATCACGCCATATCCTGTCAAAAGCACTGACCACGCGGCGTGGTGGAAGGACCGGAAACAATTTGACCGCTACGCCCAAGAATACGGCAAATTACTAGGCAGCCTTGCCCGAGAAACCCGCAATGGTAGCGGTCCGCATGTTCCTGTGATTGAGGATAACGGGACTCTTGTCCCCATTTCTGAAACACCGCCAAAACAGCTACCCAAGCCTAATCCAGAGAATACACCATGAAAAAACTTATCACTGTTATCGTCGCAATGCTCGCTGCCTGGTGTGCCTATTGGTTTGTCGGAAGGCAAACGCTGATTGGTGCACTTAATGAGGCCAAATCAGAGATGGAGGCAGATGGTGTCGAGATGAGCACAAGCGACATCCGCGTCAGTGGATTTCCTTTGACATACCGCGCGCAACTCTCGGACTTAGACATCACAGGCCGTGAAGGCGGGCGTTATCAGGCCGAGCTTGTGAACATTAATGCGAGCGCGCTTAAACCCACAGTCTGGACGCTGTCTGCCGACACACCCGCGCGCGTGCAATTCAAGGGCAGCGAAGGGCAACTATATGACTTCATATTGGCTGGCGAAGAGATGCGCGTTGAAATGGGCAGTTCTGTCACGGGCAAGCTGAAATCCGTTCACGTCACAATGCGCGGCCTCAAAGCGGTTGCCTCAGCCGGGGGCCTCGCCCCGCCTGTGCTGGGGATTGAGGCGGGCGAAGTGTCTATTTCGCCGAGCGTTGCGCCGCTGCAAGACGGCATGAGTGCACGGTTTGATGTCTCTGACGTGACGCTCGCTGATAAGTCTGTCGGTGACCTGCAACGTGCTTTTGGATCTAACATTGGACGTGTGACAGGCACGGGCCTTGCGACGGGACTGGCGACGCTAGAACCCGAAGATATTGAGACGTGGCAAACATCTGGCGCGGTGACTGTGCCAGATTTCGCGCTGGAATGGGGGCAAGTTGGCTTTTTCGGCGAGGTGGATTTGGATATGTCACAATTAGGCGCAAACGGCGATGCGACCCTTGGCGTGAGTGACGCGGACGCATTAGTCGAGAGCTTTGTTGACGCGCGTATGCTCTCTCAAAGCCAAGCCATGGGCGCAACGTTTCTGCTGATGGCTGCGCCGACTGACCCACAAGGCCGTGTCGTGCTGACGTTCCCGATAGAGAACAGCGCCGTCACCCTATTTGGGCAAGTGCTGCATCAGTTTTAAGTCGCTAGCCTATCTCACCTGCGAGGGCTTTTTCAATCAAATCAGCCGTCTCTTCGGGGCCGTAAATCGCCACAAATGAGCCGAAGCGCGGACCTTGGCTTTGGCCAAGACAAACTTCGTAAATCGCTTGGAACCAGCCGCGTAAGTTCTCAAATTCATGGTCTTTTCCGACTGTGAAAATAAGCGTTTGCAGCGCTTCGCCGTCAGACTGCTCCGCCTCTGGCACGTCTCGCAAACGGCCTGCCATATCAGAGAGTGCCGCACGCTCGGAGTCAGTCGGCGCACGGTAAGTTTTCGTCGGCTTCACAAAGTCATGATAATAGCTCACCGCATAGGCGGCGAGTTTATCGAGCACCGGATAATCCTCTGGCGTTGCGCCTGGGACGTAACGTTCAATAAAACCCCAGAGCATGTCCTTGTCAGATGCGTTTGCCGCAGAGACCAAATTTAGCAGCAGCGCAAAACTAATCGGGCTGTTGTAATGATTGCCGACAGCAGGCGGATTGCCGCCGTGAATATGCCAGACGGGATTATTGGCCTGCTGCGCTGGCTCTTGCTTTGGAAAGCTCGCCAGATGCTGGAAATACTCATCTGTGGCCTTTGGGATGACGTCAAAATAAAGGCGCTTGGCCGTGCGAGGTTTCGCGAACATAAAGAGGGATAAGCTCTCAGGCGTGGCGTATGTGAGCCAATCTTCAACCGCGATACCATTGCCTTTAGACTTAGAAATTTTCTCGCCTTTATCATCCAGGAACAGTTCATAAACATATTGCACAGGCGGAATTTCGCCGAGGATCTTGCAAATCTTGGAATAGATGCCTGCATTGGCTTGGTGGTCTTTACCAAACATTTCAAAATCGACTTTGAGGTTGGCCCAGCGCATCCCAAAATCTGGCTTCCACTGCATTTTGACGTTTCCGCCCGTCACAGGGAGCGTGACTTCGCTGCCGTCCTCATCATCAAATGTGATTGTGCCCGCTTTAGCATCGACTGATTTCATCGGTACATAAAGCACACTCCCTGTTGAGGGGCTTATCGGGAGGAAGGGCGAGTAAGTCGCTTGGCGTTCAGCACCGAGCGTTGGCAGCATGACGTCCATAATCTTCTGATAATTCGCGCACGCTTTCAAAAGCGTTTCGTCAAAATTCCCGCTGCGGTATTCTTCTGTCGCAGATTTAAATTCATATTCAAATCCAAAACCGTCGAGAAACTCGCGCAGCATATTATTATTATGTCCCGCATAGCTGTCGTGACAGCCAAACGGGTCAGGCACATCCGTGAGCGGTTTGCCAAGATGTTCGGTCAACATGTCGCCATTTGGCATATTGTCAGGGACTTTGCGAAAACCATCGAGGTCATCCGAGAAGCAAATCAGCCGCATCGAAATTTTATCACCCGTCAGCGCGCGAAAAGCGTTGAGCACCATAGTCGTGCGCGCCACCTCGCCAAAGGTTCCAATATGCGGGAGGCCCGACGGGCCGTAACCTGTTTCAAATAAAACAGGGCGGTCACCGCGATCAATGCCGCGTTTTTTTTCAATGTTGAGACGTTTGACAATTAGACGCGCCTGCTCAAATGGCCAAGCTTTGGACGCCTCATAAATAGGGTCAAGGACGATGTCTGACATATCACTCTCGCGGGTGGGTTAAGCGTTATTCTGCTCCGCCCGACTAAGGGTAATAAGGAGGCGCGTCAATACAGGGCTTTCTGCAAGAAAGCCCAATTAGGGCAACAAACGCGCTCCTTCTTCTTTAACCGTCACCCTCGGGCTTGCCGCGCGGGCGGCCCCGCCCGAGGGTTCATCAATAAGTCAGCGCAAAAAGCTTGAGTAGAAATGGTGTGCATCGTTACGCGCATAATTGAAAGATGGACCCTAGCGTCAAGCGCTAGGGTGACGGGAGGAGGAGGTAGTGTTCCTTGTTATAATAACACACTCCCACAAACGTCACCCTCATACCTGATACGGGGGTCAATCATAGACTTAATCCCACTCAGGCAAACCGTCATCCCCGACCTCTGGCCGAACTCCGCGCGCCAGTCCGAACACATCGCCCTTACGCCGATCAATGCGTCCGACCCCTGAGAGTTGTTCGACTGTGTTGAGGCAGGTCGTCTCGCCGTAAAATGTTTCGCAAATCTGCGGACCAAACTTGCCTTCTTTTATCTCCCAGCTGCCGCGGCGGATTTGGCCAGTGTTGCGTGACCAATAATAGACATCGCCTGTGCCGCTTGTTGACGGGCCAGTATATTTGACGCGCATCCCGTTTTGGCGATTATAGAGCCGCGCGGTCGTGTTTGGAATTTCTGCAAGCAGGCGATTTTCAATCTCAACATAATCACTGCTGTGCACCCAGCTATAGACATCAGCAACAACCGCGCTACTCGGCGTGGCGCGCAGGGCAAGTTCATCATCACCTGCCGCAATTTTATATGGCGTGATCGGCGCTGAGCCACCGCGTGCTTGTTTTAAGTTTTCATCTAGCACATCAGCGTAAATATCTCTTTGCGTTTGCGGCGTGGTTGAACAGGCGGACACGGATAATGCTACGAAAAGAAGGAGAACGCGCATTAGAAATTATCCTTTGCTTTGCGAATGTCGCCAAGGCGCTCGGCTGTCTCTGCGCGCAGAAATGGATTAATGCGTAGTTCGCGTTCAACGGTCGTCGGTACAGTCGGCAAACCTTTGTCACGCAACTCTTCTGCCGTTTTCATATAGGCTTTGATGTCTTTGTTCTCGGGCTCAGCCGTGAGCGCGAAACGCCCGTTAGAGAGCGTATATTCATGGGCGCAATAGAGCTTTGTCGACGCGGGCAGCTTCGCAATCTTGGCCATGCTCTCAAACATATCGTGCGGCGTACCTTCAAACAAGCGACCGCAGCCCATGACAAATATGGTATCGCCAACAAAGGCCGCGCCTTGTCCGTCATGGGCGTCAGGAATGTAATAGATAATATGGCTTGTCGTGTGGCCGGGCGTCGCGATAACGTACACGTCATAGTGCCCAAATTTAAAACTCTCACCGCCTTCAACACCGTGCGTTAGCCCTGCGATGCGTTTTGCGTCATGCCCTGGCCCGCGAATTATTGCACCGTGCTGCGCGGCAAGTTCTAGATTGCCGCCAATGTGATCATAGTGGTGATGGGTGTTCCAAATTTCGGACAGCCTCCAACCGTTCTGCGAAAGCGCGGCGTTTATCTTCGCGGCTTCAGGCGTATCAATCGTGGCTGTCGCGCCGCTCTCACTATCATGGATGAGGAAGCCGTAATTATCATTCAGACAGGGAAATAATTTAATTGAGAGCATTTACCCAAATCCATTGTTATTTTTAACCACAACGCTAACCTAACACGGCCTCATATGAATGAAAGCTATATGCGTCAAAACGTAATACATCTTGAGCAGTTTTATGCCTCCCGTTTGGGGCAGGCCGCACGCGATATGGTCGAGCGGCGTCTGAGCAATCTTTGGCCTGACCTCGCGGGGTGTGACGTGCTAGGATACGGCTATAGCTGGCCTTATCTGTCATCCTATAGCGCCCAGACCAAACGTATTGTGCTCGCCATGCCAGGTGAACAAGGCGCGATTGCGCAGCGCTCTCGGCGCGGGGTGATTGCTTGCCTCACAGAAGATAATTTTCTGCCATTTGCAGACGGCAGTTTTGATCACGTTTTTGTCGCCCACGGTATTGAGGAAACACCTGACCTCGCGGCGCTCCTGAGAGAGTTATGGCGTGTGACGCGGCCCGAAGGACGTATCGTGATTTTAGCCTCTAACAGGTCTGGCCTTTGGGCACGGTCTGACGCCACACCGTTCGGCGCAGGACGGCCTTTTTCACGTACGCAGCTTCGCGCAGCCCTCACCACGGCAGGCTTTATGCCAACAGTGTGGTCTGGCGCGTTATTCGTCCCGCCCGCGCGCCGTCTGTCTCAGCCCTCAACTGTGCGCGGCTTTGAAACATTTGGCGAAACCGTTTGGCCAGGTTTTTCGGGACTTGTGCTTGTCGAAGCGCTCAAGCGCCTTTATGCGGAAACTTCAGGCGTGAAGTCGCGCCTTGTCATGCGGCCCAGTTTTGGCGCAGCACCCATTAGAAAGCCTGCGGCGAATAGAAACTGCGAATAGAACATTTATGAGCGATAGTCAGAAAAAACCTATGCCCATTGAAGAGGTCCGCCGCGAAATTGACCGCGTGGATAATGCCCTGCTTGACCTCATCGCCAAGCGGCTAGATTTGGCCCTTGCCGTGCGGGCGGCAAAATCAGGTGTGCGCGTCTGGCGTCCGTCTCGCGAGGAAAGTCATGTGCGTGACCTCGCAGCGCGCACGGCGGGGAGCTCGCCTGTGCTTGTCTCAAAAATCTGGGCGGAGCTCATGAGCGCGAGCCTCGCCGCGCAAGGCCCAATGCGGCTACATGTGGCACTTGAAGGCGATATGCTGGACGTCTGGACACTCGTGCATGACCGCTTTGGGGCCTCTCTCCCTGCGCTGTCTTACCCCACCGCAAGTGCCGCCCTTGCCGCCGCTTATAATGAGGATGAAGGCGTGGCTGTGCTGCCCTCACCTGTCGGCATGAATAGCTGGTGGAGTGCCTTATGCGCGGGCGGCGCAATGCCCGATATGAAAATTCATGCAGGGCTACCGCGTGTGCTGAAAGGTACAAATTGGCCGCGCGCCGTGGCAGTAGCGACGGCAGAGCTCGCCCCATCTGGTGCAGATACTATGTTGATTGCAGTGACAAATGCGACCGCGCTTTCAGAGCTCGGCAAACCCACAAAGCTAAAAGCCGAAGCGGGTGAAAACCGCCTCTACGAAGTTGACGGCTTTGTCGAAGATATCTCTGCGGTCCAAGCCATCGACCCACGTGCACGTATCATTGGCTGCCTCCCTCATCCTTTAAAAGATAAATCTGCGGTTGGCGCGAAAGCTGCAAGCTAAGCACATGGCTATTTTTGACACAGTTTTAATTATTGGCGGCGGACTTATCGGCAGCTCTATCGCGCGCGCAGCGCGCGCGACAGAGGCAGCGAGCACCATATTAATGGCCGATAAATCACCGAGCGTTTGCGACGCCATTACGCGCCTTTCGCTCGCCGATGACGTCAGCACAAATGCGGCAGATCTCGCGCTGCGAGCTGACCTTGTCATCCTCTGCGTACCGCCTGGGCAAATGGCGAGCGTAGCGGAAGCTGTCGTGCCGTCTATGCGTACGGGCGCTGTGCTGTCTGATGTCGGCTCTGTCAAAGGCCGTACCATTAAAGCTATTGAGCGGCATCTTCACGGCGGCGTCACCTTTATCCCTGCTCACCCGATTGCAGGCACAGAATATAGCGGGCCAGAAGCAGGCTTTGCGACCTTGTTCAAAGATAAATGGTGCATCCTCACCCCCAATGACCCTGACAGCGAAACCACCACGCAAGTTGCAAAGTTTTGGGAAACCATGGGCAGCAACGTCGCCTTTATGACGCCCGAGCGTCACGACATTGTTCTCGCGACCACCTCTCACGTCCCTCACCTGATTGCTTATACGCTCGTCGGTACAGCCGTTGATATGGAAGCGGTCACGCAGAATGAAGTTGTAAAATTCTCAGCAGGCGGTTTCCGTGATTTCACGCGAATCGCCGCCTCTGACCCCGTTATGTGGCGCGATGTGTTCTTAGAGAACCGTGACAGCGTGCTTGAGGTCGTGGATAGGTTTATCGAGGATTTGTCCGCGCTTAAACGCGCGATACGCTGGGATGACGGAGACGCGCTTTTAGAGCATTTCACGAAGACGCGCGACATCCGCACCAAGATTGTCGATGCGGGCCAAGACAGCGCCGCACCCGATTTTGGCCGTCAAGAGAGCTAAGCCCTCCCGACCCCTCGGCGGAATTTGCAGTTAAGAGCTAGACACAAACCCAAATTTACCTTCAAATCGTATCATGATTATGCGGGCCATACGAAAATCAATGATAGCGGCGGCAATCCTCCTTATTTGTGGGTCGACATCCGCTTATGCGTGTTGCAGTGAAGTGGAAGCCCGCGCAGCACTGCATAGCGGAGATTTCATACGCGCCGCGACAGCAGTCCAGACCAACACGTCTATCCAAGCCCGACTAATTGCAGCCGAAGCGCTGTCCGCGCAAGTACTGCTCGGCCTTGCAGAAGACGGTAAGGAAACGGCTAAGGAAGCCCTATCGATTTGTGAAAGCGTGCTCGCTGAGGAGCCAAATAATACGGAAGCGCGGTTCCAATACGCCCTGGCTGATGGATTTGTTACACGCGCCACATCACCGTTCTCAGCATGGCGTAAAAAACTCCCTCAACGCACCTTTGACGTCGTGACAGAACTTGTCGCCACTGTACCCGAAGATGGTCGCGCACATGCGTTGCTCGGGGCGTGGCATGTGGGAATTTTACGCAAAACAGGCGAGAAAAACGGCCGGAAATGGTTTGGCGCAGATATCGCGGCCGGCCGTACCGCCTATGAGCGCGCGCTTGAGCTTCGCCCAAATGATATCATCATTACGAGCAATTACGCCCTGTCTTTAGCAGAGCTTGATTTTGCAACGCATAGCGAGACGGCTTACGCCATGCTCCAAACTGCGGTCAGTGCCGCGCCTCAAGACGCGGTCGAAACGCAAGTTCAAACACGTATGCAAGAGGTGCTCAGCCTTTGGGATGACGCAGAGGCGCGAGAAAAAAGAATTGCGCATTTTCTGGACGGTGACGGCTAATCAAACTGTCTGCAAAAGGCGTAATTTGGACTTGTCGGGCATAGGCTAATCGCTTATAGGACGGCACCTTGATAGGGTGAGGTAGCTCAGCTGGTTAGAGCGCAGGACTCATAATCCTGAGGTCGAGAGTTCAAGTCTCTCTCTCACTACCAATTAAAAAAGCCAGTGACGAGAGTCACTGGCTTTTTGATTTTTGAGTTGAGTATTAAATCCGTTAACTCTCCAGCCAACCATTTTCTTTGAGATAATCCACAATCATCTCGGCGGCGTCTTCAGCTGACATCTCGACGGTGTTGACCGTGATTTCTGGGTTTTTAGGTTTCTGATATTCGCTATCAATACCTGTGAAGTTTTTAATCTCGCCTGCACGCGCCTTGGCATAAAGGCCTTTAACGTCACGCGACTCGGCGACTTCTAGCGGCGTGTTTACGAAGACCTCAATGAATTCACCGTCCTCTAGCAGATCACGCGCCATTTGACGTTCCGCGCGGTAAGGCGAGATGAAGGACGCCATTGTAATCAGTCCCGCATCCACCATCAGCTTGGCGACTTCGCCAATACGGCGGATGTTCTCGACGCGGTCTTCTTTGGTAAAGCCAAGGTCACGGTTAAGCCCGTGGCGCACGTTGTCGCCGTCGAGCGTGTAGGTATGACGCCCTAGATCGAGCAGGCGCTTTTCGACTAAATTAGCAATCGTCGATTTGCCAGAGCCTGACAGACCTGTGAACCAAAGCAGTCCCGGCTTTTGTAGCTTTTGGCTCGCGCGGGCTGATTTGCTAACATCCATATCTTGCCAGACCACATTCTTCGCACGGCGCAAGGCAAAGTCGAGCATGCCGACACCGACCGTCTCATTCGTCTGGCGGTCAATCAGGATAAAGCTGCCCATGTTGCGATTATCATCATAGGCATCAAAGGCAATCGGCGCAGAGAGTGAGAGCGTCACGGCTCCAATCTCGTTCAGGGCCAACGTCTTAAAGGCGACTTCGGAAAAGTCATTAATATCCACGCCGTATTTCAAATTTGTCACACTGGCGGGCACCGTTTTATTAGTCGTCTTGAGGAGATATTGACGTCCCGGGAACATCTCTTGCTCACTCATCCACAGCACATGAGCTTGGAATTGATCGGCTTGTTCAGCAGGGTTATCAATGCGGCAAATCACGTCACCGCGCGAAATGTCGATCTCGTCTTTGAGCGTGAGCGTCACCGCCATATCTTCAACAGCGGTTTTGAGGTTGCCGTTATAGGTGACGATCTCTTTGACTTTAGAGCGCTTGCCTGACGGGATAACAATGATTTCGTCACCGACATTAATCGTGCCAGACGCTACCGTGCCAGAGAAACCGCGAAAGTCGAGATTGGGACGGTTCACCCATTGCACGGGCAGGCGGAACGGCGCGTCTCTTTGCGCGGCGTCCACATCAACGTCTTCGAGATATTCAAGAAGCGCAGGGCCTTTATACCAGTCTGAGCGCGCGGATTTGGTGGTGACATTATCACCGTCCAAAGCGGACATAGGTATACAGGTAATATCTTCAAAATTTAAGTCTTTCGCAAAAGCACGAAAATCAACTTCGATATCGTTATAAACCGCTTGGTCAAAGCCGTTAATATCCATTTTATTGATCGCGACGACGACATGCTTTACGCCCAACAATGAGACAATATAGGCATGGCGGCGGGTCTGCTCTTGCACACCGTAACGCGCGTCAATCAGCAGGACGGCAACATCGGCAGTCGACGCGCCTGTCGCCATGTTACGTGTATATTGCACATGGCCTGGCGTATCGGCGACAATAAATTTACGCTTATCCGTTGAGAAAAATCGGTAGGCGACATCAATAGTGATGCCCTGCTCCCGCTCTGCCGCGAGCCCGTCCACAAGAAGCGCAAGGTCAATTTTATCGCCCTGTGTGCCCGATTTTTTACTATCTTTTTCAATGCTCGCGAGTTGGTCTTCATAGATAAGTTTTGAGTCATATAGCAGACGCCCAATGAGAGTGGATTTACCGTCATCCACCGAGCCGCAAGTGATAAAGCGCAGGAAAGACTTGTTCTCTTGCGCTTGTAAATAACCCAGAATATCCGTCGCGATGAGGTCGTCGTGATGAGCCATTATATATTCCCTGCTTTGCTACGCCCTAACGGGCTTCTCAAAGACACGCCTCTTGTTTTCGTGTTCACTAGAAATACCCCTCTTCTTTTTTCTGCTCCATGGACGCGCCGACATCGCTATCAATCACGCGACCTTGACGCTCTGATGTGGTGGTGAGCAGCATCTCTTGGATAACGTCGGGGAGTGTGACAGCCTCCGATTCCACCGCCCCGGTCAGCGGGTAACAGCCGAGCGTTCTGAAACGCACCATCTTTTCTTCGACCACATCGTCAGGGCCGATGGGCATACGGTCATCATCGACCATAATCAGCACGCCGTCTTTTTCGACAACGGGGCGTTTTTTAGACAGATAAAGCTCAGGAATTTGAATGTTCTCTTTGTAAATATATTGCCAAATATCAAGCTCGGTCCAATTGGACAGCGGAAAGACGCGCATGCTCTCGCCTTTATGGACGCGCGTATTGTAAATATTCCAAAGCTCTGGTCGTTGGTTTTTAGCGTCCCAGCGGTGGTTCTCTGAGCGGAAAGAAAAGATACGTTCCTTCGCGCGAGACTTTTCCTCATCACGCCTCGCGCCACCAAAAGCGGCGTCAAATTTATGAATGTCGAGCGCCTGTTTCAGACCTTGCGTTTTCATAATATCAGTGTGCACAGCCGAGCCATGGGTGAACGGCCCAACCCCGTCACGAATACCGTCAGGGTTAGAGTGGACAATTAAGTCCATACCAACTTCCTTGGCCCGGCGGTCACGAAAGGCAATCATTTCTGAAAACTTCCACGTCGTATCAACATGCATAAGCGGAAATGGCGGACGGCTTGGGAAGAAGGCTTTTTCGGCCAAGTGCAACATAACCGAGCTGTCTTTGCCGACAGAATAAAGCATGACAGGATTTTCGCACTGCGCCGCGACTTCGCGCATGATGTGAATGGCTTCCGCTTCAAGACGGTCGAGATGTGTGAGACGCGGGCCATCTAGTCCCGCTTTCAGCGCATCGAGCTTAGCCGTCGCTTTTTCGAGCGTTTTGAGCGTGCACGACCCACCTTCCTGCAAACGCTTGAGCCCTGCCCCGTCATTTAAAATCTTGCGCGACACCGTTGAGAGGCTGGTCCCAGAGGCCTTCGCATAGTCTTGCGCCGCCTGAATTAATGTTTTCACGTCATCACTCATATCGTCTCTCTTATTGTCACGGCACGCATCAGCAGAGCGTAAGTTTTCCCCATAAAGAGGCGTTCAGAACTCACCACAACCGACATATAGGTCAAAAATATAGAAATGCGAGACAAAATTTTGTTATTTGTGGGAAATTTCCCACAAATAACACTCAGCCCAAAGAACAAGTCAGCAAAACAGATCACCAATATGACTGGGAAGACTGAATTCACGTAATTAAAAAAGAAATTTGGTGCGGCCGAGAAGACTGAAATTTCTTCGTTATAGTCAATGATTACAATGACTTAGATGTTCATGCAAGGCATTTGTTATGCAAAACAGGTTGTGGAATGTGTAGCAATGGATGGGCTAAGCCATTAAAGATACTAGAATAAAATAAATCTATCTTGGTTTAACTAACTTTGACAAATCAACCAGGGGTGCAGCGTCGTCTTTAACAAGCCCATCTTCTGTAGGTCTGAAAACAGGCGCTAAAACAATTGCGCGTTCCGCGTCCGTGGCTTGACCCTCTTTTATGAGGGCCACATATGTCTCCAACATCACGCTGCGCTCTTCCGCATCCGTTCTCAAGTGTTTTTCACTAAGAAACATACGTGTTAAAATTCTAGCCGTCCAAAGAAGAATGGTCGTGACGGTTAGGCCTAAACCAGCCAATAAAACTGAGGCATGAATAGAAGTAGAAGTTGAAATACTCTCTATATTTTTAAAGGTTAGAGTAAAGAGCGTGCCATAAAAAATAAAACACAATGCAGCATATATCACCAAAATATTTCGATATGTATCTTCTTTCTTTTTGTGCTTTTCAGCCTTCTTTGACCAGTAAGTCACAGGCGCCTCTAAGTGCATAAATTCTATAAAGGCCGCTTTCGTTGTATTGATTTCCTCAATCGCCGCACCCGAAGATTTATGTGACGAGACAATATTGCGAGCGACGCGTCGTCTCAAAACCTTTTTGAATTTCTTAAGTTGACTATCTTGTTGGTCGCGATTGGTTTGAATTTCATGAAAAATAGTATTTTCACGACCTTCAACATCTGAAAGTTTATCTGAATATCGTTTATGTAGAGCTTTCAATGACGTTTGAGTCGCTGCAGCCGTAGTTGCTGATTTAGTTTTCCAATTTCCTGATAAAAAATCGCTGACAAGTTGTTTGCTTTGGACGCGTTCAATCGCAGTAAACGTCGCATTATCGAGATGCGGGTGATTTTGAATGATTATTAGGCAATGGGTAGCGATACGCGATCCGAAGTTCGTTAGAACGTCATTGAGGAAATTGGCTGCTGGACTAGCGGATGTAAATGGAATCGGAGAATTGAAAAGTTGAGCTTTTAGTTGGTTTTGTAGGTTTGCATCCGCATTAGCAGATGGGGAATCTGTAGCAGTTTTAGCATGGTTCATCAGCTGTTGATATCTACTTAACATCATGTTGGGTATCCGAGAATTTGTGGGGTCCTCAGAGAGGCCTTGATTCAAAGTTGTCCAATACTCAATTTCCTTTTCGAGCCACTTTTTGAGGCTAACCACTGATGACAACGATATTGCCTCGATTCCATCATATGCCTTAACTTCAAATATAAACTTAGCGGCCATGAAAGCCCTCCCGTTAGCAAAACATTACACTTTGTACATGTGGGAGTTATGCTGAAATTATCAAGTAAGAGGGTATCGATTTCAGTGTGATGTTACTTGGGACAATCTGTCAGCATCAGCATAATTCTAATGAAGTTAATGTTATTGCTTTATTGTCTGCCGTCTTGCTTTCATTAACTTACTTATGTTACAAAACATAGGTCAACAGATATTTTTGACCGAGCTTTTGGAAAACAATGGAAACACTCACAGAATTTGAACAAATCGAGACGTTCATGCAAAATCGCGATATTGCGCGGGCTAAAGACCTGCGTGAATTTGGGATTTCAGGCACGGCCATCTCGCGCGCCACTGCCGAAGGTATTCTTATAAGGCTATCACGCGGTATATACACAACAGCTGATGCGAATATGGATGCGGGCTTTCAGTTTGCTGAAATCGCGAAGCGTTATCCTGACGGTGTGATTTGCCTCGTCTCGGCGCTATCCTTTTACGGCGTGACAGATCAGCTGCCGTCTCAAGTCTGGCTCGCGATTGATAATAAGGCATGGAAGCCCAAATCTGACTTTCCAAAAATTCGCGCTGTGCGGTTTCGGGAACCTTATTATTCTGGGGCTGTGAGCCGCCACTCTATTTCGAATGTGGACGTGCCGATTTACACGCTGGAAAAAACTCTGGCCGACGCGTTTCGCAATCCCAAACTGGTTGACCGTTCCGTCGCTATCGAAGCTCTCAAAAAAACGCTGGCTGAAAAGAAGTCTACGCCTGCCAGAATTGCCGAAGCGGCACAGACCTATTCAGCTTGGAAAAAGATGGCCCCATATCTGGAGGCCCTGACAGCCAATGGCTAAACCTCCGAAAGACATCGCCGCATCGGTTAGGGCTCGCCTCCTGAACCTCTCGCGTGAACAAGAACAAGATTTCCAAAGGGTACTTGTCTCTTATGGGCTAGAACGGCTTCTCTATCGCCTGTCGGTTTCAAAGCATCGCGAGCGGTATATTCTCAAGGGCGGCATGCTCGTAACGCTTTGGACGATTGACCCGGGACGCTTCACACAAGACATCGATTTTCTCGCCTTCGGTCACGATGATGAAGAGCGGCTGCAAGCTGACTTCGCTGAAATCTTAGGGCAAAAAGTGAACGACGGTCTGGTCTTCGATTTGGATGCACTTGCCGCCGCCCCTATCCGCGACGATCAAGTCTATGGCGGTATGCGTCTCAAGACGACAGCCTATCTCAAGACAACCCAAATCCCGATTGTGATCGATCTTGGATTTGGTGACGCAATTACCGCCCCCGATTATGAAATTGACTATGGCTCACTTCTCGACATGCCATCCGCGACTGTGCGGGCCTATTCACCTGAAACCGTTATCGCAGAAAAATTCCAAGCGGTCATAGCCCTTGGCATCGTCAATAGCCGCATGAAAGACTTTTACGACCTCTACGCCATTCCGCGCGCTGTTGAGATTTCAAAGGACGCGTTGTTGGAAGCGATAAAATCAACATTCATGCGGCGTGAAACCGATATACCCAGCGAGCGGCCAACAGGCTTTTCAAACGCGTTCTCACAAGACCCCATTCGGCAAACTCAATGGGCGGCTTATTCAGCTGAAACGGATGTTGCGGGCAT
>CAYRIV010000002.1:0-303241 GCA_964424575.1 uncultured Caulobacterales bacterium | reverse complement strand
ATGGCTGCGAACTTCAATTTCAGCCTACATTTTCTCAGTGACTTAGAATGCCCAAAGTAAGACACTCGCTAACGACTGCTATGGGGATAAAACTCAACACCCCTCCACAATTACGTGACACATGCGCCCTCGCGCCCTAAACACCTCTCATGGACAAACTCTCCCCTAAACACTTGGCTTTGGCGAAAGAGGCGGCGGCGCAGCTTAATGTTGTGGCGAAGTCTTTGCCGCTGTTGCGCTCTATGGCGTGGGAGGATGATATACGGGAGAAATTTTTGCGCGACGGGGCTTTGCCTGCGCCTGACTATCCGCGCGTGGAGACGAACGGTGCGCGCGAGGCTATTGCGCAGGCGCGGGCCAAGCTTGACGGCGACCATGTGGTCACGCAGTGGCTTTCGCGCCTTGCGGATACGCTGACGTCCACAGTATCCTTGCTTGAGACGCGCGGGACCACGGAGTTTTATACCCATTCCAAAGCGTTGTTTGGAGAGCCGACCAAGCTGATGATTGACCGCAATACGCGTGTGCTTGACCTCGCGCGGCATATGGATGTGTCTTTGGCTGAACTTGATTTTGAGAAGCTCGTCGTGGAGGGCTATCAAGAGCACCTGACGGCGGCGCAATTTGCCAAATCTTTGCGCGAGCGTGTGGGTCGCCATTTGGGTGAGTCAGCGCCCACGGTGAAAGTTGTGCCCAACCTCTCGGCGAAAGCCTTGGCGGGCGTCAAACGCATCCGTGTGCGCAAAGGCGCTGCTTTTACCAAGCGTGATGTTGATCAACTGTTACAGCATGAAGCGCTTGTCCATGTCGCGACTGGACTTAATGGGCGCGCGCAAACAAATTTCGAAATTTTGGGCCGCGCTCATGCAGGCACAACTGAGGTCCAAGAAGGGCTGGCCGTCTTTGCAGAGATTATCAGCGGGGCGATGGACCCGCGCCGTTTCAGGCGTCTCGCCGACCGCGTTATCGCCATTCATATGGCGGGAGAGGGCGCAGATTTTCGCGAGGTTTATGACTTCTACCTGCCACGCACGGGTGATGCGGATGAAGCCTATGAAAACACGCGCCGTATTTTTAGGGGCGGCGTTGTAACGGGCGGCGCGCCCTTTACCAAAGACATGGTCTATCTCAATGGCCTTTTGCGCGTGCATAATTATATGCGCTCAGTCGTGAGACTTGGCCGTGCGGACCTTATCCGTATCGCCTTTACGGGGAAGCTAGATATTGAAGACCTTCCCGCGCTGGCATACCTCGCGGGGGAAGGCGAGCTGACGCCGCCAAAATATATGCCGCCTTGGGCAAAAGACTTGCGCTTCCTCGTGTCCTATTTGGCCTATTCGAGTTTTCTTAATCAGGTCAAAATGCCAGGCTTTCAGCGCTATTACGAAGACGCGCTCAAAGACGTCCCTAAGGTGTGGGATTTTACTTAAGGCTATGCGCCAATGCTCAACGCCGCCTGGTACTCGCTCGGGGTCTGATTGAACCAGCTTTTGAACGCCCGACTAAAAGCGCTTTGGTCGTTAAAGCCTAGGCGAAGCGCGATTTCGGCATGCGTCAAATCATTCGCCCGCATATACGTCTCTGCAGATTCTCGCCGCGCGCGTTCTAGGATAGACCGAAAAGTTTCACCATCTTCATCTAGGCGTCGTCGCAATGTACGCTCGCTCATTCCCATCAACTTTGCGATTTTGGTTATAGAGGGGCGACCTTCGGGAAGAGCTGCAAGAATACAACTTAGCGCCTCTTCTGAGTCGCTAATGGGGCTGTTGAGGCGATGGAGTTGGTCGGCTAGTCGTGTTTTTAAAAACGCCAGCATTTCGGGATTGCGATTAGGCATAGGGACGTCAACCACGTCTGCGATGAACTCAACTCCGTCAAAATCAGAATTAAAAATAGTGTTATCCCCGAACACCATTTTGTGGGTGGTCAAATCATCAGGCGCGTCGTGGCGAAAATGCATGGACAAGACAGGTGTGTCTTCGCCCCACAAAAGCCAACGTCCGATACAGGCGTATCCAGAGAAGACCATTTCGACCATCTGTGCGTAAAAGTCCTTATCAGCATAAAGGGGTGTCCATTTTAGCCAGGCTGAGTCGCCTATAATCTCTAGCCGCGTTTTACCAAGTTCTTGGTTGAGAGGTTGAAAGGTTTCATTGAGTTCAAGCACGCCGCGTAAGTTGTCGCACAGGGTGATGGCATGACCGATATCCATGAAACCTTCGGGGCGCAGGGTCATGCCGACTTTTACGCCCGTGGCACTATCATTCATCAACTCTTGAGTGGTGTTGAGCAGCTTGCCCACCATGCGCCGTTCATAACGAAATGTTGGATTTTCAAGATTGTGCCCATCATCAGGAAATAAATCACGGAGAAGTTTAATCTTGGCGTCTTCATCCACAAGTCCACAACAGCCGCGAAAGACCATTTTAAGATAGGGAGATGAAATCGATTGCATGTCCGAATTTGTATAGGGAATGGCCGATTGTGACAAGTGTCTGGCCGATTTTGTCAAGACGCTTCGTTTTCGATTACTTACATCTGAGACGCGCAGTAGGCAAAGGGGCACAATGCTTCGTGCATAGAATAAAGCTGGATCCAGGGGCACTGGTCCAGCTTTATTGATTTTATACCTCATTTATATTTCAATCATTTTGGTGAAAACAGGATTGCGTGTGTCGGCGCTGTACGTTTCAAAGCCGGTTAAGTTGTCTCATCTGATAGCGGTATTACCGTTCTGTAATGAAAAACTTGGAACGATGGAACGCGCTTAGCCATTGATGGAGTATGATTACAGCAACCACGCAACAGAAAGGAGCTAATCATGTCAAACACAATTAAAACACTAAATCCCCTACTTATCACCACCGCCGCGATTGGCCTATCCGTCGCAATAGCGCCTATGGCGCTCGCGCAAACAACTGACATGGATAACGATTATGACGCGATGACAATTTCGACAGATATGAGTACTGAAAGTACAACAGATTTCACGCCGCCTGAGCTCATCAAACAGAATATTGGTGATTTGGAAAACGGAGAAACCATTACAGGCGCCGTTGAAAAATCACACACAATGGGTGATTTTGAATTGGCACTTGAGAAAACAAATCATGATGAAACGCTCGCCTCAGACGGTCCATATACAGTGTTCATTCCTCGCGATAGCGCATTCTGGCAATTAGAAGGTCGCCAATATGTCGAATGGATGAATAGCCCCGAGGCGAGTGATCTGGACGGTGTAGTGAAAACGCACATTGTCAAGGGTGAGTTAATGGCGTCAGATATTACGGCGCAACTCAATTCAGCTGAAAATGGTAAAGTCGTCCTCACCACTCTAAACGGTGATGAACTGACCGTAATGGCTCAAGACGGCATGATTAAAATTAAAGACGCGACAGGTAATGTCGCCACAGTCACAACAGCCGATGTCGACCAAAGCAATGGCGTCATTCACGTTATCAACACTGTGCTTGAACCCGCATCATAAATTCTTGACGCAAAGTCACATCAAAAGAATAAGAAAAAGCGTGGGCGACCACGCTTTTTTATATTGTATATTTATCCGTCTCTCCGAGACAGGAAGGCGAGCCGCTCAAAGAGGTGAACATCTTGCTCGTTCTTAAGTAGCGCGCCGTGGAGGGGCGGTATCATCTTTTTGGGGTCAGACTCTTTAAGTGTTTCGGGGTCAATGTCTTCGACAAGAAGGAGTTTGAGCCAGTCTAGCAGTTCCGATGTGCTCGGCTTTTTCTTAAGGCCAGGCATAGCGCGGACTTCGTAAAAGCGTTTCATGGCGGCAGAGAGAAGGCGTGATTTAATGCCTGGATAGTGAACCTCGACAATTTTCGCCATCGTCTCGTCATCTGGGAATTGGATGTAGTGGAAGAAGCAACGGCGCAGAAATGCGTCGGGCAAATCCTTTTCATTATTAGACGTGATAATAATAATCGGGCGTTGTTTGGCCGTAATTGTCTCGCCCGTCTCGTAAACATGGAACGACATTTTATCGAGTTCATGCAGTAGGTCATTTGGAAATTCGATGTCGGCTTTATCAATTTCGTCAATCAACAAGATGGGGCGCTCTTCGCTTGTGAAGGCGTCCCACATCTTTCCGCGCTTGATGTAATTATTGATATCGTGGACGCGGTCATCGCCAAGTTGGCTGTCACGTAGCCGAGCTACAGCGTCATATTCATAGAGGCCTTGTTGGGCCTTGGTCGTGGATTTGATGTTCCACTCAAGCAGCGGTGCGCCAAGCCCTTTCGCAATTTCATGCGCCAGCACAGTTTTGCCTGTCCCGGGTTCACCCTTAATCAAAAGCGGGCGTTCCAGCGTAATCGCGGCGTTCACCGCCATCATCAGGTCGCGTGTTGCGACGTAATTGTCTGTACCTTCAAATTTCATGATCTTTTCCATCTGTTTTGACGTTGTTAGCGGCGAGGGCAGGGCAGTTCAAGGCACAAATCCTGCATGGCAATTTTCAAAAATATAGCTGTGGAAACTACAGCAACCATATTGCCGCGCGGCGCTATTTTGTGTACATGGCGGCGCTATAAGACTCCAAAAGTGAGTCGTGGGAAGTGTGAAAAATTGTTGGGGAGCCCGTAATGGCCGCAGTTAAAAAGACCAAACCCGTTGTCGTTCCAGAAGGGTACCGCCCATCTGACACAGACGAAGAATTTATGAACCCGATCATGACGGAGTATTTCCGCCAAAAGCTGCTTGAACTTAAGGCTGATATTGAGCGTCAGACCAAAGAGACAATGGAAAATCTCAAAGGTGAATCCGTGAGCCATCCTGACCCTGCCGATACGGCCGCCGCGAACGCTAATCGTCAGCTAGAGCTGCGCACTCGCGACCGGCTGCGTAAGCTTGGTAATAAAGTAGAGAAAACGCTTCGCCGTCTTGAGGCCGGAGAATATGGCTATTGCACAGAGACGGGTGATCCTATCCGTGTCGCACGCCTCGAAGCTCGTCCGATTGCGACGCTGTCTATTGAAGCGCAAGAAATGCACGAGCGCGGCGAAAAAGTCCGCGCCTAATTAGCTATACGATTTCTGCGGCCTAGCTTATCCGCTTTGGCATCGAGTTTATTTCAAGCTGATTGTAAGAGTGGCGGACAAGCCATCTGATTCAGGGATGCGTTCCATCTTTACGGTCTGCATCATAGAAATCAGTCTTGATCCAAAACCTGTTTCTTTGATGTCTGGCATTTCGCCCATGCCAGTTTCTCGCCATTTAAGAACTATAGTTTCGCCTGTTCGTTGCCAACTTACATCTAAATGCCCATCATCTTTTGAAAAACAGCCATATTTAGCGGCATTCGTCGCGAGTTCATGAATGACCATAGAGAGGTCTTTGGCATTGGCCTCAGACAGCTGTATAGGAATACCATTAAAGCTATATTTTTTGCGGTCATTTACCGACATGGCTTCCAATTCTTGCGATAAAATTGTCTCAATATCTGTACGGTCAAACCCATCTGATATAAGTCGGGCATGAGAGCGGCCAATTGCACCAAGACGCGCCGTAAAATCACTGAGAAATGTTTCAAGTGACTTATGTCCTTTACTAGACATTCGGGTGATTGATTGAATGACGGCCAGCATGTTTTTGATGCGGTGCGACATTTCCTGGGCCATTAATTTTGTTTCTTCTTCCGCGCGAACACGCTGTGTGACATCTTCTGCATATTGAACCAAATGCGTCACATCTCCAGCGGCATTAAAAATTGGCTCTTGAACAGCCTGCCAATTGCGAATCTCTTCTACGCCGTCTGCTGTAATGAGTGCAAACGGCTGTGCCGAGAGGCGAGTTGTTTCACCTTCAAAGGTTCTTTTGAATTTATTATGCACATAAGCCACGTTTTCTGGCACATCAGGAAAGGCCTCAAAGACATGTTTGCCTTTTAAATCATCCCAACTTCGCTCTACAGCGTCGAGATAGGATTGATTGGCATAGACAAATTCAAAGTTATCATCGAGCATCATAACGGGGAGGGTCCACCGCGAAACTATAGTGCCAAAACTTTGCGTTAAGACGTCATCTACATCTTTGCTTGGGTCCGTATTCATATTATTCTCAGTGCAAAATGAAGCAGTATCAATTACTTACGGCAGAAATTGATATAACGTCTACAAAATTAATCATGATATAGAACGAAAACCGCATAGTGTCCCGTGCGGTTTCATTGTAATTATTTAGCTGAAATATCTGAGAGTATTTTTGTACAGCTACTCCGCGTTGGGCTCAGACTGGCTTTGGATGTAGTTCGCAATCCCCATCAGCTTAATCTGGTCTTGCTGTGTTTCGAGGAAATCGAGATGCTCTTCCTCGCTTGTGAGGATTTTCGCAAAAAGATCACGCGTGACATAGTCGCGAACGCTCTCACAATGCTCGACGGCGTCGCGCAGGAGCGGAATAGCGATATGTTCAATCTTAAGGTCGCATTCGATAATTTCTTCGACTGTCTCGCCAATGAAGAGCTTACCGAGGTCTTGAAGGTTGGGCAGGCCGTTGAGGAAGAGGATACGCTCAATGATCCAATCGGCGTGGTTCATCTCGTCGATTGACTCTTCATATTCCTTCTGGGCGAGTTTGCTCACGCCCCAATCTTTGAGCATACGTGAATGCAGGAAATACTGATTAATCGCCGTCAACTCATTCTTGAGGGCTTTGTTTAGAAATTCAATTGTTTTTGGATTGTCGCGCATAGGTGGCCCTCTCTTAAAATACGAGTCTTCGCTATCATAACATAATTACGAGAAAAACGTGAAAAAAGATGGACTTAGAGGGAGATTTTATTCGGCGGCCTGCAATTGCGTCGCATCATTAAGTTCGCACAGGCGCTCTTTAATTGCGCTTACGCACTGGCCGCAATTAAACTTTTTGCCGTGATGAGCGAGCACGCATTTCGCCGAGCGCGCACCGCAAGACACGGCCGTGTCGACCTTTGCCGTATTGATGGAATTACAAACGCAGTAAATCATGAATTCGCAATACTGCACTTGCGAATGAGTGTCAATAGTATTGCGAATGAATTGCAGGTGCGTATGCGAGGAGTGCTTCCCGCTCGTTTAGGCTAAGACTTCAAATCAGTCTTCCGCCACAACATTATCAGGACGGCGCAGGCCCAAGTGATGCAAGCGGCGATGAAGAGAGCGGGTCCCTCTGCGACAATCTTATCGCCCGCCCATTCCGTAGGCGTATTAATGCCAAGTGGGGTGAAGAGGTGGAAGACAATAGCACCCGACATAATGCCAAAAGCGAGTAGGGCGCCCAGGAATTGAGACTTATAGAGCGCCTCTTTTTTGCCCATAAAATAAAGCGCTATGGGAATAATCAGCACGAGGAGGGAGGACATTAACTCTCCTAGCCCAATCACCCACGGCCCCGCAGGATAGAACAAGCCAATCCCAGACCAATCGCGCAAGGTCGTGAAAATATGCTCTGGCGTATTATGACCCGTAAATTTAAATCGCAATGAATCAAGGAAAATGGCTGTGATGAATATGGCCGCTGCCCATGGAATAAACCTGATAATTTTCTGCACCTTATGTCCCCTGTTTATTTAGCTCGCCCGCCCGAAGGCTTAACGGCTGTATATTATGAGTATGACGTTATATCCACGTTCAGAAATTGCAAATCACGTTTATCCCATAAAAAACGGCCCCGAAGGGCCGCTTGTGAAATTTTTATCTTAGAAATGAGGCCTAGGCCTTACTCTCCACCCACGCATCCACGCGTTCTTCGAGTATATTGAGCGGGACAGGACCGCTGGCGAGGACAACGTCGTGATATTCGGCAAGGTTGAATTTATCGCCGAGCTTTTCTTTCGCCTCTTCGCGCAAATCAATGATCTTAATCATACCGATTTTATAAGCTGTCGCTTGTCCAGGCATAACGATGTAGCGCTCAATGGCTTTAATCGCGTCGCCCTTGGGGTTGGGTGTGTTCTCAACGAGATAATCGATCGCCTCTTCACGCGTCCATTTCTTGTCGTGAAGGCCCGTATCGACCACAAGTCGCGCCGCGCGCCAGATTTCCATCGCCAGACGGCCAAAGTCTGAATAGGGGTCTTTATAAAAGCCCATTTCCTTGGGCAAGAACTCTGAATAAAGCCCCCACCCTTCAGTATAGGCGGTCATAGACCCGTATTTGCGGAACTTTGGGACGCCCTCAAGCTCTTGTGAAATAGACAGCTGCATATGGTGACCCGGAATACCTTCGTGATAGGCAAGCGCCTCCATCTGATAAATTGGCATGTCCTCCATATTATAGAGGTTGGCATAATACACACCCGGGCGAGAGCCGTCGGGGGCCGGGCGGTTATAAAACGCTTTGCCAGCAGATTTCTCGCGAAACGCTTCGACACGTTTCACCTCAAGCTCAGCTTTGGGGATGACATTAAAGACGGTTGGGATAGCCTCTTTCATTTGGTCAATCCACGCGGTCGCTTCTTTTAAGTAACGCGCGCGACCCTCTTCTGTGTTTGGATAAACAAATTGCGGGTCAGTGCGGATAAACTCAAAAAACTCATTTAACGTGCCGTCAAATTCGACCTTTTTCATAATTTCGCGCATCTCTGCATGAATACGCGCGACTTCTTTCAGGCCGAGATCGTGGATTTCGTCGGCCGTCATATCGGTCGAGGTGATACGCTTGAGACGGTAGGCATAATACTCATCCGCATTGGGGAGTTTCCACACACCGTCATCAGTGGACGCTTTGGCTTGTTGGGCTTCCATCGCCGCAATCATATCGCGGTAAGCAGGCCCCACTGAGGTGAGCAAAGCTGTCGTCGCACCTTCGTATAATTCCTTGCGTGTTTCGTCATCAAGGTCGAGTTTATCGACTTTGGTTTTGAAATCATTGAGCAGAAGATTGACATCATCAGAGTCCTCTTCAAACGGTAGACCTTTGAGCACATTGCCTGCGTCGCGAATGACATGGCCGTAAACAAATTTTGGTGGGTTAATGCCTTTATCAAACGCCGCATTACTGCGGGCAACAATCGTGCCGAGGTAATCCTGAACGCCTTCAAGGCGCTTGATGTAATTGCGCGCGTCTTCGACATTATCAATTTTGTGGCGGTTAAGAAGGAATGTCGGTATGCCGCTTTGCACACCAAACATCTGATTAAATGGATAGCCGTATTCGTGGAAGCGGTCGCCTTCAATGGCTTGTTCTGCGCGGCGTTCCATGAGGCGATAAGACAACTGACTGTCGGCGTCGAGTTTATCGAAATCAAATTTTTCGCGCATCTCTGCGAGGTCTTGGCGCGTGTAATTAAGCTCTTCAAGCTCGCCCGCGCGGGATGGATCATCCCACTCATCCATACGTTCTTTAATGCCAAGAGCGGCGAGAGAGGACGGTGAGCGCTTCACGCCTTCCATGAACTTCTGTTCAAACCATGCATCGAGCTCCGCGTTGATATCTGTATCAACTGTCTCCGCGATTACGTCCTTGGCTTGGCCTGTGACGTCTGTTGTTGTGCTGTTGTTACAGCCCCCAAATGTGAGCGCTAATGCGATTGCGCTACCTAGAAAATACTTATGTTTCATGTGTTTACCCTCAGTTCTTATTTTATACGACTTAATTTTATTTACTGTCTATCCACGTCTCTACCAGTTCTTCTAGCATGCTAAGCGGGACAGAGCCATTGGCCAAAATGACATCATGAAATTCTCTGACATCAAAATTATCACCGAGCGATTTTTCGGCGCGCGCGCGAAGTTCCATGATTTTTAACATGCCAATTTTATAAGCTGTCGCTTGACCTGGCCAGACGATATAGCGGTCAATTTCCGCGCGTACGTCGCCTTCAGGATTGGGGATATTATCAAGGTAATATTTGACCGCTTCTTCGCGAGTCCATTTTTTTGAATGGATTCCTGTGTCTACAACAAGGCGCGCGGCGCGGAAGATTTCCATGCTCAGCCGTCCAAAATCTGAATAAGGATCGCTGTAAAGGCCAAGCTCTTTCGGCACGGCTTCTGAGTATAAGGCCCAGCCTTCAATATAAGCCGTGTGCCCGCCGAGCGTTCTAAATTTTGGCAAGCCCTCAAGCTCCATCCCAATCGCGATTTGCATATGGTGACCCGGAATGCCTTCGTGATAGGCGAGCGCTTGTAAAAGATATTTCGGTTGCTCGGCCACGTCTTTGAGGTTGATGTAATAAGTGCCAGGGCGAGAACCATCGAGCGCGGGTTGTTCGTAAAACGCCCCGAAGGCTGTGTCTTCGCGAAACGGCTCGACCCGTTTCACAATCATATCGGCTTTGGGTTTTGTGATGAAAAGACTGTCGAGCCGCCCTTTCAAATCCTCAATCACCTCGGTCGCTTCTTTGATGTAATCCGCGCGTCCTGCATCCGTATTTGGATAGACAAATTTCGGGTCTGTGCGCAGGTAATTGTAAAAGTCTTTCAGCGTGCCGTCGAATTGTACTTGGCGCATGATGGCACGCATCTCGTCTTGGATACGCGCGACTTCGGCGAGGCCAATGTCGTGGATTTCATCTGCGGTTAAATCGGTAGTCGTGTAATGCTTAAGCCGCTCTTGATAGTAGGCTTCCCCGTCAGGGAGTTTCCACGCGCCGTCATCATCTGTGGCAATTGCGGCGTGACGCTCAAACATCTCAATGAGAGAGGTGTAAGCTGGCCCTACGGAATTTGTCAGCGCGGCCTCTGCACGTTTAATAAGCTGCTGCTTATCGACAGGGCCGATATCTGTTTTCTCGAGCTTGGCTTTAAAGTCGTTCAGAAGCGGGCTGTCGGGGTCGGTATCAAAGGGTGCACCTGTGATAATGTTTTTTGCCGCGGGGATGAGCTTTTCATAGACAAATTTCGGCGCGACGACGCCCCTCGCGACTTGCGCCTCTGTACGGGCCATCAATTGCGCGAAATAAGTTTCCATCGCCATCAGCCGCTCAACATAGCTGTCGGCGTCCTTGATATCGTCAATGGCGTGGAAATTGATCATAAAGCTTGGCAAATCGCTATGCGCGCCGCTCATATGGTTGAATACATATTGATGATCTGCGAATTCGTGGCTCGCGAGCGCGTCCTGTGCGCCAAACTCATAGAGGCGGTAGGAGAGCTTTGAGCTATCGTCCAAGCGGTCAATGTCAAAACGCGCGCGCATATCTTTCAGCCATTGCTCGGTGAGGGCGGCGTCTTCGTCGAGCGCGATTTGCGAGACGTCATCAAGCTGCGACTGCCCCGTTTTTTGTCCCAGATAGGTTTGCGTCATGGGAGAGCGGGCAAGCTCATCCTCATAGCGCGCTTCGAACCAGTCATTAAGCGCCTTTGACTCAGACGCAACCATATCGGCTTTCGACACCGTATTTTGCGACGGCCCAAAACATCCGCTTATCGCGAGACTAGACAGTGTTAGAGATGAAAGCGCCAAAACAGAGGCGGCAGCGTGGGAAAGCATCTGGCGTTTGAAAGCAGGCATGGTGGTATCAAATCCTAAGGAAAACCGCTGAAAGGTCGAGTTTAATCAGCCTTGTAGAGAATAAAAGGGATGAACGCTTCATTTTGGACATTTTTGTCGCTTTTAAACGATGGTCAGTGGCGTAATCGCGCGCAATCCTATTAGAGTAGACAAATGAGTTCGATGATTCGGGATATAGATAAAGTGCAGGTCTCAGAAGCTCCCCCTCTGAGCCAGACGCAGCGCTTTCAAAATCACGTTGATGTATCTCGGGACTCGGCCACTAAAAATACGCCTATGCCGCGCGACATCTCTGAAAATGAGTTTCCAGGTATTGCGAACTCATCTGCACCGCCAAAGGGGCTAGCCTCTATTATTATCATTACGCTTCTTGTGCTGCTAACTATAGGTTTGACGCTTCTCGCCGGGTTCCATGCCAGCTCTATCGGGTGGCCCGCGCTTATCCTTCTCGGCGGTATGGCCGTGCTTGCCTTTATCGCTTGTCTGATTGCGCTCGCCGATCGCCGCACAAAAGCGCGTGCTCACGCCCCTGAGAATATCTATATCAGTGCCTTTTGGCGCGACCCCGTGCCCGCCGTTATCATTCGCGATGGTCGGGTTCTGCGGGCGAACTCTGCTTATATGGCTTTGGCCGAAGATCTCGGTGTCACGGGGACGGGCGGTCTTGCGCCAACTGTTGATCGTATGTTTGCAGGGCAAGGCGAGGGGACCGCGCCCGCCATTTTCCGTTTGCATCACCTGCCAGAAAAAACAAGCTACGCCGAAGAATTTATCGAAACGATTGCAGGCGACGGTCGCCTGCGCCGTTACCACCTCGCGGTTAGCGCGCTATCAAAAGGGCAGCTCTGGCAGATTAGCGATATGGCCAAAACTGTCACAGGTGGTGAGCCTGTTCTGACGCATGCGCCCGTTGGGCTTTTCTCGGTAGATCGTGACGGCAAAGTCATTGCGATGAACGCTGTGCTGGAGCGTTGGCTCGGTGTGGATAAAATGCCCGCGCCAGACCTCATGCGTGAATTTATCGAAAGCCCCGAGACGCTGCTTGAGAGCCCACCGACTCCAGGTCGTATTGTGCGCGCTGATACGCGGCTGATTACGCGCAAAGGGCTCGTATCTCCCACTGTTATGGTCGGCACATGGCGCGAACTTGATACGGGCGAGATCGTCGCCAGTGTCGCGCTTTACGGGCATAGCACACTGGGCGCGCCAACTGCGCCTTCGGTGAAAAGCCAAGCTGCAGCGCTACGCTCGCGTGCCAATCTATCGGGTCACTCTGAGAGCGTTCTTTCCGCTCCATTCGGGATTTTAAAACTCGAAGGCGAAACACTCGGCGAGGCGACGATTATCTCCTCTAACCCTGCTTTTGAACGCATGGGTGAAGGCCGCATCTGGACGGGAAATGCGTTTTCAACTGTGCTGGCGCCTAGCGCTTCTAGCAAAGAGCTACTCGCGCTGTCGCCGCTGAATTGCCGCGCTGATGAGCCTTATGAAGCGGTTTTGTCAGGCGATAACGCCATGCCCGTGAGCCTTTACATTGTCGCAGATTCTGACGCGCCGCAGACCTGCTGGGTTTATATCGTTGACATTAGCGCGCGCAAATTGCTCGAAGACCAACTTGTCCAAAGCCAGAAAATGCAGGCGATTGGTCAACTCGCCGCGGGTGTGGCGCATGACTTTAACAATCTGCTGACCGCTATTAGACTTAATACTGACGAGCTTTTGGGTCGTCATCCGGTCGGTGATCCGTCCTATCCAGAGTTGCAGAAGATTAATTCGACAGTCTCGCGCGCAGCGGGGCTCGTGAAAAAGCTGCTCGCCTTCTCGCGTCGTCAAACGCGCCGTGCCGAGCGTGTGGATGTGACCGAAACGCTGTCTGATATGGTCGTGACGCTGAAACAGACAATTGGCGAACGTGTAAAGCTTAATGTCGTTCATGGTCGTGGCTTGCCGCCAATTCTGGCTGACAAAAACCAGATTGATACAATTCTTATGAACCTCTGCGTTAATGCGCGTGACGCTATGGCGGACCAGGGCGGCGGGACCATTACCATCCGCAGTTCGGCCTGCGACCTTGCAGATTTGCAGCCGTCCGACCCAGTAGAGGGCCTCCGCAAAGCCAAAGGGGACGCCTTTGTGCGTATTGAAGTGTCCGATACAGGCACGGGTATGCCCGATGAGGTGAAAGCTAAAATCTTTGAGCCGTTTTTCACCACCAAAGAAGTCGGCAAGGGCACAGGGCTCGGCCTCGCCACAGTCTACGGCATTGTGGAGCAATCGGGCGGAGTCATGAGCGTGGACAGTACGATGGGCGTTGGTACAACATTTCGCCTCTATTTCCCTGTGGCCGATGCGAGCTTTGTCCAAGAGGTCGCGCCTAAGCCAAAATCAACCGCGCCGCGCCCGCCATCAGATCTCGCGGGGCAGGGCACCATCCTTTTTGTTGAGGATGAGGACAGCGTGCGTGTGATTGCGGCGAAGACTCTGCGCAAACGCGGCTATAAAGTCATTGAAGCCTGCGACGGCGATGAGGCATATGAAATCCTAGAGGACGGTGAAGAGACGTTTGATTTAATGATTTCAGATGTCGTCATGCCGGGCATGGATGGGCCGGCCCTGCTTAAGAAAGGACGTAAACTGCTCGGCGATGCGCGCATCGTCTTTATTTCAGGCTATGCGAAAGAGGAATTTTCCGATCTTCTCTCTGAGGAGCCCGATGTCACTTTCTTGCCCAAACCCTTCACGCTCGCGCAACTCGCGGCCAAAGTGAAGGCCGAAATTGGCGAGAGCAATGACGAGTATTTATAAAAAAGATGATTGTTTTTCAACGCGTTAGACTAATCATGTTCCGATTTTGTTCTTTTCAGTTGCGAAATGAGAACAAAAGTGGCACAAATGATTCACGGCAGTCCAACTGCAGCCGTGATTTCAAACTGATACCCGAAGGGCTCCGGGGATCTATGCTGGAGTTCCATTATGGCCAGAAATTCAACACCGTTAACCGTCGTGGGTAAAGTCGACGACAAAAATAAATCTGCCGCGCTCGAAGCGGCCATGGGTCAGATTGACCGCGCCTTTGGTAAGGGCGCCGTCATGAAGCTGGGCGATAAATCCGCTATGGATGTCGAATCTGTGTCTACAGGCTCGCTTGGTCTTGATATAGCGCTCGGCATAGGTGGTCTGCCCAAAGGCCGTATTATCGAAGTCTATGGTCCCGAATCCTCAGGGAAAACAACATTGGCGCTTCACTGCGTGGCTGAAATTCAAAAAGAGGGCGGCGTTGCAGCCTTTATTGATGCCGAGCACGCGCTTGACCCCACTTATGCGGCCAAGCTTGGCGTGGACGTCAATGAGCTTCTGATTGCGCAGCCTGACACAGGTGAGCAAGGTCTTGAAATTGCGGACACGCTTGTGCGCTCTGGCGCGATTGACGTGCTCGTGATTGACTCTGTGGCGGCATTGACGCCTCGCGCTGAACTTGAAGGCGATATGGGTGATAGCCTGCCAGGTCTACAAGCCCGCCTGATGAGCCAAGCTTTGCGTAAGCTGACGGGCTCGATTTCAAAATCGGGCTGTATGGTGATTTTCATCAACCAAATCCGGATGAAGATTGGTGTCATGTACGGCTCGCCTGAAACGACAACAGGCGGCAACGCGCTGAAATTCTACAGCTCTGTACGTCTTGATATTCGCCGTATTGGCGCGATTAAGTACCGCGACGAAGTTGTCGGCAACCAGACACGGGTCAAAGTCGTGAAAAATAAAGTCGCCCCACCTTTCCGCCAAGTTGAATTTGATATCATGTATGGCGAGGGCATTTCTAAGACAGGCGAGCTTCTCGACCTGGGTGTCAAAGCGGGCATCGTTGATAAATCAGGCAGCTGGTATAGCTATGGCGAGCAGCGTATCGGGCAGGGACGTGAAAATGTCCGCGTCTTCTTGCGCGAAAATCCTGAAATGGCGGACGAAATTGAGCGCCGTATTCGCCAAGACCAAGGCCTTATCGAAGAAGATATGCTCGTCGCCCCAGAAGTTGATGCAGAAGGCACAGATCCCGAAGCGCTACAAGCCTAGCTCTCTTTCCTCACTTACGTTTTCAAATAGCGCTCTGGCAACGGGGCGCTATTTTTTTGCCCCTTATATTACAGGTGAATTTACCCGTGATTTTATAGCTATTTGGCTTCATTTAGGCGCAGAATGTTCTATATGAAGGGCTGACACATAGGAATTTCCGATATGACAAGCCTTCGCGACATTAGACAGCAGTTCTTGAGCTTTTTTGAAAGCCATGGTCATACGGTTGAGGCCTCAAGCCCGCTTGTGCCTGATAACGACCCGACGCTGCTATTTACCAATGCGGGCATGGTACAGTTCAAAGACTATTTCACAGGTGCCACAACACCTAAATACCCGCGCGCAGTGACGTCTCAAAAATGCGTCCGCGCAGGTGGCAAGCATAATGATCTCGACAATGTCGGCTATACCGCACGTCACCACACGTTTTTTGAAATGCTCGGTAATTTTTCATTTGGCGATTATTTTAAGGACCAAGCAATTGAGCACGCTTGGAACTTGGTCACCAAAGATTTTGGTCTTGCGAAAGATAAGCTTCTCGTGACGGTCTATCACACAGATGACGAAGCGTTTGAGCTTTGGAAAAAAATTGCGGGCCTATCCGATGATCGCATTATCCGTATCCCGACGTCTGATAACTTTTGGGCGATGGGCGACACAGGGCCGTGTGGGCCATGCTCTGAAATTTTTTATGACCATGGCGCAGATATTCCAGGTGGCCCTCCCGGTTCGCCTGATGAAGACGGCGACCGTTTCATCGAAATCTGGAACCTCGTTTTCATGCAATTTGAGCGGAGCGCGGATGGTAAGCAAATACCGCTGCCTAAGCCGTCAATTGATACGGGCATGGGGCTAGAGCGCACCGCCGCAATCCTCCAAGGCAAGCACGACAATTACGATATTGACCTGTTCCAAAACCTTATCAAAGCGTCTGAAGAACTGACAGGTAAGAAGTCTGTGGGGGATGCCAAATTCAGCCACCGCGTGATTGCTGATCACTTGCGCAGTTGCTCATTCCTTATGGCGGATGGTGTGTCGCCGTCTAATGAAGGGCGCGGCTATGTGTTGCGCCGCATCATGCGTCGTGCCATGCGCCATGCGCATATTCTGGGCGCAAAAGATCCGCTCATGCACCGTCTCGTGCCTGCACTGATTTCTGAAATGGGTGACGCTTATGGCGAATTAGGTCGTGCGCAAGCCAGTATTGAAGCGACATTTGAGCAAGAAGAAGAACGCTTCCGCCGCACACTCGGCCGAGGCACCGCTCTGCTCGAAGAGGCGACATCGGGCCTGAAAGACGGCGACAAACTCGACGGCAAAACGGCGTTCACACTTTACGATACTTATGGCTTTCCGCTCGACTTGACACAAGACGCCCTACGCGCGCGCGGCATATCTGTGGACATAAAAGGCTTTGACGCCGCCATGGCGCAGCAGAAAGAAAACTCCAAAGCGGCCGGTTTTAAATCAGGCGATGCAGGCACAGACGACATTTGGCTCGCCGCCCGCGAAGCCCATGGCCCGACTGAGTTTACGGGCTATGACGCGCTGACGCTGAGTGCGCCTGTTCATACACTTGTCGCAGAAAATGCTGAGGTGAAGAGCGCATCTAATGGTAGGGTTATGTTTGTCACATCCGCCACCCCGTTTTACGCCGAAAGCGGCGGGCAAGCCGGCGATAAAGGCGTGGTGACATTCGATAATGGCGCCGTAGTGACTGTTACTGACGTGCAAAAACGGGCAGGCGATTTGCATGTTCATATCGGTGAATTGACGGGTACGATTGCTATTGGCGATACGGCGCATTTCGCTGTCGACCCAGATAACCGTAAACGCACTATGGCAAACCATTCTGCGACACATCTTATGCATGAAGCCCTGCGCCGTGTGCTGGGTCCACATGTCACGCAAAAGGGTCAGATGGTGGACGGCGAGCGTATCCGTTTTGATATCTCCCACGGTGCGGCCATCACCCGCGACGAACTCGCGAAAGTCGAAGATGAGGTGAACCAAGTCATTTTACAAAATGCAGCTGCGACCACTGAACTGATGAGCCCAGACGCCGCGATGGAAGCGGGGGCTATGGCGCTCTTTGGCGAAAAATACGGCGACGAAGTGCGCGTGCTCTCGCTTGGCAAACCGATCGATGACAGCCCGAAAGACTATTCAGTCGAGCTTTGCGGCGGCACTCATGTCGAGCGCACGGGCGATATTGCCTTGTTTAAAATCGTCTCTGAAGGCGCAGTGGCGGCGGGTATTCGCCGTGTAGAGGCCGTCACAGGCGAGGCGGCCCGCGCCTATCTTGAAACACAAGCGGGATACACACGCGCGGCTGCCGATACGTTAAAGGCTAAGCCCGAAGACGTGCCCGCCCGCATTGAAGCTCTAATGGCAGAGCGTAAGAAGCTTGAGAAGGAACTCTCTGAAGCGAAAAAAGCGCTCGCGCTTTCTGGAGTGGCAGGGGGCGGCTCTGGCGGGGCGGCGAAGGCTGAAGAGATTGGCGGCGTAAAATTTATCGGCGGCGTGCTTGAAGGTGTGTCGGGCAAAGATTTACGCGCCATGCTCAATGACCAACTCTCGGCCATTGGCTCTGGCATTGTCGGCTTTGTCGCTAAAGACAGCGGCAAAGTGGCCGTGGCAGTGGCTGTGACAGATGACCTGACGGGCACCTATAATGCCGCCACACTTGTGAATGCAGGGGCTGAAAAAGTCGGTGGACGCGGCGGCGGCAAACCTGGCATGGCGCAAGCTGGCGGCACAAATGTCGAAGGCGCAGATGATGCGCTCGCGGCAATAAAAGCCGCGATTGCGGGGTAGCATGACCACCCACCATTCCATCCATTATGTCGAGTTGCCGTCCACAGATAATGCGGCGATGAAGACGTTTTACGGAGATGTGTTTGGCTGGACGTTTGAGGATTACGGCCCGACTTATGTCGCTATTCATGGGGCAGGGGTTGAAGGGGGCTTTGACGCGGCCACAGATAAAAAGCCGACGCGGGACGGGGCGCTCATTATTCTTTATTCTGATGACTTAGACGCGAGCGAAACGGCTATTAAAGCCGCAGGCGGAGGCATTACCGTGGCGCAATTTGACTTTCCCGGCGGGCGGCGATTTCATTTCACGGACCCGAGCGAAAATGAACTTGCGGTTTGGACGATGACGGATTGAGCTAAAGCTCTTTGAGGACGCGCGCTGGGTGCATGCCGTCAACATAGCCCATAAACGGTGCATGAATAGAATATCCAATCAACTCCTGCGCGCGCTTGGGTAATTTTGCGGCCTTTTCGGGCGGTACAGCGAGTAACATATTTTCGAGCTGACGCGCCCAACCTACACAATATTGCGGCGTAATAATTGTGCGCGGCGTGTCCGTTTTGTTCGCGCCGCCGCGATGCCAAAGCGTACTTTTGGCAATCATGAGTGAGCCCGCGGGCAGTTCCGGTGTCACAATATCAAGCTCTCCATCACGCGCGCTATAGTCTTTATCATGCTTTTCAAAAACGGGCATTTCGAGCGTGAGCGGGCTTTTATCGTCACCCCAGAGATGGCTGCCGCGCAGAAATTGCGTCGCCCCATTTTCGAGCGTTGTGTCATCAATGGCCCAGAACGCTGATAACCCCCAAGCGTCACGCGGGCGCGGGGCAAGCATATGCGCATCGTCAAAATGCCAAGGCTGTACTGTCTCATTGCGGTGGAGTTGAATAGCGAGGCAGGCGGAGAGCCGCAATGTCGGGCCAAGATCAGCTTCGGCAAATGCAAGCGCGAGGGGATGAATGGCGAGCTGTGCAAAAATTGGATCTTTGGCTAGCATGGCATAAACGCGATTTGTCTTTGTGCCTTCAAAATCATTGCGACCCTTTTTAGGGGTATCAAGATAAGGGGCGAGGGCTGCGCGTAAGTCTGTGAGCGTTTTAATATTCAAGACATTCTCAAACACAAAATACCCATCTGTGTCATATTGCGCTTTGGTGTCTTCAAAACTGCGCTTGCCCAGCCATTGGGAGAGGTCACTCATCGCGCAATGCCCCCTACGATATTGACAAGCACTGTCAGGATAAGCGAGCCGATGAGCATAGCCTTCCATGGAAAGAAAACACGTACTTTCGGCGTATTTGGGTCGAGGCGGTCGTCATGCGTTTCTTGCATCTTCTCGACGATTTTTCGTTCGGCTGTGGCTGCCGCGTTTGGAAAAATTGCAGGCAAGAGATTGAGAGCAAGCGTGAGCAGGACTGAGCCGATGAGCGAGATGATCAAAAAATTGGACATGATCAACTATATGCCGTGATCGCTGTTCCGCCAATAGCTATCGTTTAAGGTGACGCTACCACTTTTTCGTATCAAAGCGCCGCGACACGCTTACCGCGCCGAATAGGCCCGTCTTTGCGCCGTCATCAGCATTTAAAATCGGGCTTTCCTCTGCGTCATTGATATACCAGCTGTAAGAACCGATAAGGCTTAGCGCGTAGTCGTCTTTGACGATGACCCAACTGACAAGGCTTGCAGAGTAACTGTAAATTCCAGAGCTTGCGTCATAAGCCGTGAGAGGAGAACTTGCCGCTTGGCTTGATGTGACTGAAAAAAAGCTGTCATGAAATTCATTATCGCCCCAGTTCACCGATAAAGACGGTTGAATACCCATTTTGCGTGTTACATAGGCGGTGCCGATTGAAGCCGAGCCCACAACGCCGCCGTGACCACCTGCAACGTCTTTAGATAAATCTAACAGAATGCCCAATGGGCCAATGGTCGACCGCACATAGCCGCCTGCCATAATACTGCCGTCAATATCTTCAAATCCAGCAAGATTAGGACTGTCATCCGCGTCGCGACCCCCTTGGTAGCTAAGGCGAGGACCCGCGCGCAAAGACCATTTGCCAAGCCCTTGCCCTGTGCCCGCCTCAATCGCGCGGTAACTCAGGACGGGGCCAAACAGATCAAAGCCTTTGACGTTTTCAAAGCTGAGATAGGGAATAGGGAGAATTTCTTCATTGGCAGAGCCGATATATTCTGAAGTGAGCAAAACAGCCGCCCCGATATAACCCGTGCCCGCAGTCGAACTTTGCGATTGCGGCTTTGAAGGTAAAGGTTGGGACGATGAAGATTGAGCATGAGCTTGAGATGCAACTCCAAACGTAGCGATAATGAGGCTTGATGCGAAAAAGAGGTTTTTAAATGTCATAAAATAGCCTTAGGCTTTCATAGTCAGCCGCACTAATCACTTTGATGTGACAAATTAGCGAGGCGCAACGGTATTAGGTGTCTTGAATACGCCAAGGGGGATGCCTGCGGTTTTCACCAGCTTGAAATAATCTGATGCGGTTGCCAGCGGGATCAACGATATCCGCTTCACGCCAGAGATAGGATTTATCTTCTGGCGACGAAAGCGGTGTTAAGCCTGTATTCTTGATAAAGGCGTCGATGTTATCAAGCTCAAAATAAATTAGCGGGGCGTGGTCTTGCGGCGTCCAATCAGCAGGCGCGCTGTGCAGCGATAAAGTCGCAGGCTCGCCGCCAGTCGGCGGGCTTGGAAACTCAAGACGCACATAACGCGGCGCACTATCCACGATAAGACGTAGGCCTAATTTCTGATAAAACTCAACACTTGTCGCCATGTTAGTGGCAGAGAGTGTAACTTGATTGAGGCGAATGCTGTTCATGTTTAACACTAGCACCCTCTGAGCGAATAGGACAAGTTGGCTGTTTAACAGCAATTAGACCCCTTCAGCTTTCATTATAAGTTGAAATAGCCGCCCTCTGCTGTAGATAGTCGGCTAGAAAACCGTCATCCATTAATAGACCGAAGAGATAGACCGATATGACAAATAAATCCGCCGACATAATTTACACAATTGTTGATGAAGCGCCGGAGCTTGCGCGCAACTCTTTGCTGCCAATCGTCTCTTCTTTCGCCAGAGCGGCGGGCATAAATGTGCAGACGCGTGACATATCTTTGGCGGGCCGTATTTTGTCATTGTTTCCTGACCTCCTATCAGAAGAGCAGCGTGTCTCTGATGATCTGGCCGAGCTTGGCAAACTGGTCAAAACGCCAAGTGCGAACGTGATTAAGCTTCCCAATATTTCGGCATCAGTTCCGCAGCTGCAAGAGGCCATTGCCGAGCTTCAGTCCCAAGGTTATCCCATTCCAGATTACCCAACGGATCCTGCATTGGATGCGGAAAAATCTGTGCGCGCGAAATATGATAAAATCAAAGGCTCGGCAGTAAACCCTGTTCTGCGCGAAGGCAATTCAGATCGCCGCTCCGCCAAAGCTGTGAAAGCTTACGCCAAGCTCAACCCGCACCGCATGGGCGAATGGACGGCCGATAATAAGACAACGGTCGCGTCCATGCCTGGCAATGATTTTTTCGCCAATGAGAAGTCTATCACTATTTCAGCCGCGCAAGCGGGCGGCGCGAAGATCGTTTTCACGGGCAAAGACGGGAAAGACGCTGTCTTGAAAGACGGACTGAGCTATGAAGAGGGCACAATCGTAGACGGCACATTTATGTCCGCCAGAGCGCTGCGCGCCTATATCAAAAAAGAAGTCGAAACGATTGAGGAGGGCGTTCTCTTTTCCGTCCACCTCAAAGCGACAATGATGAAGGTCTCTGACCCGATTATCTTTGGTCATTTTGTGTCTGTTTATCTCGAAGACTTCCTCGCCAAGCACGGCGACGCGCTCGATTTTAATCCAAATTCTGGTATTGGCACGCTTGAAAAACTCATCGCGGGAAATGTCGAGATGGAAGCGGATTTGAAAGCGGCTCTCGCGGCCAAGCCGCCGCTTTATATGGTCAATTCTGATAAGGGCGTGACCAACCTCCATGTGTCGTCTGATGTGATTATTGATGCGTCTATGCCCGCCGTGATTAAGGCTGGCGGGATTGGTTGGGGTCCTGACGGGGAGCCTGCCAATACGAAATGCTGCATCCCTGATAATTGTTACGCCTCTGTTTATGACGAGACTGTCGCGTTTTTCAAAGCCAACGGAAAGCTAGACGTGACGACATGCGGCGCGGTGTCTAATGTCGGCCTGATGGCGCAAAAGGCCGAAGAATACGGCTCCCACCCGACAACATTTACAGCGAGTGCGGACGGCACTATCTCAATCGTGCTCGATAACGGCGAGACAATCATCAGCCATGATGTTGAAGCGGGCGATATTTGGCGCTCTTGCACGGCGAAAAAAGCGCCGATTTTGGATTGGATACAGCTTGGCATAGAGCGTTTTGACGCCACGGGCCTCGGCGCGTTTTGGCTTGATAAGAACCGCGCGCATGATGCGGAGCTTATCAAATATATCACCCCCGTTCTTGCGAAAGAAGGCAAAGACATACCCATCCTCGCGCCACGTGAAGCGACGCGCTACACGCTGGAAGAAATGACTAAAGGTCATGACGTTGTGACCATCACGGGCAATGTCCTTCGCGATTATCTGACGGATTTGTTCCCGATTTTAGAGCTTGGGACATCGGCTAAAATGCTCTCAATTGTGAAGCTCATGAATGGCGGCGGCTTGTTTGAGACAGGCGCAGGCGGATCTGCACCAAAACACGTCGAGCAACTCCAAGAAGAAAACCACCTGCGTTGGGACAGCCTTGGCGAGTTCTGCGCGCTGGGTGAGAGCTTTAATTTTCTCGCTGCGAAGGGCCGTCCAAAAGCGGCTGTGCTGGGCGAAGCTGTTGAAAAAGCGACGCAAATTTTGCTCGTCGAAGGCCATTCGCCTGGACGTAAAATCGGCGATAATGACAACCGCAGCTCTCATTATTGGTTTGCGCGCCTGTGGGCCGAGGCAATTTCTTTGCAACATGATGACGCCGAACTTAAGGCACATTTCAGCAAAATTGCGGCTGAGTTGGTGAAGCATGAAGAAACGATTTTGGCAGAGCTGAAAGCTGATGAAGGATCGCCTGCCGATATGGGTGGCTATTACCACGCGGACGCGGATAAAGTTGCGTCGATTATGCGCCCATCAAAGACGCTTAATGCGATTATTGGGTGAGTGGATAACTCGGAGTACGTTATGAAAAACCCGCCTTTGTGAGGCGGGTTTTTATTACGTTTAAATACGTTAGAAGCGGTCGCATGGGCGGCTAATTAAATTGAATCAAGCCGCTAGATGCGTCCAGTCGAACGGCTTTATCTATTTTGTTTCACAAAATCGACAAAGCCGCAGACCGCTATGCGGTCGCCTGGACGAGTTAAGTCATACGCCGTTCAAAATTTTCTGCGATGGCTTCTAGGTAGCCTGTCGTTGTGAGCCAGCCTTGCTGCGGGCCGACGAGGAGTGAGAGGTCTTTGGTCATTTGACCGCCCTCGATCGTCGCGACGACCGTCTCTTCAAGACCGCTCGCGAATTTCGCGAGCGCCTCATTGTCGTCGATTTTTGCGCGGTGGGCGAGGCCACGTGTCCACGCAAAGATAGACGCGGTCGAGTTTGTCGATGTGCTCTCCCCTTTTTGGTGGTTGCGGTAGTGACGTGTCACTGTGCCGTGGGCGGCTTCAGCTTCCATGGTTTTTCCGTCTGGGGTGAGAAGGAATGACGTCATAAGACCGAGCGAGCCAAAGCCTTGCGCAACCGTGTCAGACTGCACATCGCCGTCATAGTTCTTACAGGCCCAGATATAGCCGCCAGACCATTTCATAGCGGCTGCGACCATATCGTCGATTAAGCGGTGCTGATATTCGCCGCCAAATTCTGCAAATTTATCCGCAAATTCTGTGTCGTAAACTTCTTGGAAGAGGTCTTTGAAACGGCCATCATATTTTTTGAGGATGGTATTTTTCGTTGACAGATAGACAGGCCATTTGCGCGTAATGCCGTAGTTAAATGTTGCGCGCGCGAAATCGCGGATAGATTGGTCTAGATTATACATGCCCATCGCAACGCCCGCTTCGGGGAAATCAAAGACTTCGCGTTCAATCGTTTCGCCGTTTTCACCTTCCCATTTCATGGTCAGCTTGCCTTTGCCAGGCACGAGGAAATCTGTCGCTTTATATTGATCACCAAAGGCGTGCCGGCCAATCACGATAGGCTGTGTCCAACCCGGCACAAGGCGCGGGATATTGTGACAAATGATAGGTTCGCGGAACACAACACCGCCAAGGATGTTGCGGATAGTCCCGTTGGGCGAACGCCACATTTTCTTAAGCCCAAATTCTTCGACGCGCTGCTCATCGGGTGTGATGGTCGCGCATTTAATACCAACATTGTGCTTTTTAATTGCGTTGGCCGCATCAATTGTGATCTGGTCATCTGTCGCGTCGCGGCTTTGGATAGACAGGTCATAATCAAGAAGTTCGATATCCAAATAGGGCAGAATGAGACGTTCTTTGATCATGTCCCACATGATGCGGGTCATCTCATCGCCATTCATATCGACGACGGGATTATTTACCTTGATTTTAGCCATAATGTCCTCTGTAACACGTGTTCAAAACTTGGCGCAGCCTTAACACTCTGCGCCGCATTATTAAAGAGGACTTTCGCGATTACTAAGCGGTAGGTACAGCTTATGGGCGGTGACATCAAAGATCAGCTCGGCCGTGTCGTCGAGCAAGAAAAAACGGCCATGATGCCTGCGGTGATTCTGGTAAACCCGCAGCTTGGGCAAAACATCGGCGCGTCTTGTCGCGCCATGCTTAATTTTGGCCTGACAGAACTTCGTCTTGTGAAACCACGCGACGGCTGGCCTAATCCAGATGCTGACGCTATGGCGGCGGGGGCTGTGGCTCTTATTGAAAATGCAAAAGTCTACGAGACGACGGCGGAGGCCGTAGCAGACCTTAAGTTCGTTCTGGCCGCGACGGCGCGTAGGCGAGAACTTGAAGTGCCTGTGATTGGTACAGGCGAGGTCGGCGCGCAGCTTCATGCCTTTGCAGGGCAAGACGTGCCTACGGGGATTTTGTTCGGCCCAGAGAAGGCGGGTCTGACCAATGAAGATGTGGTGCTAGCCGACGCGATTTTGACCTATCCCATTAATCCTGCTTTTCAGTCGCTAAACCTTGCGCAGGCGGTGAACATTTTCGCCTATATCTGGAAATCAGCAGAGGGTACGGCCCCGCCTAAATATTTCCAAAAGGAGATATCAGAAGCCTCTTCGCGCGAAGATCTCGTGCGTATGTTTGAGCATTTGGAGGCCGAGCTGGACGCGGCGGGTTATTTTTATCCTGAGGCTAAAACTGACCTGATGAAGCAAAATATTCGCGCGCCTTTTGTGCGGGCGAAGATGACGGAACAAGAAGTACGCACCATGCGAGGCATTATCAAAGCGCTGGCTCAAGGCCGGGGTAAAGCACGCGTCGTTAAGAAAGACGGAGACACGTCATGACGAAATACCTCGGCTACGCTGCCTATATCCTTGCGATTATTGCGGGGGCACGGAATATCACCTTGCTCGTCATTGTGTTTCTCGCCCTTGGCGTGACGCTGCTTTTTGCGCGAAAGCGCCGTAATGTTGATCTCTCGCGGCCGTCTGCGGGGAAGCAAAATCCATTCGTGGACGGCATTTATTTCTTCGCCATACAGCTGCTGATCATGTTTGTGGCTTATCTGATTGGCGTTTTCGCAGCGTCGAGCGCGGGCGAGATGTTTGGCATGTTTATCTCTGGCAAGCAGTCGCTCTCGGGCAGTTAGACAGCGACCATCTGCTTTTTGCGTTGGCGTAGTGCGTCCCATGAAAACAGCGCAACCGCCGTCCAAATACAGCTAAAGCAAATAGCGTGGGCGGTGGTAAACACTTCGCCGAAATAAAGCGCGCAACCAAAATGCAGTGTCGGGGCAATAAATTGCAAAATCCCGACTGTCGCGAGTTGTAGCTTTTTCGCCGCTACAGCAAAACAGAGCAGGGGCAGGACGGTTAGAGGTCCTGCCATGACGAGCAAAATTGTGAGTGTATTATCTGCCCCGCCAAAGACAGCGTCACCTCTCTGCGCGAGGATAAGCAGATATCCTGCCGCAGGAGCAAGCAGAATAAGCGTCTCAATCATCAGCCCCGGAATGGCGCCGATATCGACGCGCTTTCTAACCACGCCGTAAATCGCAAAACTCACCGCGAGGATAAGTGAAATCCATGGGAAGACGCCGCCGTAAACCGCGAGCGCGGCCACGCCGCACGTCGCAAGCAAAACGGCAAAGAGCTTTAGGCGCGAGAGTTTCTCGCCAAAGAATATCATGCCTGCCACGACCAGCACGAGCGGATTAATATAATAGCCAAGGCTCGCCTGATAAATCTCGCCAATCTGAACCGCCCAGATATAGACGCCCCAATTCAGTGCCACGACTGAAGAGGAAACCACGAGCCAGCCGAGCAGGCGCGGATTGCGCAGGCCTTTTAAAAGGTCGCCCCATTGGCTGCGCAGCGCAATGAGAATAAACCCAAAAGGCACGGACCAGAGAATGCGGTGAGCGAGAATCTCTACCGCGCCCGCTGCTACTGTGGCCTTAAAATAGAAGGGAAAGAACCCCCAAATCGTGTAAGCCGTAATGCCTGCGATAAGCCCCCAATTGAGCGCGGGGGCAGGGTCGCTTTCGGACCGTGATGTAAGCTCTTGTGCCATAGCCTCGAATGTCACGAAATTCATGCTTTGACTATGCAAAAATGGCGCTAAAAACGCGCGCAAACGCTTGACTTAGCGGGGAGAGCGTTTAAACGGCGCTCTTCACATCTGGGCGATGTCCAGAGTGAGCACGGGTAGGTGTGGTGCCGCCGTTATTATCGCAATCCGAATTGGTTGGATTGCCGGGCCACGTCAAAAGAAAGGGACTGTCATGTCCAAACGTATTGAAGCCAAGTATAAACTTGACCGCCGCATGGGCGAAAACATCTGGGGCCGCCCCAAATCACCCGTTAATAAGCGTCCTTATCCTCCGGGACAGCACGGCCAAGGCCGCAAATCAAAGCTCTCTGACTTTGGTACGCAGCTCCGCGCCAAGCAAAAGCTGAAAGGTTATTACGGTAACATCCTCGAAAAGCAGTTCCGCAACATTTACGCCGAAGCGGCCCGTATGCGCGGCGATGCGTCTGAAAACCTTATCGGTCTTCTTGAGCGCCGTCTTGACGCGATTGTTTACCGCGCGAAATTTGTCCCAACTGTCTTCGCAGCACGTCAGTTCGTGAACCACGGCCACGTGCTTGTGAACGGCAAAAAGGTCAATATTCCGAGCTACCGTTGTAAAGAAGGTGACGTCATCGAAGTCCGTGAAAAGTCACGCACAATGGCACTTGTTCTTGAAGCGCTTGAGTCGCCAGAGCGTGACCTGCCAGAATATATCTCAGTAGACCCCAAAGCGATGAAGGCAACATTCACACGCACGCCAAGCTTTGACGAAGTCCCATATGCGGTTCAAATGGAACCCAATCTTGTGGTCGAATTCTACTCTCGCTAGTTTAAAGCGAAGCCCAAATGCAAAACGCCGTCTCATCCGAGGCGGCGTTTTTTATGCCTCTAAACTCAGAAAACAAGACTACTGGCGTGTCCAGATAATGCGGTAGCCGTCTTTCTCGGCCTTCGTGGCAGGCGCGCCGGTTTCGGCATTGCGCAAGCGGTCTTTAAACTGGAAAAACCCCACACGATTGAATCTGAACTGTTTTGTGCCGACACCTGCGTCTATATGAGCATCTGACGACCCTACAATCTTGCAGTTAAACGCTTCTATGATAAGAGATCGCGCGCAATATTCTATTTTCAAATCAACAACGAGGCCTTCTGGTATAACGTAATGCGCGCGGATAGCTTGTGAATTGCCAAGATATGTACGGCGAAGCTCAAAAGGTTTAAGCAAATGGTTGCGCAGCCAACCTTCACGATTTTTCTCAAGCGCTGCGGCGGCATAGTTCTGTTGTGAGATGCCGAGGATTTGCTTTGGATTGGCAATTGGCAACATGTAAAGAATAGCGACATAGCCAGAAAAAAGCGCGAGAATAAGGGCAATGGCTGTCATGACCGTACGCGGCAGGCCCATAGAGTCTTTGCGCCCCATTGCAATTTCACGAAATTTGCGCTGGTTAGCGCTCGTTTTCCCATACTTTAACTGTCTATGCAGTAATGACATAATTTCACCCCGCGAAGTAATATCCGAGGCTCGAAAATATCATAGAGGTCTGTGAAAGACGTTAAATCAAACTAAAAAGTCTGATTAGGGTTAATGCGTCCTTAAGACGCTGTGAGTTCAACGCCTTTTTCGGTCATCAAATCGCGCAACTCACCCGTCTCAAACATCTCTTTCATAATGTCACAGCCACCGATAAATTCGCCTTTAACGAAAATCTGGGGGATAGTGGGCCAGTCATTATAGTCCTTGATGCCTTGGCGAATTTCGGGGTCCTCAAGCACGTTCACTGCACCGTAATCCGCGCCAATATAGTCGAGGATTTGCACGACGGTGCTAGAGAATCCGCACTGCGGAAAGGTCGGTGTGCCCTTCATAAATAGGACAACGTCTTTCTCGCCAACGAGTGATTTAATGCGCTCTGCGACTTCGGTCATGGGACACCTCTTTGTTACAGTCTTCAGTTAGGTGGCTGTGCGACATTTATCAAGTCCGATATGTGAGTTTGAGACCGTTTGAAGCATTTGCCGCAAGCAGGACATAGCTGACCATCATATTAAGACTAGGAAAGGTGCCTTATTTGCGCCCGAATTTCCCGACAGCTTGAAATTCAAGCGTCAGGATGAGGCTACATAAGTCTATTTCTGACAGCTAAAATCAAACTGCCCATATTTTTGGGCTGCGAAATGGAGAGAATTATGAGTATTTTGAAAGCAACCTTGATGTCAGCGGCCTTCGTCTTAGGCAGTGCGAGCGTCGCATACGCCCAAGACTCAATGACGGACAAAGCCAAAGATATGGCCGTCGATAAAGCGACTGATATGGCAAAAGACAAAGCCAAGGACGCGGTTGGCGAGAAAGCCTCTGGCATGGTCGATCCTGCCGCCAAAATGGGCAAAAACATGATGAAAGGTGATAGTGCCAAAGACGCGGCCATGAAAATGGGCACGTCAGAAGTCAAATCTATGGGCAAGGCCTCCGTCGTCGGTGGCACGGACGTCGGTGGTATGACAGACACATCGCTGAGCGGTGACGAAGCTATGACAGCTGGAAAAGTCATCATAGGCGGCGGCTCTACAGAAGATGCGGCTATGGCAGTTGCTAAAAAGCGCGCCAAAGATCAGATGATGGATAAAGCCGAAGGCATGGTCACGCAGACCATAGGCGGCGGCAAAGTCGTCACAGGCGATGCCGTAATTGATAGCAGCACAGTCGTTGTGACTGACCCAGAGGGGGTTGTACCACCGGTCAAAGCGACGGTGACAACAACAACGACGCCTGCCATGACAACGACAATGGCGCCAGCACAAGCGGCCCCTGCTATGGCGGTCAATTGCCCAAGCGGTACAACTGCTCAGCCTAACGGCACGTGCATGATTACAGGCGACTATAAAGGCAAATAGCGCTTAAAAATTCCCACGAAAAAGCCCGCCCCGTTTATGACGGTGGCGGGCTTTTTGTTATCTAATGGATTTGAGGCTTAGGCGTCAGGCACTTTCGTCTCAAGCGCTAGGGCATGAAGTTCGCCATTCGCGCCGTCCATTTTGCCTTTCAGCGACGCGTAAACTAACTGATGTTGTTTCACACGGTTTAGCCCGACGAAAGCGGCAGAAGTTATAACCGCTTTCCAGTGATTATTATCCCCTGCGAGATCAATCAGCTCAATTTCTGCGTCGGGAAATTCCGCGCGGAGTAGGGTTTCGATATCGGCACCCGCCATCGCCATAACTTACGCGTCCACCTTGTTCATATAATCTGGCAGCCAGCTTTCGTGCTTTTCGCTCAGGCCAGAGAGGCTGACATCGAATGCACCTGCACCGATAATGCGGTCACCGCCGACTGTTCCGACAACTTGGGCGGCAATGCCTTTTGCGCTCGCTGTGCTGATAATTGGATTGACGTCGTTTTTACCGACAGCAAGCAAGTAGCGCGCTTGGTCTTCGCCAAAGAACCAGGCATGCGCTGGGCCAGCGCTTGCTCCGTTCAGGCTGACACCGATATTGCTGCCAAAGGCCATTTCGCAAGCCGCAATCGCGAGACCACCGTCAGAGAGGTCGTGCACAGCGTTACAGCGACGTCCGCGAATAAGCTTGCGTACATAATCGCCGTTGAGCTTCTCAACAGCGAGATCCACAGGCGGCGGGGCACCGTCTTCGCGCTGCAAAATTTCGCGCAAATAAATTGAACTTCCGAGCCAACCCGTTGTCTCGCCAATCAAGATGAGCGTATCACCCTCTTTTGCCCCTGCGAGTGTCTTGAAGAAGTTGAGGTCAGGAATAACGCCCACACCACCTACGGCTGGTGTTGGCGGAATAGCGACGCCATTTGTTTCGTTATAAAGTGAGACATTGCCCGACACGACCGGATAATCGAACGCGCGGCAGGCTTCGTTCATACCATCGATACAGCCGACAAATTGCCCCATGATTTCAGGGCGTTCGGGATTACCAAAATTCAGGCAATCAGTAATGGCGATTGGGTCAGCGCCAACGGCCGTGAGGTTGCGCCACGTCTCGGCCACACATTGCTTGCCGCCTTCATAAGGATCAGCGTAGCAATAACGCGGTGTGACATCTGTCGTAATCGCAACGGCTTTATTGCTGCCATGAATACGCACGATGGCGGCGTCACCTTTAGACTGGCTGCTATCGACAGTGTCTGTCATCACATGGCGATCATATTGCTCCCAAATCCAACGCTTCGATGCGATGTCTGGCGTTTGGATAAGACGCACGAGCGCGTCGTTATAGTCCTGCGTCTCAAACACATCATCCGCGCTCAAGACTGGGCGAGGGGGCGTGGGAACATGCGGACGGTCATAATTCGGCGCGTCATCGCCCAGCGGTGCAATCGGGATATCGCAGACCGTCTTACGCTTATGTTTAAGCACAAGATTGCCCGTGTCCGTCGTCTTGCCAATCTCGGCAACGTCGAGTTCCCATTTGTTAAAGACATCAAAGGCCAGTTGTTCTTTGCCAGGTTTAATCACCATCAACATGCGTTCTTGCGACTCTGATAGCATCATCTCGTAGGGCGTCATGTCTTCTTCGCGCTGCGGGACTTTATCGAGATTAATCTCAACACCCACACCGCCTTTGTCAGCCATCTCGATTGATGATGACGTCAGGCCCGCCGCGCCCATGTCTTGGATAGCAATAATGGCGTCTGTGGCCATCAATTCGAGACAGGCTTCAATGAGCAGCTTCTCGGTGAACGGGTCACCAACTTGGACTGTAGGACGCTTTTCTTCACTATCATCGTCAAATTCAGCAGACGCCATGGTCGCGCCGTGAATACCGTCACGACCCGTTTTAGAGCCAACATAAAAAATCGGATTGCCGACACCTTTGGCGGCAGAGAGGAAGATATTATCTGTGCGCGCAAGGCCAACGCACATCGCGTTGACTAAAATATTGCCGTTATAGCCTTTGTGGAAATTTGTCTCGCCGCCCACAGTTGGTACGCCAACGCAATTACCGTAACCGCCAATACCAGCCACAACGCCGCTGACAAGCTGACGTGTTTTCCAGTGATCAGGATCGCCAAAACGCAGCGCGTTCATCAGCGCGATTGGCCGCGCGCCCATTGTAAAGACGTCGCGCATAATCCCGCCCACGCCTGTCGCCGCGCCTTGATAAGGTTCGATGTAGCTCGGGTGGTTGTGAGATTCCATTTTAAAAATAATCGCGTCGCCGTCACCAATGTCGATTACGCCAGCGTTCTCGCCAGGGCCTTGAATAACTTTCGGACCGCTTGTCAGAAATTTGCCAAGGTGGCGGCGTGAGGATTTATAAGAGCAGTGCTCTGACCACATGACAGAAAAAATGCCGAGTTCATTAATGTTGGGTTCGCGGCCCAAGCGGTCGAGGATAATCTGATACTCATCCTTTGACAGGCCGTGTTCTTTGACCATCTCAGCGGTGATTTTCATCTTTTTCGTACGTGCCATTACACTGATTCCAAAATAGATTTAAACAAGGCGATACCGTCCGTGCCGCCGTGTAGTGGGTCAATCGCGCGCTCTGGGTGAGGCATCATGCCCATGACATTTCCCGCCTCATTACAAATACCTGCAATATCGCGCGCTGAGCCATTTGGGTTGTCGTTATATTTGACAATGACGCGGCCAGATTTCTCAAGACGGTTTAGCGTCTCGTCATCCGCGAAATAATTACCGTCATGATGTGCGATCGGGAAGACTACATCACGCGTGCCTTGGTAGGCGCTAGTGAACCGCGAATTACCGTTTACAATCGTCAACTTTTGCGGCTTGCAAACATATTTCAGGCTCTTATTGCGCATCAGCGCACCGGGGAGGAGGCCAGCTTCGGTCAGGATTTGAAAGCCGTTACAAAAGCCTGCGACGTTGAGGCCTTTGCCTGCCTCCGCCACAATATCTTGGACAATCGGCGAACGCGCGGCCATCGCACCAGAGCGTAGATAATCACCATATGAAAACCCGCCAGGAATAACGACAAGGTCAAGTCCCTTGGGCAAAGACGTTTCCCGGTGCCAGACCATTTCTGGTGCGCGTCCTGTAATTTTCTCAAGCGCAACAGCGGCGTCGCGGTCGCAATTACTGGCGGGAAAAACGATAACAGCTGTTTTCATCAGCCCGTCCTATTCGTCGTCTTTAATGTCGATGCGGTAGCTCTCGATGACTGTATTGGCGAGAAGTTTCTCGCACATTTCTGTCACGTCGTTTTTGGCCGCTGACGGGTCATCATGGGCGAGATCAAGCTCAATAACCTTGCCTTGGCGGGCATCTTTGACGCCTGCAAATCCAAGGTCTGTCAGTGAGCGGGCGATGGCGCGGCCTTGCGGGTCAAGCACGCCCGGTTTCAATCCAACATGAATAATGGCTTTCATGACTAATCCTCGTTTTTGACCATGGAGACGACATTAGACGCCGTTCCGTTTTGTTTGATGATGCCGAGACGTGTCGCGACTTCTGTATAAGCTTCGGTGACACCACCAAGATCACGGCGGAAACGGTCTTTATCTAACTTCTCATCCGTCTCGCGGTCCCAAAGGCGGCAGCTATCAGGGCTGATTTCATCTGCCAGTACAATCGTATGACCCGTTTCACCGTTCTCACCCGTGACGGGCAGGCGTCCAAACTCAATTTTAAAATCAATGAGGCGAATACCGACCGCCGCGAACAGACCGCAGAGATAGTCATTAATGCGAAGCGTTAAATCTGTAATGTCATCAAGCTCATCCGCTGTCGCCCAGCCAAATGCTGTGACATGTTCTTCGGCGACGAGCGGATCTCCAAGGTCGTCACGCTTGAGACAAAATTCTACAATCGGACGCGGCAGTTTTTCGCCTTCATCAATACCAAGACGCTTGCTCATAGAGCCCGCGGCCGTGTTGCGAACAATCACTTCCAGTGGGACAATCTCAACCTTCTTGCAAAGCTGCTCACGCATGTTGAGACGTTTTATAAAATGTGTCGGGATACCAATCTCGCCGAGACGGATCATCATATATTCAGAGATGCGGTTGTTCAGAACGCCTTTGCCATCAAGCACAGCTTTTTTCTCGGCGTTAAACGCCGTGGCGTCGTCTTTGAAATATTGGATTATGGTGCCAGGTTCAGGGCCTTCGTAAAGGATTTTGGCTTTGCCCTCATAAAGTTTTGTACGGCGGCTCATGGGGGCCTCATAAAAAGCGGGACTCGGACAGCGAGTCTCTTTTGAGGTGACGTGTTAACCTATCCGCCGCAGAGCGGCAATCTCCGCAGTCGTAAAAAGCGGCGAATTCTGTTGATTACCGCAGTTCAAATTCTTACATAGGCTGCGAAAACGTAGACTCGCCTAAAAGGACCCGAAAATGTCGACATTTGATGATAAGAAAAACGCTTCTGAAACACGCTTTGTGATGGAAGAAGCCAAAGAGTTTAAATCAGAAGCTAAACGCAACAAAGCACTCGGCGAATGGGCAGCGGCTCTCATGGGCATTGAAGGTGACGCGGTCGAAAAATACGCGCTCTCTGTCATCGTAGCGGATATGGAAGAAGACGGCGACGATGATGTTTTCCGCAAGCTTCGCAAAGACCTTGACGCGGCAGGTGTAGATATGTCTGACAGCGCGTTACGCGAAAAAATGGCAGAATGCCTCGCCGAAGCGCGGGAAGAGGTTTACGGACTGAAAGCTTAAGCGACCAATGGCCTGAGCTCTAATTAGGTTCAAACTCAATTAGGTTCAGGGCAGGTAAAATCCATTGTCGGCTGATTATTCATAGCAAAAGTCTTGAGGTTGCGAATGTGCATGGCCGTTGACTGCGCGTCATAAGTCATGTTCACGCAACCGAGCGTGCGTTTTGTGTCACCGTCAATGATGGCGGCAAACCCTGTAACACCCATCCAGCTATTGTATTGCGGGACCAATTGGCGATCAAAGGCGCGGTGGGCGCTGAGCTCGCTGCGACCTGGGTCTGTGATATCAAAGGTCACATATTCAATCGACGGATCCCGCAGTGAATTAAGGGCTTGCGAAATATTTGGCTCGACAATTTTACATGGCGCGCACCAATCGGCGCGAAACATAACGACATACATCGCAGGCGCGACCTGCATCTGCGCGCTGGCAGGGGCCATCGCACTAAAAGTTGTTACAGTTAAAGCACTGCTAACGATGGCGAGTGATTTCAAAATGTTGCGCATAGCTTATCCTTTAATCTAAGACCGACATACCAAATGGGGGTTAAAGTTTCACTGCCAAATAGCAGTTAAGCGAGTCACGAGGCCGTGAATACCCTATTAGGGGAAGGGGACTTGCCCCGCTGCCTTAATTACAGGCAAAAAAAAGCCCCGTTAGCGAACTAACGGGGCGAAATACTTTAACCGAGGCTTACTTGCCTGGGTCGACGTTAAATGCTGGTGGGCACTGTGTTGTCTTGCGTGTAGACGCGTTAGACATATAAGCTTGACCAGAAGCCTTAGAGGCCATTTTACGAAGCTCTTGAGCCATTTCAGTCGCATCGAACTGACCGTTTACACAGCCGATAACGCGCTTGCTTTTGGCGTCAACAACAGCGGCGAAGCCTGGAAGGCCAACCCACTTGTTGAACACTGGCACGATGTCACGGTCAAATGCGTCATGTGCGCCTTTTTCCCATTTAGCAGCCGTTGATGTGTCGATAGTAACTTCTTCAGCTTGAACGCCAGCAATTGCGATAGCTGTTGAAAGCTGTGAATCAAGCTGTTGGCTTGATGTGTTTGTGTCAGCACGGAAGTTGACAACATATACGTCAGGCGACGCCGCAAAGGCAGTGGCGCCAAAGGTAGATGTTAGAACAGTAGCGCTGATAAGTGCGATAAGTTTTTTCATTTTCTTAGTCCTTGGTTCTCTTGGAGTTAATTTGTGTTTTTTGTTTTTGTTATGTCCCACTATGTAGAGTGAATTGGTTACAAAAGCGCAAAAGCGCTGGTAACCAGCTGTTATCCATAAGGGGTTTTGAACCGTTTATTTGATCTAAAGCATTGAATTTATTACACTAATTTTTTTCAAAAAAAGTGCAGCGGGCGGTTTTGTGTAAATTATGCGTAAACAAAACGCCCTTAACAGGCGCCTAAATTAACCGCCTGTTTAGGGTCTGATTACAGCCCGTTAATGTCTCTGTTAGGAAAGGGGTATTCGCACGAGAAAAAAAGGGCCGTCATTGCGTCGCGACCGAAGGTGGTTCGCAATCTATGCCTAAGTTTATCGAATAAAATCTGCCTGTGTGGCAACATTCGGATATGGATTACGGGTGCCGCTACGCGACACATCGCAATGACGGCGGAGGCTGTCGTTACCCAAAGACGCGGGCGAAAATCGTATCGACGTGCTTCATGTGATATTCGTCATCAAACATAGAGCGCACTTGATCCTCTGAGAGGCGCCCCATGACGTCTTTGTCTTTGAGCAGCAAATTCAGGAACGCGCCTTCGCCCGCATTGCCGCCTGTGCGGAAGAGTTCCCACACCTGCATGGCATTACGCTGCACGAGGCTATAGCTGTCCTCTCTAGACACGCCTGCTTGGGTGAGCGCGAGGAGGAAGCGTTGGCTATTATGCAGTCCACCGAGACGGTTCATATTATCCGCCATCTTCTCTGGATAAATCACAAGGTTTTCAATCACGCCCGCAAGACGGTGCAGCGCAAAGTCTAGATGCACAGTCGTATCAGGCCCAATCGCGCGCTCAACAGAGCTGTGCGAAATATCGCGCTCATGCCAAAGCGCGACATTTTCCATGGCAGGCGTGACCGCCATACGCACAAGACGCGCAAGACCTGTCAGGTTCTCAGTCAAAATTGGGTTACGTTTATGCGGCATGGCCGAGCTGCCCTTTTGACCCTTTGAAAAGAACTCTTCAGCTTCTAGAACTTCGGTGCGCTGGAGGTGACGGATTTCGACGGCGACATTTTCAATAGAGCTCGCTATCACGCCGAGTGTTGCGAAATAGGCGGCATGGCGGTCGCGCGGGATGACTTGAGTTGAAACGGGTTCGACCTCTAGCCCCATTTCTTTGGCGACATGTTCCTCAACCGAAGGGTCGATATTGGCAAATGTCCCAATCGCGCCAGAGATTGCACAGACCGCAATTTCTTTACGCGCGGCGACAAGGCGTTCGCGCCCACGTGCAAATTCTGCGTAAAAGCGCGCAAATTTCAGGCCCATTGTTGTCGGTTCAGCGTGGATGCCGTGGCTCCGACCAATCGTGATGGTGTGCTTATGCTCAAGCGCGCGCTTTTTCAGCGCCGCGAGAATGCGGTCCATCCCGACTAGCAGAAGGTCAGTCGCGCGAGCAAGCTGCACAGACAGGGTGGTGTCGAGGATATCAGAACTTGTGAAGCCTTGGTGCACAAAGCGCGAGTCTTCGCCGATAAATTCCGCGAGGTGAGTGAGAAAGGCGATGACGTCATGTTTGACCACGCGTTCAATTTCGTCAATTTTCGCAACGCTAAACTCGGCCTTGCCGCCTTTGTCCCAAATGTTCTTGGCGGCCTCTTTGGGGATAACGCCAAGCTCGGCGAGCGCGTCACAGCCATGCGCCTCAATCTCAAACCAGATGCGATACTTACTGGCAGCAGACCAAATGGCGGTCATTTCGGGGCGGGCGTAACGTGTGATCATTTTGGACTCCATTTCCCGCGTGTTTAGGCGAGACTCACCATTTCATATAATTATGGCCGCCTTAGACAAAAGGCGGCCACAAAGGTCAAGGGGTGAGGGCAGGAAAAGGCGTTAGCCTTCATTTCTTTGTTGTGCTGCGTCCCAATCCTTTGGCAGTGTTTTCGATGCGATGAAAAAGCTAATCGCTGAGAGCACTAAGGCAAAGGTGCAAATCGTTATCGCAAGCCTGATCGCGTGGACTTGACCATGCGCCTCTTTAAACACATCGGCGAGGAAGCCCACAGCCGTTGGCCCGCCGCCAAGCGCGATAAGGTTGAGTATGAGGAAGAATAAGGCCGTCGACATGGCGCGCATATTTATCGGCGCGAGTGTTTGCGCGATAGCAAAGCTGGGGCCGAGATACATGCCTAGGAAGAACAGCAGGAGTGAGCCAAAGATAAGGTGCAGAAGCGTGGTCGGCACCCAAAAGGCCGCAATCACGAGCGGTATACAAATCAGTATAGAGATGGCGGGTACAAGGGCGTAGTAAGAGACGCTCTTACCTGCGAGCTTTTGCGCGAGCGCCCCGCCGTAAAACGTCCCGCCGCCGTAAAAAATCATATTGGCCAGGGCGAGGATATACATCATCTTCTGAAATCCAAAGGCGGTCTCGCCCTGGGAGCCATCAAATGGCAGGAGGTAATCAATCTGCCACGCCGAAACAGCATAACCCACAAATGACGCCAAAGCGATGCCGAGGCACATGGCCCACCATGATTTGATCGTCAAAAGCGTTTTGAGCGCATCTTTAAAAGGTATTTCAATCGCGTCCTTTTTAGCTTTTTCTTGGGCACCGCGAACGGGCTCGCGCACAATAATGCGGGTAATGACCGCAAGCGCGATACCAGCCACGCCGAGGATAATCAGCAGATTGCGCCAGTCGAACTTACTATTGGGATTGCCGAGCGCGTAGCCCGCAATGAAATAAGCAAAGCCAAGGCCCAGCGGAATCCCCAGCGAATAGACGGCCAGCGCGCCAGAGCGCTCGTCTTTATTATACATATCCGAGATCATGGAATGAGACGGCGGAGAGCCACCCGCTTCGCCAATGCCGACACCCATACGGGCCAGACCAATCGACAGGAAACTGCCTGCCATGCCAGTCAGCGCGGTAAAGCCACTCCAGACGGCTAGCGAAAGTGTCACAATGTTAGTGCGGTTATAACGGTCGGCGAGCCACGCAATGGGGATGCCGACGACTGTATAAAATAGGGCGAACAGAAAACCTTTAAGCAAACCCATTTGTGAATTCGACAGCCCAAGGTCGGCTTGGATGAAAGGGGACAGAATGCCGATAATCTGGCGGTCAATGAAATTGAACGCATAGATTATGGTGAGGAGGATGAGAACTAAGCTGCGGTAACGCTTTGTCGGCCCCGCCGCCACGGTTTGCAAATCACTCATGAAAGTCCCCATTTTGTTTTGGCTCACAAAAGGCGAAAAGCGCGGGGGCGTCAACTTAAATCGGGGGGTGGGTGAAGGTTAGGGCTATTTACGCCGCCTTCCTAGGGCTCGACCCTAGGATCTATTCGCAGATTATTGGTTTTACGCTTATTCTAGCAAATGTATCCTCGGCATAAAACCGAGGAAAGCGGGGAAGAGTATGTCTTTCTCCTTACTCGTCATTGCGTCGTGGCTCGTAGCTGCACCTGCAAGACATAAGGAGTGTCGCCGCGAATACTGTGTTTTGCTGGTAGGCTCAGACATGGATTGCGAACGACCTACGGTCGCGGCGCAATAACGACCTTTAGAGGGGGAGGTAAACTTGCGACTAAGTATTCAAAAGGTTTAATGCGACACTAAACGCAACCAAATCCAATTATACAACTGTAATATATTGATAGAAGAAATATAATACCTATCGTCACAGGGACCATCAATATCATCAGACCTATGGCTGTTGTCTTAGAGCTTTTCCACCCGAATATGCCAAAGGGAAGCACGGCGGCAATTAAGAATAGCCATTGGGCATGTTTTCCTAACACTGCCTCAATTCCACCTGTCGACATATTGCCCACCGTCGAGCGAGACAAATAATCAATTAGAAAGAAAAGAAAGACGGCAAACATCCAGAAAATTAGCGCAACATACAACTGGCGTGCTTTCACTACATCAAACCCAGCGTTTTAAAACTCGCAATGCTCTCGCGGCCTATGATGATGTGGTCGTGGACGGCTATAGAGAGTGGTTTAGCGACTTTCATCAGGTGATTGGTCATATCTATGTCGGACTGGCTTGGCGTAGGGTCGCCGCTGGGGTGATTGTGGGCGAGGATAAGGGCGGTGGCCTCGAGGTCGAGCGCGCGCTTGATAATCTCACGTGGATAGACGGGGGCGCGGTCAACCGTGCCGTGGCCCAGCACCTCATCCGCAATCAATCGGTTCTTGCGATCTAGAAACAGCACGCGAAACTGCTCTGTACCCGCGAATTGCATAGCGGAGCGGCAGTAATCCAGCAGGGCTTGCCATGAGCTTAGAATAGGGCGCCCCAGCACGCTTTCTTGACCAAGCTTTGTCGCGGCGGCGCGGATGATTTGTAAGTCAAGCGCGGTTTTGGGACCGATGCCTTTGACTTCTGTGAGACGGTTTAGCGGCGCGGCGCAAACTTCGGCAAAGCTGCCAAATTTCTCTATCAGCGCTTTGGCGACAGGTTTGACGTCGCCTTGCGGGATTGAGTTGAAGAGATAAAGCTCTAGTAGTTCATAATCCGCCAGCGCCGTAATACCGCCGTCTTTAAAGCGCGCGCGCAGGCGGTCACGATGGCCGTGATAATGAGGCTTTGGCTTCTTAGTTGCCGTCGCGGGTTTTGCAGCTTTGTCTTGCGTTTGCTTTCTCGGCTCTGGAAAAATATCGTCAGGCGTCTTTACAGGAACAGAATTTTCAGGCGTTGCGGTAGCGGGCGAAGACGTCTCAAACGCTGCCGCAATCATGCGCTCGGCGGGATTATCCCTCATGCTCCCTTTACCGCTCACCTAGACGTAAGGCGGCTTGTGCAGCCCCTTAGGGCTTAGTGTGAAAATCTCGCAACCGTCTGCTGTGACACCAATAGAATGTTCAAACTGGGCGGTCAGCTTGCGGTCCCGTGTGACGGCCGTCCAGCCATCGCTTAGGATTTTTGTATCGGGTTTGCCGAGATTTATCATCGGCTCAACAGTAAAGAACATGCCTTCCCGCAGTTCTTCGCCTTCACTAGGACGCCCAAAATGCAATATATTCGGCGCGTCATGGAACAGACGCCCAAGTCCGTGTCCGCAGAAGTCTTGCACAACAGAGCAGCGTTCACTATGGGCAAACTTCTCAATCGCATGACCAATGTCGCCCGTCGTATTGCCAGGCTTCACCGCAGCAAGGCCAAGCATTAGGCTATCATAAGTGATGTTGATGAGGCGTTCCGTTTTGCGGTCGACTTTGCCAACAGGATACATGCGTGACGTATCGCCGTGCCAGCCGTCAACAACCACGGTGACGTCAATATTTACGCTGTCGCCATTCTTAAGCGGCTTCGGGCCTGGGATGCCGTGACAAACGACATGATTGACCGAGGTACAGACCGTGTGCTGATACCCGCGGTAGCCGAGACAAGCGGGCACGGCGCCGTGATCAAGAATGAATTCAAAGGCCGCTTTATCAAGCGCCTCTGTCGTGACGCCAGGCTTTACCATCGGGACGAGCATATCGAGGCACTCCGCCGCCAAACGGCCGGCTTTGCGCATACCCTCAAAATCGGCTTTGGAGTGGAGTTTTATCGCGCCGTCACGCAGATCGTCGGCTTCGCTTGCATCTATATAGTTCATGGCGCACGTATAACAAACCATGCCCGCGCGCGCCACCGCTAAAACTAGACCCAAGCGAGACAAAATGAGCCAGACTTTAAATGCCAACAAAACCGTCACAGCAGGCGTCATCCTTATTGGTGATGAGCTTCTCTCGGGGCGAACGCAGGACACTAATCTGAGCACGATAGCGCGCTGGCTAGAGCCTTTGGGCGTGCAAGTCGGGGAGGCACGGATTGTGGCAGATGATGCGGATACGATTTCTGGGACCGTTCGAGACTTTTCAAAGCGCTTTGATTATGTCTTCACCACGGGCGGCATTGGGCCAACCCATGATGACATTACGGCGGATTGCATCGCCGCCGCTTTTGGCCTCGGCATCTCTGAACGCGACGACGCGATTGAGGCATTGCGGGAAAGATATGAGCTTTCAGAACTTAACGCAGCGCGTCGTCGTATGGCGCGTATTCCAGACGGGGCGAGCCTTATCAAAAACCCTGTCTCCCAAGCGCCAGGCTTTCAGACGAAAAACGTTTTCACTCTCGCAGGCGTGCCGTCCATCATGCGCGGCATGCTCCCTGATATAGAGCACCGTATCGAAGGTGGCGCGAAAGTTTACTCGCGCACCGTCACAGCATCGGGTATCGGCGAAGGCGACGCAGCGGCCCGATTGGCCGAGATAGAGACGGCTCATACGGGCGTCTCCATCGGGAGCTATCCGTTTTTTAACGCCGATTTACGCGGCGTGAATTTTGTCGCGCGCGGGCGGGATGAGGCCGTGCTTGATAAAGTTGAAGTAGCACTTGTAGGGCTCATTTCGGATTTGATGAATTAAGCGCATTAGATTAGGCACATTAGACATGTCAGCGACACTCCGCATCTATGGTCTGACGGCGCTGGCTATGCTGGCCTTTGCCGCAAATTCTGTTCTGGCACGTCTAGCTTTGGAGAATGCAGAGCTGCCTGACTCTCTTGCCTTTACTTTCATTCGGCTTCTATCTGCCGCCGTTACGCTAGCGATTCTGCTGAGGCTGCGTAGTTCTTCTCGCGCACCTCGGTCATTCCGAGCTGTGTCTGTACTCTCACTGCTAGGCTATGCGGGAGCTTTTTCTATTGCTTATTTACGTCTAGAGACGGCAATGGGCGCGCTTATTCTTTTCGGCGCAGTTCAAGTGACTATGATTGGGTGGGGTTTTAAGTCTGGCGAGCGACTAACAGCCCTACAATTTATCGGCCTCTTTATCGCCCTTGCAGCGTTTGCTTATCTTATGTCACCAGGGCTTGGCGCGCCCGATATGCTGGGGGCCGTTTTTATGGCGCTCGCGGGTGTCTCTTGGGGCGTTTATTCACTTGCTGGGCGCAGCAGTGATGACCCTCTATTACAGACGGCAAATAACTTTCTCTGGACGCTGCCATTTGCTGCGGGGCTATGTATGATATGGTTCGCGGTCACGAGCGTTGCGCCTGTCTTAAACAAAGATTTGGTCTTCCTTGCAGTCCTATCGGGAGCCGTGACGTCAGGCATAGGCTACGCCATATGGTATAAAGCGCTCAGCGGTTTGAGCGCGACGCAAGGCGGCATCGTGCAACTGTCCGTGCCTGTTATCGCAGCATTGGGCGGCGTAATATTTGTGTCAGAAACGCTGTCGCTTAGGCTCGCAATTTCAGCCCTTCTTATTTTAGGCGGGATAGCTCTGACATTTAAGAAAAAAGCGCCAACTTAGCCCTAAACGCTAAAGCTCGTCCCGCATCCACATCCTGCTGTGGCGTTGGGGTTGTGGATTTTAAACGCGCTGCCGATAAGCTCATTTGTATAGTCGATCTCAGAGCCTGCGAGGAACTCAAGGCTGATGTCGTCCACGACGACTTTTGCGCCGCTGCGTTCAATGACAATATCGTCGCTATTGGGGGCGTCGGCGAAATCGAACTTATACTGAAAGCCTGAACAGCCGCCGCCTTCAACTGCGACGCGTAAGTATTTGTCAAAGCCCTGCTTGGCCATAATCTTCTTTATCTGCACGGCGGCAGATTCAGATAAGGTGACTTTTGTTTGAGCTGTAGCGTTTTCCATAGAACCTATATAGAGAGTGCAAGAGCGATTTAAAAGGCGAACCTTCTTAAAGGCAACACATGGGTAAATTTTCACCACTCCGTGAGCGCGCGATATACGCCTCTGATCCGACCCGCGCGAGAGGACGCCGTATAGAGCAGCCCTCTGGTTCCGAGCGCAGCCCGTTTCAGCGTGACAAAGACCGCATCATCCACAGCTCAGCCTTTCGTCGCCTCAAGGGGAAAACCCAAGTTTTCGTCGCGCATGAGGGCGATTATTACCGCACACGTCTGACGCATAGCCTCGAAGTCGCGCAAATTGGGCGCTCTATCGCGCGCGTACTTGGCCTTGATGAAGACCTCGCAGAATGTTTGTGTCTTGGCCATGACCTCGGCCATCCACCATTTGGGCATTCAGGCGAAGACGCGTTGGCCGAAGGGATGGCGCCGTATGGCGGATTTGATCACAATGCGCAGACGTTGCGGATTGTAGAGCTGCTAGAGGGACGCTACGCGGAATTTGATGGCCTAAACCTGACATGGGAAACACTTGAAGGTATCGCCAAACATAATGGCCCGCTCATCACGAAAGAGGCGGACAAAGCGAAACTGCCATGGGCCTTGCGCGCGCTGGATGATTGGGAACGCCTAGAGCTTGACACTTACGCGGGGCCAGAGGCACAGGTCGCCGCCCTTGCGGATGACATTGCTTATAATAACCATGATATTGATGACGGTCTGCGTGCAGGTTTGTTCTCGGTCAAGGACGTCTGCGAAGTGCCGCTTGTGGGCGAAGCGTTCAGAGATGTTCAAAAACGCTATCCTGACATTTCCGAGGACCGCATGATCCATGAAGCTGTGCGCGATCTAATCGGCTATATGGTCGCTGATGTGCTGGGCGAAACGCGTAACCGCTTGGCCGCAGCGGCGCCGAAATCAGCGGACGATATTCGCGGGTTGGACCACGCCATTTGTGATTTCAGCGCAAAGTTCCGCGAGCAAGAAGCGCCTTTGCGCAAATTCCTCTTTGAGAACATGTACCGCCATTACAAAGTCAACCGCATGATGGGCCAAGCCACGCGTGTGGTGCGCGAACTGTTTGATCTCTTCCTTGAAGATCCTGATATTCTCCCAACGGAGCTGCGGCAGCGTTGCGACGCCCCCAAAACAGCGACCACTGCGCGTATCGTGTGCGACTATATCGCGGGCATGACTGATAGCTACGCCATATCAGAGCACCGCAAGCTATTTTCAGTGACGGGTTATCTTTAAGCAAACTCGCTAGAAATTATCAATTGATTAACCTTAGCGCGGTGGAATGGGCAAAACGCGGAGCCCATAGTCTCAACGCATTACTGCGTTAGGACGCATGGGCATTGCTGCGCCATTCGCAACGTCTTTTTTCTTAAATTCTTCAAGCGAATCGGTGCAATAGACCTGATTAGGACACAGCATGGCCCAGAACGAGCATAACACATCTAATGACGGCGGATTTTCGCCCATACTCGGCGAGAGTGATCCGCTGATACCTTTTGACGTGCGCGACCAAAATGGGCGTCGTGGGATGTATATATTGATCGGCGCAATCGTCGCGCTTCTGGCTATCGCGACTGTTATTTTTGTAACCTATCAACCAGGTACACGTGACCGAGGTGAGCCGCCGCGCATCAAAGCAGATAATCAGCCTTTTAAAATTGAACCCGCTGATCCAGGCGGGGTGCAAACACCTGATCAAGATAAATCTGTTTATGATGTTATGGCGGGCAAAACAGTTGACGAAACAGTTGTGACGGTCCCTGGCGCTGAAGAGCCATTAGAGATGCCGAAATCGGCGAATATTCAAGTGGCCCCGCCTAAAGCCGTTGCGCCAAAAGTAACAGCGCCGGCGCCTAAGCCTGCCCCCAAGCCTGTTGTCAGCGCGCCTAGACCTGTCGTGGCTGCGCCAGCGCCTGTCGCCACGGGTAGCGGAGATTATGTCGTCCAAGTCGCCTCTGTCCGTTCCTACGGCGCGGCGACAGATGTCTGGAACGGTATAAGCCAGAAATTTAGTAGCGAATTGTCCTCTGGACTATACTCTGATATTGCCCAAGTTGACCTTGGCGATAAGGGCGTATTCTTCCGCCTCCGCGTGGCGGGGCTTGCCGATAAAGCGGCGGCGCAACAGCTTTGCGCACGGTTTAAAGCGCGCGGCCAAGCCTGTCTCGTGGCAAAACGGTAGCGTTATTTGGCGGAGCTAGCGACCATATTTGGGCTATCTGGCCCGCGGCTCAGCTCCGGAGAAAAAGCCTTTTTTAGGGATGCAAACCCGTGGGCGTTTATTCTATTTGCGCGCAATATAGAAACACCTGACCAAGTTCGTGCACTGTCAGCGTCCTTGCGCGATTGCGTCGGTCGAGACGCACATATCTTTATCGACCAAGAAGGCGGACGTGTGCGGCGTTTGCGGCCGCCGCATTGGGATGATTATCCAAGCGCGCAAAAGCTTGCGCATATATTTGATTTTGACCCCCGCAAAGGCCTGCGCGCCTGTTACCTGCACCACCGCTTGATGGCGTATGACCTGCGCCGTCTCGGCATTACGGCGGACTGCGCGCCTGTGCTAGACTTGCCTGTGGCGGGGGCGGACCCCATCATCTCGGATCGTGCCTTTGGTCAAAACCCCTCTGATATTATCGCTATGGCTCATGCCGCCATGGCGGGCCTCGTCAGCGGCGGCGTCGCGCCTGTCATTAAACACATCCCAGGTCACGGCCGCGCGACTGTCGATAGTCACAAAGCCCTGCCACGGATAGACGCGCGTAAAATGCAGCTTAAGACGACGGATTTCGTGCCCTTTACCGCACTTAACGACGCCCCCATGGCGATGACAGCGCATGCTGTGTTTTCCGACTGGGACGCTAAAAACCCTGTCACAACGTCCAAGACGGCGCTGCCGCAAATCATTCGCGACGACATAGGCTTTGACGGCCTCCTCATGAGTGATGATCTCGATATGCGCGCGCTGCACACGGGCGCAATGGATGGGAACCTGACAGTGCTGACGCGCAAATCCTTGGCCGCAGGATGTGACATAGCTTTGCAATGTTCAGGCAAACTCCCCGCTATGGTCAAAGTCGCTAAGGGAGCGAAAAAACTCCGAGGCAAAGCCGCCGAGCGCGCGTTCATCGCTGATAATTGCGCCGTGCGAGAAAAGGCACTCAATGCGAAAGCTGCCCGCGCGGAGTATGACGACTTGCTCGCAACAGGACAGCTGTCATGAGTGATGATTTTCAAGAAGACCTAAATTTTCAGGCCGCAGATGACGCCGCCGATATTGGCGAAGGTCTGCTGCTTGATATTGACGGCTATGAAGGGCCTCTGCATTTGCTGCTTGAACTTGCGCGCAAGCAAAAAGTAGACCTCGCGCGTATCTCTATTCTCGCGCTCGCCGAGCAATATCTTGCCTTTATCAAAGCGGCCGAGAACCTGCGCATTGAACTCGCCGCCGATTATCTCGTTATGGCGTCATGGCTCGCCTATCTGAAATCGCGACTGATACTGCCCAAGGACGGCGTGGATGAGCAATTGCCCGAGGAGGATGAACTCGCGGCGCATTTGGCGTTTCGCTTGCAAAGGCTAGAGGCGATGCGGCGCGCGGCGGACGGTCTGTTTCGATTGCCGATTACCGGTGTGGCGGTGCAAGTGCGCGGCATGCCCGAAGGTTTGCGGTCTCGCACAACGCCGCTCTATAATGCCGAGCTCTTTGACATCCTGAAAGCTTACGGCGAAAGCCGTTCTAAGGCGAGCATCCGCAATCACAGCATCAAGCCGCCCAATATTTTGTCACTGGACGAGGCGCGTCAGCGTCTGCGCCGCGCACTCGCCGCTGTTGGCGTCACGGATAACGACACATGGACATCCTTTGACGCGCTCCTGCCAGAGGCGGCGGAGCTCAAAGACGGCTTGCCCAACGCTTCTGTCAAAGCGAGCTCGCTGCTCGCGGGGTTAGAGCTGACCAAAGAAGGGCAAATGGAAATTCGCCAAACGGGGACCTTCGCGCCGATTTACGTACGCGCCGCCAATAGGAAAGACGAGGACAATGACGGATAAAAAAGCTGACCGCGTAGAAACCGCCGCCGCTGGTATAGAGGAGGGGGTCGTCAACCTCACCGAGCGATTGCGGACCAAAGGTCAAGGTGAGGCGGTTGATAAAGATTTACGCTTGCTTGAAGCGCTGCTGTTTGCTGCTGTTGAGCCGATAGACATTGAGACGCTGCGTGAACGTATGCCAGAGGACACGGATATTTCGGCGCTGCTCGCGCGACTGGCGCGTGATTATGCGGGACGGGGCGTGAACCTTGTGACTGTGGCGGGACGTTGGCGTTTCCAGACCGCGCCTGATCTTGCAGGGTATTTGGTTGATGTCAAAGAAGCGCCGCGCAAACTTTCGCGCGCCTCACTCGAGACGCTCGCCATTATCGCCTATCACCAGCCTGTTACCCGCGCCGAGATTGAAGATGTGCGCGGTGTTGCCGTGTCCAAAGGCACGATTGATGTGCTGATGGAACTGACATGGGTGCGTCCACGCGGTCGCCGCCGCACGCCGGGGCGTCCTGTGACTTACGGCACAACAGAAGCCTTCCTCGCGCATTTTAACCTTGAGAGTGTCACAGACTTGCCGGGCCGCGATGATCTCAAAGCCGCTGGCCTGCTCGATCCACGTCTCCCCAAAGATTTCGAAATGCCCACGCCGATGGCCGAAGACGATCTCCGTATCGGCGAAGATCCGCTCGATGATGACGAAGATGGTCCAGACTTCTTCGAAGATTTCCTCGGTGATGAGGATGAGGGGTAGCGCTCATAGGTCCTCGGCATAAAGCTGAGGAAAGCGAAAACAAAATATGCTGTTTTCTACGGCGTCATCATTCTAAAACTCCGCTTTCCTCGGGTTTATCCCGAGGATCAATTTGCAGATTTTGAAACTTAGTGGATCAATTTAGTCTTCGTCCATTGGCAAATATTCACCCGTCTCGGGATGTAAATTCATCCAATTTGGATTGTCTTTTTCAATCAAAGCAATCTTCCACGCGCGTAGATAACGCTTAAGACTTCGTTCGCGTTGATAAGCTTCATCGAGTGTGTCGCAGGGCTCAAACCATACGAGCCGCGTCACATTATATTTCGACGTGAAACCTGGGGTCTGGCCAGTTTTATGCTGCCACATGCGTTCAGGCAGATCAGTTGTCATACCGATATAGAGCGTTCCATTTTTCTGTGAGGCGAGCATGTAAACGCAAGGGGATTTCATATCAGAAGCATAACAGTGTTTTTTGAAATTTAAAGTTATGCGCATTGATCCTCGGAATAAATCCGAGGAAAGCGTAGCTTTTTGATACTATTAATCACACTTTTCGCGTGCCTCGGTCTGGTGATTTTTTTACCCGCAACCAACTCGCGCGCTCGTGCGTAATTAGGGCATGAAAATCTACATTATTGCTTACGTTGCGACGCTTATCGCCTTTTTTGCCATTGATATGGTTTGGTTGGGGGCTGTGGCTAAGAATTTTTACGCCGCCCAGCTTGGACAGTGGATAGGCGCGCCGCGATGGGGCGTCGCGATAGCGTTTTACAGCCTTTATATCCTCGGCATCGTTATTTTTGCCGTCAAACCTGGTGTGGAGTCAGGCTCCCTCGCGACCGCCGCTTTATGGGGCGCTCTGTTTGGGTTCTTTTGCTACGCGACCTATGATTTGACGAACCTAGCGACGTTGAAAGATTGGCCTGTCAAAGTTGCACTTGTCGATATTCCGTGGGGCACAGTGCTGACCGCGAGTTGCGCCGTCGCAGGGACATGGGCCGCACTTAAATTTGGTTAGTAATGCCAGTCCTGTACCTTTTTAATTCCGTCATTGCGTTGTGTCGCGCAGCGGCACCCGCAATCCATGTTGGGATGTTTCCTTAAATCCGGTTTTTATAAGTTAGATTATCGCATGGATTGCGAACGACCTGCGGTCGCGTCGCAATGACGTGGTCTTTTTTCACGCCCTTCCACCGCACTCGCCGCTTGAACCTTGGCCTCGCACTCGCTACATAGAGCCTAAGTAACTTAGGAAATTCTCATGGCTCTTGGTCCTTGGCAAATTGCAATCGTACTTGTGCTCGTCGTGCTGCTCTTTGGCGGTAAGGGCAAAATCAGCTCTATCATGGGTGATATGGGCAAGGGGATTACGTCTTTTAAAAAGGGCCTTAAGGACGAAGTTAAGGACGCGAAAGATGCGGCCGAAGACGCCCTTGATGTCACGCCACCTAAGAAAAAAGATAAGTCTTAGACCTTTCTGCGCATAAGGCGCGACCACAATGATACCTCAAATCGGATTTGCAGAAATGATAGTGCTGGCCTTGCTAGCGATTATCGTTGTCGGCCCCAAAGACCTGCCTGCGCTGATGCGTAAAATGGGGCAGGCCATGGCGAAAGTGCGCGCTATGGGACAGGAGTTCAAAGACGCCTTTGCCGATATGGAAGCCGAAACCGAAATGGCTGAGCTGCGTAAGGAAATCAAAGCGCTCAAAGATATGGGCAAGTTCACAGACGATGATTTGTCAAATGAAATGCGAGAGCTCGACACCGCCGTGCGTGACGCGACGGATTTCTCTAATCCCAAATCGGACACTCCCACAGATACGCCAAAAGAGTCATGACGAAAGACCCCGTCATACTCCCCGTGATTGAAGACGATGTCGAAAGCTCCAAAGCTCCGCTTTTGGAGCACCTTCTTGAGCTGCGCTCGCGCCTTATAAAATCCGTTTTGGCCCTGATTGCGGGCGCGATTATCTGTATCCCGTTTCTGCCGAAAATTCTCGCGTTTCTGCTCTCACCCTTTCGTAATGCGGTGGACAAATATAACGCGGCGCAGATCGCGGCGGGCAATGACCCGATTGCGACTGACCTTATCGCGACACAGATTCTTGAGACGTTTTTTGTCAACGTAAAGCTCGCCGTGTTTGGCGGGATTATTCTCGCTTTTCCCGTTATTGCGTTTCAGCTCTACCGCTTCGTCGCGCCCGGCCTTTATAAAAATGAGAAGGCGGCGTTTCTGCCTTATCTCATACTCTCGCCGCTGCTGTTCTCACTCGGTGCGGCGCTCGTCTTTTATTATGTCTTTCCTTATGTGCTCTCATTTGGGCTGAATGTGGCGGGGAGTGGGGACATTTCGCTCTTGCCGAAAATCTCTGAATATCTGTCGCTCGCCATGACCTTGTTCATTGCTTTTGGCTTGTCGTTTCAGCTGCCCGTCGTGCTTTCGCTCCTTGGGCGGGCAGGGATTGTCAGCTCAGCCGCGCTTAAAAAAGGGCGGCGCTATGCAGTGGTAGGCATTGCCGCTTTCGCAGCCTTCGTCACACCGCCCGACCCGATGACGCAGCTTGTGCTCGGCAGCGCGATTTACCTGCTTTATGAAATCTCGATTATCTCTGTGCGCTTTACCGAGAAGAAACAGGCCGAGCCGACGGCAGAAGATACGGTTCCCTAAGCACTTTACCACTGCCGTGGCGGCGTCTATGAACGGCGCAAATCACATCAAGAGATCTGTCATGTTTGATATCAAAGCCATACGCGAAAACCCCGAAGAATTTGACCGCCTCTGGGCCAAGCGCGGGCTGGAACCGCAAGCCAAAGACATCATCGATAAAGACGCGCTTATCCGTAAGGCGGGTCAAGTCGTGCAAGAAGCCGAAGCCGCGCGCAATAAAGCGTCCAAGCAAATCGGCCAAGCTATGGCGCAAGGTGATAAAGAAAAGGCCGAAGAGCTTAAAGCCGAAGTCGCGGGCGCGAAAAATGTTATCGCGGCCATGGGTGTGCAAGTAGACGGCGAAAAGGCCGAACTGCAAGCCATGCTCGCCGCTATTCCAAACGTCCCATTCCCCGATGTGCCAGAGGGCGAAGACGAGGATAGCAATGTCGAGCTTCACACATCCATGGAGCCAACAAAGCTGGATTTTGAGCCGAAAGACCATGCCGACCTTGGCGAAGCACTCGGTATGATGGATTTCGAAACCGCCGCCAAAATGAGCGGGAGCCGCTTTGTTGTGCTTAGCGGGATGTTGTCACGGCTAGACCGCGCGCTCGCCGCATTTATGCTCGATTTGCAGACGGAAGAGCATGGCTATGAGGAGACGAGCCCGCCGTTTTTGGTTAGGCCTCATGCCTTATATGGAACTGGACAACTCCCAAAGTTTGCTGAGGACTTATACCTTGGTGCTAGCATGGTGAAGTCGGGTGATTTACGTGGAGCAGAGTCAGACCCTGTAGAAGTAACAGGTAAATTTGTATTCGAAATGAAAGAAGCTGTACTCGACGAAATTCTCGAAAAACTAAGAAACGAGTCCAATAATTATACGCTATTGGATGGGTTGAAAATGACTCTTGCGGGTGCGTTGACCGAAACTCATGGCGGGCATTACTTGAAAGGTGAACGTTACCTCATCCCAACCGCCGAAGTGTCACTCACCAATATCGTGCGCGAGAGCATTGTCGATGCTGAAAAACTCCCTATTCGCATGACGGCGCATACGCCGTGTTTCCGCTCGGAAGCGGGGAGCGCGGGGCGCGATACTAAGGGCATGATACGTCAGCACCAATTTAACAAAGTCGAGCTTGTCTCTATTACCCGCCCCGAGGAAAGCGAGGCCGAGCATAAGCGTATGCTGAGCTGTGCGGAGGAAGTCTTGAAACGCCTCAAACTGCCTTATCGCGTGGTTGAGCTGTGCACGGGTGACCTTGGGTTTGGCGCGCGGCGCACTTTCGATATTGAAGTCTGGCTACCAAGCCAAAACACCTACCGCGAGATTAGTTCCATATCTAATTGTGGCGATTTCCAAGCCCGCCGCATGAATGCGCGCTATAAACACGCGGAAAAAGATAACCGCTTTGTCCACACGCTCAACGGCTCTGGCCTCGCAGTCGGGCGGACACTTGTCGCGGTGCTCGAGAATTATCAAAACGCGGATGGCACGATTACTGTGCCTGATGTGCTTGTGCCCTATATGGGCGGTAAGACGATGATTGGGTAAGCCTTTCGCCTCGTCCTTCGAGACGCGCTGCGCGCGCCTCAGGATGAGGCCAAAAATATAGAATACCCTCATCCTGAGGAGGCGCATAGCGCCGTCTCGAAGGATTGTTGATTGGACATAATATGCGCATACTTCTCACAAATGACGATGGCCTTCGTGCGCCAGGTATGGACGTGCTGCGCAAAATCGCGGCGGAACTCTCTGACGATGTCTGGGTTGTTGCGCCTGATAGCGAGCAATCCGCCGCCTCTCGCGGCGTGTCGCTGCACAATCCTGTGCGCGTAATTAAGGCGGCTGACAAAGTCTATTCCGTGACGGGCACACCGACGGACAGTGTAATTTTAGCGCTCAAAGACGTGATGAAAGACGGCCCGCCTGACCTCGTCTTGTCAGGGGTGAACCGTGGGCAGAACATTGCCGAAGACATCAGTTTTAGCGGCACCGTCGCGGGCGCATTGCAAGGGATGCAGATGGGCATTCCGTCTATCTCTCTGTCTCAAGCGAAAGGCTTGCAGAAGAAAGCTGACGTCCCGCATTCTGAATCGCGTTTGCGTCATAGCCGCCTTGAATGGGAGACAGCCATTGCGCATGGGCCGAAACTTATTCGTAAACTGCTTGAGACTGGCTGGCCGAAAGATGTCGTCATTAATATCAATTTTCCAGACACGCCTGTGGACGGCGTCAAAGGCACAGTCGTGACGTGCCAAGGGCATCGCGATTTTCAAATGACAGGCGTCGATAAGCGCGCCCATCCGAGGGGCGGAAATTATTTCTGGCTCACTTACGGCGCGCAGAAGTCTAATCCACCTCAAGGGACAGATTTGCGCGCGATTTATGACGGCTATATTTCAGTGACACCGCTGCATGTGGATTTGACGCATGAGCGAACGTTGCAGGGTTTGGATAAGGTGATTTCCTCTTAAATTTTTCCTAATCCGTCATTGCGTCGTGTCGCAAAGCGGCACCTGCAATCCATTTTGTAGTGTTACGGCAAGCATTGAATTTAATTGAAAGTGCAGGACATGGATTGCGAACGACCTACGGTCGCGTCGCAATGACGATTGCTGTTATGAAATGGAATACACCACGCCCTCTCGACATTTCCCCAAAATCACTCAATAGCTAGAGCCTCTTTCATTTAGCTGGGCTGGCTTAAGCGATGTTCAATCCTGAACGCATTGATATGATAATGGCGCTACGCGGGCGCGGCGTGTCTGATAACGCGGTGCTGCGCGCGATGGAGCTTGTGCCGCGTAAGCGCTTTGTGGAGAATACGCACGCACAAGAGGCCTATGACAATCGCACGCTCCCCATTGCTTGCGGCCAAGAGATTTCTGCGCCTTATGACGTCGCGATTATGACCCAAGTGCTAGACCTCGCGCCAGAGCATAAGCTGCTAGAAGTGGGGACAGGCAGCGGCTATCACGCGGCGGTGCTGTCTCAGATTTGCAAACGCGTCTATTCCGTCGAGCGTTATCATAGCCTTTTGAGGGCCGCAGAAGCGCGCTTTGCTGATGTGGGCATTAACACAGTTGTGACACGTCATGGCGACGGGCGTTACGGCTGGCCTGGTCAAGCGCCGTTTGACCGTATCATCGTGACTTGCGGAGTGCGTGCTGTGCCGTCAGGATTGATGGAGCAATTGGCGGCGGGCGGTAAGTTGGTGTGTGTCGCAGACGGTACGCTGACGGTGACTAGCAAGGCGCGCGTGCGGACTGAAACGCGAGACATTATGCCGATGAGCTTGCCACCGATTGAGGCTGGGAAAAGCAAGGCACTTTAGTTTGTGCGACCTTAAAAAGTTTAAGCCCAGTTCACACTCTCTCAACACAAATTTAACCCTGTTCTTTTACGTTCCGCTCAGATTTACGCTTTGAGGAGAACATCATGGCACATTTAAAGTTACTATTGGGCACAGCCATGGCGGTGACGCTCGCAGGGGGCGCGAATGCCCAAATTCAGGCAGATACAGAGATTGTGCGAGCACAACATATTCGTCCAGGAGATGTGAGTGCTGAGGAATATCAAGCACTTTTAGATGAAGCTGAGCGTTATAGCGCTTACCAAAACTCTGCCAACGCTTATGCTGATACAGCAACAGAGGCCAGCTCATCCTATCAGATCGAGATTTTCGAAGCGCCCGCCGCGTCATCTGATATGGTCGCAACGACATATTCTGCCCCTGCGTCCAGCACTTACGCGACAACGACTTATGCCGCACCGACTGAAACGATTGTTGCGACTGAATATCCCATGGCGAAGACATATCCGCTCGGCACAGACTTCAGCTCAGCTGAGTTTACAGCACAATCCGCGACGACGACATATTCTGCACCAATTACAACGGGTACGACAACAACATATGCTGCGCCCGTGACTGTTGACTCAATGGTTAGCACTAGCACGCCGTCAATTTCATATGGCGTCACGTCTTACAATTCACCAACGACCTCTTATCAAAGCACAACACAAATCTCCCATTACGTTGTCAAAGGCGACACGCTGTATAACATTGCTAAGCGCAATAACGTCAGCGTGGCAGAGCTTAAATCTGTAAATGGTCTGTTTGATAACACAATTGGACTCGGCCAGACCCTTGTCATTCCTGGCGGCTCTCGTGTTGTGAACGTTGAGAGCAATAGCTTTTCTGCGCCCGTAACATCTGTGTCTACGGCGACAGTGACGCAGCCTTACGTTAGCTCTTCGCGACCAACATTGGTGCGCAATGTCGAGCCGCTTCCTGCGGGGAATAACTATGCCGTCCTTCCGAAGGACACGCTCTACTCTATCTCACGCCGTGCGTGTGTTAGCGTCTCTGACATTCGCGCTGTAAACGGGAATTTAGACCCGCAGACTTTGCAGCCCGGCCAACGCCTCACGCTGCCGGGTGGCCATTGTATGCGCTAAGCCTCTGGCACCGAATTAAGATTTCGCCCCGTCTCGTCATTTCCACGCGGCGGGGTTTCTTTTTGGCATCAGTAACATTGCAAAAGCTGCAAACCGCCCTATATACAGCGCTATATATTAACACGGTCACGCCAAGCCCGACCACGCTATAGGGGACAGATATGTTCAATCTTATTATGCAAGCCGCGCCGCCATCTGGAGGCGCCGCATTGGCCGCCCAAATTCTACCGCTCGTACTCATCGGTTTTATTTTTTACTTCCTCCTTATTCGTCCGCAAAATCAACGGCTTAAGGCGCACCGCGCGCTCCTCGCTGCGATTACGAAAGGTGAAACTGTCGTCACAAATGGCGGCCTGATTGGCAAAGTTGTGAAGGTCGAAGACGATCAACTCACAATTGATCTGGGCAATGCGCAAAAGGTCAAAGTCGTTCGCTCCATGATTGCGGATGTGCGTAACCGCGCTGTGCCCGCGAATGATACCAAAAAGAAATAGGCCACGCCCCGCATTACTCGCGACATAGCCAATTAAAGGACTGCCATGCTGTATTTCTCAAAAGGGAAAATTTTCGCCATTTTGGCAGCGGTTTTACTCGGGTTTTTGCTCGCCCTTCCCAATGGGCTGAACCAAAGCACGCGTGATAGCCTGCCGACGGCGATGCAGCGCACGATTAACCTCGGCCTCGATTTGCAGGGCGGGGCGCATATGCTCCTCGAAGTGGACCTGAGTTCTGTGGTCGAGCAACAGCTTGATAATGAGCTTGAAGCCATTCGCGGAGAGTTTCGCGACAAAGGCCGCATCCGTACAGAATATCTGCGCGTCGAAGACGGCAAAGTCGTCGGGCGTTTCAGAGACGCCGCTGATACAGCCAAAGGGCTAGAGATTGTACGCGGCCTCTCTGTCGCCGTCGACCCCACAGCGCTTGGCAATGACAAGACGACAAAAGTCAGTACGTCAGGTGAGAAAAACTTCACTGTCGAAATTACCGATGCCTATATCGAAGCGATTGAAAAGCGCACGATTGAGCAGTCTATCGAAGTGCTCCGCCGCCGTATTGACCCGACAGGGACGACTGAAATGACATTGGTCCGTGAAGGCGATGACCGCATCTTGCTCCAAATTCCGGGCGCGAAAAACATCAATGAGATTAAAGATCGTATCAACAAAACGGCGAACCTGAGTTTCAATATGGTGCGCCAAGAAAGCAATTCAGAAAAAGCAATGCAGCTTGCTTTGCAAGGTAAATACCCACCTGGGGCTGTCTATTTCCCGCAAGAATCAGGTAACGGCCTTCTCGTTGAGAAGCGCACAAAAATCACCGGCGAATGCCTGAAAGATAGTAGCGATGGTATCCACCCCACAGGCGGATATCCGATTGTGAATTTTACGTTTAACCTCAAATGCGCCAAGATTTTTGGTGATCTGACGTCCAAGAATTTGGGCCAGCGCTTCGCGGTTGTGCTCGATAATGAGATTATCACAGCGCCGCGCATTAACGGCGCGATTACGGGTGGTTCTGGCTTTATCGAAGGCAGTTTCACACAGCAATCAGCCAAAGAGCTTTCACTCCTTCTCAATGCCGGTGCGCTGCCGGCTAAGCTGATTATCGCCGAAGAACGCACAGTGTCAGCCGAACTGGGTAACGACTCTATTCAAGCGGGTAAAGTCGCATCCATCATTGGCCTGATTGGTGTGGCGATATTTATGTGGCTGTCTTACGGTCTTCGCTTTGGCACCATCGCCAACCTTGCGCTCTCAATTAACATTATGCTGATTGCCGCCGCGCTCTCGCTTCTTGGTGCGACGCTGACTTTGCCGGGGATTGCGGGTATTATCTTGACCATCGGTATGGCGGTGGATGCGAACGTGCTCATCTTTGAGCGTATTCGCGAAGAGACGTTTAATGGTCGCCCGCCCGTAAGCGCGATTGAGACAGGTTACCGTCTCTCGCTAGCCCCAATTCTGGATGCTAATATCACGACATTTATTGCGGCGGCGACGCTATATCTCGTCGGCTCTGGCCCTATTCGAGGCTTTGCGGTTACCCTTGCGATTGGGATTGTGATGTCAGTCTTTACGGCCGTTGTGGTCGCGCGCTTGATGACCGCCACATGGCTGCGTCGTTCGCGTCCCAAAGACTTACCGATTTAGTGCCGGAATAGAAAAGAGATTGTCATGAAAGATATTTCCCTCATTCGGCTATTGCCTGAGACAACAACAGTGCCGTTTATTGCGGCGCGTAAAATCGCGGCTGTCCTGTCCGTCCTTGCGATGATAGCGTCTGTGTTTTTGTTCGCCACAAAAGGCCTGAATTACGGTATTGATTTCACGGGCGGTACAGTGATTGAGATTGATACAGGATCTGATCCAGAACCCGATGTCATTCGCGAAACACTCACGCGGCTTGGTTACGGCGGCGGCACAGTGCAAAACATTGCTCCACCCTTTGATGCTGGCGTCAGTCATGACTATGTCCGCGTCGGTATTCCGCTGCAAGAAGAGACAGAAGAAGGCGGCGCCATGGCGCAGCAAGAGGCTCTGAGGAAAGTAGTCGAAGGTCTAACCGAATCTATTGGCGAGTTTAATATTCGCAACCAAGATGTTGTAGGCTCTAAGGTTTCAGGCGAACTCCGCCAAAAAGGTATTATCGCGGTTTTGGCGGCTCTAACGCTCGTGCTGATTTATATCTGGTTTCGTTTTGAATGGCAGTTTGGCGCGGGCGCCGTTGCGGCCTTGTTCCACGATGTCTTGCTGACGATTGGCGTGTTTAGCTTAACACAAATTGAGTTTAACCTCTCCATTATCGCGGCCATTCTGACCATTGTGGGGTACTCACTCAACGATACGGTGATTGTGTATGACCGTATTCGTGAGAACCTTCGGAAGTACAAATCGACGCCGCTGCCTGAAATTCTCAACCTATCTGTGAATGACACGTTGTCGCGGACGATTATGACGTCGATGACCACGCTTCTTGCGCTTGTTGCGCTTTATGTACTTGGCGGTGACGGCCTGCGCGGCTTCTCATTCGCGATGATTTGGGGCGTGATCGTCGGGACTTATTCGTCCATCTTCGTGGCCTCGCCAATGTTAATGTTGCTAAAGCTCAAGCGTGGCGGCAGAATATTGGGTGATGCCAGTACCGAGGTGAAGGCTTAATCTGCTTTTCTACCAAGGCGTCTGATACCTGATTTCCCTATAGAAAATACAGCGCGCCCCACAAGGCGCTCTGGCTCAACCGTGCCCATAACGGCGCTTGGCGTTGAGTTTGGGTTTTCACCTGACAGCACGGCGCGACCGCGCGCGTCAAAGCCCGAAAGCCGCTTTATTATCTGTCCAAGATCAGAATGGTTACAAACATAAATAAACCCCGCACGTGGCGTGCGAGGTTTGACTGTTATCACGATGTCGCTGTCTTTGAGGGTGGGTAACATGCTGTCACCACGCACACGAAAGAGGGCCAGCATCAGCGGTCCTAGAGGTCGGGGTAAACCACGTCCACATTCGGGGCGTATGGGCAAGGCGCTGTCTTTGTTTTGACGCCTTTCATGTCCCAGAACATTTCTGAAAATTCATTGCAAAGCTCGACGAGTTTCAAGCCGTCTTCGCGGTGAAGGTCTTGCTTACAGGCTGAGCCCGCGACCATTATGCTATGCGCAAGAGCATGGGCATTTGGATGTTTCTCAAGCTTATCGCCTTTCATGAAGTCACCCCAAATGACGCGAACTTCGTGTTTCGTGTGCTCGGCCTGCTTTTCTTTTTCGGCGGTGTTACGCGCAACCTGCATGGCAAAAGCTGTCTCTGACAGACCTTTGTCTTTTAGTGACAAAAGAATATCAATCTGACGCAGCGTAGAGACCGCGTGATACATGACTGTACGGGCGTCATAAATGCCGCAAGGAATGTCACAATGAGCATCGGCGGTTGGGATGTTTCCAAATAATTTATCTAACATTCTCAAATCTCCTAAGCGCGTTTTTTAACAAGAGCGACAGTCAGGCCGACAATGGCAATGCCAGCTACGACTGAGAATAGCGCATGTGTGGGGCTGCTGAGCCAATGACCGATATTGGCCAGAACTGACATGGAATGGTCACCCTCATGGGCGTAAGCGGGAGCCGCGAGACCGAGCGCCGCGAGTGTTAAAGCTGTCTTTTTCATGATAGTCCTCTCTTTATGAAATTATACGAGTCGCGCTATGGTAACGTCTTATTAACCATAAAGCCATTGCTAGAACGCGCCGTAAAGTGATTACGCGCCAAATCAGGATAGGGTGCTAAAAATGTTAGACGAGAGCCTAATAAAATCGCTCAAAGCCGTTGATCCTGACCGGTATCGCAGTGCGCTTTTCGCGGATAAAGAGACGCGGGCGAAATTGCTGACGCTTTACGCTTTTCATGCCGAGCTTGCCAAAGTGCCAGAGATTGTCAGCGAGCCAATGCTCGGCGAAATCCGTTATCAGTGGTGGCGCGATTGTGTTGAGGAAATTTATGCAGGCAAAACTGTGCGAAAGCACGAAGTCGCGACGCCGCTTGCCGAGGTTCTAAGGGGCACTGACGTGCCGCGTTTTTGGATTGACCGCCTCATAAACGGTCGTGCGCGCGACCTCGATCCGACACCTTTCGCCGATATTGATGCCGCGCGGACCTACTGCGCGCAGACCTCTGGAGTGTTGATGCAAATCGCTGTGGGGCTCGCGGGCGGTGAGGCGGATGACAGCGTCATTGCGGCGGGCGAAGCTTGGGGTCTGACAGGCATTGCGCGCAGTTGGTCTTATTACACAAATGGCATGCTGTCTGAACTCAACTATGGAGACTTATGCAAAGCCGCGGGCGAAGCGCATTCGCGCGCTAAAGTGGGACTCAAAGATTTGCCCGCAACGGCGTTTCCTGCGGTCGCTTACGCCGCGCTAGTGCCCAAATTTCTCGCAAAGCTGACGCAAACCCGTCATGATGCGGCCACGCAGTCTGTGCAATACGCGCCCGTGCTCAAGCAACTCCGCCTCATGGGCGCGGTGATAACGGGCAGGATTTAGGAGCCGTCATGATTGAGAGTTTAAAACGATGGGCCGCGCAATTACCCGACTTGGGTGATGTGGTGAAACGCTTCCCAATAGCGGCTTTGGCGATGGCGGTTTTTACGCTCATCCTGATCCTACGAGATGCTCTTCCCGATGATGAGCAAGTCGCGCGCTTGCTCGTCGGTTTAGTTATTGGCGCTTACCTTTGCGTGGCACATGTTCTCACGTCCGAAGCGAACGAAAAATGTACATATTAAGTTTCGTATTCTAACGCGCGGGATAAACTTAAGCCCCTAAGCCTTCGCCCACGGCTCAATGTCTCTCAACGCGCGTTTCGCAAGCAAACCTTTGCGGAAGCGTGTTTTATCTTTGCCGCGTAAGCGTTTGCCGTCGACCTTCTCATATTTGATATTTTCAATCGGCGGGAAGAGACCAAAGTTGACATTCATCGGCTGGAACTTGGCTTTTGGTCCCGTCATATATCCGCCCGTCACATGCTCGACGAGTGAGCCAAGCGCCGTTGTCTTGGGTGGGTGGGGGACTGTATTACCGCGCGCCTGCGCCGCTGCCATACGGCCCGTGATGAGGCCGAGCGCCGCCGATTCAACGTAACCTTCCACGCCCATAATCTGCCCCGCAAAACGCAGGTCTGGACGCGCTTTTAACTGGAGTTGTTCATTAAGCAGCACAGGTGAGTTAATAAACGTATTGCGGTGAATACCGCCAAGCCGAGCGAAGACGGCGTTCTCCAACCCGGGTATGGTTTTGAGGATGTCCGCTTGTGCGCCGTATTTCATTTTCGTCTGAAAGCCGACCATATTATAAAGCGTGCCGAGCGCGTTATCTTGGCGAAGTTGCACTATAGCGTGGGACTTAACTGTCGGATCGTGCGGATTGGTGAGGCCGACAGGTTTCATCGGCCCCCAGCGCAAAGTCTCTGGGCCGCGTGCGGCCATGACTTCAATCGGCAAGCAGCTTTCAAAATAGGGTGTGTCTTTCTCAAAGTCTTTAAACTCAGTCTGGTCTGAATTGATCAGAGCTTCGATAAAGGCGTGATATTGGTCTTTATTGAGCGGGCAATTAATATAATCCGCGCCGTCGCCGCCAGGGCCTTTTTTGTCATAGCGCGACTGCATCCAGGCTTTGGAAAAATCAATGCTGTCTTTGTAAACAATTGGCGCGATGGCGTCGAAAAAGGCGAGGCTGTCTTCGCCAGTCAGATCCAAAATAGCCTGCGCTAGGGACGGCGCGGTGAGAGGACCTGTCGCAATAATCGTATTGCCCCATTCTCTGGGCGGCAGGCCTTTGACTTCACCGTATTCAATCGAGATGAGCGGATGCTGTTGGAGCATCAAAGTTACGGCGTTTGAAAACGCTTCACGGTCCACGGCCAGAGCGCCGCCCGCAGGAAGTTTATGAAGCTCCGCCATGCCCATAATCAGGCTGTCGGCTTTGCGCATTTCCTCATGCAGTACCCCAACCGCATTGCCGTGCTTGTCATCTGAACGGAAAGAGTTGGAGCAGACAAGTTCCGCAAAGCCGCCAGATTGGTGGGCTTCGGTCATGCGGTGTGGGCGCATTTCATGCAGCACAACAGGCACGCCGCGAGAGGCGCATTGCCACGCGGCCTCTGACCCTGCCATGCCTGCGCCGATGATGTGAACGGGTTTAATCTTCGGTGTTTTGCTCATGGCGGTGATGTAGCGAGCGCGGTGACAAAGTAAAGAGGGCAAAGCGTCTGCTCTCGGCTATTTCTGCCACTCTATCTCTGCCATTGACAGTTGCGTCCCAAGATTGTCTCTTAAACGCAGACTAAGGGGAGACAGTCATGGCAAAGCAAAAACCAGTTTTCAATCACGCTTTTGATGTGGGCGAAGCTATCGCAATGCCGTGGAACTTGCCCGGCGGGCGGAACTTTCTCGCGCGCATTGTGCTGTGGGGCACTGGAGTTTTGCTTCTTGTCTATGCGGTGTTCGGGCGTAAATTTATTTCATCTTATGGTGATTTCATAATCCAAATGTCAGAGATGCAGGCCGATGTAGAGGCTGGTAATCCCGAAGCCATCATGGAAATGTATTCGGGGTTGGGCGCGTTTATGGGTCCCGCTCTACTCTTAGGACTCATTGCATGGCTCGTGTTTATTTCTATTGAAACGGCAATGCATAAAAATGTGTTTCACGGCATCGACCACGGGGCATTTCCGCTGCGATTTGGCAAAGATGAGCTTCGAGTTTTACTTGCGCAATTGGTGATATTTATATGCGTCATGTTAGTTTATGTCGTGGGCATTTTTGCAATCACAATAATTGCAACAATGGCGGCCGTTGCAGGCGCTAATTCTTCGGCATTGGGTTTAATCGTCGGCCTGCACGCTCTGGCTGGATTTATCGCATATGTCGTTATCCTCATTCGTGTCGCACAAGGGTGGGCGCCTGCGGCGGCCATGTCAGTGCGTGACAACCAACAGCGTATTTTTGAGGGATGGACAATAGTTAAAGGGCGGAATTGGCCCTTATTTGGCACTTATCTTGTGACATTTATCATCGGGTATATTGCGATATATTTAGTCATGATTATTGGCGGATATATCGCCTTTGGAAATATGGATTTCATCTCGCTAATGTTATCAACGTCAGATGATCCGCGCGAGATGATTAACCAAATGAGTGAGGCGATAAAACAGCCGCGCGTTATGATACCGCTTGTTATTTTCACTATCTTTTACGCACTCGCCTCTGTGCTTTGGTATATCCATATTTGGGGCGTGGGCACTTATATGGCACTACTTGATGCCAACGAAAAAGGTCTTGTTATGACGCCTTGATGAAGCCCTTTCTTACGAGTCTTAAATTTTATAATGTTTGATACCCTTGTCGGTGGCCGCAGCTTCTGGCAGGTTGTAAATATGAAAAATATATCCCTTTCGCTTGTCGCCGCTTTAAGCCTTTCAACATTTACGATATCTGCGCCAGCTTTCGCTCAAACGCCGCCCTCCGTCATGCAGCCCTACAAAGCTTATAATGCGGCCATGCAGAGCAAAGATTACAAGACCGCTTTGCGAGAGGGCAAGGCGGCTTGGAAAGCGGCGGAAAAAGAAATCGGCGGGAATAAAACAACCGGTGATCTTGCCTTTAATTACGGCTTTTTGGAAAAAGCCCAAGGCACACCCAAAAATTCTATCAAAGCGCTAACGCGATCCGTTGAACTCGCCGCCACGCCAGCTATTCGCGTAGAGCGCGAGGCTGAACTTGTGGGCGTTCTGGACGCAACAGGAGACTTTAAGACAGCCGCCAAACGCTCCGAGGCAGGACTAGAATATGCCACGGCGAACGGCATGGGCAATAGCGTATTCGCCGCAGAACTCATGGTGTTTGAGATTAACGAATGTAACCGACGCGCAGGACGTGCGGCCAAGAAGAACTTGCGCGGCGAACGGCTCGGCTCGCGCGTATCAGTCAAAAGTGCGCCAGAGGAATATCTCGCCCGCATACAGGCGCAGTGCGCCAAGCGAGGTGAGCAGGCGCTTGCGATATTTAACGCGAACCCCACATTGGCACGCCCACGCTTTGTCGTGGCCGCTGCCAACGCGGTGGGATATTCCAAAGAACGCGAAGGTGATTTTAAAGGCGCCGCGATGGCCTATCAAAACTCTCGTGAGATAGGCGAAGAGACGCTCGGGCGTATGCACCCGCTTATGCGGCATACAATTGGGCGTTGGCTCAATGCGCGGCAGCGTCTTGACTTTAACGGTGATCTGGACGCGGCCCAAGCAAGCGGCATGAAAGAGATGTGGCCCTATGTGCAAGACAGCCCGAAGGTGAGAGCGACGACCTTAGGCAAAGCTGATTTCGGCACGTCGGTCATTAATAACCAGCGCCTCTCGGGACACGTTATTTTACTGACCGATATTGATGATGCGGGCCGCCCGACAAATATCCGCGTGCTCGATGCTCAGCCAGGCGACGCCTACGTGAAGATGTCCAAAGCGGCTATGATGAAATCTGTTTACCCCGCAAAATCATCAGGCGAACCGTCAAATTTCCGCAAAGACGTCGCTGTGCCGTATACCTATATTGTTTATGACAGAAATACGCAGGAAACGTATTAAGGCGTTCAAATGGGGAAAATGAGCATTTCAATTCACACAGTTAGAACTTTCGTCGTCCTTTTGAGCGTTGGTCTGACGGCATGGGCATTTGCACAGAAGGCTTCCGCAAATACACCGCCCGAAGTGATGCAACCTTATAAGGCATATCGTGCGGCTTTGGTTGATGGCAATCAAGAGAAAGCGTCAAAAAAGGCTTATGAGGCTTGGAAAAAGGCTGAACGTCTTCTAGGCGACAGCAAAGTCACAGGAGACTTGGCTTTTAATTTTGCAGAGGCTGTTCCCGCCGTAAGTGATGAAAAATCTTATGAGAGGCGTATCAAAGCTTACAGCCGATCAATAGAGCTCGCCACATTTCATGAGAACGCTGCCGTTAATACGCAACTGGAAAGACATCTCAAACAAATAATATATGCCATGTCGATAACGCGGCTAAAAAATAGGAAGGTCACGAGAGGAGGTGGTCCAAAATATCTTAAGGACATGCAAAACTCTCTTGAAAAATTTGGCAAAATGCAAAGCATTTACGCAGGCGATAAGGCCACTCTTGAAGCTCGATTTTATAGTCTAAAAAAACAATATGGCATTGCGATTGAGAAGGCAAAAAAAGCCGACCAAATCTATACCTCTCTTGCGGATAGTCACAATTCGCCTTTCGCATTTGCTCTCCCAATTTATCTTGGCGAGCTATATGAAAAAACCGACAAGCCAATCCTTGCTGCGCTTGAATATCAGAAAGCCATGCAGAAAAAAGACAAGTTCAATAAATACACAGAGTATAATGAACAAGGCCGTGCGAATTGGATGAGGCTAGCCTATGACTTGAAATCGCAGGGGAAATTGTCGAAAGCGGAGGCTATGGGGCTTTGTACGGCTTGTTTGTTGACGAAAGACGTAAACGGCGCACCCATTCCAATTATGCGTCAGCCAGCCATAACGCCGCCGCAAGCTGAGAAGTCAGGGGAGGTCGTTGCCATTTTTGATTTGGATAGAAATGGGTTTGTTATAAATCCACGTATCGCCGCATCAACAGATAGAATGCATGAGCTTGCTGTCTTAGATATTTTCCAAAGGTGGCGTTACGCCAAGGCAGACGCTATTGAGACTGATGACCCCAAGCGTCGGGATATTGTGGTGCGGTTTGTTTTCGAATTACGAAATGGATCGAACAGACTTTTTCCCTCTCGGAAACTAAAAACAAAACTAGATATCCCTGGTGGCTATGAGAGCATAAGTCCCGACGCAACCTTCTATACGAAAGGAAGTCGCGTGAGGGTATCGTATTAATGTTTTCCAAAGTTGGGATGCAAAACATGGAGCGCATATTCAGCGAATTTAGAAGGAACACCTATGAAACAGATTTTTAAACTGAGTGTTGCGGTCTTAGGGGTTGGAGTTTTGACGTTCTCACACGTAACACAGGCCACTGCAAAAACACCGCCAGAAGTGCTAACGCCTTACAAGGCTTATAATGCTGCGTTGAAAGCGAAAGACTACGACTTGGCGGGCAAGAAAGCTTATGAAGCTTGGATGTCTGCTGAAAAGCTTATGGGGGATGACAACACGACGGGCGCTCTTGCCGATAATTACACGACGATGGCGCGGCGATTGGAATTAAAGAAGGACGTCAAAAAAGCGTTTGAGCGCGCGATTGAGCTTGCGCCGCTCGCAGGTGAAAAGGCTGTCGATACACGATTGCATCGCGAAGTCGCCTTTGGCGAGTGGCAGCTACGAAATAGTAGAAACGGAATGAATAAGCGTCTGAGAAAAGCAGCAGAGTTTGCGAAAGAAAATGGGTATGAAAACTCCACTTTCCTCGGCGAGATTTACACAATGCTCGCACAGCTAAATATTGAAGACCGTAGGCATAAAACAGTTGAGAATTACGCTGAAATGGCACTCGAGATTTTTGAAAACCGCACAGACGGGATTGAAAGCTACCATCCTTATCTCGCTCGACTTTATTCTGGATATGGCAAAGAAGGCCAAGAGGACCTCGTGCCTGCGGTTATGGAATATCAGCATGTTATGCAAAACGTCGAAGGTAAATTACCCAAAAACCATCCTTTTGTATCACGTGCGTTGGGGCGTTGGCTAAATATGCGCCACCGTATTGTTCGCGAAGGCAAACTCGACGAAGCTCAAGAGGCAGGTATGTGCGAGTGTTGGCCCTACGATAAAAAGCGCAATGAAGCGATTCAGCCGATCAAACGCGTGCCGCCTGTCATGCCGCGTAAAGCATGGCAGTCAGGATTTTCACTTGTTGAGTTTGATGTAGATGATGCGGGCAATGTTATTAATCCGCGCTTGCTCGAAAGTTGGCCAGAAGAGGTGTTCGACAAGTCTTCTATTAAGGCTGTGAAGCAGTGGAAATATACGCCGCGCACAGAGGCGGAGGTCGATAGTGACCGCACGGATATTGTCACGACAATTCGTTATATTTTAACAGGGCCTGGCGGTCGCGTGATTGAATAGTAGCCGCAGTTGGCTTGGATTATTTTTAGCAAAGCCAAACTCGGCTTTGCTATTTTTTTGCTGTCTTAGTCCCCGCCTTCTTCCGTGCCGCGTCGCGTTCTAGCATGGGTTTAAGGAAGCGGCCTGTCCAGCTAGCTTTTGATTTGGCGACGTCTTCGGGTGTGCCGATGGCGACGATTTCGCCGCCGCCGTCTCCGCCCTCTGGGCCGATATCGATGATGTGGTCACAGGCTTTCACGACATCCAGATTGTGCTCAATGATAATCATTGTATTGCCCGTGCCGACAAGCTCTTGCAGCACGTCGAGCAGTTTCGCGACATCGTGGAAATGTAGACCTGTTGTTGGTTCATCAAGGATATAAAGCGTACGTCCCGTCGCGCGTTTTGAGAGTTCCTTGGCGAGTTTAATGCGCTGCGCTTCACCACCTGAAAGCGTCGTCGCTTGCTGCCCGACTTTGAGGTAGCCAAGCCCGACACGTTTAAGCGTCACCATTTTATCGCGAATAGACGGCACGGCTTTGAAGAAATCCGCCGCCTCGTCAATTGTCATAGACAGAACATCAGCGATGGATTTACCTTTGAATTTTATCTCCAACGTTTCGCGGTTATAGCGCGCGCCCTTACAGATATCACAGGTCACAAACACATCGGGGAGGAAGTGCATTTCAATCTTTATCACGCCGCCGCCTTGGCAGGCTTCGCAGCGCCCGCCTTTGACGTTAAAACTGAACCGTCCTGACTTATAGCCGCGTGTTTTGGCCTCGGGCAGGCCAGCAAACCAATCGCGTATCGGCGTAAAAGCGCCTGTATAAGTCGCGGGGTTAGAGCGCGGCGTACGCCCAATCGGGCTTTGGTTGATATCAATGACTTTATCGAGATGCTCAAAGCCAGTGGCTTTCGTGTGGGGGAGGGCGGGCTTGCCTGAATTATTGAGCTTACGCGCGGCCGCACGGTAAAGCGTCTCAATGGTGAGCGTCGACTTTCCGCCGCCAGATACACCCGTCACGCAGGTCATCACGCCAAGCGGAAATTCTGCGGTGACGTTTTTAAGATTATTTCCGCTCGCCCCTTCAATGCGGAGCACCTTCTTGGGATTAATTTTGCGGCGCTGCTCTGGGATATGGATGGACTTACGGCCCGTGAGGTAGTCCGCAGTCAGGGATTTCTTGTTCTTCTTGATTTTGGCGGGTGTGCCTTCGGTGATGACTTCGCCGCCATTGACGCCCGCAAGCGGGCCCATATCGACGACATAATCCGCTGTCAAAATCGCGTCTTCATCATGTTCGACGACCACAACCGTATTACCCAGATCGCGAAGATTTTGCAGCGTCTCGAGGAGGCGCGCATTATCGCGTTGGTGCAGGCCGATTGACGGCTCGTCCAGCACATAAAGGACACCCGTAAGGCCTGACCCGATTTGGGAGGCGAGGCGAATACGCTGACTTTCCCCGCCCGACAGCGAGCCTGAGCCACGACCAAGAGACAGATAATCAAGCCCAACAGCGTTGAGGAATTTCAAGCGGTCGCAAATCTCTTTTAATATACGCTCCGCGATTTCCATTTGCTGCTTGGAGAGCTTTTTATGCAGCCCTTCATAGAGAGTGAGCGCGTCACGAATACTCATCTCGCCCGATTCTGTGATATCCATTTCGGCAACTTTTACGCAGAGCGCTTCGGGTTTAAGGCGTCTACCGTCACAGACATCGCATTTCGCACCAGACATATATTTGCCAAGCTCTTCGCGCATCCAAGTGCTGTCCGTGTCGCGGTAGCGGCGTTCTAAGTTCGGGATGACGCCTTCAAAGGGTTTGGTCGTTTCGTAGCGGCGGCCCTCATCTTGATAGACGAATTTAATCTTCGCGCCTTTTGTGCCGTAAAGTACCACATCCTGCGCGCCGTCCGCGAGGTCATGCCATTTCGTGTCGACGCTAAACCCGTAATGCTTAGAGAGCGCTTTCAGCGTTTGCATATAGAGACTGCTCGGTGTTTTAGACCACGGCGCGATGGCCCCGCCGCCAAGCGACTTGCTTGTGTCGGGCACGACCATGTCAGGCGCAAACTTTTGCTCTATGCCGAGGCCGTCGCAATGCGGACAAGCGCCGTGCGGGCTATTAAAGGAGAAAAGCCGCGGCTCAATCTCAGGAATGGTAAAGCCCGAAACAGGGCAGGCAAATTTCTCTGAAAACAGCGTGCGTTTGCCGTCCTCCTCTGCGACTTCCGCGACAGCCAAACCCTCGGCGAGACGCAGCGCCGTCTCAAGGCTATCGGCGAGGCGGCTCTCTAGGCCTTCGCGGACCACGACGCGGTCAATGACGATATCAATGTCGTGTTTAAACTTCTTGTCGAGCGGCTCCATCTCTTCAATGCGCACGAACTCGCCGTTGATTTTGGCGCGCTGAAAGCCTTGGCGCATGAAGTCCGCGAACTCTTTGCGGAACTCACCTTTGCGGCCCCGCACAAATGGCGCGAGGATATAGAGCTTTGTGCCGTCCTCCATCGCCATGATGATGTCGACCATTTGCGAGACGGTCTGGCTCTCAATCGGCAGGCCTGTCGCAGGCGAATAAGGTATGCCAACACGTGCCCACAAAAGGCGCATATAATCGTAAATCTCTGTGACCGTGCCGACTGTTGAACGCGGGTTCTTGGACGTCGTTTTTTGCTCAATCGAGATGGCGGGGGAGAGGCCTTCGATACTGTCGACATCTGGCTTTGATTGTAGCTCTAGGAATTGACGCGCATAAGCCGACAGGCTTTCGACATAGCGGCGCTGCCCTTCAGCGTAAATCGTATCAAAAGCGAGTGAGGATTTACCCGAACCTGACAGGCCCGTCACGACAATCAACTTATCGCGCGGCAGGTCAACATTGACCCCTTTAAGATTGTGCTCACGCGCGCCGCGCACACGGATATGTGTCAGGGAAGAAGAGGCCATAGAGGGTAATCCAAATGGAAAAGATATTAACAAAAACTATACGCGTCAAAGTGGACTTAAGGTTCCCACTGGGACAATACAATTGAGACGTCCGATTCTATGTGAGTAACTTCATAGGTGCAGGACTTGCAATTTAGAACAAATTGTGAACATAATAGACGAAAAGTCAAGTATAGGTGATGATATGGCAGGCTCAGTCAATAAGGTAATTCTCGTCGGTAATGTCGGCAATGATCCCGAAGTGCGTACATTCGGTAATGGCGGCAAGGTAGCTAATCTGTCTTTGGCGACATCAGAGACGTGGAAAGACCGCCAGTCGGGTGAGCGCAAAGAAAAAACGGAATGGCACCGCGTGGCTGTGTTCGGTGACGGCCTTGTGGGCGTTGTTGAGCGCTACATCAAGAAAGGCTCAAAGCTTTATATCGAAGGCAAGCTACAGACGCGTAAATGGCAAGACCGCGACGGTAACGACAAATATACAACTGAGATAGTCTTGCAGGGCCCGAACTCTAGCCTCACCATGCTCGATAGCCGCAACAGCCAAGGCGGTGGCGGCGGAGGCTATGGCCAAGGTGGCGGTGGCTATAATCAGGACAGCGGCGGTTACGGGCAGGGCGGGGGCAATGTTACCCAAGGCCGTAGTCAATCAGCGTCCATGCAAGAAGGGCCTGCCGATAATTTTGACCTAGATGATGAGATTCCGTTCTAGGCTGATCTAAACCTCACACAGGCCTCCAAAATTTAGCATTTGTACACTATGTTTGTTGTGCGCGCGTAAAGTAATAAACTGTATTCTCCATAACCATATAAATTATGATTGTGGGAAACGATATGTGGATACGTTCAAATTATACGAAAAATACGGATGGTAACTTTTCGACAATAGCGGCCTTTACCTTAAGCTTGCTGATGGTATTAGTCTCTGCGGCGGTTGAGACATCCCGACTTTCATCGACAAACTCCAAGTTACAATCCATCACGGATATGGCTGTGCTCGCGGGGGCTATCGCCGCGGACAAAAGAGCGAGTGATCGTCAAGAAATTGTCGAAGACATCCTTGCGCAAAATCTTGCGGCATTAGGTGATAAGATACAGGTTCAACCCCCTGTTATCGAGTTTGATGATGTTACACAAACAGTGTCTGTTCAACTTGAAGCGAATGTGAATAGCTATCTTGCGAAGTTCCTTGGTAAATCTGAACTTACGACGTCAGTCGAAAGCGAGTCTCTTTTCGCTGCTGCGGCAATCGCACCTATTTCAATTGCCTTCGCGCTTGATGTCTCAGGATCGATGTCCAATTTAACCGCTGATGGTGATGTGAAAATTGATACATTAAAGGACTCTATTCCTGTCCTATTTGAAAGTCTTGAAGCTGGGACCAAAAGCAAAGCTAAGTTAGCGGAGAAGCTACGGACAGGTATGTCTGCCTATAATACGGCACTCGTCGATCAGCAGCCAATGGATCTTGGTTGGGATCATTTGGAAGACTCTGTTGACGCCCTAGCGGCAGCAGGTGGTACCAACTCTACGCCTGCACTACAGAACTCATATGATCAACTTCTCGAAGATAGAGCTTATCGCGAAAGCCAAGGCGAGGATATTTCTGATCTCGTTGAATATGTGATCTTTATGACGGATGGGGACAACAACCAACCTGAATGGGATATTGAGTCTGCGCAAATTTGTGAAGCGATGAAGGACGACGGCATTGATATTTACTCTATTGCGTTCGCTGCACCAGGGAAGGGTGAAGCTCTCCTGCTTGATTGTGCGTCTTCAAATGCTGGCGATAAAAAGAAAAATGGCAACAAAGATGATGACAAATGCATGGACAGTGGGTCTGGAGGCGACGGTAAAGCGCTTGGACATTGCGATGGTAAAGATAAGAAGGACCTAGAAGAGGCGAAATCAGCTTACTACTTTGATGCGTCCGATGCTGATGCCTTCAAAGAAGCGTTTGACGAAATCGGCGAAAGCATTGCGCAAGTTTATATCCGCATCCTCTAGCTAAGTGAGATATTCCAATAAATAAAGCCGCCCAATGGGGCGGCTTTATGTGTTTATGGCTGTGTCAGCTCAATTTAGCCGCCGATAACAGCGCACCCAATCCGGGCACCCGCCGCACCGCTGGGTTGGCTTTGATAATCATCTGCACCCGCATGGAGAATTAAAGCTGTGCCATCTGCGTCCATAAGGGCAGGGAGGCCGTGTTCGCCGTAAAGAGAGACCTTTTCATTGGTCACAACAAATGTGCCTGTGCCGTCCGCAGCCACATTCACATTCATCATATCGCCTGCATGTGGGCCGTCTGGCATCTTATGGCCGTGGTCTGCCATAGTGGGATTATAGTGGCCACCAGAGCTTTTGAAATCAGGCGCGTCGCATTTTCCAATTTCATGAAAATGCATGGCGTGGTCACCTGGCGAAATGCCTGCAACGGCGACAGTGACTTTTGTCCCCGCTTTACCAAGGTCTTCGAGCACCACGCTGCCGAGCGCTTTACCATCTGCGCTTAAAATTGTCTGGGTGAGAGGGCTGTTGGCTTTTGCGGCATCGGGTAAATCTGGTCCACTTTGTGAGCAAGCCGCCAGAGTTGCCGCGGCGCAAAGGAGTGTCAGTCTGGGGGCTAATTTAAGTAGGTGTAAGTGCGTCATAAGTCTCTCCAGCTAATCAAAGTCACTTTAGACTACGCGCCGCGCCTCTCAAGAGTTCCTTTTATGAAAATTGAAGAAAACAGGTCAATATTATCTGAAATTTGGCCAAATTTGGGGCTAAAAATTTGCGGGCAACGGGGGGTACTGCTAGGTTTACAGGGTTAATGGCGCGCGATTCGAATGCGTCTTGACGCTATGAAAATGACAGGACGTTACACCATTGACTGCTGACAACGACATACCCGAAGAAGACGAAAATCTCCCGCCTGTAGATGGCGGCGGAGAGAGTGGCGAGGGCGGTCTGCCCGACGGTATTGAAAGCATCACAATTGAAGACGAGATGCGCCGCAGCTATCTCGATTATGCCATGTCAGTCATCGTCAGCCGCGCTATTCCAGATGTGCGCGACGGCCTGAAACCTGTTCATCGCCGTATCCTTTATTCCATGCATGAGAACGGGTTTACGCGCGACAAACCGTTTAAGAAATCCGCTAGAGTCGTCGGTGATGTGATTGGTAAATATCACCCGCATGGTGATAGTGCGGTTTACGACGCGCTTGTTAGAATGGCCCAAGACTTTTCTATGAGCCTGCCGCTGCTCGATGGCCAAGGTAACTTTGGCTCGGTTGACGGCGACCCGCCAGCGGCGATGCGTTACACCGAAGTGCGCATGGATAATCCGGCCGCAAGCTTGCTCGCGGATATCGAAAAAAACACCGTCAATTTCCAAGATAACTATGACGCCTCTGAGAGCGAGCCCGTTGTCCTACCGTCGAGATATCCCAATATCCTCGTCAATGGGGCGGGCGGTATTGCTGTGGGTATGGCGACCAATATTCCGCCGCATAACCTCGGCGAAGTCATTGATGTCGCGACTGCAATTTTGGACAATGGCGCGCTGACAGATGAGGAAATCCTAGAGCTTATTCCAGGCCCAGACTTCCCAACGGGGGCGCTAATTATGGGCCGTTCTGGCTCTAAATCCTCTGTGCTGACTGGCAAGGGGTCTATCATCATGCGCGCCGTGACGGATGTTGAAGAAATCCGCAAAGACCGCTTCGCGATCATCGTCACTGAGCTGCCTTATCAAGTCAACAAAGCCATGCTGATTGCGAAAATCGCTGGATTGGTAAACGACAAACGCATTGAAGGCATATCAGGTATTCGCGACGAATCTGATCGCACAGGTATGCGCATAGTCATCGAGCTTAAGCGTGACGCCGTCGCCGATGTTGTGTTGAACCAGCTATTCCGTTTCTCAGCCCTGCAAAGTAATTTCAGCTCTAATATGCTGGCGCTCAACGGTGGTCGCCCAGAGCAGATGAATGTGCGCCAAATGATTGAGGCGTTTCTGACATTTCGCGAAGAAGTCATTGCGCGGCGCTCAAAATACGATCTCGCAAAGGCCCGCGCACGGGCACACATCCTCGTTGGCCTCGCGACAGCTGTGGCCAATATTGACGAGATTATCAAAATCATCCGTAGCTCAGCCAACCCCAAAGAAGCGCGCGAACGGCTGACGTCCCGCGCGTGGGACGCGAAATCTATGGGTGCACTGATTAAGCTGATTGCCGATCCGCGCTCACGCTTACTCGATGACGGCACAATTATGCTCACCGATGAGCAAGCTAAAGCTATTCTTGATTTGCGCCTCCTAAAGCTAACCGCACTTGGTATGGACGAGATTACGGCGGAGGCAGAGAAGCTTGCGGCTGTGATTACAGATTTGCTTGATATCCTGCGCTCGCGCTCACGCGTTCAAGAGATTATTCGCGACGAACTTGCCGAAGTGAAAGAGAAGTTTGCGGTGCCGCGTCGTTCGATTTTCACAGCTGGCGGCATGGACTTTGACGATGAAGACCTCATCGCTGTTGAAGAGATGGTCGTGACTGTGACAGCGGCAGGCTATGTGAAACGCACCCCGCTTGATACTTATCGCGCGCAGCGTCGTGGGGGTAAAGGCCGCAGCGGCATGTCGATGAAAGATGAGGATTACGTCACGACCGTCTTCGTCGCAACGACCCATACACCTGTGCTGTTCTTTAGCTCTGACGGCATGGCCTATAAGCTTAAAGTTTGGAAGCTACCGCTCGGCGGGCCAGCTACGCGCGGCAAGGCACTTGTAAACCTGCTGCCACTTTCACAAGGCGAGACGATTAACTCCATCATGGCGCTGCCCGAAGATGAGGAAAGCTGGAAAGATATGGACATCATGTTCGCCTCTCGTTCGGGTGGTGTCCGCCGTAACTCACTCGCCGATTTCACGCGCGTGAACCGCAACGGTAAAATCGCGATGAAACCTGATGAGGGCGACGGTATTGTTGATGTCCGCGTCTGCTCAGAAGATGATGACATCATGCTGACGACTGCGCTTGGCAAAGTTATCCGCTTTAAAGTCACAGATGCGCGGCGCTTTAATTCGCGCGCCTCAACAGGTGTGCGCGGCATTAGGCTCGAAGGTTTTGGCGAAGAGGGGGGTGACGAAGTTATCTCTATGGCTGTACTGCGTCACATTGATGTCACAACAGATGAGCGCCAAGCCTTCTTAAAACGCTCTGGCGCTGAACGCCGTGCTCTGGGTGATGACGTTGTCGAAGAAACGCCAGATGAGGAAACAGATACGGCGCTGGATGATGAGCGTTACGCCTTCCTCTCGGCCAATGAACAATTTGTGCTCTCTATCGCCGATGACGGTCTTGGGAAGCGCACTTCGTCATTCCGCTATGCCTGTAAGGGTCGCGGCGGCAAAGGCATGGTCGCGCAAATTCTCGATCGTGGTAAGAATGCGCCATCCGCCAAACTCGTGCGCAGCTTTATCGTCGAAGACACAGACCAAATCATGCTCGTGACAGACGGCGGACAGCTTATCCGCACGCCCGTCAAAAACATCTCCATCAGCCAGAGGTCTGCCAAAGGCGTCTGGGTCCTACGCACCAAAGAAGGCGAAAAAGTCGTCTCTATTGGCCGTATTGAGGATAGCGATGAGGATGATGAGGTTCAGGAAGAGGGCGATAACCCAGAAAACAATACCCCGCCCGAAGCTTAGCGTTATTGGGCATAGTCAAAATTAGAAAGGACTAAATTCGGTTGGGCCCTTTATTTTTGAAGGTTAAACAGGGGCAAATTGTCAGGTTAAAATTCGCTCACCCAGCATGATTTTTTTCATGTCGCCGTCTGTTTTGAAGCTGAGACAAAGCAGATACGCGGATAGAAAAAATATACCGCCAAAAAAGGCGAAGACACCGAGTATAAGGCCCTTTGCGCTAAACCTCTCTCGCCAGGCGGTCCAAAGTCCCGACAGAATGAGAAAACCCAGAAAGTCGAAATTAAATTGTCCAGGCCAGCCCATTTTGGCGATATCACCAAAGAAGATGGGCAAGAGATTGAGACCGTGACGTGAAATGGTCACCAAAGTATAGCCGACTATGGCAATGAAAATGGTCATCAATAAAAGTTGGAAGGCTTTCATGACATTCCCCTAATTTTCTAAGTCCATGACTTATCTTCGAGCGCGCGGGGCGTGTCAACGCTGACGAACTTCCGCTTTATTTCTTCATTATGCGCGTTATAAGCCTTTATGGCTAAAGCAGAATTTCGTACCGCGCTCTATCCGGGCACCTTTGATCCCATGACCTTGGGGCATCTTGATATCATCAAACGCGCGAGTAAATTGTGCGACAAGCTCGTCGTGGCTGTTGCCATTAATCGCGGTAAAAATCCCTTATTTGCGCTCGATGAGCGGGTGGAAATGGTCGAATTGGCGGTGGCCCCCCTGCGCGAACATATTGAAGTTGAAGTGCGACCCTTTGAAGGTCTACTGATACATTTTGTTGAATCTGTCGGTGCAACGACTATTGTGCGCGGCTTAAGGGCCGTTTCGGATTTCGAATATGAATTCCAAATGGCTGGAATGAATGACAGGCTTAACCCGGATATTGAAACTGTGTTTTTAATGGCTGACCCGCAATATCAAACGATTGCGTCGCGTCTTGTAAAAGAGATTGCGCGCCTCGGCGGTGATGTTTCGCAGTTTGTAACGCCAGAGGTTGAGCACCGCCTAAAGGATAAATACACATGACTCGCCCAATGACTAAAAGATTGTTCTCTAAATTCTCACTCGTTCTTCTTGGAAGCGCGGCTTTCTCAATGACAGCTTGTGCAGCCGAAGCGCCGCAAGACACAGCCGCGCCTGCGAACGTGCAAACTGTGTCTGCAAAAGCGGGTTTTGACGCGCCGGCCTCTGCTTGGCGTGATGTGGACTCCGAAAACCTCCTTGTGATTGATACGGATTACGGTCAAATTGGTGTTGAGCTTTATCCCGAAATTGCGCCCAAGCATGTTGCGCAGATCAAAACGCTCACACGTCAGAGCTTTTATGATATGATTACGTTCCACCGCGTGATTGACGGCTTTATGAACCAGACAGGCGACCCAAAAGGCGACGGAACGGGCGATAGCTCATTGCCCGATATTGAGGCTGAGTTTAAATTTCGTCGTCCGCCGTCTATGCCTATTCAACTCATTGACGCGCGCCGGACCCCAACAGGCGAAGTCGGCGTTGGCTTTTACAAAGCCCTCCCAGTGGCAAGCCAACCTGCGGCGCAAGCCATGCTCACGAAAGACGGCAAAGTCGAGGCTTACGGTCTTCACTGTTCGGGAGTCACTTCCATGGCGCGTAGCCAAAACCCCAATAGCGGTAATAGTCAGTTTTTCTTGATGCGCGGTACGGCGGAGCATTTGGACCGCGAATATTCAATCTGGGGCAGCACGGTTTACGGACGCGAGCACCTGACGAAATTTAAAGTCGGGACAAAGGGTGATGACGCCAATTTCATTCCTGACGTGATGAAGAAAGTCCGCATTGCGGCTGATATTCCCGAAGGTGAACGCCCAAAGGTCCAAGTCCTTAAGGCGAGCAGCCCTGCCTTTGATCAATATCTGGCGTCACAGAAAAACGCGGATGGGACCTATCCCGATATTTGCGATATCACGATCCCAAGCCGCACACTTTAATTTACTCACTATAAAACTGAAATAGGAGCCGCCATGGCTGATACACTTACGCTTACAATTGACACTAATGCGGGCGATGCGTCCGATGTTGTCATTAAATTACGTCCTGACCTCGCGCCAAAACACGTTGAGCAAATCTCGCGTCTTGTCGGTGAAGGTTTTTACGATGGTCTTACATTCCACCGTGTGATTGACGGCTTTATGGCCCAAGGCGGTTGCCCCGACGGCACAGGCATGGGCGGCGCGAAGAAACAAATTCCGGCTGAGTTTTCAGCCGAGCCACATGTACGCGGCGTCTGCTCTATGGCGCGTTCACAAAACCCAAATTCTGCCTCTAGCCAGTTTTTCATCTGTCTTGATGATGCGACTTTCCTGGATAAACAATATACTGTTTGGGGCGTTGTCGAGAGCGGTATGGACACAGTGGACGCCATTCCAAAAGGTGAGCCGCCGCGCTACCCTGGCAAGATTGTGAAAGCTGTTATTAGCTAGGCTGTCTCGCCAAACGACTTAAATGAAATAAATTTTAAAACGCGTCCTAGAGGCGCGTTTTTTATGGGAAATTTGATTATGGTTAATTAAAATCCATATCTTATTAACCCTTTTCCGCGACTCTTTCCTAACGGGTTCGAGTTGGGATGCATGTGACCGCCAAATTTTACAAAAATACGCCACGTGTAAAACACGGAACAGGGGTTTTGCTAAGCCTGTGCTTGGGCGCAGCATTATGTCTTGGCACGCCAAATTCAGCTCATGCAACTTTCATTGATCATTGGGCCCCCGCAACGCAAGATCAAGTCGATCGGCTCATCAGAACGCGACTATCAGGCGATATTTACAATGTTGAGCAGGGCGGAAAAATAGACCTCGCGCTCTATTATGCGGTGCGCGGGCAGGGCGTATCGGCGCAAAATTCCAAAGACCTTCCCAAACTCCTGTCTTATCTCGACGCGCCGATTGCAGAGCCTCTCAAAGCAGATATCTATATCGCCCTTATTCGTGAAGCCTTAATCCAAGATGATATGACTCTCGTCGTCGGTCTTGAAGAAAATTATGGTCGCGGCGTGCAGAGTAATCTGCGTAACTATGCAAAGGCGCAGGCCGAGACGATTATCCTTGAGCATTTAGGGCGCTATCAGCCAGCCGAGAAAGCTATAATCAGTTTGCTTGCAAATCCCAATTTTCAAGCTTTGGCCCCCTATGCACGTGATCGCCATGAAGCGCTGCGCCGTTTAAGTGAGCTTGCGGCACGTCGCGGTGACAAGGCGCAAGCCGTAAAATTTTCTCAAGATGCCTCGCTCGGGTTTAGAAAATATCTAACCTCTGTGAATGCAGACCCAATTAAAGCGCGCGGGATGAAAGCAAAGTTGGATTTGACGCTCGCGGAAAGCTTAGTGGCAAATGGTCAGATCAGCGTTTCTGCATCCGTGTTAAATTCAGCTATCGCATTTGCAAACTCAACGGGGCATGGGCTGAGCGATGTGCAGGCCAAAGTCATTACGGCTGAGTCACAACTTGCGCTCGCGGATTTTGACGGGGCCATAGAAACATTACAAAGCGTGCTGATTCATCCAGCATACGCAAATGGTTCACCGCTTGAGGGACGCGTGTATAGCGCTTTCGCTTCGGTATATGAGAGCGTTGGGAATACGCAGAAAGCCGTTGAAAATAAGAAATTGTTTCAAGCGGTTCAGCAAGCGTGGCTGGAACAAAAGCGTCTTGACCAAGATATTTACTTCGAAGCGAAAAAAGCAGCGGGAACAACGGCGCAGCTGATGCCGCAGCGCACTATGCTAGGGCAAACGGAAACGATGAGAGATAGCCCAGTTTTAGAAACGCGACCTGATTGGCACAAATACTTTGTTGTCTTGGGAGATTCTGAAAAGCTGACTTATCTAGGACTGTTGCTGACATTGCTAGGTGTATTTTTGTCTTTTATTGCGCAGATGCGCGTCAGTCGAGCGCGTCGTGCGGCGGAAGTCTACGCGCAAAATCTTGCACAAAGTGAGCGCGTGGCGCGTGAGAATGCCCGTGAAGCGCAAGCAAATATGCGTAAAGCAGAAATTGCGAATGAGGCGAAGACAGCGTTTCTCGCGAATATGAGCCATGAAATTCGTACGCCTATGAACGGCGTGATTGGTATGGCCGATGTACTGCGCCGAACGACTTCGCTCGATACGCGACAAACCGAAATTGTTGATGCCATCCATACGTCTGGTACAGCTCTGATGAGCGTTCTTGGCGACATTCTTGATTTTTCCAAAATTGAATCAGGCACGCTTATTCTTGAAAAAACGCCGGCTAATTTGCGAGAGGCGGTGGAATCAGTTGCAACCCTCATGAGCCCGCAAGCCCGCGAAAAAGGGCTTGATATCCTTGTCCGTTATGCCCCGAGCGCGCCTGAAAACGTGATTGTAGATATTGGACGTTTGCGTCAAATTTTGCTCAATCTCGTTGGGAATGCGATTAAGTTCACCGCCAAGGGTCACATTCTTCTTAACGTAGATATTACGAAAGACTGTGACGCTGTATGGGCAAAACTAGACGTGCTCGACACAGGCATTGGTATATCGGACGCGGATAAAGGCAAAATTTTTGAAGACTTCACACAAGTTGATGGGGCGAGAAATAAGCGTTACGGCGGTACAGGTTTGGGATTGTCAATTTCCAAAAAATTGAGCGAGGCTATGGATGGGAAGATTTCAGTGCGCTCTAAATTGGGTGAGGGGTCTATCTTCTCGGTTGAGCTCCCCGTTGAGCTTGTAAACAACACGGGCAAGACGGAGATTAAAAAATTCGATCCCGCACATGTTCTTATCATTGATCATAATGCGGCCAGCCTGAAAATCCTATCCGCGCAATTCAAGGCATGGGGGCTTAAATCTACGGCCGCGCGCAAAGGGTCAGACGGCATTTCCGGACTCTTACACGCCAAAAAATCAGGCGCGCCATTTGCGGCCGTTGTGATTGATGAGCGCTGTATACAGCAGCAACCTGATTTCCTCGCCTCGCTTCGGGTGATGGAAAATATAAAACATATTCCCGTGGTTTTGCTCTCAAATATTGACCGCGATGTTACAATTGTGGGGACGTCTTTTGATGCCGTCGTGTCTAAACCTCTTGTGGGTCAGGCGTTATTTAGCGCGCTTGAGTCTGTCTTGTCTCCAGCCACCACCACAGTCATCGCAAGTGACGTTCCGAAATTGCGCACGCGTCCTGTTGAAGTGTCGCCTATACCTATACGTCGCAAAAAACGCATTTTGTTGGCCGAAGCGAACCATGCGACCCGCCATGTTCTGACGGCCTTCTTAGAGGATGAGACGATTGAGCTTCACAGTGTTGAAGACGGAGAGGCGGCGTTGGAGCAAGCTAAAACAATCAATTTTGACCTGATAATGCTGGATGTCCAACTTAGAAAACTCGACGGATTTTTGGTGACGCGCGCCATTCGTGGATATGAAAAAGAAACGCAAAGCCCGCGCACACCAATCATCTGCTTGTCGCCCTATTCACTTGGGGCAGACCAAGACCTCGCTATTGCAGTCGGCATGGATGATTTTATTGTCAAACCTCTAAGCGGGGACAGCGTGCAAAAAGTCATGGCAAAATGGGGTCATATAAAAGCTGAAAGTCTTGAGCTTAAAAGCAAAAGCGCCAAAGCCCAGAAAATTGACCCTATGGTGCAGTCACTCAATTTCAGAAAAATGGCTTAGCTGTTCTCGAGGCCGTACAAGCTAGGTTTACTCCCCACCCAGCTTCTTAATCTCATCGCGCAGTCTGGCGGCTTCTTCGAACTCAAGGTTTTCTGCGGCGAGGAACATTTTCTTCTCAAGGTCAGCCAGCACAGCGGCCATATTGCCACCAAACGGTTCTTGTCCGCCGTCGGCGACTTCCAGAATGCGGCGTGTGGCTTTGCCGGATTTCGCGCCTTTTTTCTTTTGCCCAGACGGGGTCCAGCTATTGGCTTCGTCCTTGATTTCTTGCGCGGCTTCACTGTCACCGACCACATCTATGACATTGCGGATGACGGTTTGCGGCGTGATGCCGTGTTTCTCATTGTGGGCAATTTGGCGGGCGCGGCGACGCTTGGTTTCGTCCATTGCGCGCTCCATAGAGCCCGTGATTTTATCAGCGTAGAGAACAACTTTGGCTTCAGAATTACGTGCGGCGCGGCCAATGGTTTGTACGAGTGAAGTCTCACTGCGCAGGAAGCCTTCTTTATCTGCGTCAAGAATACCGACAAAGGCACACTCTGGAATATCGAGCCCCTCGCGTAGCAGGTTAATCCCGATGAGTACGTCAAACACACCCATGCGCAGGTCGCGGATAATTTCAATGCGCTCAAGCGTATCAATATCGCTATGCATGTAACGGACGCGAATGCCCTGATCGTGCATATATTCCGTCAGGTCTTCCGACATCTTTTTCGTCAGCGTCGTGACGAGTGATCGGAAGCCTTTGGCGGTCGTTTTGCGGACCTCGTCAATGACATCGTCAACTTGCGACGCGCCGTCTTTGGCGACAGGACGTACTTCGACGGGCGGATCAATCAGGCCTGTGGGGCGAATGACTTGCTCGACAAAAACCCCGCCAGTGCGCTCCATTTCCCAATCACCTGGCGTGGCAGAGACATGCACAGTTTGTGGACGCATAGCATCCCATTCCTCAAATTTTAGCGGGCGGTTATCGATACAACTTGGCAGGCGGAAGCCATGCTCTGACAGGGTGCCTTTGCGGTTGGCATCACCGCGGCTCATGCCGCCAATTTGCGGTACGCTGACATGGCTCTCATCGGTAAAGAGAAGCGCATTTTCAGGGAGATATTCAAACATCGTCGGTGGCGGCTCACCTGGCGCGCGCCCTGTGAGATAGCGAGAGTAGTTCTCAATGCCTGTGCAAAAACCTTGGGCTGCGAGCATTTCCAGATCAAACTCTGTGCGTTGGGCAATACGTTGCGCTTCAAGCAGTTTCCCTTCGGCTTCAAATTGCGCAACCCGCATGGCAAGCTCGGCCTTAATGCCTTTAATGGCGGACTGCACGGTTGGGCGCGGCGTGACATAGTGAGAATTGGCATAGATGCGGACTTTGTCGAGTTTGCGACCTGACTTACCCGTCAGCGGATCAAATTCGACAATGCTGTCAATTTCGTCGCCGAAGAAATCAATACGCCACGCCGTGTCGTCATAGTGAGCCGGGAAGACTTCAACCGTATCGCCGCGCACACGGAAGGTCCCGCGTTGAAAGGCGAGGTCATTGCGTTGATATTGAAGCGCGACAAGCTCGCCCATAAATTCGCGGCTGTCTTTGCTGTCGCCCATGCCGACATCAATTGTCATCGCGGTATAAGTTTCAACTGACCCGATACCGTAAATGCAAGAGACTGAGGCGACGATAATCACATCGTCACGTTCCAGTATAGCGCGCGTCGCGGCGTGACGCATGCGGTCAATTTGCTCATTCACGATTGAGTCTTTTTCTATGAATGTATCGGTGCGCGCGACATAGGCTTCGGGCTGGTAATAGTCATAGTAGGAGACAAAATACTCAACCGCATTTTCAGGAAAGAAGTTTCGGAATTCACCGTAAAGCTGCGCCGCAAGGGTTTTATTGGGCGCAAGGATAAGGGCAGGGCGCTGCGTCTGTTCGATAATTTTGGCCATGGTGAAGGTCTTGCCTGACCCAGTGACACCGAGGAGGACTTGGTCACGTTCGCGCTCAGCCAAGCCTTCGCAGAGCTCTTTAATAGCGTTGGGTTGATCGCCCTTAGGTTCATAGTCAGAGACGAGCTTAAACCGCTTGCCGCCCTCTGATTTGGTCGGGCGGTCAGGGCGGTGGGGCACCCAAATGGCGGGCGCTTCTTGCACGCCAATATCTGAATCTAAAGCCATGAATCAAAGGTAGGGCGGTGACGCTGATTTGCAAGGGAGTAGAGCGGCCCGCCTGATATTTAATCCGTCTTTAACTGTTTATTTGAGGAAAATGTTTAATGAACAAAACATATTATGGGGCATTAAAAGGGATTGTAGAATGAAATTGACTAATTTTTGCGCGGCTGGTCTTTTGGCTGCGTCACTTACGCTGAGTGGATGTGAGCAAATCCAGTCAAAAGTGTCACCCAAAGCCTCTAAAACGGCGAAGACCGAGGTTGCAGGCTCTATGCAAGTCGCTGCACAGGCGTCTGATAAGCCGCTCGGCTACCTTCTGGATGTAAATGAAGCTCGTTCAGATCAACTTGACCGTGTGCCAGGCATGACGGAAGATATAAAAGAGATGATAGTCAATTCACGCCCATTCCTTGATATGGTTGAGTTTGACGACGAACTTGACTTACTTGAAATCCCAGAAAAAAAGCGAAATGCGCTTTATGCTCACCTTTTCATGGTCATTGACATAAATAATGGCGAGCCCAAAGACTTACAATTTGTGCCAAACCTAGCAACGACAACATCTGATCAGATAAAAGCCGCTCGGCCTTATGTAAGGCCATCAGAATTAAAGGATGTCATAAAAAAATCTCGTCAGAAGGGACAAGTTGAGGCAATTATGCCCTATTTTAAGATTGTTTCTGTGAAAAAATAGCGCGATGTTCCGTGATTAGACAGAAAATTTTATCTGACAAGATTGTCAAATAATAGCGGTAGCTTTTCTTATCAAGAATGCCCATAAAGGAGTGAAACCCTTGAAAGGCCGTCATTTTTCGTCGGATCGTGGGCGTGGTATAATGAGTGATAGTAAAAAACCTTCTCAGCAGGGTTATAAGATTTCAGAAAAAAGTGAAAGTGCCGCCAAACGCGATGCGCGTCTGATGAAGGCTATTGCCGAAAATCAAGACGGTGCGGCGCTCTCTGAGCTTTTTGAAGAATATGGTGGCAAGCTAAGAGGTTGGCTCATGGCGCGTGGTGTGGGGTCGGCCACGGCTGAAGATATTATCCAAGATGTCATGATCAAAGTTTGGACGCGTGCGATTTTATTTGATCCTGCAAAAGCCTCATTTGCGACATGGGTGTACCGCCTTACTCGCAACCGCATGATTGACCATAAACGCAAACATGGCCGCATGGAAATTCGCGACCCTGAAATTATGAGCATTGTGGCGGATGACGAAGTCCCGTCGGCGGAAGATTTCTTTATCGAAGACCAAACGGCTGAGAACCTTCATGTCGAAATTGCGCGGCTCACGGCGGCGCAACAGGATGCTATTCGTATGGCTTATATGGAGTTTAAGACTCACAAGGAAATCGCCGAAGAAACAGGTCTGCCGCTCGGAACCGTTAAAACGCGCATCCGCAGCGCCATCCAAGCTTTGCAAGGTAATATGAAAGTGCGCTCAATAGAGGGCTCTTAATATGGCGGACCGTAAATCAAGCTCGCTTTTAAAGCTCTCACTTTTCGTGATCGGTTTGCTTTTTGCGGTCTGGCTATCTGATCTTATTTATGATCTCGGCGCGAGTGAGCGTATTATCGCCAAATGCGGCGAGGGTAACGTGCAGTCTTTCTCCACGCGCGGACTTTTTAGAGAAGAGATCAATTGCCGAAACCTTCCTTAGTCAAATCTCAATGCGACCAAAAGATTTACATTTTACATACCATAAAAATACCATTTTTATTTAGACCTCAAAGTTATGCATGAAGGCTAGGCTAGAGGGCAATCTGGCAAGTGTTTTGTCCTCTACACATAATGCATGGGTAGATTTTATGTTACAGCGGTATATCAATGATAAAAGAGGGTCGGTGGCAGTAATTTCGGCCCTTGGCGCAACTAGCCTTCTTATTGTTGCGGGTGCAGCAATTGAACTTTCGGCCTTAACGAAATCAAAAGACAGACTCCAAGACGCGGCCGATAGCGCAGTCTTAGCTGCAGCCGTATCAATTGACAGCAAAGAGAAAGATCGAATGACGGTTGCAGAGGATGCCGCCAAAGCGAATTATAATGATGATTTTAATTTCAAAATGTCTGAACAAGACTCGCAAATAACTATTGAATTGTCGTCTAAATATGAGACCGTTCTCATGGGCATGTTCGGACATGACTCGATTCCAATTTCTGCCATGGCGGGATCAGAAGTTGGAACGGGTGGTAAATTAAATATTGCTCTTGCACTTGATACGACCCTTTCAATGGAGGGTGCACGCATGTCAGCTATGATTGATGCGGCGACTGACCTCATCAAGTCAGTCAAAGAGGCAGATAAAGACCGCGGAAATGCAAAAATGAGCATTGTACCTTTTGCGGATTACGTGCGTATAGACCCTGCATTTAGGGATGAAGACTGGATTGATGTTGAGCCAGATCATGAATCAACATGGCAAACATTGGATGAGGCAAATTCAGTTAACTGCAGGCAAGTCGGATCGGGCGAGTCAATCTCTACGGAATGCGATAGCTATGCTTACAACACCCATACCGCTACTGTCCGTTGGGAAGGCTGTATGGTGTCGCGCCCTGGCGGGCTTCATAAAACTGCGGCCTATAACGGAAGTCCTTTCAAAGGAAATGCGGGGCACACAACTTGCAACGGCCAAAATAATGTTATGACTCCGATGACTAATAATTTTTCACAGCTTGAACAAGATATTGAAGCGCTTCAAGCTAAAGGAAAAACCTATTTGCCGGCCGGTTTGCAATGGGCGTGGCGCAGTTTAGAGGAGGAAGCCCTTTTCACTGAAGAGGAAATAGACACCACGACTCCCGTTCAAAAAGTTCTTCTTTTGATGACTGACGGTAGTAACACAGCGAGCCTAAACGGTGAAAAAGAGGATCGTAGCTGGGATGGATTATACCACTGGGGCAGCGCTGACGAAGAAGAAAATCAAAAAGAGGCCGATGCCTTAACGCTTGAAATGTGCACTTCGATTAAGGCGTCCGGTATCCGATTGGTCACAGTGGCTTATGAAGTTGACGACAACGACACGCTCGCAATGCTAAAATCCTGTGCGTCAACTGGGGCTGATTTTTACAATGCAAAGGATGCGACCAAACTAAAAACTGCCTTTGGAAAAATTGGCGCTGGATTTAGTAAAGTTCGCTTGACGCTGTAGGCGCCTGATTTGGCTGCTCCATAATAGAGTCATTGCGCCATTCACATTATCCTCAGTAGTCATATTATTTTAGAAAACCACCATGCCATCGGTATGGTGGTTTTTATTTGTCTAGATAAGTATTGACAATCTTATTTTTTGTTGTGTATTTACAACAATATGATTTATAACCGTGTTAAATTATTAAGAACAGAGCAGGGTCTCTCGCGCAAGGACTTAGCGGATGCTGTCGGCGTAAACTTTCAGACAATCGGCTATTTGGAACGCGGGGATTATAATGCCTCATTGGAGCTAGCCTTCAAGCTCGCGGATTACTTCGAACTGCCCATTGATATGGTGTTTAGCCCCCGCCCGTTCAAATCCATGGCCCAAGAACTCGCCGACGCCAAACGCGCCGCGGAGTAAAATTCCCAAGGAGAGAGACATGTTGACAACCGTTTTCAAAGCCTTTGAAGCGACTGAAGTTCAGTTGACACCATCCGCGATTACACGCCTGCGTGTCAGCGCGGTTCTAAGTTTTTTCGCCATACCAATTTTTGCGGCGGTTGAATTTCTGAGCCTATCTGGGGGTGTAAAAACTGTGTTGATTGCACTAGGTATCGTGTCAGCTTTGGCATTGCTGTATTGCTATTCAACGCGGCTTGCAAACCGGCTCTGGATGCCGGAAAAATACCTAGACGAAAGTGAAATTGACCGAAAACGGCGCTCTGGAAGCATCACCTATCAAATATTATCCATCATCCTGATGGTGTTGAGCGTCGGGTTTATAGTCTTTCAAGGTACTCTGGCGGGTTTTACATTGGATGCTCGCGCGGTCAGTTTTGGTCTCGCCATCTTGCTGTTTAGCGCCATGAGCCTCCAGACAACTATAGCGGCGTATATTATATCTCCAATCTCAGACGGCCCCGTCGAAAAGGTGGCGGCCGACGGGCGATATAAGTGGCTCATTTTAGGATACACATTGGTATGTATCGGTGGCGGGTTTGCTGTCGCCCATTTTGTCGCGTCATAGCAAAGCGTATCCATGAAAAAACTTATGTCCCAAACCGCAGAAAGCTACCGCCTTGCAGCGGTTTTTCTTGTCGCAGCATTTCCTTTAGTCTGTTTGCCAATTTTTTTCGAAGGCTTGCAACATATCGCCGAGGTTAGGCTCGGTATGTTTGCAGGTGAAGGATCGAGCGAATTGTCAGAGACAGCGCAGGCCATACGCCTCTCATTTGGGGCACTAAAGGTTATCTCAATTATAGCTACTACAGTATTTGTCACGCGCTTTTTCTTGCATGGAAAAAACGTGCGACGGGCCTTGCAATTCTCAGCCACGGCGAAAAAAGCGATTCTCGTGGGGTGCTTGGTAATGGTAGTGGCAATGGTACTCGCGTTTTTAGTGGGCCCAGCTTTCTTGCGCTTTTTGAAGCCAGATATCAGTGCGGCAAAGGCGATGTTAATTCCCTTCCTGTTGCTTTTGTTTGCAGGGTTTCCGCTGCAAAATAAAATCAATGGATGGATGGCATACGTTTTTGATGACACGCCTTTGTCTGATATGCAGAATAAATCTTTGAACAAAGCGATGAAGGGGGGATTCTCCGCTGTCATTCTCGCGACATTCTTGCCCACGATGGTTCTCCATTACTTTCTGAATATGCAGGCAATGGGCGGAACAGCGGCCCAACTATGGGTATTGCTCACCTTGGACAGCTTCGTGGTTGGGGTCTTGGCATGTCTATTAGGAGCTTCGTATTACGTGGTCTATCGCGACGGTCGAAGATAGCATCTTATATAGCTCGGCCAGACTTTCACATTGCTATTGTAAAGCCCCTTGAAAACTCGCGACTAACCGCGCATATGCCGCGTAATTATTTACTCCTATCGCTGAGGTGTTCCGTGGCTCGTCAATTCTGTTATCACATGCAAGGTCTGACCAAGAAATTTGGCAATAAGACCATTCTCGACAATATCCATTTGTCTTTCTATCCCGACGCGAAAATCGGCCTTGTGGGTGTCAACGGCGCGGGTAAATCAACCTTGATGAAAGTCATGGCGGGCGTCGATACAGAAGTCACGGGCGAGCACTGGGCGGCGGAAGGCGTAAAAGTCGGCTACCTCCCGCAAGAACCGAAACTTAATCCAAATAAAACCGTCTGGGAAAACGTCATTGAGGGGTGCGAGGACAAGCAAATATTTGACGCCTATAATGCTGTCGCGTCTAAAATGGCCGAAGAATATACTGATGAGTTAATGGAAGAAATGACCATCCTTCAAGAAAAAGTCGACGCCCATGACGCGTGGGATGTAGACTCTAAAATCGAGATGGCCATGCAGGCTTTGCGGTGCCCACCCAAAGAAAACGGCGTCACGACCTTATCTGGTGGTGAAGCCCGCCGGGTCGCACTTTGTCAGCTTCTGCTGTCTAAGCCTGACCTCATGTTGCTTGATGAGCCGACCAACCACTTGGACGCCGAAACTGTGGCATGGCTTGAAAATTACCTCGTCAAATATCAAGGCGCGATTATCCTCATTACCCACGACCGTTATTTCCTGAATAACATTACGGGCTGGACGCTTGAAATTGATCGGGGTCGCGGTATTCCGCATGAAGGCAATTACTCAAGCTGGCTTGCGGCGAAAGCCAAGCGCATGGACCAAGAGGGCCGCGAGGAAGACAGTAAAACCAAAGCGCTCAAACGCGAGCTTGAATGGGTGCAATCAAATCCCAAAGCGCGCCAAGCCAAATCCAAAGCGCGTCTTACCGCCTATGACAAACTCAATGAGGAAGCCTCTCGCGAAGTCGTCTCTCACGCGGAAATTCGTATTCCTATGGGCGAACGCCTTGGCAATATAGTCGTTGAGGCGAATAACGTCTCCAAGGGTTTTGGTGATAAGCTCCTTATCAAAGATCTCTCATTCAAACTTCCACGCGGCGGTATTGTCGGCGTGATTGGTCCAAACGGAGCAGGTAAAACAACACTGTTTAAAATGATTACAGGTGAAGAGCAGCCCGACGAAGGTACGTTCAAAGTCGGCGAAACCGTCGAGCTTGGTTATGTTGATCAAACCCGCGCCGCCCTCGACCCGAGCAAGAACATCTGGGAAGCGATTTCCGATGGTCTTGATATTATTGTTATGGGGAAACGCGAAGTGCCAAGCCGCGCTTATGTCGGCTCGTTTAACTTTAAAGGCACGGATCAGCAGAAGAACGTGGGGCAACTCTCAGGGGGTGAACGCAACCGTGTTAACCTTGCAAAGATGCTGACCAAGCCTGCTAACTTGCTCCTACTCGATGAGCCGACCAATGACCTCGACCGCGAAACGCTCGCTTCTCTCGAAGTCGCGCTCGAGAAATTCCCAGGCTGCGCTGTAGTCATTTCTCATGACCGCTTCTTCCTAGATCGCGTCGCCACCCACATTCTTGCCTATGAAGGTGATAGTCATGTCGAATGGTTTGAAGGTAACTTCGCAGATTATATCGAAGATAAAAAACGCCGCCTCGGCCCCGACGCAGATATGCCGAAAAAGCTAAAATTCGTGAAATTTGAGCGCTAGCTTAAAAGTTACTCATTACACTGCAGCTTTGTCTGATGCGATGAGATTGCGTCTTAAGCTTGCGGCGTTATAGTCTGGTATGACGAAGAAAAAAGCGCCTCCATCTAAGTGGTCTCCCGAGCTTGATGAGCTTGAAGAACGTATCGCCCTTAGCCAAAAAATGGGCGGTCCCGAAAAGCTTGCACGGCAAAAATCACGCGGCAAGCTGAACGCGCGAGAGCGGCTTGACGCACTCGTCGATAAAGGGAGCTTTCGCGAAATTGGCGCTCTGGCGGGCAAAGGGCATTATAACGACAAAGGCGATTTGGAGGGTGTCTCGCCGTCCAATTTCCTCTTCGGGCGCGCCGATATTACGGGTCGTCCTGTGGTCGCCACAGCGGATGATTTCACCGTGCGCGGCGGGGCTGCGGATGCGGCTATTGTGGGTAAATTTGTTATGGCCGAGCAGATGGCGCATGAATTGCGCTTGCCAATAATCCGCATGATTGACGGGACAGGCGGGGGCGGTTCAGTCAAAATGTTAGAGGATATGGGTTTTACCTATGTGCCATATGTGCCGGGGTGGGAACATGTCGTTAAAAATCTTGAAACTGTGCCAGTCGTCGCGCTGGCCCTCGGCCCCACAGCTGGCATGGGCGCAGCGCGCGCTGTGGCGAGCCACTATTCTGTCATGGTCAAAGGTCTGTCACAAATCTTCACCGCAGGTCCCGCTGTCGTCGCTGCGCTCGGCGAGCAGCAAGATAAAGAAAGCCTCGGTGGCTCACATATTCACACGCGTAACGGCGTCATAGATGATGAAGTCGCAACGGAGGAAGAGGCTTTTGAGCGCGCGAGAGCTTTTCTATCCTATTTGCCGTCCTACGTTGGGGAGCCTTTGACGCAGCAGCCCAATTCTGACCCGACGGATAGGGCTGAGGAAAGCTTACTCTCCATCGTGCCGCGTGACAAAAACAAAGCCTATAATATGCGCCGCCTGATTGAGGCGGTCGTTGATAAAGACAGCGTGTTTGAAATCGGTGCCCGTTGGGGCAGGGGCGCTATTACCGCTTTTGTGCGACTGGACGGTTGGCCCGTTGCCTTGCTAGCGGGTGACCCCACCTCACTTGGCGGGTCTTGGACGGCGGACACAGCGGAAAAAGTGAAACGGTTTGTTGATCTTGCCGAATTATTCGGTCTACCTGTTGTGCATCTTGTGGACAATCCTGGATTTATGATTGGGCTTGAGGCTGAACGCACCGCCACAATTCGGCGAGGTGTTGAGGCGATGAATACGATTTACCGTAGCTCTGTGCCATGGGCGAGTATCATCATTCGCAAAGCCTACGGTGTGGCTGGCGCAGCTATGTCTGATCATACGCGTTTCCAATACCGCGCGGCCTGGCCCAGCGGAGATTGGGGCAGCTTGCCAATTGAGGGCGGCGTGGAGGTCGCTTATAAATCTGAGCTGGAGGCGAGTGATAATCCTAAAGCAAAGCTGCAAGAGATTAAAGACCGTCTCGCCAAAGTCACCTCACCCTTCCGCACGGCTGAGCAGTTCATTATTGAGGATATCATCGATCCGAGAGAGACCCGCGCGCGGCTTTGCGAGTTTGTCTCACTTATGATGCGTTAGCGATTTAAGCACTAAAAGAGGCAAAAGTTTGCCTAAGTTGAATGGCTCAATCCTTCAACATATAGCTGCTGTTCATGTAACCTAGGGTATAGGCTAATCCCATTCTAACACTGGAGACAAAAATGGATATTTCAAGCATTGCTAAAGGCCTGATTGCGCAAAAACTTGGCGGTAATAACGAAATGGTTGGCGACGTCATGAACAGCTTAATTGGCGGTGGTGACAAAATGGATCTCGGTAGCCTCGTCAGCGGTTTCAAAGATAAAGGTCTTGGTAATGTAGCCGAGTCGTGGCTTGGCGATGGTGCGAATATGCCTGTCTCAGCTGAACAACTGAAAGAGGTCATCGGCGGCGATAAAATTGCAGCCGCAGCCTCCCAACTCGGCACAGATGAGGGGTCTCTTCTCGGTAGCCTTCAAGACGCGGTCCCGCAACTTGTTGACAAAGCCAGCAGTGGTGGGTCGCTTTTGGGTTCACTCGGCGGTATTGGCGGTATCGCTAAAAAGTTTCTCTAAGCAAGCTTATACAATTTAAGAAAGGCGTCTTCATGAGAGGGCGCCTTTTTTGATGCTCGTTATGTGATGAGGTCACGCCTTCAAAACCGCTACGCCCATGCCATCCCAAATGGCTTAACCCTTTGTTCGCCTTTTATTCCTATTTTCACCCCTATTGAGGCGTCTAATCCCAAATTTTATACTTATTTTTTGGTTAATTCGCTTTGTTAGGCGTTGTATCCCATAAAATCCCATGTTATCCCAAATTTTAGTTCGCGTTATTTTTTTAAAGGCGCGGCTGTGAGGGGAATTCAGGACGCGTGTTTTTATCGACCACGACAAATAATAGAGACGCCAAAGGGCGTGTCTCTGTGCCTGCCGATTTTCGTGCGGTCATTACGGCGCAGGCCGCGTCGCGCGTAGGCGGGCCTGAGGGAGCTTTTGACGGGATCATCGTGCGCCCGAGCTTCAGTGGTGAGTGCTTAGAAGGTGGGGGCGAGCAGCTTTTTGAGGCTTACCGCGCCAGCATTAACGCGCTCGATTATTTCGACCCTAACCGCGAGGCGATGGAGCAAGCTATTTTTGGTGAAAGCCGTCGCCTGCCATTTGATAGCGGCGGACGTGTTTCGCTTCCCCAAGACCTCGCCGATATGTTTGGCTTTAATGGGCGTGTGACGTTTGTCGGTCTTGGCGAGCGGTTTGAGATTTGGTCACCAGACGCGCATGAGCGGCGGGCGGCTGAGATGCGCAAGCGCGCCTCTGAAAATCGGCATTTGCTGAAACCCGTTTTACCAAAGGCAGGCCTCTAATGGCGGCGCGTCCACATTATCCCGTTATGTTGCCAGAGGTACTGGCGGCACTCGCGCCGAAATCTGGCGAGACCTATGTTGACGGCACATTTGGTTTTGGCGGCTATAGCGAAGCGTTCCTGACGTCTGCGGATTGCCAAGTCATCGGTCTTGATCGTGACTCAACGGTGCAGCCGCGCGCGGATGAACTTGCGGCGCAATATGACGGTCGCTTTCGCCTTATCGAAACGCCGTTCTCAAAAATGGATGAAGTGGACTTGCCGCCCGTAGACGCAGTTGTGCTCGATATTGGTGTGTCGTCTATGCAGCTTGATCAGGCGCAACGCGGATTCAGCTTCATGCGCGAAGGTCCGCTTGATATGCGCATGGGGGCGGAAGGGCCGACGGCGGCGATGGCAGTTAATCAACTCAGCCACGGCGAACTTGCAATTATCTTCAAGCTGTATGGTGAAGAGCGCCAAGCGGGCCGTATTGCGTCCGCTATTTTACGTGAGCGCAAACAGGGCGATTTCGCCACGACTGAAGAGTTAGCAAAACTCATTGAGGCGACAATTGGTCGTCCCAAGGGGAAGGGGGGTAAAACCCATCCCGCGACGCGCGTGTTCCAAGCGCTGCGTATCTTTATTAATGACGAATTGGGTGAGCTTTACGAAGGGCTCTGCGCGGCCGAACGTATTCTTAAACCTGGCGGGCGACTGGTTGTCGTGACGTTTCATTCGCTTGAAGACCGCATCGTTAAAAGTTTTTTCCGTCGCCGCGCGGGCGAGGTGTCGGGCGGGTCTCGCTATGCGCCTGAGGCGGTGCAGTCTGGCGTCGCGGCGAGTTTTGATTTGCCGAAGCGTTCTGTCGTGAAGCCGTCAAAAACAGAGATTGACGAAAATCCGCGGTCGCGCTCAGCCAAGCTCCGCAGTGGTATTCGCACAGACGCTGATCCGATGGTCGCAGACGATGCGCTATTGCCAAATATACCCCGCGTCCAAGATATTAGGTGGGCGGCATGAGGGGCGGCTATCAAACACAAGCGGATGTCGCGCGCCGCATCATGTGGTTTATTTTACTGCTTGTCGGTGTGTTCCTCATGATTGCGCTCTATTACGTTAAAACGCGCGCGCAAACGGCGCGCCAAGCGGCGCATAAACTTCACTATGAAATCGCGCTTGAGGAAGCGGCAATAGGCGTGCTCCGTGCCGAGATCGCCCATCTAGAAGATCCTGCGCGGCTTGAAAAATTATCCCAGACTCATCTTGAGTTAGAGCCAACGCAAACTTCGCAAATGATTACGCAAGACGATATTGCGGCGCGCTTTCCGCTTCGCGAGATGCCCGTGCAAAATTCTGATGCAGAGAGCGAAGCGCCATGAGTGAGCGTTTCACATCTGCCGCAGGTTACGAATCTACCGTTATGACTGTGGCGGACAGCGAATTTAAGGCTGTCTCCGAAGGTCGTATCAGAATTCGCATTGGTGCGTTTATGTTCGTCTTTATGATGGTTATAATTGTTCTACGCCTCGCGGAAACGAGCCTGTTTGGCGCGCGTAAAGCGCCGTCCAATCTCCCGCAAGCGATTACAACGACGCGCGCGGATATCACGGATAGGCATGGCGATGTCCTCGCCACGACATTGCAGACCTATTCGCTTTATGCTGAACCTCGCAAAGTTTGGAACCCACTCGAGACGGCACAAAAGCTTATGACGGCTTTGCCGAATCTACAGCTTGATGAGCTACAAGAGAAGCTCTCCTCTGAACGCGCTTTCCATTGGATTGCGCGTGGTCTTACACCCAAGGAGCGGCAGGCCGTTTTTGATTTAGGTTTGCCAGGTCTTAACTTTCGGCGAGAACCAAAACGTGTTTATCCGCGCGGTCCGCTTGCGGCGCATATTCTTGGTTTTTCTGACACAGACATGCACGGTGTTGCGGGCGCGGAAAAAGCGTTTGACGCGTCGCTGTCATCTGAAAACGCCCCTGCAAAAGCGCTCTCAATTGATATGCGCGTGCAATATGCGCTAACAGATACTTTGCGCGACGACGTGGCCTTGTTCCAAGCTGATAGCGCGGCGGGCATTGTGCTTGATATTAAGACGGGTGAGGTCATGGCGATGGTCAGTCTACCCGATTTTGACCCGAATGTACCGGGCGCAGCATTGCCTGAAAATCGTTATAATCACGCCGCAATGTCAACCTATGAATTGGGTTCAGTCTTTAAACCCATAACCATGGCGCTTGCGCTTGAGTCGCAAACGTCATCTCTGACAGAAACCTTTCCAGTGCATAGGCCATTTAAAGTGTCGATTAAATCTATTCGCGATGATCATAAATCAGACGTGCCTTTAGCAATGCCAGATATACTATCTGAGAGCTCAAATCGCGGCACAGCCATGCTTGCCTTGCGCGCGGGAGCGGAGGCGCAAAAGCATATGTTTGCTGATCTCGGACTATTCGAGCGCGTGCCATATGAATTGGCTGAATCGGCACGACCTCAAGTGCAGCCGACCTGGCCAGACCTCACCGTGGCGACGACGTCCTATGGTCACGGTATTTCTGTCACGCCTCTCGCATTGGCTGTCGCGACAGCGGCGATGCTGAATGATGGGCTTTATGTGACGCCAACAATTTTGCGCCGCGACGCCGCGAACCCTGTAGAGACCCGTCGCGTTATGAGCTCCCAGACGTCAAAATCTGTGGTGGATATGATGCGCTACGTCGTGACAAATGGCACAGGCCGTAATGCCCGCGCGCAAGGTTACGGCGTAATGGGAAAAACGGGAACCGCCGATAAGCCGAGTATAGGCGGCTATGACGAACGGCGTCTCGTAACATCTTTTATATCCGCCTTTCCGCACCGCGATCCGCGTTATGTTGTGATGATTACATATGATGAGCCAAAAGCGCTGCCGACAGATTGGGGTTATGCCACGGCGGGATGGAACGCGGCAAAAACAACCAAAAAAGTCATCACACGCATTGGTCCAATTCTGGGGGTCGAGAGGACCGAACCATCCGTTGCGCAAGCGAATTTCTTTGAGACGGGGGCGCTACCGTAATGTCTCAAACGTCTTCTAAAATGTTGTCCGAATTAATTGAGGGTTATTCTGGCGATGACGTCGACATTTCGATGGTCACCGCCGATAGTCGCAAGGTTAAACCGGGTGCGCTGTTTGCGGCTATTCCTGGCACGGTGAGCGATGGGCGCGACTATATTGAAAACGCGATTGCCAAAGGCGCAAGCGCTATACTTTCGACGACAGGACTCGTCGAAATGCCAATTGCCTATATCGGTGTGGATGAGCCGCGCTTAACATATGCAAAAGTTGCGTCGCGTTTCCATACAGGTCAGCCAGAAACACTCGTTGCGATGACAGGGACAAACGGGAAAAGTTCGACTGTCGAGTTTTTACGGCAAATCTGGGCTTATGCAGGTCTGCGCGGAGCGTGTTTTGGAACTCTCGGTGTGCAATCGCCAGATGGCTACCGTCCGCTTACGCACACAACGCCTGACGCGATGGCTTTGCATCAAACGCTCTCTGAACTTGCGGCGCAAAATGTGACCCATGCAGCGATGGAAGCGTCGTCACATGGCTTGGCGCAATACCGCTTAGACGCGGTTAAAATAAGCGCCGCAGGGTTTTCAAACCTTACGCAAGATCACTTTGATTATCACCCGACGATGGAAGAGTATTTTGAGGCAAAAGCGAGACTGTTCACAGAGCTCACCCCCAAAGACGCGCCCGTTGTAATCAACGTCAATGATGAATATGGCCAGCGTCTCGCCAAGATGTGCAAAGCGCGCGGGCAAGACGTTATGCGTGTCGGTTGGACGGGCGAAGACATTCGTATTGATGAAGTTATGCCGCGTCGCGCAAGTCAAATGCTCAACCTTATTGTGCGCGGCACACGTTATAAAGTGGAGTTGCCGCTCGCGGGTGAGTTCCAGACGTTGAACGCGATTTCTGCTCTTGGTCTCGCGCTCGTGACAGGTGTGGCGCAGGACACAGCGGTGGCGGCGCTCGGCCACCTTCATGGTGTTGCGGGACGGATGGAACGCGCGGGCGAACACCCCAATGGCGCACCCGTCTTTGTTGATTTCGCCCATACTGAAGACGGGCTTGATAAACTGCTGCGCTCTGTACGGCCGCATACGATGGGCAAAATTGTGATTGTGTTTGGCTGCGGCGGCGACCGTGATCCTGACAAGCGCGCGAAGATGGGACGCACAGCGGCAAAGCTCGCCGATGAGGTCATTGTCACAGACGATAACCCTCGCACAGAAGCGCCTGAATTAATTCGCAGAGCTGTTATGGCAGGCTGTCCTGACGCTACAGAAATTGGTGATCGTGCGTCAGCGATAAGGGAAGGGCTGTCGCGCCTTGGACCGCAAGACTGTCTCGTCATTGCAGGTAAGGGACATGAGCAAGGTCAGATTATCGGCGACCAAGTCATTCCATTTTCAGATGTCAAAGTAGCGCAACGCGCAATTGCAGCGCTTGGAAAAAAAGGGGCAGCACATGTCTAAACCTCTTTGGACTGCGCAAGACGCGGCGAAAGCCACAGGCGGAAAAGCCGTTGGCGAGTGGACGATTTCTGGTCTCTCGATTGACACGCGCACGATTGAGGCGGGTGACTTATTTGTCCCACTGAGGGATGTGCGCGATGGTCACGAATTTATTCCGATGGCACGCGAAAAAAACGCGGGTGCGGTCATGAGCGAGCATGATATGGACGCGCCAGCGCTTGTGGTCAAAGACAGTCTTGGTGCTCTAACGGCGTTGGGCAAAGCGGCTTGCGCACGCTCGAGCGCTTTACGCATAGGCGTGACGGGAAGCGTCGGAAAAACGAGCGTGAAAGAAGCGCTCGCCCATATGTTTGCAGGCTTTGGCCAAACACATAAATCGCTCGCGTCCTATAACAATCATTGGGGTGTGCCGCTGACTATGGCGCGCATGCCAGAAGAAACTAATTACGGTGTGTTTGAGCTTGGCATGAATCATGCGGGAGAGATGTCGGTATTATCGAAAATGCTTAAGCCGCAAATCGCGCTCATCACAACAGTCGCAGGCGCGCATCTCGCCCATTTCGAAAATGTCGAAGCCATTGCGCACGCCAAGGCTGAAATTATAGACGGCCTTTCAGAAGGCGGAACGCTGATACTCAACGGCGAAAATAAATATACGGATTTAATTAAATCGATTGCTAAGACGGCAGGCGTGAGTGCTGACAATATTCTCACTTTTGGGCATGCAGATAATGATGATGTGTCTATTGTTGATGTACGTGAACATCCGCAGGTCACAAATATTCGACTGCGTATCGGCGGACAACAAATTGATGTCACAACGCCTCTCATCGGTGATCATTGGGTTGAGAATCTTGCAGCCTGTATGGCCGTCGCTCTCGCCGCAAAACTAGATTTGCGTAAAGCCGCACGGCGGTTCCGCACCATGAGCGCGATTGCAGGTCGCGGTGAAACGCATCAGCTTAATTTCGATGGGAAGTCGGTCACGCTAATCGATGAAAGTTATAATGCTAATCCGACATCCATGCGCGCAGCTATTTCCGTATTAGCGCGCGTAGAAGGTCGCAAGATTGCTGTGCTTGGCGATATGTTTGAGCTTGGGGCGGATGAATTAAAGTTTCACGCAGAATTATCTGAGCCGTTAGAAAAAGCGGGTGTCGCGCGTGTCATTGTCACGGGCGAATGCATGCGCGCGCTACGCGGGGCACTGCCGCAAACTATGCGCGCGGCGTGGTGCAGCAATCGAGATGCTGTCAAAGACGCGCTCCTCTATGAACTGCAAGACGGCGATACGGTTTTAATTAAAGGCTCTAACGCGACAGGTCTTGGGATTGTGGCGAAGGCTCTCATCAAAGAAGGAACATCCTAATGTTTTTAGAATGGCTCGCGGGATATTCCGACCAGTTTCAGATTTTTAATTTATTTAATTATCTGACCTTCCGCACAGGTGGGGCGTTAATGACGTCTATGCTGATTGCTTTTATTCTGGGTCCGCGCGTGATTAATTTACTGCGCTCGCGCCAAGGTAAAGGTCAACCTATTCGCGAAGATGGACCCGAAGGCCATATCATAAAAAAAGCAGGGACGCCGACGATGGGCGGTTTGCTAATTTTGCTATCCGTCTCTCTATCAACTTTGCTTTGGGGCGACTTAAAAAACCCATTTTTGTGGACAGTGTTTTTCGTGACACTCGGCTACGGCCTTATTGGGTTTTATGATGATTACCTTAAAGTGTCGCGTCAAAATCCCAAAGGTTTTTCAGGCAAGATAAAACTCGTGCTGGAATTCGGAATTGCCGCCGCCGCCGTCTATGTTTTGACAACCGTGTTTCCGCAAACGCCTGACAATTTCGAAACGGGCCTAGCCATACCTTTTTTGAAAAATTTCACAATTAATCTCGGTGTGTTCTTTATCCCATTTGGGTGCCTAGTTATTGTGGGTGCGTCTAATGCCGTGAACTTGACAGATGGCCTCGACGGCCTTGCGATTGTACCCGTGATGATTGCCTGTATGAGCTTTCTGCTCATTGCTTATTTCGTCGGTAACTCCGTGTTTTCTAATTATCTTGGCGTACCGTATATCCCAGGCTCATCTGAAGTCTGCGTCTTCCTCGGTGCTATTGTCGGCGCAGGGTTGGGCTTTCTTTGGTATAACGCTCCGCCTGCTATGGTGTTCATGGGCGATACGGGATCGCTCTCACTTGGCGGAGCGCTCGGTACAACGGCGGTCGCCGTAAAACACGAAATCGTTCTCGCAGTTATTGGCGGATTATTTGTACTCGAAGCGGTCTCAGTAATCGTCCAGGTCGCTTCATTTAAACTCACGGGAAAACGTGTGTTCCGCATGGCGCCTATCCATCACCACTATGAGAAAAAAGGGTGGGCCGAACCCACCATCGTTATTCGTTTCTGGATCATCGCAATTATTCTCGCCTTGATCGGATTATCCACATTGAAACTTCGCTAGGGTTTATTTCAGATGATTAAAGCCGCCTCATTCAAAGGACAAGACGTCGCTGTATTTGGCCTCGGCCGGACAGGGTTGACGGCTGCCAAATCGCTCGCGGCAGGCGGGGCACGCGTGCATGCGTGGGATGATAATAAAGCGGCGCGAGAGCAAGCGACAAAAGAAGGCATTAATCTCACGGATCTGACAAAATCCGATTGGCATGACTATAGCGCGCTCGTGCTTTCACCTGGCGTGCCGCATAAATTGCCAAAGCCGCATTGGACCGCGCAGCGCGCAGAGGCAGCAGACGTGCCCATTATTTGTGATATTGAAATTTTTGCACGCGAGATTACGGCGCGTGCCAAAGGCAATCGTCCAAAAATAATTGCCATCACAGGCACAAATGGGAAATCGACGACGACGGCTTTGACAGCGCATATTCTCTCTGAATGTGACCGCGCGGTGCAGATGGGCGGTAATATTGGACGCGGCGTGCTCGACCTCGACCGTATGCATGCAGGTATGGTCTATGTGCTGGAGCTTTCATCTTATCAACTTGAGCGCTGCCCGAGCCTTCATGCGGATGTCGCCGTGTTTCTCAATCTTTCGCCTGACCATCTTGAACGGCATGGTGATTTGAAAGGTTACGAGGCAGCCAAGCGCAATATCTTTAACAATCAACGCGAGGGCGATACGGCGGTGATTGGTGTCGATAATCCCGAAGGTCGTCGTCTTTGCACGGCTATGACGGCGCGCAACGGTCGAAGCGTTGTGCCGATTTCAGGACGGAAATCCCTTGGCCGCGGGGCCTGTGTGATTAAAGGTAAGCTCTATTGCGCGCAGGGACGTGTCGTAACAGAAATTGCTGATCTTGCCCGCGCGAAAGCTTTAGAAGGAACGCATAATTGGCAGAACGCGGCGGCGGCTTATGCCGCTGTTTCAGCCCTCGGAATTTCGCCTGAAAAAATCGGTAAAGCTATTTTGAGTTTTCCAGGCCTCGCCCACCGTATGGAAAACATAGGCTCGGTTGGGCGACTGCGTTACGTCAATGACAGCAAAGCTACAAATGCCGACGCAGCGCGGCAAGCGCTTGCGAGTTATAAAAATATCTATTGGATTGCGGGCGGCGTCGCGAAAGAGGGCGGCATTGAACCACTAAAAGATTTATTTGGTAACATCCGCAAAACTTACCTCATCGGCGAAGCGGCAAAACCTTTCGCCAAAACACTAAAATCTAAAAAGGCTGATTACAAAATCTCTGGGACGTTAGAGGCCGCAATTTTATGTGCGACGAAAGATGCGCTTGCCGCGAATAAAGAAGACGCGATAATTCTGCTTGCCCCCGCCTGCGCGAGCTTTGATCAGTTTAAAGATTTTGAAAAACGCGGCGACGCGTTTCGTAATAAAGCTCAAGAAATCATCTCAATTTTTGAGCGCGAGATTGCACGCAATAAAGATAAGAAGTCAAAAGCAAAGTCTGGGGCCGCCGCATGATGCGCGTCAGCATAGCGCCGACACGGTCTAACCGTTCGCCTTTATTTGAGTGGTGGCGCAGCGTCGACCAACTCACGCTGAGCTTGCTCGTCTGCCTCATTGCGGCGGGATTAATTCTCTCAATGGGCACATCACCAGCGGCGTCTGCACGCCTTGAATATGCTAACCCCTTTAACTTTCTTTACCGCCATGCTGTGTTTGCGGGACTTGGGCTTTCAAGCGCCATAGTGATTTCTATGATGGGGCCGACATTTGCACGGCGTCTTGGCATTGTTGCGCTGATATCTTCAGTCATTCTCATGGCGGCGCTGCCGTTCATTGGATATGAAGTTAAAGGGGCTACGCGGTGGATAAGAATAGGGCCGCTGGGGTTGCAACCGTCGGAATTTGCCAAACCTGCTTTTATTGTGTTTGCGGCATGGATGTTTGCGATGAAAAAGCGCGACCCAAATCTACCAGCCGTCGGTATTGTGTTCGCGAGCTATCTCGTGCTGATCGCCTTTCTTATTCGCCAACCTGATTTCGGCCAATCGTTCTTGCTAACGCTAAGTTTTGCAGCGGTGTTCTTTTTTGCAGGAGTCTCGCTGGGATGGGTGTTTATCATGATGGGGTTGTCAATGGTCGGCGCTGTCGCGGCCTATTTCGCTTTGCCTCACGTGCAAGACCGCGTGAACCGATTTCTCAATCCTGAAAACTCTGACACCTATCAAACTGACAAAGCTTTAGAGGCGATTGCCAATGGCGGCTTTCTTGGGCGCGGGCCGGGTGAGGGGACGGTGAAACATTCTGTGCCTGATATTCATACCGACTTTATTTTTGCCGCCACCGTCGAAGAGTTTGGGTTTCTAATATCACTAATCTTGCTGGGCATGCTGAGCGCCTTTGTGCTGCGCAGTTTTCGCAATGCGCTCAAGTTAAATGACTATTTCAGTCAACTTGCCGTGGCGGGTCTCGCGACCATGATTGGTATGCAAATTGTCATTAATCTTTTCGTGAACCTCAACATGGCGCCGCCCAAAGGCATGACTCTGCCGTTTATCAGTTACGGCGGCTCGTCCATGCTCGCGCTCTGTTTTACGGCGGGTCTCATCTTGGCGTTTACGCGCCACCGTCCAGGGGCTTACGGCTATGGCGAGTAAGCGGCTCCTTCTCGCGGCAGGTGGTACGGGCGGTCATATGTTCCCCGCCCAAGCGCTCGCCGAACACCTCTCATTCGAGGGTTGGGAAGTTGCGCTGATTACGGATGCGCGCGGCAAAAAACATGCGGGCGCCATTCCTGCCGACCCCATCCGCGAAGTCTCTGCGGCGACGATAAATCCAAAACGACCCATCGCAGCAATCAAAGGCATGTTGAAACTCGCCAATGGTATCAACGAAGCCAAATCATTTATGCGCGGATGGAAGCCCGATGTCGTGGCAGGCTTTGGCGGCTATCCCGCATTCCCAGCTGTGAAGGCGGCGCAAGCGCTGAAGATACCCACGGTCTTGCATGAACAAAATGCCGTATTGGGACGTGTGAACCGCGCGTTAGCAAAAGAGGCAGATGTCATCGCAACAGGATTCCCGCGCTGTGACAAAGTTCCCGCGGGGGCAAGAACTGTCTTCACAGGAAACCCGCTACGCGCACAAATTAACGCTGCTATCCCCGCTGAATATACAGTGCCGGGCGACCGTATATTCCTAACCATCGTAGGCGGTAGCCTTGGCGCAAAATTGATTTCAGAAACTGTACCCGCTGCCGTGGCGCTGCTTCCTACAGAAATGCAAAAAAACCTCAGCGTTGTCCAGCAAACACGTCGCGAGAATCTAACAGAGGCGCGCGAGATTTACAGGCTCGCCGGAGTTGACGCGCTGTGCGAACCGTTCTTCTCTGACATAGAAATGCATCTGGCCGCCGCGCATTTTATCATTGGACGGGCAGGGGCGAGCAGCGTGTCAGAGATAGCTGCTATGGGAAAACCATCACTCCTCGTGCCGCTAAAAATCGCGATGGATAATCATCAAACGATAAATGCGCTGGCGCTAAAAGACCTTGGTGCCGCCGATATTTTGCCTGAATCAGAGTTTACCGCAGAGGGTGTAAAAACTACCCTCATGGAGAGACTTAATGATTCGACCTGGCTTGAAACCGCTTCCCGCAACGCCCGCCGTGCCGCCCCTACGGATGCCACCGCCGCGCTTGCAGATTTGGTCATCAACGCCGCCAGAAAAGATACAACGCAAAGCTAATTCTATGCCCAAGACCCGCCCGCAAACAAAGCTCCCTTTTGAACCAGGGGCTATTCATTTTATCGGCATTGGCGGTATCGGTATGAGTGGTATTGCTGAGGTGATGCTCAATCTTGGCTACAGCGTGCAAGGCTCTGACGCGCGCGAAAACCCCAACGTCGAGCGCTTGCGAAAGCTCGGCGCAGACATCTATATCGGTCAAAAAGCAGAGCAGGTTCACGGCGCAGGCGCTATTGTGATGAGTTCTGCGATTAAGGCAGATAATGTCGAACTGATCGAGGCCCGTGCGCGTTCTATTCCCGTTGTAAGGCGCGCCGAAATGCTCGCGGAACTTATGCGCTTAAAATGGGCAGTCGCGATTGCGGGCACACATGGCAAGACAACGACGACGACGATGATGGCAGCAGTGATGGAAGGCGGCGGTCTCGACCCGACCGTCATCAACGGCGGCATCATTAATGCTTACGGCTCAAACGCTAAACTCGGCGCAGGCGATTGGATGGTCGTCGAAGCCGATGAATCGGACGGTTCATTCCTAAAGCTACTCGGCACAATCGCTGTGGTCACAAATATCGATCCAGAGCATATGGAGCATTACGGCGACTTTGATACGCTCCGCAAAGCGTTTGATACTTTCGTAGAGAACTTACCATTTTACGGATTTGCGGTGCTCTGCATCGACCATCCTGAAGTGCAGGCCCTCGTGAGCCGCGTGACAGATCGGCGTGTCGTGACTTACGGCTTTAACCCACAGGCCGATGTGCGCGCAGAAAATGTCGAGCTTGAGACGGGCGGCTCTCGTTTTGATGTCGTGTTCCGCGGCCGCGACGGCATCGAAGACCGCTGGGACGGATTGTTCCTGCCAATGGCAGGCAAACACAATACGCAAAATGTGCTGTCGTGTATCGCGGTGGCACGCGAGCTTAATATCTCTGAAGAAAAAGTCCGCGCCGCCCTCGCAGGGTTTGGAGGCGTTAAACGCCGCTTCACCCATGTCGGCGAATGGAACGGCGTGACGATTATAGATGATTACGGCCATCACCCTGTTGAGATCAAAGCCGTCCTCCAAGCCGCGCGCCAAGTGAGCCGCGGCCGGGTTCATGCCGTCGTGCAGCCCCACAGATATTCGCGCCTGTCAGATTTATTCGAAGAATTTTCGACCTGCTTTAACGATGCCGACGCGGTTTATGTTGCCGACGTTTACGCGGCAGGTGAAGCGCCGATTGACGGCGTCAGCGGCCCCGACCTTGTACGTAGTCTCGGGAATTTCGGGCATAAGAATGCGGTCTCTATTTACAAAGACACGCTTGCGGCGACACTAAAGCCGAACCTGAAACCAGGTGACCTTGTCGTCTGTCTCGGCGCAGGCGATATCACCTATTGGGCGGCAGGGTTGAAAGAGGGTTTGGAGGCCGCTTGATGAGATTTTTGTTGATACTTGTTATTATATTGAACGTCATGGATGCGCTGGGTGTGTTCATAAAAACGTTTTTACACACTGAGGAGGGTTTACTCGTGAAAATTGGGTCGGGTCTCGACGCGGCCTTATGGTCAATCTCATTGGTGGTTATTGCTACGGCTGTATTGAAACTTCTACCCTACAAAAGAAATCCAGAACGCGTTGACTGAGGCATGATTTTTCCAACAAATAACACCCTCATCCTGAGGAGCGCGAAGCGCGTCTCGAAGGATTGTTTCAAACTGCACCCATCCTTCGAGACGATGGCTGCGCCATCTCCTCAGGATGAGGATGATATTGAACGTGAGTGATTTAAAGAAACATCTCCCCCCCGTCCGTGGGAAACTCTCGTTTGATGTGCCCCTTGCGCCATACACATGGCTGCGTGTGGGTGGGAAAGCGGACGCCTTTTTTATCCCGAAAGACGAAGCAGACCTCGCGCATTTTCTCAGCTCTACGCCAGACGATATTCCTGTCACAGTCTTAGGCGTGGCGAGTAATACGCTTGTGCGCGACGGCGGGGTGCGTGGGGTTGTGGTGCGTCTCGGGCCGAGCTTTGCTAAGGTGAGTACAGATGATTTGCACGTGACAGCGGGCGCGGCGGCGCTTGATAATAGTGTGGCGAAACATGCGGCGAAGGCGGGCATTGCGGGGCTAGAGTTTTACGCGGGCATCCCTGGCACCATCGGTGGGGCGCTGCGTATGAATGCAGGCTGTTATGGCGGCGAGACGAAAGATGTTTTGCAAAGCGTCGTGGCGTTAGACCGACGCGGACGGCGACAAGAGATGAGCCTCGCGGACATGGGTTACGCCTACCGCCATAGCGACGCGCCCAAAGATTTCATTTTCACCCAAGCGACATTTGAAGGCACTGCGGACAGCCCAGAGGCTATCACCGCCCGCATGGAGGCCATCACCGCGCGGCGCGAGGACAGCCAGCCTATTCGTGAAAAAACAGGCGGTTCGACATTTAAAAACCCTGACCAAGTTCAAAGTGGTGGACGCGGCGCGTGGCAAGTCATCGACGCGGCAGGCGGGCGCGGCTTTAAAGTTGGTGGCGCGCAGATGAGCGAAAAGCACTGTAACTTTATGATAAATACGGGCGAGGCGCGCGCGGCTGACCTTGAGGCGCTCGGTGAAACCATCCGCGCGAAGGTCAAAGCGTCTGAGGGCGTAGATCTTGATTGGGAAATCAAACGCATTGGCGAAACATTAGGGGACGCGTCATGACTCAACGGATTGCTGTTCTCCTTGGCGGGCTCTCGCCTGAACGCGCTGTGTCTCTTGTGTCGGGGCAGGCGATTGTCACGGCGCTGACCAGCGAAGGCTATGACGTCACGCCGATTGATGCGGGCATGAATTTGTGGGAACAGCTTAGCTTTGCCAAACCCGATGTGATTATCAATGCGCTTCACGGTGAATGGGGCGAAGACGGTCGCGTGCAAGGCGTGCTAGAGCTTTACGGCAAACCTTATTCGCACAGCGGCGTCATGGCGTCTGCGCTCGCTATGGATAAGCACCGGTCCAAAGCGGTGCTACGCGAGGTCGGCATTACTGTGGCTGAGCATAAACTCGTTGCGCGGCAAGAGGCGGCGCGGGCTCATGTCATGGCTGCACCCTATGTGATAAAACCTAACGCCCAAGGGTCTTCCGTCGGGATTTACTTGGTAAAAGATGATAGCGTGCCTCCGCCGCAAGACATGCTGACCAATGACGCTATGGGAGAGGAGGTCATGGTTGAGCAATATATCGGCGGGCGCGAGCTGACGGTGGCGGTCATGGACGGCAGAGCGATTTGCGTGACTGAGATCGTGCCTAAAACCGATTGGTATGATTATGAAGCGAAATATGGCGACGGCGGCTCTGAACATGTTTTACCCGCGAACATTCCGGCCGCGGCGACCACGCTCGCGATGGAATGGGCGACGCTGGCGCATGAGGCGCTGGGATGTCGCGGGATAAGTCGCGCTGATTTTCGCTATGATGATAGAAATCTAGGCTCATCCACAGAAAATCTGAAAAAAGCAGACATAGTAAATAAAATGGTAATGCTTGAAGTGAATACTCAACCAGGAATGACTCCAACGTCGCTGGCCCCTGAACAGGCCGCGCATGTAGGTGTATCGTTTTCCCAGCTCTGTCGCTGGATGGTTGAGGATGCTTCATGGCCAAGGTAAAATCAAAGCCCGGTTCAAAAAAACGCGTTAGCCCGCTTAAGCCAAATCTGCGTGGGGCGCGCAATATTATGGCGGCACAGATGCGCGCCTCGACCCATTCGCGCGGCGCGGCGATACGTTTTTGGGGCACGATTTGCTTTGTGATTTTCAGCACGATTTTTGGCGCGCTGTGGCTAGGCGGCTACCTGCCTGCGATTAAGCAAGCGGGCTCTGATTTCAAACGCGACCGCCTCATGGCCGCAGGATTTGTGGTCGAGCAGATTGACGTGATGGGCGAAGGGCGTCTGCGTGAAGACGATGTGCGCCGTGCACTTGGTATTTATCCGGGACAATATTTCTTTGAGCCAGACCTCGGCGAAGCCAAATCACGCGTCGAAAGCCTGTCATGGGTCGACCATGCGCTCGTGCGCCGCCTCTGGCCAGACCGCGTCGTGGTGCAAATCATAGAGCGTAAACCCTATGCGCTTTGGCAAAATAATGGTCTGATAAAGCTCATTGATGCCGAAGGCACAGTGATTACGGATGCTGACCCGACACAATTCGCGGGACTCGATTTGATTGTCGGCGAAGGCGCGGCGGAAGCGGCTCCAAGTTTTCAAGCCGAAATTGCCGCGCGACCGGAGTTTGCATCACGCTTGGACGCGATGATTTATGTGAACGGCACTCGGTGGGATCTGCTTTTAAATGACCGCGAAACTCGTGTGAAACTGCCGACAGAAAATCGCCAAGCGGCTCTCGACAAACTAATTGAGCTACAAGCGAGCACGCAAATACTAGACCGTAAGGTCGGTGTCATTGATTTACGCTTAAAAGACCGCATCACGCTCACGCCCTCTAACGTGCCTTTGCGCACAGAAGCCTCTGCACGCTTGCTCAAGAAAGACCGCGCTTAGTCAATGTTTCTAAAACCGTCACAGAAACGCCCTCAAACGGCGGCTGTCTTAGACATCGGCACGAACAAGGTCGTCTGCCTGATAGGTCAAAAGGACGAGAATATGGGCGTGCGCCTGCTCGGCTACGGCTTTGGCGTCAGCGCAGGTCTTAAGGGTGGTGTGGTTGTGGATATGGAAGCAGCTGAAGCGGGCATACGCGCGGCTGTTGAAAAAGCCGAACGTCAAGCGGGCATTGCTGTTCATTCCGTGTCCGTGAATGTCTCCACGCGTTCGCTACGTAGCCAGCACATGCAAGTGCAAACAGAATTTGCGACGGGTGAGGTGGCAGACCGTGACCTGACGCGCGTCATGAATAGCAGCCTGTCTGAACTGGCTCAGCCCGAAGACGCGATCATTCATGCAATTCCAATCAACTATAGCGTCGATGGCGAGCACGGCATTCGCGATCCGCGCGGCATGTTTGGCTCTCGCCTCGGTGTGGATATGCATTTCGTTCTCGCAGGCATTGGCCCGCTCAGAAATCTTGCCCATACGGTTGAGCGCTGTCATCTTCGGATTAACTCTGCGACGGTGTCCTCCTACGCGGCGGGCAACGCTGTACTGACAGAGGATGAAAAAGACCTCGGCGTGACGGTCATTGACATGGGCGCAGGTATTACGACGGTTGGCGTTTTCCGTGATAATACGCTTGTCCATGTGGACGCTCTGCCTGTTGGCGGACAGTCGGTCACCAACGATATTGCGCGCGGTCTCGTGACACCCATGGAAGCTGCTGAGCGCATTAAATTTATCTATGGCTCAGCCCTTCACGGCGCAGACGATGATCACATGATGGTGCCTTGCCCGCCAATGGGGGCGCAGGATGAGTTGCATCATCAACCTAAATCACTGCTGACGTCCATCGTGCGCGCCCGTATCCAAGAGACGTTTGAATTGCTAGCGGGCCGTGTCGCAGACGCAGGGCTAGAGAGCTATTCGGGGCGGCGCATTGTGCTGACGGGCGGCGGTGCGCAGCTTAACGGTGTGCCCGAAGTGGCAGAGCTTGTCTTTAACAAGCGCGTGCGTATCGGCAAACCCGTCGGCATTATGGGGCTAAAAGAAACCCTCTCAGGGCCAGATTTCGCGGTCGCGGCAGGTATCTTAAAATCTCGATTTGAACACACAGAGGAGGCCATCTCTGGCCCGCCTGATTTATCAGGTCGCCGCTACCGCCAACGCCGCTATTCAGGTGGTGCGATGGGCCGCTCACTGCAATGGTTGAAAGAAAACTTCTAGATTTCATTCGAATAACTTTTGAGAGCTTTAGTTGGCACTTAATGGATAAGTGAAGAAAATACTCCGAAAACATTAATTTTTGCCTGCGGTTAACACCCAATTAACCGAATTGAGCGCATGTATATTCATCATCTATTTACTATAAATCGGGTCCACATCATGAGCATTTCTCTCTCCTTGCCGAAAGCCGTCGAACTTAAGCCGCGTATCGTTGTCATCGGCGTTGGCGGGGCAGGCGGAAATGCGGTCAATAATATGATCAATGCGGGGCTCGACGGTGTCGACTTTGTCGTTGCTAATACTGACGCACAGGCTCTCGCTTTGTCCAAAGCTGATCGCCGCGTGCAACTTGGCGGCGGCATCACAGAAGGCCTTGGCGCAGGTATGCGTCCCGAAGTTGGCGAGCAGTCCGCTATGGACAGCATGACAGAAATTCTCGAGCACATTGAAGACGCGCATATGTTATTTGTCGCAGCTGGCATGGGCGGCGGTACAGGTACAGGCGCGGCCCCTGTTATCGCGCAGGCCGCTCGTGAGCGCGGTATCTTAACGGTCGCTATCATCACAAAGCCGTTCCAGTTCGAAGGCTCTCGCCGCATGAAGCTGGCCGAGGAAGGCATTACTCGCCTTGAACAGTCTGTTGACACGATTATCACAATTCCGAACCAGAACCTCTTTCGTGTTGCGACAGAGCAGACGACAATGTCAGACGCTTTCGCCATGGCTGACGAAGTTCTCCACAGCGGTGTGCGCGGTATTACCGACCTGATGGTCGTGCCTGGCCTGATTAACCTCGACTTTAACGATGTCCGCACCGTTATGGACGAAATGGGCAAGGCGATGATGGGCACGGGCGAAGCGACAGGTGAGCGACGCGCGATTGAAGCCGCAGAGTCGGCTATTTCTAACCCACTTCTTGATGATGTTTCTCTTAAAGGCGCACGTGGTGTGCTGATTAACATCACAGGTGGTCGTGATTTAACGCTTTTCGAAGTTGACGAAGCCGCCAGCCTTATCCGCGCGCAAGTTGACGAAGATGCCAACATCATTGTGGGTTCTGCCCTTGATGATGACCTTGACGGCATTGTGCGTGTCTCTGTTGTTGCGACGGGTGTTGGTGCGCAATATGCGTCGGTGACGCCGCCGCTTGCACGTCGTGCGCCCGCCGAGCCACCAAAGCGTCGTTACCAAGAAAAAGTTGTGCCTGTTGAAGCAGCAGCAGAAGAAACATTCGAGTTTGAAGATGAAACAGCCTACGCCTCTGAGGTTTCTCCAATTGAGGCACATCCATCAGCCGCAACAAATCCACGTGCAGGCTTGTCACGTGTGCAGCCAAATGCGCAAACACCACCACCTATGCCGGTTCAAGCTGAAGAGGCGCCAAGCTATCAAGCGCCGCGCCCCTATCCACCAAAGATTCAAGTTGAAGCGCCAGCACCACAAGTTGAAGCGCCGCAACCTGTTGCTCAGCCAGAGCCACGCCAAGTTGTCAAAGGTCCGTTCGGTGGATTTTTTGGTCGCAAGAAAACACCGCCTGCGGTCTCGGCTCAAGCGCCAGCACCTGCACCGCGCGCCACTGCTCCGCGTCGTCAAGCGCCCGCAACAGGAGAGTTATTTGGCGATAACATGGAAGACGAGCTTGAAATTCCAGCGTTCCTACGGCGTCAGAACCGTTAATTCGCTTAAGACGCGAAATCAATTCATTGGACGCTCGGCTTTGCTGGGCGTTTTTTGTTAAAAGACTGTTATTTAACAGAATTTAATCCCCATCTCCGTTCATTCGTAACATAGAGAAACACGTATTTAGGTGCGTGCGTGCAACCTAATGTGTATCAAAGTGTTAGAGACTGTGCGCCATCGTGATTCTTTCGCCTGGCAGATCGGCCCTTAAAAGAGACTGAACGACTATGACGTCATCGACCCCCATGCCTCAAATTCCGACACTTGTGCGGCGTCAGTCCACGCTGCAAAACACGATCATGTGTGCAGGTGTCGAACTTCACGGGGGGGAGCATACGCGCCTTGTCATGCGGCCTGCGCCGATTGGAACGGGTTTGGTTTTTATCCGCACGGATGTCACAGACCGCGACAATAAAATTGTGGTGCGTCCTGACGCAGTGACAGGTGTAAGAAATTGCACGACTCTATCCAATGCTGCGGGTGTGAAAGTTAACACGATTGAGCACCTGCTTGCCGCGCTCTCGGCTACAGGTATCGACAACCTCTGGCTAGATCTGGACGGCGAAGAACTGCCCGCGCTTGACGGTTCATCTGAACCTTTTTTGAAACTCATCGAACAGGTCGGCATCAAACGCCAAGCCGCCGCGCGCCGCTACATCCGCGTTGTTAAAACCATTGACGTGAGGCAAGGCAAAACAACGGCGCGCATAGAGCCTTGCGAACGATTGGAACTTGACGTGACTATCGACTTTGAAGATGACGCCGCAATTGGCAAGCAGCGCGTCGAAATCGTGCCTGATGTACGTGCCTTTCGTGACCGCCTTGCCTCTGCGCGAACATTTGCGCGCCTTCACGAGGTCGCGGCGCTGCAAGCTGCGGGCCTTTCGAAAGGTGGCTCACTTGAAAACGCGGTTGTTGTGGATGGTGATAAAGTGTTGAACCCCGAAGGTTTGCGCTTTTCTGATGAATTTGTGCGTCATAAAGCGCTCGACCTGCTCGGAGATCTCTATCTTGGTGGGCCGATTTTGGGCCGCGTCACAACAGTGCGCGGCGGTCATGGTATCAACCATGACCTGCTTATGGCGCTGTTTAGTGATAAAGATGCTTGGCGTTTTGAAACGCTGCCAATGCCGCAGGACTTGCTCAGCAAAGACGGTGAGGGCGAGAGCCGCGCCGCTATGCCTGCTTAAACGCAGACTTTCACGAAACTGCACCTAAACTTATTCTCACTTTCCCCTTGTCATTTCTTACGCTAGAAGGGCGGCTACGAAGCCCTGCCGACTCGCACTTATTAAGATTGAAGCTATGACGATTAGAAAAGTTATGATGTCCAAAACGCTCAAAACCGCGGTTTTAGTGGGTTTAATTGGCGGCCTTAGCGCTTGTTCGAGCTTTGGCGGCAATAAAAAAGAAAAGCTCGCTTACGTCGAGCGTCCCGCTGAGCAGATTTACCGCCAAGGTTTTGAGCAGATGGAGGCGAGAGACTGGGATCGCGCCAAGCTTTTCTTTAACGAAGTCGAACGTCAACACCCGTTTTCTAAATGGGCCCGCCGCGCGATGTTGATGACGGCTTATGCTAATTACAAAGCGACTGATTATGAAGAAGCGGTCGCGACAGCGCAGCGCTTTATCGGACTTCACCCTGGCTCTGATAGTGCGCCATATGCGTATTACCTCATCGCCATGTCCTATTACGACCAGATTTATGATGTGGGCCGCGACCAAGAAACGACAGTTAATGCTGAAGCTGCGCTCCAACAAGTTGTGCGTCGCTACCCAGAATCAGATTACGCGGCGGATGCGCGCTTGAAATTAGAGCTTACCCATGACCATCTGGCGGGTAAGGAAATGGCCGTGGGTCGTTTTTACCTCAAGCAAAACCAACAACTTGCCGCCATTGGCCGTTTTAAAAACGTGGTTCGCGATTACGAGACAACATCACAGACCGAAGAAGCGCTACATCGCCTTGTTGAGGCCTATGTTGGCCTCGGCATCATCAGCGAAGCTAAAATGGTCGGCGCTGTGCTTGGTTATAACCACCCGACATCTGAGTGGTACGCGGATAGCTATAAGCTCCTCGCAGAATACGGTGTTAATCTTGACGAAGAAGTCAAAAAACCGCGTGAGCGTGGATATTGGTCACGCCTTAAAGAGCGTTTATTCTAGGGCGGCTTAGGACATGCTAAGTGCGCTCTCCATCCGAAATGTTGTTCTGATAGAGGCGCTAGACCTTGAGCTTGACGGCGGGCTGACGGCCCTCACGGGTGAAACTGGCGCGGGTAAATCTATCATTCTTGACGCGCTTGGCATGGCGACAGGTGCGCGCTCTGACCGCGGTCTGGTGCGCATGGGGGCTAAAGATGCGCAATGTACTGCTGTTTTTGATGTGCCGATTGGGCATGATGCATTCATCATGCTCGGCGAAGCGGGCATAGACTGTGACCCGACCGAAGGTTTGACGCTACGTCGCAAAGTCAGCGCAGATGGTCGCTCTAAGGCTTACGTCAATGATGTGCCCGTCGGCGTGAAACTCCTTGGTGAAATTGGCAATACACTTCTCGAAGTGCATGGGCAGCATGATGGCCGTGGGCTTCTCGATCCGTCCACGCACATTCATATGCTGGATGATTTTGGTGGTTACCGTTCAGAGATTGACGCCGTCGCGACGGCATTTGAAGCGCGTCAAACGTGCGCACAAACCCTCGCAGATCTTGTTGAGAAACGCGATAAGGCTGTTGAAGATAGAGATTTCTTAACCCATGCCATAGCAGAGCTCGACCGTCTTGATCCGCAAGCGGGCGAAGATGAGCAACTCGCCCAGCGCCGTAAATTCCTCCAAGGTGCAGAAAGTGCGCTCTCAGAACTCGCCGCCGCGCAAGCCGCGCTAGGCGAAGACGGTGCGTTTGAACAACGCCTTGCCAGTGCGCTCGCAGGGATTGAACGTGTGCAAAACAAGATTGGAGAGGCAGAAGTCGCATCATCACGGCTCGGCGCGGCGGTAGACGCGCTTGAAAAGGCCATGCTTGAGACTGAAGAAGCCCGTAGTGCCGTCTCATATGCGGCCAGCGCGTTTGACATTGATCCGTCTGAGCTGACCCAAGTCGAAGACCGTCTGTTTTCCCTCCGTGCGGCATCACGTAAATACGGCGTGGATATCGCGGCACTGATGGCGAAGCGTCTCGCCTTTGCGACTGAGCTTGAAGAGATCGATAATGTTGAAGATCTCGTCCGTGCAGCCCGTAAGGCGAGTGATGCGGCAGAAGCGACCTACGCTGAGGCTGCTGGGAAGCTGAGCCAACTTCGAGCGAAAGCGGCGAAATCCTTACAAAAAGCGGTCCTTGGTGAGTTGCCACCGCTGAAAATGGAACGCGCACAGTTTGAAGTCGCGCTTACTGAAGCGACGCCATCATCTACAGGCCTAGATAAAGTGCGCTTTAACGTGGCGACCAATCCAGGCTCCGTCATGGGCCCGCTTGATAAGATTGCCTCTGGCGGTGAAATGGCGCGCTTTGCTCTGGCAATTAAGGTCGCACTTGCGGGGCGCACGGACGCCGTCATGGTGTTTGATGAAGTCGACCAAGGCGTCGGCGGCGCTGTCGCGAATGCCGTTGGCAAACGTCTCGCGCGTCTATCAGAAACCGCGCAAGTCTTTGTCGTCACGCATAGCCCACAAGTCGCGGCGAGTGCGGCGCATCAATTCCGTATTGAAAAATCCTCAACGGGCAGCACAACAACGACCCATGTCACCCGCGTAGCCGATGACGCCCGCGAAGAAGAAATTGCGCGCATGCTCGCGGGTGAGAGCATCACCCAAGAAGCGCGAGCGGCTGCGCGGCAGTTAATGGCGTCATAAATGGACGAGACGAAAGCCAAAGCGCGGCTGAAAGCGCTCTCACAAGAAATCTTGATTGCAGACAGTCAATATTACGGCGAAGACGCGCCGACCTTATCAGATGCAGCCTATGACGCGCTGCGCCAAGAGCTTTTGGCGCTAGAGGCTGAGTTTCCACACCTCGTAGCGAAGAATAGTCCGAGTAAAAAAGTCGGGGCGGCCCCGTCAAGTAAGTTTGGAAAAATCACACATACTGTTGCCATGCTCTCGCTCGATAATGCGTTTAGCGATGAAGATGTCCGCGATTTTGTGAGCCGCGTAAAACGATTTTTGAGCCTTGATGATACGGCCCAAATAGCTTTCACCGCCGAGCCTAAGATTGACGGATTGTCTGCGGCGTTGCGTTATGAAAACGGGAAACTCGTCAGCGGCGCGACGCGCGGGGATGGACGTGTGGGCGAAGATGTGACGGCAAATTTATCTACGCTTAAGACTATCCCCAAGACGCTTAAAGGCGATGATTTCCCTGATGTTGTCGAGGTGAGGGGCGAGGTTTATATCGATCATGCCAACTTTGAAACGATGAACGCGGCGCAAGTTGCAGCGGGTAAAGAAGCCTATAAAAACCCGCGAAATGCGGCGGCCGGTTCCCTCCGCCAGATTGATCCAGAGGTCACAAAAACGCGCCCGCTTAAGTTTTTTGCCTATACTTGGGGAGAGGTCTCAGAGCCGATTTCTGACACGCAAATGGGCGCGGTTGAGCGTTTTCAGGCTTGGGGTTTTGACGTCAATCCTGAAATGAAATTGCATGAAAGCTCGGATGAATTAATTACCCATTATCACGAAATTGAAGCCAAGCGTGCAGCGCTCGGCTATGATATTGACGGCGTGGTTTACAAGGTCAATGATCTCGCTTTGCAGTCGCGTTTGGGGTTTGTTTCGCGCGCGCCGCGCTGGGCCATTGCGCATAAATTTCCTGCTGAAAAAGCCATTACCGTGCTTGAGGGGATTGATGTTCAAGTCGGACGCACGGGTGCGCTAACGCCTGTTGCACGGCTCACGCCTATCACAGTGGGCGGCGTTGTGGTGTCAAATGCGACGCTCCACAATGAAGATGAAATTGAGCGCCTTGGCGTCAAGCCGGGTGACACGGTTGAGATACAGCGCGCAGGGGATGTCATTCCGCAAGTGCTCCGCGTGGTCAAAGACGGCGGCGGGGAGGGCTTCACGCTTCCTAAGGAATGCCCGATTTGCGGGGCGGATGCTGTGCGCGATACAGACGTAAAAACGGGCAAGCAAGACGTGGTACGGCGCTGTATAAATGGGATGAGTTGTCCCGCCCAAGCCATTGAAGGACTTAAACATTTTGTTTCACGCCGCGCTTTTGATATTGACGGTATGGGGGCGAAACAGATTGAGGCGTTTTATGAAAAAGATCTTGTCAAAGAGCCCGCTGATATCTTCACATTAGAGGCGCGCAACGGAGTGATTAAACTTGAGACTTGGGAAGGCTGGGGCGAGACGAGCGCGAAAAATCTCTTTGCAGCCATCAATGCGCGCCGCGAGATGCCCTTTGCCAAAGTGCTCTACGCGCTTGGAATTCGCCATGTCGGACAGGGCAATTCCGATTTGATTGCAAAGCATTATCTGGCTTGGAAGAAAATGCAGACGGCCTTGATGGACGCGAAACCGCATATGGGTGAAGCGTGGGCAGATCTTATTTCAATTGACGGTATGGGCGAGGCGGCAGGTGGCTCACTTGTTGACTTTTTCAATGCGCCGAGCCACGGCGAATTAATTCAAAACCTTCTTGAGCAAATCACAGTCATTGATGCAGAAGCGCCGAGCCAAGACAGTGCCGTCGCGGGAAAGACTGTTGTCTTTACGGGTAAGCTAGAGCGCTTCTCTCGCGACGAGGCCAAGGCCCGCGCGACGTCTTTAGGCGCGAAGGTTTCGGGAAGCGTGTCTGCGAAGACAGATATTTTAGTCGCTGGGCCTGGCGCGGGGAGTAAGCTCAAGAAAGCGACGGATTTGGGCGTGAAAACGCTGACAGAAGATGAGTGGCTTGAGTTGATTGGGTGATCAAGATTACTCTCATCCGCACTGGCGGCCTGGCTGAGGAGCGGGTAGCGCGTCTCGAAGGATTGTTTAATTATTTAGAAGTCCTTCGAGACAGGCGCTTCGCGCCTTCCTCAGGATGAGGGTAAATTTAGTGATTGAGAAGAACCCTACTTCGCGGTCAGCTTTATCAATCGACCTTCATCGCCATCCTCTAACACATAAATCGCGCCGTCTGGGCCTTGCTCGACTTCGCGGATGCGGTTTCCCCATTCATAGCGCGCGGCTTCATTGGCGGTGACGCCTTTGCGAGAGCCTTCTTTGGGGTCTTGAAACTCGACGCGGATGACAGCAGCCGATGAGAGCCCGCCGATAAAGGCATCTCCTTTCCAATCTGAAAATTCTGATCCCGTGTAGAACATTAGCCCACCGGGGGAAATTGCGGGCACCCAGGCCACTTCGGGGGCTTCGTAGATTGGAATATCCGCATGATCAGGGATATCGACACCGCTATAGTGTTTACCTTCGGATACAACGGGGTAGCCGTAATTTTTAGACCGTTCGATGAGGTTAAGCTCGTCGCCATCACGCGGCCCCATTTCCTGCATCCAAAGACGGCCTTTGGGATCAAAGGCGATACCGAGCGGATTGCGGTGGCCGAGCGTCCAAATCTCATCTGACACACTGCCGTCACCGACGTAAAACGGATTGTCTTTTGGCGCGGTGCCGTCCTGATTAAGGCGGATAGATTTACCGAGGTTCATGTCCATGTTTTGGGCGGGCGTGAACTTCTGGCGCTCGCCAGAGCTGATGAAGAGGTAGCCATCTGGTGAAATGACAAGGCGGTGGCCATAGTGACCATTGCCCGTGACCTTCGGGCTTTGGGTCCAAACGCGCTCGCGCTTGCTAATCTTGCCAGTTGTTGAGCCAAGCGTGAGTTTTGCGCGCTCCACCACGGCGCCAGAGAGGCGGTTATTGTCCGCGTCGCGCTCCACATAGCTGAGGAAAATGGTGCCATTCTTTGCGAAGTCTGGGTGCACAATAATATCACCAAGCCCGCCTTGGCCGCGCGCTGTAACCGCTGGCACGCCAGAAATTTTACCAGCTTTGCTCCCGTCTTTCTTGAGGAGCCACATCTCGCCTGTTTTTTCTGTCACGACCGCGCGACCGTCTGGGAGGAATGTCATCGCCCATGCCGCCTCAAATTCGGCGAGCGGTGTTGCGTTGATTGTCAGACCGTCCGTGCCTTTGACTTCAAAACTATTCATGTCTGCATCTGCAAAAGCAGGGGTAGCGAGTGAAAGGGCAAGCAATGAAATGGCAAAACGGCGCATAATATTCTCCTAGAATTTTCAGTCTTATATCTCTTACGCGTCAGCTTTGCGAGAGTTCAAAAACTTCGTGCTGATAACAAAGTTGTTAGAGGCGACTTTTGCGGCGCTCATGCGTATGAAGGCTTATGAAAGATGTTCTGAAAATCACAAATAGGGTCGCAATCCCGATTGGCGAGATTGAATTTACGGCTATCCGCGCGCAAGGACCAGGCGGGCAGGCCGTGAATAAGACCAGCAGTGCCGTGCATCTACGCTTTGATTTTCAAAATAGCGAGGCCCTGAACGCGGCGCAGAAAGAGCGTATCGCGGCCTTTCGCGACAGCCATATCACCGACTCTGGGCTCATTGTTATCAAAGCGCAAAACCACCGTGTGCAGGCCCGTAATCGCGAGGACGGGCTGAAACGGTTGAAAGAGATTATCGCCAAGGCGCTTTACATCGCACCCAAACGCCGCCCGACTCGCCCGACATGGGGCGCGACGAAGCGGCGTCTTAAAAAGAAAAACGAACGCGGCGAGACGAAGAAACTTCGCGGAAAAGTCCGCCGCATTGATGATTAAATGACGTAGCTTGGATCTGTAATCGCAAGAAATGCCCGCTTTGTATTCAAGTCTGCATCATAAAGCAGCGGATAGTTTGGGCGATTGACCGGAAAGGCGTTAAGCCAAGAATCGCTGTCCTTAAGTCCCCATAGCGTCACAGACGTCAAATTGCTACGCGTCACAAAGCCGTCGAAAAGAGCGCGGTATTTGGTGGCTTGTTCTCGGGCGCGGGCTTCGGGCAGCGTGTTACCAACGCTGGCTTGGCAATTCATCCCACCGTTAAAACACTCGCCAGGATCACTATAGACTGAGATATCCAACTCTGTGATATGGTTCTCAAGCCCTGCAAACAAATTGGTAAAGGCGTCTAGTCCTGCAAGCACGTCTGCGGCGGAGGTGGATTGTTGAATATGGGCTTGGTGGCCGACACCATCGAGCGGGATACCGCGCGCAATGAGGTCTTCGACAACGCTCACAAGGCGTCCCCGCTTGCCGGCAAGTTCCGTGTTGTAGTCATTGATAAAAAGCTTCACATCAGGGTCAGCGGCACGGGCGGCTTCAAATGCCCAGTCGATATAGTCGGGGCCGCCTGCGGCTTGGTACCAATTGCTGTCGCGGTAAGGCGCTGTGCTTCCGTCATCATCGCTAATGACCTCATTGACTACATCCCAGGCATAGATTTTGCCCCTGAAATGGGTGACCACATCTGTAACATATTGCTGTAAACGCGCTTTGATTTCGTCACGCGTGCCTTCGAAAAAATAAGAAGGGGTGGCGCGGTGCCAAAGTAGCGTATGTCCGCGCACCTGCAAGCCGTTGGTCTCCGCAAAGGAAACAAGCGCGTCGGCCTCTTCAAAGGTGTAATTTCCTTCTGTCGGCGCGAGGGCCTCTGGTTTCATGACGTTCTCAGCTGTCAGCGAGCTAAACTGTTTTGCAAGGACATCAGAGTCATCTGTGCGTCCGATTTGCGCGGGACCAACGGCTGCGCCCACGACAAAATTATTTCTGAATGTGTCGCGCAAAAGTCCGTCAACAGGTGTCTCTGTCGTTGGCGGCGGTGTTGGCGGAACAGGTGGAGGAGGTGGTGTTCCTCCCGAGGGAGGAGGCGTTGATGAACTATTGCCCCCGCCGCATGCAGAGAGCATGGCAAGCCCCGCAGCCCCCGTCAAAAGTTTCAGACGGTCACGATAGCTGACAGCTGTAGTTTGGTTTTTCATATTGTTTCCCTTGTGCAATTTTATAAACTGCTGCTCTGCGGCCGCTTTGTGAAAGACAATATGACAGCGTTGTCAATTGTAAAGAGGTGGTGGAAGAATATGCTGTCTTTCAAGCGCATATTCCCACTTGAACCTGTCAGGCAATTACGCTAGTTAGCGCGCAACTTACGGCGACTCCTGTGGATAAGGGGTCGTTCTTGCATTAATCCGATGCACTCATGTCTTAACTTAGGAGGCCCCGATGGCTGTCCCAAAGAGTAAAATTTCGAACTCACGCCGTGGCATGCGCCGCGCGCATGACCGTCTGTCTGCTGTAAACTATGTTGAAGATGGACAAAGCGGTGAACTTCGCCGTCAACACCACATCGACCTGAAAACAGGTATGTATCGTGGTCGTCAGGTGCTCGCACCCAAAAATTAGATAGCTCGACCAATCGGAGGCTCATATGGTTGAAATTGATAGCATTTTCGCCAGGGAGATACTCGATAGTCGGGGAAACCCTACCCTTGAAGTAGACGTGACGCTCGCTGATGGCGGGTTTGGCCGTGCGGCTGTACCCAGCGGTGCGTCAACGGGCAAGCACGAAGCTGTTGAGCTGCGTGACGGCGACAAGAAACGCTATGGCGGCAAAGGCGTGCTGAAAGCCGTCATGAACGTCAATACAGAAATCGCCGATACGCTCTACGGCCTTGATGCTGAGAATCAGCGCGGCATTGACCAAATCCTTATCGATCTTGACGGGACACCTAATAAAGCGCGTCTCGGCGCGAATGCTATGCTTGGCGTGTCACTTGCGCTTGCTAAGGCCGTTTCAAACAGCCAAGGCGTGCCACTCTACCGCTATGTCGGTGGATCAAATGCTTACACTTTGCCTGTGCCAATGATGAACATCATTAATGGCGGCGAGCACGCCGATAACCCGATTGACGTCCAAGAATTTATGGTCATGCCTGTGGGCGCGGAAACCTTCAGCCAAGCCCTTCAAATGGGCGCTGAAATCTTCCACGCACTGAAAGCCAAGCTTAAAGCTGATGGTCACAACACAAATGTGGGTGACGAAGGCGGTTTTGCGCCAAATCTCGACGGCTCAGAAGTCGCACTAGACTATATTATGAGTGCGATTAAGGCGGCGGGCTACACTCCGGGCGAAGATGTCTATCTCGCAATGGACGTCGCCTCGACCGAGTTTTTTGTGGACGGTAAATATGAGCTGAAAGGTGAGGGAAAGTCACTGACGCCAGAGCAGTTTGTCGACTACCTCGAAGACCTGTTTAACAAATTCCCAATTATCAGCATTGAGGACGGCATGGCTGAAGATGATTGGGATGGTTGGGCGACACTCACAGACCGCATTGGGCATAAATGCCAGCTTGTGGGTGATGATTTGTTCGTGACAAACCCAAAACGTCTTTCTGACGGCATAGAGCGTGGTGTCGCTAACTCTATCCTCGTGAAGGTCAATCAGATTGGCACGCTTTCCGAGACGCTTGATGCAGTAGACCTCGCGCACCGTGCAGGCTTTACATCCGTGATGAGCCACCGCTCAGGCGAGACAGAGGACGCGACAATCGCCGACCTTGCTGTCGCGACAAACTGCGGACAAATCAAAACGGGGTCGCTCGCGCGCTCGGATCGGTTGGCGAAATACAATCAACTCTTGCGTATTGAGGAAGGTCTCGGCGAAATGGCCCATTATGCGGGGCGGAGTGTACTGCCGTAACACTCCACTTGCAAATCATTCGCAAATAAGATTAAAAGAGGCTCTGATTTATCAGGGCCTTTTCTTTGCCTATATATTTGACTGGACGGAACATGGACAACCCAAAAATGCGCAAAACGCTCATCAATTTGCACCTTCTCTTTGCAGGGTTTCTTGCGCCTGCCTTTATTCTCGTCGCGATTTCGGGGGGGCTCTACCTGATTGGAAACAAAGGCGAGTTCAAAGCCACACCGATTAGCCTGCCAGCGGGTGCGACGCTCGATTTTAAAAGCCCAACGATTGAGGACGATGTGAAAGCGCTTCTCAACACTGCGGGGATTGAACATAAGTTTGGCTATGTGAAAGATCGTGGACCGAACAAGATCCACCTACGCCCGACAAGCCGCACCTATCTGGAGTTTGTGAATACACCGCAAGGCCTCACAGCGAATCGCGTTGTGCCTAACTTCCAAGGGTCTATGATAGAGCTTCACAAAGGGCATGGACCGAAACTGTTTAAAACCTATCAAAAGCTTGTGGCGCTTGGTCTGATTGGTGTCGTGTTTGGCGGGGTTTTCGTAGGGCTGCTCGCGCGGGCCTATCGCCGCAAAACTTTGGCGGCCCTCGCTGTCGGGACGCTTTTATTCCTAATTTTAGCGCTCTTTGCCTAAAACACGGGCTTTATGAAAGCGGCGGTCTTTACGCCTCATTCACCATAACGGCTTAAAGCTTCGGCTATGCGGGATCGTTTAGCCTATTTGTGGAATTTACGGACGAAGTGGCCAGTCTTGGCGCTTTGTGCGTTTTATTTCTATCTCGCCTTCCACGCGCTCTCCGGCAATCAAGGCGTTATGCGTTGGGTGGATTATGAGGCGGATATCAAAACCTCTCGTGCTGAACTTTCTGCTTTGAAAGAAACGCGCGCAGCTCTTGAGGCGCGCGCCGATAGCTTACGGTCCAATCCGCTTATCCTCGATAGCCTCGATATTAAAGCACGCGAAACTTTATTTAATTCACATCCGAACGAATTAACGATTTGGCTTGACCCGACGCCCTAATCTGCCCCATAAAACACTGAAAATCGCGTATGAACGCGTATTTATTTTACATGTAAAATAATAGGTGATGACTTTGGCCAAAACAAAATCTCTCGACGCGCTCAAAACAAATAAAAAAGAGCTGCTTAAGTATTACCGCGACATGCTGCTCATTCGCCGTTTCGAAGAAAAGGCGGGCCAGCTTTACGGTATGGGTCAAATCGCAGGATTTTGTCACCTCTATATTGGTCAAGAAGCCGTTGTGACTGGCTGCCGCGCAGGCATGAAAGACGGCGACCAGATGATTACGGGCTATCGCGATCACGGTCACATGCTCGCCTGTGATATGGAGTCACGCGGGGTTATGGCCGAACTAACGGGTCGCAGCGGTGGATATTCACGCGGCAAGGGCGGCTCCATGCACATGTTTAGCACGGAAAAGAAATTCTACGGCGGTCACGGCATTGTTGGCGCGCAAGTGCCGCTGGGCGCAGGGCTCGGCTTTGCCAATAAATATCTCGACAACGGCGCTGTAAGCCTTGCTTTCTTTGGTGACGGCGCGTCTAACCAAGGCCAAGTTTACGAGACGTTCAACATGGCGAAACTTTGGGACCTGCCTGTCGTCTTTGTGATTGAGAATAACCAATACGCGATGGGCACATCGGTTGAGCGCTCATCTGCTGAGACGGAACTATTTAAGCGCGGCTCCTCTTTTGAAATCGAAGGCATGCAAGTTGACGGCATGAACGTCCTCGCGGTACGCGACGCCGCAAAAAAGGCTATTAAACATGCCCGTGACGGCAAAGGCCCAATGATTCTTGAGATGAAAACCTATCGTTACCGCGGTCACTCTATGTCTGATCCGGCGAAATACCGCACGCGCGACGAAGTGCAAAAAACGCGTAGCGAACGCGACCCGATTGATATGGTCAAATCGCGTATCCTCGCGGAAAAATGGGCAGATGAAGACGCGCTGAAGAAAATTGATAAAGAGATCAAAGCAATTGTTGCCGACGCGGCTGAATTTGCGCAAACCTCGCCAGAGCCCGACCCGTCTGAGCTTTACACAGACGTGCTCCTGCCTGTGGAGGGGTAATCACGGTGCAACTCGCCCAGCTTAATATCGCCGAAGGTGTTGTCGCAATGGACGACCCGCAAATGCAGCCTTTCACGGGCCGTATTGACGCGATTAATGCGATGGCGGACCGCGCGGACGGCTTTATCTGGCGCCTTACAGATGAAGACGAAGATATTGACGGTGCGCTGTCACTGCGCTTGCCGGATGATGATCAAACGCTGGTCAATATGTCGGTTTGGCGCGATATGGAAAGCCTATTTAGCTTTGTCTATAAAACGGCCCACGCCAAAGTCATGGTCGCGAACCGCGATAATTTTGTGAATATGCCCAAGCAACATATGGTGCTGTGGTGGGTCGAAGACGGTCACATTCCAACCCTAACCGAGGCCAAAGCCAAGCTCGACGCGATTCGCGCAAACGGCCCGTCACCTGAGGCCTTTGATTTTAACACGCCGTTCAGCGCAAGCGGGCAGGCCGTAACGCCTCAATTTCCCAAAAAGGACTGTGCCTGATGCCTATTGAAATCTCCTACCTTATTGCCTCTGTGGCGTTGTTCCTTGTTATGATTTTTGCGCAGTCTTTCGGCGCAATCTTTTCGGGTCGCTCTGTCTCTGACTTGGTCGGGCCGCGCGACGGCCTACCCCAAGAGGGATATTCCGCTTTCCATGGTCGCGCCAAACGGGCGCAGGCCAATATGATCGAAGGCATGATGATGTTTGTACCGCTAATCCTTGCGGCCGCCTATCTCAACGCCTTTAATTCTATGACGGCGCTCGGCGCTGCAATTTTCTTCTGGTCCCGCCTTGTGTTCGCGCCGTGCTACTGGTTCGGCGTTCCGTGGTTACGCACGCTCGTATGGGCAGCGTCTATCATCGGGCTTGTCCTGATATTTCTTCAAATTATTCCCTTCTCTCAAATAGGTTCATAATGGCTATCGATATTCAAATGCCTGCGCTTTCCCCAACGATGGAGGAAGGCACGCTGTCTAAATGGCTCGTCAAAGAGGGCGATACGGTCAATTCTGGCGATATCCTCGCCGAGATTGAAACAGACAAAGCCACCATGGAAGTCGAGTCAATTGACGAAGGTGTCGTCGGCAAAATCGTTGTGCCTGCAGGCACGGACGGTGTGAAAGTCGGCGCGGTTATCTTGCAATTGCTCGAAGACGGCGAGGGCGCGGATGATCTCTCTGATACATCTGGGTCCTCGGCCCCTGTCGGTGGCGCGATGGATGTCAGCGAAGATAAAGGTGATGATAAGCCTGGCACAACGGGAGCGGTTCATCCCGAAAACGGCGACGCAAATCGCGACGAGACATCTCGTCCAGCCGCTGTGAAAGTCGCCAACGACCCCGACATTCCGACAAATATCAAAATGGTTGAAACAACGGTGCGTGACGCGCTGCGTGACGCCATGGCCGAGGAAATGCGCCGCGACGAGACCGTCTTTGTCATGGGCGAAGAAGTCGCCGAATATCAGGGCGCCTATAAAGTGACGCGTGAACTGCTCCAAGAATTTGGCAGCCGCCGCGTGGTGGATACGCCGATCACCGAATACGGCTTTGCGGGCATCGGCTGCGGCGCGGCTATGGGCGGGTTAAAACCAATTGTAGAGTTTATGACATGGAATTTCGGCATGCAGGCGATTGACCACATAATTAACTCTGCGGCGAAAACGCTTTATATGTCTGGCGGTCAAATGCGCTGTCCGATTGTGTTCCGCGGCCCGAACGGCGCGGCCTCTCGCGTGGGCGCGCAGCACAGCCATGATTACTCCAGCTGGTACGCCAATGTGCCGGGCCTGAAAGTCGTTGCGCCTTATGACGCGGCGGATGCCAAGGGCCTTCTGAAATCGGCTATTCGTGACCCGAACCCGATTGTCTTCCTCGAGCATGAACTGCTTTACGGTACGACATTTGAAGTCCCCGATATGGATGACTTCCTCATCCCAATTGGCAAAGCGAAAGTCCGCCGCGAAGGCTCTGACGTGACGATTGTTGCGCATAGCCGCATGGTCGGTTACGCGCTCGAGGCCGCAGAAACACTTGCGGCAGAGGGCATTGACGCCGAAGTCGTCGACTTGCGTACGCTCCGCCCGCTCGACACGGACACAGTCATTGAGAGCGTCAAGAAAACGAACCGCTTGGTCTGCGCCGAAGAAGGCTGGGGCCAAAGCGGCATAGGCGCCGAAGTCGCCGCCCGCGTCGTCGACGAAGCGTTTGATTACTTAGACGCCCCGCCAGCAAGGGTGTTCCAAGAAGACGTGCCATTGCCATACGCTGCCAACCTAGAAGCGCTCAGCCTGCCAGGCGCTGAGGACATTGTGAAAGCGGCGAAGAAAGTATGTTATGTCGGTTAGACGAAATTTATGTCTAAGCGCTTTGATACTTGCTTCTGGATGTCAAGTCGCTGAAAACGCGGTCGCGGATAAAGCCGATATAAGAGAAGACGGATGGTCTTTATATAGAGGCAGTGTAATTGATACCCAAGCAAGGGTTTATATAGCGACTTTTGATAGCTTGGAGAAAGACTACGAAAAATCTGGCCCAAGTTATAACCAGACGAATTGCGAAATTGCCGAAAACCTTTTTGAAAACCAAACAGGCATCACAGTAGATTACTGGTGTGAGCCTCAGACTGATAGGGTAAGTAGCTATGCCAATTGAAATCCTAATGCCTGCGCTTTCGCCTACTATGGAAGAAGGCACGCTGTCTAAATGGCTCGTGGCCGAGGGCGACACTGTGAACTCGGGTGACGTTCTGGCCGAGATTGAGACGGACAAAGCCACAATGGAAGTCGAAGCTGTCGAGGAGGGCAAGATTGCCAAGTTGCTCGTCGCGGGCGGCTCTGAGGGCGTGAAAGTCAACGCGCCGATTGCGATATTGCTAGAGGACGGCGAGGACGAAAGCGACCTTGAGGGTTTTGGGGGCGGGGCATCCAACAAAGCCGAGCCTAAAAAGAGTGACCCTCATCCTGAGGAAACCTCGTCCTTCGAGACGCGGCCTGCGGCGGCTCCTCAGGATGAGGTTGTTTCGAAGGACGCGGGTCACGGTAAGACACAAAGTGGCAAGCGCATCAAAGCCTCCCCTCTCGCGAAACGCATTGCGAAGGACGCAGGGCTAGACCTCGGCTCAATCACAGGCTCTGGCCCGAATGGCCGTATTGTCAAAGCCGATGTCGAAGCGGCGAAAGCAGGCGGCAGCAAGGCCGCGACTGCACCGAAATCGGCGTCGCAAGCCCAAACAGCTGCACCGCAAGCCGCTGCTGCGCCTGAAACGCAAGAAGTCGGTATGCCACTTGGCGGTGGGGCAGAATACCTCACTAAACGCGGTATTGTTGCAGGAACTTATGATCTTGAGCCGCTTAACGGTATGCGCCGCACGATTGCGAAACGCCTCAGCGAGTCTAATGTAAACGTGCCTGATTTCCCACTCACGGTAGATTGCGAAATCGACGCGCTCCTTAAGATGGGCAAAGAGCTCAACGCGCAAGCGCCCGAAGGTGTCAAAATATCGGTCAATGATATGCTTATCCGCGCCTCAGCCTTAGCCCTCAAACATGTGCCCAAAGCCAATGCGAGCTTCACGCCTGACGGGATTGCTTATCACCACAATGCAGACGTGGCCGTCGCGGTCGCGATTGACGGCGGTCTGATTACGCCGATTGTGCGCGCCGCTGATAATAAAGGTCTGTCGGCAATTTCTGTTGAAATGAAAGACCTTGCGGGACGTGCCCGCACGTTGAAGCTCAAACCGCAAGAATACCAAGGCGGGACGTTCAGTATTTCCAACCTCGGCATGATGGGTATTCGCGAATTTGGCTCTATCATTAATGAACCGCATGGCATGATTTTGTCCGTTGGGGCAGGCGAGCCGCGTGCCGTCGTCAAAGACGGCGCCATTGCAGTCGCGACAGTCATGACGGTGACGCTGACATGTGATCACCGCGTTGTTGATGGTGCCCTCGGCGCGGAATGGCTCCAGCACTTTAAACGCTATGTGCAGCAGCCCATTACGATGATGTTGTAGGCTCTGAATTTTAGCCATTCCCTAAACTCCCCTGTGAGGCGAAAAAACTACTGCGCTACGAGATAGCTCTTGCCCCAATTTTGCTTTAATTTAGGCTTAATAATACCTTAAGATTTTCCTTTGGGTGAAAAGAGGCAGGGCTATGTTAGGTAAAACACTGATTTTAGGACTTATTTCAGCGGGTGCGGCGGGGGCAATCGTCTATTACGGTACCGCGCCGCAAGGGTCCGAGGCGACCGAGAGCCACCCTCATTTCGCCGAAAAATCAGAGAAATCGAGCGCGAAGACCTCCGCGCGTAAATCTATCTCCCCCAAATTGCCGACAATACGCAAAGCTGACATGGATGATGGCCGCCAAGAGTTGTCTGGAAAATTACCGAGCGAAGACGATGATGCGCCTGAAACTAAATCTGTCGCTGAAACGGATGAAAACGGTGCCGATGAAGCGCCTAAAAGAGAAACGCGCTGGCTCGACCAATATCTTAAAAAGAATAAGAGTGATAAGGTACAGGAAGAGAGCAAAAATCTACGCGCTAAACTGTACGAGGACTCTGAGTCTAAAGAGACGAAAGACGGCGGCTCTGATATGGCGTCAAATAGCTATACGGTGGTTGAAAAAGCCGCGATTAATGACATTGAGCCTGACTCGATGCCGCCTGCAAAAGAAATTGCCCAAGCAGGCGTCACGGACCCGCGGACTTTTCGTATTGAAAATGGCAAGCTTGTCGAAATAGATCCCACTGATACTGATGACAATGCGCAGATGGAAGAGGCGCAGCGCACGTCTGAGAGGGTCGAAGCTGAATCTAAAATGCATAAAAGCGACCACAAAGGGGCTCATCATAAGATGGATAAGCCCCAAAGAGCCGACCGCATGACAAAGAAAAACTACGTGCGAGCAGAGGGCGACATAACCACTATGGCCAATGACAGCACGCCGCTTCTGGCGACCGTCATGAGCGAAGCGGCTGAGATCAACAAGTCTGAGCTTCGCGACCAAGCCTATTTCGAAATAACAGAATACGCTCTCTCAGAGGGGCGTTTCGATAGCGCGCGTCTTGCGCATGACATGATTGAGCAAGACGAGCTGTCCTATACCGCCAAGAGCCGTATCGCTGTCGCTTACGCCCAAAGTGGCAAGCCGACGAAAGCGTTCAAAGTTATCAGCGAGGTCAACGAGCCTGAACTCCGTGATTTTATGCGTCTTCAAGTCATCGAAGCGCTGGTCGCGCCAGAACGCCTACCGCAAGCCTGGCAAAATGACGGGAGTCACAAGGGTCATCATCATGATGGCCTGCAACATTCTGGCGCAGGGCAATAAGCGCAAAAAGGCGCGTTTTTACTCTTATAATTTCTGTCGTTTCAGGTTAGTTTCTGTGTGAATAAACTTGTTTCACATCTAAACTAATTGACGGAAGACTGTTATGGCTGAGACTTCATTTGACGTTATCATTGTTGGCTCTGGTCCGGGCGGCTATGTCACCGCTATTCGTGCCTCTCAACTGGGTATGAAAGTTGCCGTTGTTGAAGCCGAAGATTTGGGTGGCGTCTGCCTCAATTGGGGCTGTATCCCGACCAAAGCGATGCTGCGCTCAGCCGAAGTTTACCACAATATGCAACACGCCAAGGATTACGGCCTGACCGCGACGGCGGGCTTTGATTTGCCTGCGATTGTGAAGCGCTCTCGCGGGATTGCCGGGCAGTTATCGGCGGGCGTAAAGTTTCTGATGAAGAAGAATAAGGTCACAGTCATTGCGGGATTTGCAAGCCTGACCAAGGGCAAGGACGCGCCCGTTGTGAATGTCGACGGCAAACAATACACTGCCAAACACGTCATCATGGCGACAGGCGCGCGGGCGCGCACAATTCCTGCGGCGGGGCTCGAGCCTGATGGAAAATTTATCTGGACGGCCCGCGAAGCGATGACGCCTGACGCTATGCCGAAAAAGCTGCTGGTCATTGGCTCTGGCGCTATCGGAATGGAATTTGCGAGTTTTTATGATGCCTTTGGTGCGGATGTGACTGTGGTCGAAATGGTAGACCGTATCCTGCCGGCTGAGGACGCTGAAATCTCTGGCCTTGCGCGCAAAGCGTTTGAAAAGCGCGGGCTGACCATCAAAACCTCGACCCAAGTCAAATCTGTCACCAAAGGCGCGAGCGCTGTCAAAGCCGTCCTCTCGACAGACGGTAAAGACGAAACGCAGGAATTTGACCGCGTCATCCTCGCCATTGGGATCGTCGGAAATGTCGAGAATATGGGACTTGAAGAACTTGGCGTGAAAATCGACCGCTCCCATATCACTGTTGATGAGTTTTCATTTACGGGCGTGAAGGGGCTATATGCGATTGGCGATGTGACGACGCCGCCCTGGCTCGCGCACAAAGCCTCGCATGAAGGTATCATCTGTATTGAAAAAATCGCAGGCCATAATCCACATCCGCTGGACGCCAACGCTATTCCGGGCTGCACCTATTGCCATCCGCAAGTGGCGAGTGTCGGCTATACTGAGGCGCAGGCGAAAGAGGCGGGCTATGACATCAAAGTCGGCCGCTTCCCCTTCATCGGCAACGGTAAAGCTATCGCGCTTGGTGAGCCTGAGGGGCTAGTCAAAACAGTGTTTGATGCCAAGACAGGAGAACTTCTTGGCGCGCATATGATCGGTGCGGAAGTGACCGAACTTATCCAAGGCTATACCGTCGCCCAGAAGCTTGAGACGACGGAGCAGGACCTGATGGAAACGGTTTTCCCGCACCCGACGCTGTCAGAGATGATGCACGAAGCCGTTCTCGACGCTTACGGGCAGACTATCCATATGTAGCTCGTGTGATTAGCTAAGCCTAATCTACCAACATAGTTGCACCGTCATAGCGTGGCTTTGAGCGTCCAAAACGCAAATATTCTGAAAAGCTCTTTTTGCTATTAAGAATGGGTTTTTCAACATAGCGCCAAGATGCAATTGAAATCGCAATCGTGATTGGGGCGCCAATCGCAATCAACATCCACGGCCCCATTGTCGGGAAAACGTGGTTCAACCACTGCATAATAGCCCAGTGATATATATAGATGCCGTACGAAATATCGCTGACGGATTGCAATCCATTCAGTGCAGGAATTTTTACATAGGCGGCCCAGAATACAAAATAGGCGAGCAGAATTGCGGTCATGACTTCGAGTAAAGGCGTCCCGTTTGTTAATGCGGTGACAAAACCAATTACGGCCAGCCCAAAAATATGAAAGCGAATGCGATCGCGGTAAGCAAAGATAGCAGCCCCCAAGCAATAGCAAATTCCAAAGCGCAGTAAATTCTTAGCTGTTGCAGGGAGGGCGTCTAATAAGCCAAAGCCAGAAATTACAATCCAACCTATTGCAAAAGCCACAAATTGGGCGAGTAACATCCATTTTTTACGCATAAAGCCAAGAGCAAATGCGATAGCTGTCCCGATATAAGCCAACACTTCGTAACGCAGTGTCCAGAGTGTCGCAGAGGCGAGGGTTTCATTATTGCCCTCAAGCGCGTTTGGCAGCTCCATTTCCGTTTTATAAAATGATAAGACCTTCAGCGGTTGGCTGAGGAAATCTGGGTGGGTAAAAAACTCGCGAAGCGGCAAGCTCGTCACAAATGGTCCCATGATAAACATCACAAATAGCACGTGAAGGGCGAGGGCAGGATAAATCCGGAGTAAGCGTGCAGAGCTATATTCGGGAATATCTCCACGGTAGAGCATACTTTTGGTGACAAGGAAGCCTGAAGCGATAAAAAACAGGTTCACGGCCATATAACTGAAGGTATAATTAAAGAAGACGTGGGGTTCGGCTTGAAGGTCGCGCGTCCCAATAATAAAAGCATGACCAATCAGCACCATAAAGGCGAAAATAAACCGTAGCGGCGTGAAAAAATTATCGTGACCGTCTGAAATTGTGACCCATTTGAACATTCTGTTCTCCCTACCCAACATGCCTTTAAGCGCTTCGCTTTAATTAAATGCAAAATTTGAGCCGTTTTTTTTAGATTCTGCAGGGCGCGCGATTTTGCAATGATGTCATGCGCCGAAAATGCTTGTTTTCAGGGTCTAAAAGCCCCATTTATACCCCATGACAGTACTCATCGACAAACGTGATCAGCCGCGTGAAAAACGTGTGCGCCATCCTGAAAAGGCGAACCGTCCTGAGACTGAAATTTTACGCAAACCTGCGTGGATTAGGGTGAAAGCGCCGACGTCCAAGGGTTATGCCGAGACGCGTAAAATCGTCAAAGATAAGGGGCTTGTAACGGTCTGTGAAGAAGCGGCGTGTCCCAACATTGGCGAGTGCTGGGAAAAATCTCACGCGACATTTATGATCCTCGGCGAGATTTGCACGCGCGCTTGTGCCTTTTGTAATGTCTCGACGGGTTTGCCGCAAGACGTGGATATGGATGAGCCGCGCAAGATTGGTGAAGCCGTCAAAGAGATGAAACTGCAACATGTGGTCATTACGTCGGTGGATCGTGACGACCTTGCCGACGGTGGGGCGCAACATTTTGTTGACGTAATTAATGTCATTCGTGAGGCCTCTCCCAAGACGACAATTGAGATTTTGACACCAGATTTTCTGCGCAAGGGTGACGCGGTTGATACGGTGATTGATGCGCGGCCTGATGTGTTCAATCACAATCTCGAAACGGTGCCGCGGCTCTATTTAAAGATTCGTCCTGGTGCGCGTTACTACCACTCAATGCGTTTGCTTGAGCGCGTAAAAGAGCGTGACCCAAGCCAGTTTACAAAGTCGGGTTTGATGGTTGGCCTTGGAGAAACCAAACAAGAAGTCATGCAAGTCATGGATGATATGCGCAGCGCGGGAATTGATTTTCTGACGATTGGGCAGTACCTGCAACCGACACGCAAACACGCACCCGTTGATCGTTTTGTCACGCCAGAAGAGTTCAAAGCCTATGAGACAATTGCGAAAGCGAAGGGCTTTTTACTTGTTTCGGCAAGCCCTTTAACGCGCTCGTCTTATCATGCGGATAGTGATTTTGCGAAATTGCAAGCCGCGCGCCGTACGCAATTTTCTGCCTAAACTGGGTGAATTAATTGCCTGCTGCTTCTTTACTTCAACACGTCAGACATCGCCCTGAGGACATCATGGGTCTAGTGTCAGATGTTGAAAACTACACACGCTTTATTTCGTTGATATCTGCGCTACGTGTCACGAAGACAACGCAAATTACAGAGACCCATAAACGCTTTGAGGCAGAAGCCGTCGTCGCCTATAAATTTATCTCTGAAACCTTCCGCTCTGTGGTCGAGGTTAAGACCGATGCGCGCGAAATTGTGGTTAAAAAAGCAGATAAAGGTGGCGCAGTTAAGTCACTGATAAACAACTGGAAATTCTACGAGCTTTCAGACGGGTCAACCTTAGTGGATTTCGATGTGGATGTGCGATTGAAAGCCTTCCCACTTGAGATGTTGGCGCGCGATAAGTTTGATATGGTTGCAGAAAAAATCATGTCGATGTTCATTGATTATGCTGGCGAAACTTTGGAAACAGTGGGTGACAATTCATTGGACCTTAAGGCAGAAAAACAGCGCCTTGGTCTTACAAAACCGCTTACGTCCTAATCGCATCGATAAGCGTTTCGAGCGCTTTAAGGCAGGTCATATCTCTTACTTTATTGCGCGATAAGTTTTTAAGTAGATGAATATTACTTGTCGTAATTAATTCACCGTTCTTCTTTTGAGCAAGCCCCATCCAAACTGTCCCGACAGGTTTGTCCGCTGACCCGCCGCCAGGCCCTGCTACGCCTGTCACGGAAACGGTGATGTCAACATTAAGTGCCTCGCACACGCCAATCGCCATAGCTTCAGCAACTTCACGACTCACCGCACCGTGCGTTTCTAACATATCTTTGGGCACAGACAGCTGATCCATCTTCACGCTGTTATCATAGGCAATAATGCCGCCGTGAAAGACCGCGCTTGAGCCAGGGATTGCAGTCAGCGCCGCACCGATAAGACCGCCCGTGCAGCTTTCTGCTGTGCCTACTGTGACGCCAGCCTCAGTTCCAAGACGCGTCACTTCGGCTGACAGCGCAAAAATCTCTTTGAGCATGTTTGGTGTGTTTGCAACTTTGCTCATTCTGGCAACTTCACTGTCGCCGCCGCTTGCGCCGCCAAGCCTTCGCCGCGCCCTGTGAAGCCGAGCTTTTCAGTCGTCGTCGCTTTCACGCTGACGCGGGTGAGGGGGAGGTTGAGTAATTCCGCAATTCTCTCTCGCATTTTTTCGCGGTGCGGCTTTATCTTGGGCTTTTCGCAGATGAGGGTGACATCAACATGGGTGATTGTCCCGCCGCGCTCAAGCACGGCATCCCGCGCAAATTCGAGAAATTTATCTGAGCTTGCGCCTTTCCACTTTGGGTCACTGGGAGGAAAATGATCGCCAATATCTCCGAAACAAATCGCACCGAGGAGTGCATCAGTAAGCGCATGTAGTCCCGCATCTGCGTCACTGTGGCCAAGCAATGTATACCCACATTCAATGGGTACACCACAAAGCCAAAGGACGTTGCCGCTGTCATCGTAACGGTGCACGTCATAACCCGTAGCCGTGGCGCTGTAATAGCTTTTCATATTTGCTCTCTTAATATCAATTTGTGCGCGTTCAAAATCCGCCTCATATGTCAGTTTATAATTGGAGCTTTCTCCGTCAATCGCGACAACAGACATCCCTGCTGATTTCGCGACAGCAATGTCATCGGCAAGCGCTGCGCCCGGTTCAAGCGCGTCAAATGCGGCGAGTATCTGGTCATAATGAAACGCTTGTGGCGTTTGCACAGCACGTAATTTGGCACGATCAAGGTCATCGCCGATAGCGCCGTCGAACGCTTTCACAGCATCGGCGAGTGGTAGCATCGGCACGGCAGCATCCGTCGTTTCTAACGCAGCGATAAGGTTGTTGACCAAATTTGTGCTCACAAATGGCCGCGCCGCGTCATGGATGAGGACGTAATCAGGGGCGAGGGGGCGCAGGGCGTCTAGTCCCGCTTTGACAGATTCTGTGCGGCTCGCCCCGCCTGTCACAAGTTTTACGTCATGCGTGTTAAAAATTTCGGCGGCCCGCGCGTCGCCATCGGCAATAACAATCAGTGTCTGATCAGTTTTACCGCTCGAAAGCATGGCGGATAGTGTGCGCTCCAAGACTGTCAAGCCGCCCAAAACACGGTATTGTTTGGGGATTTCGCCTCCCATTCGTGCACCTTTGCCTGCTGCGACTATTATTTGTGCAATTTTTGGCAAAATAGCGATCCTTGTGGCGATGAATTATTGTGCAAACGCCGCGAAGCGCTTACACCGCAAACATGGACTCTCCGCTTTACATCGGCAAGCATAGATTAGCGTCGCGCGTCCTTGTCGCGCCGATGTCTGGCATAACGGATTTGCCGTTTCGCCGTATCTTGCAACGCTTTCAGCCTGGTCTTGTGGTCAGCGAAATGGTTGCGAGCGAAGGCTTCTCTCGCGGGACAGGCGAGGGACGCGAACGCAGCGCAGGCGCGGGCGAAATTGACCCGCTTGTCATTCAACTCGTCGGCCGTGATCCCTATTGGATGCGCGAGGGCGCGCGTCACGCCGAAGCCGCAGGCGCACATATCGTCGATATCAATATGGGCTGTCCTGCGCGCAAAGTCGTGGGTGGGCAATCGGGTTCTGCATTGATGCGTGAACCTGAGCTTGCGATGGAGATTATCGAAGGCGTGCTTGAGGGGACGCATAAACCTGTGACGTTGAAGATGCGCCTTGGCTGGGATCATGACAGCTTGAACGCGCCAGAGATTGCGCGCCGCGCCGTGGGGCTCGGCGTATGTATGCTGACCGTACATGGCCGCACGCGCTGCCAATTTTATGAAGGTGACGCCGATTGGAAAACCGTCGGTGAAACTGTCCGCGCAGTAAAAGTCCCTGTATTCGTGAATGGCGATATTCAAACGGGCGCGGACGCTGTTCAGGCACTTGAGCAATCAGGCGCGGCGGGTGTGATGGTCGGGCGCGGCCTTGTCGGGCGACCATGGGCGCTGCGCGAAATTATCGCAAAAGTAAACGGCGAACCGACGCCAGAGCCGCTTTCGCCCGATGAGATGGCCGATGTCGCTACGTCTCATTATCAATATACGCTTGATTTTTATCCTGTGCGTAAAGGCCTGCGTGTCGCGCGCAAGCATGTCGCAGGATATATCGATCATGCCCCACAACTTGGCGAAGACCAACGCCGCGCATTGAGAGCCGAGCTTTGCCGCACAGAGGATACAGAGCGGGTCTTGGCGGGTTTGCGCGATATTTATCTGCGACCGGACGCGCTTGAGGTGGCGGCATGATTGGTGAATTTGTTCCAGATGCGCTCGCCGAAGACCTGCCGACGCCCGTCTTTATTTTCGGCAGCACGGATCTCGATATTCGCTGGCTGAATCAAATGGCTGAAGAATGGTTAGGACAGTCCGCGCGCGCTGTCTTGGGCCGCTCTTTCTGTGATTTTTTGAGGGCGTGCGAGGATATAGAAAATGCCGCAAAACGCTGCGGTGAAACTGAAACGGCAGTGTCTTTGCGCGGCTTCATCGTGATGCGTAAAGACGCGGCAGACGAGCGTTGCCACATCACGTTATTTCCAACTCAAGGCCGCATTGGCATGATTATTTCGCTGCTTGCTACCCAGCCTAATGATACAAAATCAAATGAGCTTGCGGTCTCTGCAATGGGGCGGATGCTCGCGCATGAGATTAAAAATCCGCTAGCTGGCATTCACGGTGCAGCGCAACTGCTCAGCGATGATGTGACGTCAGATGAAGGGCAAGCGCTGATAAAACTTATCGCGTCCGAGACCGACCGTATCAGGCGCCTCACCGACCGTATGGAAACACTTGGCGACCGTAATCCTGAGAATGTGAGCCTTGTTAACATTCACGAAGTTCTCAGAGACGCGCGTAAACTCGTACAGTCATCCTCTGAACACGACATCGTTTTTACAGAGACGTATGACCCCTCACTGCCCGAAACACTGGGGGATCGCGATACGCTGATGCAGGCTATACTTAACGTCATTAAAAATGCGAGCGAGGCAATATCCACGACTAATAATTCTGGAGAAATTTCTCTGGAAACGGCTTTTCGCGCAGGTGTGTCGCGCAAAACCCCGTCTGGGGAGAAGGGGCATAGCTTGCCAATTGAAATCCGGATTATTGATAATGGCCCAGGCATTTCGCCCGCTATTCGTGATCAAATTTTCCAACCCTTTGTGACTAATAAACCGTCTGGCCAAGGTTTAGGCCTTGCGCTTGTGTCAAAGGTTGCAGCCGCGCATGGCGGACTTGTCGAAGTGCGCTCTCGCCCCGGCAAAACAGTGTTTTCAATTTTACTCCCTATGCTAACGGAAGAGGACCAGAGTTAAATGAAATACGAAATTTTACTTGCTGATGATGACGATAGCGTCCGCCTTGTTCTGTCTAAAGCTCTGACCCGCGCAGGGCATAGCGTCAAAGCAACAGATAATGCCGAAACGCTCGTGCGCTGGGCCGTAGCGGGGCAGGGCGATATTGTCGTGACGGACGTAATGATGTCGGGCCGAGAAGTGTTTGAGCGTTTGCCTGAGATTGCGCAGGCCCGACCGCAAATGCCTGTCATCGTGATTAGCGCAAATAATACGGTCAATACGGCGCTTAAATCAGGCGAGCACAAAGTCTTTGAATATATACCCAAGCCGTTTGAGCTTGACGACGTCACAAACGCCGTGGCGCGTGCGGGGCAGAGTGTGAATCCGCGTAAAGCCCGCCTGAGCGCCGAGCTTGGAAAGCTGCCGATGATTGGTCGCAGCGCGGCTATGCAACCTGTTTATCGCGCCGTGTCTCGCTTTGCGTCGGGTGATTTGCCTGTTTTGATATCTGGATCTGTGGGAACGGGAAAAGACTTGGTTGCGCGTCTACTGCATGATGGTGGTCCGCGCCGCGAACGTCCATTCCTACGCAATACAGATTTTTCTAACACTTCACTGACTCTGCAAAAAGTAAATGGCGGCGACATCTATATTGATGAGATTGCCGAGTTGTCTGCGCAACAACAAGAGGGCTTGCTTGAGGTCATGACTGAGGCGGAGTATATCCCGATGGCGAACCGCCCGCGCGTTCTCTCTGCGACGCGCAAAGATTTGCGGCGTTTGGCTGCGGCAGGTGAGTTTCGCGATGATCTTCTATTTCGCATTAATGTCGCCGAAATAAGAATCCCAGATTTAGGCCAACGTGATCGCGATACCTATGAACTCGCCGAGAGTTTTTTATCGCAAAGCTCACCTGGGCAAAATCGTCGGTTTGAGACAGAGGCACTTGATGTACTCCACCGCCATAGTTGGGACGGCAATGTCAGGGAGCTTGAAAATCTCGTACGGCGATTGTCTGTGCTCTATTCTGATGATGTCATCACGGCCGATATGGTGCTGCAAGAATTTTCTAAAGATATCGTCTCTAATGCCTCATCAGAGGATAGTCAGAAATTGACGGGCTTGCTAGAAGACGCTTGCCGACAACTGCTCAACCTGCCTGCGCCAGAGGAGGGTGACGAAAGCCATTATCAATCTGCGCTGGCTTGGGTTGAACGTCCCCTCATTGTCGAAGCATTGCGCATTACAGGGGGTAACCGCGCGAAAGCCGCTGACCGACTTGGCATTCACCGCAATACGTTGCGTACGCGTTTGAGGACACTGGATATTGATTAAGCCCGCTCGTTTCACATTCAAACTATGGCGAAATAGTCAGTTAAGGAAGTGAGCAAACTGTTGATAATTAGCAACACTGTGCTAAACAAGTAACAGTTTGCGACTCGCAAGGATCGCGCCACCTATTGGATTTATGGTTGAGCTAGCAAATGCCGTCAACACGCCTGCTTTATCACATGGGGCCAAGCGCAATGTGACAGCAGAGACTGACGCCTCGCAAGATGCGATTGTCGAGCAAAAGACGCGCGCGCGACGGGGACCGAGCTTTGAGCGCCTGCGTAATCCGCCGCGCTTCGCGTCAAATGCACTTTTAGGATTACTATTTGCGCTCTCAACCTCGCTCGTTGTTATTGGTATTTTCTTTGCTCTGTCAGGGGATGCTGAGCGTACTGTGCAGGCACTTCCGATTTTGCAGTTTAATCTTGTGCTGCTCGCCGTGCTCGTCCTTATCATGGGGCGGCAACTTTGGAATATTCTCTTTTCTGGCAAAAGCCGCCGTTCCGCCCCGCTGCTTCATCGTCGATTTGTGCTTGTCTTTTCACTTGCAGCCTTGATTCCTGCTATTCTTGTGGGGGCGTTTTCGACCACGCTAATTAGCCGTAATATTAGCGAAGTCGTCGGCGGCTCTAACCGCATATATATGGAAGAGGCGCGAACATTTCTCGATAGCTATCTCGCGGATGAAAGGCGTGCGCTCATCCGCGATACGGGTACGTTGAAACGCCGCCTTAACAGCTCGTCCGCTCTTCTTGAAAATCGCGTGACAAATACGGCGCGGCTTGGTGTCGAACGCCTTAGTCTTGGATTTGACGAAGTCTTTTTGATGACCCGCGATGGCATGATTTTGATGCGCTCCCAAAGTGGTCAAGCCCCTGATATGCGTGTGCCTGTGCGGTCCGCATTTGAGGCCGTACGTAACGGCGAAATGGCGTTTAGCCAGCGCGATGACATTAACTATCTCGCCGTGCTGACTGAGCTTGAAACCTATGCAGGCGTATATCTTTATGCGGGGCGCTATCTGCGGTCTAACTCCAAAGTGTTGTCATCCATTTCGGGCATTGATGCGTCCGAGAAAGCTCTGGACGGCTATATCGCGGACCAAAACCGTATTGAGCGTGTCTTTGCGCTCACGTTTTTTGAGACAGTGCTTATCATTCTGACGGCCGCTGTTTGGCTCGGTATTATGCTAGCGAACCGCATTATTGATCCGCTCGGGCGTCTCGTGGATGCGGCAGAACAAGTGCGCGATGGCGACCTCAGCGCGCGGGTAAATGTGCAGCGCGATTGGGGCGAGATGAGCGATCTCGGCTCGGCCTTTAACCGTATGACGCAGCAACTTTCGAGCCAGCGTGACGAGCTCATTCGTGAACATGATATCTCTGAGCAGCGACGTCAGTTCTCGGAAGCCGTGCTATCAGGTGTCCGCGCGGGCGTCGTGGGTTTGTCCCAAGAGGGCCGCATCACTTTGGTCAACGCCTCTGCTGTGAGATTGCTAGGTATGGGGTCAGAGACGATGCTGGGGCAGCCTGTTGAGACTGTGTTGCCTGAATTTGCATCGGCCTTTAGAGATGCGCGCGAAGATGTTATGAATGTCGCCGAAGATCAAGTTAGTTTTGAAACGCTAAATGGGTCGCGTAACTTTGACCTGCGTGTGTCAGCCTATTTGGGGGCGCGTAAAGATACAGGTTGGGTGCTGACTTTTGATGATATGACGCGTCTTGTCGCGGCGCAGCGACACTCTGCATGGCGTGAAGTTGCGCGCCGAATTGCGCATGAAATTAAGAACCCGCTGACGCCCATTCAACTCTCTGCGGAGCGGTTACAACGCAAATATTCTGGCAAAAATCTCGCTGATCAAGACGTGTTTGATAACTGCACGCAGACAATTATTCGCCAAGTCGGTAGCCTTGAACGCATGGTGGATGAGTTTTCCGCCTTCGCTCGCATGCCAGCGCCAGAATTTGAAAGTGTTGATTTACGTGACCTCTTGGATGATGTGGTGTTTGAGCAACGCGTGGCCTTTCCAAATGTGATGTTTAGCTTTGGTCGTCCATCAAAAGCAGCCTATGTTTTGTGTGATGCTCGCCTGATTTCGCAAGCGCTCGCCAACATTATTAAGAACGCCTGCGAGTCGATAGCGCGCCGCCAAGACAGTGAGGGCGGGGCGGCGAAAGACGGCCATATTGATATCTCAGTTATTGTGACCGAGCAGAGCTATGAACTCAACATTCTGGATAACGGCACGGGTTGGCCGCTTCCTGATAAAGAACGCCTGCTTGAACCTTACGTCACCACGCGCGAAAGCGGAACGGGTCTTGGGCTCGCCATCGTGCAGCGCGTGGCCGAAGATCACGGCGGTTATATTCGCCTCGCCGACCGCCTGGATGGTCAGACGGGCGCCGAATTTATTTTCTCTCTCCCTAAAGCTGAGATGGCGGCTGAGCCAAGCTCCCATACATTCGCGGGCAGCGCTCAAACTGAAAGTAGCGACTATGAAATATGATATATTAATCGTCGAAGACGAAGGCGATATTCGAGACATGATTGCAGGTATTCTCGAGGATGAAGGCTATCAAGTTAGGCAAGCGGCAACGTCAGAAGAGGCGCTGGACGCGATGAAAACGCGCGTGCCTAATTTGGTCGTCTTGGATGTCTGGCTCAAAGGAAGTTCGATGGACGGGATAGAACTTCTTGACCGAGTGAAGGTTAATACACCCAATCTGCCTGTCATCGTGATTTCGGGTCACGGCACAGTTGAGACAGCTGTTTCGGCCATACGCAAAGGCGCCTTTGATTATATCGTGAAACCTTTTAAGGCCGAAAAACTCCTTGTGACCGTGTCACGTGCGCTGGAGAATGCGCGATTGCGTCAAGAAAATGAAGACCTGAAAGGTCGTGCGACAAGCGATGACCAGCTTGTTGGGCAATCGCCCTTGATTGCCCAGCTTCGCCAGAAAGTTTCCCGCATTGCGCCGACTAATAGTCGCGTTTTAATCACGGGCCCAAGCGGGTCAGGCAAAGAGCTTATTGCGCGACTTTTGCATGGCGAGTCAGGTCGTGCAACGGGGCCGTTCAAAGCCGTCAATGCCGCGTCAATGGTGCCCGAGCGTGTTGAAGAAGAACTTTTTGGCTCTGTCAGTGATGATGGGCAAACAAAGACAGGCCTGCTCGAGAAAGCGCATAACGGAACCCTTTATCTGGACGAAGTCGCTGATATGCCGATGGAGACCCAAGGCAAGCTATTGCGCCTCCTTGTTGAGCAACGCTTTCAGCGTGTTGGTGATACGGATGATGTGCAGGTTGATGTGCGCGTGATTACCTCGACATCGCGTGACCTAGAGAAAGAAGCAAAGCTCGGTCGTTTTCGCGAAGACCTCTATCACCGTTTGAATGTGATGCCGCTTGAAGCTCCACCGCTGGCGACGCGGCGTGAAGACATTCCTGATCTGGTTAATCACTTTATTGAGCGCCTCGCCGCGTCTACTGGACTGCCTGCGCGCGAAATTGGCGAAGATGCAATGGCGGCGCTGCAAGCCCATGATTGGCCAGGAAATGTTCGCCAGCTTCGCAATAATGTTGAACGGTTACTGATTTTGGCAACAGGTGACCCGTCTCAACCCATTACGCTTAAAACTCTACCGCCTGAGGTCAGTGTCGTACGCGGCTCAGGCGGCGGGACAGAGAATGAAAAGATCATCGCCATGCCGCTGCGTGATGCGCGTGAGCACTTTGAGCGTGAATATCTTCAAGCTCAAATCGAGCGTTTCGGCGGTAATATTTCGCGCACGGCGTCATTTGTAGGTATGGAGCGTTCTGCCTTGCATCGAAAGTTGAAGTCTTTAGGCGTTAATGCCAATAATCGCGATGACGATTAGACAGGCATGATTTTGCAGTCTAATTTGCGCTAAGAGGACTTTAATATGAGAGTTATCATTTGCGGCGCAGGTCGTGTAGGTAAAGGGATTGCGGCGCGTCTTGCATCAGAAGGCAATACGGTGACCGTTGTCGACTTATCCCAAGAGCTTATTCGCCAGATTACAACCGAATATGACGTGCGCGGTATTGTTGGACATGGCGCTTATCCTGACATGCTGGCTCGTGCTGGGGCAGAGTCAGCCGAGATGATTATCGCGGTAACCTATTCTGATGAGGTCAATATGATGGCCTGCCAAATCGCGCACTCTCTGTTTAGCGTGCCAACAAAGGTCGCGCGGGTGCGCGCGCAAAACTATCTCGCAAGTGAATGGAATGATTTGTTCTCGACAGACAACATGCCGATTGACGTGATTATCTCACCCGAAGTTGAAATTGGCCGCTCAATCTTACGCCGTATTAATACGCCAGGTGCGTTTGATGTTGTGCCATTTGCGGATGGACGCGTGCAACTTATTGGCATTCGAATCACCGAGGACACACCAATTATCAGTACGCCGCTACATCAAATCACAGATTTATTTCCAGATCTTCATGCCATTGTCGTCGGAATCAAACGTGATGGCGGCATTTTTGCGCCTACGGGTGAGGATACGCTCAACCCAGGCGATGAAGCCTATGTGATTACGCTGGCCGAACACGCGCCGCGTCTTCTTGAAATTATCGGTAACACAAAACAAAAGGCGCGCCAGATTGTTATTATTGGCGGCGGTAATATCGGGGCCTATGTAGCAGAGCAACTTGAAAAAGTCGCCGGCGTGCGCGTGCGCGTGATTGAGCGCGATAAAGCCCGCGCGGAAAAGGCGGCTGAGTCTTTACGTAAAACAGTTATCTTAAACGGTGACGCGATGGACGCCTCTATTCAAGAAGAGGCAGGTGTCGCGACGGCTGAACTCGTTTTATGCTTGACCGATGACGATAAAACAAACTTGCTTTCAGCTGTGCTTGCCAAAAAAACAGGCGCAGAGCGTACGGTTGTTTTAGTTAATGAAGAGTCGATGCAGGGCGTACGTACAGAACTCGGTGTTGATTTGATTGTCGATCCGCGCGCGACAACTGTATCATCCATTTTGCGTCATGTGAGACGCGGTCGTATTTTGGATGTCTTCTCTATCGAAGAAGGTGAAGCCGAGGTAATGGAAGGTGAAGTGCTTGAAACGTCGCCGCTCGCTGGAAAAACGATTGGCAGTGTGGAGATTGGCGAAGGCATTACCATTGGCGCGGTCATCCATGATGGACGCGTAATATACCCAAATGGCGATCAAATCGTTAAACCTGGTGATAAACTTGTCCTTCTCGCAGAACGCGGTGCCCTAAAATCCGTAGAACAATTATTTCGCGTCAGCATGGATTATTTCTAGCAGTGAGTGATGCAAGCTAATGGCGCTTACCCGCATATTTTTATGGCTTGGTAATAGCTTTGTCATTTGCGCTGTTTTGATGGCTTTAACGGCGCTATCGGCTGTGATTTTGTTCGAGTTTGGTGAAGCTTTGCGGTTTGCCTTTTTGACTGTTTTGACAGGCGTTGTTGGTGCGTTATTTATCTTCTCGACACGCAATACGCCTGCGCGCGAAAGTAATTCTGACGCGCTCGCTTTTTTGCTATTGTTCTGGCTGATTATGCCTGTGCTATTTGCGTTGCCTTATTCGGTATCACAAGTCACACCCAATTTCGCGACCGCTTATTTTGAGGCTGTCTCCGCGGTAACAACTACGGGAGCCTCCACGCTCAGTGCCGACGCTATGCCCAAGACCTTATTGCTTTGGCGCAGTTTATTACAGTGGTTTGGAGGGGTTAGCGCGGCGACATTTGCTGTTGTTATCCTTGCGGCCCTCAATTTATCGGGCACAGGTGTTCATCGCTCTCGATTGTTTACGCTAAAAACCGGGGAGTTATTTACCCGCTTAATTGGTATCGGACGTGTCGTGCTCGCTGTGTATTTGGGGTTGTCAATTATATGTTTTTTACTGCTTATTATCACAGGCACGCCGATATTTGACGCTCTCTGCCTCTCGTTGACCTCTGTTTCAACTGGCGGACTGACTCCGCGTGACGGCCCTATGGCAGCGTATATGGGACCCGCAAGTGCAATGGTGCTCGCCGTATTTTGTCTTGCAGGGGCGTTCAGTGTTGCTGTGCTATGGGACTTGGTACGAAAGCGCGGCTGGCGTAATCAGATGCGGCTAGTGCGTAACATCGAACATCGCGGTGTCATCTATATATCTGGCGCGCTTTTGCTGGTCGGTATGTTTTTCGCAGGTCCTCTTCAGTTCACTACACTTTTACCCGAAGCGATTTTTTTCGCCAGTTCCGCAGGCTTTGATTACCACGTGATTGGCATTGAAATGCTGCCGCCTGCGATTTTAATTGCCGTTGCCTTGGTCGGGGGATCTGCGCTCTCGACCACAGGAGGTGTCAAAATGATTCGCATGATTTTATTGCTGAGACATCTCGTGACAGATCTCAGCCGACTGCCGCATCCATCCCGCGCCTTGCCGATCATGTTCAGAGGACGTGTCATCCCTGATACGGCATTTTTGTCGATTTGGATGTATTTCTTTGGCTACACGCTTGTGCTGTCATTTGGGATTGCTGCCCTCACGGCGGCGGGGCTTAACCTCGAGACATCAGTCGCGGCTACGGCGGCATCGCTCTCGAATATGGGGCCGCTACTACCTGCGACAATGACAGGCACAGAGTTCTCAGACTTTAACGTGTCGCAGCAGATGATTGCGGCTGCAATTATGCTGCTTGGACGTGTCGAAGTGCTGACAGTTTTCGCGGCGCTATCAGGCGTAACTATGCGCCGCGGCTAGTTTAAATCTTGATGGTTGTTCACGCTTAAATTGTCAAAAGTCATTTTATAGGGGTTGCCACACCTCGCAAATCCCCTCAAAACAATTGTGTGGTTTCAGAGCCTGCCGCAAAGAGCAATGGCCGAGTAAAAGGATATAAAATGTCAGACAAAAGACAAAATCTACAAGACACATTTTTGAATGCTGTGCGTAAGACGAAAATGCCGCTCACAATCTTCCTCGTAAATGGCGTAAAGCTGCAAGGCGTTGTCACGTGGTTTGACAATTTTTGTGTTCTTCTGCGCCGTGATGGGCAGATTCAGCTTGTTTATAAACATGCGATTTCAACAATCATGCCGTCGGGCAATGTTGATATGTTCCCTCAAGAAGAGGTCGACGAGTAATTGTTGATTTCTGCGGTTGATTTTGGGTGTGTGAACGCCCATTTGCTGCCTCTATGATTACACTTGATGAAAAAATTCAGCGGGCGCTTGTTCTGCACCCGCGCCCCTCGACTATGCCGCAATATGTGGCAGATTACGGCGTCGAAGAAGCGGAAGGCTTAACGGTCGCGCTTCAGGCTGAGGTCGTGGGCGCAATTATCGTGCCTTTGCGCGAAATTCGTGCATCAGAATATTTCGGCAAAGGTAAAGTCGCCGAAATTAAAGCGATGGTGAAGGCTGACAAAATCGACTTCGTTGTTGTGAACTCCTCCATAAGCCCCATTCAGCAACGTAACCTTGAAAAGGCGTGGAACTGCAAAGTTGTGGACCGTACGGGACTTATTCTCGAGATTTTCGGACTGCGCGCCGCGACCAAAGAAGGGACGCTCCAAGTTGAACTTGCCCGCCAAGCCTATGAACGCTCTCGCCTTGTACGCACATGGACTCACTTGGAACGCCAACGCGGGGGTGCAGGTGCAATGTCTGGCCCGGGTGAAACGCAGATTGAAAGTGACCGTCGCCAAGTGATGGATAAAATGCTCAAGCTCGAAAAAGAGCTCGAGTCTGTGCGCCGTACACGCGGTCTGCAACGCCAGAAACGCCAGCGCGCGCCAGAAAAAGTGGTCGCGCTTGTCGGCTATACCAATGCGGGGAAATCGAGCGTGTTTAACATCCTCACAGAAGGCGGCGTCCTGGCCAAAGATATGCTTTTCGCCACCCTTGATACTACGCACCGCATCATGCCACTGCCTAGTGGGAAGCCTGCCGTTTTGTCTGATACTGTGGGTTTCATCGCGGATTTGCCGACAGCATTGATCAGTGCGTTCCGCGCGACACTCGAAGAGGTCAAAGAAGCTGATTTGCTCGTCCATGTGCGCGACATCGCCGACCCGCTATCTGAAGCGCGTGCGAAAGACGTAACCGATGTCCTCGACCTCATTGAAGCGGGGCCGCAACATGGGCAGCCGATGATCGAAATGTGGAATAAAGCAGACCTCCTTTCAGATGAAGACCAAGCCCAGTTGAAAGAGCGCGCTGTCGCGTCTCAACAATTTGACGCGCAAACGTCCGCCTATCTCGCCAGTTGCTTAACGGGTGAGGGCGTTCAGAATTTGCTGCAAGGTATTGAGAAAGCGCTATCTGAGGGCGATGAAGTTATCGATGTGCGCATCGGGCCTAAAGATTATAGCGTGCGGGCATGGCTTCACGCCAATGGTGATGTGCGGTCCGAGGATACTAAGCGCAATGGCGATTGCCTGATGAGTGTGGGCTTATCAGAAGCTGATGCGGGCAAATTCAGAGCGCGAAATTCAAATCTTATTGTCGGCTATATTCCGCCCGTGAAGGCCGATTGGGAATAGACACGACAAGATAAATAAGACGAGACTATGACAAAACAAATTACGCTTCTTGACGGTGGTATGGGCCAAGAACTTGTGCGTCGTTCGGGCGTTGCGCCCACGCCGTTGTGGTCAACGCGCGTCATGCTCGACGCACCAGAGCTTGTTGAAGCCCTGCATATTGATTTTTTAAAAGCGGGCGCGAAAGTCATAACGCTCAATAATTATACTGCCACCCCTGCGCGGCTTGAACGCGATGCGTCTGTTGATTTGTTTGCGCTAATTCATGCGGCAGCAAAGGAAATTGCTTTAAGCGCAAAAGAAAAAGCAGGTGAAAATGACGTTCAAATTGCGGGTTGTTTGCCGCCAATCGTGGCGAGCTATAAACCAGATCTCGCGCCAGATGCGGCGGCCTGCCTCGCGCAATACCGCGAACTCGTCGCCATCCAAGAAGACGCCGTGGAGCTGTTTTTCTGCGAGACCATGTCGACCATACGCGAGGCTGTGGCCTCTGTGACAGCGGCGCGAGAGGCAGGGTTCAAGACAGTGGTCAGCTTCACACTTGATGATGAAAACCCGCTCCAACTCCGTTCTGGCGAACTCTTAACTGACGCTGTCAAAGCCGTCGCCCCGCTTGGCGTCAAAGCCGTAACGGTAAATTGCTCCATGCCTGAGACATTAACAGCCGCTATGCCGACTTTGGCCGGCACCTTTGGGCGTGTGGGCGGTTATGCCAATGGCTTCCAATCCGTCGCACCGCTTAATGCAGGTGGAACGACGTCAGGCCTAAAGGCGCGCACAGACCTCACCCCCAAAGCCTATGCCGCCTATGCGCGTGAGTGGGTCGCGGCAGGAGCGACAATCATTGGCGGCTGCTGCGAAGTCGGCCCAGACCACATTCGAGAGTTGGCAACTGATTTTAAAAACGCAGGTTTTGATATCGTCGGGATTTAACCCCGCTCCGCCCGCTTCGCCGCGTTCCAGAGCGCGTCCATCTCTTCTAGGCTCATTTCGGGCAGGGCTTTGCCGACCGTTTTTGCGTCCACTTCGACAGATTTAAACCGCCGCGTGAATTTATCATTGGTGCGGCGCAGGGCGACTTCGGGATCAACGCCGAGTTTTCGGGCGAGGTTTGTGACTGCAAATAAAAGATCACCCATTTCGTCCTCTATGGAGTCAGGGTCTTGACTCTCTGCGGCCTCGGCGACTTCCTGCGCTTCTTCGACGATTTTATCTATGACGCCGTCAAGATTTGGCCAATCAAACCCAACCCGTGCAGCGCGTTTTTGGAGTTTTTCCGCGCGCATGAGCGCGGGCAGGGCAAGGGCGACATCGTCGAGTAGGCTTTTGTTTTCACGCTCCGTCTCGCCTTTCGCCGCGCGTTCCTGCGCTTTCACCTCTTCCCACTCTAGGACTTGTTCTTCGGCGTTGCGTTTGTGACCATCGCCAAACACATGTGGGTGACGTCGCACCATTTTGCGCACCAGATCATCGCTGACATCATCGAGCGAGAAATGCCCCGCTTCTTCGGCGATGCGCGAATGGAACACGGTTTGGAAGAGAAGATCGCCAAGCTCTTCGCGCAGATGCGTCATGTCGTTTTGCGCAATCGCGTCCGCAACTTCATAGGCTTCTTCAATTGTGTAGCGGGCGATATCTGCGAAATCTTGTTCACGGTCCCACGGGCATCCGTCTGGTGCGCGAAGTTTCGCCATGAGGTTTTTGAGCCGCAAATAGGGCGTATCGCCCAAGGCGTGAAAAGCGATGTCTAATTCTTCGCTCATCTATTTATCTTTGGGCTTATTAGCAAAAGTATAGATGACAAGCGCGCCAAGCACAGCGGCCGATAGGCCGTAGCTCGCCCAGACATAAACTGCATATTTTCCAAAATCGAGCATGGCTATAGCTCCGTTATCGTCGCAGTGGCGGCGGGGGCGCTGCTGCGCGCGGCTTTCATTTTGGCGATGTCGCGCCTAATGCCGTGAATGGACAGCCAGCCAAATAGGCAGCTATAGGCAAGCATCATAATAAGCAGCGCGGCAATCATCTCGCCTGAGTAAATCGAGCTTGCTTCAAGCTTTGAGATGGAGGCGGGCTGATGCAGGCTATTCCACCACTCAACAGAGTATTTTATTATCGGGATATTGATAAAGCCGACCATGGCGAAAATACTGGCGAGACGCGCGGCGCGTTTCTTATCTTCAATGACTGCCCAGAGCGCCATATAGGCGAGGTAGATAAAGAGTAAAATCAAAACAGACGTCATGCGCCCGTCCCATTCCCACCATGTGTTCCAAATCGGCTTTCCCCAGAGACTGCCCGTCGCAAGGGCGAGAAATGTGAAGGCCGCACCTGGAAGCGCGAAGGCTTTCGCCGCGCTATCGGCCAGCGGATGACGCCAGACAAAGCTAACAAGGCTCGCCACCGCGAGTGCGGTGTAGGCCATCATCGCGCACCACGCGGCGGGCACGTGGACGTACATAATGCGTGCGGCATCGCCTTGGTATTTTTCAGGTGGGCTTTTGATAAGCGCGTAATAGAGGCCAACTGCGAAAGCCAAAACCGAGAGCAGGCCAAAAATGGGCGCGGCGTAGCGCGCGAAGCGTTCAAAGCGGGCAGGATTGGCGAGATATGAAATCATGTGATGTTCGACCTATTCCAAATTCGCGGTGAGGGCTGCGCTCGCAGCGGGAAGTCCAATCGCCATGGCGATGAGGCTCAGCCCGCCGAGCGCGCGAAATTCATAGGCTGATATCCCAAAGCGGGCGTAGCTGTCTACTGCCGCGAGCCCGAATATCAGCACGGGGATAAGGAAGGGCGCGGAGATGAGGATAATAAGAAAGCCGCCTTTGCCCCGCCATGCCATCAGCGCGCCCGCCATAACGCCGTAAGCCGCGAGCGCAGGCGTGGCGAACAACACGGATAAGGCTAGTCCAGATATACGCGGCACTGACAATCCCAACATGACGCCGACCACAGGCAGTAAAATAAAGACAGGCCCTATCGTGAGTATCATAAAAGCTACCCATTTCGCGACAGTCACGGAGAACGACGTAAGACCAGACAACACAAGTTGCTCAAGCGTCCCGTCATTCAGGTCATCACTAAATATGGCGCCAAATGAGAGCAGTGTCGCAAATAGCAGCGCGAGCCAAATATAGGCGGGGCCATAGGCATCGAGTTGTGGCGCTTCACCGCCTGCCGCAATAACGCAAAATGTGATGAATAGCAGAAAGAATATCACGCCGAGCAGCCAAGCGCCGCCGCTACGCCATGCCAGCAATATATCGCGTTTGATAAGTGCACCCATTAGCTCGCCGCCTCTAAGACGAGTTGGCGCGTACGCAGTCCCGCTATGACGGGTGATTGGTGAGAGGCGATGATGGCGCTCCCGCCGCGCGCGATATGTGCGCTGATGAGGCCATGGATAAGCGCTACGCCATCCGCGTCCATTGCCGCCGTGGGCTCATCCATAATCCACAGAGGCTTAGCCGAGAGTATAATACGCGCAAGAGAGAGACGGCGTTTTTGCCCCGCCGATAGATGTCCACACGGCACATCTGCACGCTCGCCGAGACCAACCATATTTAAGAGCGTCGAGGCCGTGTCATCTTTATCTAGGACGTCTGCCCAAAAGGAGAGCGCTTCGCGAGCGGTTAGGTTTGGCTTAAATGCGTCCAAATGCCCTTGATAGGCAATCATGTCATGCGCGGCGCAGGGCACACCGTTTTGCGTCCACTCAATTTGTCCGTGGTCGGGACGTGACAATCCGCAAATGACGCGTAGCAGAGATGATTTGCCAATGCCATTATCTCCGCCGACCCATAAAAGCTCACCAGGCGCAACCGTCAAAGTGAGACCAGAGATAAGTGTATGTCCGCCTCGCGATAAAGCAATATCATTGAGCTCTAACTTAAACGCCGTAAGGGCGCGTGTGACATCAAATGTCTTTTGCTGTGCTGTGGCGGTCTTGTCCATGCTTGTCTTTAACATGGCTGACCCGCATTAAAAACGCCAAAAGGATATAACGACAACTTGCCGCCCCCGCATATATGTGTCGAAAATGCCGCCTTGAATTTGGGGCGGTTGGCGCTAAATAGCTGCTATGGCTCCAAAGCATAGAAATCGTCGGTTGGGAATAATTGCGCTCTGCGCTTTTGGTCTTGCATTAGGAGCGTGGTTGCTCTCCACGGCCCTGCGTCAGAACACGCAATTTTTCTACGACCCAAGTGACGTCGCGGCTCCCACATTTATCTCAGAAACCCCACTTCTTCGCGTTGGCGGTATTGTCGTTGAGGGGAGTGTGCGCGCGGGTGAGGGCCTGCGTACGGCATTTGATCTCCGCGACTTTGAAGGTGATGCCAAAGGCATTGTCACCGTCAGCTATACAGGTGCGTTGCCAGACCTTTTCCGTGAAGGCCAAGGCATTGTCGTTGTTGGGACTCAATCAGACGCAGGCACGGTTGAAGCGTCTCAAGTGCTAGCAAAACATGACGAAAGCTACGTCCCCGCAACTTAGTCTATTTTCTAATTTGTTCTGGACAGGTGGCGGACTACGGTGTCGATGTGGGGCAACGGTGTAGCCCGCCGTGCCCTCAGATTACTTCGGACACACTTATCTATGACAGACGGAAATGTCTTTGGGGAGTGTTTCACAGTCTTATTCACAAAAAAGTGTTATAAATCTTTTGTGAGGTTCAAAAATTTCACGGCTAGGCCGCGTGGCTATGGAACACACTTATAGGAGGTGCACATTACCCATGTCTTATTGTCTTCATAGCGTTTTAATGCCGCGTTGATTCCGTGCTTTGCTGCTTTAAAAGCAAGGGGTGACATACGATTCGCCACATAAAACATCCGATATGATTATCGTCGGGGCAGGGCTCTCTGGGCTGCTAACGGCGTGGCGTTGCTTGGACGTAAACCCAGATTTGACCATAACTATCATTGAAGCAAGCGACCGCATTGCGGCCGACCATACGTGGTCATTTAACATGACCGATGTCACGCCAGAACTGCATGACTGGATAGCACCCTTTATTGCCTATCAATGGGACAGCTATGATGTAAAATTTCCGAAGCGAAGGCGTACGCTTGATATCACCTATTGCACAGGAAATAGCGACACGCTTCGCGCCTGTGTCCAGCCGCATATTGAGAGCGGGCGTTTACAAGTGATGTTAAACTCTCAAGTCGACGCGCTAACCGAAGATACAGTGTTTCTGGCGTCTGGCAGTAAGATGAGCGCGACTTGCGTTCTCGACGCGCGTGGCTTTGAGCCTAATGATGATGTCTTTCTGGGCTACCAAAAATTTGTGGGCCATGTGATTAAGACGGCAAAGCCGCATGGGGTTGAGCGGCCTATCATTATGGACGCCACTGTGCCACAACTTGGTGGGTACCGCTTTGTTTATTGCTTACCCTATAGTGAGACGGAAATCCTTGTTGAGGATACTTATTACACAGACGGGCCAGAGTTAAAGTCTCAAGAAGTTGATGCGCGGATAAAGGACTATATCCGTGATAATTTGGGCGTGAGGGACTATGACGTTGTGCGCCGAGAGAAGGGGGTTCTGCCGATTACTTTGGCGGTGAAAGATGTTGAAGGAAATAATACCCGTGTCGGTATTAGAGGCGGCTTCTATCACGCGGTAACGGGATACAGTTTCCCTGATGCACTCAAAACTGCAGATCACATATCAAGCATGGCAAGTGATTTCGTGTTCTCGGAAAAGATAATTCGTATAATGCAGTCCAATCATAAAAGTCGTGAGTCATTCCTCCGCCTGTTAAACCGTATGCTATTCCGCGCCGCTAAACCCGAGGAACGCTACGCAGTCCTCCAACGCTTTTACGGCTTAAACCAAGGCCTTATTGAGCGCTTTTATGCAGGTGAGCTCACTTGGCGCGACAAAGTGCGCATCCTCATCGGAAAACCGCCAGTGCCCGTATCAAAAGCGCTATATAATTTCTCTGAAAAAGCCTTTATCAAGCGCGAACGCGCGAAACGGAAACAAGATTCATGAATGTAACGCTCCAAGAAAAAGCTGTCGCGCAAGTCGGCGATAAACCGACGGCCATTGTTGTTGGCGCAGGCTTTGGCGGCCTCGCACTGGCCGTCCGTTTGCAGAGTATGGGCTTTCAAACGACGCTGCTGGATAAGCGCGATAAACCCGGTGGCCGCGCCTATGTTTATGAGGAAAAAGGCTATAAATTTGACGGCGGCCCGACGGTCATCACGGACCCCAATTGCTTGCGCGAATTGTTTGAGCTTTCGGGTCGCAATATGGATGATTATGTCACGCTTCTGCCTGTCGACCCGTTTTACAGACTCCAGTGGGAAGACGGCGATACGTTTGATTATAATAATGATGATGAATTTTTAGAGAGCCAAATCCGCGAACGGAACCCTGATGATGTGGCGGGCTATTACAAATTTCTCGACTATTCCAAAGAGCTTTACCACGAAGGCTATGAGAAGCTCGGCACGACGGCATTTTTGAAAATGCGTCAGATGATCGCTGCCGCACCGCAACTCGTGCGTTTACGTGCGGACCGCAGCGTTTATTCCATGGTCAGTAAATTTGTGAAAAATGAACGCGTGCGCCAGCTGCTGTCTTTTCAATCGCTCCTCGTCGGTGGCAATCCGTTCAAAACAAGTTCGATTTACGCGCTCATCCATGCGCTCGAACGCCGCGATGGTGTTTGGTTTGCCAAAGGCGGGACGGGCGCGCTCGTCAAAGGTCTTGTCCAACTCTTCGAAGATCTCGGCGGAGACATGCGTCTCTCATCAGAGGTTAAAGACATCCACACAGACGGTGATCGCGTGACGGGCGTGACGACCCATGACGGCTTCACGGCGCATGCGGATTTGGTCTGTTCTAACGCCGATGTCGTGCATACTTATGAGAAGCTTTTGTCGGGCCATAAGCGCGGGGAGAGCTACTCTAAATCGCTCAAACGTAAATCCCATTCCATGTCGCTTTTTGTGATTTACTTTGGCCTAAAAGCCAAGCACCCCGACATGAAGCACCACATCATTTTGCTAGGGAACCGCTATAAAGAGCTGATTGCCGAGATTTTTGGCAAAGGCAATAAACTGCCAGATGATTTCTCGCTCTACCTCCATGCGCCGAGCGTGACGGATGATAGCCTCGCGCCCGAAGGGTGTAGCGCCTATTATGTACTGTCGCCCGTGCCGCATCTTGGGAACGCTGATATTGATTGGGACGTCGTCGGTCCGCAATATACCGACAAGATTTTGGATTATCTTGAAAAGCATTCCATCCCGAACCTCCGCCGTGATTTGGATGTGGTCAAAACGCTGACGCCCTTCGGCTTCCGCGATGACCTGAACAGTCATCTCGGCAGTGCCTTCTCAGTAGAGCCTATCCTCACGCAATCAGCCTGGTTCCGTCCGCATAACCGCGACGATAAAATTGGCAATATGTATATTGTTGGTGCAGGCACACACCCAGGCGCTGGCGTGCCTGGCGTGGTCGGCGCGGCGAAAGCTACCGCAGGCGTGATTGAGCAGGATTTTGACGGACAACTGAGCGCCTATAAAGCAAGCTCTGGCTGGCCGAGTAACCGCTAGACCAATATGGACGCCATCACCGCACATGGCCATGCGAGCATAAAGCAAGGCAGTAAGAGCTTTGCGATTGCCTCGCGCGTTTTGCCGCCCGCCTTGCGCGATGACGCGTCTATGCTTTATGCGTGGTGCCGCTATTGCGATGACGTGATTGACGGCCAAATCATGGGCCATGACCAGATTGAAAATTACAAAGATGGTCAAGCTGAACGACTAGAGCGATTGCGCATCGACACGCGCGCCGCGCTGTCTGGGCAGCCGACAGATAATCCCGTCTATGCGGGGCTCGCGCGGGTGGTGAAAACCCATAATATCGATCATCGCCACCCCATGGATTTGCTCAAAGGCTTTGAAATGGACGCGAGCGAGCGTGTCTATCAAACCGTCGATGATATTCTCGATTACAGCTATCACGTCGCGGGTGTCGTTGGCGTAATGATGGCCAATATTATGGGCGTAAGAGACGCCGCCACACTCGACCGTGCCTCTGATTTAGGGCTCGCCTTTCAGCTCACCAATATTGCGCGCGATGTCGTGGATGACGCCAAAGCGGACCGCGTATTTGTGCCCAAGGATTTACTAATCAAAGCAGGCGCGCCAGTATCCTCGTCCGAGCTCGCTAAGCCAGAGAATTGGCCAACTGCTCACAAAGCCGCCTGCGCTCAGCTTGATATCGCCGAGCAGTATTACGCCAGCGCCAAAGTCGGCATTAAAGAACTCCCGTTTCGTTGCGCTTGGGCGATTAGCGCCGCGCTGTCAGTCTACCGCGAAATCGGCGAGAAACTAAGAGCCGCGGGATCGCAAGCATGGGAACAAAGAGTGAGCGCAAGTGGCGGACGTAAAGTGGCGCTCGCGATGGGGGCGATGGGGCCAGCTATGACGCGAAAGAATGTGGACGTATCGCCAAGGGATGGGTTTTATGAAAGGCCTTAGTTTTTATTCTTGTATGATACAGCCAAGGTCATATGTAGTAAGTGGAACGAAATAAAAACAATACTATTTGTTAGTGTGCTAATTGGGTGGACATAATTTGATTGAATTTCATCTGGTGTAGGTGTTTCGAATAAAAACAAATAAAACGCTAATGCAGCGATAGTTGGGGTAACACTAACCGCCCAACGGCGCGGTATTTGCCAGTAAACTTCACCTCTGTATCCCCAGAGCATTGGTAGATGGCATTTTTTCGGTGTACTCTTTAGTGCGACAAGAGAAATAAAAATCAAAATAATGATAGCTAGAAGGTACATCGTAGCTTCGCTCATTAAACCTTCTCCCCCTTTAACTCCGCTTTCAACGCTTCGGGCTTTTCCGCCCACAAGAACCCAAAACTCACGGCGCCTTCGCGCGTCGTGACGTGGTGGTGCATGCGGTGGGCGAGGACGAGTCTGTGGAGGTAGCCCCAGAGGAGTTTTTTGGATGGGGTGTAGTGAAACGGCCAGCGTTGATGGACGAGGCCGTCATGCACAATACCGTAAAGCACGCCGTAAATCGTAAAGCCGAGCGCAATATACCAGAGCACGGGTGACCAGAGACTCCCCGCGATGAAAAGTCCCGCCGCGATGAAACTAAACGCGACACCGTAGAGATCATTTGTCTCAAACTTGCCTTGCGTTGGCACATGATGGCTTTCATGCCATTTCCAGCCTCGGGTGCCGTGCATCCAATATTTGTGAAACAATATGGCAAAGATTTCCATGCCGATGATGGCCGCGACAGTGATGAGGATATTGATAATCATGTGACGTCCGCCTCATGCGTTGTCTTACGGTAAGGCAAACGCCACCACGGCTCTTGCGGGTAAAGGTGATGCTCGTGGTGATAGCCAAAGTGAAAACAAGTGAGAAGCGACAGCCATTTCGGAAAGCCATTCGTGCGCGCATTGTGATGGTCGGGAAAACCCTCCGCGTGACGATGGGTGAGGTAAGTGCCAAAATAAAAGAGCTGTACAGATGAGAGTATGGCAGGCACGGCCCACATCACGATTGTGTTGAGATAGGGCGCGCCAAGCGCGATATAGAGCAGCGTAAAGCCAACCAAAATAGCGATTTGGCGCAGGCCAAAATAGGTCGTGAAAAACTTATAATACCACGGCCAAAAACGGTGCGGGTCATCTGCATTAAAATCAGGATCGCCCGCTGTACCGCTTTCCGCGTGATGTTGATGATGCGCTTTGGCCATGACTTTCCAGTCAAAGCCCGCATAGACAAACATAATCGCCGTGCCGACGCCCGCATTCCATTTCGGTTTGCCCGGGAAAAGCGCGCCGTGAATGGTATCATGCGCGACAATAAATATGCCGACATAGAGCCAGCATTGCAGGACAATCAGCCCTATCGTTTGCCAAAGTGGAACGGATAGCTCATGCACAAACAGGCTATAAAGATGCACCACGAGCCACGCGCCACATACCAAGGCGGCGAGTATAACGCCGACTGCAGGGTTAGGTTTTGATATGGTCTGGCTCGTGCTCATAAATCCTAAACGCGTTTAAACAGATGCGAAATTATCGCGGCGAGAAGTAAGCAAATCGCCGCTCCGCCAAATAACACGCTCCATACAGGTAGCAAATCTGTGAGCGTTTGTCCCCGTGCCAAAATGCCGTAGACCGCATCAATTGCATAAGAGTTCGGGGTAAATTTTGCCGCGCCTTGCAGCCAATCTGGCATCATAAAACGCGGTACCATCGACCCGCCCACCGCTGAGAAGAGCAGTACGACAAAGGTCGAAACTGTGTGCATTTGCGATGACGACTTGCACAGGCTCGCCGTGAGCAAGCCAATAGAGGCGGCGAAGGCGGCCATGCCGAGGCAGGCGAGCGCGAGACCTTGCCAGTGCTCCAATACAGGCACGTCAAAAAACACATAGGCCACCCCGACGATAATTGCGGCTTGGATAAAGCCAATCAGCGTCAGGAATAAGAACTTGCCCGTCAACATAGCTAGTGCCCCTGCTGGCCCGACGAGAAGGCGGTCAGAAATCCCGTTAGAACGTTCTTCCAGCGAGAGCGACGCGCCCTGCATGGCTGAAAAGAGCAGAAACAATATCGCTGTTGCGCCGATGTAATAGGTCACGGATTGGTCTTTGGGGCCGTCAGCGGCAGCGCTGAGCGCGGTGACATCCGTGAACATCTCGACCTGGCTTGTTTGGTTCTCAGCCAGAAGCTGACGAATTTGCCCTTTCAGGACCGTTGCGGCAATCTCGCGACTGGGTTCTGAAACAATGATTATCGCGGGGACGCTGGGGTCAGACAGATCGCCTGCAATGACGACGCCCGCATCGTCTTGGCCAAGACGCACGCGTTCCCGAATATCAGAGAGTGTCCAATCGGGATCGGTTGAGATTGAAAAACTCTCCGTGTCTTTAAGCCTATCCGCAAAACCTTGCGAGGCGGGGGCTGTGGTGGTGACAGCGAGGGCGGCGCGCAGGTCAAGTTCCCCGCCGCTCGCGTTAGAAAAAATGGCCGCGAAAATCGCGAAGATAAACCCAGGCAGGATGAAGGCGAGCACAAGCGCGCCCTTGTCGCGCCAGAGCCGCAGCCACATGATTTTAAATACCGCGCCAAGCATTACGCCACCTTTTCCACGGGAACGGGGAGTTCGCCCGTTTTCTCAATCACGTGCATGAGGTGGTTGAGGCCAGGTCGGCGCACGCTGATTTCGCGCACGAGCGTATCGCCCCCGCGCAACGACGCCATAAAGGCCGACACAAATGACACTTGGCTCGCATTTGTCATGGTCGTCCAAATGGTCGGGAGTTCAGCCTCAGTAAAATTAAACGGCTTGAGCGCTTCGAGCGTTGCGCCTTGGGGAGGTTTGGCGAAGCGCACCATGACTTCGCGCGCGTCTTGATAGACGGAGGATAGCAGGGTCGTCGGGCGGTCAAAAGCGAGTGTCCTGCCGCCCGCGAGGACGAGCAATCTGTCACAGAGCGCTTCGGCTTGATCAAGCTCATGGGTGATGAGCAGCACCGCCATGCCTTTATCCGCTAGCTCTCTCGCAAGGCGGTGAACGGTGTCGCGCGCAGGCAGGTCTACACCTGCCGTGGGTTCATCGAGAATTAGTACGGACGGGTTATGCATGATGGCGGCGGCCACATTGATGCGGCGTTTCATCCCGCCGGAAAGCTCAGACACTAACGCCTCAGATTTGTGATCCATCTCGACAGAGGCGAGGGCAGCAGCAACAGACTCGCGTCTTGTCCGCACCCCGCGCATACCCATAATTTTGGCAAATGAGAGCAGGTTTTCGCGCGCTGTCATATGGGGATAAAGCCCAATATCTTGCGGCACTAGACCAATGAGTTTTTGGCGGTTTTGACCCGTACGAATAGGCTTTGAATTAATTAAAAGTGTTCCGCCGCTTACTTTGGCACGTCCGCACAAGGCTTTGATAAGGCTCGTTTTTCCAGCCCCATTTGGGCCAATTATGCCAATGATTTCGCCTGCTTTAATATCAATTGAGAGATTATCTAACGCGCAAAACTTTCCGTAATGTACCGAAAGCTCGCGTGTTGAGAGGGCGACCGTTTCTTCACTCATTTTAGGAATGAAAACTGCGCGTCTATGACAGCATCTAATGTCTTTGAATTCGATAGCTCTGCTCGGCCCAGAGCATCTTTGGCCGAAGCGATATAGCCGCGCAAGCGTTCCATGGCGGCCTCACTACCCGTCAGCGCGAGGATGGTCGCCTTGCCCGTATCGCGGCCCACAGATTTCTCGGCTTGCGCGTCAGACATCACCGTATCTTTGACATCATCCATTAATTGAAAGGCGAGGCCGAGATGGTAGGAAAAGTCCTTTAATGCGGCGCGGCGGGTTGCGGACACGTCAGCAAGAATGGCTGCGCCTTCCACGGCAAAATCAAAAAGCGCGCCTGTCTTGAGTGTGTTAAGCCGTTCAATTTCTGCCACGCTTGCGCTGTCATCCGTATTGGCGAGATCTGCAATTTGTCCCGCGATGAGGCCTTTGGACCCGACAGCATATGAGAGCAAATCCACGAGTTCTATTTTCTGCGCGGCCGTCACAGATGGGAGTTTTGCCAGCACACCAAAGGCACGGTTAAGAAGCGCTGTCGCTGTCAAAATGGCCGTGCTCTCATCAAAGGCGATATGCGTTGTTGGCTGATTACGGCGCAGGGCTGCGTCGTCCATACAGGGTAGGTCGTCAAGGATAAGGGAGGCCGCGTGAACCATCTCTGATACGCATCCGACATCCACCGCTGCTTCGCCGTCAAAGCCCGACCCTTGCGCGATGAACACACAGAGGAGGGGGCGAAAGCGTTTCCCAGGCGACAAGAGCGCATGGCGCTGCGCCGCATGAAGCTGCATTGGCCATGTTTTCTCAGACGGGACAATTGTCCCGAGCCGCGTTTCAATCGCGCCGCGTGCCGTTGAGAGCTGCGCGGGCAGAGAGTCGGTCGGGTGTAAATTTATAGGCGCTGAATCCATACCCGTTTGTGGCATAGACGCTGCGCCCATAAAAGAGCCAAATTACAAACTCTTACAGCGCAGTCGCATGGTGGCGCAGATGATCTTCGATGAAGGTCGCGATGAAGAAATAGCTGTGGTCATAGCCGTCTTGCAGGCGGATGGTTGCGGGCTGTCCTGTCTTCTCGCAGGCTGTTGTGAAAATGTCGGTGCGCAAATGCTCATTGAGGAATTGGTCATCTGTGCCTTGGTCGATGAGGATATTCGCGGGTGTTTGGTTTCGCATGACCAAATCTGTCGCGTCATAGGCGCGCCATGTGTCCTCATCAGAACCGAGGTAGCCTTCAAACGCTTTTCGTCCCCACGGGACTTGCGACGGGGCGACGATGGGTGAGAAGGCCGAGCAGGTCTTAAACAATTTTGGGTTTTTGAGGTGCAAAGTCAGCGCGCCGTGCCCGCCCATGCTGTGGCCAAAAATACCAAGACGGTTCATATCAACGGGTAGGTTTTCGCTGACCCAAGCCGTGAGCTCGTCACGAATATAGCTTTCCATATTGAAGTGCTTCGCCCACGGCTCTTGCGTCGCGTCGAGATAAAAGCCTGCGCCTTTGCCAAAATCATAGCGGTCTTCCGTGTCAGGCACATCGTCCCCTCGCGGAGAGGTGTCAGGCATAACAAGGACAAGGCCGAGCTCTGCCGCAATACGCTGCGCGCCCGCTTTAGTCTGGAAATTCGTCGTATCACAGGTGAGGCCAGAGAGCCAAATCAGCACGGGTGCGTTTTCTGCATCCTCTGGTGTAAACACCGCTACCTTCATATTGCAATCGCACGCGTCCGAGCGGTGCTCATATGTCGCTTGAACACCGCCAAACATTTTATTCTGAGAAAGCGGGTCAGGGAGGGTCATGGGCGGCCTTTTGATGAATTTTTCGTAGGCTTAGCGGGTTTTATGCCTCGCGTTAATCCTATTTTGGGGCTCTTTTGCTATTTGGAATGAAAATTGCGTAAAGCAATTGGAATTTTGCGCGATACGGAACTGTTTAAATGGGTCAAACTGCCTCTCATATTGCGCCACGCGGGCGCGTACTAGGCTCGGCTCCCGGGGCGGAATATTTTGGCGCGCTTGACGGCTTTCGCGGTCTTCTGGCGTTGCTCGTCGCGATTTATCATACGGCGTGGGGGAGCCAGCTGAATAATACGGCCTTTCTCAATCAAGGCGCGGTGATTATTGATTTGTTTTTTGTTTTTTCTGGCTTTCTGATGTTCACCCTTTATGGGCGTAGGATGCAGACGGGGGCGGATGCTAAAAAGTTTCTCTGGCGGCGGTTTGCGCGGCTTTATCCCGTACATTTCGTGATGACGATGGTGTTTCTTGCTTTCGCATTCGTTAGACTGCTCGCGCATAAGTACGGATTGTCAACGCTTGAGGCGGGAGAGATACTTCCGTTTCAACCTGGTGCAACGGAAAGTCTCTACAGCCTGATGACCAACCTCTCTCTGACCCAAGCGATGGGGCTTCATGATAGTCTGACGTTTAATCCACCTGCCTGGACGATATCGGTCGAGTTCTTTGCTTACTTCGTATTTGCGGCCATGTTGATCTGGTTGCCACCAACAAAGACACGGCATTTCGTGCTGATTGGCCTTTGCATTGCCGCGATTTACGCGCTTTTGGCACGGGTCAAACCTGATATGAATATCACGTATGATTGGGCGTTTTGGCGTTGTCTTGGCGGATTTTATACTGGCGTGATAGGCGCAGAAATATACCGCCGTTTAAAAGCGTCGGACGTTGGCGTTGGTGCCGTCACAGCAAAATCACATCTATTAGAAGCCTTGACGCTAGGGGCTTTCGTTGCTTTCGTCATCTATCTGCCAGGCAAGATGCAGTTCTTTGTCGCGCCATTCGCCCTGCTTTTCGTTATTGTCTTTGCTTTCGACAGAGGATTTATTTCGAGTGTCATGATGGCAAAGCCCTTCGTTTTCCTCGCGCGCATTTCTTATTCTGTTTACATGGTACACGTCATCATTGCGATCGCGGCGGACATATTTGCGAGTGTGTTTCTGTCACGCGTCTTTGGTGAGCGTTGGCATGATGTCGGTTTTAACGGTGATATCTATCTTGTGCCCTATATCATAGGCGTAATTATCGCGGGTTATCTCTTGCAACGCTTTGTTGAAGCACCTGCCGCGAAATGGCTCGGGCGTCTTGGCAAGTCCCAAAGCGCGCAAGCCAAACCCGCCATAGCATAGCTGCGACGCCGCCCTTGCACTCGCCCGTCGAACGCGCTAATCGCGCGGCATGAGCACACCTTACGATAAACTCGACCAACTCGGCACACAACACGCCTTGCCCAAATCACCAGAAGAAGCGGTTCTTGAGCGCGTGAAAAACCCGTGTGATGAGCCTTATATGGTGCGATTGGTCGCGCCAGAATTTACAAGCATTTGCCCTGTCACAGGTCAGCCTGATTTCGCGCATTTGGTCGTGGATTACGTGCCTGATGAATGGATAGTTGAGAGCAAGGCGTTTAAACTTTATCTTGGCTCTTACCGCAATCACGGCGATTTCCACGAGGCCTGTACGACAGGCATTGGGCAACGTCTTGTCAAAGAGATTAGCCCGAAATGGCTTCGTATTGGGGGCTATTGGTATCCGCGCGGCGGCATCCCGATTGATGTGTTTTATCAATACGGCGAAGCACCAAAGGGTGTCTGGATTCCTGACCAAGGCGTGCCTCCTTACCGCGGTCGCGGATAGCTTCATCCATGTCAAGCAGCCTTTGTGGTTGTTTCTCGTCCCTCAAGCCTCTATTTAGGTATGACTGGAGGCCAAAATGCCAAATCTAAATATTGCCACAGACACCAATGCAGATGATTGTGTTTGGTCGCGCCTCAAGCAAGAAGCGGCGGCTTTTGCTACTAAAGAACCAGCGCTTTCCTCGCTACTCCATGCCACAATCCTAGAGCAAGCTAGCCTCGGTGGCGCGCTCGTCAATCACCTCTCTGAAAAGCTTGCGACGCAGGAATTTTCAACGCTAAAAACGCGCCGTGTTCTCACCGAAGCGATAGAGGCAGACCCCGATTTGGTTGAATATGCAGCCAAAGACCTTCTTGCCGTCAGAGACCGTGATCCTGCCGCGCAAAGCTATCTCCAAGCCTTTATGTATTTCAAAGGCTATATGGCTATTCAAACGCATCGTTGCGCGCATTCGCTTTATAAATCAGGTCGAGACCTGCTGGCCTTTCATTTTCAAAACCAATCATCTGAGAAGTTCGGCGTCGACATTAATCCCGCCGCGCATATTGGTCATGGCATCATGCTCGACCACGCGACAGGTTTTGTCATGGGCGAGACGGCTGTTATCGGCAATGACTGTTCAATCTTGCAAGGCGTGACGCTCGGCGGCACAGGTAAAGCCGACGAAGATCGTCATCCAAAAATCGGTAATCGAGTGCTCATTGGGGCAAACGCATCTGTTCTTGGTAATATTAAAATCAGTGACGGCGCGAAAATCGGGGCAGGCTCTGTTGTGCTTAAGCCTGTATCAGAAAACTGCATTGTGGCGGGCGTACCCGCAAAACCAGTGGGTGGACCTTGCTGTGATGGCAACCCCGCCAGCACTATGGATCAAAATTTTGGAGACTCCCTATGACCCCTGAACAAATTGTCAGCGTCAGAAACTACCTATGCAAACGCCTCGGCACGGAAAACATTACGATTAAGCCGCGAAAAGTCCAAGACTCTGTCGAGGTTTATCTCAACGATGAAATCCTCGGCCTTCTCTATATTGATGACGAAGACCCGAACGATATCTCATATGATTTGAACATTTCTATCATCGCCCAAGACTTGGACGGCTAATCTATGGCCGTCTATGCGCTTGACGATAAGACGCCAGACCTCGCAGAGGATGCGTGGGTTGGAGATAGCGCCCGCGTTATCGGAAATGTCGTCATGCACGAAGGCAGTTCGGTCTGGTTCGGCGCGGTTGTTCGTGGCGATAACGAAACGATTGTCATCGGCAAGCGCAGCAATGTGCAAGACGGCGCGGTGCTTCACTCTGATCCTGGCTCTCCGCTCACAATTGGCGAAGGCATCACGATTGGTCACCAAGCCATGGTGCATGGCTGCACGATTGGCGATAACAGCCTTGTCGGCATTGGCGCGACCATACTCAACGGCGCGCAAATTGGCAAAAATTGCATCATTGGCGCGCATGCCCTTATCACCGAAGGCAAAGTCATCCCTGACGGCTCCATGGTGATGGGATCGCCAGGAAAAGTCGTGAAAGAGCTTGGTCCGCACCACATCGCCATGCTGCAAGGCGGCGCAGAAATCTACGTCCAAAACGCCAAACGCTTTAAGGCGGGGTTGAAGCGGGTTGATTAAACGTCCCCCTATCCCTCAATACTCGCCCAAAGCTCTTTGATACGGCTGTCCATGTCGGCGCCGATGTTGAACCATGATGTGCGGTTGTTGAAGCTATCCATGATGAACAGGCGGTCTTGGCGGGTGAGGGTATTGGCGAGCGCATTGCGCAGATTATCAATGTCAGAGGCCGCGCGTACGAGCCAGACTGTGTCGCCTATGCGTTGGGCGGGGCCGAAACTTTGTAGCGATTGTAGGAAACGCATGCCGTTTTCAGAGCTGATTTCCGCCATTATGAGGAAGACTGTGGCTTGCGCAGATTGAGTTGCGGCGGGTTGTTGAATTGCCGCTTGGGCAGGCTGCGGCGTGAGGGGCTGCGCGGGCTGTGACACTGGCTGCTGTGGCTGAGGCTGAGCTTGAACTTGGGGCTGGGTCACGAGCGCTTCACGTGGTTGCGGTGTCGTGAGTCCTGCTTGCGCTTGCTGCTGCGCGTGGGCTTGCTGCAAAACTTGCGGGGACGCATAGGGCGCGAGTTGGCCAGCAAAAGCAGGAAAGCCTGCGGCCATGGCAAAACCTTGCGTAGCGTCTTGAGAAATAAGAGAGCCTGCAATCACGCGACCTTCGCCGATAAAGGCAATCATCTGCGCCATACTATACGGACCATAAGATTGGCCGCTGACCTGAACATACCATTGGTTCTGATTTTGCATAAATTCGTTCATCCCACGGGCATCTTTGACCCTTTAGCTCTCTATACAATAGGTGGGCCGTCAATCTATGGAAAATTCTATATCGTAAGCAAAAATTTATGATAGGCTTAAGAAATGGAAAACTTAACGACTCCCCCTGAAAGCGCGCCAACGACGCGCGAGCCTATCTTTAACATCCGCGAAAAAGCGCCCATTGTGCTGGGTATTCTTCTGTTGATTATACATGTCCTCGTCTTTTACGGCGGACGGTTTGGCATGGGTGGGGTCGAGCGTTTCGCCGAAGTGTGGGCTTTGCTAAAGTCAGCGAATTACGGCGGGCAGACGACGCTCTCAAAAGCAACAGCGCTCATCGGGCATGGCTTCATTCACGGCAGTTGGACGCATGTCCTGCTCAATGTCGGCATGATGATACCATTTGGCGTGGTGACGATACGTGGTGCAAAGCTGAAGGCGGCGTCAAAAGGTAAGCGGTCTTCAGGGAATTTGGCCTTTTTGTTTATCTTCTTGGCAGGTGTCATCATTGGTGGGGCAGGCCAGTTCGGACTTTGGACGTTTACTAATGAGAGCGGCCTTGCGCTTGGCGCGTCAGGCGGTGTGTCAGCTTTATTTGCGAGCATGGCGTGGGCGATGGGCGGGCCTAAGCAGCTTTTGAAGTTTGGCTTTGGTTGGTTGGTTATAAATATCCTGATGATATTTGGCGGCGGATTACTGACAGGCGGCGGTGGTGTCGCTTGGGCGGCTCACCTTGCAGGGTTCGTTGCGGGAGCCGTGCTTGCCCCGCTTCTCGTGCGTCCCAATATCAATGCAGGTGCGATTACGGCACGCTAACGAATTGCAAAACTCTCGCCGTTTAACTCAATCGTCTCCACTAGCCCCACAGCCCTGTGATTTACGCTGAGGATTATTGTCGCGTCTTGGGTTGATACTTTAGAGAAGTGGTTTGAGAGACCGCGGCGGTAAGGCAGATCTTCAAACAGATATTGAAGTCTCAGCTTGTCACCGTCTTTTTCTGTAACAAGGCCGCGAAGGCTGAGTGTTTGCACATCAAGCCGTAACGGACGGTTCTGCGAAATCGCGTAAGGATAGTTCAACTGCCTTACAGCCTTATCCCCACCTCCGGATGAAAGGTTGAGATGCAGATAGACGATATCTCCGACAGACATATTTTTATCGCCTGCTAAGTCGCTCAGGTCTATTTCATTTATCACCGTATCGATTTGCACACGGTCTCCAGTGACTGAAAGCGTGGCAGGCAGGGCAAGTGTGACTGTATCAGGCGATACATTTTGGCGCGCAAGACTAAGGGCAGGTATACCCCCAAGTATCATGGCCGACAGCAGCAATCTGGGAACAGACCGCCGCGTTATCATTTGGCATAATCTGTCTTAGCTATTTCCGCAGAAAAGAGTGCAGCTAGGCTGAGGCTCGTCAACAAACCCAATCCAAAAAGAAGCAAAATTTCTGCTGTCCAAAACTGAGGCTTAAGAAGGATAGCGAGCTGCACAGCTATAGCTGTCAGCCCGACCAACATCATGACCATGCTTTTGCGCCGTGCGCCGTTCACGCACAACGCAATCGCGCTGGCGAGGATAGCCGCGCCGATAAGAAGTCCGACGAGCGGCATGGCGGGTAGAGACAATTCAGATGTGATGAGTTGCGAGATCATGTCTCTTTGATCAAACAGCGCAGCGGCTGCAACGGCTGTGGCGAGACTGAACAAAACACCGAGCGTGCTCATCTGGCGGTGGCCTATACGAATAATGCCTGCAATACCGATGAGCGCGAGACTGCTTGCGCCAATGATTTGCCACGTCAATTCACCAAAAGGTTTTGCACTCACATTGGCCCAAATTTCTGAATTCTGGCCGAGCCAATAATTTTGCAAGGCCGTCGCGCCTACAATGGCAAGTGCCCAACCGAAGAGAACATGCACATTGGCCGTGCCCCATAGTCTATCCCCCGCCGCTTTACCTAGTCTGTAATGCGCAAAGCCAATCATCATGCCTATCGCGCTCGCATGAAGGAGCGAGATATCGCCGCTTAATGTGTGCTCATATAATATCCAGAGCAGCCAAATATGCGCGCCTGTCATAGCAAGGACTAATGAGAATTTCGCATCTTGCCGCCCTGCGCAGAACGCCTGCACTAGCGCGAGCAGCGGATAAAGCCAGATAGAAAACATATTTATCGTTGGGAATTGCGTATAAAGCGCGAGCCAGACTAGCCCTGCGCAGGCCGACATCAAAAGCGTTAGTCTGGAGCCGAGTAGGGCAGAGGTGATGACTGTCAACATCGCAAAACCTGCTGCGCCGTCTGCTGCGCTCAAAGCTAAGCCCCATTCACGAGACGCAACAATCCACACGCCGAGGCCCGCTATTGTTGCAATCACGGTTGAGATTTCGGGCATAGCGCGACTGTCTTTCTCTGCGCTTAAAAATGTCGCCCAAAGGGCTGACCAGACGAGCGCAACAAGCGCGACAACGCGTATCGTTGGGCTTTGCCCTGTGTAAAACGTGTAGGCGGCCGTCAGAGCGGCACCGAGCATGATAAGGAGCGATAAGACGAGGGCTGCTTTAGACGTTTTCGCGATATCGTTACTTATCTGCGCATTTTGAGGGGCGTGCAAATTTGACGGCGTATAACCGTGTGACATGACCTGTGTGTTTGACATTTTGCCCTGCTCGCTTTGCATCATTTGCTGAAGCTCTAGTTTATGCAAGCGGCGTTCCATATCGCGCTCACGCAGCAGCGCACGAAAGCCCACGGCGTCGCCTTTTGGGCGGGCTTGCACGGGGTCATTATCATTAGCCGTAATATGCGGGGCGAGGCGACTCATTCCCTTAGTTATGACGGGAATTCCCAGTAGGACTATTTGGCTCACCTCGCGGGGGAAATCTTTTTTTTGCTACAACAAAATCGTGCGATTTTACGCGTTTCAGTTGCGCCGTAAGCAAAGTTAGGCGGTCTTTAAAGTCCTGCGCGGCGACGAGCCCGGTCAAGCAAAGCTTTATTTACATTGGCTTCGAGCTTTTCGCGAAGCTTGCGGCGGTCATTATCATAATCATCGACGCCACTTTCACCTGATTTCAGGAGCCAGTAATAGGCGTCCTCATAAGACTGCGTCACGCCTTCGCCTTTGGCGAGGGTGAAGGCATATAAAAACTGACCTTCTTTATCGCCGCCTTCAGCGGATTTGCGAAACCACTCAGCCGCACCGTCTATTGAGCGAGTTACGCCTGCGCCTTGATAAACGAGGAGGCCGTAATCTGCTTGCGCGGCGGCAATACCGCCATAAGCGGCTTGCTCCAACAGCTTTGCCGCGCGCGCTGAGTTTGGGCGAATTTCAAAGTTTTCGACATACATGATGGCCGCAATATAGGCGGCTTGGGCGTCACCAAAATCAGCCGCTTTTTCATACCAGATGAGGGCGGCTTTGGGGTCAGTCTCTATCAAGCTATCGCCCATTTTGCGCGCGCCAGAGGTATCGCCCGCGTCGGCCGCCTCTGTCAGCCAGCTTTTGGCTTTTTCCTGATCAGGGGCAATGCCGATGCCTTTTTGATACATCTCGCCAATGGCGCGCTTCGCCTCAAGCCGTCCTTTGGCTGAGGCTTGGGCGAAATACTCCATGGCATCACTCTCGCTCAGCCCGCCGCGTGATTTCAACGCCATCTTACCAAGGTTAAGCATAGCGTCAGTATTTCCCGCATTTGCCGCGCGTTTGAAATAACCCGCCGCAGAGACATCGTCTACAAGACCCGTTTCACCGTTCATGAGGATGAGTCCCGCGAGAACTTGCGCGTCGCTATTTCCCTGAGCGGCGGCGAGTTTGGCACTCGCGAGGGCTAAGTTAAAATCACCACTCTCATAGGCGCGAACGGCAGCATCAAAATCTGCAGACGGCAACGTAATTGCGGGCGGTGTTTTAATGTCATGCGAAGTCGCGAAAGCTGGCGCGCCCGTAAATAACCCTATTGATAAGACAAGCAGAGCTGAGAGAGCTGCGCTACGGCTTTTGCGGGACCCTCTAGATGATTCCACACGCCCGAGCTCACGGCGATAAAGTCTGCGCCCGCTTCGATAAGCAGATGTGCATTGTCCACGGTAATCCCACCGATTGCGACGCTCGGAACTTCGACTGCTTGGTGCCACCACTCTAAAATCTCCACTTCTGCGCGGAATTTCGGGGTCTTGGTCGACGTCTCAAAAAACGCGCCAAAGGCCACATAATCCGCGCCGGCCTGTGCGGCCTTAAACGCTAACTCGCGGCTATTATGACAGGTCACGCCAATGATGGCATCCCCGCCAAGCAGCTCTCTGGATGAATAATAGTCCATGTCATCCTGCCCGATATGGGCCCCGTCTGCACCGCAATCTGCCACCAAATCAGGTCTGTCATTGATTAAGACATTGACGCCAAAGCGGTGACATATGGGCGTGATAACTGACGCCGCCTGAACAAGGGCTGAATCCTCGACAGGTACACCGTTCATGTCTTTTAGCCTTATTTGCAAGCACGCGACAGGAAGGGCTTCGGGTGCCGCAGACAGCGCGGCCTCTAGCTGCTCTGCGAAAGCGGTGAGGTCATCAATTACTGGGGGTGTAATGAGATAAATCTGACAAGGCGGCAAATCAGACGCTTTTACAGGCGCGTTATTCTCTGCGTTATAAGCACGAACCGCTTTGGATTTTTTAGGCTTACTCATTTTAGGCTCTATGAAACGGATGAATGTAGATAGTTAGTGTAACTTGACGCCATTTGGCACGGGATTATCGGGACTAAATAAGACGACATGGCCGTTGCTATCTGAGAAGCCAAGCGTCAAGACTTCGGACATCATCGGCCCGATTTGGCGTGGTGGGAAATTGACGACGGCGGCGACTTGTTTGCCGATAATATCTTGCGGATCGTAAAGCGCCCTGATTTGCGCGCTTGATTTTTTAATGCCGATATCGTTGCCGAAATCGATTTTGAGTTTAAGTGCAGGCTTGCGCGCCTGCTCAAAAACCTCAGCCTCAATAATCGTGCCCACGCGAATATCGACTTTCAGGAAGTCCTCAAATGCGACAGGCGGCGCGGCCTTACCAGCCACACGTCCTGTCTTTATTCTGCTCTTCGAGATAGGTCATCAGCGGCGCGAAATAATCAAGCACAGCCGTGGCGTCCATATCGCGCGCGCCTGTGAACGCTTCAAGCGCGTCTGGCCACGGCTTTGACGCGCCCATTTCCATCATAGCGTTGAACTTCTCACCAACCTCTTCATTGCCATAGACGGAACAGCGGTGCAGCGGGCCTTCAAAGCCCGATTGCTCACACGCGGCGCGGTGGAATTGGAACTGCAAAATATGGGCGAGGAAGTAGCGCATATAAGGCGTGTTACCTGGAATGTGGTACTTTGCGCCTGGATCAAAGGCATCACTCGGACGCTCATTTGGCGCACGCAGACCTTGATATTGCTCACGCAATTCCCACCAGCCAGAGTTATAAGTCGCAGGCGTCAACTCGCCAGAAAAGACTTTCCAGCGCCACTGATCGACCATCAAGCCAAACGGCAAGAAGGCGACTTTATCCATGGCTTGGCGAAGAAGAAGCGCGAGGTCGGCATCTGCGCCTGGCACGTCTTTCTTATCAAGGAGCCCAATTTTAACGAGGTAGTCAGGTGTAATTGACAAAGCAATCATATCGCCAATCGCTTCGTGGAAACCGTCATTCGCACCGTCCTTAAAGAAAACAGGCTGGTCCTTGTAGGCGCGCTGGTAGAAGTTGTGGCCAAGCTCGTGGTGGACTGTTGAAAAGTCCTCAGCATTGACCTTAGTGCACATCTTTATGCGGATATCATCGCGGTCATCAATATCCCACGCAGACGCGTGACACTGTACCTCACGGTCAGCGGGCTTAGTTATGAGGGAGCGCTTGTAGAATGTGTCTGGCAGCGGATCGAACCCCATAGAGGTGAAGAACGTCTCTGCTGTTTGCACCATTTTCAGTGCGTCATAATCGTTTTCTTCGAGAAGCTTTGTGACGTCTACGCCTTTGGTTGCGTCTTTGGGTTCAACGAATTCGTAAACATTGCCCCATTGCTGCGCCCACATGTTACCAAGGAGATCCGCGCGGATAGGTTGATCAAGTGGGACGATGTCGTCGCCATATTCTGTATTCAGCGCCGCACGCGTGTAGCAGTGAAGCTGCTCATAGAGCGGTTTGACCTGCGCAAACAGGCGGTCAGCTTCTTTCACAAAATCATCGGCAGGCATGTCATAGCCGCTGCGCCAGAGCGCGCCTGTGTCAGCAAAACCAAGTTCGCGCGCGCCTTCATTGACGATCTTGACCATGGAGGCATAGTCATCTTTCATCGGTTTTGAGATTGTGCGCCAGCCCTGCCAAATGGCGTTGAGCGTTTCAGGATCGCGTGACTTTGCGATGATGTCAGATGCTTCACCCAAATTAAGCACAACTTCATTGCCGTTCAATTCTGCATTTTCTGCAAACTTGCGAGAAGTTTTGGCTTTCTCATCGAAAATAAACTTGCCCGTGCCGTAAGTGCTGTCGAGCTTTGTCATAAGCGTCGAGAGCTTCTCGGCTGCACCGTCTTTGTCTGGCGCTGGGAAATCACTGCCGCGCTTAAGGTTATCCATCTTGCGCGCCATATCGGGCGGCAATGTCAGGTCGTTAAAGCGTTTGGCGCGATTAGCGAGATTTGTTGAAAGTAACGCCCCTTCCGCGCCAACTTTGGACGCAAGCCAGTTTGTATCGTCTGTGATGAAATTGGCGTTCACCCAATAGATACGAACGGCTTCTTCCCTCAATGTGACAATTCTTTCTTCAGCCTCTTCGAGGAACTCTCGCGCTTGCTGCACAGTCGCGGGACCAGTCGGGTCACCGTATTTATCTACAGTTGGTTCTGGCGGGGCCTGCATGGCTTCAGATGTTTTCGCGAGTTCCTCAAAATCAGCTGTCTTAGAGTCGCACGCTGACAGCATAATCGCCGCAGTCGCTAGCAGTGAGGTCGTGAGCGCAAATCCACTTGAAGAACGTTTCAAAAATTTTATCATGAGAGCCTCTTTATCTGGCCAATCTAAAGCAGTTGCCCTATTCGTAAACGAACTGCGGACGCGGTCAAGCAACTGTGTCCTAAAAACCGCGCTTTATCAGCTATATGCGACTAAAAAGTAACAGGGTGACCCCGGTCAAGAACCCGAAATGAGAGATTGAGATTTATGTCATCACAAAGCTCACACAAAGCGCGTGGCAAGCCAGGCCTTTTAATGGTCAATTTAGGCTCCCCCGATGCGGCCGAGACAAAAGCTGTGCGCAAATATCTGTTTCAATTCCTGCATGATAAACGTGTTATCGATACGAGCCGGTGGATTTGGTGCCCCATACTGCACGGGATTATCTTGCGTGTGCGTCCTGCGAAATCGGCCAAAGCCTACCGCAAGATTTGGCATCTGCCCGAAGGCAGGGACGATGACCCAGACGCTTGGGCTGACAAAGAAGCGCCGCTTGTGCGTATCACGCGCGCGCAGGCCGAGGGCGTGCAGGTACGCCTTGGCAAGGCTGTCCATGTGGAGATGGCTATGCGTTACGGCAATCCTTCCATTGGTGACGCGCTTGACCGTCTTAAAGCCAACGGGTGTACGCGCATTGCGGTGCTCCCGCTTTATCCGCAATTTGCAGGCGCGACGACAGCGTCAATTTATGACGGCGTTGCCAAAGCCTTGATGAAACGCATGGACGTGCCAGAGCTTCGCTTTGTGCGTGACTATTATTCTGATCCGCGTTTCATCGCGGCCTTGGGTGAGGGACTAAAGTCTCATCTTGCAAAACTCGACTTTACGCCTGATGTTGTCATGACGAGTTATCACGGCTTGCCACAAAGCTATGTTGATAAGGGTGATCCGTATCAAGAGGAGTGCATTGCGACGACGGATTTGCTCCGCGACTATATGGGCATGAGCGAGGCGCAAATGCAGACGACATTCCAAAGTCGTTTTGGCCCAAAAGCGTGGTTGCAGCCCTATACAGACAAAACGCTTGAGGCGATGCCAAAGCAGGGCGTGAAGAAAGTCGCGGTCATGATGCCTGGCTTTGCGGCCGACTGTCTTGAGACGTTAGAGGAAATCGATATGGAAGCACGCGAGTCATTTGAAGAACACGGCGGCGAGAAATTCACGACCGTGCCGTGTCTTAATGCTGATGCGGCGCATTTAGATTTTCTCGCAGACCTTGCGCGGGAACGATTGCTCCACGGTTGGATAGATGAAGCCCTTGAAACAGTTTAATCGAGTTGGTTTCTGATGGCGGTAAATACGCTTTCCATTGTCGTGTCTGGCGCGAGGACAAATTGGCTGGATAGCGTCACATCGGCTATATTTTCATAAGCGGATTTACGAGAATTCAGAAGCTCTGGATAGCACGCAAGAATACTCTCATACTCGCTTTTACCATCGAGTTTTCTGTAGTGCCCACGCCACACGAGCGGCTTTGGAAGAGCAAAATAATCGGCCTTGAGGCGCTCTAAATCTGCGTCGCCCGCTGCGATATGCACGATGAGAAAGTTCTCCCTGAGGTCAGCTTTGACCGCGTCATCAACGTAAATAACGCTGCCCGTCGTATCGAGAAGTGTGTTAGCATTGACGGGCGCCATAGCCTTTTTCGTGGCGGTGGTTTCTAGTCCGATGGAAACAGCTTCGCGTTCATCATAACCTTTAGTGTAGGGCTGTCCTTGCCAATCCGCGAAGTCCGCCATGCTGCCTTGGCCAAGTTCTTCCCAAATTAAGCGGTCTACTTCAACTAACTGAAAATTATAAGTTTTTGAGAGTCGCGTGGCTGTGTAGCTTTTGCCGATATTAGACATGCCGATGAAGGCAAGGTGCAATTCACCTGCCGCGTAACGTCTGTCAAATTCAGAACGACTAAGCTTCATAAGAGTTAAGCGTGGCGCGCGAGATATTTGTCGAGCGCGTCAAGGCTAGGCTCCATTACATGGACGCGTTGGGTCTTGGCCATGGCGGTCGCAAGAACCTCTGGCAGGGGTACATCTTCGTGCAAAATACGCTCTACACTATCGGCGAACTTCGCGGGGTGTGCGGTCGCGACTGTTACCTGAATAAAGGGATGAGGCTCATTCTCTGAAAACGCCTGCATCGCCAAATGTCCGACAGCCGTATGCGGGCACATAACGTAACTCGTCGCAGCGTGGATGCGGCGCATGTGGCGCTCCGTCTCTTCATCAGAGAATGATGCGCCCCAACACACAGATTTCATTGCTTCAAAGTCACCGTCAAATAAATCCACAATCCGTGGGAAGTTATTCGGGCGTCCAATATCCATGGCATTAGAAAGCGTCGGCACAGAGGCACGCGGGCGATACTCGCCCGTCTCAAGATAATCCACAAACGGATCATTGGCATTATTGCCAACGACAAAGCGCTCAATCGGCGCGCCCATTTTGCGTGCAATTAAACCACCTGTCAGATTGCCCAAATTCCCTGACGGAATAGAATAGACAATGGGTAAATTCGGATGCGCTGCGCGGATTTGAAGGCTCGACCAGAAGTAATAAAAACTCTGCGGGATGACGCGCCCGACATTGATCGAATTCGCGCTCATGAGATTGTATTTCTTACTCATGCCGCGAGACGCGAAAGCTTCTTTCACAAGCGCTTGGCAATCATCAAAACTGCCGTCGACAGAAATCGCACGCACGTTACAGCCGCGCTTACCCATCGTTGTGAGCTGCTGCTCTTGGACTTTTGACACCCCGCCTTTGGGAAAGAGGATGAAAACAGTAATACCGTCTTGGTCAAGGAACGCGTCGCCAATCGCCCCGCCTGTATCACCAGAGGTCGCGACGAGGATTGTGCGACTTTCACCAGATTTCGCCATAATATGGCTGGCCGCGCGTCCCATGAATCGAGCGGCGAAGTCTTTAAACGCCAATGTCGGTCCGTGAAACAACTCCATGAAATAGGCGCTCTCAGGCTCTGGCATAGCAGCGTCGAGGACCCGCCCGTCAATGGCGCGGTGCGGCATCTCGAAATTATAAGCATCGCGGCAGATGTCTTTCAGGTCGTCATCAGAGAAGCTGTCATCGACAAAATGGCGCGCGAGTTTCGCGGCGCAGTCGCCAAATGACATTGCACCGAGTGTTGCAAGCTCATCAGAGTTAAAGCGCGGCAAGCTATCTGGCATCCATAGCCCGCCATCTGGCGCAAGCGAGGCCAGCAGGGCCTCGCCAAAGCTGGCTTTGACATGCGGGTCTTTGAGAGAATGGTAATTCATGGCATGGCTTTTCAGTGGTCGCAGTTGGCGGGGTCAATCTTTGCGAGCTTTACTAACAAACTTGGCGCGATTAGCAAGAAATTGCGCTAGCTTTTCACGGCCAGCAATGATGTCCAGCCTTCAAGCGACGGTTGAGGTGTCACAGAGAGATCCTGAGCCGTGAAAGCCTCCGTCACGGCCTCGGCCATTTCGTCAATAATGCCTGATAATATAACTTTGCCTTTTGGCGCGAGTGCAGACGCAATATCCGGCGCGAGGCCCATCAGGGGACCCGCGAGAATATTGGCAAATATCAGCTCAAAACTGCGTTCCTTAAAAACATCAGATTCAAAGCCGTCGGCTTGGGTAATGTCGAGGCGTTCGCCAACGCCGTTCACGCGCGCGTTTTCTTGCGTTACCAAAACTGAATCGTGATCAATGTCAGTTGCAAGGATATTAGTTGAAACAGGCAAGCTCATCGCCGCTGCAATCGCGAGCGTGCCTGCACCCGTCCCCAAATCGAGCACAGTTTTAGGTGCAAAGCCTTCATCCAGCAGCGCATCAAAAATAAGGAGGCAGCCCTTTGTCGTGCCGTGATGGCCTGTGCCAAAGGCGAGACCTGCGTCGACCAGAATGGGATGCTCAGCTTTTTGAGGGACATTATCTTTATCATGGCTGCCATAAACCCAAAACCGGCCTGCTTCGACGGGGGGTAATCCTTGCTGCGACAGGCTCACCCAATCCGTTTCGGGGAGTTGTTCAATGGAATGGCTCACCTCAGATGGCACAGAGAGGCGAGAGAGTGCGCTCTCCGCATCGGCCTGCGTCTCGTAAAGCGCTTGCACAACAGAATTCGGGCTATCGCCTGCCGCCCGCGTTTCGGCCTCGAATATTGAAATAGAGAGCGCGTCCATGACGTCATCAAAGCCGAGCGCTTCACCAATGGCGTAAATCGCCTCATTCGGCCCCGTCAGGGTGAGCGCCCACGGGACTATGCTTTGTAATGTCATGGTTTGCTTTTCGATTTAACATTGGGGCCTGTGGTAATCTTGCAGCCTTCTATAAGGGGTGTACGTCCATCTGCGCCGCATAAAATATATTCCATGATTTCGGGCTGCCTGACGTGACCATTATGCGCAAAAAGTGGATCAACAAAACCTTTAACAAATGGAATGAGTGGCGACGCAAATTCGACGCGCATATCAACAATATTAAAGCCAAGTAAGTCGACAATATATTGCCGGTCTTTTGCGTCAGAAATATCGATTTCACTGCCAGACTTGCGCGTGGATTTGCTAAAAAGCTGCTCATAAAATGGCACAAGTTCGTAAGTCAAAAAGTCATTTATCTCGGAAAATGCAATGATTGTTGGGCGTTCACCATCTTCATAATTCGAGTTTTGAAAAGGATTGTTTTCGCGTAAATCCTGCAAACTCAGCAGAGGAATTTGGTTCGCGAGCATAAATACCTGACTCGATTTTATAATGTCGTCATGCACATTTTCTACGTTATCTGTCATAGCTTCACGCATGATATCATAGCTGATTTTTGACCCGAGCGACTCTGTTATAAAAGCAAAAGGCGCAGTGTTAATTGATGTATTAGACGCTGTCTCACAAATTCTTTTATAATTGGTGCGTGGCCCTTGCGCGACAAGGGGATAACCCGCAGCGTCAAGCACAGCTGAACACATGGCGCCGCGGATGGCATTGCGAATGTCTTCTCCCGCAGGTCCCATATACATAACGGCGTCTGAGAAACCAAAGTTAATCAGCTTGTCTTTCAAAGACCGATTATACTTACGACGAAGGGAAGCAGGGTATTTGTGCTCACCCACAGAATCGTCTTGGCCGACATAAGCGACTTGTAAACTGTCCCAGAAAATCTCATCCCAAAAAACGCGGTAAATCACATATTCAAGGCCGTCATTGACGGGTAAAACCTGTTTGTCCATGCAGATAAGATTATCAAGTGTCAGCTGACTACCTGGAAGGGGTTCGTAACTTTTTGGGTCTATCTCTGTGATATATATGTGGTTTTTCCTCTCCACATCTTCGTCGATTTCATCCCGACCGCAAAGTGAACTGACCGTCTTCTCATCTGTTTCTAAGCCGTAAGCGTTCGCGACGCCCTTGATAAAGCTGTTTGCGAGGGGAGCATCATCTTTATTCTCTACCCAGCCAACGCCGTGTAGGAATAAGATGTTTACTGTTTGCTTCTCATTTTTAAAATCGCCCAATCCTTTGCGGCTCGCAATTGACTCTAATCCGTCAAAACGGCCTTCACCAGCTGTCTTAGAGGCAAGAGAATTTATTTCTAAAACGCTGAATTTCGTACTCGCACAGCCACACAACCACAAGGCAGAAAGGATCATTAGGATATGACGCATTATTTTACTCGTTCCACAAAACTATCGAGCACCATCTTTGTGCCTGCTTTTTCGAACTCGACTGTCAGCTTTGTACCGTTCGCGTCCATAACTTCACCATAACCAAATTTTTGGTGGAAGATACGCTCTCCCACAGCGTAATTTGACTCTTTACCTTTGGCAGGACGCTTGACGGCGTGGCCTTCAAATTCAAGCGGCGCGCGGCCAAAATTCTTATCACGGTTGGCTTTAAATCTTTCCCATCCGGGGGAGACGCGTTCTTGTGAACTACGCTGATAGCTGGTTGCGAAACGGTCCGCGGCTTCCGCAACATAAGCGTTATTGGGGCGTCCATATCCGCCCGCATTAAATTGAGAATGGCGCCCTTGATCATAATAGCCAGTTTCGGATTCAACTTCGACATGTTGGGGCGGAAGCTCATCGATAAAACGCGACGGGATAGAGCTTTGCCAACTGCCGTAAACTTGGCGGTTGGCGGCGAAGTAAATTTTGGCTTCTTCACGCGCGCGGGTGATGCCGACATAGGCGAGGCGGCGCTCTTCTTCGAGGCCTGCGAGGCCGCTCTCGTCCATACTTTTTTGGCTCGGGAAAATGCCTTCCTCCCAACCCGGTAAGAAGACCAACGGAAACTCCAGCCCCTTGGCGGAGTGCAGCGTCATCAGGCTGACTTCATCTTCGCGCGGGCCGTTATCGACATCCAGCACAAGGCTGACATGTTCGAGATAGGCTTCAAGGCTCGGAAACTCGCTCATGGCTTGGCGCAGCTCTTTGAGATTTTCGAGCCGCCCGTCAGATTTCGGATCTTTGCTGTCTTTCCACATTTGCGTGTAGCCCGACTCGTCAAGTATCCGTTCCGCCATATCGACGTGGTTGACATTCAAGCTCTCAGCGCGCCAACGGTCAATATCGGCAATAAAGGCGCGGAGCGAGGTGCGGGCTTTGCCGCGAATTTCATCCGTTTTGACAAGCTCGCGTACAGTCTGCTCTAGGCTGCGCCCCATGACGCGCGAAGCGACTTGCAGTTTTTGTATCGTTGTCTGCCCAATGCCGCGTTTTGGCGTGTTCACAATCCGCTCAAAGGCGAGGTCGTCTGTATCAGATTTCAGCACGCGCACATAGGCATGGGCGTCGCGAATTTCGAGCCGTTCGAAGAAGCGCGGGCCGCCAATCACGCGGTAGGGGAGGCCAAGCTGAATAAAGCGTTCCTCAAAGCTACGCATTTGCCGAGACGCGCGCACTAAAATGGCGACGTCATTATATTTGCGCCCGCGATGTTTCCACGACTCAATTGCGTCAGAGATAATGCGCGCTTCGGCGGGCGCGTCCCAAACCCCCATGACGGAGACTTTGTGACCGCCTTTATCTTCGGTCCAGAGCGTTTTGCCAAGCCGTCCTTGGTTGGCCGCAATCAGGCCAGAGGCCGCACCGAGAATATGTTCTGTCGAGCGGTAATTGCGCTCAAGCTTGACGACCTTTGCGCCAGGGAAGTCTTTTTCAAAGCGCAAGATATTGTCCACTTCCGCGCCGCGCCAGCCGTAAATCGATTGATCATCATCGCCGACAACGCAGATGTTTTGCGAGCCGCGCCTCGTGCTGTCTTGCGCGAGCAACCTTAGCCAGAGATATTGCGCGACATTCGTATCCTGATACTCATCCACGAGGAGATAGCGGAATTTTGCGTGGTATTTCTGCAAAACTTCAGGATATTTCGTGAATATCGTGATGTTATGCAGCAGTAAATCGCCAAAATCACAGGCGTTAAGCTGCGTCAGGCGCTTTTGATAAATACTATAAAGCTCGCCGCCGCGCCCATCGGCAAAGGCGTTCCCGTCACCCGGGCGCAGCTTGTCAGGTGTCAGCCCTTTGTTCTTCCACCCGTCGATAAGATTGGCGAGGAAACGCGCGGTCCAGCGTTTTTCATCAATGTTTTCGGCTTTGATAATTTGCTTAAGCAAGCGGAGCTGGTCATCTGTGTCCAGAATAGTGAAGCTGCTTTTCAGGTCCACCATTTCGGCATGAATGCGCAGAATTTTGGCGGCGATCGAGTGGAATGTGCCAAGCCACGCCAGCCCTTCTGCGCCTGGCCCCATCAGGTCGCTGACGCGTTCGCGCATTTCACGCGCGGCTTTGTTTGTAAATGTCACAGACAGAATTTGACTGGGATAGGCGAGCCCTGAATTGAGGATGTGGGCGAGGCGACAGGTCAGCACGCGCGTCTTGCCTGTGCCAGCCCCCGCAAGCACGAGCACTGGCCCTTCCGTGGCAAGAACGGCGTCGCGCTGCTCAGTATTTAAGCCGTCAAGATAGCTCGCGTTCTGGACTTGCGGCGCACGCGGCATCGCCCGCGCAGAAATAGAACTGGGCGGTGGCGGCGGCGCGGGCTGGAACGAGTCGGCAGACATAGCTAGAACATAGGGGCAACACAGCACTTTGGCTATGGGGCTATCTCGATTTAAACTGCGAGACACATAAAAAAGCCCGACCAGAAGGCCGGGCTTGAAATTCACATCTAAGAATCGACTTAGATCATTGGGTCTTCTTCAAACAAAACGTCTTCTTTGACTTTCTTGTCTGTGATTTTCGCTTTCTCAATGATCAGGTCGACGACCTTTTCTTCAAAGATAGGCGCGCGGAGCTGTGCAATCGCATTCGGGTTCTTCTGATAGAACTCAATGACCTGCTGCTCTTGACCAGGGTAACGGCGGGCTTCGGCAATCATAGCGCCTTGAAGCTCTTCGTTAGAGATAGAGACTTCTTCCTTTTGGCCGATTTCAGCAAGGACCAGACCGAGACGCACGCGGCGCTCTGCGATTTTTTTGTAGTCTTTCTCAAGCTGCTTCTCTGTCTTCTTGGCGTCGTCCTCATCAAGCTGTCCCGCTTGCTTTTCGGCCTGAACCTGTGCCCAGATATTGTCAAACTCAGCTGTCACCATGCCAGGGGGAAGGTCAAAGCTGTGCTTTTTGTCAAGCTCATCAAGAATAGCGCGCTTAAGCTTCATGCGGCTTTGAGCGCCAAATTCGTTCTCAGCCTGCTCTTTGATAAGTTCTTGAAGCTTCTCAAGGTTCTCAAGACCAAATTTCGTTGCAAGCTCGTCATCAATTTTGGCGTCAACTTCGCCTTGGACTTCGATAACTTTCGTCGCGAACACAGCATCTTTGCCCGCAAGGTCAGCCGCTTGGTATTCAGCAGGGAAGGTGACTTTCACGTCTAGCTCATCGCCCGCTTTTGCGCCGATAAGGCCGTCCTCAAACCCTGGGATGAAAGAGCCTGAGCCAAGGACCAACTGGTGGCCTTCCATTGCGCCGCCGTCAAAGGCCACGCCGTCAACTGTGCCGACAAAATCAATGAGCACGGCATCACCTTTTTTGGCTTTCGCTGTTTTGGCTTTTTTCTTGTAAGATTTAGAGCCCTCTGCGAGCTTTTTGATACGCTCTTCAACGGCTTTGTCATCGACCTCTGATGTCAGGCGTGTGAACTTGAGTTTTTCAAAATCTGCAACCTCAAAGTCAGGGATAAGCTCGACCGTCATTGTATATTCAAGATCAGCCTTGCCTTTTGTGACGTCTTCGCCGTTCGCGCGCAGGTCGACCTTTGGCGTACCGGCAGGGCGTAGTTTATTGTCATTGATAGCTTGTTGGCTTGTTTCATTGACTGTTTCTTCGACCACGTCACGCATGATGCTTTGGCCGAACATTTTACGGATGTGCGATGTTGGCACTTTACCGGGGCGGAAGCCTTTTAGGCTCACCTGCGGCTGCATTTCCTTGATTTTGGCTTCAAGCTTGCCTTGGAGGTCTTCTTTAGAGACGCTGACTTCATAAGTCTTGCTGAGGCCTTCTGACTTTAGTTCTTTAACATTCATGGTCTTTTCCAGTCTGTGTCGCCAGACGATTGCCACGGTATGAACCCTGCGCCATTTACGCATAGGTCAAACCCAACAAACTGGCGTTTGAATTATCGGCGGGTTATGTCACGAGGCGACCCGTTGCGCAACGTCTGTTGCGGCTATTTTCCAGCCATTTTTATGGAAATTTCTTGCCAAATCAGGTGAGAACGTCATCTTTGGTCTGATATGCGCCAGATAGAGACGATTTAAGACAGCTATGTCACCCGATTCCTACTCTCTACTCATCTATGGCTCTGTCTTTATTGGCCCATTTGTACAAGAAGACACCGCTGTTTTATATGCGGCCGGCCTTGCGAGCGCTCGTCCTGCCCAGTGGTTGCTACTATTTGCGACGATATATTGCGGGCTAGTCCTCTCTGATATTTGGAAATATTGGATAGGGTGGGCCGCGCTGAAACATCCGCGCGCCCGCGCCTATGCTGAGAAAGAGCATGTCACGGATATGGGCGGCAAAGTGCAAGGCAATCTGATGAAAGCGCTCATGTTCGGACGGTTTGTGCCGCTAGCCCGCGTCCCTACCTATATCGCCTGTGGTTATTTCAAAATTTCATACGCGAAGTTTTGCCTGTTCGTAGCGTTTACGGGATTTCTCTATGTAAGCATCGTTTTCACCGTCGTGCATCTGCTGGGCGAAGTTTTGGGCGAAAAAGTGCTCTGGGTCTTGCCCGTCATCGCGCTGTCCATCTTGGCCGCTATCCTCAGCGTAAACCTGCTCAAGCGCCGTGCGGCCGCTAAGCACGACGCCGCAAAATAGCAGGCACACCGCCTTCGGGCCGCAGGGTCACGGTCATAATTGGGCGCGGATACAACTCAGGCGACATCTCTATATCATAATCCCGCACGAGGGTGGCGAGCGCCATCACCGCCTCCATCAGCGCAAAGGCCATGCCGACACAAATGCGCGGCCCCGCGCCGAACGGCATAAAGGGCGAGCCTTTCGTGCGCAGGTCTGGCGCGCGCAGAAACCGGTCAGGCTCAAAGGCCAGCGGATTATCCCACAGCCGTTCCGTGCGGTGCATTATATAATTGTTGAGGATGAGGATGTCATTCGGCGCAATCTCTCGCCCGTAAAGCTCTGTCGCCTCCACACATTCGCGGTTAAGAATAGGGGCGGGCGGATAAAGCCGCATTGTCTCGTCAATCACAGCGCGGGTAAAGGGGAGCTTCTCCATATCATCATAAGCGACATCACCTTCGCCGCACACGCTCAACACTTCCTCTCGAATACGTGCCGCCGTCGGCGCGTGCATCCCCACGAGGTATAACGCCCACGTCAAGGTCAAGGCGGTCGTCTCATGCCCTGCAATGAAAAACCCGATGAGGTTATCACGCCGTTCGCGGCGGGTGAGGGGTTGTCCCGTATGCGGGTCCGTCGCAGAAATCAACAGGTCTACCAAACTCCCGTCATCACCCGCATCCGCGCGACTATCAAGCAAGTCATCCGCCGCCGCCTTGAGCGAGCGTAGCGCCAGCACACCACTCGGCGGCATGGGACGCGGCATCCAACGCGGCAGAGGCAGCAAGTCATCAGGCCGCAGCGTCCCCGCCGACGTCACAACCTTGCGCGTGGCGTATTTCAGCCGCTTGCCGTCTATGCCTTGTGGATCACCCAGCAGCGTTTTCGCGAGCACATCAAAGGTGAGGTCCGCCATAGCGGCGTTCAAATCCACTTTCCCGCCGTCGCCAACTTTAGCTTTGAACGCGCCGAGCACCTCTGTGATTTGCGGGGCGAGGTCGGCCATGTGGCGCTTGCGAAAAATAGGGGCCACCGCGCGGCGCTGCGTCTTCCACTGCTCATCATGCACAGATAGCAGCCCTTCTTTCGTCGCAGGGCCAAGGATACGCCCGTCAATCGGGGCTTTGCGAAACTTCGCCGACTCACTGCCGAGGATTTTGTTCATGCCTTCGGGATCAGACACGACATGGGTGCGATAACCAAAGGTCTTAAGGCTCACAATCGGTTGCCGATAGGCGAGGGGGCCAAAGCCCTCGAGTGGGTTTTTTAGAAACTTATACGTCGAGCGCACAAACGACTCATCCCCCGTCAATGGCTGCGCGTGGGGCGGATAGAAAAGCCCGTTAGATTTGATATATGGCTGCATAATCTCTCTACGCTTAGCACGGCCTATGCGTTTGGCGCGAATTGCCGCAAAGAATCTGGCCTGCATAAGCAAACACTTGTTGACCCGCGCGGGCGTTGTTTTAGGTTAGCGTTATGAGCAATGACTTGATGAACTATGAGCAGATGACGCAACTTGCCCTTCGCGGGGTGGTGCGTGACGCTATTCGCCGCGTGATCCGCGAAGACGGCCTGCCGGGTGCGCATCATTTCTACATCACATTCCTCACCCGCTATCCAGGTGTGGAAATCGACGAAGGTCTCGCCAAGAAATATCCCGAAGAAATCACCATTGTGCTTGAGCATCAATATTGGGACCTTAACGCCTATGCCGAGGAATTTGAAGTCACGCTGAAGTTTGGAGGTGTGCCGAAATATCTCAAAGTGCCTTATACGGCGGTGACGCGTTTCCATGATCCGAGCGTGGGCTTTGCCCTGCAATTTGATACGCCGCCCGAAATGGAACCCGCCCCGCCCACGCTCGCAAGGCTTGAACCTGCCAAGACCGAGGCCGCGCCGAAAGCAGTCACGAAGCCTGCGGCAAAGTCAAAGGACGACACGCCCGACGATGACGGCCCAGACGGCGGTAAAAAGCCAGAGCCAGAAGAGAGCGGCGAGAAAGTCGTGAGCCTCGACGCTTTTCGTAAGAAGTAGTGGTGCAGAGCTTTGCGTGAACCTTGGTATGGATTCGCACGGGGCCGAAGAATAATTTACGTCATTTTTTCAATATCGCTCAGAGGCGCAGCCATAATGATTCTAAACATATGTGGTTTAATTCAGGGATTTCGTTGGAGCACCTCAATGCAAAGCCCGCTCGATATTCTCGGCTTCACACTATTAATTGGCTCGCTGATTTTTCTGATTTACAGTATCATGTGCCGAACAGAACGCATTTAATAATTTTCAAACGAGTATCCCCATGACCCAAACCCGCACAGAAACTGATAGCTTTGGCCCGCTCAAAGTCCCGTCTGATAAATATTACGGGGCGCAGACGGCGCGCTCGCTGATTAATTTTCCGATTGGGATTGAGACAATGTCGCCTGCACTCATCCGCGCGCTCGGCATTATTAAACGCTCTGCGGCGCTGGCGAATAAAAAAGCCAAAAATCTCGACGCCAAGACCTGCAAAGCCATTGTCAAAGCGGCCTCCGAAGTCGCCGAAGGCAAGCTCAATGACCATTTCCCGCTTTCTGTGTGGCAAACGGGGTCGGGCACGCAGTCAAATATGAACACCAACGAAGTTGTCTCTAACCGCGCGATTGAAATTCTGGGCGGTGAGATTGGCTCAAAAGATCCTGTGCATCCCAATGATCATGTCAATCGCAGCCAAAGCTCCAACGACACATTCCCGACCGCTATGCACATTGCGGCGGCAGAAGAAATTCACCATTCGCTCCTGCCCGCGCTCCAATATCTCCGCAATGCGCTGAACGATAAGTCGCAAGAGTTCAAGAAAATCATCAAAATCGGCCGTACCCATACCCAAGACGCGACCCCCATCACGCTCGGCCAAGAGTTCTCTGGCTACACTGCGCAAATTGATAATGGCATTAAGCGCGTTGAGCGCGGCCTGAAAGAGCTTTACCCGCTCGCCCAAGGCGGCACGGCGGTTGGCACGGGGCTAAACGCCAAGCCGAGTTTTGCCAAAGATTTCGCAGCGGAAGTCGCGAGCTATACCAAGCTGCCGTTTAAAACGGCGCCCAATAAATTTGAAGCGCTGGCCGCGCATGACGCTTACGTTTCGGCACACGGCGCCCTAAATACCGTCGCGGCGAGCCTGTTTAAAATCGCCAATGACATTCGCTTCCTCGCCTCTGGCCCGCGCTCTGGTCTGGGCGAGATTAGCTTGCCTGCCAATGAGCCTGGCAGTTCTATCATGCCCGGCAAAGTGAACCCAACGCAGTGCGAAGCGCTGACTATGGTCTGTACTCAAGTCATGGGCAATAACACGACGATGAGTCTCGCGGGCAGCCAAGGTCATTTTGAGCTCAATGTCTATAAACCCGTCATGGCCTATAATATGATGCAATCTATACAACTCCTGACGGATAGCTGCATGGCGTTCACAGACAAATGTGTTGTGGGTATCACCGCAAACGAAGACCGCATCGCCGACCTCATGGGCCGCTCACTCATGCTAGTTACCGCACTTGCCCCGACGATTGGGTATGACAACGCGACCACGGTCGCCAAAACCGCCCATAAAAACGGTACCACACTGCGCGAAGAAGCCGTCAAACTCGGCTTTGTCACGGAAAAAGAATTCGACAAAGTCGTCCGCCCCGAATTGATGATTAAGCCGCGGTAGCTTTATGTCTGGCAATCCTCGGGGAATCGATTTTGCAGGTTTCTTGCTCGCGGTTGAGCAAAGGAGAGATGAAAATTGGGAGGAAGGTTCATTTCCCTATAACCTTCCCGCGGTATCATCTTGGGATAGAATAAAATTTCACGAAGCAGTTACTTTCCTAGTTGGAGAAAATGGTAGTGGAAAATCAACAGTAATTGAGGCCATTGCCGAAGCGATTGGCTTTAATCCTGAGGGTGGCAGTAAAGACCATGCCTTTTCAACAAATGACACACATACTAGTCTTTCTAAAAACCTAAGGCTTATTAGGAGTGCAAGGCGCGAAAAAGACGGATACTTCTTGCGTGCAGAAACTTTCTATACTCAAAGCACTTACATTGACCGCACGGCTAATCCCGACATGCGAAGATATGGAGGGAAAAAATTACTTGGGCAATCGCATGGCGAAGGTATGATGGCTTTATTCTGGCATCGTTTTGGCCCCAATGGACTCTATATTCTTGACGAGCCAGAAGCAGCCCTTTCGCCACAGAGGCAATTTTCATTTCTGGTTCGGCTTCATGAACTTGTTCAGCAGGGTTGCCAATTTATTATCGCGACGCACTCCCCGATATTAATGGCTTATCCAGACGCGCTAATATACCAGATTGACGAGATGGGGCTTTTGCCGACAGATTGGGACAATGTTGAACATGTCGATACCACTCGGCAATTTTTAAAAAACCCAGAGTCCTTTCTCAGGGTTTTGCTTGAAGACGAGGATTAAATGCCTGACAACGTCATAAAATTTGGTAAGGCGAAGAAGTCACTTGCCCGCAAGGGGAAAGAAAAGCAGGCGGCGATTAATCGCGCACGCTTTGGCCAGAAGAAATCGGCTAAAGAGGTCAAAAAGGCGCTCGCCGAGAAGCTGCAAGCCAAGCTCGATGGGCATAAGATTGAGCGCGGGGACGTGACGCCGCTAAAGCCTAAAACAGACTCCGACGGCCAAGGTGACTAAGCCCGACCCATCAGCGTCAGAGTTTTCTATCTCGCCCGACATAAAGCGCGAAAAGCGCTCCCTTTCGCTTTATGGGCACCGCACATCTGTTGCACTCGAAACCCCGTTTTGGGACGTGCTGGATAAGGCCGCACTCGCGAAAGACATGTCGCTTGCGGGACTGCTTTGTGCGCTGGATGACGCCCGTATTGCCGCGCGCTCAGAGCATGGCTTGGCGGCCTACTTACGGATTTGGGCAATGTCGCAAATGCGAGCGCCTGAATGAACGGCTGGATAAAAACTGTCATTGGATTGAGCGTCGTCGTGGCCGTCGCGCTGACCTTTGCATGGCGTTATTATGTGGACGCCCCCACCCGCACCCAAGCGGTGTATAAGGCATTGGTTGCCGAGGTGGCGCCGACCTATAAATATTACAAGATTTCAGAGCCTGAGATAAAGCCACAAACAATTGGGGCGTTACTCGGTGGGGAGAAGAATAAAAATTTAGGTAAAGTCGTAATGCTTGAGTCACCCTCGGAACTCATTGCGGCGAGTAAGCTAAAAGGGTTGGGTGTTGCTTATACGCCTGAGACTGTTTTGATTGACTATAAAGCTGTGCTCGCTCCGTTTGAGCCGCGCTTCGTGGCGCTTAAGGCAGCGCATCTCGCCCCATGCGAACGCGATGATTTTTATAATCAATGGGCGGCGCTACGTCAGTGGACGGCGTGGGCCGAGGTCGAGCAGGCGAAATTGGATGATGCCGAAAACAGAACCGCCATATATGAAAGCGAGGCGGTAAAATATACAGGACGTCCGCTAAGTTTTGCTGAGATTAAAGCTATTGGCGAAGCGGAATTTATGAAGGTTTTGGCCGAATTAGACGCCTTGGAAGAACGCGTAAATTCTGAATTTGGCATAAGCCTCGATGAGTTTGCGCTGCGTGATGAAAACTTTACGTCCACGCCCGAAGACCTCGTCGCGCGCGTTGCGCCGATGCTGCGACGGGTAGAGAGCACCTTTGCAGAGTTAGGCGATTTTGACTTTGCGCCTGTCCCGCAAGCCAACGTGACCGCGCAAGAAGGGTTAGGCCCAAATTTGGCCATTGCGAGTTACCGCAGACGCGAAGACACAATGGTCATTTATTCGGGAGAAGGTCTCTATAATCATATCTATGATATGATGCTTGTTGTGCACGAGATTATGCCGGGTCATCATCAACAACTTGCCATGGAGCGAAATCGCAGTTGTGGCCAGGGGCCGATTTCCGCCATCACGCCGTTTTTGGAAGGGTGGGCGACCTATGCCGAAATTCTCGCGGATGAGCGTGGGCTTTTTGACGCCCCCGCTGACCGCTTGGGGTGGCTCGACTACAAACTCGTACGTGCGATGCGGATTAAGCTTGATGTGGCGAGAGTTGAGGCTGACATAACGGAAGAACAGGGTTGGGCGCTTTGGCAAGAGATAATGCCCAAGCGTTTACACGGTGACTATCCCCGCGAATGGGCGCGAGTCTCTAATTCACGCCACCATCTCGCTTATATCACGGGGTCGCAGGCCATTTTACAGGCGCGCGAAACAATTAAGGCGAGACTCGGCGACGACTTTGATGAAGCGGAATTTCACGCGGCTCTTCTGAATGGGCATTACCGCACGATGAACTTTCTTACAGAACGAACGGAAGCCCAAATCTATGCGCGACGTCTCAACAATTTGGAACAGGGAAACAACATTGAAACCTCACTTTAAACGCTTCAGCGCGCTTTATAGTTAATTCGATATTAACGGCTTTCGCAGACGTTCGACCTATGGTCACGACGACATATATCAGTAGCGGCACTGCAAGCCGCGATAAGGCTGTTTTTAAGGCCCTTAATTGGGGTGAAAACATTGTCTATGTTTTCATGCTTCTCTTTTTCAGCGGCGCGGTGATTGGTCTTTTATTTACTGATCTCACCAACCTTGACCAAGAAAATCCGCTGGCGCGAACATCATGGTTTCCTATCTATGCCCTTGTTTTAGCGGCGACTTTACGGACATTTCCGCAATTTATTAGGCTAACCGTGTTCAGTCCGCTGTTGATTTTATGCGTGGCGTGGTGCGGATTGACGATGTTTTGGTCCGTGGATTACGGCATTACGATGCGGCGCTCTGTAGCTTTGACTGTGACGACGATGGCGGGGCTCGCGATTGCGGCGCGCTTTACATGGGAAGAGATGGTGCAGCGAATCGCTTTTGTGTTCCTTATCCTGGGTTTGATTACGATATTTGTTGTCGTCACAGATCCGCGTCGCGGCATAATGTTTGAAATTCACGAAGGCGCGTGGCGCGGGCCTTGGGTTGAGAAAAACTATCTTGGCGGGATGATGACCAAAGGTCTAATAGCCGCCATGTGCGCTTTTGCGATGCGTCCCGCGCGGTGGTGGCTTTGGGTGCCGACGGCGGCGCTGTGTTTCTTCCTTGTGATTATGTCGACGTCAAAGACGGCGCTTTTGATTTCGCTGATGTCGATTGCCATTTTCGTCGCGCTGCGTATTTTCCGCCGCTTTAGAATTTTGCGCGCGCCGCTTGTCTATATGATTGTGCTCTCAGTTGCGGGCCTCGCGACTTTTATTATGGTTGCGCCCGATGTCGCCTTTGGGCTGATTGGCAAAGACGCGACGTTTACAGGACGGACAGATATTTGGACGTGGCTCTCGGCGAGTATTAGGCAGAATTGGCTCCTTGGTTATGGCTACGGCGCTTATTGGGTTGACCCGCTCGGGCCGAGCTATTGGGTGCGGACCGCGCTGCAATGGGGTGTGCCGTCAGCGCATAATGGCTGGATAGACCTTTGGCTTGCGGGCGGGCTCGTCGCGGTGGTGTTGTTCGGCGCCTATATGCTGATGGTGCTTGTCATGTCGATTGACCGTGTTTTTCGCGGCGGGACAGAGACCTATTGGGTCGTGCTTTCGACGCTGATGTTCATTGCCTTTTCACTGTCTGAGTCGACTATCTTGCAGCAAAACGATATTAGCTGGGTGATGTTTGTCGCAACCTCGGCCAAGCTCCTCGCGCTCGAGAAGCCGTTTTGGCGCCGCCCGCAAGACCACCCGAGCGCTTACCTCGACGTCTAGTTTTAAGTGACAGGTTCCGTCGGCGCTTCGTCTGGCTTAGGCACGCAATTCGAATTCCCGCTCTCTTGGGCCTTGCGCGTTTGATCTTCGGCGTCTTTGAAAAAGCTGTCCAAGTCCATTTTCTTCTGTGCCGCTTTGTCATCCGCCTTAGGCTTGGTCGTCGTCTCAGATTTTGCCGTAGGTTTAGCCGTATCCGCCGTCTGCGCGCTCGCCGCGAGGGGGTGCGCCAGAGCGGCCAAGCTGCTCATAAGGGTAATAACGATTGTGACGGCGATGCGCATAAGAACCTTTCTGATTTATCTGAGTGTACCACAATCTCGCTCTTGGCGGAATAGATTTAAAAATCACGCAGGTGCAAGCGGTGCCTGCCAAAGGCAAACATCGAAATTTATGGCGGATGAAGACGCGGCGAAATTAGGGTGATCGAACACGGGGTTGAATACGAGGGCGTTGAGGCGGCCGTGCTCGCAGCGGCCTCTCACCTCTCGCACCCCTATTATTCTCAGGCGCAAGGCCGAGGCCGTAGGGCTGCACAATGGGCTTAGATCGTGAGTGATCGCGCAGGTCAAGTTCCTGCGCGGTGAGGGGAATGGGGTTAGGGGGTTTGAGCGCGGCGGGCGTAGCCGCGGACAGCCGAGGGCGCGGCATAGTCAAACCAAAACCGCCGCTCGCGGCGGGCGAGGTCTGACGCGGCTCTAACAGCGGAATAGGCGCGAGCCGAAACCAGCCGCTCTCATCGGTTTTACAGCGCCATATCTCTTGGCTGGATTGGCATTTCTTTTGATCGGCGGTGTGTTTGGGTTTCTGATGCGGGTCAAATGGGGAGGTGTTATCAGACCAATTATCGGCTCTTTTAACGGGGATACGATGCTTGCGCAGCGCCATCTCGCGCGTCCATCGGTCGAGCCTTTGGTAACAGCCCAACTCACAAATCACCCGCCAGCGCCACCCGCGATCCGCCAACAATTGCGCCTTAAGCTTCGCGCGAAACTCTATCTCCGCCGCGGTGGCCAAATTCTTCGCCGTCCGCGCCATCGCCCGCGACAGCGTGGTAAGCCGGCGCATATCCGCAGGCGAAGACAGGTCAAAGCAACAGGCGCAATCTATCATCCGCGCCAAAAGCGCACGCAAAATAGACAATGTCGGCAGGCAGTGCATGGGCGGGAGTATAGGGGAGATGGGAGGGGTGGGGGTTGGGAGGGAGATAGTGCGCGGTGGAGACCTCATAAGTTGGTATAATTGGGGGATTCAATTGTTAAACTTTATCTGGAATTTTCTCGACAGCTGCTTCGGTCGCGTTTGCAACACTCTTCATCGCGTCAGCACTTTTTGCCACTGATGCGCTTGCTGCACTCACAGCTTTTTCCGCAGACTTTTGTGCGGTGTCTATAGCTTTTTCAGCTGTGTCCGTAAGTGTATCGATTGGAAGACGACGAAAAAGTAGTGGATTAATTTCTTTAGATGGATTGCGAGTGATACCCTCTTTTATATGCGTGAATAACGCCATATATTCTTTATCTTCATGGGAGAGCTTATAGAGAGCTCTATATCCAGCAAGTGTTTTAGTTAACGAGGATTTATGCTGATATTCCTCTGCGAGCTTTTTCTCAACGGTATAAGCGCGATTCAAGAAATACACTAAAAACCCAAGTGGAATAGTGGGTAAAATGTTCTTCAATAAATCTTCAACTTCAAGATCGATTGCTCGATAAGCTAAAAATGCAGCAATACCTAAAACAATAACCTGAATAATCAAAATAACCCAACTACCAATCATATAACGATGTGCAGATTTAGAAAAAGCCGTATGAAGACTTGCATCTGTCATTTTGTTTAACAAGCTCTCTGCCTGTTTCTTTAGGGCTTCGCCATCAACAAGTGCTTGTTCAGCTTCTTTACAAACTGTTTCTGATCGCCTTCTTATTGAAGGCCCTGTTGCGCACATGCCTTCGTCATCGCCGCAAATCTCAGAAGTAATTTGTTCCGCTTTGGTTAATAGCTTGGCTATGTTGTCATGTTTACTTGTGACTTCATCATGTTTCTGAGATGTCCCATTGTGAATCGCCTTAACCTTTTCTACGACTGCATCGACTTCTCCTTTAAGGGTCAATGTTGTATCTTTCGTTACTGTAGCTAATTCTATCGCTTCTTTAGCTTTTGGCTTAATATCAGATTCAATAAAATTTGTGACTTTTTTAGATGCATCTGTTGTGATTGTCGAAATTTTCAGATCAACATCGGCTAACTTTCCGTTAGCGGCATTTGAAAACGAAATACTCTTATTGGTTAATTCTGCCAAGGAAGTTTGTGTTGTAGCTTTCAGTTCAAGTATCTCTTTTTTTTGGTTTTCCAAATCTGCTTTTAGCTGACTCGTCGCGCTTTTAAGAGTTTCATATTGTGCCGCTTTTTCTTCTGAGGCAGTAATTGCGGCATTTGCAGCATTATTGAGCCTCTGGGCTTCTGCAATAATTTGTTTCTTGGTGAAGTTGATTAGGCCCATTTCATACTCATTTCGACACGTTAAAGCTAAATTGTTGCACTTTTGTTCTTAAAAGTAAATGCTCAGGGTTAGGTTATCCACAAATACCACTCAATAGTGTTTTTGTTAGCCGAAATAGTTTTATTTAGAAGTAGAAAGTTTAGTCAAACATTTGAGCCTTACGTTTACCTTGTGCCTTCTCTGAGATAAACCACCCTACGCGATAAGGTACCGCGCTTCTCCGTCTATGCACTTTAGAGAACCAAGCGGTGCACAAAACAAGCGCTAAGGCTGCGCTTGTTTTGCGGCCCTTATGTGCACTTTTCGCCTTGCGAAAAGCACCCTTACCGCCCAGCCCGACGACCTCCACCACCACCCGTTATTCCACTCGCAAGGTTACGCTCCTCTATCAGTTTCTCCGACAGTTTGCTGTAGAATTGGATGAAGCGTTGGGTGTCTTTGTCGCCGTCATTGGCATTTGGGGCGGCGAGGGGGCGGAGTTTGAGGCCTTTATGTGCGGCGGCGTTATAGCTTTTCCACGCATCAACGGGGAGGAGCCCGCCTGTGACATTGACCATTTTTGAGTTGTCGTCATTGCCCATCCACACGCCAGTCGTGAGGTCAGCGGAATAGCCAATGAACCAAGCGTCGCGGTAATCTTGGGACGTGCCTGTTTTCCCGCCCGCTTGACGGTTGCCGAGGCGCGCGCCGTGGCCTGTGCCTGTGTCTACCACGTCGCGTAGCATGGCTGACATTTGGCGCGCATAGGGCACGGCGTAGACACGCTGCGGGGTCAGCTCGCGGCGTTTATAGAGGTTCTCGCCGGACGTATTGTTGATGCGCTCTATGAGGTAGGGCGGCTTGCGCACGCCTTCATTGGCAAAGACCATATAGGCTTGGGTGAGGTCGAGCAGGTTCACCTCTGACGTGCCGAGCGAGATGGAATAGGTGCTGCGCAGGTTGGTCGTGATACCAAAGCGCTTGCCGATATCGACGATTTTCGCGGGGCCGACTTCTGCGCCGACTTGCGCTGCGATAGTGTTGATCGAGAGCTTGAGCGCTTCGCGGATTGTCATCGGGCCGCGGTAACGCTTAGTATAATTCTCTGGCTGCCAGCCTGCGATTTCTGTGGGTTGGTCGATGCGGACTGTGCCGGGGGTGAATCCGTTTTCCAGCGCAGACGCATAGACAAAAGCTTTGAACGCGCTGCCGGGTTGGCGTTCGGCTTGGGCGGCGCGGTTGAACTTAGAATCTGAGTAATCGCGCCCGCCAATCATGGCGCGAACACCACCTGTTTCGTTATCGATAGAGACGAGCGCGCCTTCGGTGACTTTCTTTTTTGCGCCGTTCTTCTCTATGACGGCATTGACGCTGGCATGGGCGGCGCGCTGCATTTTCGGGTCCAGCGTGGTCCAGATGATGAGGTCTTTGTCTTTGCTGCCGACAAGGCCCTGGGCTTGCTCTTGGACGAGATCGAAGACATGGCCCAGCACGGACGACTCGAGCATCTTCTCGGGGTCTTCTTCTTTGATGACGGGCGGGTTGTTTTCTGCCGCCGCCATTTCGGCAGGCGTAATCATCGAATTAATCAGCATACGGCGCAGGACCAGTTTGCCGCGCTCCCACGCGCCGTCGTAATTCTTGGTCGGGTTGAGGCGAGACGGGGCTTGGGGCAGGGCGGCGAGCATGGCGGCCTCGGCCAAGTTAATCTTAGTCGCGCTCTTGCCAAAGTAACGCTGCGCGGCGGCCTCGACGCCAAAGGCGCGATTGCCGAGCTCGATACGGTTGAGATAAAGCTCGAGGATTTCGGGCTTGGACAGCATGGTCTCCATTTCATAGGCGAGCCAGGCTTCTTGGAACTTACGGCGGTAGGTTTTCTCCGGCGTAAGGATCATGTTTTTGACGAGCTGCTGCGTGAGGGTCGAGCCGCCTTGCGTTGTCTTGCCAGATTTAGAGTTCTCGAAAAACGCGCGCAGAATGGCTTTGCGGTCAATGCCGGCGTGAGAATAGAACCGCTCATCCTCAATCGCGAGGAAGGCATCGGGCAAGTGGCGCGGCATCTCTGTGAGCTTAAGCGGACGCCCGAGATAGGGGCCGCGGTGGCCGATGACCTCGCCGTTTTTATCCATCAGCGTCGTATTGGGCTGGAGGTTAAGCTCCCACATGGTCGCTTTATCGGGCAGGCTCGGCAGGCCGTTAAACAGGTAAGATTTAGCTTGCAAATAGCCAAACACCCCCAGCAGGGCGAGCACAAGGACAACACCCCACACCCAGCGTTTGCGGCTGCGCGAGCGATTGTCATTGACCGCCTCTAAATCTGCGCGAAAAGTTTGCATAAGTTAAGCTGGCCCAATCCGTGATTCCTGTCTACAGACACTGTCATGTCTGATACAGTATCCAAACCCTTCTGGAAAACCAAAAATATGGCGGAAATGAGCCCGTCGGAGTGGGAAAGTCTGTGCGATAACTGCGGGAAGTGCTGCTGCATCCGCTTAGAAGACGAAGATACGGCTGATATTTATATCACGGATGTGGCGTGTAAGCTGTTTGATCCAGAGACCTGCACTTGTACGGATTATCCCAATCGCAGCAAAAAAGTGCCGGATTGTGTGACGCTGACGCCCGATAATGTCGACAAGCTCCACTGGATGCCGCGCACTTGTGCTTACCGCTTGGTCGCGGAGGGCAAAGACCTCCCACCCCACCATCATCTCATCAGCGGCAGTCGTGACACCATCCACGAAGCGGGCTGGAGCGTTCAACACGCTGTTGTGAGCGAGGAATTGGTAGATGAGGATGAGCTAGGGCATAGGTTGGTTGTCTGGCCAGGGGAGCCGGATATACCAGAATTGGAGTAAGGCATGCGTTGTAAATCCAAAGAATCTACTAAGTATGATGTTAGGGACTATATAAAATTAAATGGAAACTATATCGTAGTTTATAATTACAGTTATTTAGATGATACCACTTCGCCAAAAATCTACGAAAATGTTGAGTGTTTTGACTCTCAAGGTGAAATGCTTTGGCGTATAAATAGCATTGATGAATGTGAGACCTTTGATAAAAAAGCGGACACATTCACGGGAATTCGGTTTCATGATGGTAAGTGCTTGGTGAACACATGGAGTTGCTTTCGTTACTTAGTTAACGTTGAAAATGGTAATATTAAGCGTTTCGACTTTACTAAGTAAGTCTTTATCTCAAGCGCTTTTAAGCCTTAGTTTATATTGTATGAACTATTCATACATGTTATGCTCCCAGTGAAGGAGCAACATTATGATACGCAAAACGATTTCTATGCCTGATAAGATGGGCGAGTGGATTAAGGCTCGTGTCGAAAGTGGTCAGTACGGTAATGAAAGCGAATATATTCGTGACCTCGTGCGCTACGACCAAGAGCAGCAGAAAAAGCGGGATTATTTGAAAATGCGCTTGGAAGAGGGCGAAGCGGCGATTGCGCGTGGTGAGTATATAGACCTCGAAACCCCTGAGGATTGGGATCGTCTTTTCGATGAGATTGAACGCGAGTCGGAGGAATATTTTGAGAAAGAAGATGCGGCATAGTGAAACTTCGGCTGTCCCTTAAAGCGCGCGCCAATCTGAAAGATATTCGTATTTATACGCAGAAAACGCATGGAAAGGGTCAGGCACAGAAATATGTTAAAGCAGTGCGTAAAGGCTTAGCGCTTTTGCCTCAAAATCCATACATGGGTTATATCGTTGAAAGCCATCGCGCGGTTTACCGATGCCTTAATATTGAAAGTCATCGCGCTTTTTACCGCATAACTAAGTCTGAAATAGTCGTTATCGCCATTCTTCATCAAAGCCAAGAACCAGAGCGACATATTAGTCAGCGCGATAAATTTGAATAACCCCGCCCCCCATCACAAAAGTGTGCCCACTATTCATCAATCCTCACTTGCGACTCCCAACGTCAGCTTTTAGAGGAGAGGCAGAGTAGGAGAGCCCATTATGGCCGCACCAGCATCTGGCGGATTTTCGCCGATTATTGAGCATAAATCTCAAATGATTGAACGCCTTGCGGGCGGGTCAAAGCCTAAGTCTGATTGGCGTATCGGGACAGAGCATGAGAAAATCGGTTTTTGCCTGAAAAAGCTCACCCCTCTTCCTTATGAAGGTGACTGCGGCATCCATAGAATGCTCTCTGGTTTGCAGCGCTTTGGCTGGACGCCAGTGGAAGAAAACGGCTACTTGATAGCGCTCAAACGTGACGGCGCCTCTGTCTCGCTTGAGCCAGGCGGGCAGCTTGAGCTTTCTGGCGCGCCGCTGGAGCATGTGCACCAAACTTGCCGCGAAGTCAGTACGCATCTTCGCGAAGTCAAAGAGGTCGCAGACGAAATGGGCGCAGGCTTTCTCTCGCTCGGCTTTCGTCCAGATACGAAACTCGAAGACGTGCCTGTTATGCCAAAGGGACGTTACGGCATTATGCGTGCTTACATGCCCAAGGTCGGCACCCATGGGCTGGAGATGATGTTCCGGACGTGCACGGTTCAAACCAATCTCGATTTTAGCTCAGAATCTGACATGGTCAAAAAGCTTCGGGTGAGCCTCGCGCTGCAACCCGTCGGCACGGCGCTGTTTGCAAATTCACCTTTCACAGAGGGCAAACTCAACGGCTATAAATCTTACCGCTCGCGCATTTGGCTTGATACGGATGCAGACCGCACGGGCATGTTGCCTTTTGCGTTTGAGCAAGGTTTTGGCTTTGAACAATATGTCGATTACGCGCTCGATGTGCCGATGTATTTTGTTTATCGCAATGGGACATATTTGGACGCGTCAGGCAAATCATTCCGCGATTTTCTAGACGGTAAACTGGATGTTGTGCCGGGTGAGAAGCCAACGATTTCAGATTTTGATGATCATCTTTCAACGATTTTCCCAGAGGTGCGCCTGAAAACTTTCCTTGAAATGCGCGGCTGCGATACGGGCCCTTGGGGCGAGCTATGCGCTATGCCTGCGTTCTGGGTCGGGCTTCTTTATGATGAAGCGGCGCTGGACGCGGCGTGGGATCTTGTCAAAGATTGGACCGAGGAAGAGCGTGACCAACTCCGCCGCGATGTGCCAAAGATGGGCCTGCAAACACCGTTTAGAAACAAGACCTTACGCGAGATAGCTATTGCGGCCCTCGCTATCTCTCGCGAGGGGCTCAAGACCCGCGGCTACACAAATGCACATGGCGAAAATGAGAGTGTGTTCTTGCAAGAGCTTGACGGCTTTGCGCGGACGGGACGTTCAAATGCGGATAAACTCATTGCCGATTACAATGGCAAATGGGACGGCGATATTTTGCAAGCTTACATCGACTGCCGCTATTAATTAATTCAAAACGTATCTGAAAGTTCAAGGCTGATGCGGCGTCCGCGCGCGCGCTCGAAATTTTGAATTTCTACTATATCGCCTCTGCGGTCACCCTCATAAATAAGGCGGTCACGAATAATTTTTTCATTGAAAAGCCCTTGCGCCGTGACGCGGACGGTCATCCCGAATAGCGATTTATGTTCGGCAAAGACATAGCTTTCTGGACGATTGCGATACCCATCAAAGCTTTGGTCAAGTCGCAGGAACGGACTATCGCGATCACGCTCTACACCACCGCCAAATGCATAAGGCGTGTTCGGCATATCATAGCGCACATCAATTTCATATTCCCAAATTTCAGTGTCATTTATTTGACGCAACAGGCCTGTGAGCGGGTCATCAATTTCGCTATCACGCAGTGCCCCTTCAAACTCAGCGCGCAAACCGTCAATCCCAATAGACGAGAGCAGCCATGTCGCATTGGCTTCAATGCCGTAAATCATGGCTGTATCAAGATTGCCGGGCCCTTCGCTGCCGTCCAGAAAGCGGATGCGGTCAATGGGGTCTTCGATAAAATCGACGAACGCGCGTACCGTGCCCGAAATGACGTCACTATCTTGGCGCGCGAGTTCTATTTCCGCGTTCCAGCTTTGCGTCGGTACGATTTGGCTATTACCTGAGCTTTCAAAATTCTCAGTTAAGTTGATACCGTCAGTAAAAAGACCAAAATCAAGCTGACCAACTTCGCGTTCTATTTTTGCTCGCCACGTATAGGTGTCAGACTGTGCAAAACTGGCGGAGATAAAGCCTTTGGGGCGTACGAATTCGCGCGCGTCTGTGCCGTCTGTGGGCACTGTGATCTCGGAATATTCCGCGCCGAGAGAAGTTTGCAAATCAAAACGCTCGGACACTTTCCAACTATGAGTGATGTTGACCTCTGCGCGTTTTTCTTCAACGCGGACGTTATTAAAGTCGAGCGGCGTGTTCGTGTCTTGGTAAAATTCGTCACGGTCGAGATAGTTAAACGCCCCTTCGCCAGAGATTTGCCAATCATGTCGAGGGGAGGTGCCAAAGCTATATTCCGCGCGTCCAATATATTCGCCTTCTAACGTGTCGCGTTTGAACGACTGGTTAAACGGTATATCGCCAATTTGAAACAGGCCAAATCTGTCGGTATTTGTGCTATTCTCATAGCGGTGCAGGCCGATGAGTTTCAGATCGCCTATTCCAATGGGAAAGGCGTAATCGCCGCCAATCTCATATTCCAACTCGTCTTCACCCCCATTAAAGACGCTCTCGCCCGTATCGCCACGCGCGGTGAGCGCTACAAATTTTTCATCTGCGCCTTGATTGCGATTGCCATAACTCATCGTGGTATTGAGGTTGGCGACGTGACCGTTATTAGGTGTGTAGGTCAGGTTTAAATCCACGGACGGGCGGGTCTGGCGAAAGTAAAGCAGCTCAAGCCTGTCTTCAAAAACGCGGCCCTGAGCATCTGCGAAAGTCTCAATCCCGTCCTCTGTGAATTTAAACTCATCACTATTAAAACTCGCGACATAGGACAGATTTCCGCGCTCGCCAGAGATTGAGATTTTGCCGTCTTGGATTTGTGGGTCTGTGCCTTCCCAAAATCGCATGGCATAATTCCAACTGCCAGACAGGCCGCTGCCGCCTGTGATAATGTCGGCGACTTGTCCAGATAAACCCGGAATGTCGAGCGAGGCGCCGTCTTTGATATCAATACGCAAAACCTTGTCTGCTGGAATGCGGCTCAAAATTTCGTTTGCCCCCGATGTCTTAGAGGAGGGACGACGACCATTGATGAGGATATTGAGATTAGCCTGCCCAAAGCCGCGGTCACCATTGCCGCCGCCTTGTAGAATAAAACCCGGAATACGGCGCACCATGTCATTGGCGGTATTAGGTTGAAACTGAACGAAATAGGCGGGCGGATAGCTGTTCTGGATGTCACCTGATGACGCGGATACGACTGGCGTAGCCGGTATTTCCTGCGCTGCAATGCTTGTCCCCCAAAGGAGTGCTGGCAAAACAAGAATCGTAGCAAATACAGGTCTGGTCATCTTTATTTTGCGCTCGGTGATTATTTTCATCACTCCCTAATTGCATTTGCAGCTTTGCGCTAGGCTTATGCTTTAAGTCTGACATAATTGTTATGGTTTATTGTGGGTTTACGGATATGAACGAAAATAGTTTCATAATTTTCGTGATTTGAGGCAAAATGTTCTTCGTTTTGACCAACACCCTCACAAAAACCCCTTGAACCCGCCGTGACTCGCGGGCAGAACAGATGAAATCTAATTCGCCATAATAATAAGTCTGAGGGGACACTTTATGTTTTACGTAATTCTAGGCGCAATCGCGATTTTGGGGGTGGCGATGTGCCTCTTCCAAATGCGCAACCATCCAAAAGGTCTCTACATTCTTTTCTTTGCAGAGATGTGGGAGCGTTTCTCTTATTACGGTATGCGCGCGCTTCTCGTGCTCTATCTCACCAAGCATTTCTTGTTCACAGACGGCCAAGCTTACGGCATTTACGGGGCTTATACGACGCTCGTTTATGTCACGCCTGTGATTGGCGGCGTGCTCGCCGATAGATATCTGGGACAACGAAAAGCTGTGCTATTCGGGGCTATTTTGCTAGTGCTTGGTCACTTGGGTATGGCTGTCGAAGGGGAGCCTGTGACCAATGCGGCCAACCGCGATGGCACGATTATGAACATCTTCTATCTCTCGCTTGCCTTTATTATCGCGGGCGTAGGCTTCTTGAAAGCGAACATCTCCGCGATTGTGGGAGAGCTTTACGACAAAACGGATGAACGCCGCGACGGCGCTTTCACGATTTTCTACGTCGGAATTAATCTTGGCGCCTTTGGTGGCGCGCTCATCGCAGGTGGCCTTGGCGAAACATTTGGCTGGAAATACGGCTTCGGTCTTGCGGGTATCGGCATGCTCTTTGGTCTTATCGCCTTTATGTGGGGTAAGCCGCTCTTGCAGGGCGCAGGCGAACCGCCAAACCCAACAGAACTCGCGGCCAAGAAGTTTGCAGGCTTGTCTACTGAGTGGATGATTTACCTGCTGTCTTTCGTCGGTGTCGGCGTTATCTGGTTCCTCATCCAAGATGAAGGCATTGTGAAATGGGTTCTCTATGCAGCGTTTGCGATTGTCTATGGCTGGATCATTTACTCAGCCGTCTTTAAGCTCCCGCCGCATCCACGAAACCGTATTCTTGCGGCTTTAATGCTGATTACTGTGCAAGTCCTGTTCTGGGCGTTGTTCGAGCAAGCGGGGTCTTCGCTCTCGCTCTACACAGACCGTTCTGTTGACCGCGAGATCTTCGGCCAAGAGATTAAGGCGTCCGTCTTCCAGTCTCTCAATGCGATGTATATCGTCTTGCTCGGCCCGCTATTTGCGGCGCTCTGGGTGTGGCTCGGGAAGCGTAATATGGACCCAAGCGCGCCAGCTAAATTTGGCCTCGGGGTTATACAGCTTGGTCTCGGATTTCTCATCCTTGTCTGGGGTGCAAATGCCTCTGGCACAGCGATGACGCCGGTTATCTTTATCTTCCTTATCTATCTGCTGCACACGACGGGTGAGCTTTGTCTCTCGCCTGTTGGCTTGTCAGCGATGACACGTCTCTCTGTTCCCCACATGGTGGGCCTCATCATGGGCGCATGGTTCCTTGCCTCTGGTGCAGGTAACTTTGCAGCGGCTCAAATCGCAAAGATGACAGCGGCAGGCGGAGGCGGCGAAGACCAAGTGATTGAAGTCTACTCCAAAGTGGGTTGGATGGCTGTCGTCGTGGGGGTTGGCTTGATAGTCATATCTCCGCTGATTAAGCGCATGATGCATCTCGATACGCTCGGCGAAGACATGGTGAAATATAACGCCAAGCATGACCTCACCATGGACGGCAACGACATGGTCGGAGAGCGTATGTCGCCGACGGGCGATCCTAAAGCCTAATCTTGGCTGTCATAAAGATACATTATCAATAAAAAAGCCCGCTCATTTGAGCGGGCTTTTTCGTATCTGAATTTGGGTGGCGGTTTAACGCTTCATCATCATCCCAATAATGTCGTCCATCGTGTTGCCGTCGCCGTCTGCGTCGAGCATTTTGCCGATGAGGCCCATGCCTTGTTGATGCGCTTGTTGCTGCTGTGCCTGCGCTTTGCGCGCCCCGCCGCCGAGAAGCCCGCCAAGCAATCCGCCGAGGCCACCTGATTTTGCGCCGCCGCCCATAAGCTGCTGCATCGCCATTTGGCCAAGCGCGCCTTTCATCGCGCCGCTGATTGCGCCGCCTTTGGTCTGCTTGCCAAGGCTACCCATCGCCATCATCGCGACCATAGGGAGCATCTTCTTGAGCACATCTGCGCCGACACCTGATTTTTTAGCCGCACGTCCTGCCACGGCTCGGCTCACATCTTTAGAGCCAAAGAGGTGGCCAAGAATGGCATTGCCTTCATTGACAGCTGCGGGAGCCGCTAGTTGTTCTGGATTGTCAAGATATTGGTCATGGCTGCCTCTTTCGAGCGCACCCAAAAGACCTGCAAGACCTTGTGGGCTCGCTGTGTTTTGCTTAAGCGCGCTAGAGATAGCTGGCAGAAGCGCGACTATCGCACTTTGGCTTTGGTTTTGGTCGAGGCCAAATTGCTGACCGACCTGCTGCGGGGCTTGCCCACCCGCTGCCGCCATAATCATATCCATCAAATTCATTGCCATTCTCGGCCCTCCAGTAAAGTTGAAGGGCGCTTATAGGGCAGGGGCGTAGGGATTGCGAGTCGGGATAGCAGGGAAGATTGGCGTATTAGAACAGGAATTTGAACATCAGCGGCACACCAATTATCGTAAATAAGAACAACCCGATTAATATAGTGACGATTTCATTTTTTGCCGATTGTTCTGTATATACAGATCTCGCATATTCGATCTCTTCAGTATCCCGACCAGTTATCGTGAGCGCAGTAGGTACGACATATTTGTCATAGGAAATATGACTTGGATTCTTTCGCGCTCGCTCTAGCATTTCTGCTTTCGCTTGCTCATCCGCATTTCTGTAAGTCTCAAAGTCACCCATTGGCTGAAAGTAACACGCCGAGTTTAAGAAACCGCTAAACCGCGCTGCCACCTACCGTGATATCCTCAATATACACTGTCGGTTGCCCGACGCCGACGGGGACGCCTTGGCCGGCTTTGCCGCAGACACCTATGCCGGGATCGAGGGCCATGTCGTTGCCGAGGTGACGGATTTGGGTGAGCACGGTCGGGCCGTCGCCAATAAGCGTTGCGCCTTTGACGGGCTCACCGATTTTGCCGTTTTTGACTTTATAGGCTTCCGTGCATTGGAAGACGAATTTTCCGCTTGTAATATCGACTTGCCCGCCGCCGAAATTAGTGGCGTAAATGCCGTCTTTGAGATCCGCGACAATTTCTTCGGGGTCTTTATCACCGCCCAGCATGAGCGTGTTGGTCATTCGCGGCATGGGCGCATGGGCAAAGCTTTCGCGGCGACCATTGCCTGTGGCGGGAACGCCGAGTAGGCGCGAGTTCATACGGTCTTGCATAAAGCCTTTTAAGATGCCGTCTTCAATCAATGTCGTACAACTCGTCGGCGTGCCTTCATCATCAATGGTCAGGCTGCCGCGACGCCCCGCAAGTGTGCCGTCATCGACAATCGTGACACCTGGAGCCGCGACGCGTTCGCCCAGCATACCAGAGAATGCCGATGTGCCTTTGCGGATGAAATCCCCTTCTAGACCATGCCCAATCGCTTCGTGGAGTAAGATACCTGGCCAACCAGGGCCGAGCACCACATCCATTTGCCCCGCAGGGGCGGCAACGGCGTCGAGATTGACGAGCGCTTGGCGCAAGCTCTCTTTGGCCATGGCTTGCCAACGCTCGGGTTGAATAAAGTCGTCATAGGCGTCACGTCCGCCTGCGCCCGCAAATCCGCTTTCGCGGCGACCGTCTTTTACGGCTGTGATGGAAATGTTGAGCCGCACGAGCGGGCGTACATCATCATAACGCTCTCCGCCTGCGCGCAGAATGGCGACCGCTTTGCGAGTGCCGGACAGCGTGGCGCTTACCTGTACGACACGTGGGTCAAGCGCACGGCAATAAGCGTCAATCTCTTGGAGAAGATCGACCTTCGCACCAAAGAGCGGCGACTCGACCGGGTCTACATCGGGATAGAGTTTCGTGTTCGTACGAGCAGGGGCGGCAGACATCGTGCCTGCGTGACCGTCTTTGGCCATGACGACAGCTTGGGACGCGCGCATTAAGGCACCTGGACTGATTTCTGTGGATTGGGCAAAGCCAGATGTCTCGCCCGCGACGCAGCGCAGGCCAAAGCCGCGCGAGCTATCGAAACTCGCATTTTTGAGACGGCCATCGTCAAAAGTAAGAGATTCGGAGATACCGCGCTCGACATATAATTCGCCGTCATCTGCGCCAGATAGTGTCGCGTCGACTGTGCTTTGGGCTTGCTGCGCCGTTAAATCTGACTCTTGAAAGACGAAATCGCTCATATTGGGGCCTTTGGACTTAAAAAAGCACAAGATTTTTGGCCCTGTGCGAGGTTTGTACTTTATGTAAGGGCGCAGGCCGTATAGTAAAGCCCCGTTATGCGACAATCCGCGCGGCAAATTGCACCTGCCTTTTTGTGTTTGCGCGCGTATATAAAGAGCAATCGCAGACTTTTGTGAGTCTGCCTGTCTGAATTTTTGTGAGGACCTATGGGTTTTAAACGTCTTTCATTTGCCACAGCCGCCGCGCTTATGGCCTCAACCCCTGCTTTTGCTGCCAATGGTCTTAGAGACGGCGCAATTGGTTTCCAAGAGCCCGTTACGCCTGTGATGGAAAAGCTTGTGGCCTTCCACAACGGTATGATTATGCCGATTATCGTCGCGATCACTTTATTCGTCGTGATTTTGATGGCCTATATCATGTGGCGTTTTTCTGAAAAACGTAATCCTGTCCCGTCAAAAACAACTCACCACGTTGGGCTTGAAGTCGCGTGGACAATTGCACCCGTGCTTATCCTGCTTGTGATGGTCGTGCCGTCTATGCAGCTTCTTTATTATCAAGACGTTATTCCTGAATCAGATATGACCATCAAAGTGACAGGGAATACATGGAATTGGGAATATGCTTATCCTGACTACCCTGAGATTGAGAGCTATATTTCTAACGTCCTTGAAGAAGAAGACGCGCGCGCCGCTGGTAAGCCTTACCTTCTCGGCTCTGATGCGCCGCTTGTTGTGCCAGTTGATACTACGGTCAAAGTGCTCGTCACATCCTCAAATAACCTCCATAGCTTCGCAATGCCGTCATTCGGCATCAAAATGGATGCTGTGCCAGGGCGTATCAATGAGACTTGGTTCCGCGTGAATCCAGGCAAAGAAGGCACTTACTATGGTCAGTGCTCTGAGCTCTGCGGTGTGCGTCACGCTTACATGCCGATTGAGATTAAAGTTGTCAGCAAAGCTGAGTTTAAACAATGGGCGGCTAATGGCGGCGCGTTTAGCACACAAGCGGCTGGCCTTAATGTTAATGGTGCGGTGACAACAACCGCGGCCCCGAAATAGGAGACCGAACGATGGCTATTACTTACGGTGACGACCACGCACATGGTCACGACGATCACAAAATCGGTTTCTTCGCGCGTTGGTTCTACTCAACCAATCACAAAGACATCGGGACGCTTTATCTCATTTTCGGTATTATCTCAGGTCTGATTGGAGGTTATCTCTCATTCATGATGCGTATGGAGCTGGCGGCGCCAGGTATCCAAGTGTTCGAGAACTACCATACATATAATACATTCGTGTCGATGCACGGCCTTATCATGATCTTCTTCATGGTTATGCCAGCAGTCATTGGCGGATTTGGTAACTGGTTCGTGCCGATTATGATTGGCGCCCCAGATATGGCGTTCCCGCGCATGAATAACCTGTCTTTCTGGCTCCTGCCAGTAGCGCTCATTTGTCTGCTTATCTCATTCTTCGTCCCAGGCTCAGCCTCAGGCGACGGCTTTGGGGGTGGTTGGGTGATGTATCCACCGCTTTCAACAAGTGGCTCACCAGGACCCGCCTTTGATTTTATCATCATTGGTCTTTTGGCAGCGGGTTTCAGCTCAATCTTTGGCGCGATTAACTTCATCACGACGATTTTGAACATGCGCGCGCCAGGTATGACTATCCACAAAATGCCTTTGTTTGCCTGGGCCGTGCTTGTGACAGCGTTCTTGCTGCTTCTCGCGCTTCCTGTTCTGGCTGCGGCTTTGTTCATGTTATTCACTGACCGTATTGACGGCGGCACAGGCTTCTTTGACCCCGCGATGGGCGGCGACCCAGAAATGTTCCAGCACTTGTTCTGGTTCTTCGGTCACCCAGAAGTTTACATCATGATCTTGCCAGCCTTTGGTATTGTCAGCCACGTGATTTCGACATTTAGCCGTAAGCCTATCTTTGGCTATCTCGGCATGGCCTACGCTATGGTGGCGATTGGTGTTGTTGGTTTCGTCGTGTGGGCGCACCACATGTACACAGTCGGTATGGACGTGAATCTTAAGGCTTACTTCCTCGCAGCGACCCTCGTGATTGCGGTGCCAACAGGCGTTAAAATCTTCTCATGGCTCGCAACGATGTGGGGCGGCTCTATCCGCTACACAATTCCGATGCAGTGGGCGCTCGCGTTTATCTTCCTCTTCGTCGTAGGCGGTGTGACAGGTGTTGTACTTGCTAACGCAGGTGTTGATGCTGCGCTTCACGATACATATTATGTTGTGGCTCACTTCCACTACGTGCTGTCTATGGGGGCCGTGTTTGGTATCTTCTGTGGCTTCACATATTGGTTCGGTAAAATGTTTGGTGTGCTTTACAATAAGTGGCTCGCGGCCGCGCACTTCTGGACATTCTTCCTTGGCGTGAACTTGATCTTCTTCCCGCAGCACTTCCTAGGTATGCAGGGTATGCCACGCCGTTACGTCGACTATCCTGTTGAGTTCTCATACTACAACGCCATGTCGTCTATGGGCGCTTGGTTAACACTGATCTCAGTTGTTCTGTTCTTTGTCTGGGTTTTCGAGGCGCTTATCGTGCGTCGCCCAGCGGCTGATAACTATTGGGGCGAAGGTGCCACAACGCTCGAGTGGACACTCAGCTCACCACCGCCGTTCCACCAGTTTAACAAGCTGCCAGTGATCGAGGACACTAAAGGTCACTAATGGCGACAGGCTCGACCATCTCTAATCTCGGGGAGGCCGCATCGGAAACGATGGCGGCCTCTCCTTCGCTTGCGACCACGGATTTGCGCGATAGCGCACGGGCCGTAATTGGCGTAAAGGGTGAAACGTCGCTCGGGCTGAGCCTTGCAGGCCCAGGGGATTTCTTCGCCCTGATGAAGCCGCGCGTGATGAGCCTTGTGGTCTTTACCGCTTGGGTCGGTCTTCTCCTCGCACCTGGCACAATGCCGCTTTGGAAAGCTATTGCAGCTATCATCTGTATCGCAGCGGGGGCAGGGGCTTCTGGCGCGCTGAATATGTGGTATGACGCCGATATTGACGCGCGCATGACACGCACCCGTCAGCGTCCTGTAGCGCGCGGCGCGATCGCGCCAAATAGTGCGCTTGCGTTCGGTATCTTCATCAGCCTCGCATCTGTCTGGATGCTTTATGTCGCTTCTAATGTTGTTGCAGCGGCACTGCTGGCATTCACCATCTTCTTCTATGCCGTCATATATACGATGTGGCTCAAGCGCAGCACGCCGCAAAACATTGTGATTGGCGGAGCGGCAGGGGCATTCCCGCCAATGATTGGCTGGGCGGCTGTGACGGGAGACATCACCGTGGATAGCGTGGCACTCTTTATGATTACCTTCCTGTGGACGCCGCCGCATTTCTGGGCGCTTGCGCTTTATAAGACAGGGGATTACGGCAAGGTCGGCATTCCGATGATGCCCAACGTCGCGGGCGCGAAATCTACGCGCCTTCAAATGATGGTCTATGCTGTTCTTCTTGCAGGGATTTGTGCCGTGCCAGTTGTCACGGGACTCGCGGGTTGGGTTTACGGCGTTGGGGCGGCGGCGCTCAATATCGCCTTCCTGTTCCTCACCTTCAAAGTTTACCGCTCACGCGCAGGCGAAAGCCTCGCAAGCGCAGATGAGGCGAGCCTTTATGCCGTCAAGGTTGGTGACAAAGCCGCGCGCAACCTTTTCGCCTTTTCAATTATCTTTCTCTTCGCGATTTTTGCATTGCTCGCGATTGATAAATTTACACAACCTCTTCTGTTAGGACTCATCTGATGAGCGATAAAAACTCTGTCATTCATTCACGCGAACACCGCGAGGCCCCAACGGATTTCATCGAGCCGACGGCTGAAGAGCTAAAGGCACGAGGGCGACGAAATATCGCCATTGCGGTCTCATTAGCCGCATTTATGATTTTCGTTTTTGTGACTATGGTAACACGTAGCAGTTAATCGGAGCTTTGTGATGGATACCCCTGTCGAAAATATCAAAGGTAAAAACCGCACCGCCATTTTACTTGTGGTCGCGGCATTCGCTATGTTGGGCCTAGGGTTTGCCTCAAAGCCGCTTTACGACACTTTCTGCAAAATCACGGGTTATGGTGGCACGACGCGTCAAGCACAAGTGAATACGAGCCCCGTAATTGACCGCGATATGCGCGTCAGCTTTGATAGTAATGTCTCTGCCGATCTCCCGTGGAGCTTTAAGCCTGACGTGCCTTATGTGGACGTGAAAGTCGGGCAATCGACACTGGCTTATTACAAAGTCACGAACACATCGGACCAGCCAGTGACGGGCATTGCGACCTTTAATGTCACGCCAATTAAAGCTGCGCCATATTTCACGAAGACCGAGTGTTTTTGCTTCACAGAACAAACTTTGCAGCCGGGTGAAACAGTCGACTTTCCTGTCATTTTCTATGTTGATTCTCTGATTGAAGAGGAGCGCCGCAATGACGACGTGAAAGATATCACCCTCTCTTATACCTTCTTTGAAAGCGAGGAGACCGATTTGGCGGGTACAACTCGCTCAAACAAGACAATTAGTGCGTTGAACTAAGACATGTATTTAATTGAAACCTGTAAAAGCTTAAAAAAGCACTATAATTCTGATTATAGTAAGGATTATGCAAAGTACTCTTTTCTCGAATATATGATCCATCTGGGCAGATTCTATGACTCGCTCATGAAAGAAAATGACAAAAAAGTTCTAGAAGAATGCGTTCTTGACAACACGAATTGGGAGCTGCCAGTGGAAGCAACTGTATTATTGCTTCTAAAAGCGAAAGAGAAAGGGTGTGAATCACAAGAGTTTTTAGTTCAATTTTATAGTTATTTACAGGCGCACTTAGATGATGCGGAAACAGAAAAAGAAGACATTGATTATATTTGCAATAAATTCAATTTGACTTAAGAATAAATGATATAAATTAGGGGTTATCTTGCCCCTTCGCGTATTGCTCCGCAGGGTCTGGCCCGCTATAGCAGTGCAAATCTAAAAAAAGCGAGTGGAGGCCACCGTGGCATCAGAAGCTGTCGAACACGACTATCACCTTATTCCGCCAAGCCCTTGGCCATTTTTGTCTGGAATTGCAGCGCTCATTTGGGGCCTCGGCATGGTCGTTTTCTTTGCAGGCCTTACGCCGCGCACGGAAGGTGGCTCTATCTCAGAGTTTTTCCTCGCGCGTGGCCTAGATAACTTCCAAATGCCGCTTAAGGGCCAAGAAGCCCCTGGCGGCGGTTGGATTATCCTCCTCGTGGGTGTGCTATTTGCGTCTTACGTTATGTACGGTTGGTGGCGTGATGTAGCCCGCGAATCCGAAGCCGGCGATCACACGCCAGTTGTGGATATCGGCCTGCGCTACGGCATGATCATGTTCATTATGCAAGAAGCTATGTTCTTTGTGGGCTGGTTCTGGATGTTTTTTGAAATGAAGCTTTTCCAAGGCGCGCGTGCAAAATGGAATCCTGATTACACATATGACGACGGCTTTGGTGAGTTGTCAGAATGGAGCGGTGGACAGATTCCAAATATTGAGACGTTCGACCCATGGCACCTCCCGCTTATCAATACACTTATTCTTCTTCTTTCTGGCACAACAGTCACATGGGCTCACCACGCGCTCATCCACGGCGACCGCAAAGGCGCGAAATGGGGCTTATTCCTCACCGTCGCTTTGGGCCTCTTGTTCACATATGTCCAAGGCATTGAATATGTTCATGCGTTCGCTCACCGCGGTGACAGCAGCTTCTGGCTCAACACAAATGTTTACGGCTCTGCCTTCTTCATGGCGACAGGGTTCCACGGTCTGCACGTGCTTATCGGGACTATCTTCCTGCTAGTCTGTTGGTTGCGCCTCATGAAAGGTGGCCTGCGTCCAGAGAAGCACTTCGGTCTCGAAGCGGCGGCTTGGTATTGGCACTTTGTTGATGTCGTCTGGCTCTTCCTCTTCGCCTTTGTCTACGTCGTCTTTCAATAAGACGCCTTAGGTTTGAGCGCGCACTCACCTGTTGAAAATGGACTTAAGGGTCTCTGTCCTGAATGCGGGGAAGGGGCCCTTTTCTCTGGCTATCTCACATTCGCCGATAGCTGCGAAGCCTGCGATGCGGATTTCACAATAGAGGACGCAGGTGACGGCCCCGCTGTCTTTGTCATCTTCGCCATAGGTATATTTATCATTCCTCTCGCGCTCGCTTTTTCCATGATAACAAAACTTCATATGATTTGGACGATTGCCCTCTTCACGCCAATTATCATCCTTGTGTCGCTCTGGCTTCTTCGGCTTATGCGAGGCGTGATGTTTAACCTGCAATGGGCCAATAATGCGGTAGAGCATCGCGCCACGGAATTCAATAAACCTGCGCAAGACCAAAACCATCAAGATAGGGAGGGCTGAATGCGGTTTCACTTTCGACCTTTCCCTGGACTGACACTATTTACTACCATTTCAATCATGATTTTAATCGGCCTAGGCACATGGCAATATCAGCGCTTACAGTGGAAGACGGCCTATCTTGCAGAGGTGGAGCAAGCTGTTACAGCCGAGCCTTTTGAGAGTTTAATTGATGTAGAGCATGCCTTGCATTTACAGGAACCTGTCGACTTTCGACGTATCAGATTTAAAGGCACTATTCTTGAGGCGCAAACACCTTACCTTGTTTATAGCCGCAGAAAGTCAAATCTTTCATGGCGTCGTTTCTTTCCTGTCCAGCAAGATAGTCGTGTGGTATTTATCGGCGATGGCTTGGTTCTCGATAAATATCGTGACGACGTCCCTCAAACTATGGCTGCCACTATAGATGTGGCTGGCTATGTCCGCGTTTGGCAACCTAAAGATCGCGGGGTTCCTAATAGCTCGCCGGAGGCAAATCGCTGGTTTTCATTTAACCCCATGCCCGATAGTCATGATTGGGCAGATAGTGTGGCGGGCGGGGTCGAGACGCGCTACTATATTGATAATGTGAATGTTTCACCGGACGGGTTGTTTATGGACACGCTGCCAATCAAACGCCCAAACATCCGCAATAATCATTTTGACTATATGCTGACCTGGTACGGCCTCGCAGTGGCGCTATTTGTTATCTATCTTATTCTTCACGTGCAGCGCGGACGTCTTGGATTTAAGAGCGATTAATGGCTAACATTAATTCACAGCTACAGGGGCGCACCCCACGAGGAAACGTCATTTTGCGCCATCCGAAATGGGCAGATTATGAGGACTGGGTCGAGTTGCGTCGTAGTAACAAAGCGCATCTTTCGCCGTGGGAGCCACTTTGGGATGAAAATCACCTGACGCGACCAAGCTACCGCGCGCGGCTGTCGCGCTTTAAGAAAATGGTCAGCGGAGAGACGGGATTTCCGTTTCATATTTTTCGGGAAACAGACAAACAAATCATTGGGGCCTGCAACGTCACCCATATTGAGCGCGGCATTAGCCAGAGTGCCAAGCTTGGTTATTGGGTTGGAGAACAATATGCGCGCCAAGGCTACGCTCAAGCTTCTGTTCGCGCAGCCTGCCGCTTCTGTTTTGATGAGCTTGGTTTGCATCGCATCGAAGCTGCTGTTCGTCCCGACAATATGCCGTCAATTCACCTGCTGGATGCCGTCGGTTTTAAACGCGAAGGCACAGCGCGCGGATATCTTCGCATTGACGGGGAATGGCATGACCATGACATCTACGCCCGCCTGTCGAGTGATCACTACAGGTAAAGGTGAACTGAGTTAAGTCTCCCAAATTTGAAGTAAGGCTAAAACCATTTTGGATAAGCGCCAATATAGCAATCAAACTACATAACGTGCTATCGTAAATATAAAAGCCGTCATGCCAATGACTGGGAGTATTATTTGAAGTGAGGGGAGTGATTGTCTGACTCAAATGACTTTGACCAGACAACCACAACGCCCCGATTCTACTTCTTCAAACAGGGAGTTGTTTTACAAAATAAAATTCAATAGAACATCAGCAGCTGTTTGAGAGCATGATGATACAATAGGGTTTAGCGGTTATAGCTTTCAAGCTGATTGGCGTCCCTGGGATAGAATCTGTGTCCCAAAGGCTATATTTTTCTGGAGGGCGAAGTGTCAGAAAACTTAAGTGACGCGTTAAATTTGGCGAAGAAGATACGTAATGTGCAATCAAAGCACATTATCTGGGAAAGTGGTGTCAGCAAAAGTCAGTTTTATAGAATAATCAAAGGCGAAGAAGCGCCAAGTCCTAAGACTAAAGCTCGCATTACAGAATCTCTTGGAATTGATTCTGGCCAGTTCGATTTGCTGCATAGCCGTTCAAAACAAATTCCTGATGACACGGCTGCTTTAGATAGTAAGATCCGTTCAGGGTTCATACTAATATTGCTTATCTCTATCCTATTGTTGGGTGTGGCTGCTTTGACGGTCTATCTTTCTCAAGGTCTAATGAATGCAAATACGAAGGCAAGTGTTGCCCTAGAAGAAGATCGCACATTATTTATCAAAGATGTCACAATACCCGACGGGACCTTAATCCCTGTGAACACTCAGTATGTGAAAACATGGCGCGTCAAAAACGTCGGCACAGTTGCGTGGAAAGACCGTTATCTAAGGCGTATGACTCCCTCATCGGATTTAATTTGTTCTTCGCCTAAAATGGTTCCGATACCTGAAACCTTACCTGGAGAAACGGTTGATATTTCGGTGACGTTTGTAACGCCTCACCTGCCAGGATCGTGCCGCACGGATTGGAAAACAGCCGATGATCGCGGAAATTTATACTTCCCAGATATGCATGGCTTATACTCTATTGTCGTGGTTACAAAGTAAAAGGCCGCCTAAGCCGAGCCGCCTGTCGCGCTGAGCATGTCTGGCGTGACGCCAATTTTCGCGAGGGCTTTCGTCCACTTGCCATCAAAGTCGGTGTCAAAGATGAGGGCTTCGTCGCTATCGACAACAAGCCAGCAATTATTCTGTAGCTCATCTTCAAGCTGCCCATCTGACCAGCCCGCATAGCCTACGGCAAGCACAGCGCGGTCTGGTGCGTGGTCGGCGACAAGGGATTCGAGCACGTCTTTGGTAGACGTCATCATCAGCGTGTCAGAGAGTTGCATCGAATTTTTGACGTTTTTAAAATCGGGTGAATGGAGCACAAAGCCGCGATTGGTATCAACGGGCCCGCCAGAGAGCACAGGACTGTCCGCGACCTTCACGTCACCCTTAATCCCTATATGGCCGAGCATTTGCGAGAGCGGCATATCTTTGGTCTTGTTTATCACAAGCCCCATGGCGCCGCTTTTGTCATGATTGCAGATATAGATAACAGCGCGCGCGAAACGCGGGTCCTGCATTTGCGGCGTCGCGACGAGGAACTTGCCGCTTAATTGCCCGCCGTCATTAATCACGATGTCGTCGTTGGAGTTCATAAACTATAGATGCGGATTAAGTTGAAAACTTCAAGGTCTATCTTGCAACTCTGCCGCGTTATCCCCATATTCTATAGAAGACAATAAAAATTGGAGAGACGTATGGCGATCAAAGTCGGCGATAAATTACCACAAGCGACCTTTATGACGATGGGCAAAGACGGCCCAGAACCTGTGACAACATCTGATGTCTTTGGTGGAAAGCGCGTCGCATTATTCGCTGTACCCGGCGCGTTTACGCCTACTTGTTCCGCCAAGCACTTGCCAGGTTTCAAAGACAATGTTGACGCGTTCAAAGCCAAGGGCGTCGATGCTATTGCCTGCACATCGGTCAATGATGTCTTTGTCATGGGCGCATGGGGCAAAGATCAAGGTGTCTCAGACGAGATGCAAATGCTCGCCGACGGTAATGGAGACTTCGCCAAAGATATTGGACTAGAGCTCGATGCGACAGGGTTTGGCATGGGCGCGCGCAGTCAGCGCTACGCGATGGTCGTCAATGACGGCGTTGTCGAAAGCCTGCATGTGGAGGACGGCGGTGAGTTCAAAGTGAGCTCTGCTGAATATCTTCTCGACCACATATAATTAAATAATAGACGCCTCGCATTTGCGGGGCGTTGTCATCTAAAGACTAAATAAATAGGGGGAAATCCATTGGACGCCAGTAATATCATCTTTGTCATCTTAGTTCTTTTCGCGCTTGTACTCGCGATTAAAACCGTCGTTGTTGTGCCGCAGGGCGCCGAATATACGCTCGAGCGTTTTGGGCGATATGTCAAAACGCTCAAACCCGGTCTGACATTTATCACGCCGTTCTTGGATACGGTCGGCGTGAAAATGGATATGCGTGAACGCGTCGTCGACGTGCCGAGCCAAGACGTGATTACCAAAGATAATGTGATGGTGACGGCCGATGCGGTTATCTTTATCCAAGTCATAGATGTGCGCCGCGCCGCCTATGAAGTGACCAACCTTGAGAACGCCATTCAGAACTTGTGCCTAACAAATGTGCGGACCGTGGTCGGCTCTATGGATCTTGATGAAGTGCTCTCACGCCGTGATGAAATCAATGCCAAGCTGCTGACCGTTATCGATGCCGCGACGGATAGTTGGGGCACGAAGGTCACGCGGATTGAGATTAAAGACCTCTCGCCGCCACATGACATTACACAAGCCATGAACAAGCAGATGAAAGCCGAACGAGAAAAGCGTTCTGAAATCCTGCTCGCTGAAGGTCAGAAGCAGTCGGCCATTCTGACAGCTGAGGGTGAAAAAGAAGCCGCTATCCGCGAAGCCGAGGGCCGTAAAGAAGCGGCCTTCCTTGACGCCGAAGCGCGCGAACGTGAAGCCTCTGCCGAAGCGGCGGCGACCCAAATGGTGAGCCAAGCGATTGCCAAAGGTGACGTTAACGCGATTAATTACTTCGTGGCGCAAGAATATGTCAAAGCCTTTGAGAGCCTCGCGAAATCGCCTAATCAAAAGACGCTGATTGTACCAGCTGAACTGTCGAGCCTCGCGGCGACGGTCGGCGGCATTTCGGGTCTGCTCGAAGCTGGTAAGTCAAAGAAGTAGGGGAGGCCAAGATGGAACAAAGTCCTAATGCGTTAATCGCCCTGCTGCAAAGCATGACAGGTACGAAATGGATTATCATTGGTGTTGTGCTGCTCGTGCTCGAACTGATTACAGGCACCACCTACATTCTGTGGCCTGCGGCCGCGGCGCTGTTTGTCGGCATTGTGACATTCATTCTGCCGCTGTCATGGGAAATGCAGTTTCTCATTTTCTTCCTCGCTTCATCCGTACTTCTATTCTGGGGGCACAAATATCTGCGTCCTAAAATGAAAGGCGGCGAGCCGTCAGACCTTAACGACCGCGCCCGCTCTATGGTCGGCGAACGCTGCAAAGCCGTCGCAGATTTCGAGACAGGCAATGGCCGCGTTCAAATGGGCGACACCCAATGGCGCGCCAAGATGCGTGACGGCAATGCCAAAGCAGGCCAAGAACTCCGCATTGTCGAGGTCATTGGCACGACATTGGTGTGTGAGGCGGTTTAGACCTTGTATATTCTTCGGGGGTTGTTTGGTCGACGCGGATTTAAGCTTGAGCGCTCAGGTCGCGTCGTTTTTCAAACTTCTCACCCCTTTGGAATTTTGCCATCATCCTCCGCTACATTGGGTGATGACACATTCAAATTCAGCCTCGCAAATCTCGTAGGCGATAAATTGAACATTCGCAAAAACGGGCACCGCATTGGCCAATTAGACTTCTCTCATTATCAGTATTCTTCATTTACGCTCCACCGCGATAACGGCGGTGTCGATGAGTTCAGGATTGATGAACACGGCTATTCATATATTTATAGTCTCTCCCAATCTGGGGCAGAGATCATACGCTTAAAAGGTTCGCTTAATCCTTTCCTCGTAGACAATAAATTTGAGATAGATGTCGTAGCTCATATTTACGGTGGGGATGTTCTTCACGAGTTAATGCTATATACAGGCGAAATTCTTTACCGTGCTATGCTCCGGAGTGGAGGCGAGATTTAATCCAGCGCTAGTCAGACTAATTGCGCTAGTGTAATAGATCTTATGCAAAACCTTCCCCCACTTTCATCTCGAAATCTTCCTGCGCTAAAGGCCTATGATGCGCCGAGCCATGAGCAGTTTTGGACTGAGATTTACCCGCTTGGTGAGCCTGCGATACTTCGTGGGCATTGCGCCGATTGGGCGGCGGTCAAGATGGGGGAGGCGTCCAATAAAGAGTTTGCGACCTACCTACACGGCGCGAGCCCGAACGGCGAAGTTGATGTCTTTGTCAGCCAAAGCAATTCAGGGCGGTTTTTCTATAATGACGATTTGAGCGGTTTTAATTTTGACCGTGCAAAAGTGAGGTTTTCAGCCTTTCTCACAAAACTCCTAAACATCGAACGCGCGGGCGAGCCGACCCATATTTATGTGGGTGCGAAGTCAGTCGAAGAACTCCTCCCAGGCCTGCTGGCAAATAATGCCTCAGCTTTTCCGCCAGAGGGCACACCGCCGCTAGCGTGGATTGGAAACGCGTCACGGGTTGCGCCGCATTTCGACACATCTGATAATATCGCCTGTTGCATACGCGGGCCGAGAACATTTTTGCTCTATCCGCCAGAGCAAGTGAGCAATCTTTATGTCGGGCCGCTTGATCATAATATGGCGGGTCAACCTGCGAGCCTTGTCGATCCTCGCGCGCCTGATCTTGATGCTTTTCCAAAATATACGGAAGCCGAGAAGCGCGCACAGATTGCAGAGCTAAACCCTGGTGACGCGATATTCATTCCAGCGCTGCATTGGCATTATGTCGAAAGTTATGAACCGCTGTCTATGCTCGTCAATTATTGGTGGAGCCAAGCGGGGACGGGCCATGGGCTCTCGAGTCTTGCTTATGCTGTTATGGCGTTGCGGGAATTGCCCGACAATCAACGCGCGGCCTGGCGCGGGCTTTTTGATCACTATGTGTTTGGCGAAGAGGCGAACAAAGCAGCAGTTCATATTCCTGACCCTGTCAAAGGAATAATCGGTCCGCCTTCGACAGAACGCGACCAGAAGATTAAAGGCTTTTTGCAAATGCTATTGAGGTAGATTAATCGTTTTCTCTTATGGCGATACTATAAACGTGTCGCTCCGGAAATTGGTCCCGTTCGAGATGTAGCGGCGTGAGGCCACAGTCCATAAGCGTTTTCAGATTCTCTATTATCCCAATTGAACTGTAGTGAAATGTCTGCCCGCGCCATTCGTCTTGGTGGTGCCCAATCGCGTCACCAAAACTATGTATGAGAATGCCGCCGTTATTGAGAAGGCGGCATAGTTTTGACAGCACAGGCTTTTGTGCAGACAGAGGTAAATGGAAGAGGCAATCCCAAGATAGGATAAAGTCAAATCTTTCCTCTGTTTCCCACTCAGCAATATCAGCTTGTATAAAACGTGCTTTGGGATGGGTGGCTGTCGCAAGTTTTATCATCTCAGCAGACGCATCAACGCCTGTTACCGAGAAGCCCGCTGCTTCCATTTTATGCACCATGCGACCACCCAATCCGCATCCCACATCGAGCGCTGTGCCGCCCTTCGGTCCGTAGCTAAGCGCGCAGGTGAGGGCGAAGACGCCGTAGTCAGAGTTCAAATGATATTCATGCCACCAGCTCGCGATTTTATCGTATTGCGTGCCAATATCGGGTTTAGACATCGCGGACTTGCTCAACACCTAGTCGCGCCAGCTCATCCGCGCGTTCGTTTCCGTCTATGCCTGCATGTCCTTTGACCCATTTCCAGTCGACGTCAAATTTGGCGTTCATTTCATCGAGTTCTTTCCAGAGATCGACGTTTTTCACGTCCTTTTTTTGACTATTTTTCCAGCCGCGTTTCTTCCAGCCGTGAATCCATTCCGTGATGCCTTTGAGGACATAGGTGCTGTCCGTCCAGAGCGTGATGTCGCCTCTAAAATTGGGCCTTATCGCGCGCAGGGCTTCGATAGTGGCCATCATTTCCATGCGGTTATTGGTGGTGTCAGGCTCGCCGCCGTAAAGCTCTTTTTCTTTTTCGCCAAATTGCATCAGTACGCCCCAACCGCCTGGTCCCGGATTTCCCGAGCAGGCACCGTCTGTATAGATGACAAGCGTTGGTGTCTTTTTTGCGCGCGGCAAAGCTTACTCGCGCAGCAATTTCGGTAGGCGGAATATCACCTTTTCCTCGGTCACGACGACCTCTTTGATAGTGATGTCGTAACGAGAGCGTAAGGCCGCGAGTACGCCGTCGGTCAAATATTCAGGTGCACTTGCACCCGCTGACAGGCCGATGGTTTTGGCCGCGTCAATGACGTCCCAATCAATGCTCTCTGCGCTGCTAATCAGCATGGCGTTATTCGCGCCCGCTTTCGCGCCAACTTCGACAAGGCGTTTGGAATTTGAAGAGGCTTGAGACCCAATGACCAATAGCAGGTCACAGGCGTCTGCGATTTCTTTGACCGCCATTTGACGGTTTGTCGTCGCGTAGCAAATATCTTCTTTATAAGGCAGGGCGATGGTCGGAAAACGGCGCTTGAGTATATCGATGACGCCCTGTGTGTCGTCCACGGATAGTGTCGTTTGCGTTACAAGCGCGAGGTTTTCTGGATTTGGGGGATCAAGCTTTTCTGCTTCTTCCTCCGTTTCGACAAGCGTGATGGCCCCTTCGGGAAGTTGCCCCATCGTGCCAATGACTTCGGGGTGGCCGGCATGGCCAATCATCAAAATATGGTGCCCATTGGCGAAGTGGCGCTCAGCCTCAATATGAACTTTGGACACGAGCGGACAAGTTGCGTCAAGCACCGTCATTTCACGCGCCGCGGCGGCTTTAGGGACTGATTTGGGCACGCCATGTGCGGAAAACACAACGGGTCTGTCGTCTGGGCAGTCATCAAGTTCTTCAACAAAAATCGCACCAAGCCCTTTTAGGCGGTTCACGACATGGCGGTTATGGACAATCTCATGACGCACATAGACGGGCGCGCCGAATTTCTTAAGCGATTCTTCGACGATTAGAATCGCGCGGTCTACACCTGCGCAAAAGCCGCGCGGGGCGGCTAAAAGCACGGTTTTAGCGTCTAATTTCGCTTCTGGAGCGGCTGTGAGCGGGGCTGCCACCATTAAATTCTCCTCATGCACAGCGCATAAAGATGCGTAAGTGTTGCGAGCGCGTGCGTTACCCGATAAGACCTAGCAAATATGGCCGTATGATGCCAGCGCCTCGGCCTGTCTAATTACGCTAAATTGCCGCGCGTGATGCGGCGACTGTGAAAAGGGATGCCCATGCGCGGACTGTTCAAAATAACGACTACAGCGGCTCTGCTCGCATCGATCGCGCTTGGCGGGTGCCGCTCGACACAAGAAGCCCTTGAAATTGGCGCGGCGGCTGAGACTAATCCCGGGCCGTGCCCGCGTGCCTTTGCGCTTTATGACGCCTCACGCATCGTCGAGTTTAAAGGTGATGCTGAGCGCTTTGCTAATGTAGGCTTTACGGGCGAAATTGCGAATGTACGCAGCCTTTGCCGCTATTACTCCACCCGACCTATTGTCGGGGACATAGAGCTTACATTCGATTTTGGACGCGGCCCAGCGGCGCAACAGTCCACGGCGACTTTTGAATATTTTGTCGCCATTACGCGTAAAAACATCGGCGTGATAAATAAGCAGACTTTCCCGCTGCAAGTCACGTTTCCTGCGGGTAAAGACCGCGTGCGCGTTGTCGATACTGTGGATGAATATGTCATTCCGCGGGCGGACGAAGGCACGTCTGGTGAGAACTTTGAAATCATCGTCGGCTTTGTCGTCACAGAAAAGCAGCGCCAGTTTAATGCCGAAGGCAAACGCTTCCGCGTCTCGGCGGGACAGTAACTTTACATTATAGGTCACGTTCATGGGCTCTATTCTCGCAACACTTGATGCGGCCACACGTGCCGCATTTGAGACTTTGGGCTATCCGGCAGAGATTGGCGGTACGCGCGAATCTGATCGTCCAGATATGGCCCCATTTCAATGCAACGGCGCGATGGCGGCGGCTGGTATCGCCAAGAAACGCGGCGAGAAAGTCAATCCACGCGACATCGCGGCGAAGGCAGTAGAGGCATTGTCCGCTCACCCTGTTATTGAGACGCTCGAAATCGCAGGGCCAGGTTTTATCAATATTCACCCCAAGGCGGCAGCGCTAAGCGCCCGCGCAAATGAACTCACGTCAGATAAATTTCTTGGTGTTGAACAAGTCAAACCAAAGACGATAGTCATCGATTACGGCGGGGCGAATGTCGCGAAACCTATGCATGTGGGACACTTGCGCTCTGCCGTGATTGGCGAGGCAATTAAGCGTCTCCTGCGCGCCCAAGGCCACATAGTTATCGGCGATGTGCATATGGGAGATTGGGGATTGCAGATGGGCCACCTCATCTCAGAGCTTGAGATCGAGCAGCCAGATTTGCCCTATTTTGACGCGGATACAACAGAGGACTACCCAAAAGATTCTCCCGTCACGATGGACGATCTCGCGCGGCTTTATCCGCAGGCGAGCAATGCCGCTAAAGACGATAAAGAGCGCATGGAAAAATCTCGTGTTGCCACGGCCATGTTGCAAGCGGGACGACCCGGCTACCGCGCATTGCTCGACCACTTTATTAATGTGTCCGTTGCAGCGCTTAAAGTCGGCTACGGCAACTTGGGCGTTGAGTTTGATTTGTGGAAAGGCGAGGCTTGTGTTGACCCGCTTATCCCCGACATGATTGAAGAGCTTAAGTCTAAGGGCATAACCGAGGAAGACGCGGGCGCGCTCATCATCCGCGTTGAGGAAGAGAATGAGAAAAAGGACGTACCTCCTGTCATGCTTCTCGCGAGTTCTGGTGCCGTGCTATATCATACGACGGATTTGGCCACGCTCGTGGACCGCAAAGCTGATCCTGACCCCGACCTGATCGTCTATGTTGTTGATCAACGCCAAGCGCTGCATTTTGAGCAAGTCTTCCGCGCAGCTGTGAAAGCAGGATGGTATAAACGCAACCAGCTTTTCCATGCAGGTTTTGGCACGATGAATGGCAAAGATGGTAAGCCGTTTAAGACCCGCGAAGGCGGCGTGCTGCGCCTTGAAGATTTGCTTGGGATTATGAATGAGGCGGCGGCTAAGCGCCTCACAGAGTCAGGCATTGGCGCAGATTTTGAGGTAGAGGAAGTCACAGAAATTGCGCGGAAAGTAGGTCTGGCGGCGCTAAAATTTGCCGACCTCCAAAATCAACGCATGACGAATTACGTCTTTGACCCCGAACGCTTTACGGCGTTTGAAGGCAAGACGGGGCCGTACCTTCTCTATGCGGCGGTGCGGATCAAATCGCTTTTGCGCAAAGCGGCGGGCGAGTCTGTTGTCCTTGGCGATATCATGGCTGATGCCCCCGCCGAACAGCAGCTTGTCCTTGCGCTCGATTCGTTTGGTCGCGCGGTGGCGGCCTCTGCCGAAAAATACGCACCGCATATTCTTTGCGAGCATATTTACCGCGTCGCATCCGATTTTTCGCGCTTTTATTCCGAATGTCCCATTATGGTCGACGGCACGCCAGATAATGTGCGCGCCTCACGGCTCTCGCTGGCGAAGCTAACGCTTGTACAGCTCGAAATGGGGCTGGATTTGCTGGGTATCGAAACACCCGAACGCATGTAGCTTAGCGCTGCACCTGACCTTGTGGCGGGTGATAGGCTTGCGCGACTTGCTGCTGTTGTTGATGCACAGGGTTAGCGGGCGCGTGTTGCGGGGCGGCTTGAATGGGGGCCTGAGGTGCCGCAGCTTGCGGCGCGGCGGCGCGCGGATCGGGCAGCGGTGTTTGTTTGAAACCGGGTTTAAAAGCCGGCGCGACTTCTGCGGCTTCCAGGCCTTTGACGCGGCGGCGGCCTTGGGTCGCGATTAAACATTCAGCATAGAGGTCTAAAATTTCGTCTTTATTGCCTTCGCCCCAAACGCCGAGGCCTTTGAGTTTCGAGAGCATTTCAAATGCGACTTCTTCTTGAGTTTTAGCCATAATTACGTCCCACTGCGTGTTGAGCCGTCCGTTTGACAGAAATGTCTTAAAATTTTGCCCACAGCCGAGATGATATTTGCACCTGCGCGTCATAAGCCCTGATTGACTTAAATTTAAAAAAACCGCATATACGACTCATCTTTTCAAGTGGAAGAGAGTCTTGTGATTGCAAGCAATTACTGGGCCGCCGAAGGAGCAACCGCCCCGGAAACTCTCAGGCAAAGTGGACCGCTTGAATTTTAAAACGCTGGAAAGCGGGCTTATGCGTCAGTCCCAGATTGACGCTTGGTGAAAGGCCCCGCCGACGGAGTAAGCTTTGCGGTTGATGTTCAACCTCTCAGTCAATCTCTCAGGCCCAAGAGGACAGCTGGTGGCACGCAACGCGCTCAGTGCGCGGGAGGTGTCATATGTCCGAGCTTTTAAAGACCGCCTTACACGCAGAGCACGTTGCCCTTGGCGCGAAGATGGTCGAATTTGCGGGCTATGATATGCCTGTGCAATATCCGCTTGGGGTGCTGAAAGAGCATTTGCATACGCGCGAGAAAGCAGGGTTATTTGACGTCTCGCATATGGGGCAGTGCTTTATAATCGCAGATGACGGCACGTTTGAGACGGCGGCGAAAGCGCTCGAAAAACTTGTGCCAGCGTCTATCCAAGACCTGGAGCCAGGCCAGCAACGCTATTCGCAATTTCTCAATGCGGACGGCGGCATTTTAGATGACTTAATGATTTCGCGTCTTGGCCATCCGGGAACAGAGCATTATCTTTATTTGGTCGTCAACGCGGGCTGCAAAGCGGATGATTTCAAACATATCGAAAAGCACGTGCCCAAGGGCGTAAAACTGTGGGTTAAAGATGACCAGATGAGCTTGATTGCGCTACAAGGCCCGCGCGCGAAAGATGTGCTCGGCTGTTTTAATCCAGCCGTCGAAGAGCTGACCTTTATGACCCACACAGATGTGGAGCTGACAAATATTGAGGGTGGCCCCGTCTGGGCGCATATTTCGCGTAGTGGCTATACGGGTGAGGACGGCTATGAAATTTCGGCGCGTCACGAAGATATGGTGCGCCTGTGGAAAGAGCTTTTGAAATATGAAGACGTTGAAGCGATTGGTCTTGGCGCGCGTGATAGCCTGCGTCTTGAGGCGGGGCTATGTCTTTACGGCCACGATATTGACACGAGGACAAGCCCGATTGAGGCGGGTCTAATGTGGTCTATTCAGAAAAACCGTCGCGAAGGCGGCAAATATCTCGGCGCGAAACGTGTTGAGGACGAGATTAAGAATAAGCCGAGCCGTAAGCTAGTCGGTATCCTGCCAGAGGGCCGCGCCCCTGCGCGGGAGCATACTGAAATCCAAGATATGGACGGCAAGACGATTGGTGAGATTACCTCCGGCGGCTTTGGTCCTACGCATGGCGGCCCCGTTGCCATGGGCTATGTCGCGCGTAAATTTGCCAAAGCGGGCACCCCTGTCCAACTCATCGTGCGGGGCAAAGCGCGACCTGCCAAAGTCGCGAAAATGCCTTTCGCGCCTCACAACTATCATCGCGGCTAAGCCGCCCCACACAAACATAGGGACCACACTATGAGCCTACATTTCACAGAAGACCACGAATGGATTGCCATTGACGGCGAGACGGGGATTATCGGCATTTCAGCCTATGCGGCGAAAGCGCTAGGCGATGTTGTGTTCGTCGAATTGCCAGACATCGGCACAGAACTGGATAAGGGCGATGAAGCTGCCGTTGTCGAATCTGTCAAAGCCGCGTCAGAAGTTTACGCCCCCATTGGCGGCGAAGTGACAGAGGTCAACGGCGCGCTCGAAGACGAACCCGCCAAAGTCAATGAAGATCCAAGCGGTGATGGCTGGTTCCTTAAAATCAAAATCTCCGACGCGGATGAGCTTGAAGGTTTGATGGATGAAGAGGCTTATAAAAAATATTGTGATGGGCTCTAGATGAAGCTCTCTAAAGACATATTTTTCGGTGCCATTTTCCTTCTTGGTATAGCTCTCGCCCTTTCGGTATTTTTTGGATTTTCTGATTGGCTGGAGACTAAAGGTGTGCCCGACGTCGTCGCTTTTTATGGTCCTATTATAGTGGGTGTTCTCACTACTGTTATCATCAAACACTACAGGTCGAGTTGGCTAGACTAGGTAAAGACTAAGCTAAACTGAAAGCACAATAATGCATCCCACCCCCATATTCACCAATCACGACAAAGGACAGGCGCTCAGCTTTGCGGCTGACTATCCCTTTGCGCTGGTGGCGGTGAATGGGGAGGCGGGGCCTGTGACGGCGCTGGTGCCGCTTGTATTTGATGAGGCGCGTGAGGTCTTTCTGGGCCATGTCGCGAAGGCCAATCCATTTTGGAAAGTCGCACAATCGGCCAGCAAAGCGGTCGCCGTCTTTCGCGGGCCTGACGTCTATGTCTCGCCGTCCGCTTATCCGTCCAAGGCGGACCACCACAAAGCTGTGCCGACATGGAATTATATGGCAGTGGAAATTCGCGGTGAGATTTCCGTGGAAACTGACGCGGGCAAAATGGGGGACTATCTCGTCCCGCTCACGACGCGCATGGAGTCCCGCCGCGAGGTGCCGTGGAAAATGTCTGACGCGCCTGCTGACTATCTGGCGAAGCTTTCAAACGCGATTGTCGGGTTTTCGCTCTCGATTGAGGCCATTCATTTTGTTGAAAAGCTCAGCCAAAACAAATCAGAGGTTGACCGTGCGGGTGTGATTTCTGATTTGGAAAGCGCGCCTGATGCGATGTCACGTGACGTGGCGGAAATCATGCGCGTTCGTGAAAAGGCTGAATTGTCATGAACAAGATGGGCCCCATTTTCACACGTTTTCTCAGCATCGCTATGATCCTTACAGGGGCGCTGCTCGCGACGCGCTACATGAAGAATGCAAGCCCTAACAAAGACCCCATCATTCTTTGGATTGCAGGCGCGAATATCGTTGTCGGCCTCGCGGTTTATATCTCTGGCTTTGTGCAGCGCCGCAATGTGCTCCGAAGTCTTGAGCAGGAGGATTAGATGCCCAGCACGCCTGCCATACTCCGCTACCTCATTACATTTGCCGCGCTTTTCATCGTGCTGACGCAAGTCGCAGGTGCGTCGCTGGCGCAAAAGGCGATGTTCGTTGTGCTGACAATTTTCTGCACAGAATGGCTTTTCTATTTCATCCCCTATCTCAAAAGGGGGCCGAAATTATGAGCAAATTAATTCCAGTTTTATTCTATGGCCTATTTGCCATTCACATTATTCCTGCACTGTCTGGCCTGTCGCAAACTCGTATCGCAAGCCTTTACGGCATTAGCGCGGATGACAAAACGTTGATGACGCTCTTGCAGCACCGCGCCGTTTTATTCGGTCTCGTCGCGGCCGCTTGTGTCTATGCCGCGCACTATTCCGCCGCGCGCTGGCCTGTGCTTATCGCCGCTATCATCAGCATGGCGAGCTTTATCTTTATCGCTGTCCCGCGCGGGCAACTCTCTGGGCCTCTGGCCAAAATCGCCTATGTCGACGGCATAGGTCTAATCATCGCCGCCGTTTTGGTTGTGCTTCTTTTGAGGACTTAATTCATGCGTTATCTCCCCTTAAACAATAACGACCGCAGCGCCATTCTGTCGGTTATCGGTGTCCATAGTATCGATGATTTGTTCCAAGATGTGCCCGAGGCGGCACGGCTTAAGAGCTTGGTCGATTTGCCAATGCATCAATCAGAAGCCGCTGTTGAGCGTCATATGAGCCGCTTGTCGGCGAAGTCCGTGAGCGCGTCATCCGTCCCGTTTTTCTGCGGGGCAGGGGCGTATAAACACCATATCCCGGCCACAGTCGATCACCTGATACAGCGCTCAGAGTTTCTGACGGCTTACACGCCCTATCAGCCCGAAATCAGCCAAGGCACGCTGCAAGCGCTTTTTGAGTTCCAAACCCAAGTCGCGTTGCTGACGGGCATGGAAGTTGCCAATGCCTCTATGTATGACGGCTCGACCGCCTGCGCCGAAGCGGTGGTCATGGCGCACCGTGTCGCGCGCGGAAAAAAACCCAAGGCCGTTCTCGCGCCCGGGCTTCACCCGCATTACGCCGCTGCGACGCAGACACTTGCCTCTACGCTCAGCATTCAGATCGATGAACTCGCGCCAGAAATGGGCCGCGATATGGATGTGCTCGACCGCATTGATGATGACACCTCATGCGTGGTCGTGCAGTCGCCAAACGTGTTTGGCGAGATTGTAGACCTCGCGCCGATTGCCGAAAAAGCGCACGCTCATAAAGCTCTGCTGATTGCGGTCTTTACAGAGCCTGTCGCACTCGCGGCCATCACACCGCCCGGTGAACAAGGCGCAGATATTGTCGTCGGCGAAGGCCAAGGGCTGGGCGTCGGGCTTAACTTTGGCGGCCCGCATGTCGGTCTTTTTGCGTGTACGAAAAAACTCGTGCGTCAAATGCCAGGCCGTGTCTGCGGCGAAACAGTCGATGCCAATGGTGAGCGCGGATTTGTGCTGACGCTGTCCACGCGCGAGCAGCATATTCGTCGCGAAAAAGCGACGTCAAATATCTGCACCAATAGCGGGCTTTGCTGTCTTGCCTTCACTATCCATATGAGCCTTCTGGGTGATGCAGGGCTGAAACGCATGGCCACGCTCAACCATGAAAATGCGTGTCATATGGCCGATATCATCGACGGCATAGACGGTGCAGACGTCCTGAATGACACCTTCTTTAATGAGTTCACCGTCAAGCTTTCAAAGCCCGCGGCAGAGGTCGTCGAAGCCCTCGCCGATAAAGGCATTTTGGGCGGCGTTCCATTCTCAAGAATATCAGGCGGCGCACACGAAGACCTGCTCCTCGTCTGCACCACAGAGGTCGTGTATGATGAAGATATGCATGCCTTTGGTGAGACTCTTGCGGAGGTATTGTCATGAAAACCACAGGACGTCCAACATCGCCGACTGCGGCGAATATGAATGACCGCAAGACGGTCTCTGGTAGCCAAGCGCTCAACCAAGCGACGCAGCTGATTTTTGAAACGGGTACGCCGCGCTGCACGGGTGTGGATTTGCCAGAACCCAAAGGTCGCGCTTCGCGCCTCGGCGGGCATGAACGCGAAGGTGAGATTGGCCTGCCGGGTCTGTCAGAGCCTGAAACCATGCGCCATTATGTGCGCTTAAGCCAAAAAAACTACGCCATTGATCTCGGCGTGTATCCGCTCGGCTCTTGCACGATGAAGCACAACCCGCGGCTGAATGAAAAAGTCGCGCGCATGCCAGGTTTTGCCGATGTGCACCCACTGCAACCGACAAGCACAGTGCAGGGCGCGCTGGAGTTGATGCATGAGCTTTCGCATTGGCTGATGACGCTGTGTAATATGCCTGCCGTCGCGCTGACGCCCAAGGCAGGCGCGCATGGTGAGCTGTGCGGGATGATGGCGATACGCGCCAAACTGGATGCCGATGGGCAGACCGCGCGTCGCCGCGTGCTCGTGCCTGAATCGGCGCATGGCACCAACCCCGCGACGGCTGTGCAATGCGGCTTTACAGTTGACGAAATCCCCGCCAATGCGCGCGGACGTGTCGATATGGATGCGCTGCGGGCGAAGCTCTCAGAGAAGTCTGACGACATCGCAGGCATCATGCTGACCAACCCAAATACCTGCGGATTGTTCGAATCCGACATCATCGAAATCGCTGACCTTATCCACGAAGCGGGCGGTTATTTCTATTGCGACGGGGCGAACTTTAACGCGCTTGTCGGGCGGGTGCGTCCGGGTGATTTGGGCGTCGATGCGATGCATATTAATTTGCACAAAACCTTCTCAACGCCGCATGGCGGCGGTGGTCCAGGCTCTGGCCCAACCGTGCTCTCGGACGCGCTGAAAGATCACGCGCCTGTGCCATATGTCGTGAAAACGGCGGACGGGTTTGACCTCGTCGAGCACGCAAATGACGCAAGTTTTGGCCGCATGTGCGCCTTCCACGGACAGATGGGCATGTATAGCCGCGCGCTCACCTATATGATGAGCCACGGCGCGGACGGCCTGAAACAAGCGACTGAAGACGCTGTGCTCAACGCGAACTATGTGCAAGCAAGCCTGTCAGATGTCATGAGCCCCGCCTTTGGCGGCGTCTGTATGCACGAAGCCTTGTTTGACGATAGCTTCCTCAAAGACACAGGCGTCGATACACTCGATTTCGCTAAGGCGATGATTGACGAAGGCTATCACCCGATGACGATGTATTTTCCACTCGTGGTGCATGGCGCGATGTTGATTGAGCCGACAGAGTCTGAATCCAAAGGTGAGCTTGACCGCTTCATCCGCTCTATGCGGTCACTTGCAGAACGCGCCAAATCGGGGGATGCCGAGAGCTTTAAAAACGCCCCCGTCTACGCCCCAATGCGCAGGCTTGACGAAACGCAAGCGGCGCGAAATCCTGTGCTGCGGTGGGAGCCACCAAAGGAAACGCAAGAAGCGGCGGAGTAACGAAAGCTGATGAACTAGAGAAGCCGCGCGAGGGCGACCTCAGCGCGGCTTTTTGTTGTTTCGGGATGACTGCCTTAATATCGGCGACGAATAATGACGCGCTCTCGGGCATAGGGCTGTGCGTTTGGAAAGACCTCATACATAACTTTTAAAACGGCTTTTCGCATCGCTTTAACTGTCGAGCGCATGGCTAGCCATATCTGCGACCAAAGTTGTGAGCGTTTTCATATCTGGTGCAAATGTCGTGACGGCACCGACGACTTCACCGTTAAAGCTATTCACAAGAAGTGCTTTCGCGTCGCCGTAGCGCACGGCATCTGAGGCGTCATCATAAACCAGCCCCGTCGCGTCTAAATCACGGTCGCCAAAACGGCCCCAGCCTGCGCCGTCATTGACTGCGTAAATAAGGACATAGTCTTGCCCGTCTGCGGCGGCGGCCATACGGATTTCGTCAATTTTATTATCGCTATCCACTCCGTTCTGCGCAATAGCTGGCAGAATGTCGAAATGTGTTGCGGCAGAGAGCGGGCTATAGATAGCTTTGCCTGAATTATTGAGCGTCGCCCAACTTGGCGCTTCTTGGTCGGGGAGGGGGAGGAAGCGGCCTTTGTGCAATCGCGCAATCGCGATTTTCTTCGGCCCAGACTGTTCAACTGATGCCTGCTCGACGCGAGACGCCATTTTGTTAGGCACTTTGTGTGGCGCGTAACCGCCAAAGCAGTCTGCGTCTTCAAATTCGGTCAACAGTGAAACGGCGTTCCCAGTACAGGTCATGGGTGTGTAGTTCATAGCCTGCGCGCTATTTGCAAATCCTGTGATGAGCGCGGCAATGGCCGCCGTTTTTAAAATCGTTTTCATATCTAAGCCCTTTCGTTTCGAGGATTTACATATGAACGTGGAGTAGGGCGCAAAGATGCTGCGCCCGTGCCAAAGCAGCGGCAATTATGCGGTCATTTTATGGCAGACACAAAAAAACCGCCCACAAGTGGCGGCTTTTATAAAATATATGTGGACGTTACGCGCGCTTAATCATGCGAATGACTAGGAGCAAAATAATGGCACCAATCATAGCGTGAATGATGGATCCGATGATCCCGCCGCCAATCGAAACGCCGACCATTGGCAGAAGAAAGCCAGCAATGAACGCGCCAATGATGCCGACGACGATGTTGCCGACAATACCCATGCCGCCACCTTTAACGAGTATGCCCGCGAGCCAACCCGCAATGCCGCCTATAAGTAAAAAAATGATAAGACTTTCGAGTCCCATAGTATCCTCCCAGATGTGATTGACGTCCTTATGAAAGCCAAGGCGATATTTCGCTTAGTAAATGAACGCGCTAACGCTATGCGCGTTCCCAAAAATTCGGCCGTTTAAATATTTATGGTTAACCGCCATTAACCTCTTTTTGCTTGGCTCAGCCCGTTTGTTCCACTACTGTTCTTTTATGCACAGCGTCAGAATCATCGGGATAGACCCTTCGCTTGTCGCCTGCGGTTGGGGCGTTGTGGATATTGAAGGGACAAAGCTGCGCCATGTCGCACACGGTGTTATACGCCCTAATACCAAAGCCGAATTACCCGACCGCCTTAAGACACTTTATCAAAGTCTTTCTGAAATTATCGCGCTGCACCGTCCGCATGAAGCGGGGGTGGAAGAAGCCTTTATGAAAAATAATCCGATGAGCGCGCTCAAGCTCGGCCATGCCCGCGCGGCCTGTCTCCTCGCGGCAAGTACGGCGGGCCTCGGCATCGGTGAATATTCCCCGCGCTCGGTCAAAAAATCTGTCGTTGGCACAGGCGGGGCAGACAAAGCCCAAGTCGCGCATATGATGAATGTGCTCTTGCCAGGCTGCGGCGTCAAAGCGGGCGACGCCTCCGATGCTTTGGCGATTGCCATTTGCCACGGCCACCGCGTGAACGCTGCCAAACGCACTGCAAAAAGCGCATTATATCGGCGCGTGGGATAGCGGGCCGAATGTGTTAGGCTCGGCTCATGAAAAGATTCGGACTTAAATCATGATAGGTATGTTAAGTGGCACCTGCCTTTTGTCGGGCAATGGCGAGGCGATTTTGGATGTGAATGGCGTGGGCTATTTACTGTCTTGCGGGTCTCGCACGCTTGGTAAAATGAGTGAAGGTGAGCCGATAACTTTGCATGTCGAAACCCATGTGCGGGAGCAGGCGATTACGCTGTTTGGCTTTGCGACAGAGGAAGAGCGCGCGTGGTTTGTGCGGCTGCAATCTGTGCAAGGCGTCGGGCCGAAGGCAGCGCTGGCGATACTCGATATTATGACGCCAGGACAGATTTTATCGGCGGCGAGCCTTGAGGATAAATCGGCATTTGCGCGCGCCAAAGGTATAGGCCCTAAATCTGCGGCGCGTATTGCGATTGAACTCTCTGGCAAGCCCGCCCCTGTGGGACGCCTCTTTAACAGCGCTTTCACCGCGCCGACTGACGGCGTTGCGCCAGAAGCGGCGCGGGCCGAAGGGCTGTCGGATATGATGCTGCGCAATGACGCGATTTCGGCGTTGCAGAATTTGGGCATTCCGCAATCGGACGCCCTGCGCGCCGTCGCGGCGGCCTATAATACTTTTTCCGAAGATCCCCCGCTTGATGACCTGATCAAAGTCGCGTTGAAAGAGCTTAGCAGTTGAAATACCAGTGGATACATATTGTAGATTTTGAATTGTTGGCTTCAAATAATTCGCCGATAAGAATATCTAAACAAGGCGGTTGCGTTAGGGTAGCGTTACTTGCCGAAGACATTCGAGATGCAATTAATCTTGCTGAGAAAAAAGTTTGTGGTGACAATTATAAAATCAAGTTCATTAGCTCTGCGGAAAGGTTTGATGCAGAACATTATCATGAAGAAGTTCATGAGAATGAGTTTTTGACTGTCGAGGATATTGGTTCAGGAAAGATTGAAGTCGATTATGTTTCAATAATTGTCTACGACTAAGCATGGACGAAGAGCGCATCATATCGGGCGAAGGCCAAGTCGGCGACGGGCGTGACCGCGCTTTGAGGCCGCTGAAATTTGCGGATTTCACGGGACAGAAGTCGGCGATAAAAAACCTCAAAGTCTATGTCGAGGCGGCACGGCGACGCGAGGAGCCGCTTGATCATTTACTCCTCTCTGGCCCGCCGGGGCTCGGCAAAACAACGCTGAGCCAGATTGTGGCGCGAGAGCTTGGCGTGAATTTCCGCTCAACCTCTGGCCCTGTGATTTCAAAGGCGGGCGACCTTGCGGCGTTGCTGACCAATCTTGAGCCGCGTGATGTGCTTTTCATTGACGAAATCCACCGCCTTAATCCCGTCGTCGAAGAAGTGCTCTATCCCGCCATGGAGGACTTTGAGCTGGATTTGATTATCGGGGAGGGGCCAGCGGCGCGCTCGATTAAGATTGATCTCGCGCCCTTTACCTTGATTGGGGCGACAACACGGGCGGGGCTCCTCGCGACGCCTTTGCGCGACCGCTTCGGGATTCCTGTGCGGCTTGAGTTTTATAATACCGAAGAACTGACGGGTATTGTGATGCGCGCAGCAAGCAAGCTAGATCTACCAATGAGTGATGACGGCGCGCGTGAAATTGCGCGGCGTTCGCGCGGCACGCCGCGTGTCGCGGGGCGGCTTTTGCGGCGGGTGCGCGACCTCTCTGAACATGCGGGTCATGCGCTTGTCGATGCGGCGGCAGCGGATGCGGCCCTTGTGCGGCTCGGCGTGGACGATATTGGGCTAGACCGTCAAGACATGCGCTACCTCCATGCGCTCTGCGAGATGTTTAGCGGCGGCCCTGTTGGGGCTGATACGCTTGCGGCGGCGTTATCAGAGGCCCGCGACGCGCTCGAGGATGTGATTGAACCTTACCTCATCCAGCAAGGCTTTTTGCAACGCACACCGAGGGGGCGTGTCGCCACGCCGCGCGCCTTTGCGCATCTGGGCTTGGACGCGCCTGTGCGCCCTGATGTGCCCGATTTATTTGAGGGGAAGTGATGGCCGACGACTCCCACATCCCCGCGCGCGACCTGCCAAGCATGGGCTATTTCGAAGGGCGCGAGCATTACTATCCCATCCGCGTATTTTATGAAGATACGGATTTCAGCGGCGTGGTGTATTACGCCAATTATCTGCGCTTTCTTGAGCGTGCGCGCAGCAGCTATTTTCGCCTCGCAGGGATTGGGCATGCGGAACTTCTCGAACGTGACACGCCGCTCGCCTTTGTTATTCGCAAAATCAATCTCGACTATAAACGCAGTGCCCGCATTGATGACGTGCTGTCCGTGATGACGACTTATGACGTGTTCAAAGGCGCAAGGTTGCTCGTCACGCAAAAAATCTTTCGCGGCGAAGACCTCATACTCACCGCCGACTCTGAGGCCGCCTGCATCGACCTAGAGGGTCGCCCCAAACGCGCCCCAAAAGAGATGATGGAAAAGTTGCGCCCGTATTTGTTGGAGGGGTGAGGGATGTGTATTGCAGTTTATTTAGGAAGCCATAAACCTTTAAAAATTCCTGATGTTTTTCCAAATGGAAGTCTTGGGATTGAGCCTGCGTCATGGACTCCTGCGCCTTTGGCAAATTATTCGAATATATATTACATCGGAGGGAAGGGAGAAAAACAGAAATTGGAGTGCTCCTGCATGTTGGTAGAGCACATCGTGTGGTACGCGGATGGCGTGAAATATGAAAATGATGAGTTATACCCAGAAACAGGGGAGTGTCCTTTTGAAACTTTAAGACGTTATGTAAACCAAGTCATGGACCCGCTAAAGCCACCAAGCTTAGTATGTGATGATTCTGGAGGAGTTTTCCAAACTAGCCATTCTGATGAGTATGAAGATTTGTTTACCACCCCTTCACGGATTACTAAGGGCTCGCTAATGTTTTCTCACCCCCAATCAATTCCCATTAGGCATTATTATATTTTACCCGAAAGTATTCTGTAGCTAGTATTTATTTGGTTTAATCCTTACCGCCACCTAACCATCCCCTTGCTTAGTCGTAACTTGCTCTAGTCTCGGGTCTCCCCGCATATGAGCTATGGCGGAATTGGGGGCTATATCTGGGGATGAAGCCCTTTTACCGGAAAAGCAGATTTGGTTCGCCCTTGGTGCGGCGCTGTGTTTGCATGTATTTTTTGGCGCGCTCGCGCAGCTAAATTACCGCACTGTGCGGCCCCTGCAAGTAAATGAGACAATAGATGTACGGCTTATCCCAAGCGCGCCAATCGAGACGCCTAACGCTGAGCGTGTTCCACTAGCGCCTGCCGTATCGCTCGAAACAAAGCCCATAGCTAAGACGGCTCCGCTCCCTGATCCTATTGTTGAGTCGACGTCTGAACCTATGGCCGCACCTCAGGCTAAACCCATTCCGCCCTCTGCCACTTCAACGCCGCCACCAATTCTCAATTCAGAGAGCGGAACAACGCGCGGGGCGTTTCCTGCACAGGATGACGGGAAAGACTATGTGCCATCGCAATGGGCGCTGGAGCCACCGCTCAGTGATAAAAACCTCAAAGGCATTGGTCTGCTTAAGGACGCCGAGTGTTTGCGCGCATTATCCGAGGATTGCGCGTCGCTGCGCAAAGAGGTCTTTGCCGAATATGAACTGACCGAGATGGAAAAAGTTTGGACAGAGCAGAGGGCAGATACGGGTATGCCGTCCCAGTTCTACGGCCTGTCTGAGCGCGAAATTCGTCTTAAGATTGGGAGTAAAATAGCAGGTGAAAATGGTTTCATGATACTGCCGGGTATCGGGATTGACGGCTCGCTTTGGGATATGCTGCACGGGGTGAAAAAGACGTGTCAGATGAAGCGCGGGATCAACTCTGAAGGGCGTTATGATGTTGTGAGAATCTGCCCCGAGAGCTTACCCGCCGCGCGAGACAGAAAATATTATATTCCGCCAAAGGAGTAGCCGTGTTAGGCAAAGCCATGACACGTGATACACTCTTTCTTCTCCCACCCGGATTTTACGATAATGAACGCCGTGAGTTTTGTCCTGAGTGTGCGGAGATTTGGGGTGTATTGTCTTATTTTCCTGCCATTAAGGAAAGCGTGGACATAGTCTATCAGACGATTGAAAAACCGCGCGCAGACATTGTTGCGTTGCTCGGAGAGAAAAACCAAAACTGCCCGACTTTAATACTCTCAGTCGGCAGTCCTGAATTTGAAGATTGCGGTATTATGCAATATCGCGGGCATCGCTTTATCAACAATGCGCGCGATATCGCGAAATATTGGGCGGCGCGTAACGGCACGCCTTATCCGCGCGGGAGTTAGCGCCTAATTATCAGGGTCTAAATCAACGCGAGGAGTTTCTGGCACTGTACGCGGCCCACCAAGTTGTTCGACTTGCAAGTCGCCAAGGTCATCAAAGCCTTCCATTTCTTCAGGCGTGAGGGCCGTTGTGCGCGTCCCTACGGGGGCATCGCACAAGTCGAGCACTTGGCGACCATCTGAATCGACATAGAATATCTGCTCGGGTGCGATCTCGCGAACGATTTTTTCTGTGCGCGTAATGGGCTCATAGGGTGGGTTTGCGATTTCCGTCGTCGCATAGAAAACTTTAGTCTTCGCGGGAATAACTTTGCGAGTCAGGGCCGAGACAGGTGTGCAAGTATCTATCACCTCGGGAACGACCACAACAACGGGTTCTTCGATAACCTCTGGCTCTGGCGTGGTTGTGCAAGCACTCACACTCAGGGCTAAAGCAGTGCTGAGGGCAAGAAGGTTTAAACGAGTCATAAGGGTCTCCAATCGGGCGTTCTGCCCTGTAGTCCGTTTCTCTATAGCAGGCAATTATGAATACAATATGGCCTATTGCAGTGCTGAGGCAGCGAATGCCGCATGTATGCGACAGATCTCTCGGATAATTTAGCCGCAATTTTGCGAAATCTCATAAAATTTCGGCATCTATTAACGCTATAGTTAACAATTTCTTGCACGCAGGCGGGAGAGCGGCCTGACCTTACAGCCTGTTAATTGGGAAAGGGCCGCGACGCAGCTTAAGTTGCGTCTGAATGATATGTCTTGGCGCTGCTAAGGCTAACCCAGATTTAAACGGATAGACTATGATTGATATTGCTACTTTTGTTTTGCAGGCCACAACTTTGGGCCCTGCTGAGTCTGTCACAGACTTCTCGTTTATTCGCTTATTTATGATGGCCGATTGGGTTGTGAAATCCGTCATGATTATCCTGGTTGCGGCCTCTATTTGGTCATGGGCTATTGCGGTAGATAAGGTTATTACCTTTATGACGCTTAAACGCCGCGCAGCTGATTTTGAAGAAACATTCTGGTCTGGCCGTACGTTGGATGAGCTTAACCAAGGTCTTGCGACCGAAGCCCGTGACCCTATGGCGCGTGTCTTCGCCGCCGCCATGCGCGAATGGGACGAAAGCAAATCCGGCACGCGCTCAGAACTCATGCTGCACAGCACACATGAGCGTATTGACCGTGTTATGAACCTTGTCGTGAACCGCGAACTGGCCAAGGCAGAGCGCGGCATGTCTGTGCTGGCGACCATTGGCTCGGCCTCTGTGTTTATCGGGCTGTTCGGGACCGTTTGGGGGATTATGAACGCGTTTCGCGCGATTGCGGTAACGCAAAATACCAATTTGTCAGTTGTGGCCCCTGGGATTGCGGAAGCCCTCTTTGCGACAGCACTTGGCCTGATCGCCGCGATTCCAGCGGTTATTTTCTACAATAAATTTTCAAACGATTTGGATAAATACGCGGCGCGTCTTGAAGGTTACGCTGATGAGCTGTCCGCCATTCTGTCTCGTAAGCTCGGTAAGGGCGCGTAAACATGGCGATTGGCACAACATCACGCGCAGGCGGGCGAGGGGGTAGACGCCGCTCTCGCCGTAGTAAGCTCAATGCAGAGATTAACGTCACGCCGCTTGTGGACGTTATGCTTGTTCTGCTCATCGTGTTCATGGTCGCAGCCCCGCTGCTGTCCGTGGGTGTGCCAGTTGAGCTACCGAAAACAGATGCGAAGTCGCTGCCGTCAGAAACAGAGCCAATTACGATTACAGTCGATAAGGACGGCAAAGTTTTTCTGCAAGAAACCGAAGTCTCACTTGATGATATCGTCACGCGCCTCACCGCGATTGCGCAAAATGGCTATGACGAGCGTATTTACCTGCGCGGAGATGATGCGTCGGATTACGGCTCTGTGATGAAAGTCATGGCGCGCGTCAATGCGGCAGGTTACTCAAATCTTGGCCTCGTCACGGATCCAATCAGTCAGTAATGCGCTTTGGATTGCCGATATCCCTCATGGCTCATGGCCTTGTCCTCGCGGGCGGGATATTTATGTTTGGGCGCTCAATACCGACACTCGATGAAGGCGAAGTTGTCGCGGTGGAAATCCTGACGATCTCCGAATTTACCAACATTCGAGCGGCAATAAAAAATCCTAAGCCCGAAGAACCGACGCCAGAACCCGAAGAGCCGATGCAACTGCAAACGCCGATGGAAAATGCCGAAGTCGAGTCGGATATCGTCGAAAAACGTCAAGAGGACGCGACGGAGCAGCCACCAGAGCCTGAGCCAGAGCCTGAAAAGGTCGTAGATGCTGAAGAACCCGCGCCAGAAAAGCCCATAGAAGACGAACCCACGCCGCCTGAAAAACCCGCGTTTGATTTGGACGCGCTGTCCGACATCGTGAACCGTACGCGGGACGCAGCGCCTGAGAAGAACCAGCAAGTCGCGCTGGAGTCCGAGAAGACAGTCTATGAATATGCTGATATTTCGCGCACGGCGAGTGGTGAGGGGACTGGGCTGTCCGTCAGCCTGCTTGATAAGTTACAGACGGAAATGATGCGCTGCTGGCGCGAAAGCCGTGATGCGGTGGACCCCGAAACGCTCGTGGTGCAATTCCGTATTCGTCTTTTGCCCGACGGCTATGTCGAAAAAGTCGACCTATTGGGTGAAACAGGGCGGGGACCTTATGCGGCAGTCGCAAGGCAACGCGCCGCAGCAGCGATTAAAAAATGCGAGCCCTATGATTTTCTACCTGCAGAAAACTATAGCAGTTGGAAAGATATGACCCTAAGTTTCAGACCTAGAGCTTAAGACATTTCAATTGATAGCTCTAAAACTATGAGAATGTGGACCATTTAATGACTTCAATTTTAAGAATTTTTGTGATGTGTTTTGCCGCGTTAGCTTTTGGCCTCGCCTCTGGCGTTGTCACCACAGCTCACGCGCAGCTCTCTATTGATATTACCAAGGGTAACATTGACCCGACGCCCATTGCGATCCCTGACTTTATGTCCACAGATAGTCGCGGCAAGCAGATCGGGCAGGACTTGGCCGAAGTCGTGCGCGCTGATCTTGAGCGCTCAGGGCTCTTCCGCTCGCTTAATCCGAACAGCTTTATTGAAACGCAGTCCAACATTGACTACGCCCCAACCTTTGCGGATTGGCGCGTGATAAAGGCCGAAGCTCTCGTCTCTGGCCGTATCGTGATGGAGTCAGATTCCCGCATGCGCGTAGAATTTCGTTTGTGGGATATTTTTGGCGGAGAGCAACTCTCAGGTCTACGCCTTGCCGCGACGCCAGATAACTGGCGCCGTATGGCGCATAAGGTGTCTGATGCGATTTACAGTCAACTCACAGGTGAGAGCGGTTATTTTGACAGCCGTATCGTCTTTATTGACGAGAGCGGGCCGAAAACAGACCGCAAGAAACGCCTCGCCATTATGGACCAAGACGGTGCGAATCCGCAATTCTTGCTGACAGGGCCCAGCACAGTCATCACACCGCGCTTTTCACCCAATACGCAGAAAATCACCTATATGAGCTATGAGAATATCGTGCCCGCGATTTACTTGCTCGAGATTGAAACCGGTCGCCGTGAACTGCTCGGCAGTTTTCCAGGCATGACCTTCGCACCGCGTTTTTCGCCTGATGGCAATACGATGATATTGACCCTCTCCAAAGGCGGAAACAGCGATATTTATGCGATGGATTTGCGCTCGCGCTCTACGACACAGCTAACAACGAATAGCGCGATTGATGTCTCGGCAAGCTACGCGCCTGACGGACGCAACATTGTCTTTAACAGCGACCGCGGTGGCTCGCCGCAGATTTACACCATGTCGTCGGACGGCAGTAATGTGAAACGCATCAGTTTTGGCAAAGGCCGCTATAATGCCCCTGTCTGGTCCCCGCGTGGGGATAAGATTGCTTTTGTCAAAAGCACGGGCGGTAAGTTTCATATTGGCGTCATGAACCCTGACGGCTCGGGCGAACGTCTGCTGACAGAAAGCTATCTTGACGAAGGACCGACATGGTCACCTAATGGGCGCGTTATTCTGTTTTCGCGTGAAACGCGGGGTCGCAATGGTAAAAATGAAATTTGGTCTGTTGATTTGACGGGAACAAATTTGCGCCGCGTGCCCACACCTGGCTCGGCTTCTGATCCGGCGTGGTCACCGCTTTTGCCTTAGGGAGCATCTCCGTTACCTAAAAGTCACATATCGTTATTTTCCAAAGACGGGTCGTGATTAAGCCTTATTTTAGCCCGTTTTCGCGCATTACTTCACATCAGAGACGTTTTGCGTCATGATTTGGAAAAAATTTGTCTTATGACGTAAATTTTTGGTGATTTAATAGCGAAACGCTTGAATATGTGAGCGCTTATCGCTTTACTGGCTATAGAGAGAACACATCCAACCTAAGGATGAAAAGAGGACCGACTATGACTAAGAACTTGATACTCCTAGTGAGCGCCGCTGCACTTATGACGGCTTGTGCCTCAAAACCAGAAGTGGTTGAGCAAGAACCAGAACCTGTGGCAGCCGCACCTATATTCACACCAGAGCCTGAGCCAAAGCCAAAGCCAGTTATGCAGGCCCCCGTGCAACAGCAAACAGTCGTGCAAGCGCCTGATCCTAATTTGCCCGTGCCTGGCTCCGTTGCTGATTTCATTTATCAAGCAGGTGGTGATGCGCGCGTCTATTTCGGCTATAACCAATATAACCTCACGCCAAGCGCGATGGATAACCTGCGTGCGCAAGCGGCGTGGCTTAAACAATATGACAGCGTAAACGCCGTCATTGAAGGCAATGCTGATGAACGCGGCACACGGGAATATAACTTGGCACTTGGCGCACGTCGCGCCGAAAGCGTGAAGTCCTTCCTCGTCGGCCAAGGTGTCGCGAGCCGCCGTCTCACCACAGTTTCTTACGGCAAAGAGCGCCCGATCGACGGCCGCTCGTCAGAAGAAGGTTGGGCGCGCAATCGTAATGGACACACAAATGTCATGAACGGCGCGGTCGGCTAAAGCCAAACTTATAGTCTTTTAACGCCGCAGCCTTGAGTGTCTGCGGCGTTTTTATGTGGCAGTGCGGAACTTACCTTTATGACGAAAATGTCACATCAGACCTGCTATTTCCCTGCATAAATTTACCTTTCGACTAACTCTCGCCGCTATTATGCGACCAAATACGCGTTCGACCTGATTGGAGTTATTATGTCTGTTATCTTTCGCATGAGCCTCTGTGTGTTGCTCTTAGTCGCAACAGCAATGCCTGCTGCCGCGCAGAGTAAAAAAGAGATGGTCGCACAAGACCAGCTTATGATGGAACGTATTGAACGGCTTGAAGGCCGCATGTTAACGGGTGACCCTGCTGCCGAACGTTTGATGCAGAGCATGGACGCTTTGGAAGAAAACATGCGTACCCTGACAGGCGAGGTCGAACGTCTCCGATTTGAACGTGACCAACTTCGCGCTGAAATCCAAGGTATGGGCGGCACAATCGCCGGCCTTGAGGGCATCGCGGCGCTGGCGTCGCGTATGCAAAACCATCTTGATGAGGCAGACCGCACGGCGCGCCAACCCGTGCCAACCCAAAGCTATGGCTCGCCTTATTCCTCTACAGTGACGAGCGACCCCTATTTCGCGCCTGCGCCGTCCACAACTACAGCTCAGCCAAATGCTGTATCGCCAGCTCCGTCATTTGGCGAACAGGTGATTGCTGCTCAAGAATTTGGTGTGCAAAATAACGTCGATGACCTACCGCAAATGGGTAAAACGAAGCTTTCAGAGGGCGATTTTCTCGGCGCCCAGACAGCTTTTAAACAATATCTGGATATTAATCCGAATGCACCGAATTCAGGTGAAGTGAGCTATTGGCTCGGCGAAAGCTATTTCGTGCGTGGCGGTTATGCCGATGCAGCGGACGCTTACATCAGCTCTATGCGCAAAGATCCGCAAGGGCAGCTTGCGCCGAAAGCCATGGTCGGTCTCGCGGCGACAATGCGTGAGCTTGGCAAAAAAACCGAAGCCTGTAATGCCCTTGGTAGCCTGACCGTACAATATCCAAATGCGAGTGCAGATGTCCGTGAACAGGCCCGCATCGAGAGCGCGCGCACAGGCTGTTAACACTCTTAATAATGCGGCGGGTTGGCCTGCCGTATTCGCACGTTATAGTCAGCCATGACGCTCGCTTTAAATTTCGACGCCGTTCCAAATGAACGCTTCGCCATCGCCTTTTCGGGCGGGGGTGATAGCACTGTTTTGGTGCATGGCTTGCGGGACCAAAGCCCGATTATTTTTATCGTAGATCATGGTTTGCGGAATGGCTCAGATATAGAAGCGCGGGCCGCATATGATTTTGCCACAGGGCTCGGCTTAACCGCGGAAATCCTCACTTGGTCGCCACCGCCTATGACAACAGGCCTGCAAGCCAAAGCCCGCAAAGCGCGCTACGGACTTTTAGGGGAGGCGTGCCGACGTCATGGCCTAAGCCATCTTCTGACAGGTCATACGCAAGACGACCAAGCCGAGACAACGCTGATGCGGGTGCAATCTGGGCAAGGGTGGCGCGGCGCAGCGGGTATGCGGGCACTTACGCCTGAACCGATTTGGCCAGAGCTTGCCGGGTTGACGCTTTGCCGACCGATGCTTGGTATTTCACGACAGACTATCCGCAATTATTTAGAGGCGCATAAATTGCTTTATAGTGATGACCCGTCCAATCAGAACTTAGATTTTGAGCGGGTGAGAGCGCGGCAAACGCTCCTGCAAAGTCCAACCCTTCACGCGGACATGTTGCAACTTTCAACCGAATTGCAAATCGGGAGAGAGATGGAGCGCGCGCGGCTCGCAGATATTTTGAAAACGCAAATTCGCGGCGATGAATTTGGGAATTTGTTTTTTCAGGTTTGTCCGCCGACGGCGCTACTTGGGCCTCTTATCAGGGCCGTGAGTGGGTCTAATGACAGCCCTCGCCGAGACGCGCTGTTGAGATTAAAACGCGCAAACCAAACCAAAGACTTTAACGGCGCGAGTTTGCGAGGAGCTTTGCTTGTACCTTACAACGGTGAACTCATGCTCTGTCGTGAACCTGTCATTGCGACGGGCAGGCGCGACGTAACGCCTCTCTCAAAACGAAGCTTTCACGGCCAAACCCTCTGGGACGGACGTTTTTGGATTAAGGGGAAAGGCGAGCTAGAGCCAACGGGTGAGTGGCGGATAGACGCGCCGCAAGCCCTACGAGACCACCTCAAAATGTGCCCGCCCAAAGCCCGCGCATCGTTGCCGCTCTGGACTCGCGACGGGAATATTGTCGCAATCGGCCCCTACGACGTAAACGGCGCGCGTCTTGCATCAGTCAAAAGTGCTATTTTGCCGCGTTTATACCGTGCGTTTGGCCTCGAAAGCGCTGAACCGAATGACAATGTTGCAACGTATGTAAAATAGGACAATCCGCCCCTTTCCCAAAGGGCTTAGGCATCCTATCTATAGTGAGAAATCACGTTGAAGACCGCAAAGGTTCACTCGCCGAAGGAAGATAGACATGAATCCGAAGACTCGTAATTACGTAATGTGGGCCGTCGTCATCACCATGTTCCTTGTCATGATGACGATGACGCAAAATTCTATGAATAATAAGCCGGCGAATGAGCTTGGCTTTAGTGACATGATCGCGGCGGCGCAGTCTGGCGATATTCAGCGCGCCAATGTTGATGTGTCCACAGGTCTTGTGACGGGAGAGCGCGCGGACGGCACGCCTTTTCAAACAAACTCTTCGCCCTATGCAGCGGGTGAGACGCAAGCCATTTTGATGGAATCGGGTGTAAACCTTGATTATGAGCCCGTGAAACAACCAAGCGCAGTTGCGAATTTGTTGTTCTCGCTACTCCCACTCGTCCTCTTTATCGGTATCGCGATTTTCTTCATGCGCTCTATGCAGGGCGGGGGTCGCGGCGGCGCTATGAGCTTTGGTAAGTCCAAAGCCAAGCTGCTGACTGAAATGTCAGGCAAAGTCACATTTGATGATGTCGCGGGCGTAGAAGCGGCCAAAGAAGACTTGAAAGAAGTTGTCGAATTCCTCCAAGACAGCACGCGCTTTACGCGCCTTGGTGCCAAAATCCCAACAGGTGCGCTCCTCGTAGGCCCTCCAGGAACTGGTAAAACGCTCCTCGCCCGCGCGGTAGCAGGTGAGGCAGGTGTGCCGTTCTTTACGATTTCAGGCTCTGACTTTGTAGAAATGTTTGTCGGTGTCGGCGCGTCGCGTGTACGTGACATGTTTGCGGATGCGCGCAAAAATGCGCCTTGTATTATCTTTATCGACGAGATTGACGCCGTGGGTCGCCACCGTGGTGTCGGCACATCGGGCGGCCATGAAGAGCGCGAGCAGACGCTGAACCAACTCCTTGTTGAGATGGACGGCTTTGACGGCAAAGAAGGCGTGATTATCATTGCTGCGACGAACCGTCCTGACGTGCTCGACAAAGCGCTCCTGCGTCCGGGTCGTTTTGACCGTCAAATCGAAGTGCCATATCCCGATATTGCGGGCCGCGAGAAAATTCTCGAAGTCCACCTTAAAGGTAAGCCCATTGGCGCAGCTGTTGACGTAAAATACATTGCGCGCGGGACACCAGGGTTCTCTGGTGCGGACCTTGCCAACCTTGCCAACGAAGCAGCCCTTCTTGCGGCACGTCGTAATAAGCTCAAGATTACTATGCGTGAGTTCGAAGACGCGCGTGACAAAGTTATGATGGGCGCGGAACGCCGCACACTCGCTATGACCGAAGAAGAAAAGCAAATGACAGCTTATCACGAAGCAGGTCACGCGATTGTCGGTCTCAATATGCCAGGTAGCTTACCAATCCACAAAGCGACGATTATCCCACGCGGACGGGCGCTTGGCATGGTGCAATATATGCCAGAACGCGACCAAATCTCGCAATCGCGCGAAGAAATGATTGCCCGCATGGCGATGGCGATGGGCGGTCGTGCGGCGGAAGAGCTGAAATTCGGCTATGACAAAGTAACCTCAGGCGCGAGCTCTGATATTGAGCAAGTCACGCGCATTGCGACAGCCATGGTCACCGAATGGGGCCTATCAGACGCGATTGGTCCAATTGCTTATAAAGACACGGACCAAAGCACGTTCACATCAGGCATTGGTCGCGGCAGTTCTATCTCGCCCGAAACGGCAAGCCTTATTGAGAGCGAGATTAAACGCTTTGTTACTGAGGCGCATGAGACAGCGGTGAAAATCTTGAAAAAGAAAAAGAAGGATTGGGTCGCTCTGTCAGAAGCGCTCCTTGAATATGAAACACTGTCAGGTGATGAGATCACAGTGCTGCTCTCTGACGGGATTAAACCCAAGCGCCCAGACGGCCTTAACAAGCGCCCGAGCGTGTCGGCCGTGCCGCTGACAGGCAAACCCAAACCGCTTGGTGATGCTCAGCCTGAGGCTTAAAATTAACTCGCATATTTGCGTATTCATGCTAAATATCTGCAAAGGGAGGCATCTATGGAACGACATAAAACGATTAAAGGCGACAAAAGATATAAAGTTGTCAAAACTAATCACGGCGAATTTTATGTTCTTTCGAGTGGGCGGAAAATCCCAGTGCCGCCAAGAGGTGGAAATGTAAGCCGCGAGAAAATACGCGAGGCTGTTCGCTCTGCTGTTGATTCACGAAAAACTGCCAACCTTGGCTAGATATGCTTATAGTAAATCAGTCTTCATAAACTGCCCCTTTACCCAAGATTACGAGCCGCTATTTAACGCTATTCTATTTGCCGTTATTTATTGTGATTATATTCCAAGGTCTGCAATGGAAGTGGTTGACGCCGGTGAAGTGCGTTTAAAAAAAATAGAACTTATCATATCGCAAGCTCAATTTGGCATACATGATCTGTCGAATATGGATTTAGATAAAACGTCTGGCTTACCGCGTTTCAACATGCCGTTTGAGCTTGGTTTATTTATGGGCGCGCAAAGATATGGCGATGCTAAACAGAAACGGAAACGGTCTGCAATTTTTGATAAAGAAAAATATAGGTATCAAAAATCGATATCAGACATAGCGGGCCAAGATATACAAAGCCATGGCGGGGATGTTGATGAAGTCATAAAGTGTACGCGCAATTGGCTCGACTCTCACCGACCTAAATCTGCTAAAAAGTTGCCTGGCGCTCGCTATATAGTAAATCGATACCGAGATTACTGCGAAATTTTACCCGCAATATGCCATAATATGAAGCTTGATTACGACGATCTTACCTTTTCCGATAAGTGGGAAACGATTACGGATTGGATGATCACTGAACAAGTTAGATAGCAATCGTGACCACACCGCGCATCATGGGAATCCTTAACGTCACGCCTGACAGCTTTTCTGACGGCGGGCGACATGAGGGGCTTGAGCAGGCTGTGAAGGCCGCGCTGCGCCTGTTGGAAGAGGGTGCGGACATCATCGACATTGGCGGCGAGAGCACGCGGCCGGGCGCTGTCGAAATCGATATCAAAGAAGAAATTCGCCGCACGGTGCCCGTTATTGCAGCGCTGCGGGAGGCCACTCGCGATTACACGCAAGCGCCTATAATTTCGATTGATACGCGCAAACCCGAAGTGGCTGAGGCGGCCGTTTATGCGGGTGCAGATATCTGGAACGACGTCAGCGCGCTGACGTTTAGCCCACACTCGGAAGCGGTGGCGGCAGACCTCGCTTGCCCCGTCATCATCATGCACGCCCAAGGCCGTCCCGAAGATATGCAGGATAATCCGCAATATGGCGACGCGGTGTTTGAGATTAAGGATTATCTCGCCAAACGGCTCGACGCGCTCGAATTTGCGGGTGTGGAGCGCGACCTCATCACTATTGATCCAGGTATTGGCTTTGGCAAACGCCATGAAGATAACCTCATGATTTTTAACCGCCTGCCCGAGTTTAAAACGCTCGGCTGTCCGATACTCATGGGCGCGTCCCGCAAAAGCTTCATCGGCCGTATAGACGGCAGCACCGCCGACCGCCGCCTAGCCGGTAGTCTCGCTGCGGCGCTATGGTCGGTACAGGCGGGTGCGGATATATTAAGAGTGCATGATGTGGCGGAGACGGTGCAGGCGGTTAGGGTTTGGGGAGCGATGGCAGATGGATAGACTTATATCCCCCATAAATCTGGAAGGCTTATCTGAAAGCGGTCGTCTGCAATTGAGGGAGGAAACCTATCAGCAGCATAAGAAGTCGGGGGTGGTCGCGACGCTTTTGCTTTTGGCGGGTGGCACTATTGCGGCGCACCGTTTTTATTTGGGGTTTCACAAAATTGCTTGGGCGATAATTGCCGTGAATGTTTTTGTTTTATCCATAGCGATTATGATGAATTCAATTTTATTGTTCCAAATTTAGATTGTCATTTTGCTACTGATCGAGCTATTTTTCCTCGCGCCCGCTTTGAAACTCTCTAACACTCGGCTAGAGCAGCAACTTGACGCTGAGATTGAATTATCTGACGTCGCCGAAAATGCAATTTAGAAGAGGGTCTTATGACCACTGAAACCGAATCCGAGCTCTCCACAGATACCCGCGGGCGTGTCCTTATCATCGCGGGTTCCGACTCTTCTGGCGGGGCGGGGATACAGGCGGATATCAAGACCTGCGCGGCGTTTGGCGCTTATAGCGCGACGGCGGTGACGGCGGTGACCGTGCAAAACACGGAAGGAGTCAGCGCGGTAGAGGTTATGCCTGCCGAGGTCGTGCGCGGGCAAATCCGCGCGGTGCTCGACGATATTGGCGCTGACGTGATTAAAATTGGGATGCTCGCTAATGCAGAGATCATCGAGGTTGTGGCCGAAGAGCTAGAGAACACGGACGCCTATATTGTGCTCGACCCTGTCATGGTCGCGACGTCAGGCGATAGCCTTTTGGCTGAGGATGCGGTAGCTTTGATGCGCGATAAACTCGTCCCGCTATGTGATGTGATTACGCCCAATGTGCTGGAGGCCGCACTGCTGACAGGATTGCCTGTCAGGGATGTCGAAGAACTCTGTGCGGCGGGGGAAGCCCTCCTTAAGATGGGCGCTTATGCGGCATTAATGAAGGGCGGGCATCTGGATATGAAATCCGTTGTCGACGTGCTCGTGACCGAAGAGGGCAATCAAATCATGAGTGGTCCGCGCCTTTACACGCGCCATACGCACGGCACAGGCTGTACACTCGCGAGCGCTGTTGCGGCGGCCATGTCACTTGGGGAACCGCTAGAAACGGCGGTCGAAGCGGCGCGTGAATTTGTGTTTGAAGCTATTCGTACCGCGCCAAAATTTGGCAACGGCAACGGCCCGCTTAATCATGGTCTGGCGGATTTGTCGGGCAAGCCTGATGACGCGCCAGAGCCTGCGAATACAGATAAACCAAAGAACCCCTTTGCGGTGTTGAAGGGATTTAAGGCGGACTAAGCCTACTTCTTCCGCGCTATCAGAATACCCAAAATAATAATCGCGAAGCTGAGCACCACGCGCCATGTGACGGGCTCATTTAACAGCCACACGCCGAGAATGACCGAGGCGACGGGCGTGAAATAATTAATCTTCGCAATCATCGTTGGCCCTGATTTTTCAATCACCCAGAGGTACAGCACGGTCGCAATGCCTGTGGAGCCCACGCCAAGGCCAAGCGCCATCAAGTGCCCCATCATGGCGGGCGACTCGCTGGGTAGCCCCGTAATAAACGCTGCAATTACGCCAATAATTGCGGCGCAGATCAACATCATGGCCCCACCAATCGCAGACGGTGTCGGCGGCACGCGTTTGGCAAATACGGTCGTAAAGGCGTAACACATCGCCCCGCCAATACAGAGCATCTGCGCTTTCCAATCGCCGATAATGCTCAGCGACAAATCATCAGGCAGGAACAAAATTACGATACCCAAAAAGCCGATAAAAAAGCCGAGCATCTTCATCGGGGTCAGGCGCTCGCTCGCAAAGAAATGGGCGAGGATAATCGTCATGATCGGCATAGCCCCCACGATGATGGAGGCAATGCCGCTATCGACCGTGACTTGCCCCGTAGAGAGCAAAAAGAACGGCAGGACAGACCCCGTAATGCCTAGCATGAAATACCACCGCCAGCGCTGGTCAGAGAGCTTTGGGAAACGCTGCCCAATTGAATAGGCATAGCCCGTCACAAGCACAGCCCCAATCACGAGGCGGTAGGCGACAAGGTTGATCGGGCTCATATAATCGACACCCACGCCGACCATGGTATAAGCGCCGCCCCATATCGTCACGAGGACAATAGAAACCGTTAGCAAGGCAGGCCAGCTTAAGCCGTCACTTTGTATGGGGGCAATAGAATCGGGTGTACGCGTGCTCATAAACCGCCCTCGCAAGGACGCCTGAGTCGGTCAAATAAAAATCAAGAATTTCGCTTTATACTGGCGCTTTGAACGGGTCGCGCATGAGGATGACGTCTTCGCGTTCGGGCGAGGTGGACACCATGCCGACGGGGCAGCCGATAAGCTCTTCGATGTGGCGGACATATTTCACGGCTTCGGCAGGGAGGTCGGCCCAGCTACGTGCGCCGCGTGTGCTGCCTTGCCAGCCTGGCATGCTTTCATAAATCGGCTCAACAGCGGCTTGTGCGGCTGTGCCCGCTGGTAGGCGGCGGATGATTTTTCCGTCGAGTTTATAGCCGATACAAATCTTAAGTTCCGCAAAGCCGTCGAGCACGTCAAGCTTGGTCAGGGCGATGCCCGTAATGCCGCCCGTGACAATCGCTTGGCGCACCATGACGGCGTCAAACCAGCCGCAGCGTCTTTGACGCCCTGTGACAGTCCCAAATTCATGTCCGCGCTCACCCAGGCGGTGGCCGATGTCATCGGTTAGCTCTGTCGGGAAGGGCCCTTCGCCTACGCGTGTTGTATAGGCTTTGGTAATGCCAAGGATATAGTTGAGCGCACGCGGTCCCATGCCAGAACCCGCTGCCGCTTGGCCTGCAATGGTGTTAGAACTCGTCACAAAGGGGTACGTGCCGTGATCAATATCGAGCATGGCCCCTTGCGCGCCTTCAAACAGGATTTTCTTCTCCCCGCGTTGCGCTTCTTCAAGCTCGTGCCAAACAGGCGACATGAAGGGGAGGATTTTCGGCGCGATGTCCATGAGTTGATCATAGAGCGTCTGCGGATCCGTCTCAGGATGGCCAAGGCCAACGCGGAGCGCATTATGGTGATGCAACAGGTTCTCAACCCGCGCCATGAGGTGCTCTGGATCGGCAAGGTCGCAAACGCGAATAGCACGTCGCGCGACTTTGTCTTCATAGGCAGGGCCGATGCCGCGCTTTGTCGTGCCGATTTTAATGCCGTCAACGCGGTTCTCGCGGATGCCGTCAAGCTCGCTATGGATAGGCAGGATAAGCGGCGCGCTTTCGGAAATCAGCAGGTTCTCTGGATTGATTTTCACGCCTTGGCCTTTGATGCGCTCAACCTCGGACAGGAACGCCCACGGGTCAAAGACGACGCCATTGCCGATAACAGAGAGCTTCCCGCCGCGTACAACGCCGCTGGGCAAGAGTGAGAGTTTATAGGTCGTGCCATCCACCACGAGTGTGTGACCTGCATTGTGTCCGCCTTGGAAACGTACAACCACGTCGGCGCGGCTGCTCAGCCAGTCGACGATTTTGCCTTTGCCTTCGTCGCCCCATTGGGAGCCCACAACAACAACATTACCCATAAGTCTCTCCGCTTTTCGCGCGCTTGAATTTCGGACAAAGCAAAGGCGCGAAGGAGACACCCACGCGCCAAGAATCTAAGTCCCAGACTTTTATAGCCAATAGCGCGTTTGGAGGGCGATTGCGAGTCGAGAGTGGAGGTTATCTACAAGAGTTATTGAGCATGTCCGCCGTGGCGGCGCTCTCGTCTTAGTCACAGCGACTTTATCAAGAGAGCGCGCCTTGTGAGATGCAACTGATTTAGTTTGCAATATTATCAACTTCACAAGAAGTGGATATAATATGATTTTTAAATTCAACATTAGAACTCTTACGGCAAGCGTCCTTCTAGTGGCAGGGACGACATATGCGTTTGCTCAGACCCGTTCTGCGCCTGTCGTTGAAAACACGATGATTCTCAAAGAAAATACTGCGCAGACACTTACACAAGCGGATCAAGACTTTCTGCTTTCGCTTTTGGACGCAGACCTGTTTAGCAATAAAAGTGAGCGATATGCGGAACTGAAAAAAAGATGGTCACCTGCCTATATTGCGCCGTCTTTAGAAATTTTCAATTTCATCGCCGACCCGCGGATGCGCAGGGCTATATTAGAGCAGATGCGAGAAAGCACACAGCAGGATTTTGGGACAGATATTAATGGTTGGTATCGTTGGTTATGGAATCAGCCAGAAATCAAAACGGCTGGTTATGATGATTTTAAAGCAGAATTTTATAGAGCTATTGACCCCCGTTTTGAAAAATACTTCAAAGGTCGTGGGCAAACGGCTAATATCAGATTAGATGAAATTCGCTGGGGCGGTGTTCGTCAGGACGGGATTCCACCTTTACGGCAACCCAAAATGTTGCGTGCCGTTCAAGCCAATTACTTAGAAGACGATAATATCATATTCGGGATTGAAGTTAATGGTGATGTACGCGCCTATCCAAAACGTATTTTGGCTTGGCACGAAATGTTCGTTGATACAGTTGGTGGGGTCGATGTAGCGGGTGTTTATTGCACCCTCTGTGGGACAGTCATTTTATACGAAACCAAGACAAATGGCGTCCCTCGTAATGTCGGCACTAGCGGATTTTTATATAGATCAAACAAGCTTATGTACGACAAAGAGACACAATCGCTTTGGAACACAATTAAAGGGGAACCTGTCTTAGGTCCATTGGTTGATAGAGATATTGCTCTAGAGCATCAGAGTGTTGTGACGACGACATGGGGCGAATGGAAACGCCGCCATCCACAAACAAAGGTTTTATCGCTGGAAACAGGTCATCGCCGTGATTACGATGAGGGCGTTGCCTATCATGAATATTTTGCCACTGATAAGCTTATGTTCAATACGCCATACAATGACAATCGTCTAAAAAATAAAGACGAAGTTTTGGCGCTACGTTTTAAATCCAATCCCCGAGAGCAGCTAGCGATATCAGCGAAGTTCTTGGCGAAAACCCCAGTCTATGAAGATAAATTGGGGACGCAAAACATTCTTGTTTTGACAGATAAAACGGGAGCAAACCGTGTTTACGACCCTCAGAATGAGAGCTTTGAAAGCTTTGATGGAGATAAGACGGTTATTGATAGTGCCGGAAAAGTCTGGACATTATCTGAGAGTAAATTGATCTCAGCGGATGGCCGTGAGTTGAAACGTCTTCCTTATAACCGCGCGTTTTGGTTTGGGTGGCATGCTACATATCCAAATTCGCGCTTGATTAAGTAATACGCTTGACCCGAATTACCAAAGCCGCCCCACGCTCGTGGAGCGGCTTTAATTTAAGCTGGTTTCTGTCCTACAAACTCACAAAATCCACCTTCTTCACTTCGCTGATTTTGCAGATTTTATCGCGTGTGTCGGCGTCTACGACGGCGTCAACGGCGACGAGGCAGACGGCTTCGCCGCCTTGCTCCATACGGCCCATAGAGAAGGTTGCGATGTTCACGCCTGCTTCGCCGAGGATATTGCCGAGCTTGCCGACAAATCCAGGGCGGTCTTCATTGCGGACGTAGAGCATATTCTCGAAAAACGCCGCGTCCATTTGCACACCGAAGAGGCGCACGATGCGCGGCTCACCGCGGTAGATGGTGCCGACGACGGCAAATTTGCGTTCAGCCGTCTCTACCGTGATACGGATGAGGCTTTCGGCGCGCTCGGCTTCGTCAACAAAGCTCTCTGTCACCGCGATGCCGCGCTCTTTGGCGAGCACGGGCGCATTGACCATATTGGCGTCAGGCATGGCAACTTTGAGCATGCCCGCGAGGGCGGCGGCTGTCATGGGCTTGGTATTAAGGGCCGTTACGCCGCCTTTAAATGTCAACTCAATGGATTTTGCCGGCTCATGCAAGAGCTGTCCCATCAAGCGGCCAAGCTTGTCAGCGAGGTCCACGAAAGGTTTGAGGCGAGGGGCTTCTTCGGCAGAGATAGACGGCGTGTTGAGCGCGTTAGACACGGCCCCTGTGAGGAGGTAATCCGCCATTTGTTCGGCGACTTGCACGGCGACATTTTCTTGAGCCTCAATCGTGCTCGCCCCGAGGTGAGGGGTTGCGATGAAGTTGGGTGTCCCGAAGAGGGCGTGTTCTTTTGCGGGCTCTACTGCGAACACGTCCAGAGCCGCCGCGCGCACATGACCTGCGTCGAGTGCGTCTTTAAGCGCGTCTTCATCGACCAATCCGCCGCGCGCGCAATTGACGATAATCACGCCTTTCTTAGTCATGCCAAGATGTTTGCGAGAGACAATGTTCTTTGTGCCTTCGACGAGTGGGGTGTGAAGCGTGATGGCATCTGCGCGTTTGAACAAATCTTCAAGCTCGACTTTCTCGACGCCGAGTTTTACAGCGCGTTCGTCTGTGAGGTAGGGATCATAGGCGATGACTTTCATCTTCAGGCCGAGCGCGCGTTCCGCGACGAGCTTGCCGATATTGCCGCAACCAATCAGGCCGAGCGTTTTGTTAAAGAGCTCCATGCCTTTGAAATCTGACTTAGGCCATTCGCCGTTTTGCGTGCGCGCTGAGGCTGACGGGATTTGACGGGCGGCAGAGAAGAGCATGGCAATCGCGTGCTCAGCCGTTGTGATCGCGTTCCCAAAAGGCGTGTTCATCACGACGACGCCGTTATTCGTCGCGGCTTTAATATCGACATTATCGACACCGATGCCTGCGCGGCCAATAACCTTGAGGTTCTTAGCGGCCGCAATAATTTCCGCGTCAGGACGGGTCGAACTGCGCACGGCGAGACCGTCATATTCAGGAATGATTTTGATAAGCTCGTCTTTAGACAGGCCCGTGATGACGTCAACATCGACGCCGCGACTTTTAAAGACTTCTGTGGCCGCCACAGACATTTTATCGGCTATAAGGACTTTTGGCATGGGTAACTTTCAAATAATTTCAATAAGATAGCGGGTGGTATTCACGCGCGCTAATTAACTCATTTGCTTTCGATGGATTAAGACAGGCGCTCTGCGGCGACGGTTTCAAACGCCCAATCGAGCCAAGGCGTGAGCGCTTCGAGATCTGATTTTTCAATCAAACCGGACGCCCAAATGCGAAAACCCGCGGGGGCTGTTTTATATGCGCCAAAATCAAGCGCGACGTTTTCATCGCCGAGGAGTTTCACGATGGTTTTCGCAAAGGCCTGCTGCTCAGCAACGGGAAGAGCGGTCACGCGCGGGTCTGCAATCTTGAGGCAGACACCTGTATTGGACCACTCGTCGCGATTGACCGCGAGATTTTCAATCCAATCAGTGCGCTCAATCCAGTCATAAAGGACCTGTGCATTTGTATCGGCGCGCCCGTGCATCCATGAGAGGCCGCCATTGGCTTTCACCCATTTCAGCGCGTCGAGGTGGTCTTCAGCACAGAGAAGAGACGGCGTATTGATCGTTGAGCCTTCAAACAAAGCTTCGTTCAATTTGCCTTTGCTCGTCATGCGGAAAATTTTGGGCATGGGCCAAGGCGGGCTATAGCTCTCGAGGCGTTCCACGGCGCGTGGGGACAAAATGAGCATACCATGTGCCGCTTCGCCGCCCATGTTTTTCTGCCAGCTATAAGTTACAACATCGAGCTTGGGCCAGTCGAGCTCTTGCGCAAATACAGCAGAGGTCGCGTCACAAATCGTGAGACCTTCGCGGTCAGCGGGAATGAAATCTGCATTAGGGACGCGCACGCCAGATGTCGTGCCGTTCCATGTGAAGACGATATCGCGGTCGCCTGTGTAATCATGGAGCGGTGGGAGGTGGCCATAATCAGCTTTGAGAATACGTAAATCATCTAGCGGTAAGCTCTGCGCGTCTGTAATCCATGCATTGCCGAAATTTTCCCAAGCTGCCACATCTACGCCGCGCGGGCCGAGCAGGGACCACATGGCCATTTCAACCGCGCCCGTATCGGAGGCTGGCACAATGGCGATGCGGTAATCGGCAGGGACTTCGAGCACTTCGCGTGTGAGGTCGATGACTTCTTTGAGTTTCGCTTTACCAAGTGCCGAGCGGTGCGAGCGGCCAAGAGCGGCGTCGCTAAGAGCGTCAAGGCTCCATCCAGGGCGTTTTTTAGTAGGTCCCGCAGAAAAACGCGGATCGGCGGGCTTTACGCCCGGTTTTGCGGCTATTGCCATATCTATGCTCCATCAACCGCGTTTTTGTACGGCGTCTAAAGTGCGCTTCAGTGGGGAAGCGTGGCCCACGCGCGCTATAGCGGTGAGTCCATAGATTTGTCAAATAGTGTGAATGCCCAAAGGCAGCTTTTATTAAGCCGCAGTCTTACTTCCGATAAGGCGCATATGTCGGGGCAGGTGTGTCGACGGACGGGTAGACATTGGGTGCATCGACAACGCGTGAACCTGGAGAGACATAGTTGTTGCTGCCCCAAGTCGTGTCGCTATTATCCCAGTCATATGTGCTAAGAGCCGGAGCCACAGCTCTGGTCGTGCTGCTCGTCGAATAATTTGGGCTGGACGCGATGTAGGAACTAGATCCACCTTCAAGGCACGTTCCGTCAGAGCTGGCTGTTGTGCCAGCGGGGCAATTTAGCGGCGCACCAGAGGTGACGTAACCGCCCGTATAGCTTGATGTGCTGCTATAACTCGGTGTCGACGTATATGATGAATAGCTTGTTGTGCTACCTTGCAAACATGTGCCGTCGGATTGGGGCGTTGTGCCAGCTGGACATGAGGCGGGCGTAGAGGCGTAGCTAGACGTCGTTGTCGTAGGTTGGTCAAACAATTCGACGTTATATGATGGTTCTACAGACGCGGTCTGATAAGACTGTGCTTGGTAGCTATAGCTCGGCTGCGCGATGGGGGCAGGGCGGAGCATCATCATTTGCTGTTGATAGTGCTGCTGCGCGTAAAGCTGCTGCTGATATCCCGCGACTTCATAGCTTGTGCCGTAACGTGATTTCCCAGTGACGGCGCCCGAATACGCGCCCTGCGATGCGCCATAAGCACCGTAGCCTGCGCAATTTTGCGCCATCATCTGCGTCATTGCCGCTGTGCAATTTGCGCCAGCATATGAGCCGCCATGACCATAGCTTTGCGCAGAACAAGCGCTCAGCGCAAGCGCACCTAGACCAAGAAGGGAACAGCTTAACGTGTGTGAAAGCGTAGTTTTGAGCATGGGTCATCCAGAAAGCAAATTTGATTCGTGCTTTAAGAGTCCCAAATCGTGGTTAATGGGGCGTTAACCATAAACGGTTTGTTGGGCTAAATCCTATGTTCCGAAGCTGTCAGCGTCTGCATAGGCGAGCTTAAAAGCCTCGCGCTTTGCGAGGCGAGAGTGATAGGCATCAAATACGGGCGCAAGGCAGAGGCCATAGGCGCGCGCCCACCCCACGTTATGACCAATCATGCAGTCAGCTGCCGTAAAGTGGTCGCCGCAGATGTAGTCGTGTTCTCCGAGGCGTCTTTCGAGTTGAGGCTCGACCTCGTTTTTCAGCTTATCGCGATTGAACTGCGCAAGGGCAGGGCTGCGCACTTTTTTTGGGAGTAAATCTTCATTCAGCCGTATCTGCCATAGCATCATATCCATCCAAGAGCCGCCAAAATGCATCATCTGTAAATAATCCGCGCGTCCGCGAACGTCATCAAGCGCGGGGGCAAGGCCCTTTTCGGAATAGCTGTCAGCGAGCCAAATCAACTGCGCGCCACTTTCAAACAGGCTTTGCGTAGTCGAATCGGAATAGATGACATCAAGCACAGGCACGCCGTGATTAGGGTTTTTATCAAGAAAAGCCTCTGAGAATTGCCCGCCTTGCAAAAGCGGGACACGTTCAACCTCAAATTCTTCGCCGAGCACCTCATGTAGCATCCATTTTGTGCGCACAGAGCGCGATAAAGGGTAGTGATAAAGCTTTATTGATTTAATTTGGTCAGACATTCACGAATCCGTCATTTGAGTTTGTGCCAGCTTAGGCTAACACAGTTTCAGATTTTAAAAGGAAAGTATTATGTCCATGGACGGTTATCAAAGCGAAACGATTGAAACAAATGCCGATGTGCGCAGTGACGTGCAAGAACGCTATGCGGCAGGGGCCAATGCGGTTGAGGCTGCGCTGTGCTGCCCTGTCGATTACGACCCGCAATATTTGAAAATCATTCCGCAGGACGTGCTTGATCGTGATTATGGTTGCGGCGACCCGTCTCGCTATGTGCGTGAAGGCGATACTGTGCTCGACCTTGGCTCTGGCGGCGGCAAAATCTGCTTTATTGCGCAACAAATAGTCGGCCCAAAAGGCAAAGTCATCGGCGTCGATATGACGGATGACATGCTAGAGCTTTCACGTCGCAATAAGCCTATTCTCGCGGAAAAACTGGGATACGATAATGTAGAGTTTAAACGCGGCCATATTGAAGACCTTAAGACCGACCTTGATCTCCTCAATGACTGGCTCGCGAAAAATCCTGTGAAAAACGCGAGCGATATGGAGCGGATGGAAGAAGAAATCCTGCGACTTGGCAAGGAAATGACAATGATTCCTGACAATAGCGTTGATGTGATTGTCTCAAATTGCGTGCTCAATCTTGTTTCTGATACAAAGAAAAAACAGATGTTTGCGGAAATGTACCGCGTTCTCAAGGTTGGCGGACGTGTGGCGGTGTCTGATATCGTTTCTGATGAAGATAGTCCAGAGAGCCTAAAGAATGACGCGAAGCTTTGGTCTGGCTGTATCTCTGGCGCGCTGCGCGAAGATGAGTTCTGTACGGCGCTCGAAGAGGCAGGTTTCCACGGCATCCATATGGATAAGTGGGAAGAGGACCCTTGGCAAATCGTTGAGGGGATTGAATATCGCAGCGCGACCTATCTCGCTTACAAAGGCAAGGCGGGTGAGTGCCTCGAGAAGAACCAAGCCGTGATTTACAAAGGCCCGTGGCGTCAAGTTCAAGACGATGATGGTCATGTGTTTAAACGCGGTGAGCGGTCTGCGGTTTGTGAGAAGACATTCAACCTCATGCAGCGTGAACCATACGCCGATATGTTCTATGCGATTGAGCCGTCTACGCCCGTGACAGAGCGGATTGAGTGGCCAGCGGAAGATTGTGGTGTACGTCGCCGCGACCCGCAGGAAACTAAAAAGGGTCAGCCGCGTATAACTACTGACCCATCACAATCCTCCTCTTGCTGCTAGACGTCCGAGCGCAGGGATATCACAAGGCTTAACGTGAAAAAATCTCTGCTAATCGCTGCCTCATGCCTCGCCGTTCTCGGCGTGGCGACAGCTTGCGCGCCCGTCAAAATTCTCAACACAATTACACCGTCGAGCAGTTTTGAGCGTGACCGCAATATTAGCTACGGCGAGCTGGAGCGTCAAAAGCTTGATATCTACCGCGCCGAAACCCCTAAGGCAGGCGCGCCTGTATTGGTTTTTGTGCACGGCGGGAGTTGGGACAGCGGCAGCAAGGATATATATAAGTTTCTCGCCGAAGGATTTACGTCAGAGGGCTATGACGTTGTTGTGCCCAATTACCGGCTTTGGCCCGAAGTGAAATATCCTGATTTTGTAATTGATACGGGCGAGGCGATTGCTTTTACAGCCTCAAAATTTGAGGGCCGACCCCTCGTTGTGATGGGGCATTCGGCGGGCGGGTATAATTCGCTTATGGCGGTGATGAAGCCTGAGTTTTATCCCGGTGGGCGAGAGGCGGCTTGCCGCTCTATCGCAGCTATGGTCAGCCTTGCGGGGCCGACAGGTATAGTGGCACTGGGTGACGAGCCCTATATCAGTATGTTTCCAGAGAAATTATTTGGCGATGACGCGCCGATGAACAATGTCACGGGCCCCATGCCGCCTGTTTTCTTCGCGCATGGGGCAGATGATGCGACAGTTTATCCGCAAAACTCACAATATCTTGCCAAAAAAATCAAAGAGCGCGGCGGACAGGCTGAGGTGAAGATTTATGATGGCCTCGGTCATATAAAAATTGTGCAAGTTATTTCCCGCCACTTTGATGGGGGCGAGACCGTGAAGACTGATATTATCAGTTTCATCGAAGGCTTAGACACAAACGGTCGCAACTATTGTCGCTAGCATAGATGGCGTGCAGAAATAGCCCTTGCTATTGCCTATTACCGCCATAACTTAAGCTCAGAATTGGGAGCTTATATATGGCACTAGACCTCGTTAGCGCAAATTATAACGAAGACCGTGGCCCACGTGAGCCAGAGACAGCTCCCATCTATTCTTTACCGCCACCGCTTAACCTTGCGAAATCCACGAATTTCACGAGCGGACATCCGTTCGCAGCTTATAAAAACATGCGTGAAAAAGCGCCTGTCATGTGGCATCCGATTGAGGGTAGCGAAGGGTTTTGGGCGCTTACGCGTTACGATGATATCCGCGCGACTAATTTGAATGCCAAAGCATTTTCGTCGCAAAAAGGCGGCATTTTGATGACCTATTTGGATGAAGCGCGTCGTCACCCATTATTGCACCGCGCGGCGCTCGATACGATGATATGCCTTGACCCGCCGCATCACTTTAAGCTGCGCCGCGAGCATATGGCTTATTTCACGCCAGGTTATGTCGCGGAGCTTAGAAAGAAAGTCGATATAGAAGTTGCGCGCCTGCTAGATGAAGCGGTGAAGCAAGGGCCAGTCTTTGACCTCGTGGAAAAATTTTCGGCACAGCTTCCATTGTTTACCCTTTGCGAAATCCTTGGCATTCCTGCGGCAGACCGTTCCAAAATCATCGCGTGGATGGAAATGCTTGAGCTGGCGCAATATACGCTTGAACAAGAAGAACTTGGCAATATCGACCCTGCGCAAATTATGCACTTCCTCACAGAGGTTCAGGCTTTGTTTGATTATGGCCAGCATATTCTCAAAACTCGCCGCGCTGAACCTCAAAATGATTTGCTCTCAGCAATTGCAAATGTCGAGATAGATGGTGAGCGTTTGCCAGATGAATATCTTGACGGGTCATGGCTCCTGATTGTGTTTGCGGGCAACGATACGACACGAAATTCTATCTCTGGCACGATGCGGCTTTTAACAGAATTTCCAGGCGAGCGTGCGAAGATTCTTGCTGACCCGTCACTTCTGCCGAACATGACGCATGAAGCTATTCGCATGGTTTCGCCCGTCATCTATATGCGCCGTACGGCGACAGAAAATACGGAAATTTGCGGGCAGGAAATCGCAGAAGGCGAGAAGGTACTTATGTATTACGGCGCGGCCAATCGTGACCCGTCAGTTTTTGAAAACCCAGACGTATTTGACGTGACGCGCACTAATGCCAAAGATCATTTGGCCTTTGGAATTGGCCCCCATGTTTGTCTGGGGCAGCGCGTGGCGAATATGCAACTTAGCTCAGCCTATCGTGAGATCCTCGCGCGCTATCCGAATTTTACATGGACAGGTGAGCAAGAGATTGCGCCGAATGCGTTTACTCACTCAATCGCGAAACTCATGGTGGATTCTAGAGCCTAACTAAAGCCCGTTAACGCGTGCAAAGGTGTTCGATAGGACTGAGAGTTCAGCCGTCGGTTTTTCTGGTAAAGCGTTTTCGAGTGTGTCTTTCGTTAGCAGAAACGCAAGTTTGCTGACATGTTCATGGCTCATTTCAGCAAAGCCCATAGACCATTTTGAGAATTCACGCTTAGGTGTCGAGCGGGAAATCAACTTCACGATGCTGCTGTGGCGGGGGTCACGTTTAATGCGGTCATAAAGTGTTTCGACGACGTCTTTTTCGCCTTCTAAAACCTGAAAGACGACACCATCTGTGAAGAGCAAAAGACCCGTCACATCGAGCGTTTTATTGTTCTGCTCGGCATGTATTGCAATGTCTTTGAAATCATCAATTGTCGCACTCGGCAGAGCGGCGCTCGTATATATGATTTGGTGAAGCATCCCCCAAAACCCCCAATTATTATTTTTATCACGGGCGCCCGTGAATGCCTACTGACAGAAAACTGTTTAAAAATTGTTTCTAATATTGAGTAAAAATAAAGATTTTGAGCCTAGCGCGACTTAAGTCCAGCAGAGTTCGCAAACTCCCCCACAACCCGCCGCAAATCCTCTGAAGCGGCTTCAGGAATTGCTTTCTCGAGGTTGCGCTCATTAAGCTCAAAGAACGCGTCCATTTGTGCTTCGCTCTCCATAGGGCGGTATCCCATAGACCATTCTTGGAAGTAAGGTTCATCAGCTTCTTCAGAGAGCACAATAGTCACATCTTTATGGCGTGGGTCTTTCTCAATATTAGCATAAAGACTTTTGACAGCGTCTTCGGGCCCTTCAAGGACCTGCATGATGCGACCATTCACATGCAAGAGCAGGCCAGAAATGCCGTGGTTCTTATTCCATATGCTCGAAAACATCGCAATTGTGCGAAAATCAGCATCCGTCACATTCGGGGAAGCAATAGATTTATAAATTAAGCGATAAGTCATATGATCTCAACGACAATGATTGTGGTAATAATGCTTACGTATCCTAACCCAAATAGGTTTGCCTCCATATGTTAAGCCTTATTGGTCAAATTGTCTCAACTCTGACCTAACTTAAGCGGCGATTGACGGTGAAATCGAAAACCCATTCACACGCGCAAATGTCTGTGTCAAAATTCGTAGCGCAGGTGAGGGGTTTTGAGGCAAGGCTTGGGCGAACGTGGCGCTCTCAAGTTTAAACGCGTTTGGCACCTCATTTGAAAAGTCAGCGTCTTTAAAACCGATGCGGTAGCTCGTAAATTCGGCGCATTCGCGGCCGTGCTCCATCACGACATTTGTATGCGTAAAGCGAGGGTCGTCTTTGATAATCTTGAAGACTGTCAACGTATCGCACTCGCGGCCTTCTAATACGCTCATAAATGTCCTGTCTGTAAAAAGCGTTAGACCAGTGAGATTATAGTCCTTACACAGCGCGACCGCCATAGCGGCGTCATCTGCGACTGCGATTTTATTGGCCAGCCTGTGCACCGAACCTGAGAAGAAAATTTGATTGATCATGTCAAAACTCGAAACTGTGACGGCCCCAAATATCTGAGCTAGAAAATGCCCGTTAATTTAAGGTTACGCTGCTTCATTATTTTAAGAGTTGAACTGAATAGACACAGCAAAGCCACTTGCCGCAACACATAAGACAGGCCATAAGATAGGTTCCGAGGGGCACTTTTGCGCTTCGGCAAAGCCGAAATTTTCTGTCCAGTGGACAGAAAATAGCAAAAGTGCCGTAAGCGCAAGCGAGCGGACTTGAACACACTCGGTCTTGCCACCTACGCAAAAGTTGAGACGCACCCTTATAACTTGATCCCGTTAAGACGGGCGGAAGGACGGAAGATGGTGCTTTATGCTGCCCATATTCTGCCTTTCTTTTAGGAGCGAGCCATGAACAAGCCCATCGACCAGTCACAATTCCAGACGCCCGACATCACCCTTGGTGCACTGCCGTCATCTTCTAAAGTTTACACTGCGCCTGATGCGGACCCGAGCCTGCGTGTGCCGCATCGCCTCGTGCATCTGCATGAAAGTGCGAATGAGCCTGATGTGCCTGTCTACGACACCTCTGGCCCTTATTCTGATCCAAATGTCGTGATTGACCTTGAGAAGGGCCTCCCGCGTCCGCGTACAGACTGGGTGCTGGAACGTGGCGGCGTGGATTACTATGAGGGGCGTGACGTAAAACCCGAAGACAATGGCGGCGCGAAAGGCAAGCATCTGGCCCGCGCTTTCCCGATTAAGAATAAGCCACTCAAAGGCCGCGAAGGCGAGATGGTCACGCAATATGAATTCGCCAAAGCGGGCGTCATTACCAAGGAAATGATTTATATTGCCGAGCGCGAAAACCTCGGCCGTAAGAAGATGGTCGCAGGTGCGCAGGCGCGTGTAGACGCTGGCGAAAGCTTTGGCGCGAACATCCCCGCCTTTGTCACGCCAGAATTTGTGCGCGACGAGATTGCCGCTGGCCGTGCTGTGGTGCCTGCCAACATAAACCACCCAGAGCTTGAGCCGCAAATTATTGGCCGCAACTTCCTTGTGAAAATCAATGCCAATATCGGCAACTCTGCCGTGACGTCATCTGTCGAAGAAGAAGTCGATAAAATGGTCTGGGCGACGCGTTGGGGCGCGGATAATGTGATGGACCTCTCGACGGGTCGTAACATTCACAACACGCGCGAATGGATTATCCGCAACTCGCCCGTGCCCATCGGGACGGTGCCGATTTACCAAGCGCTAGAGAAGGTGAACGGCGTCGCGGAAGACCTGACATGGGAGATTTACCGCGACACGCTTATCGAGCAATGCGAGCAAGGCGTCGATTATTTCACCATCCATGCGGGCGTGCGTCTGGCCTATATCCACCTGACTGCCAACCGTGTTTGCGGCATCGTTAGCCGCGGCGGCTCTATTATGGCGAAATGGATGCTCGCGCGTCACGAGGAGAGCTTCCTTTACACGAACTTCGAAGAGATTTGCGACATCATGCGCAGCTATGACGTGACGTTCTCCCTCGGCGATGGCCTGCGCCCCGGTGCGGTGGCGGACGCCAATGACCGCGCGCAATTTGCAGAGCTTGAAACGCTCGGCGAGCTGACGAAAGTAGCGTGGGCCAAGGGCTGCCAAGTCATGATCGAAGGCCCTGGCCACGTGCCGATGAACAAGATTAAAATCAATATGGATAAGCAGCTTAAGGAATGTCACGAAGCGCCGTTCTATACGCTTGGGCCGCTGACGACCGATATTGCGCCTGGCTATGACCACATCACAAGCGGGATTGGGGCGGCGATGATTGGCTGGTTTGGTACGTCTATGCTCTGCTACGTCACGCCCAAAGAACATCTCGGCCTGCCGGACCGCGACGATGTGAAAGTTGGGGTAATTACCTATAAACTCGCTGCCCATGCGGCAGATCTCGCCAAGGGCCACCCCGCCGCGCAAATCCGCGACGACGCGCTATCGCGTGCACGGTTTGAGTTCCGCTGGGAAGACCAGTTCAACCTCTCGCTCGACCCCGAAACGGCCAAAGACTATCACGACCAGACGCTGCCCAAAGACGCCCACAAAGTCGCGCACTTCTGCAGTATGTGCGGCCCAAAATTCTGCTCTATGGAGATTACACGCGAAGTGCGGGAGTATGCGGATAAGCTCAGCGACAACGAAAAGGCGGCGCTCTATCCCGTCGAAGCGCTGCAGGGCATGGACGAGATGAGTGAGAAATTTAAGGAGCTTGGCGGGCAGATATATTTGAAGGCGGGGGACGCGTAGAGCCCGCAATCGCGCCAGTGGCGCGATTGCAACGGAGCGCCGAAACCGCAAGGTTTCGTTTTTGCCAGGATTTAGGAGAATTGCATTGTCCGATGCCGACAAAATTAGAGAATATGCTTTTGAGCAATTCATTAAACCTGCACGAACGGCAGGGCATAGTGTAATTGCTATCGCCTCTCGAGATATTCATGATGGATTGAGTTTGAGCGCTAAATTTCCAAATGTTTGTCAAGCTTTGTCGGGTGAAAAGTTCTATTCAAAGTATAGATTGTCCATCGCCGAAATTCTTGGGCCCAACCCTAGCTCTACAACGATTTTCGTTTATAGATTGTAATGTCTCTTAATAAGTTTGATTCAATCAAATGAGAAAGTTGTCGTAATTTATGTCGAGCAAAAATTTGGATTCTAAGCGATATAGAACTTTCGGGTTATGGCTTTCCATTTTTTGGCTTTTAATTGTAGCTTGTTACCTGATTTTCAATTGCGAAAACCCATTGAATCTGCCGCCTAACGAATTCGGTGACTTTTTGGCAGGTGTATTTGGCCCCTTAGGGATACTTTGGCTAATCCTCGGCTTTTGGCAACAAGGTGACGAGCTTCGGAACAGTGTCGAAGCTCTCAACCTACAAAGTGAAGAGCTAAGGAATTCTGTGGAGCAGCAAAAAGCGCTAGTCGAGATTACTAGAAGCAAAGCAGAGGCAGAAATTCTTGCTTTGAAAGAGGAAAGAGAAGCTAGAAAATTAGCCACTAGTCCTAAACTAATTTTAACAGGCGGCGGTGGAAGTTCGAAGAGGGTTTCCCTTTATCTAAACAATATTGGCGCCGATTGTTCGGACGTGAGGCTAATGGTGGTGGATGGTGATTATCGTGAAACTTTACGTTCATTCGCTACCCTGCCTAGAGGTGCGAACGAACTCGTCCACATGCGGTGTGACACAAGGAAGTTTTTAGATTTCACTTTCGAGGTTCAGTATAAATCAATACAAAATGAGTCTGGCATGAAGAGATTTTCTGCGTCGCGGGAAACCATTAATCATGTTGGTTTTAACATTCTAGACGCAGATTGATACTTCCCGCTCCGTTCATTCCCGAGAAGGTGATGCACCCATCATTTGCGCTTTCGGTGTTAGGGAGTCAGATGGTTTTGAGTTGATTAATTCGTGCGCCAAGTCACGATTGTTTTTAACCGTTAGCGGAGGTGATAGACCCCGTGTTTCCACGGGAGGAGCGGCTAAGAGATAAAAATATCCAAACACCCGCTCATCCCGATGTAAATCGGGATCCATCTCCCGCAATTTCGTCTTGAAGCACCTTATGGGTGATGGACCCGTGTTTCCACGGGGGGAGCGGGTGGGAAGAAAATATCACTCCCCCACACACCGCTCATCCCGACCATGCGCTTGCGTGCAAGCGCTAGAGCCAGGAACCATCTCGTGACCTTGCACCTTGATGCATATTTTGGGTGATGGACCCCGATTTTCATCGGGGTGAGCGGGAAGGGGCGGTTTTGTTTCTATCCAAATATATATTGATAAGCGGATTTGTGTGGTTTGACAATTATGTCGCGCCGCTTTATGTTCGCTAAATGTTCTTTACCTATATTGTTTGTAACCGCAAGCGGGGCGTTCTTTATACGGGGCATACGGATGACCTTGGGCAACGTGTGGAACAGCATCGGCGCGGCAGTTACTCAGGGTTTGCTGCTAAGCATGATTGCCATAAATTGCTTTGGTTTGAGACGCATCTAAGTCGTCACGAGGCTTTCAAGCGTGAACGTCAGATTAAAGAATGGCGGCGAGCTTGGAAGATTGAGCTGATTGAAGCGCTTAATCCGAATTGGGATGATCTGACTGTAAATCTCACGCTTGATGAGGTTGAGTCTGAGCGGCGGATGTTTCGGATTCCATTTTCAGTGAATTGAAACACCCCCCCCCACAAAAAATTAAACCAACATTCACCCTACCTTTTCGCGGATGATTAAGTGGTTGTCGGGTACTCTGTGCGCGTTGGACCTTAATTATGACTGCACTTTCACAGATTATATTTACATCGACGTCGATGCCGCATGTGACTTTGGCGGATAAGGTCAAGGTTGCGGGAAATAGTGTCACGACGTGTAATTTGATAGGTTTGACGGGACGTGTGCTCGTTGTGCCTGAGATGGCGATTAACGTGATGGAAGGCCCCAAGACGCTCCTAAATAACTATGTAGAGGCGATTAGGCGTGATGAGTTGATTGATCTTGTCATTATCCATAATAGCCAGCCGATCAAAGCGCATGAGTTTGAGGATTATTCCGTTTGGATGACTTATAAGTCGGATGAGCCGATGAATGGAGTTTACCGCCTCACGCGCGAGAATTTTGAAAACGCTCTGCCCAAGAATGTGACGCTCAAGACGCGCTTATTCATTGAGGGCAATATTAATATCGACGAGGTAGCCGCCTAAGCAGACTTCGCCAAGCCTTCAGTCCGATAGGGCACGCCCATAGTCAGCCGCAGGGTTGCGTGCTATGCTGATGACGAAATTTCATCTCAAAAGGCCCGCTATGTCTCTCTTTGTTTTCGCTAAATTCGCTATCCATGACCGCGCGGGATATAACCGCTATGTGGAACTCGCGACGCCGATATTTCTGCGCGAAGGGGTGAAGGTTCACGGCTCTGATGACGCGCCGCAAGAGCTGACCCCTGATATGAAGGCGGATAAGGCGGTTCTGCTCGAATTTCGGGACAAGGCGCATTTCGAGCATTTTTTCAACCAAGAGGATTACATAGCGGCCGCGAAACACCGCAATGCCGCCTCGAGAATGTCGGCGACATCGTTTCAGCGTTTTGTGCCCGTTTGATGAACGCAAACTAATGCCCGCGTCAGCCTGGGTTCATCGTAGGGGTGATATGACAGGGCAAAATAGGAGTTCGCTATGCCGTATAAATCTCGCCCAAAACGCGCTTTTAAGCTCGCTCAATCCGCCTTGCTTGGGCTAGTCGCGGCAAGTAGCTTTGCGACCTCGGCTTCGGCCTTATCCTGTATGCGACCTGATATCGCGCAGACCATGGAGACAGCCAAGGCGAGTGAGGACCTCTATTACATCATGGTGGGGCAGTTTTCTTATACGCCTCTGCCCAAAACCAAAAAGCCACAATTTAACAATCCAAATGCGCCGATGAATGGCATTGGCGCGCATACCGTGAAGGCCACGTTCAACGGACGATTTCTGTCAAATGTCGCGGAATATGACGCGCCCGCCATGCGTGTGCCTGTCGATATTGATGTCAGTTGTGCGGGTCCGTGGTGCGGGGGTCCGCCGCAAAACGGAACAGAGGTCATCGCTTTTGCAAAGTCACGCCCTGGTCAACCGCTCCTGCTAGAGGTCGGTCCTTGTCCTGATAAGGTGTATGGTTTTGATCGCGCAAAGGTCGAAAAACTTCGAAATTGTTTTGATAAGGCCTGTACGCCTGATATCGATCCGCGTTTTGATAGACGCTAGGGCGCTCTTTTTATAAGGCTCGATCAGGATCGTTTTCAGGCTGAAGCGGCACACCTGGCGCGCGAGCCTTGAGCGTGCCGCGCCGCTTCCACCGCTCCTGCGCGGCAATAAAGAGGATTATGCTGGCGAGCGCGAAGGTTACGCTATTAGCGACCATGAGGGGCAGGGCACGCGTGCTAATGCCGTAGATAAGCCACAGCCCCACACCCAGCGTAAACATTGAATACATGAGCAGTGAAATGCCGCCCGTGCGCCGCGTGCGAATAACAAGTAGGGCTTGCGGCACAAAACTAACAGAGGTGAGAAAGGCGGCGCAGTAGCCGAGCGCGTCAACAGAGGTCATAACGTATCCGTTTAAGAATTGTGCGCGCTCTATAGCAGTTATTTTTGATCTGCCATGACTAATATGATGTCGCGCAGGTCAAAGATAAGCGAAACAACAATCGTGCCAAATAAGAGGCAAACCCAATAGAAAAACGCCTTATATTTGACCGTGCGATAGCGCGAAATGTCCGGATCACCGTCGTGACGGCGTGCTTTTTTTGATAACATACTGATCCAGAGATATACCGCCAGCGGCCCCCAAATAAGGATATGGATAATTCCAAAGAGATGCACGTTTTCAGATGCAAACCAAATGATATAGGCCCCGCCTATGGTCCCAATCATCGCAAGGACCGTGCGCTGGGCCTGAATATGGTTTCGAACGAAGATAAGTGCCATCAAAAACACAAGCGCCATCCAGCCCATCCAAAGCTGCACGGCGGGAGAAGTCTGCGTTGTCAAAGCTGTTAGAATGTCAGTCAACTTCAATCCCCACCTAGCTGTTTACTGATATACGACTTTTAAGTGTACGAGGTTTGACGGGAACGCGCAACCTATAGGAGAAACTAACATCCGACTTGCGCTATATACTTGCAAACAAAAAAATGGTATGAGACTGCATCGATTACAGCCAGACTACCCGGCTTGCAGTTTATGCTGCCATACTGAGTGACTATTCTTTGATCGACTTCCGCCCCGCTCGCGTTGAGTGAGGCTATAATGACGTGAAAGGTATACACATGTCAGAAATGAAAGCAGGAACGGTTAAGTTCTTCAATTCCACAAAAGGCTTCGGCTTTATTCAACCAGACGATGGCTCAGGAGACGTGTTTGTACATATCTCTGCATTGCACCGTGCAGGTCTTCAAGGCCTTAACGATGGCGACAAAGTAAATTTTGACACAGCCGTCAATGAGCGTTCAGGCAAAACTGCCGTCGATAACGTCACAATGGCTGACTAAGCTTATTGCTTTTAAGTTTGAAACCCGCTTTTCGGAGCGGGTTTTTTTGTGCCTGATTATAGTATATTGCCGTCGAGAATTTCGAGGCGGTTTGGATCATCCAGCCAAATCATCGGCCCGTTTTGAAGCTCCACCCAGCCACGAATACGGACCTTCGCGCCTTCGAGCGTAAGCGGGTTGAGGCCCGCACGCTCAATCTTACGGCGGTTTTTCTTGGCGACAACGATAGTGAAATCCGTTTTATAATCCGCGCCAAAGTTAAGATAGACCGTGCCGCGCACATCCGCCACAGACGTAATAATGCCTTCAACAAGCTGGAAGCTGTCCACGTCTTGAGCGAGCATATTAGGCTCTGGTGAGCGTACGGCATAGTAAGGGTCACCCCAAATACCGCGTTTGCTGTCGCGGGCTTTGCGCTCAGCGGCGTAGAGGCGCTCAGAATCTTGCCAAGTGTCAGGCCACGTGTAAACGCGGGCGAGGCCAAAGCGGATCATTTCTTCTTGCACCCACAAGTCTTTCTTTCCGTCAGGTGTGAGCGTGTAAACTTGGGCGAGGGCACGGCCATAGCGGTCACGCTGATTGCCGCCGTAGAAGAGTTGCACACGGCGCTTTTTGGTCAGAGCGGTCAGGGCCGCCTTAGCTTCCTCGCTCATGGGCCATGCTTTAAACCCTTTGCGACCCAGCGGAAGTTTTGGGGCCTGCATAGCGGAGAGGCGGACTTTCAACCCGTCCTCAAGATAGAGCGTATCCCCGTCGAGCACAGATGCTACGACACCAATCTCGCCCGCTTTTAACTCTGTTTTTTGGGTCGCGCCAATAGCTGTAAAAGACAGGAGAGCCGCACTCGCGAGACCTAAAATGCGCCGCGTTTTGAATTTAGGGTGTGAGGCCTTTGACAACATGGTTATAGAGTGGCGCAAAATGAGCAAAGAGTCGACTCTGCCCGCGCTTTGTGGCGATGCGGAATTGTGATAGGCGACCCCAAAGGATGGTGACTATGTTTTTTAAAAAACGGGCTAAAGGTGATAAAAAAGCGGCTGCGCTAGCGGCGCGCTATCCTAATATGATTGTGCCAGATGATCACCCCGACCGTCAGTTGGACGCGGCTGAGGCGAAAGCGCTTTTACCAGGCGGAGCGCATTACCGCGCCTATGTTGGACCGCCTGATCGTTTTGATTTTATGAGCCTGACCCAAATGGCGTTGCTCTTTCACATGGGTGTGCGTGAGCATCATAAAGTGCTGGATTTTGGGTGTGGCTCTCTGCGTCTCGGGCGCATGCTTATTCCGCTCCTCAAGAAAGGTCATTACTTTGGCATAGATCCCAATCCTTGGTTGATTGAAGATGGTTTTAAGCATGAGCTTGGCCAAGATATTCGCGCGCTGAAAGCCCCGCGATTTGATCACAATACAGAATTTAATTGCGATGCATTTGGTGAGAGCTTTGATTATATTATCGCACAATCCATCGTCACCCATACGGGCCCAAAGGAAGCGCAGGCGATAATTAGCTCTGCAAAAGCTTGCCTTAAGCCAGGCGGGATATTTTTGTTCAATTATATCGCTGAGCCACAAAGAGACACGCCGCCTGCGGACGGATGGTACTATCCTGAATGTATTGGATTTACGCCTGATATGATGATGGTACATATCGAAAATGCGGGCCTTAAAGGCGTCGCTTTGCCGTGGTTCCACCCGACGTCGGCTTGGCTCGCCTGCGCGCATGACGCGAATGAGCTTCCCACAGTAGAGCAAATGAGACATCTTACCGGAGCTGTGCTAAGGGATGAGCAATTCGCACATAGTCAGGAGCGTTGAGCAACATAACTGTTCCCGTAGCTCAGTCGGATAGAGCAACAGATTCCTAATCTGTAGGTCGGTGGTTCGAATCCACTCGGGGACGCCAGGTGTTCAATGTTGCAAAAAACCCCGCCAGCTATGGCGGGGTTTATCATTTTAATCTGTGAAATAATTTACGGCTTAGGTGTGCCTTCTGATTTTTGAAACTCGACTTCAATCATCAATTTCACATCATCGGCCATAGGGGCATATTTATCGATGCCAAAATCCGAGCGTTTCAGCGACCCTGTCGCGGAGATACCAAACATAGGTTTTTTGCTGCGGAAGTGTTCGCCGATTTTATTGAGTTTGACATCAAGGGTTATTGGCTTCTCGACGCCTTTCATTTTCAACACACCCGTCAGCTTACCATTCCCGAGCGATGTTTGATTGACCTCTGTGCTTTGAAAAGAGATTACAGGAAAATTCTCTGCGTCAAACCAATCTGGTCCAACAAGTTTTTCGTCCCAAACTTTAACGCCGCTATCAATTGAAGCAGTTTGAATGGTAACGCCAACGCCTGATTTTTCTGGGTTCTCTGTATCAAGAATAACTGTGGACCCAAATTCGCCCCAACGCAAAATCGGATTTGAATAGCCGGAGTGATTATATTGAAATGCGATGTAAGCGTGGCCAGACTCAGACTCGTAAATACCAGCAGGCAGCTCTGTGATGTCCACGCCAGGCGTCACGGCATCTGCAACTTTAGCAGCCGTCTCCGTAGTTTGAGCCGCAGCATTCGTCGCGCTCTCAGCGACTTTCTCAACTTGACCAGAACAAGCCGTTAGTAGGATGAGAGCGACAGCGGACGTTGCGAGTGTAGAAATCTTGAATGTTTTGATCATGGTGTTCCCCAGTTATATCAATTTACTTAAGCCTATTATGACGTATTTTTGGGCGAGGTAAAGCTCTGGACTTTCGCGTCAAACGCACTCCAATCGTCATCTTCGTCAATGGGCTTCCATAATTCGCCAATTTCGTCATAGAGCAGAGAAGCAGGGCGGGGTGTTTTGGGTCCGTTACCGCTTGGCGTATATGTTTTGAGTAAGGTGAGCCATGGTTCAAATAAAAGACCTCTATAATAAGCTGCATTTGGCGACGTGTTTGCAAAGTCTTGTCGCGCGGCACCGCCCGCCCAGTCATGCCAAAATTGCGGCCAAGGCACTTCGGCCTCTTCTAACCAGCGAAAAGTTTCCATGATGAAAGCCACGTCTTTGTCGAGTTCAGATGGCTCAAGCTTTAGGCGGCCAAAGAAATGTTTGCGAAGCGAGTCGCGGTAGGCAGGCGCATAAACCTCTAGCGCGGAAATCAGATCCGCGTCATCGGCGATAAGTGAGAGGCTCTGCGCGAGTTGGCCGAGATTCCAATACATTATCTCTGGTTGTCGTGAAAACGCGTAAAGGCGGTTATGGTCGAAATAGGCCGCTGTGAAACCAGACTGTAAAATCGGCAGAAAACGGTAGGGGCCATAATCGAAACTCTCGCCCGTAATGTTCATATTGTCTGTGTTCATGACGCCGTGGACAAAGCCCGCAACCATCCAACTCGCAACCATATTAGCGGACGCCACAGCGCAAGCCTCAAGCAGCTCGGCGGCCGATTTGGCATTAGGATAAAAATGCTTGCAGCAATATTTGACCAATGTCTCAAGGCTGTCTGTATCTTGGAAAAAGGCCAGACGCTGAAACGTGCCAAACCGAATATGGGAATGCGACAGACGCGTCATCACGGCGGAACGTGTGGGCGAGGGCTCATCACCACGTGTGAGTTCTTCCCCTGTCTCGATAAGGCTAAAGGTGCGCGAGGTCGGCACGCCGAGCGACTCAAGATAGGCCGTGGCAAGGACTTCGCGAACCCCGCCCAGCAAGGTTAGCCGTCCGTCACCGCGCCGCGAATAAGGTGTTTGACCAGAGCCTTTGGTGCCGAGGTCAAGCAAGCTGCCACCCGCGTCTCGCATTTGGGCAAACAGAAATCCTCGTCCGTCCCCAATATCAGGATTATAATTTTGAAACTGATGGCCGTGATAGCGCAAGGCGAGCGGGGATTGCAGGTTGTCGGGCAGCGGCGTAAATCGCCCAAAATGCTTTACCCAGTCTGCGTCTGACAGATTTTCCAGCCCAACTGTTTTCGCCGCTACGTCATTACGGTAACGCAAAATCGTTTTGGGAAAATTGGCGGGCGTGACCGCGTCATAAAACTCTGGACCGAGTGAAGTAATAGCGGGATCGGGCGTATAGCGCTGGGATTTCAACACTCAAGACCTTCGACGCATTCACGCAGGAAATCAGCGACATCAAGCGGTATCTTTTTAGCTTTCGGAAAAGCGCGTGAGAAATTGAGGAAGCCATGCGGCATCGCTTTTTCATGCGCGTAAACGACCTTCACGCCATGGGCCATCATATTGTCTGCATAGAGTTTCCCCTCATCTCGCAAGGGATCAAGTCCGCAAGTTAACACAAATGCGGGCGGTAGCTTATTGAGATTGCTCTCAAATAGTGGCGATAGTCGCGTGTCCGTAGGATCGCTATCGCCAACATAATGCTCGTCAATAAACTTCAACGCCATAAAGCCAAGTTGAAGCCAGTCTTGCGGGCCTGGCTTGGGCGGCTTAAAATTGACGAGCTGCATCAGCGGATAGAGGAGGACTTGCGCCTTAAGTTGGTCACGGTATTTCTGAGCAAGGAAAGCCGTCATATTGCCGCCTGCGCTATCGCCGCCGATTGTGATCTTTTGGCGGTCAATGCCGTGGTCATCTTGACCATAACCCTCAAGCGCCCAAAGAAGCGCGGCTTCGCAATCCTCTGGCCCGGCAGGGTAGGGAAATTGCGGGGCAAGGCGGTAATCGACCGACAACACACGGTGACCAGACCCGCTGGCAATGCGCTTACAAAGCCCTTCATGGGACTCAACACTACAGGTGACAAATCCGCCGCCGTGCAGATAAACAAATGTGGGGCCGTGCTCTTGGCTCGCTTGATGCGGTACATAGAGACGCACGGGCACTGGGTAATCACCATTTGGAATGTTGAAATCTTCAACCTCACGCATTTCAGGGCCAGGCGCGTCGAATTGGTTCGTCATACGGCGGATATTATTGTGAACTGTATAGACCGTGTCAGGGTGTTTCAGACGGTCAACATGTCCGCGCATAGTGGACGCAAACTCAGCGGCAAAATCTTTCGGGGATTTCATAATTTACTCCACATCAGCAAGATAGGGCGGGGCGGGGTCATATTGCATACCGCGCGCAACATCTCGCGCAAAGGCGGGCGAAAACATCTGCCCCGTCAACCAAAGCGCCATGTCTATGCCCGCTGACACACCTGCGGAGGTCACGAGGTTTCCGTCACGCACATAGCGTACATGGGGTTGCAAATCCCCTTCAAGGCCGAGCGCTTTAAACTCATCAAACGCCGCCCAAAATGTGGAAATGCGCTTGCCTTTTGTTAGGCCAGCTTTGGATAAAATCATCGAGCCCGTGCAGACGCTTGTGACCCATTCACAAGTCGGCGCGATAGCCTGAACCCATTTGATAACGGCGTCGTTTCTAATCTGCGCCCGCGCCCCTTGCCCACCAGGCACACAAATTACGTCAAGCTCAGTTACATCAGACATCGCAATATGCGCGCCGACTCGCATGCCTTTATTGCCTGTAATGTCTTCGCCTGTTTCAGATATAAGACTAACTTTTACCGCGTCCGCTTCACCGCGATGTTTCTGCACTAAATTTATCATGGTGAAGACTTCATACGGCCCGACAAAATCAAGCTCTTCCGCATCATCAAAAATAAAGATACCAATTGTTTTCATGGTGCGTAGCCACCTGACTTAAGGAATTTTATTTCTTGTGGTGTAGACGCGCGATCCAATATGGCATTGCGATGCGGAAAGCGACCAAATCGGTCGATGACTTTGCGGTGCTCGCGCGCATGATGCAGCGTATTGCTGTTGTTTAGCCTCTGATCGACGAGGGCAACGCAGCAGTCTTGGTCAGTTAACTCTTCCGAATGCATATAAGGCATATAAACAAAGGCGCGACGCTCTTGCGCGATTTTCAGGTCGTGGTTTTTTGAGACTAGCCGCTTTGCTGCGCCGAGCGCCAGACTGTCCCACGCAAAGGCCGCTTTTGTGCCGCGGTACATATTGCGCGGAAATTGGTCGAGCGCAATTATAAGCGCAAGTGAGCTATCTGATGTCTCTTCCCATTTGTGAACAGACTTGCGCGAAAGCTCACCCGCAAGTTCCATAGATATGTCCTCAAAACGCGACCGAATTTCTGCGTCAAAGGCATCAGATTTCTGATACCATTTGTTAGAGCCTGCTTCTTCAAACCAAAAGCGCAATATGTCATCGGCTGTTTGCACTACAGCCTTAGGGTGCCATCTGTGATGCCTTTGAAAACCTCTGGTGTGATTTTCTTGTAACTCCCAGAGGCCGGGTCTGCATAAAACAACGGCTCTGATATATTGGCCGGGTCAAAGCCTGCTTTTACGAGGTTGGTTTTCTTAAATTTGAATGTGCTCGTCGTATCCGTTTCACGCGACACGCGCAGGAAAACAGGGCGAGCATAATGCGGCAGGCTGCTATCGATATGGTTTTTCAATGCCGTAAGATCGGGGAGGTCTTCGGAAACGAGGGACGCCATGCCTGCACGTCCGTCATATCCTGGCACTTGTACGCCGTAGACATTGGCTTGCGTCACGCCTTCAAAAGCCGAGAGTACAGCCGCGACTTCGCCCGTGGCCACATTTTCCGCTTTCCAACGGTACGTATCACCGACGCGGTCAACGAAATAATAATAGCCAAGCGCGTCACGGCTCATCAGGTCGCCAGTGCGGAACCACGCATCGCCTTTTTTAAAGACGTCTCGCAGAATTTTCTTTTTCGTCGCGTCTTTATTTTCATAGCCTTCGAAGCGGAAACGCGCATCATCAGAGCGGATTTCTCCAATGAGTTCGCCGACTTCGCCGTTATCTGTGCGGATACAAAAGCCGTCTGCGCCGCGCACATTACTGCCCGTCTCGACATCATATTTGATAATGTCGCAATTAAATTTCGACTTGAGATAATTTGGCGCACGACCCACTGCCCCTATGGGGCCATCAAGATTTATAAGGCTAACATTACCCTCTGTCGCGCCGTAAAACTCAATAACGTGCGGAATGTTAAACCGTCCAACAAAGCCAGGCCAAACCTCGGGACGTAAGCCATTACCCATCGCCCATTTAATCTTGTGTTTGCGCTCAAGCGGGTGAGGGGGTGTGGAGTTGAGGAAACGGCATAGCTCGCCGACATACATAAATTGGGTCGCTTCATATTTGACAGCTTCATCCCAAAATTTTGTTGCTGAGAATTTGGGTCTTACGATGACGCCGCCGCCATATGAAATCGCCGCGCCCACACCACATAGCCCGCCCGTGGCGTGATACATCGGCAGCACCATCAGCATGCGATCTTTTGGTGTGGTCTGCGCCGCTGCCCCAAAGCCGCGCATATAGTTTTGTGCGCGAACATGGGTGACTTTCGCCGCCTTTGGCAGACCCGTAGTGCCAGAGGTGAACATCTTCATCAGTTGGTCGCCCGCCTTAATGCCTTCGCGTGCAGATTTGGGGGGACGGTGCGGTTCAATCTCTGAAATGGCAAAATCAAAGTGTGTGTATCCGTCATGTTCGCCGAAGGCGGTGAAGACTTTGGGATTGTCCTTGACCGCGTCTTTCGCCGTTTCCCATTGGGCGAGCATTTCTGTATCCACAATCACCATTTTGGCATTTGAGATATTGATACAGTGGGAAAGCGCTGGACCTGTCAGTTGAAAATTGAGGAGCGCAGGTACAATCCCGACTTTCGAGAGACCAAACCACATCGCGACATATTCAAGGCGGTTGCGCACGAATACGCAGACAGTGTCGCCTTTGACGCAGCCTTCCGCCAAAGCCCAATTGGCCACGCGGTTGGCATAGGTCTCCATCTCATCATATGACATGGTTTTATCATCTTCGAGAAAGGCGATGTTGGGACCGTGTTTGTCACATAATTTTTCAAGATCATCGGGAATAAGGTTTGTGCCGTTTGCATCTACATTTTTGATGGATTTCAGCATGCGAAGTATACCGCTGAGGTAGTGCGTTTCGCGCTTAATTGTTTGTATCAATCCCATGAGTCACCTTTAATCTTTTCGCCAACTTAAAGCAGCTTTTGCGCGGGTCAAGCTATGGTCGCCATGCGTATTAGACTAGTCAAATCACTGTGAATGCGACACAAAGCCATATGAGCCATACGCCAAAGATAGACAGGAGTTATCACCGCCTTACCCTTGTCGTGATTTTGTCCGTTTTGGCCTTGCGACTGGGCGCGCTTCTGCTCTCGCCACTTGGACTGCACGGCGATGAAGCGCAATATTGGGCGTGGTCCAAAAACCTTGATTTTGGCTATTTCACCAAGCCGCCTATGATTGCGTGGGTCATCGCCGCAACGACCACTTTATTTGGGGATGCGGAATGGGCAGTCAGGCTATCGTCTGCACCCATTCACGCGCTCACAAGCTACCTTGTTTTTAGGACAGCGCGCATTATTTTCGACTCGCTAACAGGATTTTGGGCGAGCCTCATCTACGGCCTCATGCCAGCGGTGTGGTTGTCGTCTCAAATTGTCAGCACGGATGTGACCTTGCTGTTGTTTTGGGTCATCGCGCTTAACGCTTGGACGCATTTACGACAAGAGGGGCAGAGTTGGAGGTGGGCCGTTCAATTGGGCGTCGCGATTGGGTTGGGGCTGCTAGCCAAATATGCGATGTTGTTTTTCCTGCCTGCGCTCGCGATTTGTATTGTGTTTGACGCACCGACACGACGCGCGCTTCTCAATATAAAAGGGTTGGCCGTTGCTGCCCTCGCACTCGCCCTCGTCACGCCTAACATCATCTGGAATATCAACCATGATTTCGCGACGCTAAGTCATACCGCGGATAATGCGAACCTTGGTAAATCCATTCCCTTTCATCCCGAGGAACTTCTCACGTTTTTGGCAAGCCAATTCGGCGTCTTTGGCCCTGTGAGTTTTGCGGTTTTGCTGCTCGCTATATGGCAAGCTATCCGAGGGAAATTAGGGGAGCGCGCAAAGTGGCTTGCGCTTTTTTGCTTAAGTCCCCTGCTTATTATTTCATTTCAAGCCTTGCTATCGCGCGCCAATGCGAATTGGGCAGTGACGACCTTTGTCGCGGGCTCAATTCTGTGCGCCCATGCGGGTGTGACATGGGCAGGGCTCGCAAAGCGGGCCTTAAAATGGGGAGTGATTGTGCAGTCATCAGTCGCCGTCCTGTTGCTAGGGGCGATCCTCTCGCCGACCGTAACCAACGCCCTACCTTTGCTGCCCAATAGCGTAAAACGCCTACGGGCCTGGCCCGAAACTGTTTCAGCTTTGCAGGACGTTATTGCGAAAGGACATGACGGTTATGCGTTTGAAACTCTGGCCACGGATAAACGCATCATTTTCTATGACCTGAGCTATTACAGGCTTGGTGAGACCTTGCCGCTGCATATGTGGATGCTGCATAGCGCACCGACTAATCATGCAGAATTAACGTCAGCTTTGGTGGCGACTGACGGCCCCGTCTTACTCGTGCAATATGACGATAATCATCTCAAATGGATGCAAGCGGATTTCGCCCGACTTGAGCCTTTGCCACCGCTTGATATAGAACTTGGCGGTGGAAAACGGCGGCAATTAAATCTGTGGGCAGGCTATGGTTATACGCCGACGTATAGTCGGTAATTATTTACCCCAAAGTTTCGCGACGCGTTTATCTCGGCCACATCCCGTACGGTAAAATTTATAGCGCACAGGATTTTTCTTGTAATAGTTTTGGTGATAATCTTCCGCATCCCAAAAGGTTTTAGCCGCAAGGATTGGCACTTTAATTGGGTCAGAGAAAGGCTTGATCTGTTCAATTTCAGCTTTGGAATTTTCGGCGGCTTCCATTTGGTCGGGGCGCGCATAAATCACAGGGATATAAGCATGGCCGCGGTCACAGAATTGCCCGCCATCATCTGTCGGATCAACCGTCATCCAGTAATGGTCAATTAACTCACGATAAGTCACAACTGTTGGGTCAAAAATGATTTTGGCCACTTCGACATGTTTACCGTGATTGCGATAGGTTGGATTGAGCATATCGCCGCCAGAATAACCTGAGACGACTTCATAAACGCCAGGCAGTTTTTCAAAATCAGATTCAACACACCAGAAACACCCACCCGCGACTATGGCTGTATCCGCACCCGCAGGCACAAGAGAGTCGCTGGGTTGCGCAACGGTTTCAGTCGAACGCGTTTGAGCGTCGGTGGCGGCGGAGCTACAGGCGGCGAGGCCAAGCATAGCGAGAGCAAGAGTAAGTTTTTTCATGTGGCTTATGTGTGTCATATCCCTTTCACCTTCAAGTCACGCTTTTGCGAGCCTTTGTGTCAATTAATTACGGCTCTTCTTATAAGCAGACAGCGCACGCTCCCGAGCGTCTTTGTGATCAACGATGGGTTTTGGATAAGTCTCACCAAGTTTAACGCCTGCCTGTTCCAAGACATGGTTGGGCGCATCCCAGGGTCTGTGAATATAGTTCTTTGGAATCTTTGAAAGCTCTGGCACAAACTTGCGCACGTAATCGCCATTCGGATCGAATTTTTCGCCTTGGGTGAAAGGGTTGAAAATCCGGAAATAGGGCGAGGCATCTGCGCCACTGCCCGCGACCCATTGCCAACTCGCGGCGTTACTCGCAGGGTCAGCGTCAACGAGTGTGTCGTGGAACCATTTTTCGCCTTCGCGCCAATCAATCAACAAATGTTTGATAAGGAAACTTGCCGTCACCATGCGTACACGGTTATGCTGCCAGCCTGTTTGCCAAAGCTGCCGCATGCCCGCATCGACAAAAGGATAGCCTGTTTGGCCCTTTTGCCACGCTATGAGCGCCGAATCATTTGTCTCCCATTCGAAATTGTCAAAATCAGATTTGAAGTTTTCGCTCGCGAGATTTGGATTGTGAAAGAGCAGAACGTAAGAAAATTCGCGCCAGCCAATCTCGGCAAGGAATTTGTGCGATGTATATTCATTGTCCTTGCAGGCATCCCAAATTTGACGCGGACTAATCTCACCATGCGCAAGGTGAGGGGATAGGCGGCTCGTCCCGTCGCGGTCTGGGCGGTCGCGGTCTTCGGCGTAATTTTCAACTGGGCCGTCGAGGAAGTCTTCTAAGGCTGTAGCCGCACCCGCTTCGCCTGGCTCCCAATAGGGTGCCATCTTTTCTCCCCAGTTTGGGTTCGTCGGCAGAAGCTTGAGATCGTCAATATCTAACCCGCCGCTCAAATTGTCATAGGCAGAGGTATTCGTCGGGGCGGGGATTGGCTCTGCGACCTCAATTTGGTCTTTGGCCGCGCGCCAATAGGGGGTGAAAACTTTGTAATAACCGCTACCTGACTTTGTCTCAATCTCCCATGGTTCAGAGAGGAGGTTGGCGCGGAATGTTTCAACTGTGACGCCGTCATCCTTCAGGGCGGATTTAATCTCTGCGTCGCGGTCGCGGTCGCCTTTTTTATAGCGGCGGTTCCAGACGATATGATCTGCACCGCTTGCATTCAAAAGAGTATTGATTTCGTCCTGGGCTTTGCCCTTGCGAATATGAAGGTCTAGCCCCGCCTTAGAGAGGTCAGCTTTCAACGACGAAAGGCTGTGGTATAGCCACCAATCACTTGCGCCGCCCGTTTTACGGCTGAGGTCTGTTTCGTAAATATAGAGCGCGATGACAGGCTTGCCGCTCTCAACCGCGCGGTGGATCGCTGGGTTGTCGTGCAGTCGTAAATCGCGGCGAAACCAAACGATAATGGGTTTATCAGGGGATAAATTTGTATCAGACACGCGGCACTCCTCTTGAAAGGATATTACGCACCGCGCGGCGAAATTGTTTCAAATTAGAAGATATCTTTGCTCGAAATATCCATGAGATCAGCCATAACAGACTCGGTCGTAGGCCAACGTCCCGCGCCTTTGCCGCGAATTTTATAAACATCACCGTCATCAAAGGTGAAAACGGCGTGCGCTTCTTCGCCGTCCGCTTGGGCGAGGAAGTTATTCTTGGATAGATTTTTTACCTCAAGGTTTGCACTAAAGCCGTTCTTGTCCCGCCAACACGTCGCTACGCGTTTAAACGCGCCTTTGCTCGGCTCATTTGGCGCGAAGTTTTCAATCGTTTCGCGCGGAATGTCTTCAACGTCGATTGTTTCCCCAAAGCCGAGTAGGGCGACAAGACGGATTTTTGCCGCTGCGTCAGAGCCGTTGACATCGCCAGATGGATCGGCTTCGGCAAAGCCTTTATCTTGGGCTGCTTTGAGCGCCTCTGCGTAAGGCACGCCTTTGGATATTTCACCGAGCATATAGTTAGTTGTGCCGTTTAGCAGCGCTTCGACGCGCACGATGCGGCCCTTTTCACGTAAGCACATCTCAAGCACGGGCATGCCGCCACCCGCGGCAGAGGAGAACATAAGTTCTGCGCCTTCGGCCTTGGCAAAGTCGATGAGGTCTTGTCCGCCTGCTGCGATGGCTTGCTTATTAGCTGAGACCACATGCACGCCGCGTGACAGTAGTTTGCGGCAATATGTAAGCCCTGGCTCAATTGGGCCAGACACGTCAATAAATACGTCAGGTTCAGCCGCGAGAACGTCATCGAAATCATCGGTCAGCAAATTCGGGTCAATGCCTTCATCGATATACTTTTGAACATTGCGGACGAGAATTTTCACCATGGTAAAGCGCTCTGGCATCGCTTTTACGCGGCGTAAGACACCACCGCCCACAACACCGCAACCCATCATGGCCACACGCAGCGGCTTGATAACTGGCGCGGGCTTTGGCTCAGATGTCGTCCCACCAACTGTTGTATAAATAGGCACGCCAATAGTGCCTATATCAAATTCAAGGGCATTATCTTTGGCGTATTGCATGGCTTTTGACGCCACAAGCGGACCTGCGCGTTTCATCGCGTCTTCCCAGCTGATATTATCAAAACGCTTTGGCGCAGGACCGCTGCCGCGCGGGTCATGCTCATAGACACCGTCGACATCTTTGAGGAGAAGCGCTTTCACGCCAAGCTGCTGCGCAACATAAATAGCGGTCATATCCGCACCGCCATTGCCGAGTAAGACAGGGCGGTCTTTTTCGCCAATCCCGACATAGCCGGGCATGACGATGATGTCGTGGTTCTTTAGGTCTTGTTCGAGCTGCTCTGTATTCATGCCGACAAGTTCAGCATCCGTCGCGGGGCCTTTGGCCTTAAGGCCAAGATCGCGGGCTTGGCGAACAAATGCTGGCGCGCCTATGCGCTCTAACGCAAGGGCGAGCAAAGCGGCGGAGCGGCGTTCGCCGAGGTGAACAAGCTCTGGCAGATTGCGTGCCGTGCCTTCGGGGCCAACTGCACGCGCTTCTGCCATCAAGCTATCCGTTGCGTCACGCTGCGCACTCATTACAGCGACCACATTTTGACCTTTGCGGTAATGGCTGTAAATTTCGCTGGCGGCATTAGTATAATCGTCCAGCGACTTTAACACGCTATGACCCAAATTTATGACGATGACAGGGACGGGCATGAGCCACTCCTTAGAACAATTTGAGCGCGCTGACTAAGCGGCGTTGCAAGCAGAGTCAATCATGGCTGAGCCGACGCCTGTCACGGCACATAGCCCGTCAGCCACAAAATTCATCGTTTTGTTAACTTAAAGGCTCTGGGCGGACGTTTAAAACGGCACAAAACTTGCAGTTTATAGCTAACACTTTGCCAATCCGGCGAGTATTTTAGGAGCTATCAGTGGCAGTATTTATTAATCAAAATGGTAACCAAACCTATCGCGGGATTGCAGGCGAGTATAATCAAGTGGATTACGCAACGGCTTTGTCTGAGTTTAGGATTTATAGAAATGACGACGGCTCTGTCACAGTTGAACACCCCACGCTTGGCACAGATACGCTTATCGGTATTGACGGTTTTTGGTTTGAAGGCGACGCAAGCTGGTATTCCATTGAAGATGCTATCTCTATGACAGAGGGCCCAGCGGCGGGGGGATTTCGAATTGATGCCTGGGGCAATCTTATCGGAACGAATGGTGATGATCGCCTTGTCGATACGGCTGAGACAGATGGCCTCTACGGAGGGCTAGGCAATGACAGACTAATCGGGCGAGAGGATGCATATTCGCAAGGTGCATTTGACGGGGCCGCAGCGGATTACACAATCACAGTGGCAAACAATGGCAATGTCATTTTTACCCACCCAACATGGGGGCGTGACACACTCTCAGACATAAATGGTATATGGTTCAGCGGTGAGTCGCGCTGGTACGCCATAGAAGACCTCCTGCCTAATGATACTAATCCCACTGATCCGACAAACGCATTTCGTGTCGATGCTTGGGGTAACCTCATCGGGACAGATGGCAATGACCGCTTGGTTGATACAGCAGATTTGCGCGGCCTTTACGGCCTAGAAGGTAACGACACTCTCGTGGGGCGCGCGGATGCCTATTCACAAGGCATATATGACGGGGCTGCAGCGGATTACACAATCACGCAGCAAGCCAATGGCAATGTCATTTTTGATCACCCTGTTTGGGGGCGCGATACGCTGATTGATGTTGACGGTATCTGGTTCCTTGGAGAAGCGGCATGGTATTCCATTGATGATTTGATTCAGGACACTCCGTCCGAAGAGACAGGTACACTTATCAACGGCGTCATCACAGGCAGCGATGATGTCGATGATTTTATGACCGGTACAAACGCGAATAACGTCTTTTATACAGGTCGCGGTAACGATGTTATCAATGGAGAAGGCGGCAATCGCGATACCTTGCGCATTGATGGCGATATCATCGAATGGACGTTCAACTTTGCAAACAACGGCGCGCTCATCATGACACACCCCACGTGGGGGGAGAATACATTGACGGGAATTGAAATCCTATTCTCTATCCGCGCGGGTCGTAATTATACGATTGATGAAGCCATTGAGTTAACAGAGAACTTGCCAGAGTTCCGTCTTGATGCTGATGATGTGCTCAATGGTACCAATGGTGACGACATTATGATTGGGGCAACGGAAGGCACGAACTTCTACGGCGGGCTTGGTGATGATGTCTTCACAGGTAGCACGCGTAATTATGACCAAATCAACTATGACGGCGACCGCAGTGAATACACATTCACGCAAAACCGTGACGGCTCTATTACGGCGGATCATCCGATTTGGGGCACAGACACATTTACCGATATTGAAGGCATGTTTTTCAACGGCACGGAAAACGGCGGTGAGTTTATCCTTGTCGATGATTTATTTGGCTAGCCTCGTAGCTCTACGCCCTTGACGCGCAAAGCTGTGCGCGTCATATCACCTCCATCATCAAGACCGACTGAGGGACAGGCCCGTTAAGCTCAATGCTTGGGACGTCGGGGCAACCACACACAAGTGTAAGGTGCCAAATCCTGCGCAGAGACACTAAGTGTCCGCGGAAGATGACAGAGGCTTTGGCCGCTTTCTTCCATGCGTAATGATTTACTTGAGGCAATGGAGGCGTCATGGCGCGTGATATTACAGTTGATCTTGGCGATCTGAAACTAGAGCGCGGTGAAATTCTGCGCGGCGATGTGGCCCATGCGCGGATCTATGGTCAAGAAGGTGCACCTATAATTGTTGTGCTGGGCGGCATATCCGCAACACGCTTTGTTGCTGACGGTGGTCGCAATAATCGTGGCTGGTGGTCTACGCTTGTGCGTAAAGGCGGGCCAATTGACCTCTCGCGTTTCCAAGTCCTCGGCCTCGAATTTGCCCCAACAGGTGATTGCACAGATTGCCCTGACGTCATCACGACGGGCGACCAAGCTCATCGGCTTAGCGCCGTGCTTGATAACCAAGGCATTGATAAAATCGCGGCCCTCGTCGGCAGTTCTTATGGCGGCATGGTGGGACTGCGGTTTGCGGAGATGTTCCCTGAACGTCTTGATAAGCTCTGCGTCATTGGCGCGGCCCATCGGCCTTATCCGATTGGTGTGGCGTGGCGCGGTATTCAGCGCCGTGTCGTGCGCCTTGGCCTTGAAGCGGGTAATCCTGAAGGCGGATTGAAACTCGCGCGCGAACTTGCGATGACGACCTACCGCACGCCCGTTGAATTTGCGGACCGTTTTGCGCTTAATGAAACAGGCACCCATCCCAGTACATTTGATATCTGCGATTATCTCGAGTCGCGCGGCAATGCATTTGCGCAGACGATGGACGCGAGACGGTTCTTGGCGCTATCTGAATCCATAGATTTACACCGTGTCGAGCCTGAAAACATCTCCACGCCAACGCTCCTGATGACAGCCATCTCAGACCAAATCGCCCCGCTTGTCGATATGCAAGAACTGCGTGATCGACTGGGCGGGGAGAGCCAGCTTTATACGTTTACGTCCTTGTTTGGGCATGATGCTTTCTTGAAAGAGTATGACGCGATGGGGCCGAAGCTGTCTGAGTTTTGTGAAAGCCTGATATGACCAATAAGAAGCAAGACCTCTCGCCGCGCACCAAGACTGTGCAAGCAGAAATCGGCACTGATACGGCTTACGGCTCTGTGCCGCCTGCGCTATATTTGTCCTCGACCTACCGCTGGCCGAGTGTGGCGCATAAGGGGGAGTATGATTACGGACGGACGAATAACCCTAATCGCGATGGGTTGTCGCATGTCTTGTCCGCGCTTGAAGGCGGGGCAGGGGCTGTCATTACGAGCTCTGGTATGGCCGCGATTGATTTGGTGTTTAACCTGCTCAATGTTGATGATCTTATCCTTGCGCCGCATGATTGTTACGGCGGCACGCACCGCTTGCTGACCCACCGCGCGAAGCAGGGTCGCTTGCGCGTTGAATTTGTAGACCAAGGTGATGACGATGCTCTGGCTGCGGCGATGGCATACAATCCGAAACTCGTGCTCATTGAAACACCGTCCAACCCGCTTATGCGCATCGTTGATATCGAGAAAATCACGAAAGCGGCCAAAGCGGTCGGCGCGCTCGTCATGGTGGATAACACATTCCTCTCCCCCGCGCGGCAGAGACCGCTTGCGCTCGGCGCAGACATCGTTGTTCACAGCACAACCAAATATCTCAACGGCCATAGCGATATTGTCGGTGGAGCGGTGGTTGCGAAATCGGCTGAGCATGTCGAGGCGCTAGAATGGTGGGCGAACTGTATTGGCGTGACGGGGGCGGCGTTTGATAGCTATCAAACCTTGCGTGGCCTGCGTACGCTCGCCCTTCGCATGAACGCTGCCGAAGGTAATGCGCTTGCCATTGCGAAGATGCTTAAAAAACACAAGGCTGTCTCTAAAGTCTATTATCCTGGTCTGCGTTCTGACTCTGGTTATAAGCTGATGAAAGCGCAGCAAGACGGCCCAGGCGCCATGCTATCATTTGAACTGAAGGACGGCGGCGACGCAGCGGTGTCTCTCGCGGAAAATGTGGCGCTCTTCCAACTCGCAGCGAGCCTCGGCGGGGTTGAGAGCCTCATCTGTCAGCCGTCAACTATGACGCATCGCGGTATGGCAGAAACGGCAAGGCTGGAAGCGGGTATCACGGACAGTTTATTGCGTTTGTCTGTTGGTATTGAAGCCGAAGCGGACCTCATTAAGGCGCTAGAGCAAGGATTATCTGTGATATCTTAGTTTTGCGGTAAATTATTCTCGCATTATGTTTGAAATCGCATATTCGCGACAAATATTTTCCTTGTCGTGCGCGCCTTTTTAACTTATTCAATTCCTATGACGCATAACCGCCACAACCCTTTTGAGACAGACGCGCCGCGCGTAAAGGTCGCTGTGAAAGCAGACGCGCCTAACGTGCTGCCTATTCTCCTTCTGGTCGTAGGTGTCTTTGTGCTTCTGATTAGCGGAGCCGCAAGCGGGATATAGGTAAAGTAAAAAGACCTAATTCGCCCGCTCTGAGATGAGCGGGTTTTTTTATGATTTGAATGAGACGTAAGATGAGCAAAAGAAGTGATGCAATTGTCAAAGGCCCAAGCCGTGCTGCGGCGCGCGCGATGTTGCGCGCCTCTGGCATGGACGATGAAAATTTCGCAGGCCCCATTATCGCCGTGTTCAACACCTGGACGAATATGGGGCCGTGTAATATGGACCTCGACAAACTTGCTGTGCCTGTCCGCGCGGGCATTCGTGCGGCGGGGGGCACGCCTGTCGATTTTAACTCTATCGCTGTCTCTGATGGTATCACGATGGGTTCTGAGGGCATGCGCGCCTCGCTGATGTCGCGCGAAGTGATTTGCGACTCAATCGAGCTTGCGGTCAAAGGCCATTCGCTGGACGGCGTTATAATACTTGTGGGCTGTGACAAGACCATTCCCGCTGCGGGCATGGCTCTCGCGCGGATGAATGTGCCGGGTGTGGTGCTTTACGGCGGCTCTATCATGCCGGGCAACCACAAGGGCAAGGACCTCTCTGTCCAAGATGTGTTTGAAGCTGTCGGCGCTTGTGCGGCGGGCATTATTGATGATGCCGAGCTTAAGGAAATTGAGAAAGCCGCCTGTCCAGGCGCGGGTGCCTGCGGCGGACAGTTCACGGCCAATTCTATGGCCATGGCGATGACCTTCCTTGGCCTCTCGCCTATGGGCGTGAATGATGTGCCTGCTGTGCATGAAGACAAAACCCAAGCGGCCTATGATGCTGGCATGTGCGTTGTGGAGTGTGTGAAAGAAAACCGCCTGCCGCGTGAGATTGTCACCCATAAATCGCTAATGAATGCGGCGATCGCACTCTCGGCCACGGCTGCCTCAACCAACGCCATTTTGCACCTTCTCGCTATCGCAACAGAAGCGGGCGTCGACACGTTTAATATTGACCATTTCGACGAAATTTCGCGCAGCACGCCTGTCATTGGCGATCTGAAGCCGGGCGGAAAATATATGGCCTTTGATTTATATGATGCGGGTGGCTCTGGCCTCATCGGTAAGCGCCTTATTGAGGACGGTCGTATCGATGACAGCCCGACGGTCACGGGCAAGAGCCTGTTTGAAGAAATTCTCGATTGCGCAGAAAAAGAGGGCCAAGACGTGGTGCGCCAATTTGCAGACCCCGTAAAATCGCGCGGCGGCTATGGTATTCTTTATGGCGATATGGCGCCCGAGGGCTGCGTGGTAAAACTTGCAGGACACGGCGCGCTTTTCTTTGAAGGTATGGCGCGTGTTTTTGAATCTGAGGAAGAGTGTTTCGAAGTCGTGCAAAATAACGGCATCAAGAAAGGCGACGTTGTCATCATCCGCAATGAAGGCCCCGCAGGCGGTCCAGGCATGCGCGAAATGCTTGGCGTCACAGCCGCGCTTGTCGGGCAAGACTTGGCCGATCATGTCGCGCTTATAACTGACGGACGTTTTTCTGGCGCGAGCTACGGCTTTGTGATTGGACATGTTGCCCCCGAAGCCGCGCATGGCGGGCCGATTGCCTTTGTGCAGGACGGTGACAAAGTCACAATTGATGTCGAAGCGCGCACAATCAATGTCGACGCTGACCTCAAAGCCCGCGTGACTGAACAATACCCTGGAGGCTGGACACCGCCTAAGCCGCGCTACCCCTCTGGCGCTTACGCTAAATTTGCTAAACTCGTCGGCTCTGCGTCAAAAGGCGCTGTCACCTCATTCCCATTTAACGATTAGACTAACTTAAGGACTAACCATCATGTCATCACTCGATATTTACTACGACAAAGATTGCGATCTTTCGATCATCAAGAAAAAGAAAGTCGCCGTCCTAGGCTATGGCTCACAGGGCCGTGCCCATGCGCTTAACCTTAAAGATAGCGGCGTTGACGTTGTTGTGGGTCTGCGCGCAGAAAGCTCGACAAATAAGAAAGTCAAAGCGGACGGCTTGCCTGTCAAAGAAACAGCTGAAGCCGTCAAAGGCGCAGACGTTGTTATGGTTTTGACGCCTGATGAGCTTCAGGCGAAAATCTACCGCGAAGATATTGAGCCGAACATTAAAGAAGGCGCCGCGCTCGCTTTTGGTCACGGCTTTGCCATTCACTACGGCCAAGTTGCGCCGCGTCGCGACCTTGACGTCATCATGATTGCGCCCAAAGCGCCGGGTCACACAGTCCGCAATGAGTTTACAAATGGTCGCGGTATTCCTGATTTGATTGCTGTTGCGCAAGACGCCAATAGCGGTCACGCGCTGGAACTTGCCAAGTCATACGCCTCTGCTATTGGCGGCGGTCGCACGGCTATTATCCACACGACATTTGGCGACGAGACGGAAACGGATTTGTTCGGCGAGCAGGCTGTCCTTTGCGGCGGCGTGGTCGAGCTTATCAAAATGGGTTTTGAGACTCTCACTGAGGCGGGCTATCCGCCAGAGCTTGCTTATTTTGAATGCTTGCACGAGACAAAGCTCATCGTTGACCTCATCTATGAGGGCGGCATCGCCAACATGAATTACTCGATTTCCAATAATGCGGAATACGGCGAATACGTCACGGGCGAAGCGGTCGTGAACGAAAGCTCACGCGAAGCCATGCGCACGGCACTTAAGAATATCCAAAACGGTGATTACGCGAAATCTTTCATCCAAGAAGGCGCGCTTGGCTACCCGTCAATGACAGCGCGTCGCCGCAATATGGAAAAGCACCAGATTGAGCAGATCGGCGGCAAACTTCGCGAGATGATGCCATGGATCGCTGCGAATAAAATTATCGATAAAGATAAGAATTAATGCGTTTAGCCAAGACCATATCTGACTCGAAAATTGCCAATATATTTCTATTGGTGATGGGATTTCTACTGACTGGTCTTGGCTTCATAGCGTTGCTTTTCGGAATTTACGCTATCTTGCATTCTCTGATGAATCAGGACGCGGGACTTGATGATCTGAGATTTGGAATGGGTTTGGGTAGCCTAGTATACGGTCCTATTCTCCTGTTCCTTGGCATAATCGGCATCAAAAATTACAAAACATCGGATACTAACCTATGACCACAGCCACACAGTTTACAAAGCAACAGACCGAAGTGATGGAAAATCGTGAGCCGAAATCTGGTTCGCAACTTCTGTTGCAAAGTCTGGTCGCGCAGGGCGTGGACATGATTTTCGGCTATCCGGGCGGCGCGATTATGCCTGTCTATGACGAGCTGCCGCGCTTCCCTGAACTGCGTCATATCCTTTGCCGTCACGAGCAAGGCTGCGGCATGGCGGCGATTGGTTATGCTCGCGCGACGGGGCGTGTCGGCACAGCTATGGCGACCTCTGGGCCGGGGGCGACGAACCTCATCACCGCGATTGCGGATGCTTATCTTGATAGTGTGCCTGTGGTCTTTATCACGGGCCAAGTGCCAACGAACCTCATGGGCACTGACGCCTTCCAAGAAGTCGACATTATCGGCATGACCATGCCGTGTGTGAAGCATAGCTATATCGCGCGAGACCCCGCCGATTTGCCAGGCATGATACAAGAAGCTTATTTCATCGCTGCCGAAGGTCGTCCTGGGCCGGTCTTGATTGACCTGCCCAAAGACGTGGCAAATGCGGTCACAAAAGAGCGTCATAAATGGCGGCCCTATCCCAAAGTGAAACCCGAAATGGGCGAGAGTAAGGAAATCGCGCGCGCAGAAAAACTGATGCGTGAAGCCAAAAAGCCGCTCTTCTACATTGGTGGCGGCATCGCCCAAGGTGACGGCGTGGCAGAGTTACGCGAGCTTGTGGAACGCACGCAAATTCCTGTCGTCTCAACGCTCAAGGGGCTTGGCTCTTTGCCGTCCGATCATCCCAATTATCTCGGCATGCTCGGCATGCACGGGCTGCGCGCGGCGAACTATGCCGTGCAGGAATGTGACCTGCTTATCGTTGCGGGCGCGCGTTTTGATGACCGCGCGACGGGCAAGCTCGACACCTTTGCGCCCCACGCCAAAGTCATTCATATGGACATTGATATCGCCGAGATTAACAAGCTCCGCGACGTGAATGTCGGGCTTGATGGATCTTTGAAAAAGAACCTCGCCGCGCTTGACCCGTTTGACGGCGGCCCCGCGCCAGATATCAAAGACTGGACAGAGCTGTGCTATTCGCGCCGCGCGATGCATGAATGGGATTACGAAGGCGGGGCGGACAATGCGGCGCCAACCGTCTATGCGCCAAAACTTCTCCATGACCTCTCGCGGCGCGCGCCAGAGAGTGCGATTTTCACTTGCGATGTCGGGCAGCACCAAATGTGGGTCGCGCAGCATTGTTATTTCGACGAGCCGAAAGATCATATCACATCCGGCGGTCTCGGCACGATGGGCTTTGGCTTGCCCGCAGGCCTCGGCGCCAAGCTCGGCGCGCCAGAACGCACTGTGATTACGGTGTCGGGTGACGGCTCTATCATGATGAATATCCAAGAGCTAGCCACGCTTCACCGTTACGGCATTCCGCTTAAAATCGTGCTGCTCGATAACTCCGTGCTCGGCATGGTGCGTCAATGGCAGGAAGTGTTCTTTGATAAAAACTACTCAGAGACAAATCTCGACGACAATCCTGATTTCGCTCTGGTGGCCAAAGCGTTCCAGATTGACGCCTTCACGGTCAATACGGCCGATGAAGTCGACGCTGGCATTGACCGCTTGCTTTCGACAGACGGCCCCGTCCTCATGCACGTCAAAATCGATCCGAATGAAAACGTCTGGCCATTAGTGCCGCCAGGGCGCAGCAACGCCGATATGATGGAGCGGTAGGGTGAGAATAGTTTTTTGGTATTGGTGTTTGATTGTAGCTGTAATGTTTCAACTAGCTTTGGGTTATCATTTGTACCTGGACATTACACTCACGGAACTCCAGAGTTTGTCGCTACTTGAAAGATTGATGGGCACACTAACCTCTTTCGGTTATTCGCTTGTGTTTTTGGGCATGGCTCATCTTATTTCTCCAGTAAAGTTCATGAGCAAAACAATCGTTAGAACAGGATTTCTAGTTATTGGCTTAGTTCTTAGCCTATATATTTGTTTGGAGGTTTTACACAATTTGATTGATATGCCGAAAGCGATTGATGATGGCGGTAACGGCTTGAAACTTCACTTAACTAATACCTTGAACTCACTTTCAGTACGTTGGGTTGCGCCAGTGCTATGCGTATTTTTCTATTTAGTGCTTTCCAAAAAATCAGAGACGTAAAATGACTGAACTTCAACGCGATAAAACTTTTGAGCCTTCGGGTGTGTCTGGCAAGCTGAAGGTTGTGCTGCACGATGTGTCGGGGACGCTTTTGCGCGCGCTGGGCACAATAGAACGGCGCGGCTATGACTACCGCGATGTGCATTGTACGCAGCGCGTTGACGGCGATTTTGATCTGCTTGTCCATGTCGAAGATACAGGCGGGCCGAATGATCTAGATACGCTGTGTTTGCAGCTTGAGCGGCTGTATAATGTTGTGAGTGCGGAGCGTGTGGGGCGGCGGAAACGGGCTGAGCATGCTTAGAGCGGAGCATGCATGAAGCGATATAACCTCATCCTGAGGCGCGGCCATATTGTTTGATTTCAAACAATTGGGCCGCGGGACTCGAAGGACGAGGTGAGGCAATCGCAAAGGACCCTTTGAGACGCGCTTCGCGCTCCTCAGGGTGAGAATAGAATAAGAGACTAAAATGAAACCAAATATTTACAGAGCGGGGGAAACAAAATTTCGACTGCTGGGGTTATGTGAAACTTTAAACCCATATTAGCTTCCGCTGTGTCGGAAGCTCAGCTTTCGACTATGAGACAATACCATGACCAATCACGTAAAAATATTTGATACGACCTTACGCGACGGCGAGCAAGCGCCGGGCTTTTCTATGACATCGGGGCAAAAGCTCCGCATGGCCAAAGCGCTTGAGGCGCTCAATGTTGATGTCATCGAGGCAGGCTTTGCGGCTGCGTCCGATGGTGATTTTGACGCCATCCAAACCATTGCCCGCGAAGTGAAAGACAGCACGGTCTGCTCTCTCGCGCGCTGTGTTGAAGGTGACATTCGCGCCTCTGGTGAAGCGATCAAACCCGCCGCATCAGGCCGCATCCACACCTTCATCGCGACGAGCCCGCTGCACCGCGAGTTCAAACTCAAGATGAGCAAAGACCAGATTGTCAGCCACGCGATTAAATGCGTAGAGCTTTGCCGCCAATATACAGACGATGTGGAATTCTCAGCCGAGGACGCCATTCGCACAGAGCGCGACTACCTTAAACGCGTGGTTGAGGCGGCCATCAAAGCGGGGGCTAGCACGATTAATATTCCCGACACGGTCGGTTATACTACGCCCGAAGAAATCCAAGACTTGTTTCATTTCTTGACGACCGAAGTTGAAGGCGCAGACGGCGTGATATTCTCCGCTCATTGCCACGATGATTTGGGTCTGGCCGTCGCCAACTCACTCGCGGCGGTGCGCGGCGGCGCGCGCCAAGTCGAATGTGCACTGAACGGTATCGGCGAACGGGCAGGCAATTGCGCGACGGAGGAAGTCGTCATGGCGCTTCGCACGCGGGCTGATTTCTTTGACGTCGATACACGCATTAAAACCGAAGGCCTTTACGGCGCGTCCAAGCTTCTCGCCACGCTGACAGGTAATCCCGTGCCGCGCAATAAAGCGATTGTTGGCAAAAATGCGTTTGCGCATGAGTCTGGGATTCACCAACACGGCGTGCTTGCTAATCGCGAAACCTATGAAATCATGAAGCCTGAGCATGTCGGAGTCAGCCAAGATAATCTTGTGCTGGGTAAGCACTCGGGTCGGGCGGCATTAAAATCACGCGCGAAAAAGCTCGGCTTTGAGATGTCTGACAATCAACTTCAATCGGTATTTGTGGCGTTCAAAACGCTCGCCGATGCCAAGAAGGAAGTCTTTGACGCGGACCTTGAAGCGCTCATTTTGGGCGAAGCGGTCGGCACGCAAGGTCCGTGGAAAATTGACAGTCTTTACGTGAGTGCGGGCTCTGATGAAAACCGTGAACCGCAAGCGACCGTGAAACTCTCCCACGAAGACGGCGTAACAAAAGAAGCCGTGTCCAAAGCGGCTGGCCCCGTTAATGCGGTATTCCACGCCATATCCGATATCACAGGTCACCCGCTGCACCTCGATAGCTTCACTGTGCAATCGGTCACCGAAGGCAAAGACGCTATGGCCGAAGCCAGCGTGCGGGTGTCGACTGAGTTTGAAAGCTACCAAGGTCACGGCGCGAGCACGGACACAGTGCTCGCGGGCGCGAAGGCTTATCTTGATGTGATTAACCGCATAGAGCGGCGGGCCGTGCGTCAAAAATCTATCGCGGCGCAGCATTGATGACTATGAAAAATTTATATCCTCATCCTGAGGAGGGCGAAGCCCGTCTTGAAGGATCGGTGCAGATGGCGAAAGTCCTTCGAGACACTCGCTTGTGCTCGCTCCTCAGGATGAGGATGAAAGGTAAATAGATGTCAGATAAAAAAACACTCTTTGATAAAGTTTGGGAGCGTCATGTGGTTGTGCCTGAAACGGCGGACCATCCTGCGACGCTCTATATTGACCTGCATCTCATCCATGAGGTGACGTCGCCGCAGGCATTTACTGTGCTGCGCGAGCGCGGACTAAAGGTGCGCCGTCCAGACCGTACGCTGGCGACAATTGATCACTCGACACCGACACGCGTAAATGCGGATGGTTCGCGCCCTTACGTCACCCCGCAAGCGGAGAAGCAGGTGGAGACCTTGCTTGAGAATACGCGCGAGCACGGCATTGAAACGCATGGCTGGGAGAGCGGTCATCGCGGCATCGTCCACGTCATGGGGCCAGAGCTTGGCGCGACGCAGCCGGGCATGACCATCGTCTGCGGCGATAGCCATACGAGCACTCACGGCGCGTTTGGCGCGATTGCTTTTGGTATCGGCACGACCCAAGTCGGTCATGTGCTCGCCAATCAATGTATCTTGATGCGCAAGCCCAAGACGATGGCAATCCATGTGAATGGGGAGCTTGCGGAAGGTGTAACGCCGAAAGATGTTATCCTCGCCATTATTGCAAAAATCGGCGTCGGCGGCGGGACAGGCTACGCGCTCGAATATCGCGGCAATGTGTTTGAAGAGATGAGCATGGATGGCCGTATGACGGTCTGCAACATGTCGATTGAGGCGGGTGCGCGCTGCGGCATGATTGCGCCAGATCAGACGACGTTTGACTATCTCAAGGGCCGCAAATTCGCACCTGGAGACTATGAAGCCGCTTGCGAAGATTGGGCGTCTCTGGCGACAGATGAGGGCGCAGTCTTTGATAAAGAGGTTCACCTGAAAGCCGAAGACATCACGCCTATGGTGACGTACGGCACGCACCCTGGCATGGGCATGTCGATTGACGCGACTATCCCTGCCGCAGCAGATGATGGAGATCAAAACGCGCTTGATTATATGCAGCTGTCATCGGGTGATAAGATTGCAGGCACAACAGTCGATAAGGTCTTTATCGGGTCTTGCACCAACTCTCGTATGGAAGACCTCCGCGCAGCCGCCTCCATTTTTAAAGGCCGCAAAGTGGCGGACGGTCTCACGGCGATTATTGTGCCCGGGAGCGTGTTGATTAAAGCCCTCGCCGAGGAAGAGGGGCTCGACAAGATTTTCATTGCCGCAGGCGCGGAGTGGCGCGAAGCGGGTTGCTCTATGTGCCTGGGCATGAACGGCGATATCGGCGCGCCGGGCGACCTCGTGGTCAGCACGTCTAACCGTAATTTCATGGGCCGCCAAGGGCCAGGCGTGCGCACAGTATTGGCCTCGCCAGAGACAGCAGCCGCGACAGCCGTGGCGGGCGTGATCACGGACCCACGTAAGATAGGAGAGGCGGCATGAGTTTTGAACCTCTCACAACAGTCACCTCACGCACGCTTGTCTTGCCCCTGACGAATATTGATACCGACCAAATTATGCCTGCGAAATTTTTGTCGATGACGACGAAAGCGGGCCTTGGTGAGCACGTCTTTGCGAATTTGCGCTATGACGAAAATGGTGAGTTGACAGACCATGAGTTGAACTCGGACGCAGGCAAAGCCTGCGAAATTCTTGTCGCGGGCCATAATTTTGGCTGCGGCAGTTCGCGCGAACATGCACCTTGGGGGCTGACGGATTACGGCTTTCGCGTTGTGATTAGCTCCGAAATCGCTGACATCTTCCGCGGCAACTCGCTTAAGAACGGCTTGCTGCCTATCGTTATTGACCCGCAAGCGCATAAGTGGCTGCTCGATCATCCCGGCGAAGAAGTGACAGTTGATTTGGAAACACAGGAAGTGCACTTGCCAAAAAACGGCGGGACTTACAGCTTCGATGTCGATGCCTTTTCGCGCTATTGCCTCATGAACGGCGTTGACGAAATGGGATATTTAGCGGCGCAAGATAACGCGATAGCGAAGTTTGAGGCGGCGAGATAAAATGGTAAATTGGATATGAGACGTTTTCAGAGATATGCGTTTTGGAGCGTTGGATGGGCCTTGATGTTGCTCGGCGTTTATCAATTTTTATATAGCTTCAAATTAGTGAGAGATGGATTTGCAAGTGCTACCGATGCCGGATTGATGGATTACGTGACGGCGTTGGCATCCACCTTAGGCTTTGCTCTCCAAACAATTGCTGTAGCTTTGTTATGCATGTTTGCCGCGCGTATATGTAAACTCGAAGGTGATCCTGAGTTTAAAAAAGATATTGCGAAACTTGTTAAACGCTTGCGAAATGCGGGCGATAAAACTGAAACCAATATAGGTAAGGCGCAGACAGACGTTCGCGATGGGAAATAGAATGACCAACATCAATTTCACATATTTGCCGGGTGACGGCATTGGGCCCGAAGTGGGCGAGGCGGCAATGGCCGTGCTCAATGCTGCGGCGCATAAATTTGGCCATACGCTTGAGCCAGAATTTCATCTCGTGGGCGGGGCGGCGATTGACGCGCTTGGTACGCCTTTGCCTGCGGAAACATATGCGTCTTGTGAGAAGACAGGTGCGATACTTCTTGGCGCGGTCGGCGGGCCGAAATGGGACCATTTGAAAGGCGCGGACAGACCCGAACTCGGCTCGCTTTTACCGCTGCGTAAGAACCTCAATCTTTATGCCAATATCCGCCCTTGCGCGCCTAATCCTGCGCTGATTGATCACGCGCCGCTAAAACGCGAACGGCTGGAAGGTGTGGACTTCGTTGTTATGCGTGAACTGACAGGCGGCATTTATTTCGGCGATAAAGGCCGTGACGCGGAAGGCGCATTTGATATGTGCCGTTACAGCGAAGCGGAAGTTGAGCGCATCGCTGTGAAAGCCTTCGACCTCGCTATGACGCGTCGCAAGAAAGTCACCTCTGTCGATAAATCTAACGTGCTGGAAACCTCACGTCTCTGGCGTGAGACGGTCATCAAAGTGGCCGCGCGCTATCCTGAAGTCGAGCTTGAACACCTCTTGGTTGATGCCATGACGATGCATATGCTGACCCGTGCGCAGGATTTCGATGTTGTGCTGACGGAGAATATGTTTGGCGATATATTGACCGACGAAGCCAGTGTGCTCTGCGGGTCTATGGGCGTTATCCCGTCTGCCTCGCTTTCTGATGGACGCACTGGGATGTATGAACCTATTCACGGCAGCGCGCCTGACATTGCGGGGCAGGGCAAAGCAAACCCGCTTGCGATGATATTGTCTGCGGCCTGGATGCTGCGCTTGTCCTTCGGCTTGAGCGAGGAAGCGGCAGCGATAGAGGCGGCCGTTGATGCAGCTTTACAAAGCGGCCACACAACGGGCGACCTAGGCGGATCGCTTTCGACGGGAGAGGTTGGCAAATGGATAGCGTCTCAGATTGATGGTCATGTCGGTTAATCTCAACGACCTGAAAGCGCGCATTGAAGCGGCAGATGTTTATGCGCTCGCCAAGCGCACGCCATGCGAGCTCGCGCCTAAGCTATCCGCTGAACACGGCCATAATATTTGGTTGAAACGCGAAGACATGCAGGACGTGTTTAGCTTCAAAATCAGAGGCGCTGCCAACCGTATTGCGGGGCTTTTAGACGCAGAGCGCGCACGCGGTGTTTGCGCGGCGAGTGCGGGCAATCACGCGCAAGGCATGGCGGCGGCGGCGAGCTATTATAACGCAAACGCCGTCATCTTTATGCCGATCACAACGCCTGCGATTAAGGTTGAAGCCGTTGCGGCGCGTGGAGCGGAACCACGTCTTGTTGGTGATAATTACGATGAGGCTTGCGCGGCGGCTATCGCTTACTCTGAGGAAAGCGGTGCCGTGTTCATCCACCCCTTTGACGAGATTGAGGTGATTGCAGGCCAAGGCACAGTTGGCAAAGAAATCATGGAACAAATGCCGCGCACCCCTGCGGCGATTTATGTCTGCACAGGCGGCGGCGGCTTGGTGTCTGGCGTGGGAACCTGGGTGAAATCCATTTCACCAAATACGCAAATTATTGCTGTTGAGCCCGAAGGCGCGCCAACGCTTCACCACTCTATTTTGGCTGGCAAACCCACACCTCTCAATAGCGTTGACGGCTTTGCCGATGGCGTGGCTGTGAAGTTAATTGGGACCAATACGTTTGAGATTTCCAAACAGGTCGTGGACCGCAGCTTGCTGGTCTCTAACGATGAAATCTGCGCCGCTGTAAAAGATATGTTCGAAGCCACACGCGCGGTTGTTGAGCCTGCTGGGGCCGTAGCGCTTGCGGGTGTGTTGCGCGATATCCGCGAGGGCAATGCGCCTGACGGTGACCTTGTTGTGACGATATCAGGCGCAAACGTAAACTTTGATCGCATCGGCCATATCGTCGAGCGCGCGGAACTTGGGGCAGGGGAGGAGATGCTTTTCTCGGCCTCTATCCCAGAGCGACCGGGCGCGTTTCTCAATTTCTGCCAAGCATTGGGTGCGCGCGCGGTGACAGAATTCAACTACCGTTTCGCCGAAGATGAGGAGGCCCATGTCCTTGTCGGTGTCAAAACCAAGAGCAGTGATGAGCATGCGGACATCATTTCCGACATGGCGGCGGAAGGCATTTCTGTCATGGACATGTCAGATAACCGCCTCGCGAAACGGCATTTGCGTCACATGGTCGGCGGGCGCGCGAGTGCCGATATTCCCGAAGTCATTTATCAATTTGAATTTCCAGAACGGCCTGGGGCTTTGCGCGACTTTCTTGTGAACTTGGACGCGCGCTGGAACATCTCGCTGTTTCATTACCGCAATCATGGCAATAGCTCGAGCCATGTTCTCTGCGGTTTTCAAGTGCCTAATGGCGATGTGGCAGAGCTTGAAGATAGCCTCGCCAAGACAGGTTATCCGATGGAAAGTGAGACGGAAAACGCGGCCTATCTTGATTTTCTTAAGGCGTAGATTTTTTAAAAGCCTGCGTCGCAGCATAGGCGAGCATGGCAATCCAAGAGAGTGTTACGCCAAGGCCCAGCATATCTCCTATCTGCTCGGGGCGGGTAAGGGCGAAAAGTGTGAGCGCGCCGCCAAGCCCGGCGAACACGCCTTCGATTTTGCGCAAGATACGTGGTTGGCGGAGTAGAAAAAAGGCCGCGCCGAGCCCAACTAAGCCCAGCGCCATAAATTTAGCTTTGGCGAAATAGTGCATCCACGCGACGCCATTGCTGAGCGAGATATCTGATAAAATTCTAAGGGCGAAGACATCCTCAATAATATCAGCACCCGCCGCGATGAACGCAATGGCCGCCATGAATTTGTAGAATTGTAGAGATGTTTGTTTATGCGCGCCGTGGAAAAAGCTAATCATGAAGACGGCGAAAGAGATGATAAAAAAGAAATCGCTGTATGTGCCGTTCCGCATAGCTTGCGTGTCGTTGCCTACCGCCGCCTGGACTTCGGCGGGCGTTGTTGCAAACTCAAAGGCGATAACAGGGTCGCCATAGCCAGCAGGATAATTGCCGCCTTCGCCTGGGAAAACAGCGAGCACGACGGCGCCCAAAATCAACGTTAAAACGCCTGCCCAAAAACATCTCCGCCAAATCGCGCGTTCTTCAGCCGACTGTTCTCTCATGCATTTGCCTTTTCAGGAATTTGATGCGGTGGTTTTGATTTGTAAGTGAATTGGCCTGCATCGTTTAGGCGGCGACTAACCCAACCGCGTTCTTTAAGGCAGTTCAGATGCGCAATGGACTCGCCGACCGCCATGATGCGGTTACCATCATTAATCGTACGGCGGAAAAGAACAGGATAAACTTCGGTCGAGAGCTTTGGCGTACGGCAATGGTCATAGAGACGGTCGAGCGCTTTTTCGTGATGTTCGACGAGCTTATCCAACCGTCGATGCGCGCCGCGAAACGGGATGCCGTGGGCAGGACAAATCAATGTGTCTTTCGGCAGTACACCTTTGAGCTTCTTACAACTATCAATCCAGTCTTGCAGCGGATTGCCTTCTGGTTCTGTTGGCCAAACGGAGACGTTGGAACTAATGTTTGGTAAAATTTGATCGCCAGATAGCGCGATTTTAAGCTCTGGACACCAAAGCACCGCGTGTTCAGGCGAGTGACCAGAGCCAATAATCACGCGCCATTCACGGCCATTAATGAGGCCTGTATCACCCTCGACAATGCGGTCATAGCTATGCGGCATGGGCGTAATCGCCTTGCCAAAGCCGCCAAAACGAGATTTATAAAGCTCGAGCTGCTCTTCGGTATAGCCCGCCTTTTTGTAAAAATTTAGACCTTCGCGCGGGGCGACGCTGCCTGTGTCTGCGGCCATAAGACGGCAGAGGAAATACTCGCCGCGCGTCATGACCAGAGGCGCGCCAAACTTTCGGCAAATCCAGCCCGCAAGGCCGCTATGGTCGGGGTGCAAATGGGTGACAATAACGCGGTTCACGGGACGTCCGCCCATCAGTTCTGTGAAATGCTTGCGCCAAATGTCTTTACTTTCCGCGCTGCCGATACCCGTATCGACAATTACCCAGCCATCACCGTCACGTAGCGCCCACAAATTGATGTGGTTGAGACCTTTCATAGGGAGAGGAAAGCGCAGCCAATAAACCCCATCGGCGACCTCGGTCACGCTGCCTGCCTCTGGCGCTTTATCGACGATAAATTTGAGTAATGGAGACGAATTGTCTTTCGGCACGACGAGGCTCTCGTCATTGGCGGTTGGCGTAGATTTGAAACGTGTATCGTCGGTCATAAGTTTATCTAGGCTTTTCCGCGGAAGGGGACAATGTTTGAGTTGGGACGCGGTTCATAAGGTTGCTATAAAAAAGGCGAGGCTTCCGCCCCGCCTTTGTCATTCAGTGTTTCAGTCAAGCTACGCCGCAGCTTCTTCTTCGCTGTCGTCATTATCCGCTTTTTTGGCCTCTTCTTTAGCGGCTTTTGCGGCTGCTTTAGCACGCGCTGTATTGAGCACGTCCATGATTTCTTCAGTCGCCGCGTCACGGTCAATTTTCTTAATCGCGGCCACTTCACGGACCATGCGGTCTAGCGCGCGCTCATAAAGCTGACGCTCTGAATATGACTGCTCAGGCTGTGCATCTGTGCGGTAAAGGTCGCGAACAACTTCAGAAATAAGAATAAGCTCACCAGAATTGATTTTGCCTTCATATTCTTGGGCGCGGCGGCTCCACATTGTGCGTTTAATGCGGGCACGGCCTTTGAGAGTTGTGAAGGAATCTTTCAGAACATTTTCGTTAGAAAGTGAACGCATGCCAGAGAGCGAGGCTTTGTTCGTCGGCACGCGCAAGATCATTTTTTCTTGCTCAAATGCGACGACATAAACTTCGATATCAAAACCAGCGACGGTTTCTTTTTCGACAGATGTAACTTGCCCAACGCCGTGAGCGGGATAGACAATAAATTGCTTTGGTTTGAAAACTTGTACTTTTGATGGTTTACGCTTGGTCGTACCTTTACGGATAGGAGCAGTTGCCATGTGGGGGCCTCTTAATTTGCGCGTCTGCCACCCCAATTAATGGTGACGCGTCTTAATTAAACAACAAAACGGCGCGGGAGATTTAGGGCTCCGCGCCGTCTAATTTATCTAATTATAACAGATATATGACCAAAAATCCACCCATCAGTGCACAAAGCGGCATGTGCTGGGGAGTTTTCTGATAGATTTCTTCATTTTTCAGCCCAATTGAGGTCCATCAGCACGAAATATTCTGATTTCATCGCATAATCGAAAGGACAATGGCGGGAAGCTACCATATAACTTTAGGGCAAATCGTTGAAACGCATTGAGGCTATTATGAGTTTTTATTCCCATATCACATCTGAATTGAGCGCTATCGAAGCGGACGGTCTCTATAAACGTGAGCGCTTGATAGAAGGCGCCCAGACGGCTGAGATTGACGTGGCAAGCGGTGGGGCGTCACAAGAGGTTTTGAACTTCTGCGCTAATAATTACCTCGGACTCGCTGATAACAAAGCCCTCGTTGAGGCCAGCAAAGATGCGATGGAGGCGTTCGGCTACGGCATGGCGAGTGTGCGCTTTATCTGCGGTACGCAAACCCAGCACAGAGAGCTTGAGAAAGCGATAGCAGATTGGCTTGGGTTTGAGGACAGCATACTTTACGCCGCCTGTTTTGACGCCAATGGGGGCTTATTTGAACCACTGTTTGGGCCAGAGGACGCGATTATTTCTGACGCGCTCAACCATGCCTCCATCATTGATGGTATCCGACTGTGTAAGGCCAAGCGCTACCGTTATAAAACCTCGGATATGGCCGATCTTGAAGTGCAGTTAAAACAAGCCCGCGAAGACGGGGCGCGCCATATCGTCATCGCCACCGATGGCGTGTTTTCCATGGACGGCACAATCGCTAAGCTTGATGAGATTGTGGCGCTGAAGAAAAAATATGACGCTTTGTTGATGGTCGATGATTGTCACGCGACAGGATTTCTCGGGGAAGGTGGACGCGGTTCAGCGGCCTTTTGCGGCGTTGAAGGAGAGGTGGACTTTCTGACCGGCACGCTAGGCAAAGCGCTTGGAGGTGCTATGGGCGGCTTCACCTGCGCGCGGGCCAATGTGATTGATATGCTCCGGCAGAAATCACGGCCTTATCTGTTTTCCAATTCTCTTGCGCCTGCACTCGTCGGGGCAAGTCTGAAAGCTATAGAACTCGCCAAAGACGGGCACGATTTGCGCAAGCAGTTATTTAAAAATGCCACCCGCTTCCGCGCGGGCATGTCTGCGGCTGGTTTTAGCCTGCCAGACGGTGAACATCCTATCATCCCTGTCATGCTCGGAGATGCGAATGTCGCGCAAGAGATGGCGTCTAAGCTTCTAGATGAAGGCATTTATGTCACAGGCTTCTTCTTCCCCGTCGTGCCCAAGGGCAAAGCTCGCATCCGTACGCAGATGAGTGCCGCGCACACACCCGCTCATATTGACCGCGCGATTGCAGCCTTTACCAAAGTCGCACGCGAGCTTGGAGTCGTCTCATGAGTAAAACCATGAAAGCGCTCGTTAAAGCCAAAGGCGAAAAAGGCTTGTGGATGCAGGACGTAGGCGTGCCATACATCGCGCCCAATGAAGTCCTTATTAAAATCGAGCGCACGG
>CAYRIV010000001.1:217451-408528 GCA_964424575.1 uncultured Caulobacterales bacterium | reverse complement strand
GCAAAGCATCATCAACACTCAACTCAGATTGAATAGCCCAAGCCAACAAGTTAATCAGGTGTTCCGCATGGGGCCCAATCATCTCTGCACCAAGTATTTTGCCCGTATCTTTCGCCGCATAAATTCGCAAAAGCCCTTTGTTGATACCCATGACGCGCGCACGGCCTTGGTCTTCATAAGAGACCTCACCAATTTCAAAGTCTATGCCGCTCTCAGTAAGTGAAGCGTAGCTTGCGCCGGCCATCCCGATTTGAGGATCAGAGAACACAACGCCCAGTGGCGTGCGACGTTTGCGGCGGTAGCTATGCGGGAATCGGGCCGCATTTTCGCCAGCTATCCGGCCTTCATCAGCGGCCTCATGAAGCAATGGAATGTCTACATTAGCATCACCCGCGATAAACACATGGCTATCCCCGATACGTCCAGATAGTGGGTCATAAATAGGGACGCCCCGCTCTGTTAACGGCAGTGTCGTATTTTCAAGGCCTATCTTATCCAAATTTGGACGACGGCCTGTGGCTGCGATGAGATAGTCAAACTCTGCTCTATCTTTTGGATCATCTGACCAAGCAACAATAACTTTTTCTCCTTCTCGAGACACTTTTGCATCAGCGTGCCAATGGGCGGGGAACTCTTCTGCGAAAGTTTTGAGCGCATAGTTACGAACTTCAGGATCGCTGAGCGGCCCCACTAAATTGTCGCGACCAAATAGACGCACGTCTACGCCGAGACGATGTAAAGATTGCCCTAACTCTAACCCAATGACTCCTGCGCCGAAGACGGCAACAGAACCGGGAAGGTCGGTCCAGTCAAAAACATCATCATTTACAATTAGGCGATTGCCTGCTGCTTCAAACATCGGCGGAATGTTCGGACGAGATCCTGTTGCAATAATGATTGTTTTAGCCGTTATGCGTTTTCCATTGCTCAGTTCTAATGTGTGGTCATCTACAAACGTCCCGTAGTGGCGGATAAGGTCACCTTTCTCAAAACCTTCAACAGCCTCATTGACGAAGCCAACAAAGCGGTCGCGTTCGCTTCGCACGCGCGCCATCACAGCGACGCCGTCAATTTCGGGGGGCGTGGTGTTAACGCCAAACATACTGGCTTTGGAAACATGATGTGCAGCCTCTGCGGCGGCGATTAAAAGTTTGGACGGCATGCAGCCTACCCGAGCACATGTGGTCCCTAATGGGCCGCCGTCAATAAGGGCGACCCGGTCTGTATACTTGGTGGCTTCGCGGTAAGCGGCCATGCCGCCTGTGCCTGCACCCAAGATGGCAACATCATAGTCAAAATTTGGCATGGTCTCTCTCTCTCTCTCTCTCTCTCTCTCTCTCTCTCTCTCTCTTAGAGTGCCGTTATGCGGCTTGCGCTAAAAACGGGGCGAGCAAGGGATCAAGTCCGCCAGCGGCTTCAAGTTCCGCTAGGTCTGAACCGCCGCCAACATGGACGTCTCCGATAAAGATTTGCGGGACAGTATAGCGACCAGAGCGCTTCACCATTTCGGCTGTCAGGGCGTCATCGTTTGTAATTTCAAACTCGGTAAACGACACGCCTTTTTCAGTGAGTAGCGCTTTCGCGGCCTTACAAAATGGGCAGTAGCCCTTGGTATATAATACGATAGATTTAGTCATTTTAAGATCCTTTCAAGGTCTTTAGAGGGTTAAATAATAGGGCTTAGAAGAATACCGAAGGCGGCAAACATGAGGGAAAAACTGGACATCTGGGTGAGTATTTCACCGTCGAGCAGATAATCGTTTTTGAGGGTGCGAACATTAAACACTACGCTGTTTCCTACTCATCAGTTTCTGAGTTAGTGATCAACACAACCGCAATGACGGATAGACCAATCACGAGATAAAACGCGCGTTCTAGGCCCGTAAATCCAAAGAGAAATGGGGCCGCGACCAAACCGAGGGCTGCAATGAAATCTAGAATTAAGTGAGCTTTGAATGACAAAAGTTTGCGAGCTGAAAGCGAATAATCAGTAATTAGACTGTACATCAGCAATCCCAGACCACCTGCGATAGCGAGATATTTGGCGACACCTTCAAAATTAAGTGCCAGTGGGGCGACGATTAATGTGGCGGCAACGGCATAATCCAAAGCGCCGTGATATTTAGAGGGAATTAAAGTCATTGTTATACTCCTAGTTCATGACCAATTGGTCAATATTGTGTTAAAAATAAGAGGCGTCTTCCGCCTACGAAATCTACATAGGAATAATAAACCAATTGGTCAATAATTGAATTATCACAGTTTCGTGAAGTCTGATATTTGCGAAGGGGGCATACTCAAAACAAAGGCAAATGCGTTCCAGAGACAGAGCTGAGCCGAAATCACGTACCGTCAAATTAGGGGTCTAGAGTCCAGTAAACACACTCTTCTTTTATGAGAGCACTTAAATGACGATAGTTTGAAAGCTCGCAGCCTTTACTTGAAACCATAGCTTATTTTTCCTGTCGTGACCGTTTAACGGGCCCGTTTTCACCAATAAGGTACATTTTTTTAAGCGCTGTTCCGCCACTTTTTTGCGTAATAATCATTTGGGCATCTGGATGAGCATTTTCTATGAGGGCGCTAATGGCGAACCCGCCGCGGCCATGTTTGAATAGGGTTTTTTCTTTTTCAAAAGTCTCGCCAGCATCTGTGCTGTCAAGTCGGGCCAAGACGCCAGCCCCTTTATCATCACTATATGACATATACAGGCTAACATCAGTCGCCGAATTTACCTTTAAATCTGCTCGTGCGCCTAAGGGGCCCACGACATTTCCACCCGCCCAGCGCGAACCATCCCACCGATAGTGAATTGGACTTTTCGGGCCGCCTGTGATTTGCCCAATATCCTTACCCGCATTCATTAAGATATGCGGCCTGCCGTCTGGGTCGAGTGCCGCCGCGCCGTTAAACGTCCAGAACTCACCTGAGTCTGTGACCTTTGTTTTTACGTCGGCAACTTCGCGTGTGAGTGGCATGGGCAAGACTTCGCCTTTAACATTGCGCCATGTTTTCGTTTTGGTGTTGAAGGTCATATAATGAAGGTCTTCGCGATTGGCTGTATGACCGCGGGGTCTCGCCTTGCCGTCCCAACACAGGTGATAATCAAAGCTAACGATGATATCGTCGCCTTGACCCCGCCCAACCCATGGATACCAGCTATCCACGCCTTGCACGTCATCGCGGCGTTTGTGTTTTAAGAATGAGATCGCAGGTCCAAAGTTTCGACCATTATCCGTTGAGATGTGATAGACCCAATCGCTGCGATGAGCACCGTGGCGATAGAATAAATATATGTCTCCATTATCCATTTTAACAACCTGATTATAAGTGCCAAACGGGGGGATTGTGTCCAGTTCTTCCCATTCAGTGATATCGAGGGGCCTTTTACTGACGACATGTTTGTTTTCGCCGTAGTGATGATTGCCGAGCGGGTTGTCTCCGTGGTGAGGCATGCCGCCGTGACCGCCGAAGAAGACATGGATATAGCCTGCATCGTCTATGATCATTGTAGGCTTGCCGTGATTATCAATCTTTCGGCTTGGGTCTTTGCCCATTGCGCTCACGCCAGCCTTATAGGGGCCTTTCCATTCGTTTTTTGCATGATCGTATGACGCAACATAAGGATCCTCTAACGGACCTTGATAACTCACATAGGTAATGCCATCGTGATACTGGCCCGCTGGATGTTGTATGACGGCTACAGCATTCCCAAATCCATTATCTGCAAAATAGTCCACTTTGTCTGCGGAAAGCTGGGATGAAGGCTTTGCGTTCAAAACGGCCGCACTAGAGGTTTTTGGTTGAGATGCGCACGCCGGCATCAGGCAAATCAGGCCTAATAGATAAATAGGTGCTTGTATTTTCATGCCTGTTCCTCTCAAGTCATTTATGTTTGGCCAGTCGTGCCGCCTAAGATGATGTGAAGGCTGTCACGTCAGTCTGTAGTCACTGCCGTTTTATCTTCGTGATTACATTTTAAAACGGAAGCCATGATGTTTCTCTTGATTATTAGTGCATAAATAATCATTATCAAGCATAAATGCTCATATCATTTCTAAGACAGACGGCTGAACCCGCAGATAAATTTGGTGAGTGCGAAATATAAAAAGGCTGCCCAAGAACATGGGTGTCTAACCTGGGGAATAGAGGATGATAGTACGTACGCACATGGACTATTGGAGTGAGCCAAGCAAAATACTGACGGTGTTTCGAAATTTTCAAACATTGAAGGTGAATATATTTCGTAGCTTTTTCTTAGCTTTTTTCGCGTTCATGTTTACGGCTTGTGGACAATCAAACCCTAAGACTTCCTCTGTGCTGGCTCCCGCATCAGCGCCTATAGATTTAAAGGTCGGAGAAGGTTTCGAAAACCCGTTGGGTTATTACGAAGCGTCTCCTCGGTTTTCTTGGAAGGTGTCTAAGGACTCGAATGCGCAGTTTCAGTCTGCATACCAGATACAGGCTGCCACGAGTTTAGAACGCTTATCAGACGACGCTGATTTGTGGGATAGCGGTAAAGTTTTCTCACCTAAGACTTCATGGATAAGCTATAAAGGTGAGAATTTAGTGTCGCGGCAAGAGCTGTTTTGGCGCGTCAAACTATGGGATGAAAGTGACCAGCCATCAGCTTGGAGTGCGCCGCAGTCCGTTGAGCTTGGCCTGCTAGAGAACGGTGATTGGCGGGGTAAATGGATTGGACATCCGGACACACGTCTCAGCGAAAGCCCCACACAGGCAACACTGGCTACGCCGCAATATCTGCGCAAAACCTTTTCGGTTGATGAGAATGTAAAACTGGCTCGCCTTTATGTTACGGCCAAAGGACTGTTTAAGCCTTATATGAACGGCGCTGAAATTGCGGGCAAAGACGTCATGACACCAGGCTGGACGCCTTACGCCAAACGGATTGAGTCGTTGACTTACGACGTTACCGATAAAATTATTCAAGGCGAAAATACTATTGGGGCGAGCATAGCTGGCGGGTGGTATGCGGGGCGGGTTTCTGATTTTTTAGATAGAGACCATAAACTACCCGCAAGATTATTGGCGCAGCTTGAAATTACTTATGCAAACGGTGAAACACATGTCGTCACGACTGATGACAGTTGGGAGGTTTCGCAATCAGGTCCCATTCGTTTTGCCAGTATCTATGACGGTGAACATTATGACCAAGGGCAAGAAATTTTGGGCTGGACGACGGCTGAGTTCAATAGTTCAAACTGGGCGAAAGCCGTAGAGGAGCCGCTTGATGCAGCCGTCGCAATAAAGCCCAAACGCCATTCTCCGATCCGCTTTACGCAGACATTACCTGTTAAAGAAATTGTAAAAGCTGATAGCGGGGTAGCAATTTTTGACTTTGGCCAAAATATGGTTGGGGTGCCAAGATTGCAAATCCCCGTATTAGACGGGCAAGAGGTAAAAATACGTTTTGCTGAGGCTTTACATAAAGGCGAGTTCTATACTGACAACTACCGAAGCGCCGAGTCGACTAATCTTTATCTGCCGTCTAAAACTGGCTGGATAGATTACCACCCAACATTTACCTATCACGGCTATCGCTACATTGAAGTCTCAGGTTTTGACCCGTCACAGAAGCCCACAAAGGAGTGGGCAACGGCTTTAATTCAGCATTCCGATATCCATGTTCACGCAAAGTTTGAAAGCTCTCATCCCAAGTTAAATCAACTCTCAAAAAATATTGTCTGGGGGATGCGAAGTAATTTTTATGACATTCCCCTCGATTGCCCTCAGAGAGACGAGCGTCTGGGTTGGACGGGCGATGCGCAGGTCTTTGTGACGCCGTCAATGTATATGGCCGATACCTATGGGTTTTGGTCGGCTTGGCTTCAAAGCGTCAGAGAAGAGCAGGGGGCGGATGGCAAAATTCCCGTCTATGTGCCTTTTGTCGAGTGGATAAATTTTGCGTCATCAGGCTGGGGGGATGCCGTGACCATTATTCCCTGGGAGCTTTATATGGCGACAGGTGATGACACAATTCTGGCTGATAATTACGACATGATGAAAGGCTGGCTCAACTATCATGAGAAAAAAAGTGAAAACTTGATTTCGAACATGAGCACTTTTGGTGATTGGCTACAGCCTTATCCGCAAAACGTAACAGCTGACAATAACGGTAATCGCGGGGATACAGATTATAGTCTGATTGGAACAGCCTATTATGCCCGCTCTGTTGAACTTACGCTTAAAACGGCTGAAGTGCTTGGGAAAAACCAGGACGCGCTTGAGTTAAAGGCTTTGCATAACGACATTAAGCAAGCATTTTTAGAGCATTTTTTCGACAAAGACTTAATCTTGAAAAACGGCAGGCCTACCCAAACAACATATCTATTGGGTTTGGCTTATGACTTATTTCCAGAAGATAAACGCGACATCGCTGTAGATCATTTAATTGCTGAAATTGCGAAAGCCGATTTTCATCTGCGCACTGGTTTTTTGGGGACACCATTACTCACACAAGTCCTCCAAGATGTCGGCCGCAGCGATATTATTTATGAGCTTTTATTCAAAGAAAGCTATCCGTCTTGGTTCCATTCTATTAATAACGGAGCGACAACAACGTGGGAGCGTTGGGATTCATATTCCATCAATGAGGGCTTCAATCCACAGGGCATGAATTCTTTAAACCACTATGCTTATGGCACAGTCTCCCGTTGGTTTTACGAAGGCATATTGGGTATCACTCCTGTAGAGCCGGGATTTAAAAAGCTTCGCATCGAACCTCAATTTGGTGAACAACTCAGCAGCGCAAAAGGCGGCTATCTGACGCCTCAAGGTGAGGTATTTGTGAATTGGACAACAGACGGTGGTCGGCTAAAACTTGATGTGACGGTGCCTAAAAACACTGTCGCCGATATCGTCTTGCCAGCTGTAAGCAGTGAAAATTTGACCTTAAACGGTGTCCGACAAAGTGCTGAAAAACTCATGGAATTAAAACCAGGAAATTATCAAATTAGTGCAAATTTAAACTAGGGCGACAACATAAAATTAAAGGTTGGCTACGTGAAAAATAATACAGGACACAATTCTGAAACACCAAATCATGGGCTGCTAGTTGGTCTAGTTTGTTTGGCTGTTTTAGGGCTGCTATTAATTGGGGCTTGTGCGCCTGCTGATAATGCTACGAAAGCGCAAGAGCGCCCCAACATTCTTTGGCTCGTCATAGAAGATACGAGCCCAACATTGCCCCCCTATGGTGATACTACAATTGAGACGCCCAACATCAGCCGACTGGCCCAAGAGGGCGTAACCTACACCAATGTTTATTCCCCGTCAGGGGTATGCTCACCTAGCAGAGCCAGTCTCGCCTTGGGGATGTATCCGTCGTCCATTGGGGCTAATCATATGCGAACAACGTCGCACACAGATGTGACTGGGCTTCCATCTTATGAAGCAGTGCCACCACCAGATGCTAGAATGTTAAGTCAGTATTTGCGGGGCTTGGGTTACTATACAACAAACAACTATAAGACAGATTATCAATTCAAGCCGCCTAAAAACGCGTGGGATGAGAACGGAATTTTCGCGCATTGGCGCAACCGCCCAGCGGGCAAACCATTCTTCTCCGTTGTCAATTTTACGACAACACACGAGTCCGGCCTGTTTGAACCTTACGGGTTTCGCAAAATTGAACAGCGGCATTATTTTTCAGATGACGTCGAAAAAATTGCGGCGCTACCAAAACGTGCATTGGAAAAAACAAGTGAGTCCGAGACCGCAATTCACGTGCCTAAAGATTTAGATTTTCCTATTCCGCCATATCTACCCGATACGCCCGCTGTTCGGAGAGATATGTGGAAAATGTATAATAATCTTGCAGAGACAGACCAACAGATAGGCGCGGTTTTAGAACAGTTGAAACAAGATGGATTGCTAGAAAATACAATCATTTTTTTCTATTCAGATCACGGCGGGCCCTTGCCGCGTCAAAAACGCCTCATATATGATAGCGGCTTGAAGGTGCCATTAATCGTGCGCTACCCGAACGCAAAGGGTGCTGGTGATATTAATGATCAACTCGTGAGCTTTGTCGATTTTGCACCAACAACTCTGGGCTTGGCTGGCGGCGAAACGGCCTCGCATATGCAAGGGTATGACTTCATCACTAAGACGGCTGAGCCGCGCAAATATATCTATGCGGCGGGCGATAGGTTAGACGGCTTTACCGACGCTATTAGAGCTGTGAAGGATAAACGGTTTAAATATATTCGCAATTACCTCCCAGAGCAGGGATATTATTTGCCAGTCGCTTACAGAGAAAAAATACCATCAATGCAGGAACTATTGCGGCTGTTGGATGAGGGACAATTGACGGACGCGCAAGCTCAGTGGTTTAGAGCGTCAAAACAGGTGGATGAATTATTTGACACTCTCTCTGATCCGCATGAGTTAAATAATATTGCGACAGATCCCGCCTATGCGGAAGTACTAGCTGAGTTGCAAAATGAAATGGATCGGTGGTTAAGGGAAATAGGTGACGATCCGAGAATGTCTGAGCGTGACTTAGTTTCTAAGCTTTGGAGTGGGCAAGCAAATAAGCCTAAAACAGCAGACCCGAAAGTGATCATGAAAAATGGATTGGTTGAGCTTTCAAGTTCCACTGTTGGGGCAATGATTAGTTATAAAATTATTCAAAATGAATATGAGCCAGCTGCTTGGGAAATCTATAAGGAACCCTTTGCCTGGCCCGAAGCCGCAAAGCTTAAAATTCAAGCTCATAGACTTGGTTATGAGGAAAGCAATATTGCGCAGCTTCTTGCCCCTTAAGCAGCTTCCTGGCCATTAATATGTCAGCGAGATTTAACATGATAAAATTACATAAATCCCTCATTATTGGTTTGGCATGTTTGCTCAATGCCTGCGCAGTCGACACATTGTCCGAACCTGAAACAACACCCTATTTTGCCGAAAATGGATTTGGAGAGGGCGTCGCCGTTGTACAGCATCCTGCGGGTGAACACATTAACGGGATTACTTACGTCTCCTATCAAGGCTCCAATGAAGACCCTTACGTGGCATCTTACAACCACTCAACGAAGGAGTGGAGTGGGCCCTTTAAAGCGGGTACGAGCATATTGGGTAAGGACCCGACGAAGAAAATTGATAGTCATGGCAAGCCCACAATGATAATTGATGATGAAGGATATATTCATATTTTTTACGGCGGACATGGCGGGGTAAAAGAGCTTCACGGTGATAACGCCTTAGGCGGATATCATTCTGGCGAAAATCGTCATGCAGTTTCTCAAAAGCCCTATGACATTACAGCATGGCGTGACCTGAACAATATCACGCCTTTCGGGACGTATAATCAGGCGGTTAAAATGGACAATGGCGATATCTATCTTTTCTATCGCCACGGCGCGCATCGCAGTGATTGGGTCTATCAAAAATCAAGCGATAACGGACTGACGTTTTCAGAGCCTGTCTCTTTTCTAAAATCAAAACGCCGCGAAGATAATATCAGCAACGATAGCTGGTATGCCTCGGTGTCTAAGGGAGCGGGCGATGAGATTGTCATAGGATTTGATTATCACTATTGCTGGGACAGAGGCGCGCCGCATAACAATCGAGGTGGACATTCTACCGAGCGAAAAAACCTGTATTTCGTCAAGTTTAATACAAAAGACAATAGCTGGAAAACGGTCAAAGATGAAACCTTGTCGCTTCCAATCACGAAAGACGTCGCTGACGAGAAAGCGTTAGCGGTGGATACGGGTAACATGTGGACATTCAACGGCATTACGAAAGTTGATGCAAAGGGAAAGCCTCACATTAACGCTTATATTGGGGAGGATATTGGCTGGCAAATTGGCGGCCCTAAACACGCCAGCTATTTTGCTTGGGACGGCGAGAATTGGGTTGGGGATGTTAAAAGCGGCTTACCAATTGGACGTGGGGATTTCTTGGTTGACGGAGAGAACGTGCGTTTTCTTTTGAGCGGTGTTGATCCTACATCAGACAAGACCAAAGTGCAGTGGTGGAATAGTCAAAACTCTGGACTGAACTTTACGCCTGGAAAAGTCCTATTAGAATTTGGTGATTTTAAAGGAGAGCCTAGCAAAGAAATGGCAAACCGGCCGAAATCGCTTAGCAATCTAGACAGTCCTGGTTCAGCCGCGAGCGCCTTTATAAAAAATGCTCATCCCGATGCGCGCATCATAATTGCGGAAAAACCAGAAAAGTCGGAATGGCGCCGTATCTATTTGGTTGGTGATAATGGGCCAATTGGTCGCCACCAAAAGTAGGTTGCTATTATTTTTGGCGAAAATAGGGGCTGATGTTGAGTTGAGATTTGTCTACCCATGCGGCATTTTCAGCGGGTAGATGTTTTTCCAACTGTTTTACGACATTTTGATATTTTGAGTCTGTTGCCAGATTTTTCCACTCATTAGGGTCTAAACGTCTGTCATAGAGTTCTGAACTGCCATCGGCATAACGAATGAGCGTATAGTCCCTTGTCCTGACAGAATGATTGCCTGGCCCGTAAGTGCTCAGAACAGGCCGTTCTGGGATTTTAGCTTCAGGATGTAACAAAGGTAATAGGCTCCTACCTTGTGACCCTCGTGGGCTCTCCGAACTCGCGATGCCCGCGAGGGTTGGGTATATATCAATGAGGCCAACGGGCGCGTCTATTGTTCTAGATGAAGGGATGCCCTTGCCAGACATAATAAGTGGAACCCGCGTTGAGCGCTGCCAAAGGGTGAATTTTTGAAACAGTCCTTTTTCACCGAGATGATAGCCATGGTCAGAGCAGAAAATGATGACTGTATTGTCTTTATAAGTACTTTTTTCCAAAGCTGATAAAACAATGCCCACGCAGTGATCGACAAAACTAATTGAGGCGAGGTAGGCCTGAACAATATTTTTCCATTGATCGTTATCTCTTACCCACGACATGTCAGGCATATTGGGTAGATTCGTAATCTCTTGGGCTTTTTTCGGTAAGTCGTCCCAATCATTTTCTAAAAATGGGGGTAGCCACAGCTTTTCTTTTGGATGAATGTCAAACCAATGTTGCGGCACATACCACGGCACATGTGGCCTTAAAAAACCCACGGACAAAAAGAAGGGGTTCTCATAGTCTCTTCCGAGACGCTCGGCTGCCCATTGTGCAGACTTTGTGTCTGGCATGTCATCATCGCTCTCGGGGAAAACTCCCCAGTCTGTTGACGTGCCTGGTTGGTCCCAATGAAACGCTTGCTCTGGTTTGGGACCAAACCCTGCATGGCGACCACCAAACTCGTCAAATGTGTCCTTGGGCGCGCCTTTATGAAATAATTTCCCGATACCCATGGTATGATATCCAGCTTGTCTCAAAAATTCTGGTAAGAAGACTATCTCTTTTAAGGCCGAACTTGCGCCGCGAATATCGTCATCCTCAATGTGCCCATACACACCTGTCGTGGACGGTAGCAGCCCTGTCATAAGACTAGTTCGCGAGGGCCCGCAAACCGGCGCCTGAGCGTGGGCATTAGAGAATAGCGTCCCTGATTGTGCCAGCCTGTCGATATTAGGAGTGCGGGCCTGAGGATGTCCGTTCATCGCGCCGACCCAATCGTTTAGGTCATCCACCATCACTAAAATGATATTTGGCTTTTTTCCTGATGCATTGCCTGTGATGGTGGCGGCATCCGAGCAAGCGCCAACTAGACTAGCCGCTGCTAAAGTAATGAATTTGCGTCTATGGAGCGACAATTGCAGGTTCTGATGATCCTGGCGCAATAGTTTTCTATTAGAGTCGCTCACTATTCCCCCGCAGGCCGTTTCGGCTTTTACACACATTAACATCAATGATTTGTTACGCAATAAATGGATTTATAGTGATTGAAGCGTGGTCGCAAAGCCGTATGGCTCTAAGCTTCATTGGAAAATCTACGGTCTTAATTCGCAATTCTGGCTGCGAATTGATCCCAATATTAGCCGAAAGTCTTTTGAGTTGGATAGGTAAGAGCATTGCGTCAAAGACTCCATGCAAGGCGATAATTCTCCAATTAGATATTTAAGAATAATCATGTTCACGCAAGGCATGTGTGAGTCGTGCGCATTTTTAAGCATGCGAAATTCTCATGTTTGAAGGTGTTTTTTGAAAAAAGTTTGTAAATTAACCTTCAAAAATGTGCTATTTATGCAACTTTTCGGGATTTTTTTCGACAAAAGCAATAATTATGACTTTACGAAGGCGCGCATATATATGTATTGAGTGTGAACATAAATAATCATAAATAATCAATAGCGGTCAAATTCGGAAAGAAAGGGCTGCGTGCACACAGAGTTTAAAAAAGGGGAAACACTATGAGCGACCAAATTTTTAATAGAATAAAATCAACCTTGCTGACGTCTGCTGCAGGAACAGTCATGAGCCTGAGCTTATTTTCGACTGCATCTGCTCAAACGCCTGAAACAACCTCTGTTAATAATGGTGACGAAATTATTGTTACAGGCATTAAAGCGACTACGGCAAATGCGCTTGAAACCAAACGTAAAGCGGATGTCATTTTGGACGGTATTTCCGCTGATGATCTCGGTAACTTCCCTGATTTGAACTTGGGTGAAGCCCTGCAACGTATTACAGGTGTTCAAATTGACCGTTCTGGTGACCGCCGTAGCGCGACAATCAGCGTACGTGGCCTACCTGGCGCTTTTACGCAGACGACAGTCATGGGACAAAATATCGCCAGTCCACGCGGCGGCGGCACGAACCGTGCGGGTAACCCTTTTGGCGTTTACGATAGTGCCATATTTAGTGGTGCGGATGTCGAGAAATCATTTACAGCGGAGTCTCTATCAGGCGGCTTGGCGGCGAATGTAAACTTAAAGATTAATTCCGCCCTTAACCGCAGAGACGGGGCGGGTGTTGTCCGCGCACTTGTTGACTATGAAGAGTCAACGGAGAAATTTAATCCGGGCGTTTACGGGACTTACGCCAAGCATTTTAATGACGGCAAATTCGGTGTGTTCGGCACCGTCGCATATAGTCAACAAAATTTCCGCCGCGATTCTATTAACATCACGGATTATAGAAACGATGCGCCAAACCTAACGGATTTGGACTCCGCAGGTCGGTCAGACATCTATGTGGGTGACCTTCGCCGCTTTACCAATGCTATTGAGGGTGACCGTTTATCCGCTGCCGCTGGATTTGAGTTTGAAGCGAGTGATAATCTCAATTTCCGTTTGGACGGTATATATGCGGAACGCAATCTTAACGATGCGACACAGGACATTGTTCAAATTCAGCCCCGCAGATCTGCGGCGCAAGTTACGTCTCCCGATGATGGTCAATTAATTGGTAATTTTGATTTCAACCGCGACGGCACGAATGAAGATGTCTATCTCCACCAAGTCATTGATTTTGATGATCCGCAGGTTGCCTTTGGTAATCGGAGTTTCCCGAGCCTTGAAGAAACATGGGCGCTTTACCCGCAGCTCACTTGGGAAAACGAAAATCTAAAGCTTAATGTGATTGGTACTTACTCTGAGGCTAAAAACCGCGTTATTTTGGATCAATTTGATGCGCGTATTAATCATCAGGGACGCCCGACCGCGACCAATACGTCAAATGGTGTTTTAGGTAGAATTGATACAGGCGGAGCCGATGTTGATGACTTCTCTGTCTCTCTTAATATTCCTGATGACGCGCTAGATATTTCGGGAGGGAATTGGTTCTACCCGAACGGATCAGGGATTCAGGTGCAACGCAATAATAATGGTGTACGTAATATCTTTACTATTGCTGGTTTCGCGCAAGGTGTGGACAGAGACTTAAAAGCGATTGATGGCGATCTCGAGTATAAGTTCTCTAAAGGACCCTTTGTCGGCGTAAAAGTTGGCGCGCGTTATGAGGAAGAAACTGCATCATCATACCGCTTAAACAACAGCCTTTTTGGCACTAATGTTGATAATCTTGATAACAGCATCTTCGTCCCAGGTACGGCTGCCTCTAGTGGGGCGAGCTTCTTTGGTGGAAGTGTGCCGGGCGCGCAAGGCGATGAATTCCTGTCTCTTGACCTTGATCGGGTAAGAGAGCAGCTATTACCGCTTATGATGAGCGGAAACGGAGACGCGATTCCAAGTGATATCATTGTGCCGACCCGTATCAGGGGCACGACTTTGGATCGTTTGAGACCTATTCCGCTCATCAACAACCCGTTTACAGATTTCAATCAAACCGTAAATCAGTTCATCAATGGTGACTTTGGTCCCCAGGCAAATGTTATTTCCAATACATTTACGGCTGAACGCAATAACCTCGAATTATTCGGCATGGTGAAATATGATTTCAGCGAGAATTATTCGACCTTCCCCGTACGCGGTAACTTTGGCTTGCGCTATATTGAAACCGATTTGAGTGGTTTGGCGCTAGATGCCGAAGAAGAAGGGGCGGGTAGCTATAAAGAGTGGTTGCCGTCAGCTAACTTGATTGCGGATCTGACAGGTGACGTTGTCATGAACTTCGCTTATTACAAAACATTTGAAGCCTTCAACTTGGCGGAATTTAATCCGCTACCGTCAATCGTGGATGTGCGAGCACCAGATCCGTCACTTGTAGACGAAGATGAGCGAGGGGGTTCAATCCGTATTACCGAGTCGACTTTGTTGCTAAATCCGAGAAGCTCACAAGCCTTTGACCTCGGCATCGCGTGGTATAACCGTCCGGGCAGTATTGTTGGTCTGAACCTTTTCACAAAAGAAGTCGTTCAAATCGAACGCTTCTCTACAGGCGGGCTGAACAATGAGTTTTGTACGACACCTCTAGACGATGTCAGAGCGAATAACCCTGCTGCCGCAACCGCGCTTGGCACCGGAACGCCATTTATCGACTCGCTTGGAAACTGCCGACTAGATGTTGGTCGAGGCGACTTAGCAAATCCAGCGCTTAACATCACACGGTTCAGAAACACGGATCCTATCCGCGTAAATGGTCTTGAGTTTCAAACAACTCAGAACACAGATTTTCTTGATGGGTTCTGGGGCAACTTCGGGGGTACATTCAACTATAGCTTTGTTGATACGGGCTCTGAAGATGGGTCTAATCTGACAAATGTATCTAAGCACAGCTATAATATCATCGGGTTTTACGAAACAGATAAGTTCTCTGTGCGTCTTGCTCAGAATTATCGCTCTCGTGCGGATCTTGAATCAGGCGGAACATTCTTTGGTCGGGAGCGTCAGACCAAAGCGCGTACGCAATATGATTTGGCTTTGACCTATAATCCAAGAAAAAGCACTCAGTTTAAACTTCAAGGCTTCAATCTGACAAACGTCATTCGTGAAGAGTTTGAAGGGCTGGAAATTTTGCCAAGACGTCGAGATTTCGATGGCCGGACAATTACCTTCAGCGTCCAACAGCGTTTTTAATAGAATTTACCCTGAAACTTTTCCCCGCCTTTATGGCGGGTTTTTTTTTGTATCTGAGACAAGTCGGATATAATTCGAGCTTGGACGTGACGCTCTTTTCAGTCGTCAATGGCATGGTTCGATTTTTGTCCTTTCACGCCATCACATATCTGCGCAATAATGATTTTTCTTGACTAAAGTTGACCAGTCATGGCATCAAATAAAGACGCCTACACAAGAACAACACACATAAATTTAGGGGAATATGGTTTGATTGATATGCGATTGCATAAGCATGTAGGACTTGTCTTAGTAATTTTGAGTGCTGTATTTTTGCTGCTAACCTCGAACGCCCATGCAGTTAACATCGATACCTCAGGCACAGTTAATGATTCTGTGACGCTCTCCGTCCAAGGCCCAGAATTGGATGAGCGAAGCGAGATAAATCCCTTCTCAGATATTCGGCTCGATTGGATTATTTCCAAAGGCGAAAAGGAATGGACAGTGCCTGGGTATTTTGCAGCCTGTGGCAACGCTGCAGATTATGGCTGTTCATCTGGCAAAATATGGCGCGCTCATTTTTTGCCAACAGAGCAGGGAGTTTATGACTGGAAAATCCGATTTCGGAAAGGAACTGATGTCGCCATTCGCGCACCAGTTGGTACCCCTTTGGAAAATGACGGAAAGATAGGACGTTTTTCAATAAATAAAGTGTCGAACGATCCCATTAAAGCCAGAGGCATACTGACTTACACGGGCGAGTCTTATTATCGCTATTCAGGCGATAACAGCCTGTTTTTCAAATTCGGCCCTGACGCGCCTGAAAATATGCTCGCTTATTCAGGTTTTGACGCGACGCCTAATTTTAAAGATTTCCGCAAAGATTGGGCGGCACACGAAAAAGATTTCTCCCGCAATGCCCGACCTTTTCTGTGGCGAGGGAATAAAGGCAAAGGCCTCCTCGGCATGTTTGAATATCTCGCTGATGCGGGGGCTAATTCCGTCTCCATGCTGCTCTGGAACACGGGCGGTGATGACCGCAATGTCTTTCCGCATCTGTTAGCTGTAGATGAGGAAGCGTACATGGCCATGAAGCCAAAAGCGCAATGGAACACAGGCACCATTCAAGACAGATTTGATGTGTCCAAAATGGAGCAATGGCTCAAGGCCTTTTCATATGCGGATAGCCTCGGCATTCATTTGCATTTCAAATTGCAGGAAACTGAAAACAATCTTTTCATGGGTGATGGGGCGCTCGACCGTAACCGAAAGCTCTATATTCGTGAAATGATGGCGCGTTTTGGGCATATGCTGGCCTTAAGCTGGAATATCGGTGAAGAGAACGTGCAGCACCCTGGCGACATTCGCCATATGATAAATTACATCGCCTCTCATAACATCTACGACCACCCCGTCGTCCTGCACAGCTACCCCGACCAAAAAGAGCGATACCGTCCTTTTCTTGGCCCTAACACACGTCTAAACGGGCTGAGCTTACAGGGACGCCAAGACGATTATTCTGACCTACGCCCCGATGTTGTGAGTTGGGCTAACACCGTAAAACTATCAGGAAAAAACCTTGTCCTAGCCTATGATGAGCCAGGGCGCGCGGACGGCGGGGCAACAGTTGATATTGACTATCCTGATGCCAAACTGCCTTCAAAACGCGAGGTCACAATCCCAAGTGAAAAATTTCTACGCGACGGGTTATGGAGTGCTCTGACGGCAGGCGCGAATGGGGTTGAAGCGTATTACGGCTATAAAACCGGATGCTCTGACCTCGACTGCCAAGACCACCGCACACGCGCAAGTTTGTGGGAAGGCGGCCGCGCTGCTTTAGAATTCTTCAGACGTCATGTCGGCGAGAAGGCGTTGAGTATGCGCGCCGAAGATTTGGCCACAGTGGGGCTAGATGATTATGTTTTCGCCAATCCAGGCGAGATTTACGTCATCGTTCCGGGCGAAGAAGAAGTGCAACTCAGACTTCCTGGAATGCAAGGCAAATTCAATGTTGATTGGTATGACAGAATAAAAGGTGGGGCGCTGCAAAAAGGCTCTAAAGCTTTCGTGCTTGGCGGGGCGAGCTCAATCACAGACAAAAATCGTAGACGGCAGGGCCCGTCCTCTGTGGGGCTCGGTAGTCCACCTGACGGGGGAAGTGGTCAATGGGCTATTCTAGTAGAGCGCGCAGCCGAAAATGATATTCGCGTTGAGGCAGAGAGCTTTGTCTCTCAACGCTTGTCGGATGTGCGCGAGTGGTGCCGTTCAGATAACTGCCCCGCAGATTGGCAAATCTTTGACACGGACAATACGGGATATACTGTCATCATTCCCGACACGCGGCTGACGCATGATGATACGCTTGTTCGCGGGGAGAACTTTAGCGGCCAGCCGGGTAAGATGGCCATCGTCTCTTATGACGTAAATTTTCCTATGGCGGGTCGTTACCACGTTTGGGTGCGCACCTATAGCCGTGGGAGTGAAGACAATAGCGTGCATGTGGGGTTAAACGGCGACTGGCCCGAAAGCGGTGCTCGCATGCAGTTCTGTCCGGGTCGGCACCAATGGTATTGGGATAATCGCCAACGCACGGTGGACGATCACTGCGGTGTCATCGGGGGCATTTGGATTGATGTCCCCTCAGCAGGTCAACACAAGGTCGAGTTTTCAATGCGCGAAGACGGCTTTGTTATGGACGCCTTTTACTTGACGCTCAGCAGTCAAATGCCCGCAATCCTTCAAAAAGAGAATGATACCTCTAAACCAACTCAACTGAGGAAATAAGATGAATAGACGTGACGTATTGAAATCGATTGGGGCCGCGAGCGCGGGTAGCGCTGCACTCACCACTGCCGCTTGCTCAGAAGCTAAGGTCGACTTTAAAGACAGCGCTTTATCGCCGACACAGCGCGCAAAGGCACTTATCGATCAAATGACATTAGAAGAAGCGGCCGCACAGCTTAATTGCCCGCGCGCGGCTGACGTCATGGCTGATCCTGAAAAGTTTCAATCGAAACACCCTTATTTTGAACACGGAATCGGCGGCGTCTACTCTGCCAGCCTTGATGCGGGACCTGCGGAGAATGCGGAGGCGGTTATCGCCTTACAAGAAGCTGTGACGTCCCGCAACCGCTTCGGAGTCCCGGCTTTCATATTTGAAGAATGTTTGCACGGCCTTTTGGCGACTGGCGCCACACAATTTCCGCAAGCGTTGACGATGGCCTGCGCGTTTAATCCGCCACTCGTTGAAAAGGTGTTTAGCGCCACAGCTGCTGAAGCCCGTGCGCGCGGCTCTCAAGGGTGTTTCTCTCCTAATATTGATGTCTGCACAGACCCCCGTTGGGGCCGCGCTGAGGAAACGTGGGGCGAAGATCCTCACGTTATTTCGGTGGCCGCAAATGCGATTATTATGGGGTTGCAAGGCGAAAAGTCTGACTATTTGGCCGACGACAAAATGGCTGTCAGCGTCAAGCATTTTGCGGGCTATGGCCAAGGTATAGGAGGACGGAATTTTGCGCCATCTCACATCGGGCCTGTTGAGTTGCAAAATGTGACTCTTGCTCCGTTCAGAACGGCCATTAAAGACTCTGGCGCCATTGGTCTTATGGCCTCACACGGCGAAATTGACGGTGTGCCTGCTCACGCAGATGTCGAGCTTTTACACGATACATTGCGCGAGGATTGGGAGTTTGACGGTTATGTCGTTTCTGACTGGGATGACATTCGCCGTATCCATAGTTTGCACGGCGTTGCAGCCTCGGAAGGCGAGGCGGCTATTATGGCGCTCAAAGCAGGCGTGGATATTGAACTCGCCAATAACGGCGTTTACATGATGTTGCCTCAATTGGTACGTGACGGTTTGATCAGTGAGAGCTTTGTGCGGCGGGCGGCTGAACGCATTCTGCGGGCAAAGTTTAAGTGCGGGCTATTTGATATGGTTCACGCTAATCCTGACCTAGCGCAAACACTCTCACGCAGTGATGCGCATAGGGCGCTCGCGTTGGAAATGGCTGAGGAATCCGTTGTTCTTTTAAAAAACGATGGCAACATTTTGCCCTTAAACCCATCAACTAAACAGCGCATTCTTGTTGTGGGACCTAACGCGGCCTCTGTTCACCTCGGTGGTTATTCCCCCAAACCACATGTGGGTGTGAGCTTGCTGCAAGGTATTGAAGAATACGCTGGTGATAAAGATATTGAGGTCATCTACGCCGAAGGATGCAAAATCACGCTGGGTGATGAAGGCCAAAACGAGATTGAGACTGACGCAGATGACACAGCTGGATTTGCCGCGTCAGAAGATAATCAAAGACTTATTTCTGAAGCCGTAAGTCTCGCCAAAACAGCCGATATCATTATTATGGCTATTGGCGGAAATGAGCATACGGCAAGAGAAGCTTATTTCGCAGGAGACTCTCGCGGCGATCGTGATGACATTGATCTTATCGGCGATCAGAATGCCTTGGCAGAGGCGTTGCTAAAACTTGGTAAGCCGACAGTTGCGGTTTTGATACATGGACGCCCTTTATCCCCGCAACTGATTGCCGCAAAATGCCCAGCCATTCTTGATGCCTTTTATCCTGGCGAAGAAGGGGGTCATGCCTTAGCGCGTATTTTGTTTGGTGACGTCAATCCCAGCGGTAAGTTGCCTGTAACTTTGGTGCGCAATGTCGGTCAGCTACCTGGGTTTTATTACCAACAGCCAACGGGCAAATTCAGAAATTATGTGGCCTCAGACTCCACACCGCTTTTCCCATTTGGGCACGGCCTTACCTATTCCAGCTTTGAGGTCGGTGAGCCCCGTCTACAAAGTCCTGAAGCGGCCTTGGGTGATGAGGTCAGGGTATCTGTGCAGGTGAAAAACACTGGAGACCGCGACGGACAGGAAGTTGTCCAGCTGTATATTCGAGATGAAATCGCCAGCAGAGCGAGGCCAATTAAGCTCATGCGTGGCTTTAAAAAAGTAGGCCTAAAAGCTGGGGAGGCTCAGCAAGTGGAGTTTAATCTTGGCTCTCCTGATTTTGGGTTTTATGACGCAGAGGGTAATCTTCTTTTAGAGCCAGGGCGCTTTCAAATCATGGTTGGCCCCAATAGCGAAGATCTAAAAAGCGTCGCCCTTACGCTATCGTAATATGGATATAGGACTTTTCAAATCTGTGAGACATCGCGCGTGAAGCAAACCTATTTCACACGTCGATTTTTGCTTCAAGGCTCACTTGTCACGATTGCGGCCCTTCAGCTGACAGGGTGTCACCAAGCTGGGAGTAAAGTCTTTGAGATTACTACGGACGGACAATTCTTTTCCGCAGATGAGCTAACACGCCTTACCGATATTGCAGAGCTTATGATTCCGCGTACCGATACGCCAGGTGCGACAGATGCTAGCGTAGCCTCCGTTCTTGACGGCATGATGCAGAGTTGGGCGAGTAAAAAAACGCGAGAACAGTTTCAAAGTGCTCTAAAGACCTTCGAAACAAAAGCGCTGGAGGTGTATAAAAAACCCTACACTTCACTCATGGCTGAACAGCGCCTAGAGCTTCTTATTAATATGGATGAGGCCGCATTTTCTAAAAATCCTGATGAAACTTCACGGGATTATAAGCGGCTAAAAGAGCTGATATTTCTAATCTATTATTCGTCAGAAGAGGCTGGCGGAAATCATGTTCCGCTTCCAGGGGAATATTACGGGAACCTATCCGCTGAAGCCTATGAGGCCCTTGTGAGTGAGAGATCATATGGCGGATGAATTTGACGTCATCGTTGTTGGCTCAGGCATAACGGGGGGTTGGGCCGCAAAAGAGTTTTGCGAAAAAGGCTTTAAAACGCTTGTCTTGGAACGCGGGCGACATCTTGATCACCCCAGTGAGGAATATACAGATATGCTCGCCCCGTGGGAGCTCTATAACCGCGGATTAGTGCCAGAGACGGTGCATGAAGACGGACGTTATAAAACACTGAAACCCCGTGGCTGGAACTATAAATCCCACCTCATACAGTTTTTCGTGGATGATAAAGAGTACCCTTATTCGACACCAGAAGACAGGCCGTTTCGGTGGACACGCGGATATCAATTAGGCGGCCGCTCTATTACTTGGGGCCGGCAATCCTATCGCTGGGGGCCAAAAGATTTTGAAGCCAATAAAAAAGACAGTCACGGCATCGCTTGGCCCATCGGATATGAGGACTTGGCACCTTGGTATGATTATGTCGAAAACTTCGTCGGCGTGTCTGGCAATAAAGATAACCTGCCTAACCTTCCTGACGGAGATTTTTTGAAGCCATGGGAGATGAGTTGCGCTGAACAATTTGTCTCAGATAATCTTAAGAAAAGCAAACCCGAAGTGCCAATGGTCATTGGGCGCTGCGCCAATCTATCGGAGACCAGAGAGGTTCATGAAGCCTTGGGGCGTGGCCCATGTCAGGCCAGAAATCACTGTATGCGCGGTTGCGCTTTTGGAGCTTATTTTTGTTCATTATCTGCAACTTTACCTGCCGCGCAGAAGACTGGAAACTTGACGATTGTTACCGATGCAATTGTTGCGTCTGTCGAATATAACCAAGAGACAGGTAAAGCGTCTGGCGTTAGAGTCGTTGATCGCCTCACGGGCGCAACTCAAACTTATACCGCGCGAGTTATTTTCTTATGCGCCTCCGCTCTAGGGTCTGTGCAAATTATGCTCAACTCAAAAAGCGAAACCTTCCCCACAGGTATTGGCAATTCTAGTGGCATGCTCGGACATTATATTTTAGATCACTTTGGTATGGCGGGCGCGAGAGGTACAGTCCCCGGACTAGAAGACCGTTATTCATTTGGCCGCCGCCCCACCGGATTTTACATTCCCAATTTCCGCCATGAGCAAACCGATGATGTTGATTTTGTCAGGGGTTACGGATTTCAAGGCAGCGGCGCCACGCGCCCACAAAGGCCTCACACGGGTAAGTCTGTTGGTGTTGGAGCTGCCGTGAAGGCGCAGGCGCGGCAATTTGGACCTTGGCAATTAGGCATGCGAATGTTCGGCGAAATGCTGCCCTATTATGACAATCAGGCTTCGCTTCATCTGACGAAAACGGATAAATGGGGCATCCCTCTTTTGCATATAGATGCGCATGGCCGTGAGAATGAGCGCAAAATGTCGGCTCGCGCGGCCAAAGACGCGAAAGATATTTTAATCGCGGGCGGCTGCACCAATGTTAAAAGTTTTGATGGGACTCCTGGCGAGCATATCATGCTAGGCGCCCGCACACATGAAATGGGTGGAGCGGCGATGGGGGCTGACCCGAAAGGTGCAGTTCTGAATAAATGGGCACAATCGCACGACGTACCCAATTTATTTGTGACAGACGGGGCGGCGATGGCGTCCTGCGCGACGCAAAACCCGTCCTTAACTTACATGGCCATTACGGCACGTGCAGCGGATTATGCCACACAACGCTTGAAAGAGGGCGCGCTATAAAATGAAATGGATGTTCGCATTTTTTGTAAGTTTTATTCTATATGGCTGTGCAGATTTTCAGTCTCAACCAGACACACGCTGGCAAACTCTTTTTGATGGGGAGAGTTTGGATGGGTGGCATATCGTCAATGGTGATGTCCCTTTCACCGTTGAGAATGGGGAAATTATTGGCAAAACGGCCGCAGGTATACCGACCCGTTATTTGGCAACAAATAAGCAATATACAGACTTCATTCTTGAGCTTGAGATGAATAATAGCGAAGGCGAAAATTCAGGCATTCAGTTTCGGTCTGTTAAAGCGCCACAATTTCGAGCTGGCCTGACGGGTTATCAGTTGGAAGTTGACCCCTCTGCGCGCGCCTGGACAGGGGGCATATTTTTTGAAGGTATGGGCGAGTGGCGACACGCCCCTATTGGAAATGAAAAGTGCAAGAGGGCTTGGAATAAGACGGCTTGGAACTCATTACGTATCGAAGCGAAAGGCGCCCTTATGCGCACATTCGTCAATGATGTATCCTGCGCCTATCTCTATGACGAGACTCTGGACAGCGGCTATATAGCGTTACAAATTCACAGCATCGGCGCGATGCCGGGCCGCGCCGAGGCCCCAACGCGCTGGCGCAATATTCGAATTATCGAAAATCCAACGGATGACGACTATACGGAGTCCGACAATAATTTGCAGTCCTTAAGCTATCTCCCAAATCAGCTGAGCCCGCATGAAGAGGCTAATGGCTGGACGCTCCTTGGGCCCCACAATATCGGTGAAATGGATTGGGCCCGCACCAAAGTTGCTAACCCCGTGACAAACACAGTAGCAGAAGTCGACATTTTAAAAGTCGATGCGTCGCACGGCGATAGGCAGATGTTCTTGCCTCACATCAAAGCGAAGTATGAGTTGATTGCAGATGTTCAGATGCTGCCAGGAACGAAAGGCGTGCTTAATTACCCTATTATGAGCAAGACAAACGATGACAGGAAAATTGAATGCCTGTCATCTTTTGCTATTTTTGATGATACCTCAATCGACTACAAAAAAAGCAAAGCGAAATACCTAATGGGGTCAGTCACGGGAAAACTTACGGCGAAAAACTTATCAGAGGGAAACAGACGCAAGCGTGTCTTAGCCCCGCAAAGATGGCAACGCATAAAGATAGTCGTGGATGGTCAGCACGTTGAACATTGGTTTAACGCGGTTAAGGTTGCAGATTATATGGCCTGCAATACTCAGGAAAGTCCTCCATTAGGCTCTGACGCTGTAAAAATAAATATAGACGCAGCTGCGCTGACATTGAGAAATATGCGTTACAGAGCTCTTTAAGAGACGTTGGGCGCCAATTTAATTTATGGATATTTATGCAGAGTTACGTCCGACATTATTTCCTTTTAGCCGTCATTCTTTTAAGCGGTCTGCTACAGGGTTGCCAGTACGCCGCGACGCCCCAAGACGTAAACGCGAGCGATGATAAACCCAAGAATGTTTTATTTATTCTCATTGACGATTATCGAACAGCCATGGGCGCAATGGGCGACCCCTATGCGATTACACCCAATTTAGATAAGCTCGCGTCGCAAGGGGTTCTGTTTAATAGGGCCTATGCCAATGTGCCAGTTTGCGGCGCGTCACGTGCCAGTCTCATGACCAGTGTTTATCCCAACAAAAACCGTTTTATTGATTATTTAGCGAATGCTGAACGCGAAGTTCCTGGCGCTATAACGATGCCGTCCGTCTTTAAGGACGCCGGATATTACACAGTGTCGAACGGCAAAGTGTTTCATGATCCAAAGGATTCTGATGAGCAAAGCTGGAGCGAGCCCGCATGGGAACCTAAGGCTAAGGGGCCGGCTTTTTACGCAGAGGAGTCGAAACAATTTGTCAAACGCTCCGAACGCTTTGGCGACAGAGGTCCATGGTTTGAAGGCGCGGACAAGCCTGACGATATTTATTATGATGGTCAGGTCAGGATAAAAGCCGTCGCAGATTTGAAACGCCTTGCGAACCGGGACGACCCGTTTTTCTTAGCAGTCGGATTTCGCCGCCCCCATTTGCCATTCAACGCACCAAAGAAATATTTTGATCTGTATGAAGATACAGATTTTAAGCCTTCTGATTTCCGCGAGAAACCAACGCAAGCGCCTTCTGGCCTGAAAGGGTCAGGTGAAATCCATCTCTATCATTTCAAAGGCGAGACCTATAATTCAGATGAATTTCATCGCCAATCATTGCGCGGCTATTATGCGGCTGTGAGCTTTATTGACCAACAGGTCGGCCACATATTATCAACTTTGGACGGGCTAGGGCTGCGCGAAAATACGATTATCGTGCTCACAAGTGACCACGGCTTTCATTTGGGGGAATATAATTTTTGGGGGAAGCACAATACGCTCACCAATGCCTTGCATATTCCGCTGATTATTGATGCGCCTAACACGCTGCCCGCTACCGCGCCGAATGCATTAGCGAGTTTGGTCGACCTTTTTCCGACACTGCTCGATCTGACAGAGCTTAGGGTGAGCGAAAAAATACAAAATCAAATAGTTGGGAAGAGCCTTGCCCCCATCATCAAATCGCCAAATTTAAATCATAAAGAGTATATCTATTCACGCTTTAAGCAGGCTGATACAGTTATCAGCCGCGATATGATTTACACGCAATACCATCCCTTAAATGGCGAAAGCGACGCTATGTTATTTGATTTGCGCACTGACCCAAATGAAACAACTAACAGAGTGACAGACCCTGATTATCAAGACGATGTCACGCGCCTTTCTGAAAGGCTCAACTCATTTATCGCGCAAAGCGAAGCCTATATGCCGATTGCAGAATAGGGGCTTAAGGCGCTTCTCGCTCCCAATGTTCTATGACAAGATAATCTTCGAGCTTTAACTTGTTTCGTAATTCGGGCGCTACTGTGCGGTATTTTGAGTCCTGATCAAGTTTAAAGGCGGGGGCTGTAATAATCGGAATTTGGCCAAAACGGTCGCCAAGGAAATCCCCTTGCTGTTCCATCCACATAAACATTTGTTTTGAAAGGCGGGATTTTATACCTTTCATATCAGGATTGTGTGCCAAATTAGTCTGCTCAAACGGGTCGTTATTCAGATCATAAAGTTCTTCAAACATCTCATCTTTGTGCTTAAGCGCGCCTTCACGCAAAAACAAATTGACCGCTTCGCTCTCACCGAGATTTTTGTCCAAGACCTCTAAGGCATTAAAATTGCGAATATATTTGTAGCGTTTGTCTCTAATCATGCGCGACGGATAGACATGCGCATTTATGATATTTTGGTTGGTTCTGACGCCATAAACAAAATCATGGATAGGCGCGTCTTGTCCTAATAAAGTAGGTAAAAAACTTTTCCCGTCCATCGTTATATCGTTCGTTCCGCCAGCAATCTGTATGAAGGTTGGTAGAAGGTCGGTATAATGAATGAGTTGGCTTGACTGCGTTGCCGGCTTTACGACGCCTGGCCAACGCACGACAAACGGAACTTTTAGGCCAATGTCTTTGAGCGTAAATTTGCCCGATACGCCGTGGTCAGCGCTATAAATAAATAGCGTATCTTTTGCCAAATGGGCATCGACTAAATCCAAGACATGTTCGAGTTGTGTGTTGTCTTCTTTGATGCTTCGGTAATAACCCGCTCTTTTTTTGATGTAAGCCGTGTCATCTTTCAAATGCGCATCGAAGGGATGGAATTTAAGTGTGCTTGCATCGGGCGTTTCCACATCAAAATATTTTCCGTGCGGATATTTCGACGCAATGAACATAACAAAAGGTTTTGTGGCCGTTTCAAAATAGCGCTCAATATCGTCAAGCGGAATGTAGTCACGCGGCACACCCTCTTTTGGCACTGGCTCCCACACTTCGTCCCAGTCATAAACAGAGTCAGGTTTAACGTGACTCTTGCCTGCGAGAACAACGTCATAGCCAGCCTTACGCATCTTTTTCGTTACTGAAACAATGTCGGGGCGTGTCGCCGTATGATTGGCAAAGCTGCCATTTTTTAGCGGATATTTGCCTGTAAAAAGTTGGGCGCGGCTGGGCGCGCATATGGCTTGTCCTGTGAATGCATGGGTGAAAACCATGCCCTCTTGGGCGAGCTGATCGACGGCAGGCGTATGAACCATTTCATTACCGATATAGCCGTAATCGGTCCAGTCTTGGTCATCAGCCAGATAAAAGATTATGTTAGGTGTGTTGTATTTACCGCTCGTTGCAGACGATAAGAAATCAGGACTTTCAGGAGGCTGTGAACACCCCAATAGAGCGAGAACACATAGGGCCAATATGATTTTCAGATATGTCATATGTTCGCCCTTTTAAAACCAAAATTCATAGCCAACGTCATGTATGCGCGTTTTTGAATATATTTGATTTTTAATGATTTATTTTATAATAACAAGCGTATGGTTGGTAAGAGCGCTGAACTCTCTACCTGCAGTCGTTAGGTGGCAAGTTAGGGAGTTGGGAAGGTAAACATGACCGATTGTAAGACTAGAGCTGTGTCTAACCTAGCCCATTTCCTCAAGCTGAGCTTTCTAATACTCATTGCGGCTTTTATAACCGCATGTGAGTCTGCGCCGCAAAATGGTAGCCCCAAAGATAAGTGGTCTGCTTTGGTGGACTCACAATCGGCGCCTCACCATCTAAAAACAGAGTACTTAACCAATCCCATATCTGTTGATAAAGCCCAGCCGCGACTGTCGTGGCGTAGCCAGGTTAAAAGCCAACATGCATATGAAATAGCCGTTGCGAGCAATGTGGATGATTTATTGGCGGAAACGCCTGACTTATGGACCTCTGGACAGGTTGTTGATGGGAGATCCGTCGCTATTGCCTATGCTGGAACCCCCTTAAAATCTCGGCAGACGGCTTATTGGCGGGTACGCGTCTGGCCCGAGGGCGCGACTGAGCCCGGCCCTTGGAGTGACGTATCATCTTGGCAAATGGGTCTTTTGAATGAGACTGATTGGAAAGCGAGTTGGATAACAAGCCCCGATAATTCGCCTGCGCCTTCATCACCAGGTCTGGAGCGGTGGCTGACCTCGACGGCCAAAGATTCTCATTTCAAAAACGAGGACCATATTGCCAAAACGATACGGCGCTTGAGAGACATGCCGCCCGCAACTTATTTCCGAAAAGAGTTTGTCGTTCGCGGGCCAGTCGAGACGGCGCGGTTATATTCAACATCAGCGGGTTATTCTGAGTTTTTTCTGACGGGAAAAAAAATTGGAGACCGCATCTTTAACCCTGCTCAGACGGATTTCGATAAGCGCATTTATTATGATGTGGATGATGTCACGGAGCGGTTATCTGTTGGGCCCCAAACTTTGGCCATACATTTGGGTAACGGCTTTTATGGGGAACGCACGGCATTCGGTATGGATAAGTTATTCTACGGCGAACCTGCGGCCATAGCGCAATTAGAAATAAATTATAAGGATGGGTCACGGGATTTAATTGTCAGTGACGAAAGTTGGGACGCTCACGCCTCTCCGATAATTAAGAACGGCGTTTATTCAGGCGAAGTCTATGATGCGCGTAAAGAGCTTAAAGAGTGGTCTTCCTCACAACACAACACCTCTCGCTGGCAAAAGGCGAAAAGATTAGAGGCGTCTCCAACACAAAGCTTAGTTGCAGCCGAGATGCCGCCTGTGAGGCCCGTGAAAGACGTGCGACCTGTGGGGATATTAAATCCCGTGACAGATGTTTGGACCGTTGACTTTGGTCAGAACTTCACGGGTGTTCCCACGATTGATTTTTCCAAAATGAACCTAACATCAGGTCAAACTGTTATTCTTAGGTATGGAGAATGGGCGGATGAAGACGGTAACATCAGTCTTAAGTCGGGAGGGGCCGCTCCGCGCACAAAACAGGTTGATGCCTATATCTCCAATGGTGTTGACGACACACCTTGGACTCCAAAATTCACATGGCACGGCTTTCGCTATATGGAAGTCACTGGCGTAGACGAAATGCCGCCTCTTGATGCCATGACGGCTCACCTGACGCGTACGGATATTTCAATTATTGGTCAATTCACATCATCCAATGATTTACTAAACCGCATCCATGATACCGCGCTTTGGACCTTTGAATCTAATCTCGTCAGCGTGCCGTCTGATTGTCCTATTCGAGAGCGCAATGGTTGGACGGGCGATGCGCATGCTACGGTTCAGATGGCCAGCTATAATTATAATATGACACCGTTTTTGGAAAAATATCTAGGTGATTTTCAAACGACTGACATGATTGCGCCGACAATTGTTCCAGGACGGCGGACTCGTTCGGGTATGATTGATTGGGCTGCGGCAGAGGTGTTTCTCACATGGGAGCACTATCTCCATAGCGGTGATGTTTCAGTCATCCAGCGTCAATATGACAGTCTTTTGGACTATGTTGCCTATGTGGAAACTGTGGCGGTGGACAACCTCATCACAAACTCTAAACATTTTTACGGGGACTGGTGCGATACATTGCCGGAGCGTGGGAAGGCCAGACCTTTGGGTAGGTGTATGTCCTATCACACGCCAGGCGAGGTAACGGCTACGGCTTTGATTGCACGCGTTTTTGATCTTATGGCAGAGATGGCCGAGCAGATTGAGCGCGTAGAAGACAGCAAGCAGTTCGCCTTAAGATATGAGGCCATCAAATCTGCCTTCCACACCGCTTACTTTGACACTGAGTCGGGAAGTTATGGCAGTCAAACAGCCAATGCCATGGCGCTATCTTTTGGAATTACACCAGAGGCGCTAAGACCCGTCGTGGCCGCGTCACTGAACACGGATGTCAGAGACGTTTGGGATGGACATGCGTCAGTTGGGGCTTTGGGGCAAACGTGGCTCTATCCAGCCTTGAGCGACCATGGTTATGGGGACACGGCTTACGGCATATTTACTGCAGAAGGCAGAACGGGATATGCCTATCAATTTGATGTCTTAGGCGCGACATCACTCTGGGAAAACCACACCGAAATTATTCCAGAAAATGGTGACATACCGGGTAGGTCATTGAGCCACCCATTTCACGGCGGGTATGACGCGTGGTTCTATAGCGGTCTTGGCGGCATAAAACCTGATCCAGACAATCCAGGATATAAGCATTTTATGCTCAGCCCTATATTTCCAGAAGACTTAGAGAGAGCCTCGGTCGCGCTAGACACAGCTTACGGCACAATAGAAAGCGCATGGACCAAAGCAGGTGAGGGCATTGATTGGGCCGTCAATATCCCTCTCAATACCAAAGCGACGATACAGCTACAGGGTTTACCCAGCTCAAATCAAATATTGGGTCCCGGCGAATACGCTATAAAACTGACTAAGGACGGCGCGATGGAAGTCTCGCAAAATGATTGAGATAGACCGTCATATATTAAAATTGGAAAGCGAATACGCTATGAAATTACGCGCGTTCCTCAGTCTCATATTCTGCTTTCTATTGTCGGCTTGCGGTAATCAGACTCATGCACCCAGTTCTGCTACAAGAGAGACGCCGCCAAATATCATCATGATTGTGGTTGACGATTTGGGGTGGTCAGATGTCGGTTATAACCAGACCACGGACCTATTTGAGACGCCAAATATTGATGGCCTTGCAAAGCAAAGTTTGCGTTTTGACAACGCCTATGCGGGGGCCGCCAATTGCGCCCCCAGTCGTGCTGTTTTGATGTCAGGGCAATATGGCCCGCGCCACGGCATTTATACTGTTTCGCCGTCGGCGCGTGGGGACGCAAGAACACGAAAACTTATCCCAACAAAAAATCAACGCGGATTAAAGCCAGACGTCATTACGCTTGCCGAAGCTTTAAAAACATCGGGTTACGCGACAGGACACTTTGGAAAATGGCACTTGGGTGACGACCCAGACACACAAGGGTTTGATGTTAATGTCGCTGGTAGCCATCAAGGTATGACCTTCCACTATTTCTCGCCTTATAAGCTTAAGAATATAGAAGACGGTAAAGAGGGAGAGTATCTCACAGATCGCCTCACAACAGAGGCTATCGACTGGATTAAAACAAAAAAGGACGGCCCGTTTTTCGCTTATCTTCCCTATTACACTGTTCACACACCGTTCCAAGCGCCAGCTGAAAAAATAGAAAAGTATCTAAGAAAAGGTGTGGACGATAAAAAACAGGCCACTTATGCGGCTATGGTCGAGCTGATGGATAGTAATGTCGGCCGTCTATTAAATTCTCTAGAGTCAGAAGATTTGGCTGAAAACACGCTAGTCATATTTACCTCTGATAATGGCGGCTATCGTATGTCATCCTTTCCATCTCCGTTACGTGCCGGTAAAGGCTCATATTATGAAGGCGGTATTCGCGTCCCGTTGCTAGTGAGGTGGCTGAAAGAGATAACGCCTGACATCGACTCTATGCCCGTTATTAATGCAGACTTTTATCCCACTTTACTAAGTCTTGCGAAGGCTCAATGGCCTAATCAAAAACTCGACGGGATGGACTTAACGACAACTTTTTTAGGGCAGAAACAGCCCCTAAGTCGCGACTTATTTTGGCATTTTCCTGTGTATCTTCAAGCGCATAATGCGGCAACGGATCAGGGGCAAGACCCCTTGTTCAGAACTCGCCCAGGTAGCGCCATTCGCAGCGGCGATTGGAAGCTCATCCATTATTTTGAGAGCGACGAATATGAATTATACAATTTGGAAAATGACACTGGTGAACGCAATAATCTGGCGACACAATTTCCAGAAAAGTTGAACGCGCTGAAAATCAAATTACAGGCCTGGCGACAAGAAATAGGGGCTGATATTCCAACAGACCTAAATTCAGAATATGATCCCGCTTATAATGATAGACTTAAAGCTCTGCAGCTTTCAAAGGCTGAGTAAACGTAAGAGAGGCGACAGACCATATTATTGCGAACAGATCGATACAAATGGCAAGGACGGGGTGACAGGTTTACTTTCCTTAGACAACCGCAACCTTTCACGTCTTATTCACTCACGCTTACCGTGCGAAACCCAATATGGTTTGTTGGAAAACCTGCCTCTTGTGGTTGCCGGGCTGCTGGACGGTAACGTCGACAGTAATTCGCGGCGCAGAGAAATGAGCCCCCCTTAATGGTGTAAACGGGCTCACCTTCACTTTGCTGGTAAATCGTATCTGTCCATTCCCAGACATTCCCAATCATGTCATATAGACCGAATGCATTTGGAGAAAAGCACCCCACAGGCGCGCGCCTGAAAAAGCCATCGGCTTCTGTATTCTGAATAGGGAATGCCCCTTGCCAAGTATTGGCTTGCTCCAAACCATCAATTGTTCGGCTCTCTCCCCAAATATATCGCGTTTGGCTTCCCGCTCGCGCCGCATATTCCCATTGCGCTTCGGTTGGCAAAGCGCGCCCAGCCCAGGCAGCATAGGCTTTCGCGTCCTCATGTGAGACTTGCACGACAGGATCGTGCTCACGACCTTCAATCGAACTTTCAGGCCCGTCTGGATGACGCCAATTGGCATTTTCGACAAAGCGCCACCATGAAGGGTTTGCGACATTAGGCGGCGTAAAAACCGCAGCTCCAGCCATATCAAAACCGGGCTGTATTCTTTCTGCGCTGGTGACATAATCTGTTTCGGCAATAAACTTCGTAAATTGCTCATTCGTGACTTCAGTTAAATCAATATTGAAACCACTTATCTCCGCGTTTCGCGCAGGACGTTCTTCAATATATCCCTCATTTGATCCTAGCTGGCTTATACCAGAGGGGACATTAACTGTTACAGCCTGTTCCGTGAGGCAACTGGTCTTAACAGGGCTCGGATTATCGTCAGTGCGGAGGTGATCATTATTCCCACAGCTTGAAAAACCAATCAGGCCTATCATCGTTATTAGACTTATATGCCTCATTGTGAATTCCCGCATAGGTATTTAGCTACTTGATTTTTGCCCCTATAATTTAAGTCACTTAGCGTTGTGAGGGAGTCAATATCATTTGTTCGTAAGCCGTCAGTTTTTGGCGTAATATTCATTTGTTACAGAAAGGGGCCTTCGGAATTATTGTTTTCTTGATTGTTAAGGGCCCGCATCTCAGCTAAGTATAACGCATAAATAATCACAACCAAGCATAAAAAATCACTGAAAGGTTTGGCTTGCAATTCAGGGAGACGCGTTCGTGAAAGTTAGTCAAAAATGCTTTTTGTTATCAGCAAGCGCAATATGTTTTGGGCTCGTCTCTTGTAATCAAAATAAGAGCCCAACTCAATTCGAGACAGCAGAACATTCATCATTTGCAACGCCGCGCATAGCCAGTCATGAGGCGCAGATTGACGCGCTCATAAGCAAAATGTCCCTTGAGGAAAAAGTTGGACAGATGCGAATATTTCACGCCAATAAAGGCATTGAGCTTGGAGAAAATGACGAGCTAATTTTATCAGATGATGTCAAGTCGCGCTTGGCCCATGGCATTGCAGGTATAAAAAACCCTGGTGAGTTTCTTTCACCAGAGAAGGCGGCGCTATTAAATAATAAACTCCAAGACTATATTATTGAGAATAATCGCCACGGCATCCCAGCTTTGTTTGTGACAGAGGCTTATAATGGTGTTGATGCCAAAGGGATGACAAAATTTGGTCGCCCTATTAATATGGCGGCGACTTTTAATCCTGATCTCGTAAAATCGGTTTGGGACGTTATTGGTCGCGAAGCGCGTTTGCGCGGATTGCATATGTGTCATTCACCCGAAGCGGATATTATGCGAGACCCGCGATTTGGGCGCATGAGTGAAGCTTATAGCGAAGATACGCATCTCACGACAGAGATGGTTGTTGCAGCCGTTCGGGGCGTTCAAGGCGACACGAAAGGATTATCTGACCGGACCCATATTGGCGCCGTGACCAAGCATTTTGCGGGTTATGGGCAAGTGGAAGGCGGGCTGAACTTTGCAGCTATTCAGATTTCACCCAGAGATTTACGAGATGAAATCTTCCCACCTTTTAAAGCGGCGGTACAACGTGGAGAAACTATGGGTATCATGCCATCTCACGGGGATTTAAATGGTGTAGCTAGCCATGCAAATCGAGAATTGCTGACAGATATCCTGCGTGAAGAATGGGGTTTTGACGGATATACGGTTTCTGATTCCAACGACATAGCGCGCCTCAATACATTCATGGCGGTTGCTGAAACTGAAGATGAAGCCGCCCTCATGGGCTTGAAAGCTGGGAACGATATCGACCTTTACAGTGAAATTGCCTATTCCAGATTGCCACGATTGGCAAAAGATAATGCAGATGTGCGAGCTCAAATAGATGAAGCTGTCCGTCGTGTTTTGCGTGTGAAATTTAAATTAGGTCTTTTTGATTCTCCCCTCGTGGATTTGGAAAAAGTCTCGTCTAATATTCGGACTGAGACATCATTGGGCCTCGCTTATCAGGCAGATTTGGAGTCTTTGATTTTGCTTAAGAATGAGTCTGAAACATTACCATTGGCGACTGAAGGCAAGACGATAGCTTTAATTGGTCCGCTTCTTGGCGAAAAAACAGATGAGAGATTTCAAGCGATTTTTTCACCTGACGCAACAATTCTATCTGAAAGAGGATTTGTACTGACCGATGCGGACAAGAAACGTCCCAGTTTAATTCCGCTTGATGATAATAATAATCTCGAAGGATTTAATCGTGCTTTGCAAGCCGCCCAAAAATCTGATGTCGTCATAATGTTTCTCGGCGGTGACCAACATACTGCCAGAGAAGCTTACTTTAATTGCTGTTATGGAGATCGCTACAGCCTCGAGCCAGTCGGGCTTCAGGATGAACTGCTCCGTCGTGTAAAGGCCATGGGAAAGCCTGTGGTCGTCGTCTTAAAGCATCGTCGCACACTCGCGATAAATGAAGGTGCTAAGTCTGCAGATGCCATTATCGACGCTTGGGATTTGTCCGAGCAAGGAGATGATGTCCTTGCTGCGGTAATCTCTGGAAAGCTAAATCCGTCAGGGAAACTTCCCGTCACTATACCGCGCCATATTGGACAAATTCCATTTCATTATAGTCAAAAACATATCAACTTTAAAAAAGACTATTTGTTTATTGATGAAGGGCCTCTTTATCCTTTTGGTTTTGGACTGAGCTATACAAACTTTGAAATTTCAGATGTGCAGCTATCAACTTCAACAATTAAACCTGACGGAAGCTTGACCGCTACTGTAAATGTCAAAAATACGGGAACTCGCGCTGGAAAAGAAGTTGTTCAACTTTATATCAAGGATGTAATTGGTTCAGTTGTGAGACCTGATAAAGAGCTTAAGTCTTTTGAAAAAATATTATTGGAGCCCTCAGAGAGCCGCGAAGTGAGCTTTAACATAACGCCAGATATGTTGGCTTTCACTGGCGCAGATATGATTAAGCGTGTTGAAAGTGGGGCTTTTATTGTTGAGATTGGGAACTCTTCACAAGGCGGTCGTACCGCAGAATTCCGTGTCGAGAATTAGATAAGACATGAGCAGATTTGCTTGCGGGACGCCCTAGTTGATTTAGGGATGACGAAAAATACCCTCTGTCTGATATGTCCAGGAGGTCCTATCAGACAGGGGGTTAAGTCTCTTATTAGAGCGTTTTGGCGCGTCGGCCTATCAGCTTAAGGGCCTATCCATCTAGTATTTCGCGAATGCCTCATTAGCTGAGATTTTTGAAACTCACCTATTCCCCAGCTTCAATCATTTCCGCAGCCAATAGCAAGAATCCGCCGACGCCATATAATTGTGAGCTGTCTTTAACAGTGAGCTGTGGGTCCTTACCAATTTGCTGTATCCATCCAACCATGCCGTCTGGTTGAACTGCGTCTTTCATGGCAACCCAAGCTTTGTCACGCGCGTCCACATATGTGTCACCTTTAAGTATGCCTTGGTTGATGCCCCAAGCGAGGCCAAAGCCGAAGAATGCTGTGCCACTAGTTTCGGGATTCGTAAACAAGTCTGGGTCATCAAGTGATGTTGGCCAATAACCATCTTCACGCTGGCGGCTAATTAAAGCATCTGTCATCTCAATGAAAACAGCTTCATATTTGCTGCGTGAAGGATGATCCGCCGGCAGCTCTTCCATGAAGCGCGCGAGACCCGCGTAAACCCAACCGTTGCCACGGCTCCAAAACACGCCGCGTCCATTTTCAGTTTGCCGTTTGAAATAACGACTGTCGCGGAAGAAGAGATGTGTCTCTGGATCATAGAGATAGTCTATCGTTGCATTGGTTTCTTCAACCGCATATTGGCGATATTTGGGGTCACCTGTAACATTACTTATTGCTGCCCAAGCTGGCGGTGCCATAAAGATTGCATCGGCCCAACACCAGCGTGTTTGACATGTGCCCTCAGCCCCTTTTTGACCAGGGCCTGGTACTATAAATTCTAAACTGACATCAGACGCGTCTTCAATAATTTTATCCATTTTCTCAAGCGTCGGATGAAGAAGCTCAATATCAGCACCGCGGTCTATTGCACCCGCGTAAATCGTTCCAAAAATTTGGTCATCGCCATGCCAATATCTATGACCTAACTCAAACCCGTTCTCATAGGACTCGTTAAGTAAAAGGTCGAGATACTCCTGATTGCCCGTCTTCATAGCAAAGCGTTCCAGCCCAATATAGAATGCGCCTTTGACCCATCCGCGATTATATGAGCTTTGTGGAATTTTATTCGGCAAATAAGACAAATCGCTAATTGTCCCGAGTTGCCATTCTGCAGCGGCCTTACCATAGCTGGCAGCGTCCGTCATTTTGGGTAGGGCTTGTTCAGTCTGCACCTTAGAGGACTTTTCATTTGCTACGGGGGAGCATCCGACAATAGCTAAGCTAAGGCATGAGGCCAAGAGAACTGATTTTAGATTAAAGCGCATGAAACACTCTCCTATTTTTGTGGAATACGGTGAACCCGTAAGGTGGACGCGGGGGGAATATCCGCCCGAGCTTGATCGCGATTAGGCTGCATGGCTTCCCAGCTGAGATAATATCTTGAAGATTTACGGGACTGGTTTTCCATCATGGGAATAACACGCTGCGGAATATCATTATCTAAATCATATTTTGTTATCGCTTCGGGTAAGGCGAACTCGACGACGCCTCCTGAAATGACAGACAGGTCCTCATGGTCGAGAATCCATTCCCATTGTTTGTTATATAGCGAGGCGGACACGACTATATTTCCGTCTGCATTGACATAAGCAGGGTCATTGGTCAGTAGCGGTAAATCTAACGCGCCGCTTTTGTCTAGATCGACATATAAATCATCCCAATCAGAAACCTGTTTGACGACCCAACCGTCAGCCTCTCGCCTCGTAATAAAAACCTGAGAGAGCTTATCTTCATTATATTTTTGATAGCTTACTAAGACGCGATTTTGTTTATCAAATCCGATAGGGTGACGGCCATTTAGGAGACCGCCATGCTCAGGAATGGGGTCTATAATTTCGCCCGTCGCCAGAATAATGGGGAGTTTAATTGGAGAGCCGTCAGAGCTTTCCCAGTTTATCAAATCTCTGCTGCGGGCATAGGATAAATCGTGATTTGACGAGGCTATTGGGGTTTCTCGCCATGTAATTGTCATATGGGCATATCCGTCGGGGCCGATGACTGGACCGTAAGGATAGATGCCGCGGACATTTTCGCCTGAGAGTAATACAGTGTCATGAAGGTGGGCCCATTGGCCTAACTCTGCATTCCATTTACTGTAAAGCCACCGTCCATTGCCAGATGAGCCATCGCGATATTTCAATATAAGTTCACCATCTGGATCCTTGAAGAACTCGGGATAGGTCATTTTCTGCTCAACCGTCTTATCGACCATCACATCTACTTTTTCGAGCGTGCGGGGGTCATAGGGTGAGGTGGACTGGAAATAGACTAATTTATTACCGTGTAAATTACCGATTAAATGGATGATGCCTTTTTTATCAAAGGCGACTTCGACTTTATTGTGGGCGTCCCATCCCAGCCAGCTCGGTACTTTGTGGTAACTCCATGGCGCACCGTTAACGTCGCGCATTTTTCGCATGGCAACGCTCATTTGGCGGGATGCATCGTAATAGGCAATCATCTGAAAGCCATTTTGCTCGACGAAATCAAAAAAGACGCGCTGCCCCGCCCACACATGATCAATGGCCTCTGTCAGCGGTTGCTCGACATTCGTCTCTTGTGCCGTCATCTTGGACGATTTAACTGTTTCGCTACTTGCGGCAGATTTTGACGGGCCCGTTTCAGCGGAACAAGCCGATAGCGAGACGAGCAGGCTGCCAAGCGCTAAATATTTTATCATATTGCTCCCCTTCTAATCTTGTAACGCTTTGTCGAACATGTCTTTGAACTCTTGAGCAATTTCCGGAAAGTCAGTGGCTAGATTGTTGCTCTCTGATTTGTCTGTTGTGATATTATAGAGCTCTATAGGGGCGTCTTCGCGAAGACGGACGACCTTCCAGTCACCGCGACGGGCGGCTTGCTTGACGGTTCCGACGACGCCTGAATTTGGATCGCCGAGTTGTTGAGCAAATTCCCAATAAAGAACACGCTCGGTCATTTCCGCTTCAGGATTTACAAGAATAGGAAGCACTGATGCGCCGTTCGGCGCGAGTCCTTTCATGGCGCTTTGCGGCGCGTCAACGAGGTCCGCGAGGGTTGGCAATACGTCAGCAAAGGCGAGGGGCGTATCCTCAATGCGACCCCCTTCTATCTTTGCGGGCCAATGTGCAATCATCGGGACATGGATGCCGCCGTCGTAAAGGTCGCGCTTGCCGCCGCGGTAAGGGGCTGAAGCACGAATTTGAATGGGATCGGCCCCGCCTTCTTCATGAGGCCCATTATCTGATGTGAAAAAGACCAAGGTATTATCCGCCATACCCTTTGCTTCCAGCGCGCCCATGACCTGCCCAACATAGGCATCGAGAGCCGCAACCATACCCGCCTGTGTCGCGCCTGGCTCCGCGACAGGCTTAGGATAGTATTTAGCGAACAGCGGCAAGTTATCTGGGTCTGACATGCCCGTATATTTTTTTTCATCAAACTTGCCTGAGTAGGGCGCGATGAATTCTTCAGGCGCAGCTAACTCTGCATGAGGGGAGGTGTAGGACAGGAACATAAAGAAAGGGTCTTCACCCTTCTGTTCGTTGATGTAATCTACGGCCGCATCGGTAAAGAGCTCTTGCGCATATGCGCCCTCGGCTCCGCCTACATTAGGGGCGACAAACTCCATATTATTGTCACGGAATATCATTGTCGGAAACTGGCGATGAGCCGAAACATTATGCAAGAGTCCGTACCAATTTTGAAATCCCATTGCCATAGGATCAGTTTTTCCAAATGTTGTGCCAATGCCATATTTTCCAAATAATGAAGTTTTGTAACCTGCAGCGATCATTAGGTGTGCAAGCGTCCTGTCTTCTGGCCTTAACTTGATCGTGTTGGCGTTAGAATGCAGCTGCCCAACATCCTTACCCGTCATCAACGAAATGCGAGAGGGTGAACAGACGGTGCTGCCTGCATAGGCTTGCGTAAATAATATCCCGTTTTTGGCAAGCTTATCTATGTTAGGCGTTTTAATGATAGGGTGACCTGTGACGCCAAGCTGACCATAGCCCATATCATCGACAAGGATAAAAAGTACATTTGGCGCGTCGGCGGGAGCAGAAACATTGGTGGCTTTAGACACGACCACCGAGTTATCCGTGACGCCTGCTGTACAGGCCCCAAGCAGTAAAAGCGGAAGGGCTAGGGCAGTGCGCATAGAGCATGTGAAGGTCATATGAAGTCCTGTACAAATAATTTAATTAGAGTCTTCGATTTTATCTTTGTGAAGGAAGACTAATACTATTGCAGCGATGAAATAGATAACTGTTGGCCATATAATAGCGGATTTGAAACCCTCACTCTCCAAGCTCCCTGACGCTTTAAACCCAAGATAAAAACAGACGAGCAAAGCGACTGTTGCAATAAGGAGCAGCAGGGTTTCAACAGGCGGACGCTTCGGTTTTTCTACGGCTTGTAGATTTGCAATCGCGTCCGCTTCAGCTGATTTTCGAGCCACTTCGTGACGCTCCATCTCTAATAGAGCGTCTGTTGCGGCAGATTTTGCGCCCATTGCCGAAGATAGCAGCGGGTAAAGAATAAGTGCGACTATCCAGGTCGGTATAAAGAGAAAGAAAATATGGATGCCAAATACACTGCCCAAAACATATGCTAGCAGCGCTGAGACGGCCCAGGTGATCGCTGCGGGGAGGTTCAAATTATCCCCGCGACCTACGCGCCAATATTGCGTAAGCCCCATTTTCTTGAACAAATAATGCTCTGCAAAAATTATGGCGCCAATGGGGGCCATAATGACGGCCATGATGCCGAGAAAGCCCAAGAGCTGTGAAAATACAAAAGGTGAGCAAGCGATAATGGCGGTGATAATGCCGACAACCAATGTGACACGTTCTCTTGACCATTTGGGGTTCAAAGATTGGAAAGCGAGGCCTGCGCGGTAAATTGTAGGGTTTGATGTCGTCCAACCTGCAATAACAACTGCCAATATTCCAACGGCGCCTAGAGCTTGAAACGCAACTCCACCAGCATCGAGCTCCGTGAGCGGCGTTTTCATAATATAAGCAGCGCCAGCCCCCATAATGCCCGCCGCGATCCAAGCTGCAAAATGTCCGATAAACATCCCGAGTGATGAGTACCAGCCATAAGCCTTATTTCGCGCAAAGCGCAAAATGGTCATATCGCCGAGGCCGCCATGGAATGCCAAATTTGCGCCCCAGGTAAAGGCAATTACATGCCACATGGTGATGTCTGTGCCGCGATCGACGAAAACACTAGAGCTTAATAAGCTTATAAAGTTAGAGGAAGATGTCAGGCCATTCAGCCCTGGCGTGGCGGCAATCAGCGCTGGAAGCGTTGCGAGTGCACCCACGAAAAACATTGCTATCATCCACGGGGCCGCAACTTCGGCAAATTTGGCGACAAACTTAAACCCTTTTACGGCTGCAAACGCCACGACAGCACCAACGCCAAGGGCTATAAGTATGAACCTGAGATCAGTCGGAAATAGTCCCGTCTGCGGCTCCAATCCAAATAATATCCTTATGGCACTTGCGGAGACCGTAATCATCGCGCCCGCCAAAATACAAAACAAAGCGCCGTTCACGACACTATATATTTTGATGAAGTGTGGTCCGGCGATTTTCTCTAGATAGGCGTAAAGAGTAAGTCGTGTATCTGTGGCAATTGGGGCGCAAATTAAAGCCCATGTTAGCACAGCTAGGAGATTGCCAAATACCAAACCAATTATAACGTCAATCGCCCCGAGGCCAAATGACACAAATAAGGCGCCGATGACGAATTCAGTTCCTGCTACGTGTTCACCAGCATATGATGCTGCGAAATAACGCCCTGACTGTAATGACTCTGGTGCTACGGCTGTTCTATCAAATTCACTCACTTTAATCCCCCGCTGGCCTTTTGAGGCTCATTCGTTTTTACTACAATATCAACTATGATTGAATATGCAATAAAACGATTTAAATTGATTGAAATGAGTTTGAGTGGGCAAGAGGCATTATCATGCGTGATGAAAAACGCGCGGCAAAAGGTAAGGGAACTCAGTCGTGGGGTCGATATCCACCTTCATGATGGGGGCCATATACTCAGCCCAGCGTTTATTGACGTCATTTTCAGCAAGAAATTTTTGTGTCGCCGCCAGGTCATCCGTTTCAAAATACCCGAACAAATCTAAGCCGTGTTTGAAAATATTGTAGTTTTTGATTCCCGAATCCGTGAGGGCTTGGGTCATTTCTGGCCAAATTTCGTCGTGGCGCTTGATATATTCATCTTCATATCCAGCTCGAACGCCTAATATCCATGCATATGAGTCCATGTTTTTCTCCATTAAAGTGCAATTTGCTTGGTTCTAAAAATTAATCAAAATTGCGAAAATATCTACGTCCTTGAGGCCGTGCTTAGGTTCAAAGCTTACTCTCCCACTTCGCGGCATAACTTAAAAATGCCTTTGATGGATATGGGGCAACTGCAGGATTTTCATTGTTGGGTATTGCGGTTTCCCATTGGGTTAATAGAAAACAGCCTTCAGTCACGCCATTGCCGCCTTTTTGCGTCCGAACTATTCTGTCAGGGTTTAGTGTTGCCAATAGTCCGCAGAGAACCGAGTTTGCAGCAAAGCTACCTTCTATAAGGATGTCTTGTTTTGATGACGGGTTGAGTCTTTGCAAAATGTTGTTGACCATCAGGGCAGAATAAATTGTCGCTGCAGCCTTGCCGTTAATTTGACCACATTTTGTGCCAAATAATACGTGTCCTTTATTATTTGGATAAGGGCCTGTGCCTAAGCAAAACGATGGCATGATAAAGGTTTCAGATTGGAATATTCTCTCTAGGTCATCATCTGTAAACGTCGTTGCAATGTCCGTGTTTAGCTTTTCGCATATTAAGCCAAATTCCCGGCCGCCCATATAGCGTGCAGTTGCCAACGGAGCGCCTTCAGCGTCAATATTAACAAGCATATCGCGCGTCGTATCAAGTGCGTTACAGTCTGAATGGCCATCCATAATTACGGACCAAGTGCCCGTCGAAACAACGGCTGGGCGCTTTTCTTTAGACCCTCTTAGAATAGGGACGTAGCCCGCATTGCTGTCGTGAACGCCAGGATAAACAAGGCAGTCTTTGATGAGTCCAAGTTCAGTAGCCAAGTCTCCTCTCACATAGCCAACTGGCTTCCAAGCTTTCGAAAGAGGCGGAAGAGCGTTTTCCAGCCCTAATGATTTGAGTAATGATGAGGGCTGATTGCTTTTAAAATCCCAAAGATCTGTATGGCATCCCAATGATGTTAATTCGGTTACGTACAGCCCAGATAGCTTCCAAGCCCAATATTGAGGATACATTAGCAAGCGGACGCGTTGTCTTTGTGTTTCAGATAACAAATGACTTTGCCAATGTAGTTGGCGGCCCAAATTAAGACCTGCTGGAAATTCGGGACTTCCGGTCTGATCTACAGGGGGGCGGATAGCCTGATAGTCGGGCAAATCGTCTGGATAGGCATCGAACTCATAGTCCATGACAGGAAGGGCGAGGCATTCAGTTTCCGAGTCAATAAGTGCGGCGGCAGCTCCATGTGTTGCAATGCTGATTGCCGTAATCTTGAACTCTGGTGTGAGGGTAGATATTTCGCGCTTCAACCAACGCCATATCTCTTCCACATTATAGCTGTGGTACGGCTGTGTTTGTAGAACTTCATTAGAGGCGCGGTTTTGATAATGCTCCGTGCCGCTCATGTCTAAGACAGAGACTTTAATATGTGTTTTACCTATGTCAAAAACGAGGACGTGTTCATCACTGGAAATCATGCGGCACGTCCTTTTGGCACTCGTGTAGCTGGGATGAGCAAATATTGCTCTGGTTGAGCAATAGAATATCAAAAATGATTTCTTATGCAATAAAATGATTGAAATTGATTGAAGTGAGCGTTACAACCATTCCACTTTGAAGCATAAAAAGCGAACGGGACGACCAATGTCAACCAAGTTAAAGAATCTCTGGAACGATAAACTAGCTAAGCGAATGAGCGGGCCAGAGAAATTACAATACCGATCTAATTTATTAGGCTCTGATTTAAGGGTCACTAACTTTGGGGGCGGAAACACCTCTTCAAAGTTACGTCAGAAAGATCCTCTTACTGGTAAAATGACAGATGTTATGTGGGTCAAAGGGTCTGGCGGGGACCTTGGGTCCATTAAACTAGGCGGATTCTCAACACTATATTTGGACAAGCTTCACGCGCTTGAGGGCCTATATCGCGGCCTAGAGCATGAGGACGAAATGGTTGGCTATTTGCCTCATTGCACCTTTAATCTCAATCCACGTGCAGCGTCTATTGATACGCCTTTGCACTCCTTTATTCCACATCAACATGTTGACCATATGCATCCAGATTCTGTCATTGCGATTGCATGTACACAAAATTCCAAAGCTCTGACGAAGAAGGTCTTTAATGGACGTTTAGGATGGTTGCCTTGGCAGCGTCCAGGATTTGATTTGGGCCTAAAATTGGGGGAAATGGCGAAGGCCAATCCACAAATGGAAGGCATTGTTTTAGAGGGGCACGGGCTATTTAGTTGGGGCGATACCTCAAAAGAATGCTATCTTAAAACACTTGAAATCATTCAATTGGCGGCCGACTGGTTAGAGAAAAATAATAAAAAGGCCGCTTTCGGCGGTATAAAATACGAAAAGTCGCTACCGTCATCTGCCCGTCGCGACGTGGCGTCATCATTAATGCCAGCTATTCGAGGTAAGATTACTGGTAATCAAATGAAAATTGGCCATTTCAATGACTCAAAAGAGATACTACAATTCGTCAACTCTAAGAATTTAAAACCTCTCGCAGCTCTTGGTACATCTTGTCCTGACCATTTTTTGCGAACAAAAATTCGCCCTCTCGTGATTGATTTTAAGCCGACAGCAAAAGATCGTGGAAAAGAAATCGAAAGAGTTCTGGCTGGCCTAGATAAGCAACTGGAGGCCTATCGCGAAGACTATAGAGGGTATTATGAGCGGTCTAAGCGAAGCAACAGTCCCGCCATTCGCGATCCAAATGCGGTCGTATATCTCATTCCAGGCGTTGGCATGATGACTTTTGCGAAAGATAAAGCGACAGCAAGAATTGCTGGAGAATTTTACGTGAATGCGATTAATGTCATGCGCGAAGCCAACGGTGTTGATAAATATATCGGTCTGCCTGAGCAAGAAGCCTTTGATATTGAATATTGGTTGTTAGAAGAAGCCAAGCTTCAACGGCAACCCAAGCCGAAGTCACTGGCTGGCCGGATTGCTTTTGTAACTGGCGGTGCTGGCGGCATTGGAACAGAAACAGCGCGCAGGCTTTTAGGTGAGGGCGCTTGTGTGATGCTCGCCGATATCGATGAAGCCTCATTGAAGGCTAAGTTAAAAGAGCTTTCTGAGGAATTTTCGAGTGACGTTTTGCGTACAACGCTTTGTGACGTGACTGACGAAAAAAGCGTTATAAAAGCGGTTGCGTCCTGCTCGGCTGAATTTGGCGGTATGGACATACTTGTCTCTAACGCGGGTATAGCAAGTTCGGCCCCATTAGAGGACACGTCGTTGAAGCTTTGGAATCGCACGATGGATATTCTATCAACAGGTTATTTTCTTGTATCTCGTGAGAGTTTTAAGGTCATGAAAGCGCAAGATATTGGTGGAAGTGTTGTTTTTGTCGCAAGTAAGAACGGGCTTGTTGCCTCCAAAGGAGCTTCAGCTTATTGCACAGCTAAGGGCGCCGAAGTTCAGCTTTCGCGTGCGGTCGCTCTTGAAGGCGCCCCGCTTGGTATTCGTTGTAATGTCGTGAATCCTGACGCTGTTCTGAAAGGCTCAAAAATTTGGAATAGTGGTTGGAAGAAAGAACGCGCCGACGCTTATAGTATGTCCGAGCTAGAGCTTGAGGATATGTATCGTCAGCGTAGCCTTCTTAAACGCTCCGTCTTTCCAGAAGATATTGCGGAAGCCGTATATTTCTTTGCGTCTGATGTATCCTCGAAATCAACTGGAAACATAATTAATGTTGATGCGGGGCACGCGCCGTCATTTACGCGATAAGTTTGAGCGTGTTGGATAGAAAGCAAAGCGATGATTGAAGCGAGCAGACTTGCTGAGGCTAATGCGGCCCATGTAGATAACCTTAAGCGCGACTTTGATGATTTGGGTGCTCAGTTGTCAAGGCGCAGTATAGACATTGAAGGTATTCTCAAAAAAGCGATAGAATTTGCCGTCGCGGTTCCAAGTTGGGGTGCCGGCACTGGCGGCACGCGATTTGCCCGTTTTCCCGGGAAAGCTGAGCCTCGGAATATATTTGAGAAACTCGAAGATTGCGCTGTTATAAATCAACTTGTGCAAATAACAGGAGAGGTGTCACCGCATTTCCCTTGGGATGTCGTTGACGACATGAGTGAGGTTAAGTCTGCAGCCGACCATCATGGCCTCACATTTGGGCCTGTGAATTCAAATACTTTTCAAGATCAAATGGGGCAGGCTCATTCTTATAAATATGGGAGCTTGTCTCACACAGATAAATCAACACGCGACCAAGCTGTGGCTCACAATATCGACTGCATAGAATGGGGCAAAACCATTGGGTCTGAAGTGCTAACTGTTTGGGTTGGCGATGGTAGCAATTTTGCGGGCCAGTCAAATTTCACGCAACAGTTTGAGCGCTATCTCGCTTCTATGGAGGAAATTTACAAAGCTCTTCCAAATGATTGGCGAATGTTCATAGAACATAAAATGTTTGAACCCAGTTTCTATTCTACCGTTATACAAGATTGGGGCAGCAACATTTTGGCGGCTCAGCACCTTGGCGAGAAGTGTTTTTCTCTGGTTGATCTTGGTCATCATGCCCCCAATGTGAATATTGAAATGATTGTTGCGCGTCTCATCCAATTTGAAAAATTGGCAGGCTTTCATTTCAACGACAGTAAATACGGCGATGATGACCTAGACAGTGGTTCACTTCACCCGTTCCAACAATTCCTGATTTTCAATGAATTGATTGATGCAGAGCACCGCAGTGCAAAGAATTTCCGACCAGAGTATATGCTCGATCAGTCCCATAATATGACGGACCCGATTGAAAGCCTTGCAACCTCAGCCGTAGCTGTTCAAAGATCCTATGTTCAAGCTTTGCTTATAGACCGCGCTGAGCTTGAGGGTTACCAAGAAGAGAATGATGCGATGATGGCAAGCCAATGCCTTAAGAAAGCTTATCAGACGGATGTCACGCCTATCTTGGCTATGGCTCGATTTAAGGCAGGAGGCGCTATTGACCCTGTCGGGTTTTATCGTTCGCTTAATTATCGTGATAATCTCGAGAGCAAAAGACCTGCGAGTGCTAATCCGTCTTCAGGTATAGTTTAAACCCCGATGTTTCCTGGCCGCCTCTCTGATTGCTTAAATGTTGAAGATTACCGTAATGCTGCCAAACGGCGGGCTCATAAAATGGTCTTTGATTATATTGACGGCGGGGCGGACGACGAAGTTGCGCGTTTCGACGCTCAAAAATCTTTTCAAAACTTCCGATTGGCGCATCGCGTTTTATCTGGCGTTGATAAACCAGATATGTCCACCTCATTGCTGGGGCAAGAAATAGATGTCCCGTTCATTTTATCACCCGCAGCAGGCAATCGTCTGTTTCATACGGACGGTGAGATTGGCCCTGCTAAAGCGGCTGAAGCTGTTGGGACTGTATATTGTTTGTCTACATTGGCCTCCAGATCAATAGAAGAGGTCGCCGCTTCGACTGTCGGGCCTAAATGGTTTCAGCTATACGTTTGGAAGGACCGAGTGCTCGTCAAGGAGATGTTAGCTCGCGCCAAAGCGGCCGGGTATACGGCCTTGATATTAACAGTCGACTTTCCAATTACGGGAAATCGAGAACGTGATCCCAGAAACGGTTTTACCATCCCGCCTAAGCTTGGACTTAAACAAATCTGGCACGCTATGAACGCCCCGCTTTGGTCATTGGACTATGTCACAAAGCCGAGTGTGAAATATGCTAACCTTGCGGAGGATACGAGCGCCGTCAGTCTTAATGACTTTGTCGCTCAGCAGCTAAGTGCGGATTTTTCATGGGAAGATGCGGAATGGCTTCTCGGTGAATGGAATGGACCCGCCCTGATAAAAGGTGTCGCAAGGCCTGATGATGCGGTTCGCGCGATCAAAACAGGATTTGGCGCTATCTCACTTTCTAATCACGGCGGTCGACAACTCGACAGCTCTCCAGCGCCTATTCATTGTGTCCAAGAAGTGCGCGACGCGATTGGTAATGACGCAGAACTCATTGTAGATGGTGGAGTGCGACGAGGAACGGATGTTTTGAAAGCTTTGGCGCTTGGTGCAAATGCTGTGAGCTTCGCAAGGCCATATCTTTTCGGGCTTGCGGCCTTTGGCACTAAAGGTGCTGTTCAGGCCGTCAGTCAAATTCGTGACGCTGTTGAGCGGGATATGATATTGGCGGGTATAGGGAAAATTAATGATCTAGATGAGAGCTTTATTCGCCGAGTTACTTAAGCTGAGTTCGTTAGGCATCATTTTACTGTTAATATCAAAAAAATGATGTAAGTTATGTCCATAGTTCTCAATAAATAAGTAATTTTTCTGCGAAAGGTCGGAAATGGCTGTGTCTGAACAGAGTGTTCATGAAAACGAAGGTGATAAGCTATACATTCATGAGCGCTGGAATCGTATTATTGACATGCTTCATGCAACCAAGGTGACGTCGGTCGAGCAATTCTCAAATGCTTTAGGTGTTTCGCCGGCCACTATTCGCAGAGATTTAAACGAATTACATGCGGAAGGGCGTCTTTGCCGCGTTAGGGGAGGTGCGATAGCCGCTGATCCAAACTCGCGTTATGTGGAGCCTTATTTTGGCCTGTCTGGACAATCACCCCAAGAAGATACCCTTTCATTAAAGATTAAAGAGAAGCGCTCAATTGGTGAAAAAGCGGCATCTATGATTGATGATAATGACTCCATCATCATTGATGGTGGGTCTACGACCGTTTACATGACACAGCATATTCGTGCAGAAAATCTGATGGTGCTCACGACTTCAATTCCAATTATGAATTCTTTATTAGGTCGCCCAAAAATACGTATTTTAATTGCGGGCGGTGAGGTGTTTCAAGAGCAGGCACTAGTCTTGGACCCCTATAGTCATGGTATCGTAAACAAGTTTTCAGCAACAAAATTGTTTATCGGCGCTCAAGCGGTCACGTCACGCGGCCTTATGCAGACTGATCCGTTATTGGTTCAGAATGAACAACAACTTATCAGCCGAGCCGATAAAGTTATTTTATTAGCAGACAGCTCTAAGTTTGAAGCGAAAGCAAGCCTTTCGGTGTGTGGCTTGGACATCATTGATACGGTTGTCACTGACCAAGGTTTATCTGCCGAGGCACGTAAAATGCTTCAAGATAATGAGATTGACATCATCATCGCTTAAATATGTCCACAAAATATAGCAGATTCTAATCAAGTTGAAGAAACTTGGCATTAGAGTCTGCACGGCGTTTGAGGTAAGCGAGTTATATGGCCAGAATTTTGCTCATCGATAATTATGATTCCTTCACCAATAATATAGCTGAATATCTTTATTGTACTGACCTTGTTGATGATATTAAAATCGTAAAGAATGATTTTGATGTCTGGGCGATGCAGTCTTTTAAGGACTATGATGCAATTGTCATATCACCGGGGCCAGGAAGCCCCATTGTATCCACTGATATAGGTATTACCTATGACATAATGCGCGGCGACTCCCGCCCGATTTTGGGAATTTGCCTTGGACATCAAGTTATGGGCGTGATTGAAGGGGCAAGCGCGATTTTAGCGCCTAGCCCTTTTCATGGTAGAAAGAGTCGTCTTGTTCACAACCAGTGTGGTTTATTCAAAGGCTTACCTAAGGATTTGTCTGTCGTGCGATATCATTCATGGATTCTCGAAAGTTCACTGCCTGACACCCTAATTTGCGATGCCAAGACTGAATGCGGGATTGTAATGGCGGTGCGTCACACATGTCTTCCAAGGTGGGGGCTGCAATTCCATCCAGAATCTATTGGGACAGATTTTGGTAAATCATTTTTTCGAAACTTTATGGTGGAAGCTCTTGCGGCATAATTCTGAACTCGAAAAAATGTCTGACACTAAAGTTCAAATTAAAAATCGAAACGCGGTTCCATCCGAACAGCTAGTTTGTCATTGGAAACAGTTAGGTGAAGATATTTCACCGACAAAATTAGTGTCTGTCCAAGGTGTTGTTGACGCTTGTCGTCCAATACTGCTTGAGAGCGCATTAATGCAACCGGGCCTTTCTAGGTTTTCCTACGTTGAATGCGTTCAAAAAGATAAGAATATTACTGTTAAATATGACGCAGAAAAAAAGGTCATTACGCAAAAATTCGCTGATGATATTCAAGAAATCAATCAATCAATTTTTGATTATCTTGAAACGCATTTTGTTTCTATCCAGACATCTCCCAAGCTATGTCCGTTTCCATTCACTGGCGGATTTATTGGCTGGTTCGGATATGAGCTAAAATGTGAGCTCTTAAATTTGCCTAAAATTACGTCTGATTTGCCAGATGCTCTTTTTAAAAAAATCACACAATTCTTCGTTATAGATCACAAAACAGGCAAAACATATGGCGCAGTCGTTATGCCCGAAACGGCAAAAAACCAAGATATTCAGCGTGAGTTAGACGCTATGCAGGCTCTGGTAGACAGAACGAAAACTTGCAATGATGATACTGATAATTTGAGAACTCCAAGCGCTGCCTCTTCTGAGAAGGCAATAGAAAAGGTTGTTTTTACAGCGCGGATTAACAAGAGCGATTATATAGACCGCATAGAGGATTGCAGGGAATTACTGCGTCAGGGCGAAAGTTATGAACTTTGCTTGACAAATACATTTGAGGCTAAACTCGAAATTGATGCCTGGGAATGTTATCAATTACTCTCAAGTCGAAACGCGGCAACATATGCAGCCTTTGTACAAATAGACGGTATTGACCTCATTTGTGCATCTCCCGAATGTTTTGTGAAAGTTGATGCAGATCGCATTATTGAATCTAAACCCATTAAGGGCACCATAAAACGCGGGCTAACGCCTAAAGAAGACAAGCAAAATGCGCAGGCGTTACTTACCAGCGAAAAAGACGTATCTGAAAACATGATGATCGCGGATTTACTAAGACATGACATCTGGGCTGTCTCAATTCCGAAGACAGTAAACGTCCCTGTTTTGGCGGGTTTGGAGACATTCCCACATGTGCATCACTTGGTTTCGACAATTCGAGGAACGCTTAAACCTGAGCTTACGGCCATGGATGCGTTTAAAAGTTGCTTTCCAGGCGGATCAATGACGGGTGCGCCAAAATTACGTTCTGTCCAATTGCTTGAAGGTTTAGAAACTGGTCCTCGCGGGGTGTATTCAGGCTCTGTTGCTTGGGTTGGATTTAATGGGCAAATGAACTCTAACATTATTATCCGGTCAATTGTGCAAAATAACGGGACTGTCTCTATAGGTTCTGGTGGCGCTATTACATATCTATCTTCTGCAGCAGTTGAATTTAATGAGACTTTGTTAAAGTCAGAAATTATTTTGCGCTCTGTTGCTGAACTTACGACGGGTAATCCTGAGAATTATTTGTTATGCGGCACTAACGGCATGGAGATGGACGCTATTCCCATTGAAGATGAAGACGTGAGTTAGATACTTTGATTGTGAGGGTTACAGCCGAGTGACCTCTAATATTTCATTTTAAAAATAGCGATAAACATTACCGTCTGACCATCACGTTTGAGACCGCTAAAATCTTCGCTGGCAATTACAGAGATATTATATCGATAGATGTGACGCTTTGGCAATCGAGAGAGTCCCTAGCTTTCAGGTGTCACTGAAAAGCCGCGTCTTTCCATCGTTCCCCATGTTGGCTTCATGCCGCGCATATGTTGGAACAGACCACGGATACGCCAAATAGAGCAGAGTTGGCGGAAACCAAAATTCTCAATGATAGAGGTCAGAAGCACGGAGACAATATCTCGCGGGCGGGAAAACCGCTCAATTTCGTCTTGTTCGAGAAGGAGAGAGAATGTCGAAATTAAAACGCCATATGTGAATATTATAGCCGTAATTGCGAGAAAGAAACGGATATCAAGCCAGCCTAGAGCGACAAAAATAATCATCAGAATATACCCCATAATTTCGGCGATGGGACTTATGAGTTCTGTCAATATAAATGTCGGCAACGTCACCATGCCAAGCCGTCCATAGCGTCGATTAAATATCATTTTCTTATGACGGCTTAGACATTCCAGCGCGCCGCGTTGCCAGCGTGTGCGTTGGTTTGAGAGAAATTTCAGGTCTTCCGGCGCTTCTGTCCAGCACACAGGCTCAGGCACATAACGCACAGCGTATGGCGTGTTCGTTTCCAGCATATGGCGATGCATTTTCAAAACAAGCTCCATATCCTCACCTACTGTTGTTGTATCATATCCACCGACAGCGACCGCGATATCGCGGCGGAAAACACCGAAGGCGCCTGAAATAATGGCGAGGCTGCCTTTGCGACTTGCGGCGAGGCGGGCCATTAAAAAAGCGCGGATATATTCTACGACTTGCAAACGCGCGAGGAAATTCTTGGGCAGTTTGTAGTCTATGACTTGGCCGTTCTTGACCGTGCAACCATTGACAATACCAACTGTACCGCCGACAGCGATGACATTATCGGATGTTTCTACAAAGGGTCTGACAACTTTCAGAAGCGCTGTAGACTCGAGAAGAGAGTCAGCATCGATTACGCAAAACAGCGGTGTGCGCACACACGTCAATCCAACATTAATCGCATCTGCTTTTTTGCCGTTTTCTTTATCAATAAATAACAGTGAGGGATAAATTTCAGACCGGTAAATCTGGCGAATAGGTTTATGTTTTATCTCGCCTATATCTCTCACGAGATAGGTTTCAACCAATTTGAAATTTTCAATCATGGTCTGGGCAGTGTTATCTGGCGAGCCGTCATTGACGACAATTATCCGCAGGTCAGGATATTGCAGGGCGAGCAGGGCCATGACGCTTTCGCGGATAGTATTGGCTTCGTTATAAGCGGGGACGATGATGGTTATCGGCGGCGCAGACCGCGACCGCAATATTTCCCATCCCGCATGATCATCCTCGCGCTGTGTATGCTTATTTAATTCACGCCAGGCATGGGGTAGGCACCATGCGTAAACGAGATTTTGCATCATACCGCAAATGACGACCAACGCAGCAATCCAGAAAATTAGTGTCGAAAACCAAGCTTCATTTGTGAATTCAAACAATCCTTCAAACATACCCTGACCTCATTTCAAGCGCGACATCTGTCGCAAGAGGATTTGTTTTGCGCAAGGTTTCCACAAACTGTTGTCCTGATGTCCCTGTCGTCCATATGGCTCTGAGCGCCCAGTACCGCACCCACATTTCTGGACTGTTCGTAAGAGCGTATAGTTCGGAGGTAACATCTGAGCGTCGTTGGTCACAGGCGAGCTTTGCAGCACGGATTTTCACAGATATAGCTTTATCTTGCAGCCCCATCCGTAGCGGGTCTGAACCGTCTGGAGATCTGGCAATCATAGCAAGTGAGAGAGTTGCGGTTCGCACAAGCTCACTTGGGTCTCCCATTAGCGCACCCAGGTTTAGTGATGTCTGAGGCGGCATGATTTGGCTTAAGGCTTCAAGGCAAGCGGCCCTAGCCGTCGCGTTATTTGACGTTTTGATATAGTCTTCGAGAGGGGCAACGACATCCGTGCCGAAGTCGAATATAATCCCCGCTAGAAGCTGAACATCATCCGGAAAAGCGTCATTAATTGAATTAATAATGTCGGTCAGAAAAAATGTACTGCCGCGCTGCACGAGGCTCTTGGCCGCTGTGAGTCGCACATATTTATCCTCGGAGACGAGGTTATCAAATATCACCTGGGTTGAGGTCTGCGAGTGAAGATGAGACAGCACACGTACCGCCCGCATGCGCGCGCCTCGCACCCCAGATGATGAACTTCGAGTGATGTCAGCCTCTATTTTTGAACCAGATATCAGGTCTTGTAGCTGATTATATTGGCGGCCTTTAAGAGTTCGAAAGTAATGCAAAAGCACTGTGGTGATATCATCAATATGACAAGGGGGGACGTTTTCCGTTGGTTGCTCTGCGAGGTTTTGCTTGAGCTGCTGCGAAATATAGTTTTGGAAGGCGGCTTGCTGAATTTTGCGTTTCGCAAAAAGACGGTTACGCCTTACGCGCCGAATAACAATCGCCAAGCATAACAGCAGCGCGGTCGCAAAAAATACAAACGCGATAGTCCAGCACAAGGCAAGAAAACTGAAATCAGCGCTTGTAGGTAAAACCGACATTCACACTGCTTCGCACATAGCTATCTTCGCGATCATCCCGCGCTAGGTTTACATGCAGATCTAAATCTTCGCGCATCGAATAGGTGATGCCGCCAAAAACGCTTTTCGTATCAATGGCGATCCCGTTGATGGCTTCGGGCGCTTGGGCATAACCTACATTGATTTGAATTTTATCAGACACGGGCGCTCGACCTTGGACGAGCCACCCAATTTGGTCGTCTTCAACCTCTTGAAACGTGCCAATAAGACGGCCCGTCAAAATCACGCCGTTGTCGAGATAGGTCGTGAGGCTTGGTTGAACCGTTTGTATGTCACCTGCCGCGTAATCGTCATATCTATAACTAAGGCTAGGGTAGAAAACTGTACCCGTCCCCGTATCAATCGCGCGGCCCACGCGTCCGCCAGCGCTAAAGTCAGGACGGAAGTCCGCGTCTGGCGTGACGCCAAGCTCAACGCCCCAGTCCCATCCGCCGCGCACAGCATCAGAGATGCCGCCTATGATTTGTACATCCGTCTCGTCAAAGCGGTTATAGCGCTGCACTTGGCCGTGATAGGCCAGCGTATCGGGCACGTATTCCGCGCGCAAATATTGTTCGTCCCATTCGCTAATGTTGTCTTCGTCAAAACCAGAGAACCCAAGCCCGCCGTCAATGCGCCAGAGGTGACGGCCTTCTGAGAGACGTCCTTGGCGCGCCTTGCGAACATTTTCTAGCCCTCGGCTTGCATCTGCGTAATTCGGGTTCTTTGTGAGCACGGCTTGATAATAGCGTTCGGCGGTATTCAAATCGTTTTGGTAATAGGCAAGATTGCCCGCCGCGAGTTCGACATCCGCATTGCCAGGAAACTCGGCCATCAGGCCATTAATTTCACGCTGGGCGCGGTCGTACTGACCCGCCCATGACAGGATACGTGATTTTAGGAAGCGGTGCTCATAGCTTGATTGTGTGACCGTGTCCGCTTGCGATAGGAGCGCGAGGGCTTCGCTAAATTTATCTTGTCCTGCAAGCTCAAGCGCGCGTGAATTTATATCATTTGCGTTCGCAATGGACGGTAAAGCAAGGGTGAGAGCAAGTGTTGTGATAGCCCACTTTGCGATTATGTGTTTCATGCCAATGTCTGTCCGGTCTCTAGGTGTTGTTTCACACGCATCAATACTTCTTCAGGGTCAAACGGCTTAGGAATAAAGTCGGCTGCGCCACGCTCAAACCAACTTTTCGCTTCGCCGCGATTGACCATGGCTGTTAATATCAAGACAGGAATGGATTTTAGGTTAATTTTGTTTTGAATTTCATAAAGAACCGTGCCGCCTTCAAGACGCGGCATGAAACGGTCCAGCAGGACAATATCAGGTGTGTTTTCAGCGAGATAATCCAGCGCCGCAAGGCCGTCACAGGCCGTATCCACGACATAGCCGCTACTGAGCAGGATGCGCTCTAGGATATCGCGTACCATTGGATCGTCATCTACCACGAGCACTGTTTGTGTTGGACGGCCCAATAGCCCCTTAGCGAAATCGACAATTTCTAAGACTTCAAATTTATCATCTGTGAAGCCGTTCATGCCTTGGCTAATGGCGTAAGCGATCTTCTCGGGCGCGTTCGAGGCAAAGGCGATAAAGGTTTTCATCTCTGTTTGGCCTATTGCGTCCTTCAGCTTTTTGGCAAAATCAACCCCGTTTGCGCCGTCTATACCGTCTTCCATAACCAGTAGAGCAGGCGGATGGGCTTCCACTTCGCGGACGATATCTTGCAGCGAATGAGAAGTTGTGACGTCAAAATCTGCTTCAAGCAGACCGCCCAGCAGCTCGCACAGCCAGGGGTCTTCATAGGCGATAAGAATGCGCTTGCGGTTGACAGACGGCCGAATTGCAGTCGGGGCGTTAATATCAGGCGCGAATTGGGTCCGCACTGACATATCGTGACTGTCAATCTTGTCGTTATTATCAACCGCAAGCGTAAAGCGGGGCTCAGAGGGGGCACCTTCTGAGAACGCCGCTATATCAGACCCTGTGCACAGAGCCGTAATATCATCAACAAATCGAATGATGGCGAGAAGTGACGTAGAGTGATCCGTCTCACCCGCATTGGCGCGCAGCAACATCTCCAGATCTGCGGCTTTCAGGCCAAGCTTGGCATGGTCATACATGGCCGCATTACCTTTAATGCGGTGGGCCATGTCGATGGCGTCTTTGAGGCCGCAGGCAGACATATCACATCGCGATCCATCGCAACGCTTCAGGCGCGTAATTGCGCCCTCAAATGTGCCCACAGCATCCTCAAGATAGCTCACATAATACTGAGCAATCTTGTTGTGCTGGGCGGTGTGATTAACCGATACCAACAACGTATATCCCAATTCCCGTGACTTGAATATAAGCCACAAATACGCACCCAAAATCAGATAATCACATTGAGGTGAGTATGAGGTTAGAGATTAGGGTTAAGGATTTGGAAAAATTGAGGTTGCGGGGGCTAAGCCTGCTTTTTTGCCGTCTCAATCGCCGCAATTTTCTTCGCTTCGCCTATAAAAACAGGCGTTTTTTGATGGAGTGTCGTCACGGGTTTTGTAAGCAGAGATTGGTCCCCATCAGTAGACGACCCCCCCATGGCGTGAATAAGAAATGACATCGGAATAGCTTCGTAAACAAGGCGGAGATGCCCTTGCTCATAGCCTTTGCGACGTGCGCCAGGATAGGCAAATAGCCCGCCTTGCAAAACAAGCCGTTTGATGTCGGACACCATAGAGGCGAACCAGCGCATATTATGCGGACGCGGTGTGCCATCAGGCGCGGTAAAGAGCGAGTTATAATAGCTCTGCATCCACGGCTCCCACATGGTTTGGTTGCAGGCATTGAGTGACATGACATCCGCTGAGGGCAAGCCACCCTCAATCGGCATGACAGACCAAACGGATGTCATCTGATCGAAAATCGCTTTGTAAACCGCATCACCATCCGCGAAAAACGCTTCGAGGTTCATACCAAAGACGAAAAAGCCGCCGCTGATTATATTCCCGCCGTGAAAATCTTTGGCGACTTCGGCGTCTTTCCAAATACCAAAAATCGCACCTGATGGGATACCGACAAGCGCTGACTTAGACCCGTCCAGCGGGTCAAGCGCGATGGAATAAGGACCGTCTGATAGCTTGCTCATATCAGGCCGCTCTTCTGACACGACATAGCGTACATGGCTGTCATGTTTTAAGGCATCAAAGAAGGCTTCATCGGCGATAACATCAAGCTCGATTTGATCATCACCTGACTCATTGCTTGAGGTCGCGAATTTCAGGCCAGAACCTTTCTTAAGCTCACCGTAAATCACTTCTGAGGCCGCGAAGAGGGCTTTGTAAATGCCGTCTAGATCTGGGTTTTGACTTTTAAAATTGAGTGTCATGCGGTGACCTTTAACCTCTGTGTAATTGCATAGCGGCTTAACCGAAATGTCTGAATATATGATGACTTATCTTATATAAGGCCCGTTGCGATTAAGATAGCGCGTAGCCCCAAAACGGTCGTTACGCCGATAACAATAATGCCGAGCGTATTGGCAAGCGCCTTATTAACATAGGCCCCCATAATCTTGCTCTGGTTCATTGTAACAAGCAGGAAGATGGCAATAATAGGTAACAGAAGACCATTCGCAAATTGTGCCGACACTATCAAAGTGACAGGTTTAATCCCCGTGAGGGCGAGTGTCGCGCCAATCGCGATCACGCTGAGCGTAATGGCTCTGAAGGGTCGGCTTGTTGTTCCGCCTTTGAGACCAAAAATTTCAGTCATCGCATAGGCTGTGGCGAGCGGGGCAGTGACAGAACTGCTCAAGCCCGCCGCAAAAAAACCCACGCCTAACATCGTGCTCGAAAATCCACCGAATAGCGGTTCTAACTGCGTCGCCATATCAGTGACCGACGTAATAGTAAGGCCAGCGCCAAACAGGCTTGCAGCGGCGGTGGAGGCAATCAGAATTGTAATGAGACCGCCGAGCCCAATCGCCGTCGCAGTGTCTGTTCTGACCGCTGACAAATTTTCCGATCCTGACCATTTCGATTTCACGGCTGAGGCATGTAGAAATAAATTATAGGGTACAATTGTTGTCCCAATAAGTGCCACGATGGTCATTAAGCTTCCACTGGGAATTTGTGGGGTGAACAGACCTTTAAATAGTGCGCCAAGGTCTGGACCGACAGCTATGAACGTCGCAACGAAAGCCAAGGCCATCAAAACAACAAGCGCAATCAATAGCCGCTCAATGACTTTGTAACTACCAAAGCCGAGCAAGGCGGACGCGATGAGTGCAAGGGCGACGACGCTCCCTTTATAATAGTTAGCCGCGTCACTGGTCAGAGCTGATACGCCCAGCGCGGCCCCCGACAAATTGCCGCCTTGGTAAGCGGCATTACCGACATAAAGCGCAACAGTTATCAGGGCAAAAAGCGGCCATTTCAGCGGTGAGGCGGCAAGCATGTCTCGCAAATTTTCGCCGAGGCCTTTCTGACTGACAAGGCCAAGACGGGCTGACATCTCTTGTAAGATGATTGTGGCAATTGTTGCAAACAACAGCGCCCATAGTAGTGCAAATCCGTAATTTGCGCCTGCAAGCGTACAGGCCGTGACGGTGCCAGGGCCAATGAAGGCTGCGGCCACTAATGCACCAGGGCCTGATTGTTTTATGCGCGAAAAAATAGCCATACTGTTCCCCAAATCTCCAAGTAGATTAACGCCAAACACAGCGCTGGCAAGGCTTGCTAATTCTTATGCTAGGCGGCATGTCTAAAGTCCAGAATGGGGTCTCTATGTCGGAACAAACACAAAGCATTGATTATCACCGCGCCAAGGACGGGGTCGGGCAGATCGTTGTAAACCAGCCTGCGCGACGTAATGCGCTGACGGCGGCTATGTGGAAGGCATTGCCCGAACGGCTCGCAGAGGCGAGAGATGATAGGGACCTCAAAGTTCTGATCATCACGGGGGCCGAGGCGCATTTTTGCGCAGGCGCAGATATATCCGAGTTTGAAACACTCTATGGCTCTGCTGAAAGCTCGGCAGAAACGTCCGTGATGATTTCAAAGGGATTAGATGCGGTGGCAAACTTCCCACGTCCGACCCTTGCAAAAATACGTGGAGCGTGCGTGGGCGGCGGGGCGGCGATAGCGCTCGCGTGTGATATACGTATTGCCGCGTCGAATGCCATATTCGCGGTAACGCCTGCCAAGATGGGTCTTGTCTATCCGTTCAACGATATTGTTCGTCTCGTGGACGCCGTGGGACAAGCCGCAGCGAAAGATATGTTGTTTTCCGCGCGCAAGATTAAGGCGCAGGACGCAAAATCGATGGGTCTCATCCATACAGTTCATGAGGAGTTTGAGCTTAATACCGCGGTCGCCAATTACGCAAAAGAGATCAGCGCGAATTCTCCGCATGCGGTAAAAACGATGAAGCGGATGCTAAGCTTAATCGCTGAGGGACAGTATGAAGACACGGCGCAAACGAAACAGATGTTTTCAAACGCCTTTACCCATGATGATTTCAAAGAAGGTTATCGTGCGTTCTTAGAAAAGCGAAAGCCGAAATTTTAATGCTTACACGCTGTGCGGGAATTTAAAAAAAAGCCCAAAAATTACAGCAAAATTCGCCTCTAAAAATAATTGAGAAAAATTCCTCTCCGCGTGACGGCCGTCACGTTGACAGTCTATGAATGATTGGTAAAGCAGTCATATGCGTAATTAAGAATCTACAAAATTGGGGGGCTACCATGGCAATTATCAACGGCACAACGGGCGACGAAACTCTTACGGGTACGCCGCAAGACGATACAATCACGACCTTATCGGGCAATGACATCGTTAATGCTGATGCAGGCGATGACCTCATCATTATTGATGAAAACGGTCAAGGTACGATAGATGGCGGCGCAGGTACCGACACAGTGCGGATTACCTCTGATAGCTGGGGCTACGCCTATTATGATCCTGCCAACAACTTAGTCTACAATTCTACGGCAGTTGGTGTTTACACCATATCAAATGTAGAAATCATAGAAGGCTATGGCACAAATGGGACTCTAAATTACTACCTCGAAATTGGCGGCACGGGCGCAGATACACTTGATGCCTCTATTCCAAATGCACAATCCCAATCAGCGCTTTATGGTCTTGGGGGCAATGATACGCTTACAGGTGGGTCTACCTATACAGATTTATTCGGCGGCGACGGAAATGACATAATCAATATGGGTTCTGGCGGCGGTCGCGCTGACGGCGGTGCGGGTGCTGACACAATCACAGCGGGCGCAGGTTTTGACACGCTAGATTACTCGCAATCAAGTGCTGGCATCACGATAGATCTTCAAAGCGGCGCAGCAGGCACTGGCGGCGACGCGCAAGGCGATATTATTTCGGGTCAATTTGAAAGCGTCTTTGGGTCTAATTCAGTTGATACAATTACGGGAAGCTCTAATGGTGAGTCTATCTACGGCCTATCAGGAGACGACGTTATTAACGGCGGTGACGGCGATGATATTCTGATCGGAAATGGTGGAATGGATACGCTCACAGGGGGCAATGGCAACGATACATTCCAATATTACGAATATAGCTTCGATAATGCTATGGCAGATACGATCACCGATTTTGCCATTGGTGACCGCATTGAGATGCAGCAAGGGGATATAAACGGTACTTTTTTAGTCCCAATATTTATAGGTACAGCGGCATTCTCAGGCGTTAGCGGCGAAATGCGCTATGAAAAAACGGGCGGGCAGACACTCATCCATCTCGATATTAGTGGTGACAGTACAGCCGACCAAACGCTGACGCTTTCAAATGGTGAGTTTGATCTCCTACAAACTAATGTTCAGTCATTTGGTTTTGAGCTTATCATTGATAGCAGCGTCAGCGGCACCTCAGGCAATGATACGCTGAACGGCACTGTCAATGATGACATCATTTTTGGCCTTGCGGGTAATGACACGATCACGACGCTCACCGGCAATGACACGATTGATGCGGGGGCTGATGATGACATAATCATCGGTGATGAAAACGGCACAGGCACGATTGACGGCGGAACAGGCACAGACTTATTTCAAATTACGTTTAGCAATGGCGGTTTCGGTACATTTTACGATGACAGCATTTCGGTTTTAAACGTCTATAATTCATCAGGCTCTTATCAGGTCACTGATGTAGAGCGTTATGAAGCGCTCGACACATCGGGAAATGCGACCCAAGTGACAATTATTGGCGACGGCACAAATGACGTGCTCGATGCCTCTGCTGAAACAGTCAATAGCGTTGTCGTTTACGGTGCGGGCGGGAATGATACGATTACGGGCACGGGTTCAACTGGCTTTGACCAGCTTTATGGCGGCTCTGGCAATGACCTGATTTACGGCTTAGCAGGCGGCGATATTATTTATGGCGGAGACGGAAACGATCAACTCTTTGGCGGCGCGGGCGATGACAGCTTTATTGACGAACGCGGCATCAATGTAATCGACGGCGGCGCGGATTATGACCAGCTCAATCTGTTTAATCTATCCACTAACACTGGCATAGGCGCGTCTATTACCGCGTCGGCAAGTGACACATTCATCGATGCTACAAGTGGTGCGAGCTGGCAATTAAATGATGTCGAACTCATCACGCTACTGGGCACTCAGGACGCCGATAGCATGAATTTCTCTGGTTTGTCCTCAACTGGGCTAACAGATATTAGAATTACTCAAAGCGCAGGCGCAGACAGCACGACGGTAAATGGTGTGGCCGCGACATTCTTTGACTATAATGTTGAGACTTATACTAGCGGTCAAATTGACGGTGATATAATTACTGGTCTTTCGGTCATTGATACGATTCAATTTAGCAACTTTGATACCAATGATAGCATCAACTTAGCCTTCATCGGCACAGCCGCTTTCTCAAATGCTGCGGGTGAAATTCGTTATACTAAGAACGCGACCGATACAGTGATTGAACTTGATACGGATGGCGACGGCGTTGCGGACGAAACGCTCATGTTAACTGAGGCGATTGATTTAGAAATCACAGCAGTCCAATCATTTGGGGCTGGCGCGGAGTCCATCTCTATCAGTGAAGTCCAAGGTACGGCTGGTCCGGACACGATACAGGGCACACCTGGCGATGATTTCCTAAATGGTTTGGCAGGCGATGACATCATCATGACGTTTACAGGGACTGACACGGTAGATGGAGGGGCTGACGATGATCTCATCATTATTGATCCTGCCACCCAAGGCACGATTGACGGCGGCTCTGGATTTGACACGGTGCAAGTCACGACAGCAATCGGGTCTGGGTTCGGCATGGCTTTGCTTGGCGACCCTGATAACTTGCAAGCTTATACAATCGGGCCTGGCCTGAGCATGTCAAATGTCGAGCGCGTTGAGCAAATTGACTCAGCGAGCGGGAATTTGATTAAACTTCTCTCTATCGGTTCGACGGCGGCAGATACAATTAACTTAACGGGTGATGTATTTGTCCAAGATGGACAACTTATTATCACGACAGGGGACGGCGACGATGTCGTAACAGTCGACGCAGCCATCACGGCGACCACCACAGTTTATCAAGGCAATGGTAGTGACACATTCACAGGCGGTAACAGCACGAGCATAATTTACGGCAGCGCTGGCGCAGACACCATTACAGGCGGGGCCGCTTCTGATACGGTTGACTATAGTGACTCTGCCGCAGGCGTAACTGTAGACCTTGATGTGGGAACGGCCTCTGGCGGCGACGCGCAAGGCGACATTTTGTCAAACATTGAAGTGGTATTTGGCAGCCAAACGGCCAGCAATACGCTCACGGGTGATGCCAGTGATAACAGTCTTTATGGCGGTGTCCAAGCTGATGTGATTAGTGGTGGCGACGGTGATGACTTTATTGTCGGTGGCCTAGGCGTTGATACAATGACCGGCGGCGCTGGCGATGATATCTTCTTTACCCTCGGAAATTACACGGGTGGATTTGCGGGCACGATTAATGATTTTGAGGTTGGTGATGTTGTTGCGGGTACAGTTGCCTATGACGATTTCGTTGGTTTCTTCCAAATTCAATTTATAGGAACAGCGGCCTTCTCAGGTGTTGCAGGCGAAATGCGCTTTGAAAAAGTCAGTGGGCAAACGCTAATTCACTTGGATACGACAGGCGATAGCGTCGCGAATGAGACGTTGACCCTTTCAAATGGCGAATTTGATCTGGTCGATTTCTCAACTGAATTTGGCTCCTATTCGCTTGGTGTTCTTGCGCCAGTTACGCCGAACCTCGTGACAACAACGGCGGATGAGTTTGCGGAAGATACCGACCTTCTTACGCAAGGCAATGACGGCGATGGACTGTCGCTACGCGAAGCGATTGCGGTGGCCAATGATGCGGCAGGGGCGGACGTCATCAATTACGACGCAAATGTTGCAGGACAGATTCTAAACACGTCGCCCAATGGGACAATAGATGTAACTGACGCATTAACACTGTCATCCAATGTCACAATTTTTCATGAGGCAGGCGATTTCCTTTTTGATATCTCAGGCGGTACGACGTTTATAAATGAAGCCATAATTTTCACGGATAGCACCAATTCAGAGCAAAACTTTAATTTAGGGAACGGGATTCGTCTATTGGATGCCAATACGACCTTCACCAACTCTGGTACAATTGGCACAAATGCATTCGGTGCGAATAACGAAGACCGTAGCACCTCAATCGTCATCGAAGGCCAAAATGCGACAGTCAATAATTTGGCAGGTGGGTCTATTGTCTCGCAAGGGCGTTATGCGGTCTACAGCTTTGATTTCGATGATAACACAAATGCCTACATTCCTGATTTCTTGACAGTCAATAATGACGGTGTGCTTGAGGCGGGTGATGACACTATTCGTATTGGTACAGGCGAAATTAACAACACAGGTACAATACGTTCGCGTGGCGAGCTCGACTTTGGTGGAATTTGGACGCCTCCAGGCCTCGCGTCAGATGCAATTGCTATCGTCAATGATCTCGACGCGAGTTTCGTGCCCGGTCCAGATGGTCTGTTGGTTGTGAACAATAGCTCAACTGGCCTAATTGAAGGTGCGCGAGCTGGTATCCAGATGCAGGGCGGCGGCACGGTCAATAATGATGGCACAATCACAGGCGATACTGTGTCTATCCTGACTGGCGGGTTCAATGACTTCTCAAATATTTTCGTGCTTAATAACACAGGGCTTATCGAAGCGGGTACGGGCGATTATGGCCTCAACACTGATTTGCGCGGTGCCGTCTTTGTAAATGGTGGTCTAGACAGTGCTGTGATAACCAATTCTGGCACCATACAGTCAGGACACTTTGGTATTTCCGCACTTCAAGCCGTCGATTTAACCAATACAGCGACGGGTCAAATCATTGGCGATACGGACAATAATGGCGATGGGAACGTATCTTTTTACGGTATCCAAGAAGTTGACTATGAAGTTGAAACAACTGAGTCATTCCCAGGTCCATTCCAAGGGCTCAACTTTATCTCCGCCCAAACTATTTCAATTGACGCAAATGGTCAGATTGTAACGTCGGTCGGCACTTATAACGCCCCAGGTGGACAAGTGCCTGCCATTGGCCTGACAAATGTTGATGCGCCAATTATCTTCCCACTTATTGATTTGGCTGCAACGCAAGCCAGCACAAATGGTGAGCTCGTGTGGCAGACAGACGGGAATGGCGTTGTTTATCCCGCCACAATCAATGTGCCGACCACGAATAACGGCACTCTGACGGTTACTTTCACAAGTGGTCAGCCTCCTGTTGTGACGGACGGCTCTGGCAATACAGTCTTCGCTGTTGACCTTGCAACTGACTATGACGACAGCATTGATAACCGCGGTCTCATGGATGGTGATATCATCACAGGTCTTGGTAATGACGCGATTATTAATCGGGGTAACATTACCGGCGATATCTATCTCGGCTTAGGGAATGATAATTATACAGCTGGGGCGGCCGGCCTGTCAGGTGATATTTACGGCGGTACGGGAAATGACGTTGTTAATGCGCGCGGCGGTGATCAGTCTATCTTTGGTGAAGACGGTAATGACTTCCTGCGCGGCGGTGAAGGCAATGATAGCCTCGATGGTGGCTTTGGCGCAGATTGGTTGCGCGGCGGTCAAGGCGCCGATGTGCTCAACGGTTGGGCGGGCACAGACTGGGCAGACTATATCACGTCAAGCGCTGCAGTTACCGTCGATCTTGCGGCGGGTGTCGGGACAGGCGGTGACGCGCAAGGCGATACATATCTGTTCATCGAGCGCGTCTATGGCTCCAATCATAACGATACAATTACCGGTAATAGCGGTGTGAACTATCTTCGCGGGGCTGGCGGTAATGATGTGCTTAACGGCGGCGGCGGCGTTGACTATTTGCAAGGGGATGCGGGTGCGGACGCCTTGGATGGCGGCGCGGGTGGAGACTATGCCTATTACGCTAGTTCAACGAGCGGCCTCACTATTGATCTGGGCAATCCGAGCAATAGCACGGGCGAAGCCGCAGGCGATACTTACGTCAGCATTGAGAACGTTCTCGGCTCTCGCTTTGATGACATTATTTACGGCGATGCGAACAATAACTTCCTGCGCGGGCTTGAAGGCAATGACCAACTCTTTGGTGGTGACGGGGCAGACTTCCTGCGCGGGGACCAGGGCGCGGATGCGCTGGACGGCGGCAATGGATTTGACTGGGCCTACTACGCTACATCAAACGCAGCTGTTACCATTGACCTCGCGGCTGGCACAGCGAGCGGTGGGCACGCGACAGGTGACACATTCACCTCTATTGAGCGGGTCTTTGGCTCTGTCTTTGGCGACATGATTACAGGTGACGGTGGGAGTAACTTCCTGCGCGGTTTCTCTGGCAATGATACGCTAATAGGCGGATCGGGCATTGACTTCCTCCAAGGGGATGCCGGGGTAGACGTGCTGGACGGCGGCGCCGGAACAGATTGGGCGTATTATCTCAGTGCCAAAACCGATCTGACGATTGATTTGAGCAATAGCGCGAACAACACAGGCGAAGCGGCCGGCGACACATATATCAGCATTGAGAGTGTGCTCGGGGGACGCTTTAACGACACGATTACAGGTGATGCGGGCGATAACTATCTCCGCGGCTTCACAGGTGATGACATCATTACTGGCGGCGCAGGTAATGATACGTTACGTGGTGATGCGGGCGCTGATACCTTCGTCTTTGTGACAGGGACAGGTAGCGACACGGTCATCGACTATAACGACGCCGATGACATGCTCGACTTTAGCAACTTTGGCTTCACAGACGTCAATGACGCGCTCTCAAATGCCGCAGATGTCAATGGCGACGTTGTCTTCACAATCGGCAGTGATGTCATCACAATCGAAGATACGACCGTCAATGATATCATGGATAATATGATTGTCTAAGACGGGCTGATTAGCTGCAATTACAGCGAAACGCGTCCCACAAAACGGGGCGCGTTTTGCATTTATGCTGCTACGCTTTCCTTCGGTAGCGCCACATCATAGTCACGCAAAAAGCTCGCCATTTCGTCAAAAGCATGATGGGCTTCGGGCAGCATATCTGCAAATATTGGCCAGACATGGCACATGTGATCCCAGCTTTGTAAGCTGACGAGCGATCCCGCTGCTTGGGCTTTATTGGTGTAGCGCACGGCGTCATCATAAAGTACCTCGCATGTGCTCACCTGTATGAGTGTTGGTGGGAGGCCTGCGAGATTACCCATAATGGGAGAGAGGGTCGGGTGGCTCGGCCTCATGCGCGCGGCCACCCAACTGCCAATTAACAGGACAAAACGCGGGATTTTAAGAAGCGGTGCAACAAGCGGTTTAAGCATTATATCCGTCTCAAAATTACGCTGAATAGACGGGCTTTGCATAGTGCCGTCCACAGTCGGAGAGAGGGCAATTGCGGCGTCTGGCGTGCGCAAGTTATCATGAGATGTTGCCCAGCGGATGACCATCAGTGTTAGATTTCCACCTGCGCTATCGCCTGCAACGGCGACTTTTTGCGCGGGCTCCTCGCCGTTTGGCCCGTTGGCGACAATATATTTGTAGGCCTCCTGCGCGTCCTTTATCCCGTCGAGACGTTTGTTTTCTGGAATGAGGCGGTAGTCGGGCGCAAATACAGCACAGCCTGTTCGTTTGGCAAGATTATAAGTGATGGCGCGATGACTGACGGCGCTACCAACAGCAAAGGCGCCGCCATGCAGATAGAGGATACGGCGGCTTGCGTCTGTACCCTCAAGCGTTGTCCATTCTCCAGAAATAGTTTCATTACCTGCGCTTTTATAAGTAACGCGACGCCGCTCGCAAGGATCATTACGCTTACTGCCGAATGTTTCAAACCGCGCGCGTTTAGCCCGCAAAGTTGCAAGCTCACCGCCAGCTTTTGCAGGTTTTGTGAAATTTTCTTCCAGATAAGCGAGGACATGTTCCTGTCCTTCAGAGGGCGGACCTGCGAAATCAGTGGGGTGAGGTGGGCTATCCCATTGCGAGAGATTTTCGCCGCTTAAGTAAAAGCGCACAAAGACGCCAAACGCAATCAGCGCCAAGATAAAGCCAATGAGAGTGTAGGTCATTAAGTCTTCCCCAATTTCAAAGCTCACAATGCATGTTTTCATAGGGAGGGGAAGGGACTTTATAGCCCCGTTTGTGCAAGTTTATTCATCAAGCTGAGCTAGAAACTCTTGCAACTTTCCCATGGCAGGGAAGCTATTCGCGCGCAGGCGCTCCATGATTGCCATTTTTTCGGTGTCGTCTTTGGTGATGGATTTTGCGAGTTTGGAGAAACCATCGAGCCGGTTTTCGAGCAACCAATTGCGTATCTCTTTATCTTGACCCCAATTATATTGGTTCATCATAAAGGCCGCCGTAAAGCGCAAGTAATCTGTGTCGTGATTAGGCAGGGGCACGACACCGCAAAGACGGTTTTTCTCAGCCTCATCTTCGCGCGTGGCCTCAATATGAGCAATAAAAGCAGCAGAGAAAACGGGTTGATAGCTGCGTACCATTTGCGGGGTAATAAGGTCGCCTTGGAAAATGGGCTTAAGCTCGACATTGGCAATGGCGCGCGCAGAACAATCAATATGAAGCGTATTTGGCGTCGTTGGAATGTCCCCTTTGTCGAGCACAATTTTATCCCGCTCAATTGCGCTGACGCGGCCTAGGCGCACGACGTTTTTGATACGTCTCAGTTCTTCTACTTCTGCTTGACTAATCGTCGCGCCGTGAAACATTTCTGGCCGCGTGTCTGTATAGATGCGCAGAAAGTAACCGCAGGCTTCAAGCTTATCAAACATGTCCTCAATCGAGCTGGCACTCGCAATACTTTCAAACTGCGCCGCTTGTGCTTCCATCGTGTCGCCAAAAAACTCAATCGTGGGCTGGGTGTTTTTGCGGTCAATCAGCCACGCATCGCGCGGCATGATCCAGCGGATATCGTCAGGGTTGACGCCGTGCTCAAGTAACCAAAGGCAAGCATCAATGCCTGTTTTGCCCGCGCCAATCACGACAAAGCTTTCGGGCTGCTCTGAAATTTTCGGCAGATCATTCAGCGGAATGAAGCGCACACCATCAGCTACGGTGAAATTGGGTGTATGGGTAGACGGAACAGATGTTTTGAGGTGTGTACAATCCACGCGTTTTTTATACTTTACGCGCGTCGTTTTGCCGGTCACAAGCGAGGTGAATTCGCCGATTTTGTCACCCGATTTGCCTTCGAAATTTGACATAGGAAAATAATGAACGCGTCCGCTAGGCACAAACTGCTGACGCATGACAGCCTCGAAATAAGCGCTGACTTCTGCGCCACTCGCAAGTTCGCCCAGCCCGTCATTGAGCCCACCAACTTCAATTTGGCCTGTGCCAAGCTCGCGTGAACTTACGCCGTAAAAGGCGGACGGTTGATGTAAACGCACAAAGGGATAGGCGACATTCCAATGCCCGCCAGGTTTGGCATAGCGGTCAACCAAAACCATACTCGCATTTGTTTCAGATAAGATGACATCGGCAAAGGCCATTCCAATCGCGCCAGTACCAATAATCAGATAATCTGTTTCGAACTCTTTCATTCGGTCTTATATGCAAATCTATGCACATAAGTATAGCTGTGTTTCACGGGATGTAGTGTGCAGTTGTGATAGGTGCCTAATCTCTTGTCACAGGGCTTAGCCCGCAGCTCATCTCGAATGTATATCGTTATTGAACCAACTGTTAGGGCCGTTGTAGCCATAGGAGCTGACTTAAGCGCGTCAACCGATAGGGTGCGAGCTAAATTATCTCACCAATCGGATTTCGTTGGTTTTGCTAGCGGCTTTTGAAAATGCATCCAAAAGCGATTTGGTGTCATTGGCTAAGAAATATAAGCTCTCGCTTGATGCACAACCAGACAGCATTGCACCATCAGCGGATGCCATTCCGCCGTTCGAGTAAGAGACTGTTGCAAGTTCAATCGAGGCTGATTTAATTTCATTACATAAGGCCAGCGTTAGGTCATTGGCCCCTGCATAATCATTTCCGCTGTGCTCTGCACCGTTTTGAGAAACAGTATTTTGACCGTCCGTCATTAAAATTAACAACTTTTTACGATCACTCTCTCCGCCTGCATCAAAAGGGTCTGATGGTGTGAGGGCACGCCAGCCCCATTGCAAGCCTGCGGGAATGTAGGTCGAACCGCTTGCTGTTAAATTTGAAATTTCTCTGCGAGCTTTGCCTAAATTGTCCGTTAATTCCGTCATAGGCTGACCGCAGGTGCGGTTATATATGGGTGGCACTTTACGTCCGTCATAGCCAGAGCGAGTATTATCTGGCGTAGCTCGTGAGCCTACGCATCCAAACCAATTCTCGTTTGCATCGACAGGTACACAGGCTTCTACCAGTGATGTAGACACATCCTGTGTATTAGAGCTAGCTGTGCAGTAAGCGCCTGAAGGGCTTACGGAGACATCGCTCCAAGACATTGTTGTGCCGCCAGATCCGCCACCGGTTGAGCCTCCAGAACACGTTGTGCTGGATGACGTAGCCGTCGAACCAGATGAGGATGTCGATGTTGTCGACGTGGCACAACTCCCGCTTGATGTAGAGGAGCCAGAAGATGATGAGCCCGAAGTAGACGGGCCAAATAATCCTGTAGACAGGCAACTACTGCTAGATAAGTCTTCCATGACGCAACTCACCTCAGATCCTTCGGGACCAACGCCTGATAAATCCAACCAGCGCTCAGAGGCATTATCAACACCAACATTCACATAATCTGAGAATGGAATAATTGCGACTCGTACGTCTCTATCTCCTGAATCAAGGCTAGAGATAAAGTCTGTGGCAGCCGAAATGAGTCCAGCCATATTAGGACCTGCCATGGAGCCTGTGCGGTCGAGCACTAAAGCAATATCTAATGGCATACTACTGGCCATATATGTGGCTGCTTCTGCTGTGACAAGATGCTTATCCATTCCCATAGCACCCATTATCAGGGTTGGTTTCTCTAATTGTGTCTCTAGTGATAATTCACCATCTTCAGACAAAAGGAGATTGAAGTTTTTGATAGACTCGTTGCCGCTTGTCCCAAAATTGGCATCAAATGCCTCTCGCGCAATGTTTGTAAGCTCATCTGTATCTGTTTCCCCAGAAATGGCGGCCGCGAGCACGGCGCTGTCTGTGGCATCTTGTAAACTAGATTTGTGACTAGCAAGATCGGAGATATCAATAGCGGCCCCAACAGCTAACATAATGACAGTTAAAGACCCTGCGGCCAATACAGTCATATTACCTGTTTTATCTGAGAGATAATTTAAGAGTTTGGAATTTGAAGGCACGACATCCCTTTCGCAAAAGTTCCAGTTGTCACTGTGCCTCCAGCTATAACCGTGCGAAAAATTATCATGCAACTACTAATAAAAAGTAATGAAAAGGGTTAATGTTTGATGAAAATCAGAAGCGCGTAAAGCGGTCTAACGTCAGTATTACCGTTTATGGGAAAAGGCACAACGCCACCAAGTTTTTGGCGCTGGTCCACGAAAATCATAGTGGCATCGGTTTCAGCCAGTAAGACATTCATAAAGACCATGCCCATGGCGGCGGAACCAATGATAAGATAATTCGTTTCAAGTTTGATATGGAATGTCCGCCATTAAAAAGAGAATTAATTAATTCCATTTCTTCTTCGTCTCTCCAACAAGCAAATCAAGTCAAATATGAAAGTTATTGATTTAATTCATTTTTTTCTTGGAACGAAATCAATGGTGAGGCCGTTAGTTAATTATACAAACCGCTGAGATGAGCGCGCAGACAATTCTGTCCCGCGACGTTCCCGGCCCAAACTAAGGAGACTTAACTATGTCAAACGACAATATTAAGACACTAACAAATATCACGAAGCAGCTTATCGATACAAAGTATGGCTACAGCAAAGGCGCAGAAATGGTCCAAGACCAAAACTGGCTGAAAAGCGAGTTCAACCGTCGCGCAAATGACCGCAGTCAGCTCGTCTCGCAGTTTCAATCTGAACTCCGCAAGATGGGTGAAGACGCGCCAGAAAACGGCACAGTCACAGGACATGTCGCAGAAGGCTTTACAAAGTTTTCGACACTGTTCCGTGATGACGCCAAAGCCGCGCTTTCATTAATTGATGACGCAGAGGAAAAACTCGCCGACGAAATTAAGGATGCGCTGGAAGACGAAACACTGAGTGTGAATGTACGCTTAATGCTGACAACGGCACACGCCGCCGCCATTCAAGGCGAGCGCTTTGCAGACCGTCTCGAAGACGCTGCATAATCAATAAACGCGCCCCTTGTCTGGGGAGATGAACCGATCACCCAACTCTCTCTGGGTGGTCGGTTTTTTTGTGCGTACAAATATCAAGCACCGAGCATGGAAAACTGTATTACCCCACTTGCCCCCGATGCCTGAGCTTATGATCGGCCAGCACGAGCGCCATCATGGCTTCCGCGACGGGGACGCCTCTTATGCCGACGCAAGGGTCGTGGCGACCCTTGGTGCGCACATCGATTTCATTGCCGTCCGCGTCAATGGAGGGGACAGGGGTCAGCATGGAAGAGGTCGGTTTAATCGCGAGGCGCACGACAATCTCGTCGCCATTGCTGATACCGCCGAGTATGCCGCCTGCGTGGTTGCTTTGAAATTTTGGCGCGCCGTCCTTTAGGCGTATCGCGTCTGCATTCTGCGGCCCTGTGTAACCGCCTGTCGCCATGCCGTCACCAATCTCGACCGCCTTAGCCGCGTTAATGCTCATCATGGCAGAGGCAAGGTCAGCGTCGAGTTTGCTATAAACCGGCGCGCCCCATCCTGCGGGCACACCAGAGGCACGGACCTCTAGGATAGCCCCGACAGAGCTACCGTCTTTGCGGATGCTGTCCAAATAGTCTTCCCAAGCTTTGGCCGCAACAGGATCGGGGCACCAGAAGGGATTATCGCGGACCGTGCTCCAATCTATGCGCGCAGGATCAACTTTCTCTGTGCCGATTTGCACAACGCCGCCTGTGATTTTGACGCTCTCTCCGAGCACTTTACGCGCCACAGCCGCCGCCGCGACACGACTTGCCGTTTCGCGCGCAGAGCTGCGCCCGCCGCCGCGGTAATCACGCACGCCGTATTTCGCGTCATAAGTAAAATCTGCATGTCCAGGACGATAGCGGGTTTTAATCTCGGAATAGTCTTTGCTGCGTTGATCCGTATTCTCAATCATCAGACTGATTGGCGTGCCTGTTGTGACGCCTTCAAATACGCCAGATAGGATTTTGACCGCGTCTGGTTCTTTGCGTTGTGTGACAAAGCGCGAGGTGCCAGGTTTACGCTCATCAAGGAAGCGTTGAATAAACTCCGTGTCGAGCGCGATGTTAGGCGGGCAGCCGTCAACGACACAGCCAATGGCGGGGCCGTGGCTCTCGCCCCATGTCGTGAAGCGAAATAAATGTCCGAAGGTATTATGGCTCATGCGACGGTGTTTAACGCCTCAAATGCACGAGCGCTAGTTTAAACCGCGCGGCTTCTCGCAGGAATTCGGTAAGCTTGCGGAGCAGGGGGCACGAGTGTTTCAAACGCGCTCTTAGCTTGGATAAAAGCGCGGACATCGCCGTAAGGGCTGTCAGGGTGAAAAAACTTAGCTTTCTTACGCCACGCCGCACGGATTTCCGCTTCGCGCGCAGATATATTGAGACCGAGTGTCATAAGGGCATCTTGGCGTGTCATAGGCGTCCCACTGTTTTACAGAGTCTTGTTTTTATCGCGTCAGTCCAAATTTTATCCAAATTCGGAATGCGCTTAACTTCCCGCTATTAAGAGTCTATAAAGGTTAATAACTGGCTGAAAAACATAGTTAATTTTACATTTAGGATAAATAAATGAGCGCAAACGCTATCCCGCCGACCCCGACGCAGGCTGAATATGCCAAACGGGCGGCCCGTCCTGACCATAAGATGTTTTCAGTCGAAGACCCTATTAGCTATTTTGGGCAGTGGCTCGCGGAGGCCGGCGAGAGTGAGCCCAACGATCCCAATGCCATGACACTGTCAACGGTTGATACATCTGGCATGCCTGATAGCCGTATCGTCCTTTTGAAAGATTATGACGAGCGCGGCTTTGTCTTTTATACCAATGCGACAAGCGACAAAGGTGAGCAGCTCGCGGCGAGCGGCAAAGCGGCACTCTGTTTTCATTGGAAGAGTCTCAAGCGCCAAGTACGGGTGCGCGGCGCTGTTGCGAAAATTCAAAAAAAGGAATCGGATGCCTATTTTGCCGCGCGCGCGCGCGGCAGCCAAATTGGTGCCTGGGCGTCTAATCAGTCTTCTGTCATTCAAAGTCGGATGCAGCTTGAAATGGCGGTCGAAGACGCAGAAACAAGGTTCGAAGGTCGTCCTATTGTGCGCCCGCCGCATTGGTATGGGTGGCGTGTGAAACCGCTCTATATTGAGTTTTGGGAAGACGGCCCGTTCCGCCTGCATGACCGCCGCCGTTTCCACCGCGCCCGCACAGGCGCGCGTTGGAAATCTGAGCGTCTATGTCCGTAGGGCAGGGCTAAAGCGCTATGGAATTTTTATTTTTCATATTTTTGCTTTTTATCGTTTTCGGCCTTCTAGGGGGCGAGAACCGTAAGAAAACAAAATCGCGTCTGCGTCAAATGGAGCAGGCGAGTGATACCCGTGATATAGGTGGCGCGGGTGATTATCCCTCAAGCTGGAGAAATTACGAGGCGACAGAAGCAAATGTGAATGATGGCATGCAAGACGACCTCGATCCGTCTGCCCTGTTTGAGGTTTCCAAAGCGCGTCTTGAACGTGCGGGCCGATCAGCCCGCAAAGCCGCCGCTGCAAAGATAGCATATGAGAGCCTGCCCAAGCCGTCTAATATGTCGTCAAAGACGCGTAAGATGGAAACCTCAATTACGATTGACACGAAGCAACCGCCACTCATCCGCGATATGAATTTGTCGCGCCGGAGATTTTTATCGGGCGGTCGCGGGCATGTCTTTGGCGAGCGGCAAAAAAGCGGCGGTGGCGGCAAATCCCTTTTGAGCTTTATCGTGCTTGGCCTTATAGTGGGCGGTATAACTTACGCGCTTCAAACTTTATTCTAAAGGACTCCTCCATGAACGACGTTATCGTGACACCCCCAAAGCCCTCTGGCGTAAAGCGCCGCAAAGCGCGGGACACTATTCATCGCCTCACTTTGCTCCTCGCCGTCGTGACGCCGCTCTTCTTTATCGTGGCGGCGCTCGGCGCGAAATTTGGCATTTGGAGCTGGCAGTTCGGGCTGGGCACGCTGACTCGCGGCGTGGGCATGAAGCTGCTCATGGGCTGCCTCGGTTTTGGTGTTTTAGCGATAATTGCGACAGCGATTGTGACGCCGCGCAAAGGCTGGTGGGTTGGCGCGCTCGCGCTTATCGTCGGTCTCGCAGGTATGGCCAAAGGGGCCGCGACGCAGAAGAAAGTCGCCGCTATTCCGTTCATTCACGACGTCACCACAGACACACAAAACCCGCCGACTTTCACAGAGGTCATCTTGGCCGAACGGGCCAAAGTGAAAGGCGTGAACACGCTGGATTATATTGGTAAAAAAGATAAGCGCGAAGGCAAACTCGTCTCCGCTCTACAGTCCAAAGCTTACCCCGCTGTGCGCCCGCTCGTGCTGGAGGACAGTCCCGAAGTCGTGTTCGGCGAAGCACTCATGATCGCAAAATCCATGGGCTGGGATATCAAAGCGCAGGACGCCGCGACAGGTAAAATCGAAGCGACCGCGACAACATTCTGGTACGGTTTTGAAGACGATGTCGTCATCCGCATCCGCCCATCCGAGGGCGGCGGCGCCATAGTCGACGCCCGCAGCGTCAGCCGCGTCGGCGGCTCAGACCTCGGCGCAAATGCGGATAGGGTGAAAGCGTTTTTGGCGAAGTTGGGCGGGTAGAGGTAACTATTACCTCATGAATAAACCTGTAAGACATAATTGGTAGCCTCACCTACAATACAGGATGATATAAATGAGGTCTTTTATCTTCCTCATGCAAATGTAATGTTGAAGCTGTTAGAATTGATATTTATAAATCATCACTACACAGGCAAAATTTCATCTTCCCATTGCTGATATTGAGTGCCAAAAAAATGTCTGTCTTCAGGTAAAGCATAATGTGTTGGAACGGCTGGAGCTGCGCCTGGCCATTCTTCTTCTTCTTCCGTCTTTTCCATCCACTTAATAATTTTTTTAAGATGGTCGTAATCAAAAAAAACATAAAGATTTTTATAAAAATTATCGCCGGCCTCAATAATATTTAAGCCAAACTTTGGATGCTTTTTATGAAAGAGAATATACTGATTATTTGATCCCCATAAAATGGTCGTATTCTCTTTGAAAAAATCGGTCGATGGAAATTCACGCTCCCAGTCTCTCAAATACATATCCTCATATATATGTTCAATTGTCATGACGGGAGATCCACCACCGTTTAAGGCCGTATGCAAATCAGCCCCAAGTTTTTTTCCATTATTATCTACAATCATAGATTTTTGTCCCTAGATATTGGAAAGAATGAATAAATTACACCATCATTATGCTTGAATTCTACAATTACTCCTGAGGGCGTTCTATCATATAACGGTCCATTTTTACCAGTAAACAATCTTGTTCTCATTGCACTAGACATCTCCCTGATAATTCTTGCGTCCGTCCAAGTTTCGGGAAATGAAGTTGATACAGTTCCACCATTAAGCCCATTAGTCTTTGGACTTCCATTAATGGTGTCACTAGTTTTCAAACGTCGCGTCGAAACTCCGCTTCAAAACAGCTTTAGCCCGCTCACCCAACACAATCTCATCCCCCTCAATCCCGTAAATCGCGACCACATCAAACCATCCATTCCCGACACCTTGATTGAGCAGGTCTTCGGCGGAGAGGCAGTGGCGGCCCGCTTTATGGCTGAGCTGGAAATCAATCGGGCCGATACCGTGATAGGTTCTATAGATGACTTCGGTACAGACGAGGCGGTCTGTGGTGCGAAAATCAAAGATAAAGTCATAGAACTTGCCCGCATGGGATATGCCGCGCGCAAGGGCCGTCTCTATCTGCTCAGGCGTGAGATTGGGGCGGAGCACGACGAAGGCATCGACCTGTAGAGTCTCTTCAATATCACGAAGGAGCACGCCGTCTTTCTTTGCCTCTAAGATATCATCTTCACCGCCGAGCCACAGCGCGCTATGCGGCCAAAATCCGGGGAGGAAGAGATTGCTCATCGCGTCGTCATGGCGCGTCACAAATACATCGCCCGGGCGAAGCTGTGATTTGATCTGCGCTATCACATCTGCTGTCACGCGTTTGGGCGCATTTATGGGTTTGACGAGCGGGATTTTTAAATCCGCTACATCTGAGCCAATGGCTTCAAACGCCGCAAATATGATATTGCGTAGGGCCGATTGATTACGCCGTTTGAGAGAATGACGCACAAAGCTGCGGTAGCGGCGTAAATGGTCGCCGCGTGAAGCGGTGGGCAGGTTAAGAGTCGTCAAAACCTCGGCAATCGGTCGCAGATTGTCACGCTCTAGCGTGGCCTCAATTTCGTCGCGGTGGGCGTCATAAAACCCGCGAGCTTCATAAAAGCCATGCATGCGAAAGGCGGACGTCAATTGACGATAGAGGCGCGTGAAACTTTTGCGCGGCAGGCCATAGCGTTGGTCGGCCTCATCCAGTTTTTGCCAGATGATGTCGCGCTCGCGGGCAAGGTCGATGAGGTGCTCGCCCGTACGGACGATAATCTCAGCCGCGCAAAAGGCTATGGCGAAGGCGTCCCAGTCTTGGGCTTGCGCGCTCTGGGGTTTGCGCTGCACCGCTTTCGTCTGCGGGCGCAGTTTTTCAATCACCTCCCAGAGCGATACCCGCACAGCGAGATAGCGCGCGTAATGCGTGCGGAGTGTCTCGTCTTCTGTGGGGCTGTAATAACCGCGCGCTTCGGCAGCGTCTGCATTGGCAGAGAGGCCCGCCATATCTTCGGGGCTGGGGAGGGCCGCATAGGCGGCGGTGATAATCGCGACAGGGTCCGCGAAAGACTGTTTCACGTCTTGGTCGCTATGCGGCGTCGAGTGTGTGCGCGGCTTGGCTAAGGTTTGTGTGGTTCCATCCAAGGTTACGCCAAATCCCACCGCGCTTTGAGGCCGCCTGCGCCGTCGGATGACACGCGCTCTGTTTCTTCCATATGGATGAGGTGGGCGAGGACGCTATGCGCGGCGGCGGGGTGGAGGCGTTTATCGACGTCCTGATAGATATGCGCGACCATATCACTAATGCTGTGTAGGCCGTCTTTGATGGCCGCGAGGATTTGGGCTTCGCGGGCGTGACGGTGTGCAATGTATTCAGAGACAAATTCTGTCGGGGCGTCGATTGAGGTGCCGTGGGTCGGCCAAATCTTATCAAAGTTGCGGGCTTTGACGCGCTCAAGACTTTTGAGGTAGTCGCCCATATGCCCGTCAGGCGGGGAGACGACACTCGTGGACCAGCCCATAATGTGATCACCAGAGAAGAGGATGTTCTCCTCCAGCAGCGCAAAGCAGAGGTGGTTTGACGTGTGACCCGGCGTGTGGAGCGCTTCGAGTGTCCAGCTGTCGCCTTTGACTGTATCGCCGTCACGGATTTCGATATCAGGACGGAAAGAGAGGTCATCGCCTGCCTCAAGCCGTACTTCGCCGCCTTCGGGTGCGCGCATTTGCAGGCCGTAGCCATGAACTTGGCAGTCGTGAGCTTTGGCCAGCGGCGCGGCAAGGGGGGAGTGGTCCATATGATGGTGCGTGACAAGGACGTGGCTGACATGGCGACCGTCGAGCGCTGTCCAGAGTGCCTCGCGGTGGGCGGGTGTGTCAGGGCCAGGATCTATGACGGCGACTGTACTGCCTGGCTCAGTGCCGCCGATGATGTAAACGCCTGTTCCCGTATAGGTGAACGGCCCCGGATTATCGGCAATGACGCGCTGCACAAGAGGCGAGAGCTGATCGAGGCGACCATAGTCAAAGTCAAATTGTCTGACAAAAGGGATAGCCATGGGGCGCGTATGCTCTTTCTCTTACGTGAATCACCTGCGAGCCTTATAGCGGCGCAAATGGCGATTGCCCATGACTTTCACGTGAGGGGGTGGTGTTACTCCACGCGGCGCACACCGAGGCCGCGCACACGCTCCTTGCCATTCGTGATACTGAGGCGGTAACTCCCCACAGCGCCGCGAGAGATACGCGCGGTCAAATCGCCTTTGGGGATATAGTTCAGCCGGCCATTAACGCCCTTCCAGACTTGGCCGTTCTCCATTGTAATGACGATGCCCGCGCGTGTTTTTGAAACTGATTTAACAGGAAATTCGAGCACGTCGTCCTTCTCGCTATCGCCGAGGCTCGGTAGGCCAAGCTTAGGCAGTGAGGGGAGGGAAAATCCAAACGCCTCGCGCTTGAAGGTCTTCGCGGTCTTGGCATCAATTGCGACAATCTCTTTTTTCGCCTCGCGCTCACCCAAAACAGCCACGCTTGCGTCGTAACAGGCAAGGCGCTGCGTTGGGTCAGCGATGGTTTTGCAGGCATAAACACTGGCAAGCGGACTGTCGGTTTTTGTCTCAGAAGCGGGTATTTGCGCTGCACTTGTGCTAGAGATTGCAAGGGGAAGAATCAGCCCTGCGCAAAGGGTTGAAAGCGTGTGTCTTAGAGGCGTCATATGGTTCGTTTCCTATATCTACTCTATCTGTAGCAGAGCCTTTCGTATGGTGTAAGGGCATGGAAACAGCTTATTTAGCGTGCAGATACAGGCGTTTTGCACAAAAAAGCATGAATCCGTGCATTTTTGCAACAGTTCACAAAAAATATAACACGCACTCACGATATTGGCATAATTACGTGAAATCCATCTTGAGTTTGGCAGGGGGCTCGGCTAGTGAGGCCGAGATTACGTTTTGGACTCGTCCAAGCGTCGCCGTGCGGAACTCGCACATTAAATTGTGTGCGTTCATCGTACATTTTAACAAAAACCAGTTCGAAGGGGTTTTAAGTGACTAAAACAAACAAAAAACAGTTATTGCTGACGACATTGTTGTCTGGCGTAACATTTGGCGCAGCAGCTGCTCCGTCATTCGCGCAAACAACAGACGAAATCGTCGTAACAGGTACTCGCGTTGAGCGTCAGAACCTAGAAGCGCCGTCTCCTGTAACATCAATCGATTCAGAAGCGCTTAGCGTTGCTAACACAATTAACACAGAGCAGTTCATCAACTCTCTCCCACAAGTTGTTCCAGCTTTTGACGGTACATCAAACAACCCAGGTACAGGTACAGCGACTGTCTCGCTTCGTGGCCTTGGCTCTAACCGTACACTTGTCCTTGTTGACGGCTTCCGCTTTGTATCTGCAAACGGCGACGGTGTTGTTGACTTGAACTCAATCCCAGCGTCACTCGTAAAGCGCGTTGACATCGTCACTGGCGGTGCGTCAGCGGTTTATGGTTCAGACGCGATGGCCGGTGTTGTTAACTTCGTTCTTGATGACGAATTTGAAGGCATCGAAGTTGACGGTTCATACGAAATGTCAGACCGCGGCGATGCGGGCATCAAAAATGTTGGTGTGACACTCGGCGGTAACTTCGACAATGGTCGTGGTAACGCAACTGTTTATGCAGGCTACTCACAGCGTGACGCCGTCTTCCAAGGTGAGCGCGAGTTTTCTGCGATTGCGAATGACGATAACGGCACAGGCTTTGACCCATTCGGTTCGTCAGGTGTCCCAGGCACACGTCTATTTGCAAACTTCGACTTTGCAGACGGTACACGTGGTGGCGCGACATTTGATCCAGAAGGCAACATCATTCCTTGGATCAATTCAGGTCCAAACACAACGCGCTACAACTACGCGCCAGTGAACTACCTACAGCTACCACAAGAGCGTTACTCTTTGGCCGCTTTCGGTACATATGACATCACAGACACAGTGACAGCAAAAGTGAAGGGTATGTTTACCTCTAACACTGTCCCACAAGAACTTGCGCCAACGCCGTTCTTCTCATCTGTGACAATTGACACTGTTAATAACCCATTCCTCAACGACGCCGCTCGCGCATCGCTTGCTGGTGAAGCAGGTGATGACGGACTTCTACCAGTCTTCATCGGTCGTCGTATGCTCGAGATTGGGCCGCGGACAAATGACCAAGAATTGCAGTCATTCCAAGTTTCTGGTGACCTTTCAGGTCAGTGGTCAGAAGATTGGGACTGGGATATCCATGCTCACCTTGCACGTTCTTCAGGTGCGATTGTTCAAACAGGTAACGTCTCAATTTCTGCGTTCCAAGATGTTGTTCTTAACGGCACATGTAACATCTTTGGTGAAGGCAACTTCTCACAAGAGTGTGTGGATCTCGTCGCTCGTACAGGTGCAGCGACACAAGTGTCTGAGCAGCGCTCTGTTGTTGCGACAACTGATGGCCCTGTAAAAGGTATCGTGTCTCCAATGGCTGAAAACCCCCTCTCACTTGTGGGTGGTGTTGAATACCGCCAGGAAGACTTCGACTTCCGTCCAGACTCAGTTTTGGGTCCAGACGTGTCAGGCTTTAACCAGTCACTCCCTGTTAAAGGTGACTTCAACACTTACGAAGTCTTTGGTGAAGCTTATCTTCCACTAATCGAAGGTGCAGCATTTGCAGAAGAGCTCTCACTAAACGGTGCATATCGTTACTCTGATTACTCTACTGTCGGCGGCGTATCTTCTTACGCGGTTGGTCTTGAGTGGGCACCTGTTTCTGATGTCCGCTTCCGCGGTCAGATTCAGCGTTCAGTGCGTGCACCAAACGTACAAGAACTGTTTGCACCACAAACAAACGGTTTCCCAGGCGCGACTGACCCATGTGCACAACCAGGTGCATCGGCAATCGCGGCTCTTTGTCAAGCTACGGGTGTTCCAGCAGCATCTGTCGGTGACTCAGCTATTCAGCCAAACAGCCAAACTGAAGGTCTCTTCGGTGGTAACCCTGACTTGGCCGAAGAAACATCTGATACAATCACACTTGGTTTCGTGGCTCAGCCATCAGCGATCCCAGGCCTAACATTGACAGTCGATTACTATAACATCGATGTTGATGATGCGATTGGCACAGCTGGTATCCAGACTGTTCTCGACAACTGCTACAACGGCGTTGTGCCTGAGTTCTGTGGTTTGATTAACCGTCTTGGTAACGGTCAAATCGACAATGTTGAACTGACAAACCAGAACGTCGCGTTCCTAGGTTCTGAAGGTATCGACGTCGAAGTCGACTACTCATTTGATGCGCCTGGCGTCATCGGTGGCGAGTTTGGCTTGAACATCATTGGTGGTTACAAAATCTCTGATGAGTTCCAAGCACTTGCCATTACTGAGCTTGACGATTGTACAGGATTTATGGGTGGCCGTGCCGGTGTCTGTGGTGAGCCATCACCAGAGTGGAAGCACACAGCGTCTCTTCGTCACGTCAAAGGTCCAGTTCTCACGACACTTCGTTGGCGCTACCTCTCAAACGTGAGAGTTGACGATCCACTTCGTGACCTTGACCCGTCTGAGCTATTTGCAAACGAAACAGGCGCGAAGAACTACTTCGATCTGTCTTCACAGTGGGATATCTCTGATCACTTCCAGATCTCTGGCGGTATCATCAACGCATTTGATGTTGATCCACCAGTGCTCGGCGATTGCTGTTCAGAGCAAGCCAATACTTACCCAGCGACATACAACCCATTCGGTCGTAAGTTCTTCGTTGGCGGTAAGATGCGCTTCTAGTCCAAACGGACATTTGACATTAGAAAAGGCGGGTCCTCGGACCTGCCTTTTTTTATTGTCTTGCTTTCCTAGTTGTTGTGTTTCGCATGGGTTGACACTCGCGTCGTCGCGCGAAGGTGATGGAAACGGATTTGAAAAGCGGGGTTTTCTCCGCCCCGTAAAGCTATGTCATGATGGCTAGGTTCCTGCGGCTTGGGACAGGTAAGACGTTACTTATTGGGTCGTAGGACGATAGGTTGAGCGAGATAATTAACGACTACCTCGCTTGTCATACAGTGGAGCTATTCCGCAGGCGATTGCATTCAGGCATCTTGTTTTGACGCCCGTGACTCTCTCGCTCGGTTATTAAATATGGCCGCTGGTTAAGCTATCGCCGCGTGGGTTTCCCCGCGTAAAACAAAACATATTTGGTATCCATCGCGGTACGACCCACGCGGACGTCCTCCTTCTACCAAACTAAATCTTTTACGGCTGTGCTACCTGTGCCAGCTGACGTTTACCCTTGTCTGAAAGTAGCTTGATCCATGCCACGAAACCTTAGCAAAACATCCGAGAGTTTGACAGGCACCTTTAAAGCACTTCGCGTTGAGATCGAGCGCGAGAAGCTTCGTCTTTTGAAAGCGAAAACGGCGGCTCTGCCCCCGCCGCCCGAGACCCGAAGCAAGACACTGGAGGAACGACTTAAAGGTTTTGCGCCAACACCAGAAGAATTAAAAGAGCTAAGACGTGATTTGGCAAAGAGCACAGCGCAAATGGCGCTAAATGATGTCAGCCATCTCCAAATGATGCTGGCCCACCGCCGCGAAAATGGGTGTGACGATATCGAACTTTTAGAAAGAGAATTGCGTCTACACAAGGCTGCGCGTGATGCGCGAATGGCTCAAAACAGAAGCGCCTACGGCTCAAGAGAACCATAGGCGCTGATGTCTTTAATCAAAAGCCAAGCCCACCGAAATGATGGGCTTAGCGGGAAGGGAGCAGCCTTATTTAATCTCGCCAATATCTGCGCTGAGCTGCGCTTCACCTTTGGCCATAGCGTCGGCTTCAGCGCGTGCTTTGATGAGGGCTTGCACTTCGGGAAGGGCGGTGATTTCACGCAAGGCGCTGATCTCTTTGCTCGCTTCGGCGGTCACGCTGAATAGCTCCTCAAACTGCTCCGAGCGCGACTTTGGACGCGGATATTTGCGCAGGTTGATTTTGGCGTCTGGCTCTATGCCGCCCAACTCACGGGCGACGTCTATGGCCTTCATTATGCCGCCAAGCTCATCGACAAGGCCAAGCTCTTTGGCTTGTTCACCTGTCCAGACGCGACCCTTTGCAATCTCGCGCACACGCTCAATTGGCATGTTGCGACCTTCGGCGACGAGGGTAGTAAAGTCGACATAGATGTCTTCCATCTGATCGGAAAACATTTTCAACTGCTCCTGCGTCCAGGGTTCATCACCCGAATAGGCGCTGGCATATGGGCCGCCAATGGCTATGCCTTCGACGTTATAGCCAACTTTGGCGTAAGTGCCTTCCATGGCAACTTTGCCACCTAGAACGCCGATGGAGCCCGTGATTGTCGTCGGCATAGCGACGATACTGTCAGCATTAGCGGCGACATAATATCCGCCCGAGGCTGCATATTGGCCCATACTGATGACGATAGGCTTGTCAGCATCTTTCGCGATTTCGATGGCGTTATGGATTTGATCAGACGCCGTCGCGCTGCCGCCTGGTGAGGAAACACGGAAGACAATGGCTTTGACCTTTTTATCCTCAGCCGCCTTAATGAAGGCTTTGGATAATGTGTCCCCACCCATAGAAAGTCCGCTAGAGAAGGGATTGCTGCCGTCTTGGCTCTCGCCCATCATGACGGCCCCTTGTCCGCCGATAAAGGCAATCACGTCACCTGTCACAGAAAGGCCGGGGCCGTATTTTTTAATAGAAAGGAATTTAGCGTCATCACCGCCTGCTTTTTCTTTCGCGGCGTTCTTTGCGTCAATATAATGACCGAGTTTATCGACAAGGCCAGCCTCAAGCGCTGTCTCGGCGGAGTGCGGAGATGCATTCAGAACTTCTTTGACATTCGCTTCGGACATGTTGCGGTCTGCTGCGATGTGGGCGACGGAGGTATCATAAAGCGATGTTAGATAGCTTGTCGTCGCTTCGCGGTGCGCGTCCGTGTAATCAGACTTCGTGTAGATATTGGCAGCGTTCTTATACTCATAAAACTGCGCAAATTGTGGTTTTGCATCATATTTTTCGGCCACGCCGCCGAAAAAGCCGCTCTCGGAGTAGAGGCCCGTTGTCGCAAAGCCCGTCGTGTCCTGCTGCCAAATCTCATCAGCCGCTGTGACGGCCATATAAGGAATAATAGATGTCGCCTCAAAACCTTGGCTATGGGCGATGATAAATTTGCCGCTCTCTTTAAAATCTAGCATGGCGAGGCGGAGCTCTTCCGCGCTGGCGGGAACCATGCCGTAGCCTGTACGAATCAAAAGGCCTTTGATTTTGTCATCAGATTTCGCGCGGTGAAGAGCGCGGGCTGTATCAACGACATTCGTTGGGTCGTCACCAAAAAGGCTCGGCGCGCCGCTGTGATCTTGGAACGATCCTCGCAAGTCGAGCGTGAGGACCGTTTGTGCCGAGGCGCTGTCCTTATCAGAGCTGGCCGCTCCGCCTGCTGCCGCACCGATTCCGATGAGAAGCATAAAGAGTAAGAAGATAAACAAAAACCCGCCCAAAATTACGGCAAGCAAAGTGATGAAAAACTGACGCATATTAATGTCCTCAAAGCATAAAGGCGGTGATGAAGCCCAATCTTATTGTTTATCAGTAAACATCAAAATGTACCGTTTGAAAAGACATTTCTCGATTATCGATAAATTTTTTGCAGATATCTCATAGTGTAGCTTTGAAAAACGAGGTGTTAAAAGAAATTATGGTTAATATTCACAGGCAAATTATGTGATGAAAGTCTTTGTGAGTCAGTTAAGAGGGATGTGAGGCATAAATCCTCGTGATAAAGGCGTGTGCAGAAAGCAGAAACAGGCTGTAAAATTACGAAATTAGTCATCACTATTAAGCGCTGAAAAATCTCATATTTTGCCGTTGCAATATGTAAATATAGGCGTTAGAACGCCGCTTCACTCGCAATTGCGGTGCATATGCTGGGGTGTGGCCAAGTGGTAAGGCAACGGTTTTTGGTATCGTCATTCGGAGGTTCGATCCCTCCCACCCCAGCCACGCGCGCTACGTTCGAGAATCCCCACGCGATTGAAAAAATTAACAAAATCTTAAAAAAATCCCTCTTTTGTTACTAAGTAACGATTGATTAACGTGAAATTTACGTCTAGCGTTGGGCAACAATGAAGAGCATGCACAAATGCATGCCGAGATTTTGGAGGACGTGACTGGTGACAACACACAGTACCGTAACGACTATTTTTAAGGGGACGCTTCTTGCCGCAACCTTATGTGGCGTAGCTATACCGGCTCTGGCACAATCTAGCTCAGCGGAAGATAGATATGCAGCTGTTTTGCAGTCTATTGAGAATGCAAAGCTAACAATTGCTCAGCAAGAGGCTTACGTTGCCACGCAAGAGGCGCGAATCGCGAGCCTCCAGCAGCAAATTAAGGATAGCGGAGCGACAATCAAAACGATTGAGCCTATGTTGAATAAGATGGTGACGGCCATCGAGGGCGAGATTAATAAAGATATCCCGTTCCTTGAGGGTGTGCGTTACCCGCGCCTTGAGAAGCTTAAAGCTGATGTTGCAGATCCAACGCGGTCGCCTGGCGACAAGATGCGTAGCGCGCTTTTGATTTACGATATTGAAGTGGGCTACGGCCAATCACTTGATGCTTACGGCGGACAGAACCCTGTCAATCCAGGTACACGTTACGCCGCGTGTGAAGCAGACATAGCTTCAGCAGGTTGTGCGCTTACAAAGGACCAGAAAAGCAAAATTGATGCAGGTGTAACTCTGCGTGAACTTCGCAATGAAATTTTCGACGGTAGCTATTTGCGTTACGGCCGTTTGGCTCTCGCCTATCAGCAATTCGATGGGTCAGTGACAATGCGTTATGATCCCATGACCAAAGAGTGGGTCGAGCTCAGTGCGGGTCAGGCTCTAGAGGTTGAGCGCGGGCTTCGGACTGCTCGCGGTGAAGCCGCGCCTAACGTCGTAAATGCACCAGTTTACATAAGTAATTAAACGGTTCGCCGTTGCGCTTGTGCCTCTCGAGGTGCGAGCTTCACGAGATTTTGCAGGCCGTATGGGTTGCAAATGAGGCGGAATTCCCCGCCACCCATACGTTCCACATAATGTGGGCAAAACAACGATGAAAACAAAACTTGGAAGGAAACCATGTCGAACTTTTCAATAACCAAGCACATCTTGCTCGCGGGTGCGACGGTCATGGCTTTTGCTGTGCCAGCTCACGCGCAACTCGATAGTGCCCTTAGTGCCGCAAAATCTTCTACGGCTGCCAGCGCAGCCTCTCAGCAGCGTGTTGAGCAGATGGATGACGATGCGGATTCAATGATCCGTGAATATCGTGCGGTTCTCCAGCAAAAAGACAATATCGCGCTTTTCGTGGACCAGCAGGACATTTACTTGCAGTCGCAAACAGCTGAGATTGAGTCTCTTAACCGTCAGCTTGGAACTGTTGAGCAGATTAAGCAGGGCATGTCGCCTATGATGCTTAAAATGGCAGCGGAGTTGGAAGATAGTGTGAATGCTGATCTGCCGTTCCGTCTCGCTGAGCGTAAGGCACGTATTGAGCGCATTAAAAACGTGTTGGCAGATCCAGAAATTTCGCCAGCTGAGCAATACCGCCAAGTGCTAAACGGTTTCAAAATCGAAGTGACTTACGGTCAAGGCCTCGACAGCTATGAAGGCGCTCACCCGACGCGTCCTGGTAATGTCGTAAACTTCCTTCGCTTTGGACGTACGGCTCTGCTCTATATCTCAAAAGATGAGAGCGAAATCGCGCGTTACAATCTTTCAACACGCTCTTGGGACGTGCTCGATGGAGCAGAGGCGCTTGCGCTTCGTAAAGCTATTCGCGTTGCGAATGGTGAAGCTGCACCAGAAGTCGTCTTCGCGCCAGTCGTAGTCGGAAATTAGGGGTTACTATCATGGATATTAAAATGAAATTCTTTACAAAAACGACGGCGGCCCTGATGGGTTCAGCAGTCATGTTGTCTGCTATGCCAGCCAGCGCCCAAATCAGCTCAGTTGGTCAACTTCTTGACAAAGTGCGTCAAGATAGTGCGAAAACAGCGGCGGAAAACCGTGAGCGTGAAGCGAAATTTGCAGCGCGTAAAAATGAGCAGTCTGCTCTTCTTTCACAAGCACGCGGTGAGCTTGCGACGCTTGAGCGTAAAGCGAACTCTGTGCAGAGCACATTTGACGCCAACCAAAACCGTATCACACGTCTAGAGGGTCAGTTGAAAACGGCTCAAGGTGATTTCGGTGAAGTGTTTGGTCTCGCGCGCGCAAAAGCGGGCGAGTTTAAGGCCATTCTTGATAACTCACTCATCACAGCGCAGTACCCAACACGCACAGCCATTCTTGGCGAAGTGTCTGAGTCAAAAGCGCTCCCAAACACAGATCAGCTCAACGCTATTTGGCAGTCTATGCTCGGTGAAATCCAAGCGCAGCGTCAGGTCACGTCTTTTGAAGCGCCAGTGGCGAACGTCTCTGACGGTGCAACGCAATCTGTGACACGTGTCGGCCCATTCGCGGCCTTCACAACTAGCGGTGCAAACTTCCTAGACTATAAAGCGCCAGACGGCGATGTTGAGGCGGGTTCAACACCTATCTTGCTCTCACTTCTGCCAAAGCAACCAGGTGGCGCAGTTAACGCAGCGGCGTCAAAAGTCACAAATGCCTCTGACGGTTCACTCGTTTACGCACCTGTTGACCCAACACGTGGCGGCTTGCTCAAGTCATTTGAGCGCGTGCCAGATGTAGGCGAGCGTATCGCCCAAGGTGGTAAGATTGGTGTCATCATTTTGGCCCTTCTTGCGATTGGTGTTGTCTTCGGTGTGCTTAACATCCTTCGTCTCTTGCTAACGTCAATGGCCGTGAAAGGTCAGAAGCGTAAAGCACAAGCGTCTAAGTCTAACCCGCTTGGTCGTGTGATGATGGCTTATGACGAGAGCCGCAATAAAGATGGCGACACAGTTGAGCTTAAGCTTGACGAAGCCATTCTTCGCGAATCACCAAAACTTGAAGTTGGTCTAAACTTCTTGAAGCTAGCAGCTGGTATTGCACCGCTCCTCGGCCTCTTGGGTACTGTTACAGGTATGATTAAGACCTTCCAAGCCATGATGATTTACGGAACAGGCGATCCACAGCTTATGGCTGGCGGTATTTCCGAAGCGCTTGTCACGACTATGCTAGGTCTGATTGCCGCTATCCCGCTTCTTATCCTGCACAGCTTCTGCTCGTCTTTGGCGCGCGGTGTACAGGGTACGCTTGAGGAACAATCTGCTGGTATCGTGGCGCGCCACGTTGAAGCCCGCGGCGGCGTCTAAGGTCGAAAATTAGGGGTGCGGCCGTGCCGCATCCCACCCAATTTTCAACCGAACCAACAGGAGCTATAAGATATGGAATATCTTAATCCCATAACCGCATATAACGGGCTGCAAGAGCTTTTGCAGCAAGGCGGAAACGTACTCTATGTGATCATGATCCTGGCGTTTGCTATGTTCTCATTTATTATGGAGCGTCTCGCTTATTACTTCACAGCCCACCGCGGCACCGTCAACCGCCTCAGAAACGAGTGGGAAGCGCGTGAAGATCACACAAGCTGGCGTGCACATGCCATCCGTGACGAACTTATCGGGCAGGTCAAAGCGAAAACAACAACCAATGTTGCGATTATCAAAACACTTGTGGCTATTGCGCCGCTTCTCGGTCTTCTCGGGACTGTGACAGGCATGATTGAAGTGTTTGATGTCATGGCGTTGTCGGGTTCATCTAATGCTCGTTTGATGGCGGAAGGCGTGTTTAAAGCGACGATTCCAACCATGTCAGGTATGATGGTCGCGCTCGCTGGTCTGTTTTTCTCCAACTATGTCGAACGCAAAGGCATTCGTGAAACAGCGCGTTTCGCTGATAGCTTGAACGACTAGTCGGTCTACAATTTAAAGGACATCTCCCATGAGAAGACGCCGTAATAAAACTTCTGACGAAGCCGAAGTCGATATGACACCGATGCTCGACATCGTGTTTATCATGTTGATCTTCTTCATCGTCACCGCGACATTCCTTGATGAACGCGGGATTGACCTCACGCAGCCTCCACCGCCGCCGGATGACTTGCCTGATACTCAGCCTAAACCCGCTATTACGGTTTATGTTGATAACCAGACCATCTGTTCTGTGGACGGAAACCAAACGGAATGTGATCGTGTCTCTCTCGCGGTTGAGCGTCTGCTCGCTGATAAGCCGGGTGCGAACATCATTCTCCGAGTCAACGAATCAGCGCGTCACGGCATGCTTGTGCGCCTTAAAGATGAATTCGACGGCAAAGGTCTTGGCTCTAAAATCGAGATTGTAAGAAATAGCTAGGGTGAGATGGCAGGCAAACTGTGTCTGCCATTTGCAAACATCCTCTAAATGTGATAAGGTAACAATATGGCAAGACGTAGTCGTACAGTCGTACAAGAAGAAGATGCAGAACTAAACATGACGCCCATGCTTGACGTGGTCTTCATTCTGCTCATTTTCTTCATCGTGACATCGGTGTTTGTAAAAACCCCTGGTGTTGATCCGTTCAAGCCTGAAGCTGAGACAGCAAAAGCTTGGCAGCCAGGTATTCTTATTGCGGTAAATGCGCAAAACGAAATCTGGATTGATAAGCGCCCTTATGATTTGTCGGAAGTGCGTCCTGTCATTACTGCGATGCGGGATGAGAACCCAAAAGCTGAGGCGATTATCATTGCTGATAAGGACGCTGAAGTCGGGATTTCCATGGGTCTGCAAGATTTGATGCAGGATCTAAACATTTCAACCCGCGTCTCGACGGAATAGGCGAGATTTAATTTCACCCTGGCGCGGTCCATCTGCCGCCAGACGAAAGGACTTTAAAATGGGAAATATTATACGTTGGTTTGTTGGCATTATTGTTGCGGCCTTTGTGACATTCGCGCTTTTCGTGGCCATGAAGATCCTGATTTCGGGAGATTTCAAGCCGCAGGAAAAACTTGAAGCCGCTAATTTTGAGATTAATCCAACTGTGGAAGACATTAAAGTCGTGAAGCGGACGACAAAAATTGACAAAGTCAAAAAGGTGATTACGCCGCCGCCGCCGCCTCAAATTGAGCGTCAGCAAGCCGCTAAGCCTCAAGAAGCGATTGCCTCCCTAGAAGGTGCTATCCCCGAATTTGAGCCGCCGAAAATTGACCGCCAGAACTTTAAAATTCAGGTGTCTGATCGTGACGCGCAGCCGCTCGTACGTATCCCGCCAATCATGCCGCCACGTGCTGAGAAGTCAGGCCACTGCAATGTGAAATTCGATGTGAGTCCAGAAGGTCAGCCTTTTAATGTGACGACGACATATTGTACGCAAAGCTTGTTCAAGCGCGCGTCAACAAAATCTGTTGAGAAGTGGAAGTACAATCCGAAAATCGTGGATGGTCGTTCCGTCTCTCGTACAGGGGTGGAATCAAAGATTACGTTCCGTCTGACGGATGAGCGCGGGAAAATTATTCCTGAGTAGAGAGGCATTAGCTGCTGCGCTTTGACACGTTGCAAGCTGCAGCTCTCTCTCCAAATTAATACATGCATCTGCAAATTTTGCAGATGCCGCAAAAAAGAACCATCACGATATAGTTTGTGACTGGTAAATGCCTGAATAAATAGGCCCATATGTCGGGAGCTTTTATGACCCAGTTTTTTCCAACTTTAAAATCCGCACTGCTTAGCGCGTCACTCGTTCTTGGCGTCGCCTCAACAGCGACTATGCTCAGTGCTGCTCCAGCGATGGCGCAAGAAGAAGGCCGCCAATTCGGTGCGAAGGCGGGCGAGATTGTAAATGAAGCTCTTCAGTTTATTAACTCAAACCAACATGCAGCAGCTATTGGCAAGTTAAATCAGGCTCTCGCAATACCAGACCTTAATGCCTATGAGCGCTCTACCGTCTATCAAATGATGGGGGCCTCACACTATGAGACGAATAATTACGGTCAGGCTATCAGCTCATTTGAAAACGCGATTAATGCGGGCGGGCTTTTACCAAATGAAGCCGACGCGCTTCGTGTGAACATTGCGCAGCTTTTGATTGCCAATGGCTCCTACGCGCAAGGTGCGCAAATGCTTGAAAACTACCTCAATCGTGGTGGACAGCAAAAGCCACAATATACAGAAATGCTTGTTCAGGCTTGGGTGCAATCTGACAATTATTCTAAAGCGCTTCCGTGGGCGCAAAAGTGGTTCAATAGTGCGAGCCCGAAAGAGCGTAAGCACTTCGACCTTTTGAACTTTCTATATAACAACCTGCGCATGCCGGGTAAGCAGGCCGATATTGTGCGTCAGATGATTAACCGCTGGCCTGAAGATAAAACACTTTGGGACGCTTGGGCCTCAATGCTTGCCAATGGCGGTCGTGAGCAAGAAGCTTTTGAAGTGACAAAGATGCTTTATCTCGGCGGCGCACTAAATTCTGAGGCTGACCTCATGAAGGTGGTGCAGTATTATTCATTCTACGATATGCCTTATCAGGCGGCTCAAATTCTAGAGCGTGAAATGAATGCGGGACGTATCGCGCAAAGCTCTGATAAGCTTGTGCAGCTATCGGATCTTTACCGTCAGTCGCGTGAATATAAAAAGGCCATTCCTATTCTTGAACGCGCCGCTGCGTCTTCTGGACAGGCAAAACTTTACGCTGATTTGGGTGAAGCGCTTTATAACGAAGGCGATTGTGTGAAAGCGGAGCAAGCGTTTAATAGTGCTATTTCTAAAGGCTTTGATGCGGGTAAATCTTACATGCTCATCGGGACTTGCCGCTATGAGGATAGTCAAAAAGAACCGCGCGCCGTGTGTAAAGGCACAACGAAAGCAGAACGTGAAAATTCAACAAAGAACCAAAAGCGCCGCAATGCTATAGAAGCTTTTGACCGCGTGCCACTTTCATCTCGCGAAGGTCAGAATGCTAAGAAATGGGTGTCTTTCATCCGCGCCGAAGCAGAAGCCGTTGAGCGTCGTTGCGAGTTCGAGGCGAGCGTTGAGAAAGAACTTTGCGAACAAAAAATCAAGCAGGCCTATGACGCGGAAGTCTTCGTTGGCAAGTTCGAACTCGATGACCCAAAATGTCTACAATATAAAGCGGGCTATGACGCCGTTTACCGCGTGAAAATCAAAGCGCAGTAGGCTTCTTATGGTCAGGAAGGTTTAGAGGCGTCCTCTATACCTTGTCCCCACAGGGAAAACTAAATCTATAATTAACCCGGCCCTCGCGGTCGGGTTTTTTGTTGTATTGTCCTTTCGCTCTACAGACTTGTAATTCTCATCTATTTATGTTATGATATAGTATAACAAAATAAGGGGATATGAAGTTGGAGAGTTTGAAAATTATATCACGCGTCAGAAACTTGGAGCATCGTTCGAAGAGAGAAGACATTGAAAGCGGCCAAAATAGTCAAGCGATGACAGTTCGACATGAGCGGAAAGTGGGCTTCCACCTAAACAGCTTAACTGCAACTCTTTCGCGCTATATCGGAAGCGCTGGAGGGGCGGGAGTTTTTACATTTGCGCTTGGCGTCACGATGGCTTTGATGATCAAAACAGAGTTCACCGCGACGGAGAAAATTGCCGCGCAATACTTTGAAATTAATCCTGTCGCCGAAGATATTGCTCCACCTACACGCCGCGTAAGAGACACATTGGTCAAGACGGTCATCGTGCCGCCCCCAGCCCCGCGCATAGACACTGCGGCGAGGACCTTACCAAGCGAGCCAATCGTGCCAATCGAGAGCGACCTTAAAGTCGTTTGGACGCCGCCTGTAATTCATCGCGGCGGGCCTGTCATTCGTATCGCGGATAGCGAAGAACAACCGCTTTATCGCGCGGAACCGATAATGCCGCCGCGCGCAGAACGCTCGGGTCACTGCCTCATGCGTTTTGATGTGTCGGCCGACGGTGCGCCTTATAACATCACGGCGGCAAGCTGTTCGCAAAGCCTGTTCCAAAAACCGTCCGTGAAAGCGGTCTCGAAATGGAAATACAAAGCCAAAGTCGTGGACGGTAACCGCGTTGCGCGCACGGGTCTTACGACGCTGCTATCGTTTAATCTGACAGATGAGCGCGGAAACCTCATTCCTGAGTAGAGCCACTTATTTTTAATACCTCACTAACATCTCATATTTTGAAGGGACATAACAAAATGTTTATATTGAAAAATTTAAAATCAAATTTATCAGTCGGCGCGCTGACTTTAATCTTCTTTGCCATCCCGGCGTTAGCCGCAGCAAATACGGTGCAATCCCAGCCATCAACCGCACGACAATTTGGGGCGGTATCAGGTCAAGCCGTAAACGAGGCTTTGGTTTTATTGGAGGCCAAACAGCATGGCGCGGTTATTACGAAATTAAGTGGCGCCTTAGAGTTCGCTGACCTAAATCCCTATGAACGTTCAACTATTTACCAAATGATAGGCGCGTCTGAATATGAGCAAGGTAATTACAGCGCGGCTATTCAGGCCTTTGAAAACGCGATTGCGGCAGGAGGCCTGTTGCCTGAGGAATCTGAGGCTTTACGTATTAATATTGCACAGTTGATGATAGCGAACGGCCAATATGCTAAAGGCGCGCAAATACTTCAGGCTCATATTGAGGCTAGTCCAGAAACTAAAGAACAATATTGTGAATTGGTTTTGCAATCGCTTGCGCAAGTCAAAGATTATGTCAAAGCGCTACCCTGTGCAGAGACATGGTTTAATGCCGCCAACCCGAAAGAACGCAAACATTACGACCTGATGCTTTTTCTATATTCCAAGTTGGGTCAAACTGAAAAGCAGGCCAACATACAGCGCAAACTCGACGCCTTAAGCCGTGAATAAATAAATGTGAGCGGCTATTACAGGGACGCCTTAAATGTCACGCTAATGTAATTAAAAATTTGGGGAAGAAGCAGAATGAAAAGACATAATTTAATACTAGCAGGACTTTTGACGGCAGTCATATCTGGCTGCTACGCAACGCCACAAGGGCCGCAAAGTTTTGCGGATTTACTCGACGTCGTTGATAATTCTGACGCTCAAATTTGCACGCTGCCTGTTTTGGCGATTAAATCGCAGATGTCTGATACAGAGTGGGAGGCTGCGAAAGAAAAAGCCTTTGATTATAGTGAGGTCATCGCGCGTCATGCCGATGACTCTGCGGCGCAAATCAAAACGATCTTTCGGCGGGCTGCGCTGAAACGGCGTTTGAATGTTGACGCTGACACGCCCAACATCGCGCAAAAATTCTATGACAGTTTTGAACCGGTAGACACACCCGTGACCCTGGACGGCATTCATGACCGCCTGCATTACTGGATGGACCGCATCGCTGAACAAGATGAATATAAGGACCCAGCGGAGAAAAACTTGCGATTTTGCGTCATGAATGAACGCCGCGCCGCTCTGCATGCGGCATCGCGCAAAGATATTTTGGCGCGCGTTAAAGCGGGCGAGAACCTCACAGACCCCGCTTTGCTTGAGAACATAAATCACGAAAGCTCATTTGATGACGGCTTTGTACAGGACATGCTTGCGCAAATTTATACTGCAGAAAATGTTGCGAAGCTCTCACAATTTGAGCGGGCTAAAATGCGTGGGCGACAGGCCGTCCTGCCATTTGATCCGAAGACAGCTGACGCGTTTTGGGCTGAAAGAGATGCGGAGATTGATGCCGTCCTCGCCCATTTGCAGACACATAGTTACGCGGTCGCGGCTGATAAACTTGAACTGATGACTGACATTGATCAATCGCTGCGCATGATGTGGGCGGGAAGCGTACTGGACTCTCATTTTACGGATCCTGAAGAACTAAAAACAGTGAAAGCTGGCATAGGAGAGCGTATAATGAAAGTGGATGAATTCAACACGGCAGAGCTCGAAAAAATGCTCGAGGGACGCGGTTGGTTTCGTGATGATATCGACGGGAGTGGTGCTGCAAGTAATGCGTGGCTCATCGCGCAACACGCTGACCGAAATCCCGCATTTCAGCAAAAGGCACTCAAACTGATTGAGGCTGACCTTGACGCCCCAGGCGTGTCAAAACGTAATTATGCTTATCTTTATGACCGTGTGCAGTCAGCGTTTGGTAGTGACGTCAAAGCCCGCAAAAAGCAGCGCTATGCCACGCAAGGGCGCTGCACAGGGCCCGGCACGTGGGAACCGCTCCCCGTCGAAGACCTTGAGAACATTGATGCCATACGCGCGGAAGTCGGTCTCGGGACGCTGTCGGAGTATAAATCTCGCTTCAAGGACATGTGCAAAGAGGATCAGCGCTAACAAGCCAATCACCCTTGCATAGCCCCGCGTCAAAATCCCTATTTGGTCGTGGAGCAAAACTCCGTTAGGCTTATGACATCGCATAGTCGACGGAGAGCATAATGATTAAATTAAATGTAAATGGGCAAGCGCGCGACGTCGATGTGGATCCTGATACGCCTCTACTCTGGGCAGTGCGTGAACAACTCGGTTTGACAGGCACGAAATTTGGCTGCGGTGCGGCGCTTTGCGGGGCGTGCACAGTGCACGTTGACGGGCAAGCTGTGCGGTCTTGCTCGACTTTTGTGGGCGAAGTCGAAGGCGCGTCAGTGACGACGATTGAGGGTTTAAAGGCGGCGGACGGCACACTCCACAAAGTGCAAGAAGCGTGGATTAAACACCAAGTCCCGCAATGCGGTTATTGTCAAAGCGGACAAATCATGTCTGCGGTTGCGCTTCTGTCTGAAACGCCTGACCCAACGGACGCGGAAATTGAGAGCTTCATGGCGGGGAACATATGCCGCTGCGGCATGTACGCCCGCATCAAAGCCGCCATCAAAACAGCAGCGAAAGCGTAAGGTGCGGATATGAGCGATATACAGAAAGACGCCGCCGTGACTGAAAACCTCAAAACGAAGACATCCAAAAAAGGTAAATGGACCCGCCGCGGATTTATAACGGCGGGTGTGCTTGCGGGCGGCGCGCTTATGGTCGGCGTCGCGATACGACCTGGCCATCACGAGAAAAAACTCCGTAAATTCGTTGAAGGGGAGGGAGAGACGCTCGTCACGGCTTGGGTGAAAATCGGCGAGGATAATCGCGTCACCGCCATCGTGCCTCACGCGGAGATGGGCCAAGGCGTGCTGACAGCGCTCGGCGCCATGCTGGCTGAAGAAATGGATGTTGAGATGGATAATCTTGAAATCGTCGAAGCGCCGGCCGAGAAAGATTATGTCAATTTTGTCTTGGGTCGTGAATTCATCATGGGCGGGAAACAGGTCAAAGGTTTTGTCACTGACACCGTCAACGGTGCGTTCATGGCGGCAACCAAAGCGATGAGTTTGCAGATTACGGGCGGCTCGGCCTCTGTGCGCTTCACAGGCACGGCGGCAATGCAGACGGCAGGTGCAGCGGCGCGCGAAATGCTCATAAAGGCGGCGGCAAAAGAGTGGATCGTGAAGCCTGCGGAACTTACGACCAAAGACAGCCACATTCATCATGTCTCCAGCGGTAAATCTGCGCCCTATGCAGCCTTTGCCAAAGCTGCTGCGGATATGCGTCCTAACCTTCACCCGACGATGAAAGCCCGCGAAGATTATACGCTGATGGGCACCTCCATTCCGCGCCGCGATATTCCGTCCAAAGTCGACGGCACGGCCATGTTCGGGCTCGACCATTCAGTGGAGGGCATGAAAGTCGCGACTGTCAAAGCGGCCCCTGTGCACGGCGCGAAAGTGGCGTCAATGAACGCCTCTGATGCGCGCCAAATGCCAGGCGTGGTCGATGTGCTCAATATGGGCGATTACGTCGCTGTCGTCGCGGACGGCTATTGGCAGGCTAAGCAGGCGCTTGATATGGTAGAGGTGAGCTTCACGACAGGCGCGGCAGACGGTGCAAGTAGCGAGAGCATTTTCGCGCAATATAAGACCGCGATTTCGGGTGACGGCAAGTTCAAAAAAATGGTCAAAAAAGGCGATGTGGCTCAGGCTGCATCAGAGGCGGCGACCGTGTTTGAAGCCGATTACACCGTGCCATTTCTCGCCCATGCCTGTATGGAACCAATGAACGCGCTTGCCTGGGTACGGGATGGGAAGTGCGATATTTGGACAGGCACGCAAAACCCGCTCGGCACACGCGCGACCACGGCCAAAGCGCTCGATATGGATTTTGAAAATGTCACCGTGCATAACCAATTTCTTGGCGGTGGTTTCGGGCGTCGCGCCACGCCAGACTACACAGATCAAGCGGCGCTACTTTCGCAAAAAATGGGCCTGCCGATAAAACTGATTTGGACACGTGAAGAGGATATGGCGCAAGACCATTACCGTCCGTCCGCTATGGCCGCTATGCGCGCCTCAATCGGCGCAGACGGCTATCCGACCAGTTGGGAAAACACATTTGTGCACAAGCTCGATCCCGCAGAGGCGAGCCATATTTTCTACAATATTCCCAATCAAAACATCCGATATACAGAAAGTCCTGTGCATGTGCGCTTTGGCCCGTGGCGCTCTGTCGATCATACGCAGCACGGCTTTTACACCGAGAGCTTCATCGATGAACTCGCGCATGAAGCGGGCCTTGACCCGTATGAATATCGTCGCAAACTCCTCACTGGCAAGCCACGCCATTTGGCTGTGCTCGACGCCGCCGCGAAAAAAGCGGGCTGGGGTAAAGAACTCCCCGCAGGTCAAGCGCAAGGCATCGCCATCACAGAAAGTTTTATGACTATTGTCGCCGAAGTCGTGACAGTCGATATGAACGACATAGATAATAGCGGCGCGCCGCGCGTTGTGCATGTCGCTTGCGCGGCAGATGCAGGCCTCGCGGTTAATCCTGATGGGTTCAAAGCGCAGATGGAGTCAGGCATAATTTACGGCCTCACGGCGGCTCTTTACGGCGATATTTCTATTCAAGACGGCGCGGTCGAGCAAAGCAATTTTCACGACTACGAAATGGTGCGCATGGACACCGCGCCTGACATCGATGTCGTCATAATTAATTCAAACGCCCGCATTGGCGGCGCTGGTGAACCCGGCACGCCGCCGATTACGCCCGCGCTGACTAATGCGATTTTTGCGGCGACTGGAAAACGGATAAGGGACTTACCCGTGAAGAATTATGATTTTGGTGAAGCGATTTGATGACAAGCAGGTTTTGCGAATAATGCGGTGAATCATAGCACGCATTTCGTTATAACAGATTTAGAACTATCATATTGTGAACTCGGTTTTGTTTGGGCATTAGATTTGCCGAGACTAAAATTTAAAGGCTTTAAATGGCAAATAAATCCAGAAATGTTGCTATTATCGGACTAGGTACATTTGGTATCTCAGTGGCTCAGGAGTTAACCCGCATGGGCGATAATGTGCTTGGGGTTGATGATGATCCCGCGCGGGTGGCTATGATTTGTGACGATATCAAATCTGCTATTGAAGCGGATGCCACAGACGTAAAAGCGCTCTCTCAATGTGCATTAGATACATATGATGCCGTTGTTGTGTCGATTGGGGAAAATACCGAGGCCAGTATTCTTGCGGCGATGAATGTCATGGAACTTGGATGCAAAGATGTCTGGGTCAAAGCTCAAACTAAAACTCAGAAAAAGATTTTAAAAGCCATTGGAGTTCATCACGTTGTCCTGCCCGAGCAAAGATTTGGGACGCAATTAGCGCATATTATTCACAATCCACATCTCGAAGATTTTATGTCATTGGGAGAAGGGCAATATATCGTGATAATGAATATACCTAAAGCGTTTGAGGGGAAGTCGTTAGCCGCTTTTCATTTTGAAAAAGAACATGATATTTCTTGCACGGGTGTTTTTGCGGATAGTAAATTTATTAAACCAGCCGATTATATTGAGCCCTTAAAAGACAGTGACAAGCTTGTTCTTGTCGGCACGCGCAGCCAGTTACGTAAATTCTCTGATATTAAGTAGGCAAGCGTGAGACGTCTACTGAGCCTTCCCTTACCAACGCTTTTAGCCTTCTTGTACTTATCTTGGATAACCGTTGGGGCTCTACTTTTACGCCTACCAATCTCCACAGAGCAGCCGATTACGTGGTCAGACGCATTTTTCACAGCGACCTCAGCCGTGACAGTAACGGGATTAATCGTCTTGGACACGGGAACGGCTTTTTCAGCCTTTGGTCAGGGCGTCATAATGCTTCTTATCCAATTGGGCGGGATGGGACTAATGACATTTGCAGTTATTGTCTTGTCCTCTTTGGGTATGCAAATTGGGCTGACGCAGAGACAGTTCCTCAGGGAAGAAATGGGTCTCGCGTCTTTGGGTGACGTGATTGATATTGTCTGGATAGTCTTCAAAGTCGTCTTAGTCTGCGAAGTTATTGGCATGCTCATTTTAGCAACGGTGTTTGTGCCTGAGTTCGGATGGCACGAGGGGCTTTGGCAATCAGCATTTCATTCTGTATCAGCGTTTAATAATGCTGGCTTTTCGCTCTTTTCTGACAGCCTCATGAGCTATGTCGATAACTCTATAATTATTTTTACAATTTCAGTTCAGTTTATAATCGCGGGTCTTGGGTTTGCTGTCCTGTCCGATATTTTACTTTACGGAAAATGGCAGAAATTTTCATTGCACACGCGCCTCATGCTGACGGGCACGCTCGCGCTCATTATTTTCTCCTGTTTTGGCTACGCCGTATTAGAATGGAATAATCCCGCAACACTTGCGGGACTGGACTCTTTCAACGAGAAAATAAATGCGATTTGGTTCGAAGCCGTCACGCCCCGCACGGCAGGATTTAATGCGATGAATACAGCTGCGATGAATGATAGCACAACTCTGATGACAATGGTGTTGATGGTGATTGGAGGCGGTAGCACATCCACGGCGGGCGGTATAAAAGTCACCACAGCTGTAGTTTTACTGCTGGCCACAATTGCTTTCTTTCGCAACTCAGGAAGAATGCACGCTTTCGGATATAGTGTTGGTCTTCAACAAGGGCTAAAAGTTATGGCTTTATTGACCATTAGTCTTTTTGTTATTTTGGTCGGTCTATTTTTAATTGTTGCGACGCACGAAATAGATTTTTTAATCGCGGCTTTTGAGGTCGCGTCTGCGTTTGGAACCGTTGGACTAAGCCAAGGCGCGACAGGTGAGCTGAATAATATTGGGCGCGCTATAATCTGCCTCATTATGTTTTTAGGACGGCTAGGCCCCCTAACGCTTGGCTTCTTTTTAGCCTCCAAAACAACACCTCGCATAAAATATCCAGAAGGATCAATTTTCTTGGGGTAAAATCCGAATGAGTTTTGCTCATCACACAGTAAATCAGCGTTATCAAACTTGCGCCACACGCCCACTCTTTTCTTTTAAAGTGTGATGACAGTTCAAAGTGAATATGAGAATGAGTTGAAATGTATCCAACTCTTGCTCTGATATCGTTATTGATTTTAGTCAGCTTAGCATTATTTCCACTTGCGCGCCGGTCGGGCATGCCGCTTTTGCTTATCGTGCTGGCTGTGGGGATGCTCGCGGGTGAAGACGGCCTTGGTGGATTTAATTTCGATGATTTTGACCTTGCCTTCAACTTAGGAAGTGTTGCACTTGCTGTAATATTGCTGGCAGGTGGGTTAGAAACGGATAAAGGTATTTTTCGCTCGGCTGGTTTGCCTGCATTGATTTTAGCTTTCCCTGGCGTGATTATAACGGGCGGCATAGTCGGAGGAGTGGCGCACCTTATTTTGGGTATGCCACTTATACCTGCTTTTCTGCTTGGGGCCGTGCTTGCGCCAACTGACGCCGCGGCGACATTTATGCTTATTCAACACGGCGGATTAAAACTCCGAGAGAGGCTGAAAAACACGCTCATGCTGGAGTCGGGATTTAATGATCCAGCGGCGATAACTCTTACTATAATTTTGACAAGCCTCGTGGGTGCCTCGCTGCAAACAGCACAGGCGGAGTGGATGGACTATGTCACCATGTTTTCTGCACAGGTTGTTTTTGGGGCCATAGGCGGTCTTGCAGGTGGAAAAATCCTCGCAGAAATTATCAACCGTTTGTCGATGCCAGTTGGCACTTATCCAGTTTTGGTTATCCAAGGCGGAATACTTGTTTTTGCTCTGACGACGCTCGTAGGGGGCTCCGGTTTTTTAGCTGTCTATATCGCGGGAATAGCTCTCCGAAACGGGCTGAAAATCCCGCTTGAGAGAATTGCAAACTTTGCTGAAGGCCTCCAATGGCTTAGCCAAGTGCTATTGTTTTTAACTTTGGGTCTATTAGTCACTCCAAGTGATTTACCTGACGCAATAGGACCTGCACTTATCTGCTCTGCGGTTCTGATATTTTTAGCTCGTCCCGCCGCCGTATTTCTGGGCGTTGGTGCAATGAAGTTTAACCTCCGAGAGCTCACATTTTTGAGTTGGGTTGGGTTAAGGGGAGCGGCTCCAATTCTGTTTGCTATCTACCCCGTCGTGACGCCAGGGCCTGTGACACCTGATTTTTTCAACATCGTCTTCGTTGTTGTGGTGTTATCTTTATCCTTGCAAGGATTCACGGCTGGGTGGCTAGGGAGAATTTTGAAATTAGATAAAGAGTGAAGCCGCCTATTAAACTTCGCAAATATTATTTATCCTACAATACTCACCGCAAACGCATATTCATGGGCCGCTTCTTTTAAGCTTTCATACCGTCCACTAACACCTGCATGACCGGCGCCCATGTTCATTTTTAGCAGGATTGGCGCGTCGCCTTTTTGGTGCTCGCGGAGCTTGGCCGCCCATTTTGTCGGTTCCCAATAGGTGACGCGGGGGTCGGTGAGGCCGCCTGTGATGAGGACGGGTGGGTAGGTGGCGTCGATAATATTATCATAGGGCGAGTAGGCGAGCAGGCGGTCATAGTCTTCCTCCCTCTCGATTGGGTTTCCCCATTCTGGCCATTCGGGCGGGGTGAGGGGGAGTTCCGCGTCTGACATGGTATTGAGCACATCGACAAATGGCACGGCTCCGATGACGCCGCCAAAGAGTTCAGGGTCTTGATTGAGCGCTGCACCGACGAGCAAGCCGCCTGCCGAGCCGCCATGGGCGACGATATGCCCGCGCGAGGTGTAACCGCGCTCCACGAGCCCGCGCCCGACATCGACGAAATCGTTAAAGGTGTTTTGTTTCTTCTCAAGTTTTCCTTCGAGATACCACTGATAGCCTTTGGCCATGCTGCCGCGAATATGGGCGATGGCATAGACAAAGCCGCGGTCCACAAGGGACAAAATGCTCGTGCGAAATCCTGCGGGGATGGTGATGCCATAGCTGCCGTAGCCGTAAAGCATAAGCGGTGTGTCGGCACTCGGCGGTGTGTCTGTGCGGTAGAGCAGGGTGACGGGTACGCGCTCGCCGCCACGCGCGGTAATTTCGATGCGCTCGCATTTATAGTTACTCGCGCTGTGACCTGACGGGACGGATTGCGTTTTCAGCAGAACGCGTTCGCGCGTGTCCATGTGATAGTCAAAAATCTGACACGGTGTGGTGGGCGAGCTATAGGTGAAGCGCAGCCACGGTGTGTCGAACTCATAACCGCCTACAAGGCCGAGACCGTAAGCGTCTTCTTCAAAGGCAATTTCATGCTGCTTGCCACTACGCAAATCCATGATGCGGATAATCGGCAGTGCATTTTCACGCACAAGCCAGACGAGATGGTGGGCGTAAGTTTCTGCGCCGAGGATGAGTGAGCCTGGCGTGTGGGGGATGAAGCTCTCCCAATTCTCCGCGCTCGGCGCTTTGTCCTTTGCGCGCATAATCTGAAAGTCTGTCGCGCCGCCCGCATTGGTGAGGATATAAAGATCATCGCCGCTTTCATGCAGGCTATATTCGCGGCCCTCTTCGCGCGGGGAGACGCGGTGGAGTTCGCTATCGGGCGCATCGGCGCGGAGGCGATGTTCCTCGGATGTCACGTGGTTGTTGGCGGTCACTTCAAGATAGCGCCCGCTCTCGCTCTCGCTGAGCGAGACAAAAAAGCCAGGGTCTGTTTCTTTGTAAATCAGGCGCGGGGTGGTGTCGCCGTCATGAACGTCTTTAGAGAAGACAGCATAGGGGCGTTGGTTCTCGTCGCGCTCGACCCAGAAAAGCGTGCGCGAGTCTGCGGCCCATTGCACGCCGCCTGCACAGCTTGTGATGCCTGTTGTGCGGCTCTCGCCTGTTGTAATATCGCGCAGGAATATCTCATATGTCTCGGAGCCATTTCGGTCGACAGTATAGGCGAGCCAATTGTGATCGCGGCTATGCTCCACGGCGCCGAGGCTGAAGTAATCGCCTTCAACTTCGCCCGCAATAGCGTCTGCGTCGAGAAGGACCGTTTCCTCGCCGACTACTTTGCGCGCGTCGCTATCAAATGACTTGCGACCATAGAGCCCGTGTTGATCGCCTTTACGGAAGCGGTGATAATAGGCGTAAGGCCCGTCGGGGGCAGGGACAGAGGCTTCTTCGGGCTCAATGCGGCCTTTCATTTCCTTAAAAATAGCGTCAGTGAGTGGGGCAAGGTCAGCGGTGACCGCGTCGTGATACTCGCCCTCGGCTTTGAGGTGCGCGCCGATATCAGCGGCGAGCGTATCTGGTGCGCTCATCACGGCTTGCCAGTTCGGGTCTTTGAGCCAGAAATAATCATCCACACGTATGCGGCCGTGCTGCGTGATTTTGTGTGGGTGTTTCTCAGCAAAAGGCGGTGTGATGGAGGCGTTGAGCGTGGGGGTCATAAGAGGTCCAAACGGTATAATTTTACCTTAGGTAAGTCATCTATTTTACGGCGCAACCCTCAAGCCAGTTTAATCGCCAAAAGGGTAAAAATTAACCGACCATAAAGGGGTCAGTTTTATAGTTAAGGCTTAATTTAGGGACACATAAATGCAAACTCACAACGCATCCCCGCGAATGCCCGCGCAAAACATACAACAACCAGCCCGCGCCGCCGTGCCGCTAACGCCTCCGCCCGCAGCTACTAGGCCTGTTGCACACCAGCCGCCTGCGCATGCCGATCGCGCAACCGTGCAGTCCGCGCCGCCGCAACAATATCGCCCGCAAGCGCAACCCGCACCTGTGGCCTATACCCAGACCCCTCAGCCACAACCGCCAGCTATGCCTATATCATCCGAGCAGCAAACGACGGCTCTAGAGGTTTTGAACGCAACTGCAGACGAGGATAGCGCCTCTGAAATTCGGCGCTCACTCGCCAAACGCCTCTCTGACGTGATTTGTATTCCAAGCAGCCAACTTGCCCCGCAAGAGCGCCACATGGCAGGCGATGTGCTTGTTGAACTTCTACGTGATGCTGATATCGATTTGCGTGAGAGTGTAGCCAAGCGTCTTGTGATGCTTAACGAAGCCCCCCGCACAATTCTGGTCATTCTAGCCAAAGACGATATCCGTGTCGCGCGTCACATTCTTGAAAAAAGTAAAAGCCTCACCGATTCTGACCTTATTCAGATTATTAAAAAAGTCTCGTCAGAGCATCGACTCATGATTGCGCAACGCCGTGTGATTTCAGACGCTGTGAGCGACTCAATTGCACAATTCCTCGAAGAGGAAGTGGTCATCACGTTGCTGAAAAATAAAGGCGCCGTATTCTCTGAGACAGCGCTTCAGCGTATTTTGACTGTCTCGCGTCAGAACAAAGTCTTCATCAAATGGCTGGTTAAGCGCGAAGAACTTCGCCCGTCACATGGATTGACAATGTTTTGGTGGGCGGATGCCGACGACAGAAAGAAAATTCTAAATCGATTTGGCGTAACGCGTAATGTTTTACAGGACAGCTGCCAAGACCTCTACCCGCGCGCAGCAAAAGACGGTTGGTCTGATGCGGGCGTACGCAAAGCCCTGCAATTTATTGAACGTCGCCAACGTAACCGCGCCGCGATTGATCGCTCTGAATACGGCTCTCTCGAAGCGGCAATCGATCTCGCCGAAAAAGATGGCATTAGCCGCAATCTGACGGAAGAAATTTCTTATATGGCAGGGGTGAAGCCGGCGACAGGTGCGCAAATTCTCACGGACCGCGGCGGCGAAGGCCTTGCAATTTTGTGCAAAGCCCCTGGACTGAAGCGCGAACACGTCGAGAAAATCTGGCGTGCGCTGCGTCGTCCTGTACACGATGTTGATGGTAATATGCATGAAGATCTCGCACGTGTCATGCGAACATATGATTCTATTTCAACGGATAAAGCGCAAACTGTGCTGCGCTACTGGAACTGGTCGCTAACATCTTCGCTTAATGCCGAAGTGCTGCGCCATATCCGTGATGGTGTTATTCCTAAGGAAGAAGATTTCGGGGCAGCTGCGATTACGGCTGCGCTTGTATTTGGAAATCGTAACACGGGATAGCGGGGTTAGGCGGCCTCGTGTCTGCGGCGAAATACTCCACAAAAATCAGTTAATATCAGGGCGAAAGCCCTTTAACTTCTAACATCTAGCGTCTAAACCCTCTGAGTGATGAGAGACTCGCACGTCAAGTATAAGAGGCGGCGCGTCATTCATAGGTGGAGGTTTCGCGTGTTTCGATATGGCTTAATATTGGCTGTTGCGATGGCAGTATTCTGGTTGGCTATGTCTGGCTATTTTAAGCCTATGTTGCTTATACTCGGTGTTATTTCCGTTGTGCTGACACTTTGGATGTGTGCGCGCATGAAAATTCTAGATGAAGAGACAGCGCCTTATCTTTATGTACCTCTGACGCTGAGTTATTTTATCTGGCTCGGTAAAGAAATTTACAAAGCAAATATTGCCGTGGTGCGGGCCGTCATGAGCCCTGAGATGAAAATCTCACCTACTATGGTGCGTGTCCCTATTGAAGGTAAGAACGATATTGGGGCGACCATGTTTGCAAATTCCATCACGCTTACACCTGGCACCGTCAGTGTTGATATTGACGAGGATGGCATCCTTGTACATGCATTGCTATCTGAGATGGCGGTAGCCGATGACTTTACAGAAATGGCTGATAGATCTGGTTTTGCAGTAGGAGAGCGGTCTTAATGCTTAGTCTGACGACATCACTTATTTTTGCTGCAGCAGAGCCAAGCGCGACGGCCTATGCCGCAAGCGGTATAAAATTTAGCGACCTCATTAATATGAGCCATTTTAATTTGGCAGTCGCATTTGCGATTCTTGTGAGCATGGCGCTGATGTTAGGACGTCTTCTGGGCGGCCCTACGCTTTATGACCGTCTCTTGGCCGTAAACTCATTCGGGACAAAAACGGTTCTATTTTTATGCGTTTTTTGTTTTGTCATCGGACGTCCTGACGGGCTTGATATTGCTATACTTTATGCCTTGATGAATTTTATCGGCACTATCGCTGTGCTTAAATTTTTCAGCTACCGCGCTTTGGGTGTATCAATCAATGACGGTATATTTCATCCAGAGGAGGGTGAGCTATGACCCTCTTGAGCGTTATAATACCTGAGCTAATCATGGCGGGCGGCGAAGCTGTTAAAGCCACTTCCACAATGGACATAGATTGGCCTATGGTTGGGGCGTGGATCCGTGTAGCACTCGCGGGCGGCTCAATTTTAATGGGCCTGTTTTTTGTTTTCGCGGGTACAATCGGGGTTTTGCGATTGCCTGATTTTTACACGCGTATCCATGCGGCGGGTATGACCGATACGCTTGGCGCGGAAATGGTGCTGCTTGGCTTGATGATACAATCAGGGTTTACGCAAACAACGCTGAAATTACTGATGCTCTCTTTCTTCCTTTTGCTGACGAGTCCGACGGCGACACACGCTGTGGCACACGCAGCGCATCGCGCAGGGTTAAAGCCAAAGCTTGGCGAATATAAAGCCAAATCCGTGGACGAAATACGGGCGCAAGCTGCTGAGCGAGGGGCATCATGATACCGTCCGTTCTCATACTTGATATTACTTTGATGGCGCTGCTTGTTGTCGTCGCCGTCTCTATCGTTCGCATGCGTTCGCTTTTTGCGATTGTGATGTTGCAAGGTGTTTACAGCCTTGTGTCTGCGGCGTGGTTTGTCTCGCTTGATGCGGTGGATGTGGCCTTTACCGAAGCGGCTGTGGGCGCGGGCGTGTCGACAATTTTGATGCTATCGGCCATGTTGCTTGCAGACCGCGAAAGTAAACCCATTGAAATGCGCCGCCAAGTTGGCCCACTTATGGTGGTTATAGTGACTGGCATTGCTTTGTTCTATGCTATTCCGGATATGCCGGCTTTTGGGGATGCTAATTCACCCGCAAATGCATATGTCGGCATGGATTATATTGACCGCACAACGGATGAAATTCATATCCCTAATGTCGTAACAGCCGTGCTGGCTAGCTATCGTGGCTTTGATACTTTCGGTGAAGTCGTGGTGATTTTTGCGGCGGGTCTAGGGGTGCTTTTGCTGCTTGGTCTTAACGGTAATGCAGGTAAATGGCGCGCACGCCCGAATGGTGTGAGCGTGTGTTCTACTGCTCTGCCAAGTGCACAGGACGCCATAGGCGAGTCTGTCGCCAGCCTGGCTAACAAACGTAAAACTGAACAAGCTGCGGCTGAAGCGGCCAAAGATGCAGGGAGTCCTTCATGAACCCTCATGTAATTTTACGCGTTGTTGCTAAATTTCTTATCCCGCTCATTGCGGTTTTTGCTTTTTACGTCCAGTTCCATGGTGATTACGGCCCTGGCGGTGGATTCCAAGCGGGTGTGATTTTAGCGGCTGCTGTTATTCTATATGCGCTTATTTTTGGACTAGACGCCGCTAAGAAGGCTGTGCCGCCCTCGGCTGTGCGCGTTGGCATGTCGTTGGGTGTTTTGCTTTACGGGGGTACGGGCGTCGTAACATGGCTTTTGGGCGCGAATTATCTTGAATACGGCGTCCTTGCGAGTGACCCCGCTGATGGACAGCATTACGGTATCTTGACGGTAGAGCTAGGCGTGCTGTTTTCTGTGGCCAGCGTCATGGTCGCGATTTTTTATGCCTTTGGCTCTCGCCAGCCTGATTTGTCAGATGAGGATTGGTAATGCCAGATTTAATCTTCACACACTTTAATTACGGTGTCGTCATCGTCCTGATGATGGTTGGACTTTACACCATTTTCGCAACGCAAAACTTAATAAAAAAACTCGTTGGATTGTCTGTTTTTCAGACGTCAGTCTTCCTGCTTTATATCACGATTTCAAAAGTCGAAGGTGGGCAGCCCCCTATCATCGTCAAAACTTACGGCGGTGGCGATTCAGAAGTGCTGTACTCCAACCCGCTGCCGCACGTTCTTATTCTCACGGCGATTGTTGTGGGCGTAGCGACCCTTGCGATTGGTCTCGCGCTTGTCGTGCGTATTCGAGAAGTCTACGGCACGATAGAAAAAGGTGAAATCGACGCGCTCGATTACAGCTTTAATCTCGAGGGGACAGACGGCTAATGGATTTGCTTTCGTTTTTCCCGGAATGGGTTCTGACCCATGGCGCTGCATTGCTTGTCGTGCTGCCACTCATGATGGGTGCAGTTTTGGCGGTTATGCCATCAGAAAATTCGGCGTGGGTGGTGTCACTCATCGTGGCGACCCTCTGTAGCCTCATAGCGTTTGCGCTTTGCGTTCAGACCTTTGGCGGTGAAAGCCTGATCTATGCCATGGGCGGATGGGATCCACCGCACGGCATTGCTTATGTGATTGATAGTTTATCTGCGCCCGTCTTGCTCCTTATTTCATTTATGGCTGTGCTTTGTTTACTCTATGCCCTGCCGTCTGTGCGGGCCGAGGTTGAGCCCAAGAAACGGGCGCCATTTTACGCGGCTTTCCTGACGTGTCTTGCTGGCCTTCTCGGCATGGTCACAACGGGCGATGCGTTTAACGTGTTTGTCTTTCTCGAGGTCAGCTCAATTTCAACCTACGTCCTTGTCGGTATGGGGGCGAGCCGTGACCGCCGCGCGCTGAACGCCTCATTTAACTATCTCATTTTAGGCTCAATCGGCGCTACGTTCTTCGTTGTTGGTCTCGGCTTTCTTTATATGGAAACGGGCACGCTCAACATGGCCGATATGGCGCGCATCTTGCGGGATCTCGACGGTGGATCGCGCGTCGCACAGGTCGCCTTTGCCTTTATCATCATTGGGTTGGGGCTAAAGCTCGCGATGTTCCCGCTGCATGTATGGCTACCAGGGGCTTACGCACACAGCCCGAGTTTTGTGACGGCATTCCTTGCGTCCACAGCGACGAAAGCAGCGCTTTATCTCTTGCTACGCTTCACCTTTACAGTGTTTGATTTTAACTTTGATTATGTTGGCTCAGCGGTCATATTCTTACTTGTGGCATTTGGTGTGGCAGGCATGATATTTGCCTCGCTTCAAGCCATATTTCAGACAGACGCGCGCCGCACTTTGGCGTTCTCATCAGTCGCGCAAGTTGGCTATATGTTGCTCGGTATTGGTCTTGGCACAGCGGCTGGCGCGGCAGCGGGCTATCTGCACCTCATTAATCACGCTATCATTAAAGGCGCGCTTTTCATCTGCCTAGGCGCGATGTGGTACCGCTTTGGAATTACACGTATCTCTGATTTCAGAGGATTATCCAAGACCATGCCATGGACAATGGGTGCGTTTACGATTTCTGCCCTCTCGCTCATCGGTGTGCCATTCACGGCAGGCTTTGTGTCAAAATATAATCTGGCAGCCGCCATGGCAGGTGAAGGTTGGTGGTGGGCTGTTGGTGTCATCGTCGTAAGCTCCATACTCGCAATCATTTATATGGGTAACATTCTCAAAGAAGCTTATTTCAAAGAGCCGCCGATTGTGAACGGCGAAGTCGTGGCGCGTAATGAAGCGCCGTTGATGATGCTTATTCCCATGTGGGCATTGGCGTTAATGTCGATTTCGATTGGTTTGAACTCCGATGTCATCGTGGCAACAGCAAACAATGCAGCTGAGCTTCTTTACCCCCTCGCGGACGCTTTGCCGGGAGGTTTATCCCAATGATGTATACGTCTGAACTCGCGCTAGCCCTGTTGCTGATTATTCCGCTGGCGGCTGCGGGACTGATTTATCTCGTGCGCAAAATGCCGAATGTGCGCGAAGCCGTGACGCTGATTGCGGGTGTTCTCCTTCTTATTAATGTCATCAATTTGATTGTCGTTGTTGCAGGCGGGGCGCGGCCAGAATTGCACCTTGGGACTTTTGCGGGCCGATTTGATGTGAAGTTTGTGCTCGAACCTCTGGGCGCGACTTTCGCCGCCATTGCAAGCTCGCTCTGGATACTGAATTCGATTTATTCGCTCGGCTATATGCGCGGCAATAAGGAGAAGAACCAATCGCGCTTTTACGGCTTTGTCGCCATCGCCATTGCCTCTGCTATGGGCATTGCGGCGGCGGGCAATCTCATTACGCTCTTCATTTTCTATGAGGCGTTGACGCTTTCGACATTCCCACTTGTGACGCATAAGGGCGATAAGAAAGCCCTGCGCGGCGGTACGATTTACGGGATGATTTTGATGGGCACATCCCTTGCGCTTTTCCTGCCTGCCATTATCGGCACGCAAGTCATCGCAGGTACAACGGATTTTCAGGTCGGCGGCGTTTTCCCAGAAGGGACAAGCCTGCTCGCGACCTCAATCCTGTTGCTTCTGTTTGCCTTTGGCATTGGTAAAGCGGCGCTCATGCCGACCCATCCATGGCTTCCCAATGCCATGGTCGCGCCGACTCCCGTCTCTGCGCTCCTTCACGCCGTGGCGGTGGTGAAAGCGGGTGTGTTTTCGATGCTGAAAGTGATTACTTTTACATTCGGCCCAGCGGTAACCGCCGCGACACCTGCCTCGACATTCCTGTCTTGGCTCGCGGCATTTTCCATTATCATGGCGTCTATCATTGCGCTGCGACAAGATAATCTCAAAGCGCGTCTCGCTTATTCCACGGTCTCGCAGCTCTCCTATATCACGCTGGGCGCGATGCTCGCGGCACCGCTCGCCATCATTGGTGGTGGGTTACAAATCGTGATGCACGCGTGGGGAAAGATTACACTCTTTATGTGTGCAGGGGCAATTTACACAGTGGCGCACCGCGCGGAAATCTCCAAACTCGACGGGCTAGGGCGTTCGATGCCGTGGGTGTTTGGTGCGTTTCTCATCGGGGCGTTTTCGATTATTGGCATCCCACCTATGGGCGGCTCTTGGCCCAAATTCTTCCTGATGGCAGGCGCGCTTGATAGCGGGAAGTCTATTCTTCTCGCCGCCCTGATTGCGTCATCTGTGCTCAACGTGATTTACCTTGTCCCGATTGCGGCGCGCGGATTCCTAAAACCATCTGCGGACCCAGAAGGTGATGCCAAAATCAAAGCGCTTCGCGCGCAGCATAAATGGGTAATCATCCCGCCCGTGCTGACAGCCTTTGGTGCGTTTATGCTCTTCTTCTTTGCAGGTCCAATTGCTGATTTCTTGACACCCATTCTACCGACGGGAGGGATGTAATGTCTGAACATAACCACCCTGATATGCCTGATGATTATTCGCCTGAGGGCTTGGCTCAAATCCATCCCTTAGCCAAACCGTTCCTGTTTCTGGGCAAAGAAAAAGTGAAGCGCGGATTTATCTGGTTTCCTGTCGTAGGTCTCATCATTGTGTCCGCCATGGGCTTTTTCTTCCCACCCAAGCATCCTGCACCGTGGGATTTCGGCTTTAGCTGGGCTGTGATCGGCTTTGTCGCCTATACAATCGTCGTGCTAAGCGCCGAACCATTGTTTAAACTGTTAGCCCGCGACGAGGCTTATTACGGGGAGGGCGAAGCGCCCAAGCTCGTGAACAAAGGAGACCACTATGAGTGATCTTCTGAACATGTTCACAATGGGTAATTTTAATCCAGGGTTTATCATTATTCTCGCAGGCATTCTCTGCGCGCTCATACCGACGCATCAAATCCGTAAAGCGCTGGTGCTTCTCGCGCCAATTGCGGGCGGGTTTCTTATCGCGCAGCAATTCACCAGCGCCGAAGTCATTGGCGGTATCTGGCAAGTTGGGCCGCTTAAGCTGACCACGCTGCGCATAGATAGCTTGTCGATGATTTGGGGCTATATTTTCTGTTTGGCAGGTGTACTGAACGCGATTTTTGGTTTTCACGAGCGGTGTAAAATCACCGATAGCTCTGCGCTAATTTATATGGGCGCAGCAATTGCGGCCGTCTTTGCAGGCGATTTGATTACGCTTTTCGTCTTTTGGGAACTCACAGCTATTTCATCCGTGCTGCTGATTTGGAAAGGCGGTGAGGGTAGCTTCCAAGCGGGTATTCGCTATCTGGCCTATCACGTCACCTCTGGCGTGCTTCTCCTAGCGGGTGCTGTCATTTACGGCATGTCAAAAGGCGGCGATTATAGCTTTGGCTTTATTGGCCTCGACGCCCCAGGTGCGTGGCTGATTATGCTCGGTATGGGGATTAAAGTTGGCTTCCCATTCCTGCACAACTGGATTCAAGATAGCTATCCAAAAGCCTCAATCACAGGCACGGTTATTCTGTCCGTCTTTACGACAAAACTCGCGCTTTACGCTTTAGCGCGTGGCTTCCCCGGCACAGAACTTCTGATTTATGTCGGTGCAGTCATGACCTGTTTCCCAGTCTTCTTTGCGGTGATTGAAAATGACCTGCGCAAGGTTCTTGCGTATTCGCTCAATAACCAGCTTGGCTTTATGGTCTGTGGTATTGGCATTGGTAGCCAACTCGCGATGAACGGCGTGGCGGGCCAAGTCGTAGCGCACGTCATCTTTAAAAGCCTGCTGTTCATGTCCATGGGCGCCGTCATGCACCGCGTCGGCACGGCGAAAGCGAGCGAGCTTGGCGGGCTGTTCCGCTCTATGCCAATTACGGCCATCTTCTGTTTAATTGGTGCGGGTTCAATTGCAGCCTTCCCATTGCTCGCGGGCTTTGTAACAAAATCGATGATTATTACTTCCGCAATTGATCACGCGGCTTACGGCGGCGGGACTGCCATGTGGGTCGTGGTCATGATGTTGCTGTTTGCGTCTGCTGGTGTGATGGAGCACTCGGGCATTAAGGTGCCGCATTTCACATTCTTCGCCCATGACGGCGGCCACCGCGTGAAAGAAGCGCCTTGGAATATGCTCGTGGCGATGGGCCTTGCGGCGGCCCTCTGTATCTTCCTCGCCTTCCCATTTGGCGGCTATCAGACGCTTTACTCTCTGCTGCCTTATGATGTGGAGTATAAGCCCTACACAACAGATCACGTGGTCTTCCAATTGCAGCTCTTATTCGCGGCTATGTTCGCCTTTGCCTTTCTTAAGCGTCGCGGCGTTTATCCTGATGAGCGCAAAGCGGAAATCCTCGACTTTGACTGGACGCATAGAAAGCTTGGCACTGATGTTTCGCATTGGTTCGGTGCGATGTGGACGCGTCTGTCTGCCAATGTCGATACTGTCAAAGCCAGCGCGCTTAACTACTCTGGCAAACGCCTTAGCCGTGTCTTTAGTCCCGCTGGCGCGTTTAGCGCGGCGTCTCCAAGCGGGCTTGCAGCCTTGTTGACTAGCGTTATGCTCGCGCTCGCTATGCTTATTATTTTTATTGCAGGCAGATAGAGGGTTGGCGATGAAAGAGGACGATACTCGAAAACGGCGTAAAAACCTCGCGCTCACTCGCGATATTGTTGCGGCTTACGTATCGTCCAATAGCGTGGAGCCTAAAGCTCTCGGGCCGCTGATTACCGAAGTGTTTGAGACGATTGAAGCTTTGGGCCAAGGTCCCGAGGACAAAGTCACGACACGGGAGCCTGCTGTGCCCATTGAGCAGTCAGTTACAGATGACGCGATAATTTGTCTTGAGGACGGGCAGTCCTTTAAATCACTCAAGCGGCATTTACGCACAAAATATGATTTGACGCCCGCCGCCTATAAAGAAAAATGGGGACTGCCTGCGGATTATCCCATGGTGGCGCCAAATTATGCCAAGCAAAGGTCTGAACTCGCGCGACAGTCTGGATTAGGCCGCAAAAAGGGCCAATAGCACTCGCTTTGTATACACCCTTCTTTTTCGATAATTCTCGCCTTTTTCTTATATTGGGTCCGAAATGATAGCAACGAATCGGAACCGTAACAAAAAACATGGTTAATATCGTCTTAACACTTTGATAACGCCCCTGATGTACTTGTCCGATTCATCGCCTTTCTCGAATATATGATTCGAATAGGGGACGCGTAGGGCGCGCGGCCAAAGGGGAAAAGGTTTAGAAATGTTACAGGGGAACGCATTGCGGCACCAAATGGTGCTCCCGCAACAGACAGCTATTTATGATTATTGGCGTTCGCGCTGCAAAAACGGCAGCTTCCCGTCGCGATTTGATATTGAGCCTGAACATATCACGGCTCATCTCCCGACTGTCAGCCTTTTAGAGGTCAAAAACTCGAAGGCAGGGGCTACTCGCTATCACTACCGCCTTGCGGGGACAGGATTTTGGAAGTTATTTGAAGACGAAATTCAAGGCCGTTATGTAGATGAGCTTCCTATTGGGGATCGCCGTGAGTATTGGGACCGTGTGCTCGGTAATATCGTGGCCAAGCGTCGCCCGATGGCCGGGGTGACTAAACCAGGTACGCCGCTTGGTGGTCATCTCGCACAGTTTTGGATAAGACTCCCGCTTTCAACCGACGGCGAAAACATCGACATGATTTTGGGTTATGACCACCTCGTCAAACTCAGCGTAGAAGACGCATCAGACGTCAATCTTAACGTCACGAAGCTTTACGCTTAAGATCGTTCCGCTTCTAAAGGCAGATAGACATCTACTGTTGTGCCTTCGCCTTTTTGACTCGCAATGGCGAAGCGTCCATTATGAAGCTCCACCAAAGACGCAACGAGTGACAATCCAAGCCCGCTGCCGCGCGCCTCAATTTTTGACGCGCTGCTGGCTTGAGTATAGGGCTCTCCAATATGTTCGAGTTCGTCGGCACTCATGCCCATGCCGTTATCAGACACAGTCAGTTGAAGCGTGTCAGCGAGCGATTTCGCGGTAATTTTAATCTCGCCGCCTTTGGGTGTGAATTTCACAGCATTTGAGAGCAGGTTTAGTAGAATCTGTCGTAGGGCCTTGCGGTCTGCTTCAAGGGTCAGGTCTTGATTGGCGGGCAAATCCATCGTCAGCATAACCTCAGCGGCGTCTGCACTTGGTTGAACCATTTTGACGGAACTGCGCACAACGTCTGCCATATCAAAGGCCCCGTATTGTAGGCTATATTTGCCCGCTTCAATTTTGGACATATCCAGCACATCGCCAATCAAGTCGAGCATGTGCTGTCCGCTATCGTGGATGAGGTCTGCATATTCTGCATATTTTCCTGGAAGAGGCCCAAACAGACGCGTGCGCATCATATCTGAAAAGCCGATAATGGCATTCAGCGGCGTCCGCAGCTCATGGCTGACACCAGAGAAGAACAGCGTCTTATCATTAATCCCGCGCTCTAAATCGGCCTGTGTGTCTTTGAGGCGGGTAATTTCATCCGACCGCGCTGTGACGTCATTGCCTTGAATAAGGTAGCCATCGTCTGTGGGCGAGACGGTTACATCAATCGTGTGGTCATCTGTGACGCTCTGCAAAGTGCCAGAGACGGGCTGCCCGCTTTCGCGCGCATTTTGTAACAGCTCAGAAAAGCGAGACCGAAACGCCATATCTTTAGGGCTTATCGCTTGAAGGGGAAGATGCCCTGCGTCACTGGGAAGACCAAAGAGTTCATAAGCGCCCTTTGAGGCAAAGCTGATGTTATCCTTATTTGTCACGCGCAATACGCCGCCTGGCAATGTGTCGAGTATATCTGCCATTTCGCCAGCCGCCGCAGCCGGTAAAGTTTGAAACGCGCCAATGCGAGAGCGGCTTTGCGCTGAGCTATAAAGCGCGGCGAGCGTTAACGCGACTGTTGCAAGAGGCGTGATGAGACGCAGCCAATCTAAATTTTGCCCGTCAAAAATAGCGGGCGGAAGAATATCATTCTTTCCAGCAAAATAAATAATCCCTGCAATAAGAACCGACAGGATAAGCGTTTCAATTATCATTTCACGTTCAAAAAGTGCTGCCACTACAGGCGCGCAAAGAAATAAGATAGCATAGGGCCAGAAGCCAATACCGAGACAGGCCAGAACAGCTAATGCAAGCCATGAAAAAATTACAACAAGGCGCGCCCATTCACGCTGTAAAAACGGCTTCATAAATATAGAGATTACCGCAGGCGCAGCCCCTGTAGCGGCGTAAATCCAGAGTGGATTGATATCGAGCCCTCGCAGGAGAGCTGCCCCACAAGCTGTGGCGAGCACTATCAACCAAATGATGCTGGCAGTAATAATGCCGCTATATTTATTTGATACCAAAATAACGTATGTCCCAGTTTCATCAATGTGGTGTTCATGTGATGCAAATTTCATGCCTTACCTACGTCGTGTAAATAGGGCTATTTTGAGCCAGAAGACCTGATTTTATTAACAAAGGCCATGGTTTTCGCGTCTTAAGCGTAAAGACAGCGCGAACTTCTTTTCACCTTTTAGGGTTCTGTCCGCGCTATATCGCCCTACACGCCTGTAAGTATTGTTTTTATCACGCTACAGCTTATATCGAAGACCTAACAGTCCGCACGAGCCCAGTTCATGACGTCCATTGATACATTGCCAGACAATATCCAGTCCATGATTGAGGACTTTTCTTTCCTGACCGATTGGGAAGACCGCTATACCCATGTCATTGATCTGGGACGGCAACTCCCGCCACTATCCGACGCAGAACGTAATCCCGCGACCAAAGTTAATGGCTGTGTGTCGCAAGTTTGGCTCGTGAGTGACAAAGTTGGCGACACGCTCGTCTTTCGAGGCGATAGCGACGCGCATATCGTGAAGGGGCTTGTAGCTGTTGCGCTTGAGATTTTCTCGGGCCGCACAGCTGCGGAAATTGAGGCGCTGGATGCGGAGGCAATTCTGGCGAAACTCGACCTGTCTGAGCATCTCTCGCCGCAGCGTTCCAATGGTCTGAAAGCCATGATTGCTCGAATTAAATCTGAAGCCGAGCGTCAAAGCACCTAGAGGTTAGTGCCTCATCCCTGGCGTTGTGCCGTAATGTTCGGCCAGTGTTTCAAGAGCAAGTTTCAGCACGGTTTGTCCTGAGTTTTTTGCCCAGTTTTGCGCGCGTTCAACCGCCGCCAAATCATGATCATGACAACAGACCTCAATAATGATTTTCTCTAACTTCGGCCCCAGCGCTTTTCGGGCTTTGGACAATGCGCGTTCACTATCAATTTGGGCGGCGTATCGACGTTCCGTCGCGCCGCGCCTGTCACCGCCGTCTGCCCCGCTCGCCATATAGTCTTGCGTGGCGACTGCGCTGCCGTAATGGCGGTTATAATCGCGCGCAAACCGCTCGCCAGCTTCTATAAGGGCGGCGCTAAATGTGACCGTTTGAGCCCCGCGCTTCGTTTTCGGGTTGCGTACCGCCCGCGATGCTTGAGAAAGCCGCCGTAAAACGCTCTGCGTCTCGACGCGACGTATGTTGCGAATAACGCCGTCAGGCGTGTAGCTTTCGCGGTCCGTAACAGTCCTATGTTGCTCGCTAAAGGCCCGCTTAGACACGGGATTGCTGACACGTTTGGCCAAGGACGATACAACCGCAAACCCTTGCGGCACAGCTTTCAACGCGCCGTCGGCTTGTAGCTGTTTCACCGTTTCACGTGAGAGCCAATGTGTGGCCACAGTGCGTCTGTCACCGCGTGCAAAAACGGGGCAGGGACCTGCGCCCGCCGTTATGATAACCGAGGCGTCTTTGGCAAATTGTTGCAGGACCTTTTCACTCAGCACGGCCATTAGGCTAACTCAACTTCATGGTCCGTATTGGGCGCAGGTGCCGTGAGTAAAAACTGCTCCAAAGTCTCGAGGAGGTCATCGAAAACGGGGCTATCGCGTTGGTCCTCAATCAATTGACAAGCGTGCCTGACCGTTGTGCGGTCTCGTTCAAAGATACGGGCAATACGTGACAGATTAAAGTCATAGGTTGTATTTAGTAAATACATAGCCATTTGCCGTAAAAATATATCGCTTGCGGCGAGGCGTCTATGCGCAAAAACATCTACATAAGGCAAGCCAAACGCCAGCGCAGCCGCAGCTACAGTGAGGCGGGCATGCGCAATATCAGTGGGGCAATCTTGTTTAGTTCTCATCAAATCCTCGCATTAAGTGGTAAGTCACGTTAACACGGAATTCTAAAGTGAGGAATAAATTCCTATAACTTTGTGTGAATAAGGCTCTAAATATACTAGTTTATGGTGTATTACGGCCTTTTTTTGACAGGCTTAATAGTGCTGAGTAGCAGCAATAAAATTAGAACTGATAGGCCCATCAAGACACCAAAAAAACCAAAGCTTCCATCCGAAATGCGCTTTAATTTCGTTGTCGTGCTCGCATCTGATGCAATCACATTCTTAAACCGTATGGCCGACATAGAGAGATCTTCGCTAAAATCCGAGACGGCGCGGGCGGCTTTCTGGCCAAGAGTTTGGCCTGATGGGCTAGTCTTTATTGCCGTTGTGTTTGGCTCCGCAGAGGTTGTATTAGATGACTGAAACTTGCCCAGCAACCCTGTCAGCCAATTCGACGCGCGACTATCTGCCTTGGTAGGTGTTTCTGCCCGCGAGAGGCCTCGCAGCGGCGCAACGAGTTTTTTAACCGTTGTTGAAGGCAAAGATAGTTCGGCTGTTTTGACTTCTTCGCGTAAAGTCGGACGCGACGAGGTCGCGCGTGTTTCCATCCGCTTTGAGACATAAACGGGTGTCTCAACTTTAGGCCGTTTTTGCGCGTATTTAGGCTGTATAGCAGGGGATGCGCCTGAGAGACGGGCTTCAAAATTACGCCACGCTATTTGGAATTTTTCACCCGCTTGATCGCTTAGGTCGCCCATACGGATTGTTGCGTCTAGGAAACTATCCTCAAGCCAAGTCATGTCTAAGTTCGCGACCTCAAAACGTGGGAGGATTGTAGCATTAGGTTTTGTCACGGATAAGCCAGGTGTAGGGATTGCTGTTTGCGCCATCAAAACAGATTTACTGTTCCAGCGCGCGACACTGCCCGACAACTTATTCCATTGTTCGCCATTTATCAGGTCTTTACTAACAGAGGCGAAGCTACGGCCAGGTGTGCTGCTGATGACGCCGATAAGGCGATTGCCTGCCGGATAGACAGCCGCAACGCCGCCACTTCCTATGCGGCTTTTGGTACGTGTCTTGGCGGCATAAAGTTGCAATGTTTTCGCGGAGTCATTTGACGCAAACTTTTCATAATCGCCAAAATTGCGTACAAGCTGCCCTGTGCTCGACTGACCCTTTAATGCAGTAGAGAGCGCGCGCGGTGTATCATTGAGGACACCACTGCGCGCCGCATTCGGCCCAATAACAAGCAGGTTTTTATCTGTGTCTTTAGCGGCCTTGCGCACGACTTGGGATTCCGTCCAACCTGTGCCTGAGGTTTTGGCGAGCTTTGCGAGTAGGCCCAATGAGGCGTTATAGTCGTTTTGATTTGAAGCCGTCAGGACGATTTTTGTATTCGCGCCTTTCTCAGCTGCGAATAATCCACCGCCCGATGTGAGGCGTGAAAGCTCAGATGCAGGTGTTTTGCCATTAGAAGATAATTCAATGCGTGAGCCATCCCCGACGAAGAACCCTGGCATATCATTCATAGCAGGGCAGACGTCGCCAAATGTTTCAACAGACGGCCGTTTGTCGAGCTGTGGAATAATCTTAAGCTCATTTTCTACGCCTTGCAGCGCACCCTCTGGAATATAAAAGTTTACAGATTTACGGCGACGGTCCAGCGTGGTGAACCCGAGAGATTTACCATTAAGTTCAACCTCAACACGGCTGTCCTTTGTGATTTTTGAACTCGATGAGAGGCGTAGCATGAGATTTCCGCTCTTGGTCGTCGGGTCATCCACATTAAATGTCACAACATTGGGCGTACCGCGCCAATCTGTGGCGTAAATGGTTTGATTGAGATCAGAAAAACGGGTCTTGTCACTCAATACAGTATGGGTATCAGAAAACGCCGTTTGAAATGTCACTTCGCCAGAACTTGTCTCGCGGCGTCGCACTTCGGGTAGGTGATGAGTAGCAAAAGCCTTGGCAGAGCGAAGGACTTCGGCGTCGGTGTCACCCGTAATCACTAGGCGCATGGGGCGACCTTTATGGACGCTAATTTTTGGGCCTGTTTCAGACAAGATATCACGGTCTGTGACACGCGGGGCAAGTTGGTCGCGGCGTCCCATGATAATCTGCATATCTGCTCGACCTGTTGTTTTAAAGGTCGGGATCTCCTGAGTTTGCAAAGCAATACCTTGCGCGCCCAGCATTTGCAGGCGCTCTTTTTGAGACCCGTAAGCTAAAAGTGAGACTGTTTTTGGTGCCATGGTTGGATTTTGCAGACGCTCTGCCACTTCGCGCAGATAGAAATTGCGCGACTTGGCGCGCGTGCGCACGACGATTGAGCTTTTCTTGACATTCACATCCCAATGACCGTGCTCTGATGTTAAGCACGGCGCGCCGTCAGGAGCCGGTACGCGAATAGTAATGACATTATTTTTGGGGCGCACAAAGCTCTCATCAAAGCGCAGACGCGCGTCAAAGCTCTGTCCATAAGGGTTCATTTTAAGCGGCGCACTATTATTGAGGCTGACAAGCACGGGGCCGCGCGTGGCGACGTTACCTTGTGGGCTCATTGACAATATAAGATCAATGCCATCAATCCAGTCAGACTCTGTCAGGTCAAATTTCAGCTTCATCTCGGGCTGACGCCAATCAATACGGCTGACTTCAGCGCCTTTCATTGATGCAAGGCGTGTCTGCGTGATTTCCTGACGTGTTTGCGGCGCTTTTGATTGCGCGGCATGTGCGGGTAGGGCGGACGTCAGGAACGCGGTTGAGCCAAGTAAGACAAGGGTGTTGGCGCGCAGGCTTTTGCCTAGAGTGGACCGTGTATTTGAACGGAAATGGGACATTGACGGAAGCCTCATGATTAACATGAGCTTTGTGGTGCAAGGACGGTGCCACTTGCTCCTATCAGGCGAAAAAAGCGCAACGGAGAGCTTTTATTGCGAAATCGCGCGCGATACCCCATGTAGGTGCTATGAATTCTCGCCTTAAAAGTGATATTTGGGTCAGCGCGCTACTGCGCCGTGCGATGAGCGCAGGCGCTTTCGCAGTCGTGGCACAAAAAGGTGACCGCGACGCGGGCACTGTGCTTGTGAGTGTTCGCGCGCATAACGGACTTATGCGGCTCTATCAGGCTGTGACGAATATGGACGGCGAACGGGTCTGGCATGAAGGTGAAGCGCAGAATGCACGCGACGTTGATGCCGCCATTTCAAAACGCACGGCTCGTGATAACGATATTTGGGTGGTAGAAATCGATGACCGCGAAGGGCGTCATTTTCTGACTGAACCCGTGGTCAAAGCCGTCTCTATTTAGCTCTTTGCGTCGTCTGCGCTTGTGCCTGTTGGCATTTGACCGAGGACGTCAATCACGGATTTGATCAGCGGAATTTCGTGCTGCATGGCGCGGTAGCCCCGCTCGATTAGCTCATCTGCTTTGGTGAATTCCAGCATGCCGATATGGCCAATACGCGGCGCGATAAACACATCTGGTGGATCACCCGCAAGACGAGACCGCGAAATTCGGTCCATGACTATATTGAGCGTACCCATCATTACAGAGCCAATTTTTGGCCCTGCGCCAGGCTTGTGCTCACCCATCATAGATTTCAGTAAAAGACGATCTGGGCGAAGCTTATTTAGCGACTGACTAGCGAGTTCAAATGGGTCAATAGAGCCGTCTGCCCCTGTTGCTTCTTCAATCGGATTAGTATCAAATTCCATTTCATGACTGGTCCCAATCGGGCCAAAGGCGTCACCGTTTAGGCTGACCGCGATGACCATATGCGCGCCAAGCGCGCGGCAGGCAGAGACGGGCACGGGGTTAACCAGCGCACCGTCAATCATGTGGCGACCGTCAATTTCTATCGGTTCAAACGCGCCGGGCAAGGCATATGATGCGCGAATGGCGGGTACAATTGGGCCTTTTTGAAGCCAGACCTCATAACCCGTGCGCAGGTCACAGGCGACCGCGATAAACTTGCGATCAAGTTCTTCAATGCGAACGTCACCCATATAATGGTTGAGCACACGCGCCAGACGTTCGCCGCGCATAAAGCCAGAGCCACCCCAGCGTACGTCCATATAGCTCATCATACGGCGACGGTTGAGTTTTCGCGCCCAATCTTCAAGCACGTCAAGCTTGCCCGAAAGATAAGCCCCGCCGACAACTGCGCCGATTGAGGTGCCTGTAATTATGTCAGGTTTAATGCCCGCTTCAAGGAGCGCGCGTATAGCGCCGATATGCGCCCAGCCGCGCGCCACGCCGCCGCCCAGTGCAAGGCCAAGGGGCGGGCGCGTACCATAACTTCGTGAACTAGATTCGCTTTGTAATCTCATGCCTTTTGTCTAGGCGTGACCGTGAAAAACGTCAAACACCTAAACAGAAAATGAATGTCCGTCTCACGAAGAGTTCAAATGCACTTTTGCAAAGTGAAAGAAAAAGGAGGCGAAAATGAAATCAGTTTTAATATCGGGATTAGCGTTAATCGCGCTCGGCGGCGCAGGGCTCTCGGGGTGTGCGACTATTTCAGAAGATAAATGCCTTGCGGGCAATTGGCAGGAACTTGGGTATCGCGATGGCAGCAATGGCGTGAAGCGTGATAAAGCCAGCAAAATCGCCGACATTTGCGTCAAATATGGTGTGGAGATGGATTTCGACGCTTATATTTCGGGTTTTGAGCGCGGATTGCCGAACTACTGCACTTATGAGCGCGGCTTTGCGCTTGGCGAGAACGGCTCGTCTTATAACCAGCTTTGCGCGGGCCCACTCGCGGTCGATTTTGCGCCAGGCTATGATGAAGGACGCGCGGTCTATGAGGTCTATAAAGAACACAAATCGCTCATTTCGATTTACGAAAGCAAGCTAGATGACATTGCAGGTGTGAGAGGCCGCCTAGAGACGGAAGACCTGTCTGCGGAAGATGAGAAACGCCTGCGTAAGAAACTCCGTCGTTTCCGTCGCCAAGCTGAAGACATGAAAATCGACATTCGCGCTTGGGAACGACTGCATAATCTGAGCCGCTACAGCGCTTAGGTCAGCGACGGTCTTTGGCTAATTTGCATAGCACTTAGCCGCGCATCTATGCGGCGGTTATGCGGGCTATCAAGCAGGACAGGAATGCGCGTCTGATCTGTCTCGTAATTTTCCGTCGTTAGCGTGGATATAAAGGCTTCGGCCTCATCCTTGGGCAGATATTTTGACGGACATTGCCGCGTGTCAGCCGACATATCTGAGATGGCGAGCACATCAACATTATGGCTGAACCGCGCAAAACCGTCATAGCGGAAGTGCTCCTCAACATGGGCGTCACTTGTACGCAGGCAAGCCTCAAAAATGGCATGTAAAACTGTCGTCGGGCGCAAGTCTCTACAAATCACGCTAAAACCGTCTTTGCAAAGCCCGCTAAACTCACCGTGCATCTGTGTGCGTGGCGCGAGAGTGAGAAGCGTTTCGCCGCTGGGTAATTCTGCGCAGTGGGAGATGAGGAACCGCATGCCGTCATAGCGCACAGCCGCGATAATATTGCTGAGTGGCAGGGGGTTATGAGCGATAAAACTCTGCGGATTGCGGGCCATATAGGGCAGGTCATGATGGCTGTTAAACGGCGTGGTCTTGCGGCCCGCATATGACCAGACAAAACGCTCCCGCATTTCGTGCTCACGCGCTTTTTTGATTGCAAGAAAAACTGTCTGTATAATCTCTGATGTTGGCAAATTTGGTTCAACTCGCCAGCGACGCCCGTAAACAAGTTTGTCTGGCACGTTTTTATAATTATCAGGCCCAACGATGCCGATTTGCAAAAATATTCCTGCACCGTCTTGGCTCACGAAAATAGGATAGCGCGGGTCATAGTCTATTTTCTCTATAACCGCCTCAACCGTTTCGACTGTGTGGGCATAACGTAGGAAATGTTGGGGGATGCACTGACCCGCATCACCGCGCGACAGCACGGGTGCATTATCAGTCGTGCTTTCGCCGGGACCAATGAGGGCGCGCAAATTCTGCTCCTTAAAATATGTCGATTTAGCTTTCACGGTTTGTCTACGGCGCACTCCTCAAATGTGTTTGGCCAAGACGTGACAGTTTCGTAAATTTATCTCTTTAATCGGGTGCTCAGGATAACAGAGGATACTGTGCGCTCTACGCCGTCTATCGCGATGAGTGTGTCGATGACCTTATCTAGCGCCGTAACCGACATGGCAGCGACTTCTACAATCAAATCATAGGGCCCAGACACAGAATAGACCGCACGCACACCGCCAAGTTGCTCCATCTGCGCGATAATCGTCTCCGTCGCGCGAGGTTCAACTGTCACCATGACGTGGGCCTTAATCTCAGCATCGAGATATTGCGAGGCGAGTTGCACAGTATAGCCCGCAATGACGCCTGTTTCTTCGAGTCGTGCGAGCCGCTTCTGCACAGTTGAACGCGACAGGCCGAGCGATTTTGCTATGTCAGTTGTGCTCGCGCGCGCGTCAGAGCGAAGCGCGCCGAGGAGTTGCTGATCTTTAAAGGTTAAGCGCATCTAATTTCATTCCCGATTTGCATAAAAATAACACCAATTTGCTCAAAAATATACACGAAATTGCGCATATTGACCCTGCAAAGAGAGTCCGAACTTTGTCATTCTGACCTAATTGAGGGGATTATGACGACAGCAAACAGAGATTGTTATTTGATACGTCCGTTCATGATGAACGATGCGCGGGCGTTGCTTGCGCTTATACAAGATAGCAGCGGTGGCTTGTCGAGCCTTCAACCACGTCTTGATTTTCTCAAGGATTACATCTCTACATCTGTCAAAAGCTTCAGCGGCGCTTACCCGCTTGAAAAACCCCATAAATACCTTCTTGGTATGTTTGAGCTTGACGGGATAACAGGCAAAGAAACCCGCCTCATCGGTTGTTCAGCGGTCAAAACGCAAATCGGCATCGAGGCACCCTTTATCAATTTTGATTTGCACGGCGACGGCGAAGACCAGACCTTGCGCGCGTCTTCGCGGTTCAAAGGTGCGACAGAAGTTGGCTCTCTTTTCCTTCATTCTGACTACCGTGATAGTGGGCTAGGGCGGTATCTTGCCAAAGTGCGCTATCATCTCATCGCATCAGAACCATGGCGCTTTGGTGATATGATAATTGCGGAACTGCGCGGGATTTGCGGCAAAGAAGGCAGTCCGCTCTATGATCATTTATTTGAATACAAGCTGGATAAAACATTTCTCGAGGCGGACGCGGAGTATTTTGACCGTAATCCTGACTCGCTCGGCGATATTGTCCCGATTGGGCCCGTTCCGACTTATGATTTTCCAATTGAAGTCAAAATGTCTTTGGCCCAACCTCACCCGACGGGGATTGGCGCGATGCGCCTTTTGCAGCGTGAGGGTTTTATTTTTTCAGGGACGATAGATTTGTTTGATGCAGGCCCTATTATGTCTGTGCACCGCGATACCATCCGCACGACATTGGAGACGAAATTGCGCCCAACGCTATCAGCTTCAGAACTCATCGACGCTCAAGATAGCCTCGTGAGTGTCGGGACTGTTGCGGATTTTCGCGCTGTCGTGAGTCCTGCCGCTGACCTTGCCCGTGGTGTTCTTTTACCGCGGCGCACCTTGGATGCCTTGGGCGTCGAAGCGGGCGCGCAAGTCCGTTTTTGGCAAGATACGCGCCGCCTGCGTAAACGCGGGACACCGCCCGCAAAAATGGCGAAAGCGTAATGGCTGCTAATATTTTTGACCGCGCGGCCGCGCTCGACGCCGCCTTTATTTCGCGTGTGCAGAGCGGGGATATGCCAGAGGTAAGCGCGGGGGAGTTGTCCGCGCCCATACTTGCGGATGTGTTCGACACCCAACTGATGAACCGTCATCTTGATTTGATGGCGCGGCGCACAAAGGGGCAGACATTTTACTCTATCGGCAGTTCGGGGCACGAAGGCCTCGCCGCGTTAGCACTCGCAAGCCGCGCGACGGATATGGCGTTTTTGCACTACCGCGACGCTGCTTTTTGTATTCAGCGGCGCAAAGCAGTTAATGGGTCTACGCCGCTTTATGACATGGTGCTATCATTTGCCGCCTCAAGCGAAGACCCCGTCTCAGGTGGGCGTCACAAGGTGTTGGGTGGGGCAGAAATATATGTCCCGCCGCAAACCAGTACGATTGCGAGCCATTTGCCTAAAGCGGTGGGCGCGGCGCATTCGCTCTGTCTGGGTGGTGGGGAACTGCCGGACGACTCTGTCGTGCTCTGCTCTTTTGGCGATGCGTCGTCTAATCATTCCACGGCACAAGGGGCAATAAACTCAGCCGCTTGGGCCGCCTATCAAGGCTCACCCATGCCGCTCGTATTCATCTGCGAAGATAATGACTTGGGCATTTCTGTCCGCACACCAAAGGGGTGGATTGAGGCGAATTACAAAAACCGACCTGGACTGAAATATATGAGTTGCGACGGCACAGATATCGAAGACGCTATGCGCGGCGCGAGAGAGGCCGTAGATTTTGCCCGTACGCGTCGCCGTCCTGTGTTTTTGCATTTTAAAACAGTCCGCCTGATGGGTCACGCAGGGGCAGATATTGAAGGCAAATATTCTCCGCAGGCCGAGATTGAAGCACGGGAGGCGAGGGACCCTTTGCTTAAAACGGCAGCGCATCTTATGTCGCGCGGCGTTATGAGCGGTGAGGATATCTTAGCGGCTTATCAAGAGATGCGTGCCCGTATTGATCGCATCGCTTCTGATGTTTTCACGCGCCCCAAACTTACCACTGCCGCAGAAGTCATGGCGCCTATTACGAGCGACCAGCACCGCAAAGCCCTTGACATACCAAGCAGAGAGGCGCTGGCGAAAGTGGGCTGCGAACGCGATGGGCGGCACATACCGCTCAACAAAATGATCAATAAAACGCTCGCCGAAATCTTGCTGACTTATCAAAACACGTTTGTCTTTGGCGAAGATGTCGCGCGCAAAGGCGGCGTCTATGGCGTGACACTCGACCTGCTAAAACAGTTTGGCGCGAAACGCGTGCAAGACACGTTACTAGATGAACAAACAATTTTGGGCATGGCGATTGGTGCGGCGCATAACGGATTTGTCCCTATTCCTGAAATTCAATTTCTCGCCTATCTCCATAACGCTGAAGACCAAATTCGCGGGGAAGCGGCGACATTATCTTTCTTCTCGCGCGGGCAATTTACAAACCCCATGGTTATTCGCATCGCAGGGCTAGGGTATCAGCGCGGCTTTGGTGGGCATTTCCATAATGATAATTCAGTCACTGTTTTACGCGATATTCCGGGTTTAATTGTGGCGTGTCCAAGCCACGGCGCGGATGCACGAAAGATGCTGCGTGAATGTGTGCGCCTCGCTCATGTTGAACGCCGTGTCGTTGTCTTCCTTGAGCCGATTGCGCTTTACGGCACGACCGATATTGCGGAGGGAGATAAGGCGTGGATGAGTGAATATCTCGCGCCGCAAGATGACGAGATAATTAATTTTGGTGAGGTATCGCAGCATGGCGACGGAGATGAGCTTGCTATCCTAAGCTACGGAAATGGTTATTATTTATCTCGCCAAGCAGAGCCGCAACTTACTGGAATTAAGTCTCGCATTATCGATATGCGCTGGCTCGCGCCCTTGCCGATGGCCGCGATTTTAGACGCCGTCAAAGGCTGTCGGAACATCCTGATTGTCGATGAATGCCGCCGCTCTGGTAGCCTGTCCGAGGAACTCATGACGCGATTAATTGAGGCGGGTATCACCGTACCCATTAAGCGCGTAACTGGCCATGACAGCTTCATTCCTCTCGGCAATGCCGCCTATAGCGTCATGCCATCTGTTGACGATATCGTCGCGACGGCGAAAGAGATGACGTCATGAGCAATAAGAAAACAGCCGTTGTCATTTGCCCTGGGCGCGGGACTTATAACGCGGATGAGCTTGGCTATCTCAGGCGTCACCATTCTGATAAAAAATCATTTATTGATATGGTTGACCGTGTTCGCGCAGACGCGGGGCAAGAAGCGATTTCAGATATAGACGCGGCCAATAAATTCAGTCCCGCGCGTCATGGTAGCGGCGAGAACGCGTCTCTCCTTATTTATGCCTGCGCGCTGGCCGATTTCTTTTCAATTGACCGCGCGCAATATGACATTGTCGGCATTACGGGTAACAGCATGGGCTGGTATCTCTCGCTCGCGGCAGGCGGAGCCCTCTCACTCGAAGATGGCGCGCGGCTGGTTAATGGCATGGGCCAGATTATGACGGAGCACGGCAAGGGGGGACAAGTCGTCTATCCGACGGTTGATGATGAGTGGCGACAAAGCGCAAAGAAACAGAAACTAATTGATAATGCGCTGTCTATGGTTGGGAATCTCACGCTTTCGACCTCTATACACCTTGGCGGGATGCATGTCTTTGCGGGCGGAGATCGCGGTATTCGCCACCTCATGTCAGAACTCCCGAAAGACGGTGTATTTCCATTGCGCCTGCGCGGCCATAGCGCGTTTCACAGCCCGCAACTCGACCACATTGTCCCCATGGCAAAGACTGCCTTTTCGGCTGATATGTTTGGCGGGCCAGACACGCCTCTCATTGATGGGCAGGGCAACATTTGGTCGCGCTTCAGCACGGACACAGATGCGCTATATGATTACACATTAGGGCGTCAGATTAACGGCACATATTATTTTACCCGCGCGGTTCAAGTCGCGGCGAAAGAGTTTGCACCAGATGTGTTTATTGTTCTGGGCCCTGGCGGGACGATGGGCGCACCCGTCGCGCAGAGCTTAATTCAAATGAATTGGCGCGGGCTTGAAGGAAAAACAAATTTTCAAAAGCGGAATAAAGACACACCCGTCATCTTATCAATGGGCCGCGACGCGCAACGCGCTTTGGTCACGACTTAACATAGGAGCCGAATATGGCTGATTACAATATGGATTTGACACACCGCTGGGATGACCCGCTCTTCCTTGAGGAGCAACTTTCAGAGGACGAGCGCATGATCCGCGATATGGCACGGAACTACTGTACGGATAAACTCATGCCGCGTGTGATTTCCGCCAATCGCGAGGAGCGCTTTGACCGCGAGATTTTCACTGAAATGGGTGAGCTCGGCTTGCTTGGCGCGATGGTAGATGAGCAATATGGCGGCATTGGCGCGAGCCATGTGGTATACGGCCTCGTCGCGCGCGAAGTGGAACGCGTGGATAGCGGTTACCGCTCTATGATGTCGGTGCAAAGCTCGCTCGTGATGTATCCGATTGAAGCCTTTGGCTCAGAGGCGCAGAAAAAGAAATACCTCCCCAAACTCGCCACGGGTGAGCATATCGGTTGCTTCGGCTTGACAGAAACAGACGGCGGCTCTGATCCGGGCGCAATGCGTACGAACGCGGTGGCGACAAGCGGCGGCTATATCCTCAATGGCTCGAAAATGTGGATTACAAATTCGCCCGTAGCAGATGTGGCTGTGGTGTGGGCGAAGCTCGACGGTGCCATTCGCGGCTTTATCGTTGAGCGCGGTATGAAAGGCTTCACCGCGCCTGAGATTAAAGGCAAAATGAGCCTACGTGCCTCTATCACGGGTGAGCTTGCTTTTGATGATTGCTTTGTGCCTGAGGAAAATATTCTGCCGAATGTCAAAGGTCTGCGGGGACCGTTTAGCTGCCTTAATAAAGCGCGCTACGGCATTAGTTGGGGCGCGATGGGCGCGGCGGAGTTCTGCTGGCATGCTGCGCGCGATTATGCGCTAGAGCGGATTGTCTTTGGTAAGCCGATTGCGGGCACGCAGCTCGTGCAGAAAAAGCTCGCCGATATGCAAACTGAAATTACGCTCGGTCTTCACGGCTCGCTCGCTCTGGGTCGTGCGCTAGATAAAGGCGCTTACAGCCCTGAGAGTATCTCTTTGATGAAACGCAATAACTGCGGCAAAGCCCTCGCCATAGCCCGCGAAGCGCGCGACATTCACGGCGGTAACGGCATCTCAGAAGAATATCACGTCCTTCGCCACGCAATGAACCTTGAGACGGTCAATACCTATGAAGGCACACACGATATTCACGCGCTCATCTTGGGACGCGCCCAGACGGGGATACAAGCATTTTATTAGATCGAAAGTTACTTGATACGACACAGTTGACATAAAGCATATGTTTATGCTTTGTTCTTAATTGAATACATCGAATTTTTAGTCAAAGGTGAGCTATGAAAAAGAATCACACCGTTTTTGACTTGTTTTGCGGCGCAGGAGGCCTGTCTCTTGGATTTGAGCAGGCAGGATTTCGCGTGCTTGGCGGAAATGACTATTTTAAAGCGGCCGGCGAAACATTCAAAGCGTCACACAAAGATGCGAAATTTTATTATAAACCCATTCAAAGTTTAAAAGGTCAGGAAATCTTGACCGACTTTGATATGAAACGAGGTGAACTCGATTGTTTAGTCGGAGGTCCCCCATGCCAAGCCTATAGTGTTTATAATCACAAACGAAGTATTAAAGATGAACGCGCAAATCTTTTTAAAGAGTACCTGCGAATTGTGGATGAACTTTTTCCAAAATGGGTTGTCATTGAGAATGTTACGGGAATTAAATCCATAGATGGAGGACAAGTAGTCGAAACTATTCGGGATGCCCTAAAATCACGTGGATACGAGATTGAAATAAGGACTATTTTTGCCGAGGATTATGGCGTTCCTCAGGAAAGGAGGAGGGTGATTTTTTTTGGCAATAGAATAGGTTCGCAAATTTATTGGCCAAAAAAAACACACGCTGAAAATAGCTTTACGACCATCTATGATGCGATTTCAGATTTACCAGAACTTAGGAACGGCGAAAAATTACTCAGTTGCGGTTATCCCACGAAGCCGATGACTGATTATCAGCAAAGCCTTCGCCGAAATTCTGAGTCTATAACAAATCACATCGCGCCCAAATTAGGCATGATTAATCTGGATCGCCTAAAATACATAGAGCCGGGCGGTAGCTGGAGAGACATTCCATTTGATTTACTTCCTAACGGTATGAAATCTGCAAAACGCTCTGATCATACAAAAAGATATGGACGAATGAAGTGGGACGGTTTGTCATGTACAGTTTTGACAAAGTGCGACATTCATTGGGGCGCATATATCCATCCCTCTCAGGACAGGGCGATTACAGTGAGAGAGGCAGCCAGAATTCAAAGTTTTCCGGATTATGTTAAATTTTTCGGAAATCGAACGGAGCAATATCGACAAGTAGGAAATGCAGTTCCTCCGCTTATCGGAAAAGCATTAGCTAAATCTATTCTTAAAACTGGAAAATTACGTTTGCACAGGCGCAAGATGGAAAAAACTTGTGGCTAAGTATAAGTCTTCGGACATCATATTAGAGGTGCTTGGCGAAAGAAGTTTTCTTGGTATTGATCCTGCTAAGAAAAACAATCTTTGTCCATTTACGCGCTCAGTATGTTTCAAGAAAAGTGCAAAAATTGAGGATGAAGTTTATCCTGTTTGTACACTCAAGCGTAAGACAAAACCGGGGCCGATAATTGTATGCCCGAAGCGTTTCGATGCAATTGATATTATTGCCGATGTAAACACTCATGTTTGGAAGAAGCCTAATATTGAAGACCTTCTTATCGCGTCTGAGGTTAAGATGGATGGTTTCGGGAACGTGGATTATGTGCTTGCTGAAACTGTCAAGGGGCAGGTGGCAGATTTCGTTTCCATCGAAGTCCAAGCTGTAGACATTACAGGTAGTGTATCATCCGTATATGAAAATTTGCGTTCCGGAATTGAAGACGCAGGGACATTCAGTTTTGGACTGAATTCAAGAAATGTAGCCAAGCGATTTTTGATGCAACTGATCAACAAAGGGTATTATCATCATCATTGGAACTCAAAAATTATCGCTATCGTGCAATCTCATATGTATGAATATTTTCAAGAAGTTGCTAATTTCCCCGTCTCTTCTGAAATGGGCCCAAATCAAAATATAGTTTTTATGCTATATGACTTGGAAAAGGACATAGAAACCAATCAATTTAAATTGGTTTTTCAAAAGGCGTTGGGTACACATCACTCAAACCTTCAAAATGCGATATTGTATAAAACTCCTCCAGCGAGAGAAGAATTCATTGGACGAGTGAACTCAAGACTGGTTTAAAGCGACATGACCTCTAATGGCTATAAGCCTATTTTCAGGATATCATCCTCCCCCCAACCGCTATTCCCCCTAGACATTTCGCGCTAATCCTCTATGGCGGGCGCAAATTGTGCTGTGTGCTTTGCGCGGCGATGAAATGTCCGAGAATCTAATATGACTGATAGTATTAAAACGCTCCGTAATGTGGCGATTGTGGCCCACGTTGACCATGGTAAAACGACGCTTGTTGATAAGCTATTGCACCAATCTGGCACGCTGGGCGAGCGCAGCGGCGCAGGCGAGCGCGTGATGGACAGCAATGACATTGAAAAAGAGCGCGGCATTACGATTCTCGCGAAAAATACGGCTATCCGCTGGACAGACCCAGAGGGCGAGAACTGGCGCATTAATATCGTCGATACACCAGGTCACGCGGACTTTGGCGGCGAGGTGGAGCGCGTGCTCTCTATGGTCGATTCCGTGGTGCTCTTGGTCGATGCCGCCGAAGGCCCGATGCCGCAAACAACATTTGTGACAAAGAAGGCGCTGGCCCAAGGCCTTAAGCCGATTGTGGTTGTCAACAAAGTTGACCGTACAGGCGCGCGTCCGGATTGGGCCGTTGACCAGACGTTTGATTTGTTTGTGCGTCTCGGCGCGACGGATGAGCAGCTTGATTTCCCTGTCGTTTTTGCCTCTGCGCTGAACGGCTGGGCCTGTGATGAGAGCGGTAAGGTCGGTGAAGATATGACGCCGCTTTTCAGCGCGATTGTGCAAAACGCCCCCGTGCCAGATGTAGACCCTGACGGCCCGCTACAGCTGCAAGTCTCCGCACTTGATTACAATAGCTATACAGGTGTTATCGGTATTGGCCGTGTGGTGCGCGGTAAGCTTAAGAAAAATATGAACGTCATTGTCGCCGATACAGAGGGGAAGCAACGCAAAGCACGCGTGCTGCAACCTTTTGGCTTTATGGGCCTAGAGCGCGTTGAGATGGACGAAGTTGCGGCGGGTGATATTTGCTGCTTTACGGGCATTGATAAGCTCGGCATTTCCGACATGATTTGTGACCCTGATAATGTCGATATGTTGCCTGCGCTCTCTGTGGATGAGCCAACAATCAGCATGACGTTCCAAGTCAATGATAGCCCGTTTGCGGGCCGCGAAGGCAAGTATGTGACCTCGCGCAATATCAAAGACCGTCTCGATAAAGAGCTTATTCACAATGTGGCTCTGCGTGTTGAGCAGCTTGATGACGCCGATAAATTCCGCGTCTCTGGCCGAGGTGAACTTCATCTCTCTATCCTGATTGAGAATATGCGCCGCGAAGGCTTTGAGCTGGCGATTTCACGTCCTCAAGTAATTAACAAAGACATTGACGGCGTGGTGTGTGAGCCATGGGAAACACTGACCGTTGACGTCGAAGAAGATCACCAAGGTAAGGTGATGGAAAAGCTTGGTGAGCGTAAGGGTAACCTGAAAAACATGACGCCTGACGGGCAGGGACGTGTCCGCCTTGATTACGAAATTCCGACTCGTGGCCTGATTGGTTTCCGCTCTGAATTTCTTACAAGCACCTCAGGCTCGGGCCTGCTTTACCACAATTTTGATAGCTATAAGCCGCGCGTAAAAGCAGGCATTGGCCGCCGTCAAAAAGGTGTATTGATTTCGAACGGCACCGGTAAGGCGGCAGCGTTCGCGCTATTTAACCTGCAAGAGCGCTCGACCATGTTCATTGGTCACGCGGCAGAAGTTTATGAAGGCATGGTCGTAGCGATTAACGCGCGCGATAACGACCTTGTCGTAAATGTGCTAAAGGGCAAACAGCTCACCAATGTGCGAGCCTCTGGCACAGATGAAGCGGTGACGCTTGTCACGCCGATTAACGTGACTTTGGAATACGCGCTAGAATTCATCAATGATGATGAGCTTGTCGAAGTAACACCGGAAAACATCCGCATCCGCAAACGCTACCTCCTTGAGCATGAGCGCAAGAAAGAGTCGCGCCGTATAGAAGCGCTGGAAGCGGCTGACTAACTTTAAGCGACCACTTCAACTTCGGTTGGGTCGGGAAGCTTGCTTTGCCAGACAGCGAGCGCGGTTTTAATAAGGCCGCGCTCTTCGTCATGAAGTTCATAGTCACATGTCGCGATGGCATAGATTGAGGCGAGGACTTTACGCTGTAGGCCGCGATCACCAATTTTGATTAAGTATTTCTCTTTGACGGCATCGCGTCCTTGAGTGGCAAGTTCCTGCGCTAATTCTTTGGAGCGTTCGTCACAATAGGTCCGCACGACTTCTGGCGGGAGAATGATATCGGGGTGTAGCGCGCGGTTATGAATACAAGCGCTGTGCAGCAACTCAACTTGTTCTTCGTCTCGTACGCGGTCATCTACGAGAATCGTAATCATCAAAATGTCGAGGACGTTTCTATATATCTCTGAAACATCTGAAATTTTAGCCATGATCCCTAGTCTCGGTTTATTTTAAGTGGCGGTCGATCATACCCCCATAGCACGGCTGCCGACTTTACTAAATCTGATTCTTCGGGGCGGTATTCTTGATCGCAAATGGAAATCTGCACCATAGCGTCATAGATATTTTCCATATGCACATCGTCTTTAAATTTTGAGAGAGCTCGCAGTACGAGCGTGTTTCGGCGCGGCCCACCAAGTGTTTTGGCGACTTCATCACGATGGTCTGAGAACCATTTCTGCAAATCAGATACGTGCATTGGCTCAAGATCAAACAACTCTATTAAGCCTAGCGCCTGCCGACAAAACTCTGCGAGTTCAGCATCGCGCACCTTCGTGTCGATAATCACCGTAATTGCCAAGGGCATTAATACATCGTCATGCGTAAACATTTATTTCTCTCCTAAGTGCAATCTATCACAAAGTTGACTGTTATAAAGCTGTAATTGTCGTTTGCGGGTGAGGGTTACGCGGCATAAAGTTGAGGTTCAACATCTCGCGTAAAGGTTTGCCATGAAGCTTAAGATTATGACTATTATGTTAGCATTCAGCCTCACGGCCTGCGCAAGTGGTCCAACGGCTTTTGGTCCTGCACAAAGTTATGATGATATAGGGTTTAGGCAAACACAAATCCAAAATGATCGTTTCCGTGTGAGCTATACTGCGCCCAATGAGATGGAAGCTCAAGATTTCGCGTTGCTTCGCGCGGCGCAGATTGCGCTTGATAAGGGCTATAGCCATTTTGAAATCATCGGGGGTAATTTATCAGGCAGAAGCCCTCGAAGCGGAATTGGATCATCCGTAGGTGTCGGTTTTGGGAGTGGCGGGTATCGCCGCGGCGGCACGTCCGTCGGCGTCAATGTTGGCGTGAACGATGTCGTGCGCGCTCTGGAGGGCAACCGCGTCACTAATTCTATCGAAATCCGACTGCTCCCGACCAAGGGGACAGGCCCTAATGTCTATGAAGCACAAAGCCTCGTCGACAGCATTAGACCACAGGTTTTCAGCGGGCCATAGTTTAGGGCGATTTACCCTGTCAACTTAGCACTTCCCCTTCGCCTGCGACTCCCGTTAGTCTCGCCGCAAAGGTAAGGGCCCCGTATGTTGACATTATTTGAAATTGGCGCGGCTCTGCTCGTGTTATCGGGTGCGTTTTCTTGGATAAATCACGCCTATCTAAAATTACCGCATACAATTGGTCTGCTGTTAATGGCGCTTTTGGCCTCATTTGCATTAATGGCGTTGCAAGCCATTTTTCCTTCGCTCGGCCTGACGGAGACGGTCTCATCTGCCATTGGGCAAATTGATTTTAATGTGACTGTTATGAACGGCATGCTGGCCTTCCTGCTGTTTGCGGGGGCGTTGCATGTCGATATGAAATTCCTGAAATCGGAGAAATGGGCGATTGCGTCTATGGCCACGATTGGGGTTTTAATGTCGACTTTTATCGTCGGCACGGGATTTTATTGGCTCGTCAATGCGTTTGGCGTGGAGCTGCCTTACACATGGGCAATTGTGTTTGGCGCGCTAATTAGTCCAACCGACCCTGTGGCGGTGCTTTCCATTCTAAAAACAGTGAATTTGCCAGATAGCCTCAACGCGAAAATTGCGGGTGAGAGTTTATTTAATGACGGTGTCGGCGTGGTGGTCTTTGCCATCGCAGTGGCGGTCGCGGTTGGTGCCACAGGCTCTGGACACGGTATGGAACATGCGGCGGCTGACGCCATAGAAACCGTTCAAGCTACCGCTGGCGGCGGGCATGGCGGTGGCGTGGACGCAGCCTCTATCGCAAAGCTCTTTTTTGTAGAAGCGGGCGGTGGCGCGATACTTGGCGGGTTCACAGGATGGCTGGCCTATAAAATGATGGCCAAGATTGATGAGCACGCGATAGAGATTTTGATCACGCTCGGCATTGTTGCGGGCACATATGCCATTGCGCAGCGCCTTCATTTATCAGGGCCAATTGCGGTTGTGATCGCGGGTCTTTTAATTGGTAATAAAGGCGCGGAATTTGCCATGTCAGATAAGACGCGGACATACCTTTTCGGCTTCTGGGAAATGATTGATGAAATCCTGAATTCAGTTCTTTTCTTGCTGATCGGGCTGGAGATACTCGTGCTCGGTATATCTCCGAAATTTGGCTTAATTATGCTGCTTTGTATTCCGCTTGTTTTGCTCGCGCGTCTCGTCGCCGTATCAGTACCGATGCGGTTTTTGGGCTTGTTTAAGACCTTCACGAAAGGCGCTATCCCTGTGCTGACATGGGGAGGTGTGCGCGGCGGTATTTCTGTGGCGCTGGCGCTCTCGCTTCCACCTGTCGAGTATAAGCCCGTCATCCTCGCGGCGACTTACGGCGTGGTGGTCTTCTCGATTATCGTTCAGGGGCTGACAGTGAAAAGTGTCGTGAAATCGCGGGTAAGTCCCGACTTGTTATAGGCGGATGTAATAGGTCTTAAATAATCAAGCATTACAAGCGATCTTATCTCATTAAATAGTATCGACTTTTAGCGTATTCGTTGTGCCTGCCACACCAAACGGAATACCTGCTGAGATAAGGATTTTGTCGCCGCTTACTGCGCCAGCTTCTTCTTTGGCAATGTCGCGCGCAATTTCTATCATGTCATCAAAATTGGACGGGTCATGCGTCACAATCGGCAGCACACCCCAACTTAGCGCCATCTGGCTTGCGGTCTTGCGGCGCGGCGTCAGGCCTACAATACGGCAGGGCGGGCGTTCGCGTGAAATGCGCTGCACGGTTGAGCCTGTCAGCGTATAGCCGAGTACGGCTTTGCATTTCATCATATCGGCAATACTGCGCACAGAAATAGAGATAGCGTCTTCGCCTGTGCCGTCATGTGTGAGAGGGCGAGAGCGGAAATAATTCCAAAACTCTGGGTCGCTTTCTGCCGCGCCGATAATGCGGTCCATGATGGCTACAGCGGTCGCCGGGTGACGTCCTACAGCTGTTTCCGCCGAAAGCATAACAGCGTCCGCACCTTGGTAAATCGCGGTGGCGACATCTGACGCTTCGGCACGTGTCGGCGTAGGCGCGTCAATCATCGATTCAAGCATATGTGTCGCGACAATTACAGGCTTGCCAAGGCTTCGCGCGGCGCGGATGATTTGGCGCTGCACAACGGGGACATCTTCAAGCGGAAGTTCAACACCCAAGTCTCCGCGCGCAACCATAACGGCGTCTGTGTGATTTAGAATTTCGTGCAAGTCTTCAACCGCAGAAGGCTTCTCAACTTTGACAATAATCTTGGCCTTGTTCCCAATAATCTCACGCGCATCAATGACGTCTTGTGCTGTCTGAACAAATGACAGTGCAATCCAATCGACATCTTCAGAAAGCGCGAAGACCATATCTTTGCGGTCTTTCTCTGTCATAGCGGACATGGGCAGAGTCGCGCCGATGACATTCACGCCTTTTTTATTCTTCAGAGTTCCAGGCACATCGACCCGCGCTTTCATTGTATCGCCGCTATTTGAAAGAATTGTCACCATCAACTTACCATCATCAAATTTCAGTTGGTGGCCCGCGTCCATAGCGGCAAACATCTCTGGATGGTTCATAGGGATGCGACCTGCTTTACCACCGTCTTTGCCGAGATAAAGTTCAACTTCCTCACCATAAGTCAGGACTATCTGACCCGCATCAAATTCACCTACGCGTAGTTTCGGACCCTGCATATCGGCAACAATGGCTATGGAATTGCCCGTATCTTTTTCGACCTGACGAATGGCGGCGACAGAGCGCGCGTGGTCTTCGTGACTACCGTGAGAAAAATTGAGGCGAAAGGCATCAACACCAACATCGTGGAGTAAGCGAAGATTTTCTGGCGCAGCGCTGGCGGGGCCGACTGTAGCCAGAATTTTTGCAAAGCGTTTGCGCATAATATCCTCTGGGTTTACAAATAGTTTGAGTCCGAAGTAAATTCTTCGCGTGTGTAACAAATCTAGTCTACACTTAGATTCTGTTGATTGCACCTGATTTTTCTGACTCTAGTGACGCTAATGACGTCCTTAAAGTGGTTGTTCAATCAGACGTTCGGACATTGTGGATAGCCACACTTTTTTATGCCGATGCCTTAAGGGAGTTACTTATCTGGGGTGTTACGTTTCAGAGCTTTTTAGCACTTAGACGCAGGCAGGCGGATAGTATCGCCAAGACGGATATTGAAATCCGCGCCCAAGCTATTCATTGCCTTAATTTCATCGACAGATGTACAGAGTTTACGTGCAAAGCTGTAAACTGTATCGCCTGCCATGATTTCATGTTGCGTACCCAGCGTATAGACCTGCTCACCACGCGGTAGCATGATAGGCGAGCGCGCGCTGTAAACTTCCGCATTACGCGCAGACGGTGCGGGAAGGGCGGATTCAAATGGCTCTGTCACTGGCACGGATTGGCCTAATGGCGCAGGCGATGATGGTGTTCGCGATGAAGGGTATGGTGCGGATTGCGCAACCTCCCATTCAGGCGTCTCGACGGGCTCATAGCTCCAACCGCTTTCCGCGTTTTTCATCGCCTCATAACCTGGCGTACCGTAGCTATCGGGCATGGCTTGTTCAGTCGGCGAGATAATCGCTGTTTGCGTACGATCTGTGGCATAAAGCGTTTGCGGCTGCGGGGCATAAGGCGCGGCGATTTGCGCGGTTGTTTGAGTGATCGCGATAGAGGTTGGCTCACACCCTGGCGTATGTTGCGCATTTTGCTCAATACAGGCCGCGTTTACACGTGAATAGCTTGGCCCAGCTTGAGCCGTCGTGGCGTAGCTCGCTTGCGAATGATAGCTCGTCTCTACGGGTTGTTGGAACACAACATTCTGTGTCTGAGCGGTTGCTGCGTTGGAGGCATAGGACGTGCTTTGCGTCTGTGTAGTGTAAGGCGAGTCGCCTTTATATTTTGTGCTATATTGATATTGCGGATTTTCCTGTGCCGTGGCGCAAGCGGTAAGGATGACCGCCGCTGCAGATAAAGCAAATATATTACGAGCAGACATAGGGCTCTCCAATAAGTGTCACAGATAAACTTTGGTGAAATCATGCAAAAACATGGCTAATAAAGCCTTAATATAGCTGTTATTTTATTGAAATAGCCCGCTTTTTAGGCGGTTTGGCAGCTCTGGCACTGGCTATGCATTGACCCTCAATCAGCGCGTTCCTATATGCACTCCAACAGAAATTTATCATGATAAATTGACCAAGAGGGAAATCTTATGAACATTGTCACGAAACCAATTGAGTATAAAGACGGCGACCAGAGATGCGTGGGCTATCTCGCATGGGATGAGAGCTTTGCTGATCCCAAGCCGTGTGTCCTCATCAATCATGCCTGGGGCGGGCTTGATAATTTCGCCCAAGGTAAAGCCGTTGAGATGGCGGCGATGGGCTATGTCGGCTTCGCGCTCGATAATTACGGCGACGGGGTTCAACCAGATACGATTGACGAGAAAATGGCGCTCATGGGTCCACTCAAGGAAGATCGTGCCGCTCTACTTAAGCGCCTCAAAGCAGGCTATAAAGCCGCCGCTGCGCTGGAGCAGGTGGACGAGGGCCATATGGCGGCGATGGGCTTTTGCTTTGGTGGTCTCTGCACGCTCGATATGGCGCGGGCAGGGATGGATTTGAAAGCGGCCATTTCTTTCCACGGTCTGCTCGACGCCCCCGAAGGCGCCAAGACGAAGAAAATCAAGTCCAAAATCCTCGTCGCCCATGGTTGGGACGACCCGATGGCCCCGCCAGAACATGTGACGGCGCTCGGCGAAGAACTCACGGCCGCAAAATGTGATTGGCAGCTTCATGCTTACGGTCAGACAAGCCACGCCTTCACCGTGCCAGAGGCAACTGATAAAAAGAACGGCCTCATGTATAATGAAGACAGCGCCCGCCGCGCGACCCTCGCGTCACAAGACCTTTTGCAAGAAGTCTTTGCCATGCATGGTGCCGTCGTCGCGAGCTAGGCGAAGCTGAATTTAGACCGAAAAGCGCGTCCTTCGTGGTGCGCTTTTTTGTTGGGGTGCGGAAGCTTTACGGCTTGAGTGGGGGCGAAGGAGACATTAGGTGAGTGGCTTAAGTCGCCCAAAGAAGGACACTGGTAATGTTTGCTAAAGTGGTAGTTCTCGTCCAAAATAAAACACCTGTTGGCGCTAAACAGTGGCGTCCTTGGGTTGACGTACTTGATTTTATCAATGCAGGAAGCCAAATGCTGTTAAAATATAGATTGCAAAGACGCGTTTTACTAACTTATCTTCCATGACCATCAATAGAACTTGATCTCAGAAGCAACCGAAAAATTTATGACAATGAACAACATAAAATCTAAACTTTTTGGGCCGCTTCTTTGGTGCCTAACGCCCCATGTGTTTTGGAAAACATTGGCTGCATTTATTATGAGCACTGTGGGGGTTTCAAATATTGCTTTTGCATGTTCGGTCAATATGTCCGGCCCCATGCCGGTTTGTGAGATGCCCTATATTGCAGGTAACGAGAGAGTAGCTGTTTTTCGTTTTTCTCAAATGATGAAATATACGGATATTGATGTAATACCGCCCAAACTTGCAGATCAAAATGAATATTGGAGAATGTCATGGCTGAACGGCATAGCTCACCATAGCTATGTTTCGGACATTAAAATAGGCAAGTTGAAAGAACCCGTCACACTTGTTCTGTCGTCCTATTCCGCCGCAATAATACGAATCACCGGGGACACAAAAAACGTGGACCGGGTCATTGTAATGGGCTCTCGCCGAATTGGCCCGGGTGCAATTGGCGTAGTTGGAGTTGACCGATCAAAAGTGGAATATGTTGAGGTGGAAGGCAAAGATGAAACACGGCGTACGGTTTGTTCTGCTCCACCTCGCAGTTGCGTACCGGACCAATTCTTTGAATTGGACGGGTACGGTGCGGGTCATTCTTATGTAAGGTCCAAAATGAAGCCTTACGCCCCTCTTAGGAAGGTTGATGTCTCTTCATCGATTCTTACAGATCTAGAAGGGAAGGCGCAGAATGCTCCACTATTGGATAGAGCGGACAGTGTCGATTTAATCGAAGGAAAGGACGGTTTAGAAATAAAACTCAATCAGGAAACTTCATTGCGCAAAAATGCAGATTTTTCTACCGAAGAATTTTGGTCTGCACGCAAGAGGTATGGTGACTATGGCCAATTTCTTTATACTGAAAAAATGGAAGTCGACAAAACCATTGATGTGGAAAGTATAATCTCACCATATACATTCAGAAAATCAGATCAGTTGCCCGGTTGGTACGGAATTGAAGCGTTGCACGAGAAAGGTGCTGTACTCCTACCAACAGACGAAGCTTTCAAACGTCAGTATGAAGATTATGTAGCTCGCTCCGACGAATGGAATGCGGAACGAAAATTGAAAATGGACTTAATTTTATTAGAAAATATAGAGGTATTACCTCGAGAGTTACGTGACGGCATGCAAACCCTTGTTGTTTTCGTGCCTGACGGCATTACACCTCCTAAAATTCCAAATAGTTCAATTGCATGCTTTCTTTTCGAAACGCCAACTGTTGAGAACAAACGCTCCATAAACCGACCCTGCCGAAATCCGAAAAACCGATATTAGGACATGCAAGTTTGAGCAATCATAATTATTACATCTAGTCGTATGGTCCGGTTGAAACCCGAGCGTCTTAAAATCGCCTCGTTTAAGCCGCTGGGCTAATGTCTGGTTTGGGGATTTATCCTCTCACACCCGTCCCCCTCGATTTATTTGATGGACGTTTCCACCCGAGGGTCTTGATAACCGTTCTAACTCTCACCCACAAAATCCATGTCATAGTCCTCATGTTTCTGGTCGATGAAACGGGTAAGACGTTACTTACTTCGGTTGGGACGGTGTGGCTTGTGGATTTGGGTGACGTCCAAGTTTTACGGGTCCGTGAGTGGAGCTATTCCGCAGGCGATTGCGTGCTGGTGTTTTTGTAAATGCCCGTGACTCTTTCGTCCGGTTATTAAATATGGCCGCTTTAGTAAGCACCGCCGCAGGGTCGGCATTTCGTAAAACACTCTCTCTTTGGTATTCCATCGGAATACTGACTCTGCGGGCTGTTTCACTTATTTAGCTGCCACTTGATGGGTAGTGAGCGATAGGGCTTGCGCTATTCAAAGGTCCCCATTTAACTCCACTCATCCCGCTTGCACCCGCTCTCCAATCCCTCTATGTCGGGCGCAGTTTAACTGAGCACTTTTATGGCCATTTCTGAACATACGCGTCGTCGCGTTTTTGCGATTATTTCTCACCCTGATGCGGGTAAGACGACGCTGACGGAAAATATGCTTTATGCGGCGGGGGCAATCCACCAAGCGGGGGTCGTGGCGGCGCGCGGCAAGGTGCGGCGCACGCAATCTGACTGGATGAAGATTGAGCAAGAGCGCGGTATCTCTGTCAGCTCATCTGTGATGACGTTTGAGCATATGGACCTCATCTTTAACTTGCTCGACACACCGGGCCATGAGGATTTCTCTGAAGACACTTACCGCACGCTGACCGCTGCCGATTGCGCCGTTATGGTGCTTGACGTGGCCAAAGGTATTGAGCCGCAGACGCTGAAGCTTTTTGAGGTTTGCCGCCTGCGCGATATTCCGATTATCACATTTGTGAATAAAATGGACCGCGAAGGGCGCGAGACATTTGATGTGCTGTCTGAGATTGAAGATAAGCTCGCACTTGATGTCGTGCCGATGCAATGGCCCGCCGCGAGCGGTCGCCGTTTTAAAGGTGTCGCTGATCTTAAGACGGATATGTTTTATCAATTCATTCGCCCCGACGAGGACGGCGATACAGGGGCAGGGGCGCCGCAATTGCCGATGGACGGGCCAGAGATTGAAGCGCTGTTTAACGATAGCGAACTGCTCGAAGAGTTTCGCGAAATGGTGGAACTCGCCAAGGAATATGGCGAGTTTAATATGCAGTCTTTCCGCGAAGGGCATTTGACACCTGTTTATTTTGGCTCGGCCTTGCGTAAATTTGGCGTGAAAGAGCTTATCGATGCGCTCGCTGAACTTGTGCCAGGCCCGCAAATCGAGGAGGCAAAGAAGAACGGCCAAGACGTCGAAATTGCACCGACCGATAGCGAAGTCACGGGCTTTATCTTTAAGGTCCAAGCCAATATGGACCTCAACCACCGCGATCGCGTCGGCTTCCTGCGCCTGTGTTCGGGTGAGTTTAAGCGCGGTATGCGCCTGAAGACGGCGGACGGCAAAGCCATATCCGTTCACAATCCGATGATGTTCTTTGCTCAAGACCGTGAACTTGCCGATAATGCTTTTGCGGGTGACGTGATTGGTATTCCAAACCACGGCAGCTTGCGCGTGGGCGATAGTCTTTCGACATCTGGCAAAATCCGTTTCGCGGGTATTCCAAACTTTGCGCCTGAAATCCTGCGCCGCGCGCGCACTGTTGATCCGCTTAAGGCGAAACATTTGCGTAAAGCGCTTGAGAGCCTCGCCGAAGAGGGCGTCACGCAACTTTTCCGTCCAGCTTTTGGCGCAGATATGATTGTGGGTGCCGTCGGGCAGCTGCAAATTGAGGTTATGGCCGACCGTATGAAAAACGAATACGGGCTCGAGGTCTTGTTTGAAATGCCGCCTTATCAAATCGCGCGCTGGATTGCGGCGGATGATGAGGCGTTGATTGAGGACTTTATCGCCAAGAACCGTAACAATACGGGCACTGACCTCGACGGCGCACCAGTTTATCTGGCGAAATCGGGGTGGGACATCTCTTATGCGCAAGAGAAAAATCCGAAACTGCGTTTCCTATCGACGAAAGAGCGTATCTAAGCCGCCTTTCACCTAAAAGGCCCATTTAAGTCTTAATGAAGGCCTTAAATTACCCTCTTTTCAGAAAATAGCTGTGTGCCAATTTGGGAAAAATTGACTTCAAAAAGCAAAAAAGTGCAGTTTTTTCAATTTATTTTGAAGTTTTTTGGATGAGATAGTCTTCGATATTACTCGAGTTTGATAGTACAAATACTTTAATATCATAAGTATAAATTTAAGTATAACTATATTTTAATCAGGTATAAATCCTAAAGTAATATATGTTTACTTGTTTTAATACAAATAAAACTTGATTAACCTTTACGAGCTTTAACCTTATATTTATTCGACGCGAACAAGTTCAGTTTATGAATGTGAGACAGACTTAAGTCTGCGGCGTTCAAACCGAAGGATTGTCCGTCGGTAATAGGTGAAAAATAGGGAGGCAGATATGGCCTTTACAGATGTAGAAGTAACAGAAGCAAAAGCTGCAATCATTGCAGGCGCACAACCCGAGGATCTTTTCCGCTTGGGCTTAATTTATTCGACAGATGTCGAAGAGCGTGGCCCAGATTTCGTTGAAGCGCATAAGTGGTTCAACCTTGCGGCTATGATGGGCAGCATGCCTGCCAAAGCATACCGCGAAGAAATCAAGCTTGAAATGAGCAATGAAGACGTCACGCTCGCTCAACGCGCAGCACGTGGATGGCTCAAAGAGAACCGCGAGTTACTTGATAGCGCGAAACAAGCCGCTTAAGTCAGGCGAAGTACACACTGCAATTAAGCGTCAAAATTCGCACAATCTTCGTGTGAACTTTTGACTCGTTAAGGTGTAATTCGCCGATAAGGCACGTAGTGCCGCTTTTTTCGAGGGTTAAAAACGACGGGGTTTTAATCGCTAAGGACTGACAACCGTTGTGCCGCCATTGTTGGCGCCAAACTGATAGCTCAGATTGAAGTCAACGGGTAAGGCGGAGCGGAAATTGCCCATCCAGGCGCCAATCTCGGCGAGGCTATTGCGCGGCACAAAGATGATATCGCCGCGGCGTAGCTGCATATTGTCGTTATATTCGCGAATATTGCGCATACCGTTTTTCAGGTTCACAACGCGCATCATCATGCCGCCGTTCGGCGCGCGGCGCATTACTGCGACGCTGCCTGTTTTGGCTGTAGGCCGTAGACCACCCGCGAGAAGTACAGCTTCCATCACTCCAACGGGGCCAGGCATGGCGTAAGTGCCTTGCGCGCCGACTTCACCCCCGACAAATATCTGCTGCGGGCTATAGGCACGCGGCGTCACTGCAATCTTCGGATTGCGTAAAAGTTTCGCAAGCTCAGCGGAAAGAGCACCCTCAACATAAGTAAACGTCCGACCTGCGGCCATGATGGGTGGCACATTAGGCATGACGATACGGCCGTCAGGGCCGACTGTTAGTGTGCGAGATAGCTCAGGCGCGCTCGGCACAACGATATCAAGCTGATCGCCAGGATAGAGCGTGTATTGCGGCTCGTAATCTATCCATTGCTGAAACTGCTGCCCATATGGTGCGGGCGGTGGCGGCATTTGATAGGCAAGTTGTTTGCGGCCTGTGAGTTTATCACCCCAATTCTTATAAGCAGGGTTTCTCGGCTGTGGGACTAATTTTGAAAGACCTTGCTTGAGGCTAAACTGTTTTGGCCCGTGATAATTTGCGGGCATGCCAGGATAACGACCCATTTGCGGACCTTGCGGAACGGGCATGACGTTTATGTGGCGCGTATGTTGGGGTGCTAAGTGATTCGGCAGATGATTCGTCTGGGGCGCACCATAGCGTCCACCAGCGTGACTTGTGCCAGCTAAGAGGACGGATGAGAGGCCTGAAACTGCCAGAATAGCTGTGATTTTGCGTAAATTGGTCATTTTCAGGTCCCTTGGACAATTAAATTCAGTCAAATGTCGTTTTTTTCATAGTTAACAAGAATGGATAACGAAAAATTAAAATTTAGGCCTTCAAGTGCATTAACTATGTTTTTTAAAGGGTTGCCCTATGGCCTTTCTCGGTCGGAATAAGTCAAACACGCTTGAAGTGAAGTCTCAAAAGTCCGCGAAAACGCCGCGAGCCCTAAAGATGTCACGCAAGGAAAAGAAGGCGGCGGCGGAAGCCGCCAAAGCGGCGAGCGTCATGAGCGCGGCCTCTTCTGACACTTACTCACCTCATACGGCAATGGCTGAGCAGCCCATTTATCAAACGCATATACATCACGCGCAAAATGAGCCGAGAATGGGTGACCTCACGGTTGGCGATTACGCCAACGGCATGCCGCGTATTCGCCTTGGTGAGTTTTTCAATTCATTCGCACGTCAACTCAAATGGCTCATCCCGCTATTCCTTCTTGGGACAGTCGGTGCTTGGTTCTTAACCAAAGATTTTAAGCGCACTTATAGTGGCGAAGGCCGCGTCCTTGTTCAGCTTGGCGATGAATACGTGTATGAATCTGTGACGTCAAAACAGGCGCAAGGCTTGCAGCTTACACCTGACCATATCGTTCAAAACGAAGTTGGCATTATGAAGAACGCCGACATCATTGAACAAGTCGTCGGGGAAGCCAAAGAGAAATACGGTTTACAGCGCTTCTCAAAAGATGCGGCGGAAAAAGAAAAATCCGCTGCCATTTCTGGCTCAGCGCAAGAAAAAACGGACGCGCTTGTCGATCTTTTTAAAGAAGTCGAAGACAGCTATGTCGTTATGCCAAAGCCAAAATCCTCAATTGTTGATTTGGCTTATAAACATGAAGATCCAGAAATTGCGGTCTACATGCTCAATACCTTTATCGAAAAATATCTCGATGCGCGTAAAGCGCTCTTCGTTGAAGGCTCAAGCGATATTATTTCTGAGCGTCGCCGTGCAACAGATCAACAACTCCGTGCCAATGAACGGGCGATTGCGAAATTCCTGCGCGAAAACGGTGTTTCTGATTTTGACAGCGAACGCGGCGGTGTCACAAAGCGCACTGAAGAACTTCGTACACAGCTTAATACGCTGCGCGGTGAGATGACGGAAACAGAACGCGCTCTCGCGACTGTGGAGCAGCAACTTCGTGCCACGCCAGAGCAAATTGACCTTTATGTTGATGACCGCGCGTCACAACGTATTGCCCAAGCTGAACTAGAGCTAAAGCAACTTCTCGCGAAATACCTGCCGGGTAGCCCGCCAGTCCGCCAGAAGGAAGCAGAGCTAAATCAGCTTAAGTCAATTTTGACAACAAATGCGGGCAAAGCCGCTGGTGGACGTCGCGTCGGGCCGAACCCTGTCTTCCAATCCACGCTGCAAAACCGCAATTCGCTACAATCACGCGCCGATAGCTTGCGGGAAAAAGAATATGTCTTGCAACGCCAACTTGATGCGGCTGACGCCAAAGTGCGCCGCATGCAGGACATCAGCCCGACTTATGCGAACCTCTTGCGTGAGCGCGATACGCTGGATGAGCGTCTGAAAAACTATACAGCGAAAGAGCAAGAAGCATTGGTAAATCAAGAGCAAGCTGAAAGCAGCAGCGAAAATGTCCGCGTTATCTCTTACGCGACACGTCCGCGCAAAGGCCGTAATATGCGCCTTGTTATGTTCGCGCTCGCCTCTGCAGGTTGGGGCTTTACGCTCTTTATCTTGGCTATGATGAAAGTCTTCCTTGATCCTAAGCTTTATGCCAGTGCACCTGCGACGACGACACAAGGTCGTTATGGCCGCCGCGAAGTGGACAACTCAGGTCGTCAAGATTTTCAACAGCCCGCTTACGCCCCACCGAGTATACCTGAAAGTGTGCCGCAACCTGCGACAGCTTTTGCTGCAGCCCCCTATGCAGCAACGGGTTACGCTGAACCTGCTTATGAAGATCCATATGCTGCGCAGGGACAGGCTTATGCCGACCCACAAGCCTACGCTGCGCCAGCTTATCAAGAGCCAGCCTATGCGGCGCAAAGCTATGGTAATGCGGCCCACGACATTTATGCCAACCCCTATGCGCACGCTTTGCAGGTCGGGACCGCCGCACCTGCTGCGGTGGAGACGGATATGACTGTCCTTGGAAACGTGCCGACAGAGCGCGCCTAATTACCCTTCGCGTTGGACGCGGGCGGTATTTCTCCCTAAAAGAGTAAAAACTTTAGGGATTCGCGTGTAGATGATTGATGCCAACCATCCTTTACAATCAGTTTTAGCCTCGCTCTGCGCGCCGCAGCGCGGAGACGGACGCGCGCCTGTCATTGCTGTTACAGCGACTGATACAGGTGTTGGGACAAGCTTTGTTTCGCGTATGCTCAGCTTGCTCGCAGCTCAGCATTATGCCCCATATGGCCAACGCGTGGCTCTGGTCGATATGGATATATCCCAGCAAAGCCAAATGGCCTATTTTCATGAGGCGTCTGCGCAATTTGGTGAGGTTCAAGGACCTTTTGACGCGACCTTTGGGGAAGAACCTTATTGGCAGGTTAGCCCCGATGGGGTCGACGAATTCGGGCGGCGCAAGTCGGCAGCACTTTACGGTGGTCTGAACTTAATCGGGCAAACTGGCCTTGCGGTGACAGAATTTCGTTGGTCTGAAATCAAAGAAGGTCAATCCGTGCATATACGTGCGGCACGTAAATATTGGCATGCACTGCGTGATCAATTTGCGCTTGTGATTGTCGATACACCTGCTTTTGACCGAGCTGACACGGCGCTGACCGTTGTACCCGAGGCCGATAAAACAGTCATCGTTTGTGCGCCAGATACAGCAGGTCTGCCGTCGCAGCGCGAATTGTCAAATAAAATTGAAGCGGAGCAGGGACGCTGTGCAGGTCTTGTGGTCAATGAAGGGCCGGCACGAGCGCAGAGCCAGTTGGCTTAATTCTAACTCGTTTTTATTTTAGCTTGTCTGCGCGGTTGGGGCATTCGCGCCGTAGAGGCGGGGGCTAAATCCATCAAACCACAGAATTTTTCCAACAGCTTGGGATAGCTTTGCATAAGAGGTGATGGCGTCGTCCCGTTTCGCAAGCTTTCTTAAGCCGTATTGCGTCCCGTAAATGAGTGTTTGTACCACGCCAACGGCCATCCATTTCAACACTTCAATTGTCCCCGCGAGACCTTTATCGGCGGCTTCCTGCGTCGGACCTTGTCCAAAGGCAAAATTACGTGTCCAAACATAGGCAGGCGTGCTGCGATGAGGTGGGATGTGCTCAACGGCTTTGGCTTTTGTCGTCCAGCCGATATGAGGGTTTTGCGCTAGCACATGCGCGAACATGGCATCATCTTCACCGCCGACTTCATTAAGGGCTGGATCAAATGCGGGTGTTGGCAAGCTGCATTGTCCGAGGTCGATTAAGCATCCGCCCGTCCCAAATAGCTTATTGATATGGCCATCTTTGAAATCGCCTGTGCGAGAGAAGAGTGGCTGCATATAGGGATATAGTGGGTCATCGCCGTCTGGCATAACGGCTTCAACTGGGCCAAAGACAACGGCGCTTTTGTACAATTCTGCTGCTTGAGCTAACTCAAAAGCCCAATCTGGATCCACTTCCATGTCATCGTCTAGGAAAATCAGAAAACGCCCCTGTGTGTGTTCTAGAGCGCCATTGCGCGCGTTAGATACACCGGGCTCTGGCACATGGGTGTAGACGATTTTTACTTCTGGGTGAGCTTTGATGATGGCGTGTACTGTTGCGTTTGCGCTCGCTGCGGGGTCGTTATCGGCGACAATAATCTCAAGGCTATAGTGCTTTGTATCTTGCTTGATTGCACTGTTGAGCGCGCGTTTGATATCGTCAGGACGCTTATAGGTCGGCACAACGATAGAGATGTCGCATTTGAATTTTGTCTCACCTGTCATGATTTAGCCTTTAGTTTCTGTATAGCATCTGCGATTGTTAAAACCTCAGCGTCGCGCGCTTTTACTGCTGATATGACAGCGTCCATCTCGGCGGGTGTGCAACCCCACTCCGTTGGGCTGTCTTGGATGTCGTGGGTAAAGAGTGTTAGCCATGCATTGTGTGGTAGTGTCTCAATCTGCTTTACTAAAGTCTCAAATTCTGTTCCCGAAAATAGCGGTGTTGAGTGAATCTGATTAAGATCAACTTTGCCAATCATTGCGCCAGATGTGATACCACGCAGGCCGTCATAATCATTTGCAAGCTGTGTTTTGAGATGGCTAAGCGTCTGTCCAAAGGGATAGGCAAATGTGCGGCTTGGAGGCAGGCCCATATCTTCAAATGCGGCGCGGTTCGTTTCTATGTCGCGCATGGCCTCAGAAAATGGGATTTCGGACAGGTCAATATGCGAATAGCTATGTCCGCCGATTTCGTGACCTGATTTATGCGCGGCAATGACATCCTCACGGCTCATTTGCTCGCCGTGATGGTTGGTTGTCCCAAGCAAGCCCGAGGCAATATAAATCGTACTTTTCCAGCCTTGAACATTAAGTTTAGCCAAGCCGTTTCCAACGACTGATTTCGGGCAATCATCAAATGAGAAGCTAACAATGGGGCGCTCTAAGTTAAATCGTAACATATGACGACCGCGTAGGGGCGTAAGACGACGTGCTATGCGTTTTGGCAAAGACTTTGATGGTTCATAAACTGCGGCATTTGGCATCATATCAAACTTCCGCATACCAACTTGCGCGCCAAAGCTTGAGCGCGAGTACACGCAAACGCACGGGCAGGGCATGAAACTTAACCATGGCACGCATAAGCGGTCGTATAGCACCGTGCATAGGTATTTTGCGCAGTTTATTTGTCAGGCGGTAGAGCGTCAGCGTTTCTGCCAGTTCAGGATGGAGAGATGTGAATCGTTTGTAATTCTGCGCGCTATCTTTGAACCGTTTTAGAAGCGTCTCGTCTGACTCGAGACCAAGATGCAGCGCCGTATTATCGGCATGGATAAGCCTGTACCGTGTCGCGACTCGCGCTGCCCATTCGCTATCTTCCCAGCCCCATCCCACAAAACCGTCATCAAATGGCTCAGACAAAAGTACAGATTTACGCACGCATAGATTTGACGTCGCGACATATTGCGGACCTGCGGCTTGGCGCTCTGAGAGCTCAAGACAGTCAGACACTTCGGAGAGGGCGCGGTGAAGTTCTTCTGCACGTGAGACAGTCTTAGGCACTGTAAATCCGCCAAAAATAATGTCTGCCGCATCAGCTTTAATTAATTCAAGATAGTTAGATAAAAAAGCGTCAGAGCTCGGTCGCATATCGGCATCAAGAAATAGAACCCATGGTGCGCGCGCTTTTTCTTGCAGCGTATTACGGGCCGTTGCGCGGCCTCTATTTTCTTCAGCAATTATAAGTGCAGCAGGCGTCTGCGCCTCTTTTATTTGTGCCGCTAGAGTCGAACAGATAACGGGATCTAGTGTGCCGTCATCATAAATAAGTATCTCAATGCCGCGTAGCTTTTTTGCCTGCGCTAACAACGCCTCTAGCAGCTCTGACGGGTTATCGCGGTAGAACGGGATAAGCACAGAGAGGGTCGGCATTTTACGACTTTGCGAGCGAATTGTTGTAATAGCGGGAGGTGTCATTTGGCGACCTCCACGATGTTAGATGATTTCATAGCGCGAACTTTCTGCACGACGTCAATGATAATTTGGCGACATCCTGCGGCATTTGTCGCAAAAGCTACAAAGAGGTATACGCTTGCGCCAATGCCCGCTTTAATCATCAACTTAACAACGTCCAGCATATCCTTGGGCAAAGGTAGGGCGAGCACGACAGCTGCCATAAGCGCGCAAGCGACACTGACTTCAACAAAGGCACGCACGGGGACGGGTAGGGGATAATAGCGACGACCTAATACCAGTGAGATAACTAGACCCAAGCCATAAGCTGCGACAGTCGAATAAACCGCACCCATCAACCCAAATATCGGGATGAGCCAGATGTTCATGCCAATATTCAAAAGAACTGGCGGCACCATCGCCCAAACGAACATTTGTGTTTTGCCTGACAACATAAATGCGCGGTGAGCGTAATAACTGACCATGCCATTAAGCACACCTGCAAAAGCGATAAGCGGCATGATTTTTACAGCGCCTTCGCGTACGCCTTCGCCTAAAATAAACCCAACTTCAGAAGCAACTAATGCCATTCCCGTCGCGGCGGGTAGAGAAACGAATAAAAGGAGTGCGCCGTAATTACGCATGATATCTTTGGATTTCTCCAAGCCTTCTTTTTCAAGTGCCGTCACCGCCATTGGTGTTGCGGCCATGCCAAGCCAGACAAATAAAATATCAAGTGATCGATTAGCAAAATTATAACTCGCGGAATATTCGCCTGCCGCCGCGTCGCCCATCATAGCTTTGATAATATACATATCACCAGAGGCGAGGGCGTAAGTGAGTAGCAATGAAATTGAGATAGGAAAGCCGTATTTAAAATAGGTTTTCAACTTTTCAGTCTGCCTTTTCCCGCCACGCATTTTCTTTATCATAAACGGTAAATCAAATAGCAGCACTGTAATTGAGGCCACCATGAGACCCACAAACGGGCCTTGTTCACGCAGAGGCGTGGCGAGAATTACAACAATTCCGATGATAAAACTCAGTAGTAAATGCGAGGAATATGTAGCGCTGTAACGTGTAATACGGTGGGCTGCTTTATGTGCTTCTGTGCCCAGGTTTAATATCATCTGGAAACACGTCGATGTAATCGCAAAGGCCAGAACTGTTTTCATATCCAGGCCAATGGGCAAAAGGTAAAGCGCAATCATTGAGACAATCCACCCGAAGACGGCCATTATCCCAGCATTCGCATAAATCGTTTTCAGATGCGAATTAACGTCATCTTCGCGTTCTGCGCGTGCTTGAAAGCGGGCCATGGCGGCTTCTAGCCAAGAAAAGAGACCCATATGCACAAACAGCATTGTCACCATGGCGAGCTGATAACGTCCGTATTCCGCAGGGGTCAGCAGGCGCGTGAGTACGGCTAATCCGCCAAAGCTATAAATAACGCTGGCGAGATTTACAGGGATATAGGCAAGCGCAGAACGGCCTAACATCAGACCGCTCGCAGATTGCAGTGATGTAGCGCAGAACGCATTATCTAATTGTCTCGCTATCGCCGAGTAGGCACGGCAATGTTTTGAGCATGATCATCAAGTCAAAGAAGAAATTACTGCGCTCAATATATTCCACATCGAAGTTTACACGACGCGCGACATCAGCTTGGGTCAGCAAAGCGCCGCGCGAGCCATTAATCTGAGCCCAACCTGTCATGCCTGGTTTGACGCGGTGACGGTGCGCATATTCTGCGACGAGGTCGATACTGTCTTTACCTTCTGTGCGCATGCCCACAGCGTGTGGGCGTGGCCCAACAAGTGACATTTCGCCTTTGAGCACGTTCAGAAGCTGGGGAAGTTCATCAATACTTGTCTTGCGAATAAAGTTACCAAGCTTTGTCACGCGGTCATCATCTTTGGACACTTGGCGCGCGGCGAGTTTGTCTTCCATTTCCACCTTCATTGAGCGGAATTTATAGACTTCAAATACGCGGTTATTAAATCCGTGGCGTTGTTGCTTGAACAGGGCAGGACCTTTGCTATCGAGTTTTATCGCAATCGCAATCAAGGCGAGGAACGGCGCGCCTAGCACAAGCGCAATTGAAGACAGCACAATATCCGTCAGGCGTTTAATTGCCGTATGACGTCCGCTCTTAGGCTTACCCGTGACGTCACGCAGTGAGATTTCGGCGATCTGGCTCAAGCGTTGTTGCACGTGGTTGAGGTTTTCAAACTCGTCCACTAGGAAGGCGATGCTGTTAGGGACGAGGCGAATTTGCTCGATGAATTTCTGTTTCCGTTCGGCGGCCATAGTCGGCAATGTCACGACAATGCGGTTGACATAAGGCAGTTTATCCCATGTCAGCATATCATCAATTTGACCGACAATCGGCACGCCATGAATGTTGAGTGGCGCGCGTGAAATGCGTTCATCAAAGATGGCGAGGATGTTAAGTTCATGCGTTTTCGCGTTTTCTTCAATAAGACGACGCGCAGACTCTGTTGCGCCAAGCATAACGATATTGGGTGTCAGCGCGCCTTGCTTATGCAGAGCCCGGACACGCAAATAATATATTGTATGTAAAGCAAATAGACCAAACGTCGCGGCGAGACCTGCTTTGGCAAGTGCGTCAGGCAAAAATGTATCAGGGCGCGTCATCAATGCCGCGGTGAGCCAGAGACCAAGGGCTGCGGCTGAGGCAGCTGCGACTTTTTTCATATGCGCGGCATAAGTCTCCGACGGAGCAAAGCGGTGCGCTCTCATAGAGAAGAGCATAAAGATAAACATGACCGCACCAAGGAGGCTGGCGCCAATAGGGGCAAGGACACCGCGATCATTGGCACCGATATAAGAATTCCAAACGGCAAACATAATGAGAGCAGTTACAGCGACAATATCAAATGCGCGCAAACCAAAGCGTAGAGCATTGCCATTGGTTTGCTTCGTCGGAACGACAACATCTGCGACCGTTTTACGACGCCCACGGCGCTCATTAGTAACAGGTTGTGACGGCGCGCCGACACGTGCCGCAAAGGCGTCAAGACGCTCCACACGACGTGTTTCTACGGGCGCGCGTTTTGGCGTTTTCATGTCTTCTTTTGCTGACGTTTTTGCCACGTGTTCTTTATTATTGTTAGACATAGTTGTCGAATTTCCCACTTATTCAATGCGTAGTTCTAACCCAATTGCCCTTACATCTCGTAAACGGCGGGTGCATTTTTTTGGTGCGAAGGGCGTGCCAAGACGGGACAGTTTGTTACGCCCTGACCCAAAGCGGGCAAAAAATGGTTAATTAATTATTGAATCCATCGAGACGTAAATGCGGTCTTGGGAAACAGGGTTAATAAGTTGTTACGGTCAAAATTTGCCAAATTTCTTTTGCATCAAACTGGGGCAGGTGCAATCCGAACGAACGCCTCAAACCTCTTTGCGAACAAGGTCACTGTTTCGTATTGCAACACACAATCGTGATTTTGCTTTTTTGTGTAAGATCAAGCCAAATTGTGCTACATACATACCTTGGAGGACATGGTCGATGAAAACACTCAATGTAAATGGGAGATCCGTTCAGTTTGACGGTGACGAAGACACACCGTTGCTTTGGGCTTTGCGAGAACAGCTTGGCATGACGGGCACGAAATATGGTTGTGGCATTGGCGCGTGCGGCGCATGCACAGTGCATATCGATGGGCAAGCCGTGCGCTCTTGCGTTTATCCTGTTGCAGCGGTTGAGGATGAGAAAATCACGACCATTGAAGGGCTATCTGATGACGGCTCTCACCCTGTTCAACAAGCCTGGGCTGAGCTTGATGTGCCTCAATGTGGTTTCTGCCAACCTGGAATGATGATGGCTGTCGCGGCCATGCTGAAAGAAAACCCAAATGCGACAGACGCAGATATCGACGAGACTATCACGAATATCTGTCGCTGTGGGACATTTGCCCGCGTCCGTAAAGGCATCCACCTCGCCAAGACGAAATCATAGGAGCACGCCATGAACAAACTTATGAAAGATTTCATGCCCGCTTCAACGCTCTCGCGTCGTCACTTTATTGTCGGCTCTGGCGCAGCGGGTCTTGCCGTTGGTGTGCTCGGCGGCTGCGCGCCGTCTACTCAGGAAAAGGTCGTTGATTACAGCGCCATGCCACCCAATCCCGAAGTAAACGCCTGGGTACACATCCATCACGATGACACAGTGACTGTGCGCGTGGCGCGTTCTGAGATGGGGCAGGGCACGGCGACTGGGCTCGCCCAACTTGTCGCCGAAGAGCTTGAGTGTGATTGGGAAAAAGTCACATTCGAGTTTCCAACCCCTGGCGAAAGCCTAGCGCGCGACCGCGTTTATAAATCGATGAGCACAGGCGGGAGCCGAGGCATACGTGGCTCTCATCAATATGTGCGCGAAGGCGGCGCGGCGGCGCGTATCATGCTCATCGAAGCAGCAGCGTCTGAATGGGGCGTAGCTGCCTCTGAATGTACGGTCTCAAAGGGTGTTATTTCTCATGCGGCGTCTAAGAATGACACGAGTTACGGTAAGGTTGCAGAGGCAGCGTCAAAACTCCCACCACCGATTGAGGTGACGCTGAAAGAGCCAGACGCTTGGACTATTATCGGACAACCTAAAAAGCGTCTCGATACGGCAGATAAGCTAACAGGAAAACTCAAATACGGCGCTGATCTTACGTTTCCAGGGATGCTATCAGCCAGCATTAAAGACTGCCCTATCATTGACGGCACACTTGCCTCATTTGACGCTGAGAGCGCCATGGGGATGCCGGGTGTGAAAAAGGTTGTGCAAGTTGGGGAGGCTGTCGTTGTTGTCGCTGATACATGGTGGCAAGCTCAAAGCGCGCTAGACTCTATGAACATTGAATGGGACGGCGGGGAGCATGCGAATTACTCTACGGCTGATGTCGAAGCCCTGTTTGATGACGGTCTGAAAGCCAATAAAACCTTCACGGGTAACAAAGCCGGCGATGTTGCGAATGCGTTGAAGGCGTCGGCTAAAACGCTTGATGCGACTTATAATTACCCCATGCAAAACCACGCGCCTATGGAGCCGATGAACGCAACGGCGCTTTGGACAGCTGATAAATGTGAAGTCTGGTGCCCCACACAAAATGGCGAATCGGCTCTAACCGCTGCGGCGGATGCAGCGGGTCTGCCAATTGAGCAATGCGATGTTTATAAAACTATTCTTGGCGGCGGCTTTGGACGGCGCGGTATGAATGACTATGTCACCCAAGCGGTGATGGTCGCCAAAGAAATGCCAGGCACTCATATCAAGCTGCAATGGTCGCGCGAAGAATGTATGCAGCACGGCTTTGTCCACCCTGGTACGAAAGCGAAAATGGTTGGGGGGCTTGATGAAGATGGTAATCTCACAGCGCTGGACATGAAAATTTCGGGGCAGTCTATTCTGGCCGCTCTCATGCCTGCGGCGCTTGCGGGCACAGGTGGGATGGACTTTGTGACATTCCAAGGCCTTCTGCCCTCTGGGATTGACCCACGCGTCGAAGACCAGACGATGAAATACAGTTTCCCGAATTTACACGTGCATCACGCTATGCGGAACCCGCCTATTCGTCCTGGTTTTTGGCGTGGCGTGAACCTGAACCAAAACGCGGTTTATATGGAATGTTTCCTCGATGAGATGGCACATGCCGCAGGTCGTGACCAACTTGAATTCCGTCTCGATCTTCTCAAGGATAACCCTAAAATGGCAGCAGTTTTGAAAGCGGCTGCTGAGAAGGGCGGTTGGGGAAGCGGCGACGGCAAACATCGCGGCCTCGCAAATATTTATGGCTTTGGCAGCTATGTCGCGGCTTGTGCTGAAGTCAGCGTCAGCGAAGATGGACGCCTTAAAATGCATAAAATCACAGCGGCTACTGATTGTGGTCACGCGGCTAATCCGCAGCAAATTGAAGCACAAGTCGAAGGCTCATTTGTCTATGGTCTTTCGGCCATGCTTTACGGTGAAATGACCTATAAAGATGGTCAACCAGAGCAGACGAATTTCGACACATTTAATTCAATGCGTATCGCAGAGATGCCAGAGGTCGAAACAGTCATAATTCCATCAGGCGGTTTTTGGGGCGGTGTAGGCGAGCCAACAATTGCAGTAGCCGCGCCAGCTGTCATGAACGCGATTTTCGCAGCCACAGGCAAACGCGTGCGTCAATTACCGATCAAGGATCAGAATCTCCGCGCGTGAGACAGGGTGCCTATTTAATTCTTAGCGTCTGTTTTTTGGCGGGGTGCGGAAATGCGGAGCCAAGCAATAGTGAAGCCCACGAAATCGTTTCGCGTAGTACATCACTCGCACTAGCCTGCACCTCCTGCCATCTCGGCGAGGAGACACATGGTGCCATGCCGAGCCTGTCGGGCTGGACGTCTGATGATTTACGCGCCTCACTCCGCGACTATAAAACTTCCGAAAGTGGCGCAACGGTTATGCACCGCCTGATGCGCGGATATAGTGATGAAGATATAGATTTAATTGCGGATTATATTGGTCAAGACTATGACTAAATTTACGCGGCGGCAGACTTTGCGGGGAGCGGTAGGACTAGCCGCATTGCCTTTGCTTGGCAGTGCTAAAACGCGGGCGCGCGTTGTGATTATTGGTGGCGGGTTTGGTGGTGCCACGGCGGCGAGCTATCTACGCCATTTCGATAAAACGCTTTCAATCACTCTCATTGAACCCAAGAAAACTTACACGGCCTGTCCGCTTTCAAATCTCGTGATTGGGGGATTGCGAGACATGGAAGCGCAGACATTTAATTACGAAGATATGTCACGCATCAAAGTCATCTATGACTATGCGCGCGATATTGACCCCGTCAAAAAAACTGTGTCGGTCGAGTCGGGTCAGCTATTTAATTATGACTACCTTATCATGTCCCCAGGCATTGATATGCGTTGGAACGCGGTTGAGGGGTACGATGAGAGAGCTGCGGAAGTCATGCCTCATGCTTGGACAGGCGGGTCGCAGACACTTTTGTTAAAACGTCAACTCGCCGCTATGGCAGATGGCGGCACTGTGATTATCAGCGTGCCGAGCGGCCCGTATCGCTGTCCACCTGGCCCATATGAACGCGCAAGTATGGTGGCGCATTATCTCAAAACCTATAAACCCAACTCTAAAGTTATCGTCTTGGACGCGAAAGACAGCTTTTCTAAACAAGAGCTTTTTGAGGCCGCGTGGGCCAAGCATTACGGTAATATGATTGAATGGCGTGGGCGCTCGGATGACGGCGCAGTCATTGGTGTTGATGAGGAATCTGGTGAAATTCGGACAGATTTTGAAACCCATTTCGCCGATGTCGCCAATATCATCCCGCCGCAAAAAGCCGCTATGATTGCGCAGCGTGCGGGGCTGACTGACGCCTCTGGCTGGTGCCCGATTAAAGGAGAAAATTTTGAGTCCCAATTACAAAAAGATATATACGTTATTGGCGATGCGGCAATTGCGAACCCCATGCCGAAATCCGCCTTCTCGGCAGGACTACAAGGGAAATTGGTGGCCTTACATATCGCGCGCGCAATTGCTGGCCTAGCGCCGCAACCCACCATCCTCACGAATATCTGTTATTCATTCGTCGCGCCAGATAGTGCAGTGTCTATCACAGGTGTTTATGAAAATAGTACAGGAATATTGTCACCCATAGCAGGGGCGGGTGGCACAAGCTTGATTGAAGGCTCAAATGACATTCGCCAAGCTGAGTCAGAGCAAGCCCTCGCCTGGTTTAATAATGCGGTGCGTGAGGCGTTTGGGTGAGAGCGCTTTTAATATTTCTCGGATGTTTTTTAGCGGCCTGTAACGAGGTGTCAGTGGACGCCATAGACACACCTCTTGACAACAAAATTGGAGACGCGATGCGGGGCGAAATCATATTCGCCGCGCGCGAGGGTGGGCATTGCGTTTTATGCCATCAGGTTGAAAATCTCACCGCGGAATTCCAAGGCAATGTTGGCCCTGATTTGACCTATGTCGGATCGCGCTTGACGCCTGCGCAGATGCGTCTGCGCCTCGTCGATTATGACCGCGCCAAACCCGGCACGACCATGCCGCCCTACTACCGCAAAGATAATCTCAACCAAGTTGGAGTGGACTATATCGGGCAAACACTGCTGTCTGCTCAAGACATAGAAGATATTATCGCTTATCTTGCGTCCCTAAAGGAGAGCGGATGACGCCTGTCGTTTTAAATCGCAGACAATTATTACTTGGGGCGTCTGCACTCGGCGCATCTGCCTATGCCTTGCCTGTTTTTGGCGCGGGTAACGGCATGGAAGCTGCCATTAAAGCCATGTTTGGAAACAGCGACATAGCAGAGGCGAAGGTGAAACTGACCATTCCCGCCTTATCAGAAAATGGGTTCTCTGTGCCGTTTGAAGTCGAGGTCGACAGCCCAATGACGGAGGATAATCACGTCACAAAAATTGCTATTTTCTCTGAACGTAACCCTATTCCGCTTATCGCGACTTATCACCTCTCGCCGCGTTCGGGTCGTGCGAAAGTGAATGGCCGCATCCGTCTGGCTGGGACGCAAAATGTGCATGCGATTGCACAGATGCGTGACGGCTCGCTCTACCGTGCCAGCGCCAATAGCTTTGTCACCGTCGCCGCCTGCATCATCTTATAGGAGCTGAGAATGAGTACATCTATTCGTATCAAAGCCCCTAAGACCGCTCGCAAAGGCGACGTAGTTGAGTTGAAGGCGCTCATCCAACATAAAATGGAAAGCGGTTATCGGCGCGATGAAAAAGGCGAAACCATCCCGCGTAAAATCCTCACAGAATTTATCTGCCTTTATAATCAGGAAGAAGTTTTCCGCGCAGATTTTCACCCTGGCGTCTCGGCAAATCCCATTTTGACGTTCTATACCCGTGCGATAGAAAGTGGGACTTTGCGCTTTCGTTGGACGGAACAGACGGGCGAGATTTTTGAAGATAGCACTGAAATTAAAGTCTCATGATTTTCGGGCAAGGCACGAAATGGGCTTGGCTCGCAGCTATTTTATTTATACTTTTTTCCGCCTCCTCACCTTCAAATGAAAAGCGGCAAGACGCGTCTCGAACGACCCTTTCAGAGGTCATATCAGGCTATGATTTCCTCACCCCACAAACGCAAGCTTTACAAGACGATCCGTTTGAAAACCCTGCCATGCTCTGGGTGGACCGCGGGGAGAGGTTATTTAGATCGACCGAGAACGGGTCGAGTTGCGCGAATTGTCATAGCGGCGAAAATAATTCATTTGCATTGGCGGCGACACGTTACCCGCAAGTCAATGCCATTGGAGAGGTCGTAAATCTCGAAGGACGCATAAATCTCTGCCGCGTCGAGCAGCAAAACCTATCGCTTTTACCTTATGAAAGTGATGCGCTCTTGGCGCTCACATCTTATGTTGCTCACCAAGCAAAAGGACATCCGCGCGAATTAGCAATGACGGAGGAATTACAAGCTGCTGCCGCACGCGGTGAAGCGTATTTTTTCACGCGGCGTGGACAGATGAACCTGTCTTGCGCGCAATGTCATAATGATAATTGGGGTAAAAAATTACGCGGCGATACAATTAGCCAAGGCCAACCCACCGGCTTTCCAACCTACCGTTTTGAATGGGACGGTGTTGGCTCGTTGCACCGTCGATTATCTGATTGTGATAAAGGGGTGCGCGCCGAGCCTCATGACTTGGGTTCACAGCAATACCTTGATTTAGAGGTTTACCTCGCGACAAGGGCAGGCGAACTTCCACTGGAGGCGCCGGCCGTCAGACGTTAGTCCGAGCGTTTCAGATAATCAGATGCGCTAGAGCGTTTGCCGCGTGCGGCGCGTTCTTCTCGTGTCTGTTTCAGGCGGTCAAGTGGGCTAATGGCTTCAGGGGTGCGGGCGGCTTTTGCGGCTGCATCACTTTGCGCTTGCGCCGCTGCCTGAGCCTGCGCCGCAGATTGAGCGTAGGCTTGCGCTTGAGCGTTGGATTGCGCGCTATCTTGCGACTGCGACTGCGACTGCGACTGCGACTGCGACTGCGATTGGGTTTGGTTTTGTGCTGAGTTTTGAGCCTGAGCTTGACCTTGACCTTGCTGCATTTGCGCGGCCGTTGGGGCTTGTCCTGTTTGTGCTTGGCCAGTAGACGCTTGTCCTTGCTGGGCTTGACCCTGCTGGCCTTGCATCTGCGCAGAGGTCGGCGCGCTGCCGCCGCCTTTTAATTGCGAGAGAATATCTGCAACCGAGTTTTGCGAACCACCGCGCATGACGGACGGAGATGTCGTGGCTGTACCCGCCCCGCCAATTGAACCTCCAATTTCACCGACTTGTGTCGGAATTTGCGGCGTACCACCAGCTTGCCCGCCTGCTTGACCATTTGGGTCACTGTTCGGATCTCCTGCGGGCGGCATACCACCTGCGCCGCCATTCATGTCCTTCATCATGTCTGACCACGCCGCTTTTTCGTCCGACTCTAAAGAAGGGTCAGATTTAGCGGCATCTGAGGGCTCAAAACTTGTATCGACAGGCTCGCCAATGCCAGCTTCAGCCACGCGTTGCGCGCGCTCTTTCATCAAAAAGCGGCGCGACTCTTCGGGTAACATATCGACAGGCGACATAGTGCGCTGTGTGCCTTGACCCCATGCATTTGTGTTTTTAAATCCGTCCCACGGGTCATCTGGCGACGTCTTTTTCTTAGACTTCCGCCAGTCTTCTTCCGACTGATCCGTCTGCGTAGTTGTCTGCGAGTAAGCAGGTACAGAGACAGCCAAAAAGCTACCAGAAAGCAAAAGACTAAATAAAACCTGTTTCATCATGACCGTGTCATACCACAATCAAGATGAGCGCGCCATGAACGTGAATAGGCCCTAGCCAGTCACTTTGCGGACAACACGAAAGCCTGTGAAATCATTGCTGTCGCCACGTCTTTGCATCAGGCGAGAGGCGTAGCGGAGGTTTTCAGGACCAGAGAACCATGACCCGCCGCGCACAACGCGTTGATTACAAGAGCCGCGTGAATCCGCGCTACCGTCTGTTGGGGCATCGCGCAAGTTCAGCGTGTTACAATCTTGAGTCCATTCCGCGACATTGCCGATTGCGTCTTTCACGCCAAACTTATTCGCACCGAGCCGTCCAGTAGGCATGGTGCGATCCGCGACAGGGTCAGAACAGGCGCTGTTTGCCCATTTCAGACCGCTTTCCGCGCCTGCGCCATTTGCAAAGGCACAAATGGCCGCAGGAGAGCCGCCAAGCAACGCGTTCTTATCGCCTGCGCGCGCCGCATATTCCCATTGTGCCTCAGTCGGTAGGCCGTAGCTATGGCCTGTCTTGGACGACAGCCAACTGGCGTAGCCTTGGGCGTCTTCCCATGAGACATTAATCACAGGTCGGTTACCGCGGCCCCAACCATTATCAGACGGACGACCTGTACAGCCGCCTGCTGCGACGCAAGCGTCATACTCGGCGAAGGTGACTTCGGTCACGCCTATCGCAAAGGAGTTCGCAAACGTCACAGGGCGCTGCGGTTTTTCATTTGGCAGCGCGCCGGATTCATTTTCCGTCGCGCCGAGCGAGGCTGTGCCCGTCGGCAGGCTCACCATTTCAGGGCAACCTACGCAATCGCGGAACGTACGTCCGGGTGAGGGGCGTAGCGCCTCTATTGCGGCCATAGCTTGCGCCGCATAAGTGCCTTGCGGATAGCTAGAAAGATAGGACTGATAGGCGCTGGCGGTATTTGCGGTCTTGGCGACATTCCATGCAGCCGTCTCAGTAGCGCTCGCTTGCATACGGTCAATGCGGGCTTGCGCTTCGGGGGCATTGGGCCCGCCCGAATGTTTCGCAAGGTACGCTTGATAACTCTGCACCGTGTTGGCCTGCGCCGCTGTCTGCCAATCGCGGGCCTCTTGCGCCGCGCGTTCGGCCGCGTCTTTACGTGCAGCCTCGGCGGCGGCTTTCATCTCGGCGATACGTTCGCGGGCTTTTGAGGCGTGAAGTCCCTCTGGCCAAGCGGCGAGGTAATCTTCATAGCCAGCTATTGTGTTGCGTCCCTCAGCGGTGGCCCAGGCGCGATTATCATAGGCATCTATTTCCGCCTGTGCGTCATCGGCGTGATTACCATTCGGGAAAGCGTCAAGATATTCGCGGTAGCCTTCGAGCGTGTCCTTTTCGAGCGCCTTAATCCACGCGGCATCGTCTTCACCGACTTTGGGTTTGACCTCTTCTGTGACTTGCGGTTTGGGCGGATTAAACGGCACATCGCGCGGCACGACGACTTTGGAGGCAAGCCAGAGCGCGCCTGCAATGACAAGGCCAAGAATGATAATGCCGACAAGCCACCGTCCTATGGGGGCGCGTTCGTCTTTGACCGCAAAAGCTTCACGCTCTGCGGGGGACTTCCATTCTTCTGTATGTGTATCGTCGCTCATGGTTTAAGCTCTTCCGAGACGCAGGATAAGGTGGTCAAGGCAATATTGTCCCGCTTCATTCAACGCACGCTCTTCCTTTGCCTGCACAAGCGATTGCAATAGGACAAGGACCGCACTCATAATCAGCGCGAGAAGAGTTGTGGTAAATGCCACACCAAGGCGCGAGGTCACTTGATAAAGGAAGTCCTCAGCTTCGGCATTGGCGGGCACGCCTGCATATTGCAGCGCAAACATAATCCCCATCACGGTCCCGATAAATCCGAGAGACGGGATAAGCCATGTCAGGTAACGCAGCATAGAATAGCGCAAATCAATCTCGTGCATATATAACTCGAGCGAGGAGTTGAGCACGGAAATCGCTTGGTCTTCTTTGCGCGAGATCGTGAATTGATCAATCGTGCGCGTAATCATGCGCGGTAGAAAGGCGGCGCGGCCAAATTTTCGTTGGGTAATGCCTTCTTTAACACGAAATAAAATGTCATCAGACAGCGGTTCACCGCGCGTCGGGAGGTAGCCACGACGGAGTTGGCTTTCCTCATCCATAGCGGCAGACCACCGTAAAAACAGTTCGCCAAAACCAATGAAAAGCGCGACCCACATCACGTTTTGCACGGTAAAGGGCCAGAAGCTCGCATCTGCATCAAGCAGAATTTCTTGCAAGGCGGGAGAGGCCGTAAAACGGATAATGCCAATCACGACAATCGCAGCGATAACGGCCACGAGATAAACGAATATGCGGCGAACTAAGCGGGCGTTTTTATTCATAGTCTTTCCTTAGCTTCATTTCTCTTAATCGCAAACACCAGAACGGGCAGAGGCCAGCGCCATGAACTGGCCCTGATTTGCGCGCGCGATGCTTTCCATAAATTCAACTGTGCCGTCATAATCAAAATAATTGCCGACCACGACCGTATGTATTTCTTTGCGCCCGCCATTCATACGCGTGATTTCGCCTGCAAGTCGGCTGGGCGACATACCATTATTTGCGGCTGGGTTTGGTAAGCCGTCACTGACGAGAAATATCGCTTCGCCTGGACCGTCGAGCATTTTCCTAAACGCATCAAGCATAGAAGCGGAGCCGCCAAAGCTGCGCGTAAGACCACCTGCAAAATCAATCGCATTTTGTTGGCTGCTGGGCGTGACGCGCTGTAGGCTCCCACTTGTTGGCCAGACACGCGTGCGCGGGCCGCTATCGGTTTGTTGAAAGCCGACAATGCGAAGCGCGTGATTATCTTGAAGGGACTGTATAATACGTGAGGTCGCGCGCTTCACCGAGTCCTCGTGCCCGCCGAGACAGCGGTTCATATCCAGCGCGATGACCACGTCATCTTTGGCCGTTTTCATACCAAGGAAGCGAAAGGAAACCGTCGCTTTTTCGGGCGTTGGGGCAGGGCGCGGGTCGACGGGGGCGGGTTCTGGTACGGGGACAGCCTTGGGGATTGCGGCAGCTTGTTTCTCACGCAGAGCGGCCTCAGCGGCACGTAATTCTGCGAGCAGCTGTGTTTCATCTGAGCGCACATCAGACACGTTTTGCGCCATGGCGGAGCGCTTTGCTTCTAACGCTTTTTTCTTTTCCACAGTCTCGACTTGGCTGTCTTCGGCGGCACGGAGCAGGTCGGCGATGGCGTTATCAGGCGTGTTTTCGCGTATCTCATTTTGGTAATAGGGCAGCAGAATAATCGCGAGCAGGGCAAACGCGCCCATGGCGGCAGCGAAAAGGTCAATCGCCGACATAGAAAAAACTTCAATAGCGCGGGCACGGCGTTTCATTAGCGCGCCCTCCCAACAAAATCACCGCGGTTGCGATTGGCAAGCTCTTGGAGAAACAGGGTAAGATTTTTATCAGATGTATAATCGCCAATAGCGACGGTATGGATTTCAGCGCGCCCGCGATTGCGGTTCGTCACATTGCCAATAATCTCCGCAGGTGATCCGTCATCTGGCGCGCCGTCAGAGATGAGAATGACGGCTTCGGGCCGCATATTGAGCGCGCGCACCATAGCGTTCTGCGTGGGTGTGCCTCCGCCAAAGCGACGCGACATGCCAGAGACAAAGTTGCGGGCTTGGGAAATGGTCGACGGGGTCGCGGGGGTGAACCTGCCGCCGCTCGGAAAGCTGTCATAGGTTGGCCCGCCGCGATAGCCGATAATGGCAAAGCGGTTATCGGGCTTCATTACGTCTAAAATCTCATTCAGGGCTTGTGACACATTTGAGACATGCGCTTTCATTGAGCCCGACATATCGACTACTATCACGACTTCTTTACGTGTCGTGGCGAGGCCAAGAATGGAAAACTCTACGCCTTGGTTTGTGCTGCGCGGTGGGATGATGGGCGCGGGCTCAGGCACAGGTTTCGGGTCAGGACGCGGGACAGGCGGCGGGTCGGGGATTTGTATATCGGAAGTCTGCTTTTGCACTTCGCGGATGCGGTCCTCAATCGTGGACATATTAACTTTGGCGGTGCGGAATTCTTTGTCGAGCAGGCGGATTTCAGCCTGTATAGCGCGAATTTGGCTCATTTCGGTTTGGGTAGAACTGGCGACCAAACGGCGTTTACGCACTTGTTCTTCGAGCTCTTCAAATGACACATCCGTGCCACCTAATTTGTAATAGGGAAAGAGCACAAGCACAATGAGGATAAACGCGCCTAAAGCGGCGGCAAATAAGTCCAACGCAGAGATTGAAAAGACGGTTATATTGCGCCGCCGCGATCGCATTATAGGCGGCCACCCATGATGCGAATGAGCGAGAGGATGCGTTCTTGCTTGGCACGTTTAGCAGCCGCAGCGTCCATAGAATTAGATAGCCCCACAGCATCACCAAGAACTTCGAGGTCCATCTCTTCATTTATCATGTCGTTGCTGCGTTTGAGCCGTCCGTCGAGGTCAGTCATATAGAGCGCTTCGAGTTCGTCCACTTCGGAAACGAATGCTGTGAACTCAACCGCGTCGCGCGTGCGCACGAGAGAATCAGCATAAGTCCCTGTAATTGCGCCATATTGCGGGTCTGTATCTGCGCCAAGACGTACAAGTGAGTCAGATAAAATCTGACGCAGAAACAACGCATCTTCTGAAATCATGGCGTTAAACTCTGCATTGCCAAGCGCGGGGTCATAGGCTTTGAGACTATTGATTTGCCCAGACAAAGCCGTATCACACTGTGAAGCAAAATCGATGACATAAGCGAGATTTGCGACTGTGATTTCGGGTGCAGCTTGGCGCAATACAGGGTTGGTCGCGTCCTCTATAACGTCAAGGATGTTGGCGTCGGGCGCGACTGTATCGCCTTGGCTGTAATGGGTGAGCGCAGTGCGTAATTCAGGTGAGGCGTCGCGTGCGATTTCCTGGGTCAGCGTGTAAAACTGATAACGCGCTTCGGGGTTTTCCGTCTGAAATCCAGAGAGTGTGTTGATACAAAAATCGGGGTCGCTTGCATAGCTATTTGACGCGTAAGCATTTGCAACAGGCGCGGACAAAATTACGGGCGCAGTTTCGTAAGTTTGTGTTGTGACTTGAGCGGACGCAGCTGTTGATGTCGCAGTCAGACTTAAAACCGTGAGGCTTGCGGCCTTGGCAAGGTATTTCATAAGCGCACTCATGATTTAGGGACCACGGGGGCTATAGGCGGCGCGATGGCAGGTGCGGCTTTAGGTGCCGACTGTATAACGCGTGGGGCGACGCGTCGCGGCGCAGCTTGAGGATTAACAAGGCGCGGTGCAGAGGCACGGGAGACGGGCGCAGGCGGTGCAGAGGTAAAAGGTGAAGCGGGCGCGGATTGTGCGGCCCCGACATCACGACCCGCATTATAGCTGCGGAACTGATCAGACTTACCCGCTTCGGCGACGCGCATAGCACCGTCCGCTTGGCCGCTACTGAAATTGCCTTCGAGTGTGAAGCTGCGGTTTGGCTCATGCACGATCATAAGGCCAGGACCGTTCGCGACACCGCCGCTAGCATAGCCGTAATACTCAATCGCGCGGCCATCGCCCGATTGCACAACGCCAACGCCGTTCCCATTGGCACGGCCGCCATTACATACACCCATCCATGTGCCTGTTGCACCACCCGCATCATAGAAGCCACAGCGTGTAGCCACTGTATTGAGCGCACGTTGGCGCGTCGTGTAAAGCTCTTGTAGCTTGGTTTGTAAATCTTCATAGCGAATGGCGGTAATCGTCTCGTTACTGTCAATTAAATCAACCGTTACAGTTGTCTGCTGCTCTAGCGCTGGCACGATAGAAGAGAGATAATTTCCCGCCACAGATTTTGATTGCTGCTTGAGTGAGTAAGCTTGTGTGCCTGCATAAAATGCACTCTGAATAAGCGCATTGGTCAGCAGATATTCGCCGTAGCTGCTGCGGCCATCACTACCTTTATCTTGGCTCATCACGCCAACAGCGCCGATTGCGGCGAGGACAGACAGCGCGGTTGCGGTGTTCTGTTGCTTGGCCATTTTGCGGCGTTTATCGAGCACGTTATATTCGGCGAGGATCATGTCACGCATTTGCACGCCCATTTCGCCGTTATGGATGCCGTCAAAAATGCGCAAGGATTGCACGGAGAGATATTTACGCTGCGCTTCGAGGAGACGTTCAGCATAGCGCGCGCGCGCCTGATAATCCGCGCTGGACGAGCCGACAAATGTTAGTGCTGCTAATGATGGGTCAAATTCAGCGATAGCCGCTGCACGGCTCGCCATCACGGCTTGGTTCACATCAACGTCGTTGATAATGCCAATCACGCGGTCCGCCATCGCGTCAGAAAACACGCGCTCAAGCGGGTCGACTGAGCCTGAGGTGGCGCTATTGAGTTGCGATAGCGCCGTTTTATCAAGCTTAATTTTCTCAAGCGGGTAGCTCATCACGGCATTAAAAGACGCGTCGCCGTTTAGTCGCTGCGTGGCGACATCCATACCTCTGTCACGTCGAAGATAGGAAACAAAATCAAGCTCTGACGGCGTGGTATCAAACTGCCCACGCTGCATTTTCGTCAGGTTTTTAGTGACCTCATCACGGCCTGCGCCTGCGGCTGTTTTAAGTATGTCTTCACTTGCGAGCAGTACGCCTTGCGTTTCCGCTGCTGCACGGTGGTCTGTGCGCACGGTGATAAGGGGGGTCACCAAGTCTCCAAATGTGAGTGGTTCGCTGCCCATCATCTTTTTCGGATCAGGGAAAGAATAAGTCGCAAAATCAACGCTGACGACATTGGGGATTGATTCAGCTTGAGTGATAGGTTCGCTGGTCAAACGGCCATCAGGGCCAAGCTTGACCGCATGGGGCGAAAGAAGCACGCCATGTTCAGGCAAACGGGCGGCGAGCTCTTTGTAAAGTGAGAGTGCAAAATAGTTTGATTTGACGATGACGCTATCGGCAATGCCTTCTTGCAAAGATTGGTCTGCATTGCTTGGCACAGAGCCGCCAATGGGGGAGGCACGAAATGCGTCGTAATATTTATCTTTGGCAGCTGTCTCTACAACGGCTGGGTAGCGAATAACCGCGAGTACGCCACCTGCTGGTCTCTGGGCGCGAAACGCTTCCGCCTGTGCGCTACCGACCATAGCTGATTGCTTCTGTCCTGTCGCTGTAGAGGCGCAAGCCGATAGCAGCATCACACCGCTAAGGAGCGTTGTGCCTACCAGTTTTGTCCGCAATCGTGGCGCGCGAGAGGATAAATGTCGTGTCATAAAAGGCCTTTCACCCCGTAATCTGACGCAATCCTTATAAAAAGCAACATTAACCTGCGCTGAAAGCTGCATGAGAGATGTTGGAGGCGTTACTTAAACCGCATAAAAAAAACCGCACTTGGCGGACCAAGCGCGGTTTTGAAATTTAAACCTTCAAAAGGTGTAAAGCTTAGCTTTCTGCAGCTGGCGCTTCTGCTTCAGCAGCAGGTGCGTCGCCTTCTGCGGGGGCTTCGGCTTCGTCTGGCATGTCATTGCCGAAGTCGCGGTCGCGGCCTTCTGACATATCAACAGCGTTGGCGGCGCGCTCTTTTTGCGCTTCGCGGTCGTCTGCTTTGGCGGCTTCTGCTTCAGTTGCGATCACGTCCTCACCAGCGGCTTGACGCTCAGCTTCGTCTTCAGAGCGAGCCACGTTGATTGTGATACCGACAGAGACATCTGCGTGCATTTTTACAGAGACTTCGTGCAGGCCGAGCGCTTTGATCGGCTGCTGTAGCACAATCATGTTGCGCTTAACGGGCTCACCGACAAGCTCTTGGATATCACGTGCAGAGACAGAGCCGTAAAGCTGGCCAGTTTCACCTGCATTACGGATGATGACATAGCTGTTGCCGTCAATTGACTTGCCAGCTTCGGCCGCTTCAGCTGCGTTCTCAGCATTGCGCTTTTCGAGGAACTCACGTTCCGCTTCAAAGCGCGCTTTATTGGCTTTCGTTGCGCGAAGAGCTTTTTCCTGCGGAAGGAGGAAGTTACGAGCAAAGCCAGGCTTTACAGTGACAACGTCACCCATTGCGCCGAGCTTTTCGATACGTTCAAGTAGAATTACGTCCATGGGTCAGTCTCCTACTTCGTCTCATATGGAAGCAAAGCGAGAACACGGGCGCGCTTGATAGCACGGGCAAGTTCACGTTGCTTTTTGCCAGAAACGGCAGTGATCCGCGCCGGTGCAATTTTGCCTTTTTCAGACATGTAACGCGCGAGCATTTTAGGATCTTTATAATCGATTGTTAGACCGTTCTCACCAGAGAAAGGACAAACTTTACGACGGCGGCGGAATGAGGTGCGTGACGGCAGATTCTCAATGCGAATTTCAGCTTTAGCCATGGTCTAATCTCCCTTAGCGCTTATCACGGCGTTTACGCTCTTCGCGCTTGGCCAGAATGGGTGATGGATCGTCAGAAAACTCTTCGACGCGTACAGTCATGTAACGTAGAATGTCTTCATTGATGCGGTGCTGACGCTCAATCTCGTGCACAGCAGAGGCTGGGGCGTCGATTTCGATGAGCGAGTAATGCGCTTTGCGGTTCTTGCGAACGCGGTAAGCCAGATTGCGAAGGCCCCAATATTCAGTCTTGCCAGCTTTGGCGCCTAGGTTTTCAAATTTACGGATGGTGTCCGCGACAAGTTCCTCAACCTGATTGGATGAGATGTCCGGACGCGTGATAATCACGTGTTCATAAAGTGACATAAAGTCCCCTTCAAATAGACGTTGCGGCGCTTAGACACGGCGCTTGAAGGACGCCGTAAATGCGATGGCTCCGAACGATATTTTGACACCATGCCAAAAGGGAACAAACGGACCGCAACAAAGAAGTGCGCGATATACACGAGCCGCGCAGGGATGCAAGGGGTCAGTACGTAAAAAGCAGCGTGGCTAGTCTTATTAAGTCTCCTCAACATTTACGAATACGGGCTCATCTGTCAGTGCAAGAATTATAAAGTAGGAAGTTGAGGATGTGTTTGTGGCGCTCGACACCTGTATTTCAGTTCTTGCTCGTGAGGAACGCAAAACTTAGCTTTATACCTATAAGATTTCGGCGGTTTTTGCCTGCAATAACCTTATTTGATTTAGGCCGCAGTGAAAGCAAATATTGATAATAAAATGATTGCCGCTGAAATTGTAGATATCGCTAGGACAGCTGTCATACCTTTTACACGACGCCCACCTTTAGCGTCTATTTCATTGATTGTTTCTTGATTACTATTGGTCATTATGTGTCCTCGAATAGTTCTTTGGATAGCAGCATGCCGACAGTTACCGCTGTAGCGGTTGCGGTGACGGGGCTTTCTCCAATTTGATATAAAAGTTTTTGAATGGTTGGATTGCTGCGCACACTATCTGGCACGTATTGCGCAAGAGGATCTTGAGCCAAGCGTGGCGGAAGCGGCGTAGCGACTTTTTTGGGTCTATTCAGCCAAAATATGAGCATAATTCCGGAGAGCAAAAGTCCTGCACCGACGCTAGCAAACGCCATTTCTGTACCGAAAGCTTTGGATGTCCAAATGAATCCCGCGATGAAAAGAAAAATCATCGCTACGGCAACCAATACATATGCGAGCAAAAGCCCCGCCAATTGCTTGACGGGGTTTCTGCTAGGCGCCTTTAGTAAATAAGGTACCAGAAGTGATGCATATTTAGTCATGATTGCCTATCGGCGCGTCAGTGCGCCTAGAACCAAACCGGCACCAACAGCAATTGCGACGGCCGTAAGCGGGTTATCCTTTATGGATGTCTCTGCTTTGGTTGTAAGTTCAGAATAACGCTCTTTGGCAAATTCTGCTTTCTCTGCAGTAACATCTTTAACTTCTGATGTTTTCTCTGCCACCGTAGCTTTGGCTTGCAGCTTTAATGTCTCTGCCAAGTTTGCAATATCCGTACGTAGCGTTTCGATTTGCGCTGGAATGTCTTGTTTCATTGCAACGACGTTTTTCTTCGTAGCCATATCTAACTCCTATATCTCATCGCGCCGAAATAGACGCGTCTATACATAAACAACGAGACCCGCCTAGATTTGGTTCCATTTTATATAATTTAATTTGGAAAAGACAGCTGTGTTGAATATCCGTGCTCAGAGCTTTCAGTTGAAAAAGTTCCAGATAACTGTCTTGCGAACCCTTGCATAAGTTTTGCGCCCGTACCCTTCACGTGAGGTGTAGCGGAACCGACTCCGTCGTCTTGAACACTCACTACTGACTGGTCATTAGCTGTTTCCAAGCTGACCCGTATGTTCCCGCCCGCCTTGCAACCATGTTTAACGGAATTTGTAAGCGCCTCAACAATGAACAAAGCGACCGGAATAGCTGTATCTGCTTCTAATTTTAATGGGGCGATTTCAAGCTTAACAGCAATGTCTTGATCCTTTGCGATGAGACCTGTTTTAAGTTCATCAATAAGCCGTGAAAGAAAGATCGGCATATCAATAACCCGTAAGTCATCGCCTTCATATAAACCTCTGTGCACCAAAGAAATGGCATTGATACGGCTACGCGTTTCATGAATTGCGTCAAGGCCAGCTTGATCAGTAAGCTTTCGCTCCTGCATGTTCAAAAGAGAGATGATAATTTGTAGATTATTTTTTACGCGGTGATGGATTTCGCGAAGAAGCGTTTCTTTTTCAGCCAAATTATCCATAAGTCGCGTTTCACGTTCACTAATGTTTTCGGCCATATTATCAAATGCATGTCCCAGGCTCTCTATGCGCGGCGGTGCACTTGGCATATGACCGATGCGCACGCCCAAATCACCCTCAGAAAATCTATCTGACGCTGTTTTGATTTTGCGTAAATGTGAAAAAACGAGTTTGTCAGTTGCAATCCAAACGCAGAAATAAGCAACTAGCCAAGCTAAAACTGCCGTGACAACAAAAATGATTTGCCCCGTGTTGTAAGCCAGGTAGATAGAAAACAAAAGTAATGGAAAAAGGGTAAGAGCTAAAATAAACCCAAATCGAACACGAAGATCTGACATTTAATATCGTACCTTTGCTTGTGGACTGATACTTGTCAAAGTCATAAAGTTACACGGGTTTTGCCGTAGTACCTGTTATAAGAGTGTCGGCTTCGCCTAAGATTTCACTCATAGCGTCCAATGCACCAATATTATCAGCAGCAGTATCAAAATTCGCGCTCGCCATAATGACCTCAAGAGCTTTACGCGCACGGCTAACCCGACTTTTGATTGTACCAACGGCGCAACCACACACTTCCGCGGCCTCTTCATATGATAGTCCCGACGCCCCTATGAGTATGAGCGCCTCACGCTGATCGTCTTTCAAACTGTCCAATCCGCGGCGAAGCTCGTTCAGTTCAACAACTTTTTCCTGATTGGAATTTGCCATAATTGTTTGCTCTGCAATCTCTTGATCTAAAGACGTGGCGCGCCACGAACGCCTTTTTATTGAATAAAATTGATTACGTAAAATTGTAAATGTCCACGCTTTGAGATTAGACCCTGGTTTGAATTTTTCACGGGATTTCCAAGCTTTGAGCATAGCGTCTTGAGCCACGTCATCGGCAAGGGTTGGATTGCCGCAAAGAGAACGTGCAAAGGCTCTAAGGTGTGGAATAAGCTCTGTAAGCTCTTGACGGAAAAGATTTTCGTCCAGCGGCTCCCATGGTGTTGTATCATTGGGATCATAAGGCGTTGAACCGGAAACGGTCATAGGTGAACTTTCTTGAAGCATATCTGGCCTCAGTCTTTTGTCTTATCGGCTTTTTCAAGGAGAGCGAGAAAATCGTCAGGCACAGCTTCGTTGACGACATCATCATATAACTGCTTCAAGCTACTTCCAATTTTGTCTTTGAGAGGTTGATCAGCAAATCTGTCTCCAGACTTCTTTAGCTCACAATGATCTTCATTTGATCGGTTTGTCATAAAATCGGCCTTTTTGCTCCACGCAATAATTTTTTCTGTACAAGTTGGAACTAAAAGAGTTCTACCCGCGTAATATCGAATGTAATGTCACATTATTTTAGTAACGTCGGATAAGCCAAACAGTTCCGAAAAAAAGTTAAAAGGAATCCGCATGAGCCTCGTTGAAGAATATGCCCCTCATTTACCCTATTTGCGTCGTTTTGCACGTGCATTAACAGGGAGCCAAAGTGTTGGGGATACTTATGTTCGCACATCATTGGAAGCACTCGTCGCTGGCTCAGCCAGCCTTGATGAAACATTATCATCAAAAACGGCGCTTTTTCAAATGTTTCTGGGTATTTGGAATTCTTCCGGGGGTGTTTTGGAGGGCAATATGGCAAGTAGCGATGGTGCACCCGCCAATCGCGTTTTTAAACTTGCCTCGAAAGCGCGCCAAGCATTCTTGCTAAGCGCGGTAGAAGGCATGTCTATCAGTGATATTGCAAGTGTCATGCAGGTTGAAGAAGACGCTGCGAAAATACTTTTGGCCGAAGCAGAAGCTGATATTGAGAAAGAATTGCGCACGAATGTTCTCATCATTGAGGATGAGCCTATCATAGCAGCAGATATAGAGGGGCTCGTCGAAGATTTGGGCCACACTGTTGATAGTATCGCTGCCACACGTACGGAGGCGGTGAAAGCTGCCAGTTCTAAAAAGCCTGGTATTGTTTTGGCTGATGTTCAGCTGGCCGATGGGAGTTCAGGAATTGACGCAGTCGCTGATATTCTGGGCGATTACAATGTGCCTGTCATTTTCATAACGGCCTTTCCAGAACGACTTTTGACGGGTGATAAACCTGAACCTGCTTATCTTATCAGCAAGCCTTTTAGTCCCGATAATGTCAAAGCTGCGATTAGTCAGGCTTTATTCTTTCATGAGCCTTAGAAGGTAATCTTTTTCAAGTGGAGATAGCGGCTATCGAAGTCGCACATCTCCATTAGCCCCTCACGGTCAAGAATTTCAATACCTCTATTGGTTATCTGAATGAAGCCTTCCTTTCTCAATCGTGTGAACGTACGAGAGATGTGGACGATCGATAGGCCTAATGCATCTGCAAGTAGTGATTGGGGGACAGGGAGGTATAAATAATTGTCTCGCTCCCCAGTTACGGCCGCAACGCGTCTATTGAGTTCTAAGATAAGATGACCAACACGTTCTCTTGCTGAACGCCGTCCAATACGTACAATTTGCTCTCTCAAAATGGCTTCTTCTTGGATTGCGGCCCACCAAAACGCAGACGCGAGCTGGGGCTTTCGCGCGACAACTTTCAAGAAATCATCCGCCTTTACCCGTCTTAATACGACCTCTGTTGCCGCCGAAACGCTGTGGTCTGATTGCGCCTTGTTAAGTGACATCATATCGAAACAATCACCAGGTAGCATGAAGTTGAGTATTTGCCGCCGGCCGTCATCCAGCATTCGGAAACGAATAGCCCATCCTGCCTCAATGACAAAGACATCTTCTACGACTTCGCCCTCAATGACAATGTCTTCACCTGGTTGCCGTGTTTCTATGCGGTGGGAGAGCTTGGAGATATCTTGGAAAGATGTCGCGCCGATTTCTACGTAATGACCAATCCGCTTGAAAAGTGTGTCCATGAGCGCTGTCTGCCTTTTGTGTGGTCGTTCCTTCACCTCATATCTCAAACAACATATGAGCTGAATATGTGGAACATAATACTATAAAGCGCGTAATTGATTTGAACTCATTCTACAAGGAGCAAAAATGTCAGGATATTCCACTGGAACAAGAGTCAAATGGAATTGGGGAAATGGCGAGGCCGAGGGCGAAATCGAAACTGTTTACTCAGAAAAAATTACGCGCACCATCAAGGGGACAGAGGTGACGCGCGAAGCCTCAAAAGATGAACCAGCCTACTACATCAAGCAAGATGACGGCGACGCTGTTTTGAAATCCCACAGTGAAGTAGAGCAAGCGTAATGGCGCAACAATCCAGCTCTCCCAGTGCAGATAAAGCTGGCGAGATTGATTTGAATCCAACACTCGCATTAGAAAAAGTGGATAGTTGGCTAGACGGCATAGTCAAACTGCTGCCTAACCTTGTTGTTGCGGTGGTCGTATTTCTCATATTCTTTGCTATTGCAAAGCTTGTGCGTGCGATAGTTTTCAAGACATTTAAATCACGTGATCGCGCCAATTTGGGCGAGGTGCTGGGTGGCTTTATTAAGTGGGTAATTCTTGTGTTTGGCGCGCTCATAGCTGCAACGATTGTTGTGCCAAGCTTAAACCCCGCAGATCTTATTGCAGGTCTGGGCGTCAGTTCAGTAGCGATTGGTTTTGCGTTTAAAGATATCTTACAAAACTGGTTGGCAGGTCTTTTGATACTCTTGCGTCAGCCTTTTCAGATCGGTGACCAGATAGAAGTCTCAGGCTTCACTGGCACTGTAACGCATATTGAAACGCGCGCGACAATCGTAAAAACTTATGATGGACAGCGTGCCGTAATTCCAAATAGTGATATTTATACAAGTGCCGTTCTTGTCAAAACAGGCGAAGCCAAACGCCGCTCTCAATATGATATAGGTATCGGTTATGCCGATGATATTGACGAGGCTTGCGATATTATCAAATCCGCCATTGGGAAAATTGACGGAGTTGAAACTGATCCAGCACCCGAAGCCTTTGTATGGGATCTTGCGGCAAGTTGGGTCACAATTCGTGCGCGGTGGTGGACAGATAGCCAGCGCGGCAATGTCGTTGCCAATCGCTCAGACATTCTGAGAGCCGTGAAATATGCGCTCGATGAAGCGTCTATCGATATGCCTTATGATACAAAAGTTCATCTTTTCCATGATCAGACTGAAGACATGGATGGCGACCGTGAGAACCAACGTGAAGGCTGGCCTGCACCTAAAGACGGTGATAAGCCTAAGCCACGCTACAGGGTTATCCAAGACGGAGAGAAACCAGAAAAGCGAAAAACGACTAAAGTTAATTCATGAACGCGCGCCTCATAAAGGTCTGGCAAGACCTCCAAAGTAGCTATTATTTTATCCCGGGCCTTATGGGGCTCGGGTCTATTTTATTGGCCTATCTCACTATCTATCTTGATGAGCATTATGGTTTGAAAGTCGCCGAGTTTGGCTTCTTTTTGTCTAATAAAGCCGACGGCGCCCGTACGATTTTGGCTACAATTGCGGGATCTATGATGGGAGTTGCTGCCACCACTTTTTCTATCACCATGGTCGCAGTGACAAGTGCTGCGGGGCAATACGGGCCGCGCTTGATCGGTAACTTTATGCGCGACCGGGGCAACCAAATCACGCTGGGGACATTTACATCGACCTTTATCTATTGCCTGTTAATTCTGCGTGTCGCGCGCACTGGCGATGGTGAGTCGGGCGAAAACATGGTGGCGGAATTCGTCCCGAATATTTCGCTGTTAACGGCGATGGGCATGACTCTTATGAGCGTCGGCATCCTAATATATTTTATTCACCACGTGCCTGAAACGCTCAATGTCGGAAACATTACGGGCCGTGTGGGCCGACGCCTGCGAAATGATATTGAAGCCCTATACCCTGAAGAGCTCGGTCAGCAGGACAAGGACAAGGACGTTGATCTATCAAAATACGACTTAGCGAGTGCAGTGGAGATTAAATCGACAGCAGAAGGTTATATTCAAACCCTTAATGAAGACGCGCTTTTGGAGATGGCAATAGACCAGGACGCTGTCATTAAAATTGAATACCGACCAGGTGATTTTGTTACACGCGGCGATGTCTTGATACGTATCTGGACAGAGAAGGAAATGGATGACGCGACGTGTGTGCGCTACCGTAAGGCCTATGCCATGGGCCAAGACCGCACAGCGCATCAAAACATTCTTTTCCTCGCCGATGAACTTGTAGAAATCTTAGCGCGGGCCCTGTCACCAGGCGTGAACGATCCTTTCACGGCCATGAATTGCATCAACTGGTATCATAGTGCGTTTAAAGTATTCTTACGTGGTCAAATGCCTAGCCCGTTTCGCCGTGATCAGAACGGTAATTTACGGGTAATCGCTCACCCCATTGATTTTGAGAGGTTTGCAAGCGTAATTTGTGACCAATCCCGCGCTTATATTGCGACTGATCGGAATACCACGCTCAAAATGATGACCATATTAACGGAGCTGGCTGCTGGGACTGATAAAGCTGCCGAAAAAGCGGTTCTGCTTGAGCATTTGGAGAAACTTAAATCGGCGGCGCTTGAAGGGTTGCCTATGCAGGCTGACAAAGATGACATAATAGAGCGACACGCAAAAGCTCTGGAAATAGTATCTGATTCAAATTTCTTCAAACAAGAGCAAAGTTCGCAGCGTTGGGTTGGCGGACGGGGCTAAAGTCTATTGTTGCGCAGCAAGCATATCACCCTTATAGCCTTCACAGGGAAGGTCTTTTAGGCGCACCAGCCTGAGGACAAAAATATGTCAGAAGTTGATCGTCTCGCAGCGCTCGCGGCCACAAAGCTACTCGATAGCAAGACTGAGGAACGGTTTGACCGCCTCACGCGTCTGGCTTCAAATGTACTTGGTACAGAAGTCGCATTGATTTCTCTCATCGATCATGACCGCCAATGGTTTAAATCTAAACACGGTACCACTCTTTGTGAAACGAACCGCGAAGTGGCTTTCTGTGACCACGCGATCAGAAATAGAGAGATAATGGTTGTTCCTGATGCAACAAAAGATCCTCGATTTGTTGATAATCCTCTTGTGACGGATGGCCCTCAGATTCGCTTTTATGCGGGAGCTCCACTTGTTACCAAAGATGGCCATGCGCTGGGAACATTGTGTATCATTGATAGCCAGGCCAGGACTAATTTCTCGGATGACGATCAGCAGGTCTTAAAGGATCTTGCCGCGAGTGTAATGACTGAAATTGAGGTGGTGCAGCACGAGCAGTTAGTCGATGATTTATCCTTGGTAAATGAAGAATTGCGACATCGCATGGGCAATATGTATGCCCATGTCTCAGCCTTAGTGTCTATGATGGGGCGCAATGAAGACGATAAAGATAAATTAGTGCTTCGGCTACGGGAGAAAATCACAAATTTGGGGCGAACACAATCATTATTGGCCGCCCATAAATGGGCAAGTGTTTCCATGCGCGAACTCGTAGAAACGTCTTTAGAACCCTTTATGAACGCGACTAACAAATCACGCATTGATATCCAAGAAAATGACGATTTTGAAGTATCCCCGCGCGGGGCTTTTATACTTACGCTTATGCTCAGTGAACTTGGTACAAATGCAATTAAGCATGGAGCCCTTGGTCCTCGAGAAGGTGACCTGAGGGTATCGTGGAAGAAGGCAGAAGATATTGCATTTACGTGGAATGAGACACTCTCTGAAGGTGATTCAGGTGAGCTGGGTCAGGGATTTGGTAGTCAAATATTGAACCGTATCGCACCGATGGACTTGCAAGGTGATGCTCAATATGAGCTCTCGAAAACGGGGTTAATATATCACGTAACTGCGAAGCTAGACCGTATCAGCATTTAAACCGTATCAGCATTAAAGCAGACGGCTTATCCTATGTTAATGTCATAATTTTTTTCTACATTTAAAGAGCGCGTCCACTCTAACTGTGGTCTTGGCGCAGACAGTATTCCGGCCTTCCCCGCTAGCTGTCCGCGTCAAGGTAAGCGACGCAACAAAAAAAACCATCACCCGAAGGTGAGGGGTCTTATTTTTGGTGACGCATGAATGATTAACTCGCCATGCGAACTGTTTCATTGTCTCCAAGATCTGGTGTATCACCCTTAACCTTGGCTTTTGCAATTTCCCACATGCGCGCAATTTTGCTGGACTTGCCGTCCCAATATTCTGCAACTGATGGTACGATACGAATGGCAGCAACATTAGGGTCTGTCTTTTCGCAATCAAACCACAAGGCCATATCGTCTGACCACATCATATCAATTTTTTCCATATCGCGTGACACAAATGCTTTGCCGCTGATGGATACATATTGTTGTGACTTCGGGCATGCAAAACTTACATTCACATCTGAGTCTTTTGCAATTTCTCTTATTTTTGGAGAGCCCAATTTCGTCAAAAACCAGATTTGATTTGTTGTCGTGTCTGGAAAAGCTTTCATAGGACGGGAACGTAATTCGTTTGCGTTTTCGCTTACGAGCATACCAATGCTCAAGTCCTTAATAATATCGAAAAGGTCGTCTAATTTATCTGACTTCGTCATGTCGTTGTTCTCCTTCATAGTTGCAAGAGAGAAACGTCGCACTAGATGTTTTGTTCCTTGCCTAATTGAATTTCGACAATCCGAATAAGATGTTCAGGTACAAAAGGTTTTGCAATAATAGGACGCTTAGGAATGTCATGTTTAAATATAACTTCTGCGACCTGACCTGATAAAAAGATATAAGGAATCTCTTTTTTCTCTAAAATTATCGCGAGTGGTATGCTCGTCTCTTGACCAAGATTGTAATCCAACATGGCAAATTCAGGCTGCGTGTTTTCAAGAGCTTTAAGGCCAGCATCTACATTTGCAAACGGACCTATAACGTCAAAACCAGACGCATCAAATATGTCTTCTAAATCCATTGCAATAAATGGATCGTCTTCAACAATAAGTATGCGCTTTTTTGTTTTTGCTTTATTCATCGGTAAAACCTACGCTTACACATACTAAAAGTTCCTTTCGTCGTGTTTATAAAAGTTTTGGAACTAAAATCGCTGCCCTCCATTTCTACAACACAACGCGGAGAGACCGCACTTAACCAGAATGGAGAAAAACATGTTTGAAGGATTACTTAGCTTACTACATTTAATCGTCGCAATTTGGGCGATTATCAACATTATAGGATCCGCTGCTTCTACAGGAAAGAAGGTTCTCTGGACGCTCTTCGTCCTCTTGTTTCCTTTAATCGGTCTAATCGTTTGGTTTTTTGCTGGACCGAAGTCGACCGCCCGCGTCGCGTAATAATCTGTACGCTTACCAACAACAATACTCATAAATTAAGGATAACCTATGACACCTTCAAACAAGCCCCTCAATTCCAATGACCCCTATAATCGTCATGGTACGCGCCATGAAACGCAAAAGGAAAACAGCGCAGGTAAAACCGTAGGTATCGCGTTTGCAGCTGTCGCCATCGCAGCAGTTGCAGCCGCAGCTCTATACCTCATAGATGTTGACCAAACGCAAGAAGCGCGCTTGCCCAATGTCGACGTTCAAGTGACAGAAGGGCAATTGCCAAAATATGATGTCGATGTTGCTGATGTGAGTATCGGCACAGAATCTGTCGATGTCGAAATCCCAACTATGAACGTCCAAACTGAGACAAAAACTATTGAAATTGAAGTGCCTGTCGATGTTGAGGCTGGGACAGAAACAGAGACAGTCAAAGTTCCTACGCTTAATATTGAGCGTCCAGAAACTGACGACCCTGCCAATAATCCAACGAACTAAATCACCCTAATTATATTTCAAGCCGCCTTTCGGGGCGGCTTTTTTTCGTTTAGGGAAACCTATGGAAATTTTGGAATATATTGTGCGCGCTTTTGCGGTTGCCTTGCTTGTCGGGACGGCCATACCGTTTTTCCGAGAGCAAACTTGGTGGCTGCGCGCTTGGACTTATGCCCGTATTCAAATGGCTGTGCTGCTCTCATTCACGGCTTGTTTATTCTGGTTTATTCCAGGGTTGTCATCCTTGGCAGATAAAGCAATTTTTTGGGCTCTAATTATTGGAACGCTCTCTTGCCTCAGAGATATTTTGCCGTTCACAAAGTTTGTTCCTGTCCAGACCAAGAAACTCAAAGCAGGAAGTCCACATATTCCAATCAAAGTTTTCGTGGGCAACGTGCTTATGGAAAACGAAGCTCATTCTGATTATCTCAACCAAATTAAAGACATTTCACCCGATATTTTGTTTTTGGTCGAAACGGATGAGGCGTGGCGAGACGCTTTTTCATCACTAGAAGATGAGTACCAACATCATTATCTACTGCCCTTGCCAGATTTCAATGGTATGTTGTTTTATTCAAAGTTCCCTATTGTGCGGGCGCAGGAACGCTATCTAGTGCAAGATCATATCCCGTCTTTGACACTCGATTTGGATGTCGGATATTCAGAATATTTACGGTTTTATGGAGTTCACCCGCGCCCGCCTCGTCCAGAAGACGATACCTCCGATTTAGATAAAGAACTTGGTTTTGTCGCAAATGAGGTTGGGCATCTGGGGTGTCCTACAATTGTGACGGGGGACTTAAACGATGTAGGGTGGTCATCCACCACCAAGAAATTTTTACGCGTAAGCGGCCTGTTAGATCCGCGCCATGGCAGAGGATTATATAATAGTTATAGTGCGAAAAACCCGTTTGTGCGCTGGCCCCTTGATCATGTGTTTCATTCCAAACATTTTAGCTTGATAGAGATGAAACGGCTCAATGCGTGCGGTTCTGACCACTTTCCAATCCTGATACACTTCGCGCTTCATACCCCAGAATACTAGACGAAATTTTTGAAACTTAACATCAATCTCAAGTAAATTTTGACGTATCGACTTAAATCAGTAAACCCGCAGTAACCCCCTGTTTTTAGGCGTAAACTTAGAGTATTTAACTTTAATATAAATATAAAGTTTTACGTTAGTCTTCGCGTGAAACGCGTATCAGATAATAAAAAATCAACATTTTTCACTTGCGCATCCGTTAGGAATATTTTAACCAGATTACAAATAGGGGCGTAAATCCTATTTAGATTTAAAATTGTGGATTTTGAAACGGGGCGTTTCGAACTGAGCTTTATGGGAAATAGTGTCTTAATGGCGCGTCCTAAACTCATTCAAATTATCCTTATTTGATTATCCTCATAAAAGTGTTTCGCGACACTTTTAATACGACCCTATGGGTCAAGCGTAGTTGCCGTAAGGCAATTAGGGGGTGTCTGCGTGCGAGAAATAAAAAGCAAACTTGTTAAAAGTTGCGGCTTTACCATGGCTGTTGATGTCTTCCTATATTCATTTGAAAACCGTTCGAGCATTTTTGATCGTAAAAACAATCTTGTTAATTGTTTAAAAAATATTGAGCGCAACGTGACGGCCATCACGCCGCAAAATAATGAATCGTTTATTAACGTCTCCACGGGAGGCGCAAAATGTCCGTCATAATTAATTCAGATGAAACCTATTTCATCCTGCCTGGCGCAATGATGCCAGAGAGGAATTTTGCACGCCTACGCGGGCGAAAACCCATGATGTGGCACCGTGCTGATGCCCCACCTTTCGGCCACCACTAATCTCTGAGACCCCTAATAATTAATTCAACACACTTTGCGGGCGCACCGCAGCCATTTAAAATTCAAGGATTAAAACCATGACTGCAATTACACAAATCGATATCAATGAAACTGCTGGCACATACGGTGTCGGCGAAACATTAACATTCACAATTGACTTCAGTACGGCGATTGACGTTGTCGTGAACGGCGGCGAAGTCCGCATTGAACTCAGCAATGGAGCGTTCGCTGTCTACAATGGCGCAGACTTAACAAATGTAACTCAAATGACATTCACTTATGTCATCGCCGAGGGTGACATGGACGAAATGACTGATTTGACAGTGACTGGCGCGAACTTTGATTTAGTCGGCAGCGCGACAGTATTTGATACAGGGACGTCCACGCCTGCAACGCTATCAAATAGCGGCACAATTGACGATGCGGATACATTCCTTGTCGACGCTAATACGCCTTCTGTACCGACGATTGACGCGATTGCAGGTGACTCTGGCGCGTCGTCCACAGATGGTATTACAAATATGATGGGCGTTTTGTATGGCACGGCAGAAGCAGGAGCTTCTGTTTCTGTGTTTAACGGCGGTACGCTTGTCGAAACTGTCACGGCTGATGGATTAGGGGCATGGGCGACCACAGTTGCCGTTGGCTCTGGCAGCTATACAGCGACAGCCTCAGATGGCGTGAACACCAGCACCGCGTCCTCGCCTTTTGCGGTCACGCTTGATCAAACGGCCCCAGAGGTCACGTCTATCACACGGACATCTGCTGCCGCTGAGCACACAAATGATGCGACTGTCTCGTTTGATGTTGAATTTGATGGGTCCGTCAGCACGCCTGTCGCGAGTGATTTCGCGGCGACACTCGGGGCTACAATCGATTCTGTTTCAATGAACGGTAATGTTGCGACCATCGTCGTGAACACAATCGGGGCAAGTGAGGGAACACTTGAATTATCTTTCGTTAGTGGAAACAGCGTTCAAGACACGGCGGGCAATGAAGCGGTTGTGGGCGCTGGCGCTACGAATGAGACTTATGAATATGACACAACTGCGCCCGCAATCGGAACGCCAAATGTTGAAGGCGGCGCAGTTGTCAATATCGCGGAAGCGTCGGACGGTGTGACGGTGACAGTCGAAGTCACGGGCGAGCCGACAAGTGTGACAATTGGCGGCGTAGGCGCAGTTCAGGCTGTTGGCACGAATGACTGGACGGCTCTGATTCCGCAGGCGAATGTTGTTGAGGGTACGAATACTTACAGTGTCGATGTGACTGACGCTGCAGGCAATAGCGACACACAGAGCTTCACATTCGAAGCTGACATTACGCCTGAAAACGCGCCCGTAATTACAGCGCTAACCAATGATACGGGAACGGACGGAACTGACGCGCTGGCCAATGTTACGTCTAACGGCTTGTCAGGCACATCAGATGCGCCAGACGGAACCGTTATTCGCGTATTTGATGCCAGCAATGATCAACTTGTGGCGCAAGCTGTTGTTGCGTCTAATGCCTGGTCGACCTCTGATTTCGCAATGACGGCTGATGCTACGTCGAACTATTACGCCGTAGCAATTGATGCCAATGATAACCCAAGTGCGCAGTCGGGGACTTTCTCAGTAGAAGTCGACACGACTCCGCCAACTGCAAATTCTGTTACTGTTGACAATGCAGGGACGCATCAAGACGGGGCCGTGATTACGTTTACTGTTGATTTTGATAGTGATGTGAGTGTGGGCGCAACAGCGCCTGAGCTTACGCTTACAGGCGGGCGCGTGGCCGTTCTTGACGCGGCAGCAGGCGACTCTGACACACTTGTCTTCACATATACGGTTTCTGACCCCGATGTAGAGGCAGACCTAGAGGTTACGGGCTATACGGGCGACATCACAGATGCGGCGGGCAATGCCGCTGTCATTGCGGCGACGACATCGCTTGACGTGGCTATTGATACGGAAACGCCGCTTGTCACTGCGGCTGTCTTGGCTGACACAGTTATTGAAAATGATGTGCCTGATTACAGCACGTCTGGTGATATTGATTTTGTTGATGCTGTAAATACGACATCCGCGCCAAGTGTTGGCGTTCTGCCTGCGGGCGGTGGCGTGGGTTATCTTGGCCTGTTCCAAGCGACCTTGCCAGATGACGGCGTTGGCGACGGTATAGGTAAGATTACATGGACATTTGACGTTACAAATGGCGGTCAGCAAAACACAATCCAGACGCTAGGCGCAGGTGAACAACTCGTCCAAAGCTATGCTGTGACTTTGACGGATGAAGACGGTAATTCTTTCCAAGAAAATGTGGTTATCACTATTGAAGGCACAAACGATCAACCCGTCATTAACGGTGGAGTGGTCGGCACGAACGGTCTTGCGCTGACAGAAGATACAGGCACAGGCCTCATGACTGACGGCACATTTGTACTCAGCGATATTGATGTACTTAATACGGCTGATGTTCTGACGGCGACGAAAGGCGCGGTTGGCGATCTCCTCATTACGGGCAATCAGGGTGCGCTGACAGACCAAAACCTGCTCGACATGTTCACCGTCACAACGAACTCACAGACTGAAGCGGGTTGGCTTTTTGATAGCGGCACTGAAGCGTTTGATTTCCTCTCTGCGACGGATACGCTCTCAATCACCTATGAGGTCATCGTCACAGACGATAGCGGTGATTTGCTAAGTAATTCAGCCACTGAAACTGTTACAATTACCATCCAAGGCACGAATGATGCGGCTGTGATCACAGGCACTACTACTGTCACGGCGGTTGAGGATGGCACGGCAAGTGTCGGATCAGATTTGGCCTCTACGGATGTGGACGGTACGGATGACGCGTTTATCGCGGAAACAGTTGTGGGCACTTACGGCTCTGTCACGATTGATGCAAACGGTGTGTGGACTTACGATCTTGACGACGCCAATGCCGACGTCGATGCGCTCAGCGCTGGCGTCATTGCGGGTCTTACAGATACTATCAATGTTCAGGCCGCTGACGGTACGATCCAAGAGCTTACGATTAACATCGACGGCGCGAATGACGCTGCCGATATTTCTGGTCAAATTAATAATAGTGCAGATGCTGTTATCGAAGCTGGCATAGACGTTACAGGTGCTGCAATTGGTGACAACACAGCTACAGGCACGCTGACGCACACAGATGTTGATAGCGCAAATAACGACAATGTTTTCCAAGCAATTGCGTCGGGCGACCTGGCGTCAGTTGGCACTTACGGCGAACTGACTCTAACTACGGGCGGCGTCTGGACTTACACGCTTGATGATACGGCGGGCGGCGCAGCGGATATGCTCAATGCTGGTCAAAATGAGGATGACACGTTCACAGTCCTCGCCGAAGACGGTACTGCGCAGGTGGTTACTGTTACAGTCACAGGCTCAAACGATGCGGCTGTGATTACAGGGACCGTTGACAATTACGACTCTGTTGCGGGGACCTTTACTGACCTTGTCAAAGAAGCAGGATCTGACGCCACAGGTGCGACTATCGCGGGTGACCTTACGGCGTCTGGGCAGCTGTTCCATACAGATGTGGATGCGGGCAATAATGATAATGTGTTCACAGCGATTATGACTCCAATTGTGGAGACTTATGGCTCTCTTACTATGGATGCCACGGGTTTATGGACATACACACTCGGTACAGATGCTGCGACAGCCGCAGCCGTAGATGCACTCGATGAAGGCGATATCGTTACAGATACGTTCACTGTCACATCCGAAGACGGAACTGCTCAAATAATTACTGTGACGATTGAAGGCACGAATGATGCTGCCGTCATCATGGGTGATAATTCAGGCTCAGTTGTTGAAGACGGCGTTGATGCGTTGCAAGCCGCAATCGGCATGCCAACGGCAACAGGCACGCTGACCAACACAGATGTTGATGCCGATGATATGGCGAATGCATTTACAGCGTCGTCACAGACGGGCACTTACGGTTCTCTCGAATTACTCGCCTCTGGAGAGTGGACTTACACCCTCGATAACACAGCAGGCGGTGCGGCTGATCTGCTAGATGAAACGCAGGGCGATACCGATGTATTCACAGTGACTTCTGCGGATGGCACGCAGCAAAGCATTACCATCACTGTCCTAGGCTCAAACGATGCAGCGATGTTCGGCGGGGACCTCGGTGTCACGCTGACAGAGACAGGCGTAGATGCTGGTGGCGCGACAGTTGGTAATGCCACATTCAACGGCACAATCACGGCGACAGATGTGGATGACGTGAATGATATGTTTACTTCAACGGGTAACGTCATCGGGCAATACGGGACTTTTGCTTTACTCGCGAACGGTAATTGGAGTTACACGATTGATAACACTAATGGTACTGTGCAAGCACTTAATGTTGGCGACGATTTATCAGAGACATTTAACATCACTTCTGCCGATGGGACTCCGTTTGGTATTGAAGTCACAATCGACGGCAGCAATGACGCACCGACGGTTGCCGCTGTTAATCTGACAGGCGCGGAATCAGTTGATGACACAGCTGGCTTTGATAGTTTTGCCGACATCACGGGTAACCTCGCGGGTACAGATGTCGATAATGATGACGCGTTACTAATTCATTCTCTCGTGAATGGCACAGTAGTAGCTGGTGGCACTGAAATCAATCTCGTCGATAACGGCGTCACATATGCCACGCTGACTGTTCTGACAGATGGTAGCTATACAGTTGATCTGAATGACGTCGCGATTAATGGGCTTGACGAAAATGATACGCTATCGATTACGGCAGATTACCAAGTATCGGACGGTATCACAATTCCCACAGTTGAAACACTCACGCTTGAGATAAACGGCGTGAACGATTCACCTGTGCTGACTGACTCTGCCGGCACGCCACTCGCAATCGGGACCAATGCAGCCGCGACTGTTACTGAAGACAGTGCGGCAACCGTCAACCTTACGGCGTCATCTGACATCTATTTCACGGATGCAGAAACAGACGATATTCACCAGGTCACGGTACAAAATACAGGCGTTGGTTACCTTGGCACGATGGGCGGAGGTCAGATTGCCTCAGCGAATGGCGGAAACATTGGTCAAATCCAATGGACTTACACAATCGCCAATGCGGATGTTCAATACCTCGCAGAAGGTGAGAGCTTCTCGGAAAGCTTTGACGTCACAATTGATGACGGCACGGAAAATTTTGTGACCCAGATTGTTATCACTGTAGAGGGTGAAAATGATCTGCCAACATTCTCAATTGTAGGGGGGGACTCGGACTCCGACTCCGCGACTGAGGCAGGTGCAAACCTCACAGCAGGCGGCACAATCACGATTGCAGATGTTGATCTAATGGACACGGCTTCTGTCTCGCTAGACGCGGCAAACCCGCTGTCTATTGATGGTACTAACGCTAATGCATCTATTAACGTGGCGGCTTTAGAAACCGCGCTCGCAAACGCAGTGACATTTACTGGCAGCATCGATAACAGCTCAGTGTCGGCTAATGTGTCGTGGGCGTTCGATAGCGGCACGATTGACTTTGACGACCTTGGCGATGGCGAAAGCCTCGTGCTGACTTATACAATCTTGGCAACAGACGGTGAGGGCGCAACGAACGCGGCTCCACAGACTCTGAGTGTCACGATTAACGGCACAAATGACGCGCCGACACTCTCAGTCGATAATACAAATGCAACAGTCGACGAAGGCAATGCCCTTGTTCTTACGGCGTCTATGCTGGCTGCCAATGACGTTGATGCTTCCGACGGTGCAGCAGAGTTGACCTATACAATCACGACAAATGTTGTGAACGGCACGCTGACAATTGACGGCATTGCGGGCACGACCTTCACACAAGCTCAGCTTGATGCGGGTGGCGTGGTCTACACGCATGACGGTACAGAGAACCTGTCCGATAGTCTTGCGGTAAGTGTGTCCGATGACGGGACGGGATCAGATGACACGGCTGACGCCACGGGGACGCTGAACATCACAGTCAATAATGTGAATGACGCACCGACTGTGACGGCGCCAAGCCTCACGCTTTCAGAAGGCGATACGGTCACCATTGATAACACAATGCTCGGCGTGGCGGACTCTGATCATGCGGATGCAGACATTACGATTGATGTCGGGACGCCTACAGGCGGTAGCTTTGAATTCGGCGGCAGCGCTGTGACAAGTTTCACCCTCGCACAAGTGGTTGCTGGAGATGTGAGCTTTGTCCATGACGGAGGCGAAGCTGCGCCGACATTTACAGTCACCGCTACAGATGCGGGTGCGCTTTCTTCTGCGACTGTGACGCCAACTATTACCTTCACAAATGTCAATGATGCGCCTGAAATTGATGGCCCAACGCTGACCATTACTGAAGGCCAAGTTGTGCCGCTCACTGTTGCGACGCTCGGCGTGACAGATGTTGATGACATGGATGTAAATGTTACAATCACTGTCAGCAATCTACAGGGTGGTCAGATAGTTAACACCAACTCTGGTGCTATGAATCTCACATCGTTCACACTCGCCGATGTCGCGGCTGGACATATCGCCTTTGCGGATGATGGTGACGAAACAGCGCCAAGCTTTGATATTAGCGCAGCTGATGACGACAACGCCGCTGCGGCTGCAGAGACGGTTACAATCACCTTCACAAATGCCAACGACGCGCCGACGGTCACCTCACCAAGCCTCACTGTGAATGAGGGCGAAACAGTCACTATAACAGCGGCCGATATGGGCGTAGCCGATATTGATGATGTTGACGCTGATGTCACGATTACTGTCAGCAATGTGACAGGT
>CAYRIV010000001.1:213766-217351 GCA_964424575.1 uncultured Caulobacterales bacterium | reverse complement strand
GGATCAAACGGCCAACACCATCACCTTTGATGTGACGGCTGTAAATGACGCGCCAACAGTGACCTCACCGAGCCTGACTATAATTGAAGGCGAGACTGTCACTTTGACAGTGGCTGATTTAGGCGTTGTCGATATTGATGATGTTGACGCTGATGTCACGATTACTGTCAGCAATGTGACAGGTGGTAACTTCATGCTCGGCGGCAATGTTGTGACCAGCTTTACATTAGCTGATGTCGTCGCGAACTCTGTCAGCTTTGCGCATGACGGCGGCGAAGCGGCTCCGGCATTTGATGTGACTGCAACGGATGATGACAGCGCAATGTCTACGACTGAATCTGCATCTATCACCTTCACAAATATCAATGACGCGCCAGACGGCGCGGATGCAGCCATCACTGTCAATGAGGACGCAGCGCATACGTTCGTAGCGGCTGACTTTGGTTTCTCTGACGCCGCAGATACCGCAACAGCTCCAAACACTCTAAGTGCTGTGATTATCACGACCCTACCTGTTGATGGCACACTTGCGCTGAACGGCACGGCTGTGACTGCGGGTCAATCTATCGCGGTCGGCGACATTGCGAATCTTGTGTTCACGCCAGCCGATGACGCAAACGGCACAGGCTATGCCAGCTTCACTTTCCAAGTGGTCGATGATGGCGGCACAGCCAATGGTGGTGTGAATACGGATCAAACGGCCAACACCATCACCTTTGATGTGACGGCTGTAAATGACGCGCCAGAGATTGACGAAGTCGCATCTGACAACGCGCCATCAGGTGATGAAGATCTCGCCATTACAGGGACTATCGTTGCGAATGACGTGGAAGATGGCACAACGCTGACTTATACAATCGAGGCTGGCGACGGCGCGGCAAATGGCGCGGCAACAATTGACGCCTCTACCGGCGCGTTCAGTTACTTAGGTAACTCGAACTACAATGGCCTTGATAGCTTTACTGTGACAGTCACAGATAGCGGCGGATTGCAAGATACTGTCGTTGTGAACCTGACAGTTAATGCAATTGATGACGTCGTTGACGTTGATGTAAGCGGCGTAACGGCGTCCACACATGTCGAGGCTGTTGACGCAGCTCCAGCTGTCCCAACTGCTTTCGCAGCGGGTACAGTTGTTACAGATATTGATGGCGAAGACTTTGACGGCGGCGTTCTAAGCGTTGCTGTCACAGGCGGTGACGCGACTGACCTTCTAAATCTAGATAGCAGTGTGGCTGTTACAGGTGCGGATGTGTCTGTCGGCGGCACAGTCGTCGGCACATTGGCGGGCGCAGATTCTGACAATCTGACTGTCACATTTAACTCCAGTGCTTTCGCATCAGACGTTCAGACTGTCATCGAAGCATTGACGTTTGCAACGACGAGCGACCAGCCTGCAAGCTCTCGTGACATCACAATTGATTTGTCGGATGGCGACACGGCAGGTCCTGCTCTGACGGAAACAATCACGGTCGCTATTACAGCGTCTAATGACACACCGATTGCAACGAATGACGGAAATTCTGATGCAAATGCGTCGGGCGGTATCCGCGTAACAGAAGGGTCTATTTCGACATTCAACGTCATCTTTGGTGGAGCGGCTGGCGTGACGCCAGACACAGACCCAGATGGTGATCCGCTCACACTCGTCTCGACGGCTGATGTGGATGATGCAACATCTGCCGCGGGCACTGACATGGCCGTGACATCTGCTGTCCCCGCCATCCTGACAACAGACCAGGGTGCGCAAGTGACTGTGCGAGCGAATGGCTTGGTGGATTATAACTTAACATCAGGTGATAGTTCGCTTGCTTTCCAAGCATTAGCAGAAGGAGATACGCTAACGGATAGCTTCACCTACACAGTTGAAGATCCTGACGGCGCTAGCAGCTCAGCAACTGTCTTTGTGACAATTGTCGGTGCGAATGATGCCGTCAATGCTGAAAACGATATGATTGCCGGTACAGAAAACGGCACAGGTCTGACAGGTAATATCACAGCCAATGACGAAGACGTTGATGCTGGCGATACGTTCGAAGTTGTAAATGTTTCCGCGGGACCAAATACTTCCGTTGTCTCCGATGGCGTCGGCGGGTTTGTTGTCACGCTCACAGGCGGCGCAGACCCTATCACAGTACAAGTCAATTCTGACGGCTCATACAGCGTGAACGCGCCAGAGTCGCTGAATGCTGGCGAGACGGTGACAGGCGGCTTTACCTATACGGTCGAAGACTCAGGAAATGCACAGTCCTTTGCGACTGTAACGCTCGCTATCTCTGGTGATAATGACGGTCCAACTGTCTCTGCGCCAGTAGATCTTGGAGCCTCTGCTGAGGATACCGTTCTGGTTATCACCGAAGGCCAACTTCTAGCAAACGCCTCTGATGTTGACAGCAATGCGTCGCTAAGCGTCCTCAATCTGACAGCTTCGTCTGGTACGATTATCGATAATTTGGACGGCACATGGGACTTCACACCTGCAGCACATGATACAACGGATGTGACATTCACCTATGATGTTACAGACGGCATGGCGACACCTGTCAGCACAAGCGCAACGCTTGATCTGACAAATGTGAATGACGCACCAGCAGGACAACCTGTTATCGTCGGCACAGTCCAAGAAGACGAAAACCTCACAATCGATATGTCAGATGTGTCTGATGCAGACGGCCTGACAAGCGCAGTCTTTAGCTATCAGTGGATGCGTGACGGCGCGGCTATCAGCGGCGCAACTGCGGATAACTACACGCTAGGGGATGACGACGTTAATGCTGTTATTTCTGTTGAAGTTAGCTTTACTGATGATGAGGGCGGAAACGAAACGGTTGTCTCTACAGACACAGTTCCCGTTGTGAATGTTAATGACGCGCCTACGGGTGGTGTCAGCATTGCAGGTACAGCAACCGAAGATCAGACGCTAATGGCTGATCTCTCTGCGCTGACAGATAATGACGGCCTTACCTCTGCAGTCTACAGCTATCAGTGGATGCGTGACGGTGTTGCTATCAGCAGCGCGACAGCCGACAGCTATACGCTAGGTGATGATGATGTCGGTGCCGAGATTTCGTTCTCTGTCTCTTATACAGATGATCAGGGCACGCTTGAGACAGTAACGTCTCCTGTCACAGCTCCCGTGGCGAACGTCAACGATGTTCCAGGCGGTACAGTGACTATCGCAGGCACTGTCCAAGAAGACGAAACTCTAACAGCTGATACATCGACAATCACAGATGATGACGGCCTCGGTGCGTTCACTTATCAGTGGACAAATAACGGCACAGCTATCTCGGGTGCTACATCTGACAGCTACACATTGACAGACTCTGATGTCGGTGCAGCTATCGCTGTCACAGTGACTTACACTGACGGAAACGGGACAGTCGAAACGCTCACATCAGCGGACACAGCTGCTGTTGTTAATGTAAATGATGCACCCACAGGGGACGTAACTATCTCTGGCACTATCGCCGAAGATGAAGTCCTAACGGCTAGCAATACGCTTTCAGATGATGATGGTCTTGGAACTGTCAGCTATGAGTGGTTTGCAGGCTCGACTTCAGTTGGCACAGGTGCAACTTTGAC
>CAYRIV010000001.1:0-213666 GCA_964424575.1 uncultured Caulobacterales bacterium | reverse complement strand
CAATGGGTGACGTGGTCATCAGTGGCGTCATCGCTGAAGACGAAACGCTTACAGCGAGTAACACGCTTACAGATGTCGATGGTCTTGGAACTATCAGCTATGAGTGGTTTGCAGGCTCGACTTCAGTTGGCACAGGTGCAACTTTGACACTGACGCAGGCGGAAGTCGGCGAAATCATCACGGTTGTGGCAAGCTATACTGATGGTAACGGCACAGCGGAATCTGTCGCCTCTGCGCCAACTGTTCCTGTCGCAAACGTCAACGATGCTCCAATGGGCGGCGTAACAGTGGACGGAACTCGCACAGAAGACGAAACGCTAACTGCGAATACGTCAGCACTGAGTGATGAAGATGGCCTCGGCAGCTTCAGCTATCAGTGGACGCGTGACGGTGTGGACATCTCAGGCGCAACATCTGACAGCTATATTCTTGGTGATGATGATGTCGGCGCAGTTGTCGAAGTGACTGTTTCTTACACAGACGGTGAGGGGACCTCAGAGAGCGTAAGCTCAATGGGCGGCTCCGCTACGGTCAATGTAAATGACGCGCCAATGGGTGACGTGGTCATCAGTGGCGTCATCGCTGAAGACGAAACGCTTACAGCTGACATCTCGGCTGTAACGGACGCAGATGGTTTATCTAGCGCAAGTTTCAGCTACGACTGGATGCGTGATGGTGTGTCAATCGGTGCGGCTGATGCGGCGACTTACACATTGTCAGATGAAGATGTCGGTGCAGTTATCTCTGTCCAAGTGAGCTTTGTTGACGATAACGGTACAAGCGAGACATTGGTCTCTGCCGATACTGTTGCGGTCGCCAATGTGAATGATGCGCCGTCTGGTAACGTCACAATCATCGGCATGGAAACTGAAGATCAGACACTCTTTGCGGATAGCTCGACTATCACAGATATTGATAACGGATCTGCAAGTTCGGGCGTCGTTATTGACACTTATCAATGGCTCAGAGATGGCGTTGCCATTACAGGTGCTACCACGGCGAGCTATACGTTAGGTGATGATGATGTTGGCACAGAGATCTCTGTCACAGTGACCTACACTGATGGTGGCGGCACTCTTGAGACATTAACATCAGACGCAACAGACCCAGTAGCTAATATCGATGATGCGGCTGTTGTGTCTGGTGACTTCTCTGGAGCGGTCACAGAGGGCGATATCGGAGATGCTCCTGTCACAGCAACAGGCACAATTGTCATCACTGACATCGACATAAATGATAATCCAACTTTCCCGGATGTTACGTCTACTGTGGGTGACAATGGCTTCGGTTCATTTGAACTCAGCAACAACGGCGATTGGACTTACACGCTGGATCAATCTGCAGTGCAAAACCTTGCAGCGGGCGCAACGGCAAGTGATACAATCACATTCACAGCTGACGACGGCACGATGCAAGAGGTCACAGTTGTCATCACTGGTACAGCAGATAGCTCTTTTGTCACGGGAACAACAGCTGCGACACGGGCTGAAGGCGAACTGGGCGATGGCGACATCACGGCCTCAGGTACGTTGACGATTACCAATGTTGATGACGGAAGTAATCCAACCTTTCCAGATGCAGGCCCTGCGACTGGCACTAGTGGGTTTGGGACTTTCTCTATTACAGGCGGAGTTTGGAGCTACGTAGCGACACAAGCCGCAGTCAATGACCTAAATGATGGCGAAACTGTTGCAGATACATTCACCTTCACTGCGGATGACGGTACAACTCAAATTGTTGCTGTGACCATAACGGGTGCTAACAATAATCTGGTTGGCACAGCAGCTGGTGAAACGCTTGTCGGCAGCGGCGGTATTGACACTATCCTCGGATTAGCTGGTGATGACACGCTAGAAGGCGGCGCGGATGACGACGTTCTCGACGGCGGAGAAGGCACAGGTGATACTGTTGTACTCTCTGGTGATTACGCGGATTATACGCTGACTTTCGCAAACGGCGTTATCACATTGCTCGATAATGTCGGTACAGACGGCACAGATCAGATTACCAACACCGAGTTCTTGCAATTCGCGGATCAGCTTATCGAAGTGGCAACACTTGGATTGGGTGAGATTAACGGAACGCCAGGTAATGACGTCCTCACTGGTACTGCTAATGATGACATCATTAACGGACTATCCGGCAATGATAGCGTCTTTGCAGGTGCGGGAGATGACGTGGTCAATGGGGGTAGCGGAAATGACTATTTACGTGGTGAAGCTGGACAAGATACGCTTAACGGCGGCTTCGGAGTAGATTTCCTCCGCGGCGGTGCAGACGCAGACATCCTGAACGGTGGCGCTGGTCAAGACTGGGCGGATTACACAACGTCAAATGCGGCGGTTACTGTAAATCTTGGAACGAACACAGGTCTCGGCGGCGATGCGCAAGGTGATACCTACATCCTCGTCGAGCGGGTCTATGGATCTCGATTCGATGATAACATCACAGGGGATGGCGGTGTGAACTATCTGCGTGGCTTCCGCGGGGATGACCAACTCTTTGGCGAAGGCGGAACAGACTTCCTACAAGGCGGATTGGGTGCTGACGCGCTCGACGGCGGTGCAGGATCTGACTGGGCCTACTATGTCTCATCGAGCGCTGGGCTTACCATCGATCTCGGAAATGTGTCCAATAACACGGGTGAAGCTGCGGGAGATACCTATACTTCTATCGAGAACGCCCTTGGCTCTCGTTTTGATGACATTATTTCGGGAGATGCGGGAAATAACTTCCTGCGCGGTCTCCAAGGTGATGACGTTCTGACCGGCGGAGACGGTGTAGACTTTGTTCGTGGTGATCAAGGGGCTGATGTTCTTGACGGCGGTAACGGTGTTGATTGGGCTTATTACGCCTCTTCATCAGCGGGCATTAATGTTGACCTTGCTGCGAACACTGCAACAGGCGGCGATGCCCAAGGTGACACATTCATCTCAGTGGAACGTGTTTACGGTTCTGGCCATGATGATATTATCAACGGCGACGCTGGCGCCAACTATCTGCGTGGATCATTCGGTGACGACGTCTTGAGCGGCGGTGATGGCAATGACTTCCTGCAAGGAGATGGTGGCGCTGATATGCTAGACGGTGGTGCGGGCTCTGATTGGGCTTACTACGCCTCAGCTACAGCGGGTCTAACAATCGACCTTGGCAATGCGTCCAATAATACGGGCGAGGCCATAGGTGACAGCTATCTCTCTATCGAAAACATTGTCGGCTCACGTCATGACGATAACATCATGGGCGATAGCGGGAATAACTATCTCCGTGGTTTCCTAGGGGATGATATCATTAACGGCGGCGCGGGGGATGATATCCTACGCGGTGAGGCGGGCGCTGATACCTTTGTCTTTGAAGTGGGTACAGGCAATGACACGGTAATTGATTATAACGATGCCGAAGACTTGCTCGACTTCACAAGCTTTGGTGTGGCGGATGCAATGCAAAATGCAATGCAGGTTGGTGATGATGTAGTCTTCACATTCGGGACAGACACAATCACAATTGAAGACGCCGTGCTAGCAGATCTAGCTGATAATCTCGTCTAGATTGCTTGACTTAAATACTGTGTTGGTTTGCTATCTGCACGGCCAACACATATAATTTTCCTCATTCGGGCGGCTATTGCTAGTCGCCCGATAGCGTGAGAATGAAACAAAAGTAAAATGTTTTGGGTCTAAAAATTTATTTATTGCGATATTTTTTGAGCCATTACAAATGTCTGAAAAACAATTGAACAAAAACAATGGCTATTTCAAGAAAAATGGCGGTGGACGCGGTCAGGGCCGAAGCCGTATCAGCCTCAATACCCTGTTTATTTAATAACAGGGAATCCTAAAATACGAGCAGGGAATTTTCGGACTTATGTAGCAAATGCAGAAAGTAGGACGCTATTTTTGAAATTTTCGACTATAGGCGCAAATAGAAGATTTATTATCCCATGCGAGTAACGCTCTAATCTGCGAATTATCGTAGGTGCTAAACTGAGCCTTTTTTAACAATATTTCTTTGTCCGCCTGCGCCTGCGGGCCATGACGTAATGATAATAGAGTCTTTATTATTTCTTTTCGACGATTGCTGTATGAGTTTCTGCTAGAATTGACCGCAATTAGATCGCTATATGTTCCCATGCATCCCATAGCGTAGATGCCGCCGCCAAGGCCCATATCATTCGCCTTTTCAAGATGTTTTATCGCCTTCGGTCCTGCGGCTGAATAAATTGATGCGCCTTTCACTGCCAATCTTAGCCATTGTTTTTCCTCAGGAGTATTGGTGCCAGATGGGGTGTTATACCGGAAACGATCATATCGTCCGTCACATCCAAGCGTATTACACCCTGATTTTTCCGAAATTATATCACGTATCCTATTAAGGCTCTTAACATGGCCAGCCAAACTACCTTCCGGCAATTGTGCCAAATATCTTATGGCCTCATCGGCGAGGAAAAAGTTAATAAACATCGCTTCATATACGGGCATAAGAATATCAATTTGATCTTGGCTCAATTTATCTTTCCGAATTTGGTGCAAAATTGACGTAATATCAGAGTAATAAATATCATCCCCAGTGTCCTCATATTTTCGAATACTGTTTAGCAGACTTTTACTAAGATCTTTTGAAACTACGATTGCCTCATAGTCATAATCGAACTCATCCGCTAAATCGGGGAATGGCATGCGAGGGTCATATCCTGAATGAGGGCTGGAGTCTGCAGGGTCATTGCCTATACAAATTCCCAACCGAGATACAAAAAGATACTTGTGATATCTTCCTCTTATGAAGTTTTCGGAAGGTTGGTGAGATGAAACAAGCAGGTTTAGAGCATTTTCGCTAAGAGGAATATGCGGGCGTATACAGGCTGATTCCAATGCAAAAACACGCTTAGTGTCGAGTCCCGGATAACGATACTCATAAGTCATGTGGTGTATAAATGAGAGACTAAATTCAGTTTCCAGGTCTTCGAAGGCTTTGGGGTCAATGATCCGATACGATCCCAATAGTGTCCCATCAGAATAAATTTCTTTCTTGGATAAGGTTCTTTCGGCTTCGTTTGGCCAAAAGGGTGAAGCTTGGTTGAAATAAACAAATGCACCATATTTCGGGAGATCGACGGGTTTATACTGAAAACATAACCCTATGGTCGGAAGTGCAGCGATTTTGTCGTAATCGGGTATGTTTAAGGTCTCATCCTGTCCTTCCTCGAGATCACGCGCTCCGTTGGGCCTTTCACAACTTCCATCATCGAGGCTATATTTCACGGCTCTGAATGGTTGGGGATTTAGTTCCGTCTCCAGCATTTCTGTTTCTAAGACTGTTATGGATACAAACTCTTTTTCGATGAGCAAACGCCGACAGAAATTATCGCATCCTTTAAGACCTGGCCCTAAGACAAAGTTGATATCATCCGGCCAAAGCCGATAAAATCCTCCACGGTGGGGTTTTGGGAATACATAGTCCCCTATGTATTTAGAGTTGGCTTCGCGGTTTTGCAGGTAATCAACAACTGTCGCAATGTCATCTAGGTTTTGTAGCGTAATAACCTCCTCAGCATCAGGTTTAATACGTTCGAAGTAGGTATATTCATTTTTACCATCTAAAAATCGTCGCTGTTGAAAATATTTGTCGGTATTGGAATAAATACCCCGGACGATGGGTAGTAGGGCTTTGAGCCGATCCTCTCTAAGTGGTTTTGGTATTTCTTTAGGCCGAGTATAGCTCGATCCTGGTTCGACTAACGGTAGCTCTTGCGCGAAGCCCTCACCGCAAATTGCGGACAAAATAGCCATCAAAAAAGCAACATTACGAATTCGCATAGTGACAACGTACCACAATATAGAAACTCTTTAAAGTAGCGTGGTGCAATGTCTGGTTCTTCCCCACAAACAGGCATTATACGAGCGGCTTAAAACCGCTTCACGTAAGCCGCTCGCTAATGTCCGCAATGGGGATGTTTGTTACTTCATCGTAACGGCTAGCCCGCTAGGAAGGAGCCACCGTAGCTCAAAGGAATAGCAGGCATGAGGGTTTGGGTTCTCGAATCACAATCACACAAGTCAGAGTAATGCAGCATTTTGCAGACAAAACGCCTTCAAATGCGACAGAACGGACCTGCATATAAAATTTATTTTCAGGACCTAATTTAGCGCATTAGGGGGACGAATAGTGGGACGAATTGCATTCTAACGATAATTAAACCATTGAAAAAAATGACTTAATAGGAAGGCTAGCGGTGGACGCAGTCAGGGCCGAAGCCGTATCAGCCTCAATTCCCTGTTAATGGCTAAAAAACAGGGAATCCTAAAATATGAGCAGGGATTTTTTATAAAGGAGCAGAGAAATAAAATTTCAGAGCAGGGAAGCCCGTCGGCTTAAATGATTATAAAATCACGTTATCTGAAATTTCAAGAATGGTCGTATTCTCAATTGTTATCACATCACTTCCAATTGTTATGACTACGTCGCCATCAATTTCCACAGCATAGTCTGCTGGGTTAATATCCCCTCCACCAAATGCACTAAAATCGAGCCAATCCTCTGCGTCGTTGAAATCAATTACTGTGTCGCTGCCCGTTCCAAAATCGAATACAAAAGTGTCCGAACCGGCTTCTCCACGAAGTATATCATCTCCCGCGCCGCCTTCAATTATATCGTCACCCTGAGCCCCTCGAAGATAATTGTTCCCACTATCACCTAATATCAGGTCATTAAATTGTGAGCCAACGACGTTTTCAATGCTAATGTAAATGTCGCCAGAGGCTTCACCCGTATTAATTGATGCATCCGCCAGACTTATTGTTAATCCCCCGGTTGCAGTGGAGCTGTAGTAATAAACCCAATCAGAGCCTTCGCCCCCGTCCATTGTGTCGGCGCCCGCATCACCTTGTAAAAAATCATTACCGTCCCCGCCAATTAATGTATCATTGCCCAGATAGCCGCGTAGATAATTTGCGCCGCTATCGCCTGTAATACTGTCATCATATCGTGATCCGAAAACACGTTCGACATTAAAGAACGTGTCTCCAGTCGCTTGACCACCAGTGGCCGTGTTTGTACCAAGGTCTATAGTAATCGCAGTAGAGTTGGCCACGTAGTAAGCCCAATCCAGCCCGTTGCCGCCGTCGTGGACATCCGCGCCTTCATCGCCGCGTAGAAAATCACGGCCATCGCCGCCGAACAACATGTCATCGCCTAAAAACCCGCGTATTTGGTTGTTCGAGCTATCACCAGTTAGATGGTCGTTATATCGTGAGCCCGTCAAATTTTCGATGTTAATATAGGTGTCACCAACTGCCTCGCCAGTGTTGAGGGACGTGTCGCCCATATTCACAGTAAGCCCTGAAGTTGATGAGGCATAATAAGCCCAATCATTTATACCAGCACCGCCGTCGAGTGTATCAGCGCCTAGGTCTCCTTGAAGGTAATCATTACCCGCGCCGCCGACAAGAGTGTCATCACCAGACCAGCCGCGAAGATAATTAATGCCGCCATCTCCTGTAATCATATCATCATGTGTTGATCCAAGCACACGTTCTATCAAGCTAAACACATCGCCATCCGCATCACCGCCTAATGCTGTGCCTGTACTAAGATCAATCGTCACCGCAAGAGGGGAAGTGGAGTAATCCGTCCAATCTTGCCCCGCGCCTCCACGTATATCGTCTGCACCTGCACCGCCCCGTAGATAATCCGCGCCAAACCCGCCTTCAATTATATCATTGCCAGCACCCCCACGAAGATAGTCATTTCCAGCCTCTCCGTATAAAATATTAGCATTCTCATCGCCCGTTAAGACATCGCTGCCATCAGACCCGCGTAAATTTTCGATGGAAACATAGCTATCACCAGAGGCCTCGCCGCCTGTGCCTTGGCCAGTTGCCAGACTTGCTGTAACACCCAATTCGGCAGAGCCGTAATCGACGGTGTCATTCCCGTCATTTCCGTCATAAGTGTCCGCGCCGGGGCTGAGGTAGAATGTGTCATTACCTGCCAGACCATCGATGACGTCATCGCCGAACGTGCCGTAAAGATCATCATCGCCGGATGTGCCGTAGATTGTGTTCGTTACGAATATATCCAGGCGATACCCTCGCGTGAAATCGAGAACAAATTCTCCATTAGAGAGCGTGAGCGTTTCGTCAGTTACCCCATCCCCATCGATGTCCATGTAAAGATTGGTTTGTCCGCCAGAGGCCTCATATCTGATTTCCCAAGGCGTATTGCTGAAAGCGTCTGTCCCGATGAAGGTCGGAAGGTCATCTCCTGCAACTGTATAGTCATCGTAAATTGCTAGGCTGTCGCCTTGTTCAAAGTCAGTTATCGTTGATGTAAAGGCTCCTCCCAATTGATTAAAGAAAAACTGATCCGCGCCCGAACCTCCGGTTAAGGTGTCATTTCCCATATTGCCGTAAATATGGTCATCGCCGGCGCCGGCATCAATAATATCATCTCCGTCTTCGCCGCTGATGCTGTCATTACCGCTATAGGTCATCACGATATCATCGCCGCCTCTGGCTGAGATGTTATTATCTCCTCCATCGCCTGAAAGTGTGTCGGCATAGTAACTTCCCACTATACCTTCGATATATATAAATGCATCGCCTTCGGCGGTCCCGCCTGTCGACTCGCCAGTGGATAAGTTTACAGTAACGCCTTCGGATGAATCTGTATACCAAATGACGTCATAACCCGTACCGCCTATAAGATTATCAGGTCCGGCTCCGCCGATAAGCCAGTTGCCATCATCTCCACCAATGAGCACATCGAAATCTTCTCCGCCGCCTAATATATTAAAACCGTCATTTCCATAGATAACATCTTCGCCCGGCCCGGCGTTAATTCTATCACCGCCGCTGCCGCCCGTAATTTCATCATTTCCGGTGCCTGAGTTGACTTGAGTGGCGAGCGTTTCCGAAGTGATGTCAATAATGTCATCCCCGCCCGAACCTAAAAATGCGAGGCTTTCCAAAACCGAGAAGTCAGCATTATAAAACTCCAGTCTTTCGACATTAATGACGTTATATGCGCCCGCGCTTGTCCACATAGAAAATGTTGGTGCAGCTCCGTACGGGTTCGAGCCGAGCGAGGCGGGACTGTTAAGCCGGATAATGTCTAAGCCCGCGCCGCCGTCAATGCTGCCGTGCCCTTGGGAATCAGCAATGATGACATCGTCCCCGTCGCCCGCATCCACTGTGTCATTGCCTGATAGCGTCGTGATGGTGTCGTCCCCGGCAAAGGCGTTTATGACATCATCGCCGGCTGTACCGGTCAGCATATCATCGCCCGATGTTCCTTCTACAGGCGGCGTGGCCATTTTGAGATAAAACTGATTTGAAAAATTACTGTGAATGACCAAATCAAATTCACCGTTGCTGATAGTGGCCGTTGAATCAGTGACGCCATCTCCGTCCGTATCCAATTGCAGCAGGGTTTGACCGCCGACCTTCTCATAGCGAATTTCATTGGCCGTATTGGTAAAGGCATTTTGACCGATAAATGTACTGTTGAAAATGCGGATAAAGTCGTCAGTCTCCAAATCCGTAATCGTGTCATTGAAGTAATCATTGTTGGCAATAAGTTGGAAAGTATCTGAGCCCGCCAGACCGGTGAGCGTGTCCTCACCCGCATAACCCCAAACCACATTATTGCCGCTGTCGCCCGTAAGGTCGTCATTGTGAAAACTTCCTAGGATATCTTCAATGCCGGAAAAACTGTCACCGTTTGCATGTCCGCCGGACGCCGCGCCCGTATCGAGATTTATGGTCACACCGACATTAGAATCGACATAATCTAGCCGGTCATTATTGCCCGCGCCGCCGGTTATAATATCACCGCCTGCACCGCCGACATAAGTGCCGCCTTGAGTCCCCCCTGTCAGAATATCCGCGCCATTGCCGCCATTCACATAAGCGTAAATTGAATTACCTACGGTGATAGTGTCATTGCCGTCGCCCGCATAGACATTTGTATTGCCGCTTACGCTCGCTGATTCTACACTGAGATCAATTGTGTCATCTCCGCTGCCCGAAACAATCATTAACCTCGCGAGCAAGCCTGTAGCTTGGCTGACAACTTCAAATCTCTCAACATTAGAAATGCTGACAGTTCCTCCGTCCGTAACCAGAGACACCATTTGGTTGCCGTTTTGCGATGGATAGCGAAAGAAATTGTCTGAGACGATCCGGATCGTATCGCTGCCGGTGCCGCCGTCCACAATGCCTGTCGTGGTAACAGTGACAATAATCAGGTCATCCCCGCCTTCGGCATTCACTGTGTCATTGCCCTCATATGTCGTGATGGTGTCGTCTGTCGATGTTCCGTTCAGCGTGTCATCACCCGGTGTTCCAAAAATATCAGCCATATCGCTCTCCGTTAGAAATGATTGTTACCGGGCGAACTTTAAGAGTGATGTCTTCAAGACGGTCGGCCCCGTGCAAATCAATTTAGAGAGCATGATGTGGGAGTCTGTAACGCCGGTCACATAGCGTAATTATTAATTGAGAAGATTGTGACTTGCGTCACTGTCAATGAGAAAAGTCATGCTAGGAATATAAGTGATGAGCACAAAGTTCATTTAATCATGCCAAGGAGGACATATTATGGCAAAATTTTCATCAGCCTTACTTTTCGATCTCGCTAAATATGCGGATAAAAACGGGCAGTTCTTAAGTAAGGAAGCACAAAGAGTTCCAGGTGTTTTCAAAAAATGCGATGAGCCGAAGATTGACAGTTTTATTCATGGCGTCTTTATGGTTTTGATGCTGCGCGCGGCAAAATTTGCTAAAATGGCTGAAGATGCAGGTGTAGCGCAAAAAGACATGGTGGCTCTTACGCATTTTAATATGCTGTTGTTTTCAGATAGTGTACACCCAGACGAAACATCCGATGTTGAAAACACTAAGATGAGAGTTTTCGGAGATAAGGGCTTATCAGGGGCGAATGGTCTTATTGAAAAATTTGGACCAATTCCGGTGAGAACGGACCGATCCGATTTTGATGATGATTTGTCTAAAGAAATCTTAGCGGCATTTGATAATTTGGGTCTGGCCTTGGCTTGCAAATAGCTTGGGTAAGCTAAGGGCCACACTCCGTTACAGCGGGCTGCGGTTTGTATTTAAAACCGCAGCCCAGTAATTCTATCTTTGATTTTGTTTTTGGGCCTATTCCTGAATCTACTTTCAAGTCATAAATATTTTGCGCCTGTGCCATTATTTCGCAGCTTCTTCTGCGATTGCCCTTAGTCTGTTCAACAGACGCCAACCCTATAGTATTTAAAAACTGAAAGTTTATTACATCGTAATCATTTGCGAGTGTCAGACCGACAGAAAAATGGCGCTCAGCCGTCTGCATATTGCCCGTGGCTTCATGAACTTCACCCAAAAAATAATGCGCACCCGGTAGGGTATGCAAACGCCCGATACGTGTATCTATTTCCAACTGCTTAGAAAAATGCCCGACGGCCTCACGATAAAATAACTCATTGAGGTCGACATTTTCTTGAGCCTTTCGTACAGCAAGAAACCCCAGAATATTATAAGTCCGGGAAAGGTTTGAATAATCTTCGAGTTGTTGTTGGATATGAACTACAGAAGATAGAACAGCACTCGATAGATGTGTTTTGCCAGCCCGCTCAAGTGCGATACCGTATTCTGTCTGAAAGAGCGACCAGAGAGCGTCTGCGTCTCTTCGACGCATATCTTCTATATATGGACTTAAAATATTTAACGACCTTTCAGAGTCACCGCCCATAATAAAGTTGAAAGCACGATCCAACTCAAGCTTTATATAGGAGTCAGATTCCTTAGGCGTATATTTTAGAGCTTTTTCGTATTGGTTGCGTGCTTTGCAAACATTTCCAATAACGTCATAGCTGCGCCCCAATCGTGTAATTGCCGTTAAATCATCGGGGTTGCGCTCCACAATATCCTCATAAACCCGTATCGCTTTTTTCGGGTCGCGTTGATAGGTGAGGGCGCCAATTTGGTGTAGCGTGGCAAGGTAGCGCGGGTCAGTTTTCGGTATGTCTGACAGGCTTTTTTCAAGCGAGGCGACCGCGCCCTCGACATCACCGGTTTCAATCAGGGCCAAGACGGCTTGATCAGACGGGTTTTTGGATTCTGCCAAATCGACCAAGACTCGACCGACATAGGCGGCATTAAGTTGATTGTCATATTGGCTGACGCTTGGATCGCTGAAGACACGCTCTTGAATGTCGGCCAGGCGCGCCTCGAGCAGGTTGGACCGGACAGCGACATTACCGGCCCATATTAGGCTTAGTGCGACCACAGGCGCGGCTCCCAGGCGCAATGGCCGCCTGAACATATGTTTGGCCCTGTAGGTTAACCGGCCTATTGGCGAGGTCGGCACGTCCGAAATGTCAAAGGCGATTATGGGTTTTGAAATATTTTTGAGGGTCACCGGGCCTCGCTTGACGCGTTCACAGGTGATGTGTGAGCCGAGCAAATCAACCACATTTTGCGACGCCAAAATGCCATTTATACGGGCGTGCTCTTGTAATCGGACGGCGACATTTACACCGTGCCCCAATAAATCACCGTCATCGCGGTCAATCACATCACCGACATGAATACCTGTGCGTACGGCCGCCGTATTTTGTACTGTCCGGCTGTCTTTTACAGCGCGTGTAAAATCGAGCACCGCTGTGACGGCGGAATGCGTGCTCGGAAATTCGGCGAGAAATCCGTCCGCAATACGTTTGAACACGCGCCCGCCTTGCGCCACAACGTGTGTTTCAAACAAAGTGTAAATCCGGTCTACGGAGGTAACGGCCAAACTGTCATTGCGTTCTGACAGAGCGGAATAGCCACAAATATCTGTCGCGACGACCGTGGTCAGGCGGCGATTATGTGCGGAGGTCGCTTGCATATCGGGGAAGTCGTCGTTCATATACGCTCTTTCGCCAAAGCCCCACCTCCGGCCCAGTTGTGGTTGAGCCTCAGCCGCATGCGGCCAACATTTTGCGCAGTCCTGTAACGTCGCGAATTTCGATTTGTCCGCGACGAACAGTAATCAACCCGTCACGTTCAATCGCTTTGAGGTTCTTATTTACCTTTTCGCGTGAGCCGGAAACATGTTCGGCCAGTTGCGTCTGCGTTGTGAGTATGACAGTTCCGTTGCGACTGCCTTCGACTGAAAGAATTGCATTCAGCAAGCGAGCCTTTAACGGTTGTGTGTTCAAGCTTTCAATTTGGGCGTTGGAATTTCGCAAGCGCGAAACTAGGCCGCTCGCCAAGCGCAGCGCAAATCCAGGGCTGTGTTCAATTAACCGTAGAAAACGAGCTTTGTCCAAGCTCGCTAAGTTGCAGTCTGTAACCGCGCTCGCGCTCGCACTGCGCGGTTTGCCGTCAATCAACGCAAATTCACCAAAAATTTCAGGTGCAGATAAACGCGCGAGTTGGGTGGTATGTCCACCCGCCGAGATGACCTCGACAGAGACTTCACCCGAAATGATGAGGTATAGCCTGTCAGGTTGGTCGCCTTGAAGAAATATGACCTCACCCGCCGCATAGGGCTTAGTATGTAAAGCTTTGGAAATCCCGCTCCGCTCATTTTGCGTGAGCCCGCCAAACAGCCAATGGGTTTTCGGTAAAATTTCTGATGTCCCCCGCATATATATTTTATGCCGTGATAATACACAAAAGTCACCCGAAATAATGCGGTCGGGTTCTGGACATGATTCAAGACATTTTCTGAGGACAGGGTTACAGCTTTTTACTTATAAGTAACTTGGCTTTACGCCGTCATTTTTATTCGATCATTGGTAAAATAGGCTGACATCAACAATATAGCGGGGGCTATTTGTGATTTCCAAAACATAAAACGTCGAGCGAATAGTGACCCGGGTCACATCATAGTATCCAAAATTCAGATAATTTGAAACTAATTGAGGAGTTAATCATGAAAACGAATAATCTTGTGGTACTTGCCGGCCTGTGTACATTATCTGCCTGCGCGACTAATCCATTGTCGCAAGCTAAAACGGATTTAAGTTTTAGTGATAGAGCCTTAGAAATTAACGAGGCATATTCAAAAGAACTCAATGGTCAAATTTTGAAAAATATATTACGAGCCCGTGACCGCCAGCCACGGCTATATACATCTATGTCTCCGCTCAGCGTAACACCCAATGCTTCACGAACTGACGTGGCTGGTTTTGGTGATTTGGGCTTAGGTAATCCAGGCGGCGCGGCCCTAAATCCATGGGTGCTTTTAAATGGGTCAACAACGATGTTGAATAATACGCAGCTATCACTAACAATTTCATCCAAGGCTACCGAAGGGACCAATAAAAACCCAATATACCATCGTGCTATTTCAGCGAAAACTTTTCTAAGCTATTACAACGAGTGGCAACAGGAGACAGTTGACAATATTTTACCAAACGAATTTCGACAAGTATCTGAAGACATGGCACTTTCTGAGAAAATAACCTCTGATGCGAAAAATGGCGATGGTAGATTTAAAGTGTTCATGACTAATAATCATGCTTATTACTGCTTAAATGATAAAAATTGTACGTTCGACCCTACATATGAAAACAAACCTTCATCAACCCGCTTGACAAAAGCTGACACGACCACAGTACAAACCGGTGAAAAAGACGAGAAGGTTATTAAGGATGAAATCTCGCGTACGGCTGAACAAAGCCTTGGTGCATATTCGTTAGCCGATATCAGAGAAAAAGATACGAAATTAAATCTTGCAAATGCAAAAGTTATCGATGCTGATACAGACAGCAATGGTCAAAAAGCCGATTTTGACCTTCGTAATGGTAAAATGTTTGCCTGTGTTATCGAAGCTCAGAGTGTAAAGATTAAAAATGAGGATAGCCGCACACTATATAACTGCGTGACCTCAAATCAGTTTAATGCTGTAGATAGCAAAGAGCCTGTTCTTATCTATGTTAACAAGGGCATATATGTAGTGTCTTTGAACTCTATTGATAATATGATCTATAGACTTGGTAATTCACTCAAAGTGACTCATGTGGACCAACAAATGGCAAGTTGGAAGTCAGTTCTAGAGGGCAAAAAAGATAGAACATTTTTCAAAGTAACAGCCCATCCTCCAGAAACTCAAGCCAGTGTGTGCACTAATAGATATGCGGCTCAGATTATCCACCATGGCGATATTTATATGGCAGGCCCACCAGAAAAAAATAACTTGTCAGGCGATTTAGATTGCTATGAACATGATATGTCAGGAACTGTTCTAACTTTAATTTCCGAAATCGTTAAACTACATGAGGTAAATGCCGAACTAGTTACTCCATTCTTGCTTCCCAATTAGTTTCTAGCGACATTCTTATCGATTCAGATACAAGGCCTTCTCATTCGGTAATACCGGTGCCTTTTACCGATACTAGCTAATATATTCTATTCCAATGCAGCAAAGTAGTTTCTAGAGCCTGCCATCTGAACACGTCGTCATTTGGGGCTTGGAGAAAATTATACACTCCCAGGCTACGGCCGCGCCAATGCCGCACTTGGCTACGAAGCCGAGAATTGGTCACTGATTGGTTTTGTGGATAATCTATTCAACGACTTTTCAGAGTCGAGTGCTGCCAATACTTTGTTAAATAATCAGCTCGTGCCAGCGTTTGACGGGGATGCCAATCCAGCGAACGTCTGGCGTTTTAGAACAAATGTTCTGCGGCCTAGATCAATTGGTGCAAGGTTCAAATCTTGCAGACCATGTGTAGGAGGCTGAATACCTGTCCCCAATTTTAAAGAATACTTTAGCGTGATCAATGCGCCACCAGGGCAGCGAAAGGATGCGCTCTTAGATACTGAAAAATTGGCGCGAGATGATGTTCGACGGATTTTCGCACTCCATCACACAGGGCAAACTCAGGCCGCACAGGACTTAATGGATCAAGTTTTAAACGAACCATTGGGAACAGTTCTATTTCCCGTTGTGCTCGCTTATGGCGCGGGGTGTGGCCTTAACTCCCTTCCAAAAAACGAACGGCTTGAGCAAAGGTTTCGAGAAGCGAAAATTACGTCCATTCCCTGTATTGGAAAATTGTAGGACCGAAGAATATCTAGATAATCAAATTGTCTGTAATCTCATTAACTGTCGCATCTTCAATTGTGATGACATCTGTGCCTATTGTGAACACGACATCGCCGTTGATATCTGCTGCATTTGAGAGCGCGTCAGCGGCGTCAGTAAACCCAAAGCTGGTGAAGTCGAGCACGTCCTCAGCATCGTCGTAATCAATGACGGTGTCGTTACCGGTACCTGCTTCAAACACAAACGTATCCGCCCCAGCTTCGCCGCGCAGGATGTCATTACCCGCGCCGCCATTGATGATGTCATCTCCTTGGGCGCCGCGCAGATAGTTATCGCCGCTATCGCCAATGATGATGTCATTATAGCGTGAACCGACGATGTTCTCGATAGAGATATATGTGTCTCCAATCGCTTCACCTGTGTTCTGGCTCGTGTCAGTGAGGTTGACCGTAATGCCGCCCGTCGAGCCTGAGCTAAAGTAATAGGCCCAGTCAGAGTCGTTACCGCCGTTGAGTGTATCCTTGCCGCTGTCACCTTGTAAGAAGTCATTGCCGTCGCCGCCGTTCAGCGTGTCATTGCCCGATGAGCCGCGCAGATAGTTCGCGCCCGCATCGCCGGTAATGTCGTCAGCATGAACCGAGCCGTAGACACGCTCGATGTTAGCAAATGTATCACCTGTGGCGTCGCCGCCGCTAGCCGTGAATGCACCCAGATCAATGGTTATGCCTGCGCTGCTGGTCGCGTAATAGAGCCAGTCAACGCCGTTACCGCCGTCATGGAAGTCAGCGCCCTGATCTCCGCGCAAGAAATCATTCCCGTCGCCGCCGTAAAGGTTATCATCGCCCTGCACACCGCGTACAAAGTTATTATTGGCGTCGCCGTAGAGGAAGTCATCATGCTGAGAGCCCAGCAGGTTCTCAATGTCGATATAGCTGTCGCCAATAGCTTCGCCTGTATTAAGCGCCGTATTGCCGAGATTAACTGTCAGGCCAACAGTTGAGCTAAAGTAATAAGCCCAATCATTTGTGCCCGCGCCGCCGTCAAGAACGTCCGCGCCTGCGTCGCCTTGAAAGTAGTCATTCCCTGCGCCGCCAATCAGCGTATCGTCTTGCGCAAAGCCGCGCAGATAGTTCACATTGGCATTACCCGTAATGTTATCGGCTCGTGTTGAGCCGTTCACGCGGTCGATGAAGAAGAGTGTATCCCCTTCAGCGTCGCCGCCTGTCTCACGACCACAACATCTCTCACAGCCGAGTCTATCAACACGCATGGAAACAGTTCTAACGACTTCATTCTTTTCGCAAACGGCATGAACTATAGCGGCGGAGAGGGTACTGATTTATTTGTTGCGGATTGGAGCACACAAACTGATAACGTGGCTTGGGATATCACCAACTCATTAGAAACAACTCTGACCAATGGCATTACACTAGCTGACTTCGAACGTGTTCATTTGCGTTTAGGCGAAGGAGACGACGTGATTACCGCCGGAAGTCAGTCTGACTATCTCAACGGCGGAGCTGGAGACGATATTTTAGATGGTGGAGCTGGTAACGATATTTTTGTTGGCGGAATAGGCAATGATCATATTATTGGAGGTGGCGGCAACGACACTTATATTACAACCTTAACGTCATATTTCACAATTGAGTCTGCTGATAGGTTTGGAAACTATGTCACAATCACCGACCTTAACGGTGACCAAGGCTTAGATATCCTAGAGAACATCACTACCCTTGTAATTGATGGAGAAAGCCAATGGATACTTTCTCTTCACGGGACCTATCTGTCTTCGAATATTGATCTGTATACTGCGGGTGACACTGATGATTTTATTAATGGTCTAGCGGGCAACGATAATATTTCTGGCGGTATTGGCGACGATGAAATTTCAGGTGACGAAGGGGATGATACACTTCATGGCGATGAAGGTTTCGATTATCTATACGGCGGTGCAGGAAATGACTATCTTCATGGCGGAACGGATGATGACTACTTAGAGGGCGGCGAAGGCACAGACACGGCTGTATTTTCTGGTATGCAGTCTAACTACACGATCACAGATGAGTCGGATGGATATTATATCATCACCGACATTGTTGGGTCTGACGGCACGGACGAGCTTGAAGGTATAGAATTTCTTCAGTTTAGTGACGCCACTGTTGATCTCTCACTGCTGGGCGGCGGTGATGTCAACCTGACTATTGGCAATGATACCTACACTGGCACAGCGGCAGACGAAACAATCAACGGCCTTGACGGTAATGATCTTGTCAATGCGGGCGCGGGTAATGACACTGTTAACGGCGGCGACGGGAATGACAATCTTCGCGGTGATGCGGGTGATGATTATCTGGACGGCGGCTTTGGCGCGGATATCCTTCGCGGCGGAGCTGGTGCGGATGTGCTTTACGGCGGCGCGGGTACCGATGTGGCAGATTACACCACATCAGGCGGCGCGATTGGCGTGACGGTCAACCTGACCACCAATGTCAATACGGGCGGCGACGCTGAAGGGGATACACTCTTCTTCATCGACCGCGTGAACGGCTCAACACGGGCTGATAACATTACAGGTAATGCGGCGGTGAACTATCTGCGCGGCTTTGCTCAAGATGATGTGCTCATTGGCCTTGATGGGAATGACTACCTTCAAGGCGATGCAGGGGCAGACGTTCTTGACGGCGGCGCAGGGACGAATGACTGGGCATATTACTTCAGTTCACCAACCGGCCTGACAGTTAACCTCGGCAATACAGCGCACAATACAGGCGAAGCCATTGGTGACACCTATATCGGTATTGAAAACCTGCTCGGCTCTCAGCACAATGATATTCTCACAGGCGACGCAAGTAATAACTTCGTGCGCGGCGTGCAGGGTGATGACATGCTTTACGGCGGCGACGGGAATGATTTCTTGCGCGGCGACCAAGGCGCAGACTTCCATGACGGCGGCAACGGTGTCGACTGGCTCTATTACGCGACCAGTAGCGCAGCGGTCACCATTGACCTCGGTGCAGGCACGGCGTCTGGCGGTGACGCCACAGGTGATACATTTTCTAACATCGAGCGTGTTTACGGCTCGGTTTATGCCGACAGCCTTACAGGCGACGCGGGCGCGAACTATCTGCGCGGCTCATCGGGCAATGACACGCTGAACGGCGGCGACGGCAATGACTTCTTACAAGGTGACAGCGGCAAGGATACACTCAACGGCGGTAACGGCTCTGACTGGGCCTATTACGCCTCCGCAGGCGCAGGCGTAACGATTAATCTGGGCAACGCGGCCCTTAATAACGGCGAAGCCACAGGCGATAGCTACACCTCTATTGAGAACGTGGTCGGCGGGCGCTTTGATGACATCATTACAGGCGACGCAGGGGCCAACACACTGCGCGGCTTCCTGGGTGATGATACGCTAAATGGCGGCGGCGGCGATGACATTCTGCGCGGCGAAGCGGGCAACGATATTTTCGTCTTTGAGGTCGGCGGTGATAATGACACCGTTATCGATTGGATTGACGCCGATGATATGCTCGACCTCACAGACTTTGGCTTTGCCAATAATGCAGCAGCTATGGCGACTGCGGCGCAAGTCGGGGCAGATGTCGTGTTCACCATCGGAGCCGATAGCATCACCATCGAAGACACAACGCTCGCCGATATCATGGATAACTTGATACTCTAGGCGGGGCTCTGTTCTCAGATTTAGGGTTGGAGAAATCGGTCAAATTTGCGAGTGATCCAATGTCCGCTTCTCTAATAGGTTTGTTTAGTCAAGTTTCTAGTTTCCTTTAATTGATGGTTCTGTTCTTTCCCGGGTCAAGCTTCTCTACGCAGTCGACTGATCAGTGATTGTCGCTGCACGCATGTTTCGGGATTGGTGTATGGAGCGCCTTGCTTTGGGGCGTGTTGATGCATTTCTTAAAATGTACGACACATCGCACGCAATCGGCGTTATCCACAAACACCTCGTCCGGGTCAGGACGAACCGTTGGTTTTCTGATGTGAGGTTAGCGTCTCATTTAGCGATCCCCACATCAGACCAACGATAGGGTGTGCCATCGACCCACATACGGTGTAGGATGACGGCTAACTTGCGGGCGACAGCCACGGTGCCTCGTTTACGACCTCGTGACCTTATCAACTTTAATCCCCAAACTTTGAGCGGTGACATCTGCTTGCTCCGCGTTAGAAGTGAGTTGGCTGCTGAGTATAATGCGGCTCGAACATCGGCATCACCAGCCCGTGATATACGTCCCGTGTTATCCATCTCGCCAGATTGAAAGCGCTTGGGCGTTAGCCCGAAGTGGGCCGCAACAGTCCGAGAAGATTTAAACCGCGTCGGATCATCAATCGCTGCCATGAAGTGAAGGGCTGTCATCGCGCCAACACCCGGTGTCGTCATGAGAAGACTGCATATAGGATTTTACCGGGCAACTAACTTCACCCGTTTGTCGAGTTCCCTATAATGCAGATATAGGACAGCGCAGGCTTCCAGCATTGGCTGAAGCGCAAAGGACAAGCCTTTATCTGCGTCCATAACAGGGCGAACAGTCTTTTCAAACTTGGCGTGGATAATGGCGACGGAAGTCTAATCCCAAAAGCCTTAAACAGACCGCGTATCTCATTCTCCAGATCAACGCATTTACGCAAAACAACCTTACGGCTTGTGAGGAGGGCTCTGATATAGTGAGCTTCACGGCTCTTCATATGAACTGGACGATACCAGCCCGAACGCACGATCTGCGCTATCCCTCTGACGTCATTCTTATCTGTTTTGTTACGCATCGCCGATAGGGCGGCGCTGACATGGCGAGCTTCCATACAGACGACATCGTAACCCGCTGCTTGTAATCCGTAGAACAAAGTCTGACTCATCGTGCCCGCTTCAAAGCCGACCTTCTGGACCAGATGACCGAACTCCGTCAGACAACTCACGATAGCCTCAACTTCGCAATCCAAGGCACGTTCCAGAACGATCTTACTGTTACAGTCAATCACCCACAGCGCCAACGACCGTAAAGCCACATCCAGTCCTACAAAATAGCTCATTCTTATCTCCCATAGCTACAGATCAACATCTGCAGGCTATCAGGAACTCGACTGCGTAATCAGTCCGTCCAATTATGCATGCTTTGGGGATGAACTTCTCTTTTGTTATATTCTGCAAATAACCACTGGACTTATTGCGCGTAGGAAGCGGTAGTGTCTCTGCGGCCGATGTGAGGGCCTTGTCTTGGTAGGGCCTCCATAGTCTGTGGTCGCCGATACTGGAGACTACATTATGACCCATTCAACTTTAATGACCGACACTATCAAAGCTCCGCGAGAAGGGAGTAAGCAAGCCAAACTCGTGTCTATGCTGTCGCGTAAATCAGGCATCACCTTAGCCAAGGCAAGCGAGGCTCTTGGGTGGCAGAGCCATACAACAAGCGCGACAATCACAGGGCTTCGTAAGCGCGGTTACGATATTGAACGGCAGGCGCGGGAGGGCAAGGATAGCGTTTACTCCATTGTCGATGTCACTGAGCCGTCCTAATATCCGCTAGACTCTCTCAGCTAGATACAATGGATCGCCCAAGCCTCATAGGCGCATGGGAGGCGAGCTTTGGTGTGCCGCCGCCGCCCAGCACGTCCCAAGATATGATGCGGCTCATAATAGGCTGGGAGTTACAAGCTAAGTCCGTACGTTCTGATGTGCGGGCTTTGAAGACCGCCGTGACTTAGCTGATATCAAAAGGGGGTGAACGTGGCGATAGTCCTATTCCTGCAATCAAGCCCAAGACAACACTCTCTGCAGGAACACGTCTCTCTCGAGATTGGCAAGGCAAAACTTATAGCGTGGATGTTCTGGATAAGGGCTATGCTTATAACGGAAAGCTGTTCACTTCACTCTCGCCCATAGCCAAAGCCATTACAGGCTCACACCGTTCAGGCCCGCACTTCTTCGGCGTGTCCAAGTGAAGCCTATACGTTGCGCCGTTTATACCCGTAAGTCCTCTGAGCAGGGCCTGGAGCTCTCATTTAACTCGCTTCATGCCCAAAGAGAGGCTTGCGAGGCTTATATGCTCTCACAATCAGGTGAGGGATGGACATGCCTGCCAAAGACATATGATGACGGCGGTATATCAGGCGGTCATATGCAAAGGCCTGGTCTCAAAGCCTTACTCGCAGATGTTGAGGCAGGGCTAGTTGATGTCATAGTGGTCTATAAGGTGGATAGGCTCACGCGCTCACTCGCCGACTTCTCAAAGCTTGTAGAAGTGTTCGATACACATGATGTCTCCTTTGTCTCTGTGACCCAAGCGTTCAACACCACAAACTCCATGGGGAGGCTGACGCTCAATGTATTGCTGTCCTTCGCTCAGTTTGAACGAGAGGTCACGGGAGAGCGCATTAGAGACAAGATTGCTATGTCCAGAAAGCGCGGTCTATGGACAGGCGGTTTGCCGCCGCTGGGTTACGACGCGATTGATAAGAAGCTTGTCGTAAACACAGAGGAAGCTGACACAGTGCGTTACATTTATGAGCGATATGCCGTGCTTAAGAATGTACGCAAACTTCAGATTGACCTTACAGCTAAAGGCTATATCTCAAAGCGCAGGATAACAAAGACGGGCAGGGCAATGGGCGGTAAGTCTTTTGAACGCGGCGCGATTTATGAGATCTTGAAGAACCAAACATACCTCGGGCTTACAACACATAAAGACGAGGCGTTTGAGGGTGAGCATGCTCCCATCATTGCCAAGCCATTATTTGAGAAAGTTCAGAGAATACTCGCATCCAATCGCAGGCGGGATAAGCAAAAGACGGGAGCGAAGAACCCCAGCCTACTCGCGGGCAAAATAGTAACGCAGGCGGGGATTACTCTGACACCATCTCACGCCCAAACCCATGGACGTAGATATAGATATTACATTGAGCGGCGAAAGGTCGATGCGGCCTCGAAGCTTACGGACAGACCTATACGTCTGCCTGCGTCTGAGATTGAGAACTCTGTGCGCCGCAGTCTGGCAGTATATCTATCAGATCCAATTAAGCTGATTGATAGCTTAGGCCTGTCGAACTCTGCTCAAGAAACACAGCATGTTACACACAGCCAAGCTAAGACTATGGCTCGCAGTCTACATCAACCTGTCATGGACGCTAAAAGCAAAGATATTGTCATGCGATTGGTAAAACGGGTTGAGCTCAAAGCTAGTGCGAAAGGGTACAAGCTTATTCTAAATGTTGCGGTTCTCGCTCAGCTGTTGGAGGTCCCTGCGAATGCCGAATTTGAGGACTCTGTAATAGATGTCAGCCTCAAGCTTCAGACCTGCAATAATGGCAAGAAGGTGATTGTTGGTAACATGTCTCTGAGTAAGCCAGAACCTAACCCAGTACTCATCGACACACTCAAAACAGCTCATATCATAAAGCAGCGTTTTATGGGCGTTGACGCACAGTCATTTGCAACCATCGCTGCCGACCTCAATATGGATGTCCGGTAAGCATGGCGAACCTTTAAGCTGGCCTTCCTCGCCCCCGATATACAGCTGGCAATTCTATCCGGCACTCAACCGCGCGGTCTTCTTATGAAAGACATGATCTATCAGAGTCTCCCCACGGCTGGCATGAGCAGCGCTGTCTCCTCGACTTCCCAGCTTAAAAACACCAAGACTTAAGGTCTTTCTCAGTCTTCGCAGCATTGAGTTTGCATCATTGGGACTCAAAAGCGGAGTTCCAAAAGCGCCGCCAGAGATAATTGGAGAAAACGGGCCAAAATAGAGCTTGTTGAGACATCTCTGTAGCACCTTTCGACACTTGTATGCCGCTAAGTCCCCGTTACTTGGGACTTCTTTGTGAGTGTATGAGATGGGTCGGTTTGCGCCAAAGGAAAATGGCGGAGACGAAGGGATTCGAACCCTCGATGAGCTTTTGGCCCATACTCCCTTAGCAGGGGAGCGCCTTCGACCACTCGGCCACGTCTCCGAGCGGGGAGTTAGCTAATTGCGCGCGTCGGAGCAAGAGGCAATTGCGTTTCATGGTGATTTAATCTGCTACAACGCGTCCTAGCAGCATTCCGGTTTAAACAAGCATGATAGTTATCTAACCAATCGCTTTGAAATCGTGGCGGTTACGCTTCTCAAATATGTTTAGACACATTAATCGTTGATGCTCTGAGGAGGCTTACTCATGTCTCACTGAATGGCGCGTGGCACTACAGCGGCAAAAGGCTATTTAGTTTCGCTAAATAGCTCCCGACCAATGAGCCAGCGGCGGATTTCGCTTGTGCCCGCGCCGATTTCCATGAGTTTAGCATCGCGCAGAAAACGACCTGTAGGGTAATCGTTGATATAGCCATTACCGCCGAGAATTTGAATGCCTTCGAGCGCGACTTGTGTGGCTTTTTCAGCCGCATAAAGAATACAGCCCGCCGCGTCTTTGCGCGTAGTTTCGCCGCGGTCACAGGCAGCGGCGACGGCATACGTATAAGAGCGCGCGGTGGAGAGCGTGACATACATATCGGCGAGTTTGCCTTGCATCAGTTGGAATTCGCCAATGGCTTTACCGAACTGTTTGCGCTCATGAATATAGGGCAGGACCGTGTCCATCACGGCTTGCATAATGCCGACTGAGATGCCTGAAAGCACGACGCGTTCATAGTCGAGACCACTCATCAGGATTTCTGCCCCTTGGCCGACCTCGCCGACAAGGTTTTCGTCAGAAACAAAGCAGTCCTCAAAGACGAGTTCACAAGTGTCAGAACCCCGCATGCCAAGCTTGTCGAGCTTTTGCGCCGTCGAGAACCCTTCCATATCGGGCGTGATGATAAAGGCTGAGATACCTTTGCTGCCGCCGTTAGGGTCTGTTTTAGCATAGACGAGCAGTGTGTCGGCTTCGGGGGCGTTGGTGATCCACATCTTATTGCCGTTGAGGAGATAGCCGCCTTGCGCCGCTTCGGCTTTGAGGCGCATGGACACGACGTCGGACCCCGCTGATGGCTCAGACATAGCGAGGGAGCCGACATGTTCGCCCGTGATGAGTTTTGGGAGATACTGCTCTTTTTGGGCTTGATTGCCCCAACGGCGGAGCTGATTAATGCAGAGGTTTGAATGCGCGCCGTAAGACAGGCCGACTGACGCGGAGGCGCGGCTGACTTCTTCGACGGCTATTGTATGCTCAAGATAGCCCAGACCAATACCGCCAAACTCTTCTTCAACCGTGATGCCGTGTAAGCCCAACTCGCCCATGGCTGGCCAGAGGTCGCGCGGAAATGTGTTGGTTTTGTCAATCTCGTCTGCACGCGGCAGGATTTTTTCTTGCGCGAATTGATGGACGCTGTCGCGTATCATCTTGGCTTCATCTGAGAGGCCAAATTGGAGGGTAGGGTAGGCTGTGGTCATAATGGCTCTGCGCGTGAGTGTTTATATCTATCTATACGTTCATGAAGGTGGAGATATTCTTTAGTTAGGTCAATTCTCGCAACATTTATGCACGCGTTAGACCTCATCATCAAAAGAGAAGATGGACATGCCCCGCGCGCGTTCGTCAAAGCTGACAGCTTTGTTGAGCGGGGCGTGGGCCCGTTGGCGGCAATGCTGCCGCTCACATAGATAGCAGTTCACGCCAATCGGCGTAGGCTGAGGCGCGTCGAGGTTAAATTTCGCCGCATAGATGAGGCGAGGGGCATAGGCCGCGTCACAGCCCAGCCCGATGGCAAGTTTTTGCGGCGGGGCGTCAAATGTGCCGTCGCTACGCGTGACCATGCGTGCGATAGAGAAGTAAGTGCTTTCGTCTGGCATCTCAATCATTTGGGTCAGCGTCTGGCCAGGGGTCGCAAAACATTCATGGATATTCCAGAGTGGGCAAGCCCCGCCAAGTTGGCTGAATTGGAAGCGGCCAGCCGAGAAGCGCTTGGAGATATTGCCCGCCACATCAATGCGCACAAAAAAGAACGGGATACCGCGCGCGTCTGGCTTTTGCAGGGTGGTGAGGCGGTGGGCGGTCTGCTCGAAGCTTGTGCCAAAACGGTAAGAGAGGAGATCGACGTCATATTTACAGTTTTCAGCTTCGCGCAGGAAGCGCGCATAGGGCATGAGTGTGGCGGCGGCGAAATAATTGGCGAGCGACGTCCGCATGAGGCCTTCTGCCTCGCGGCTAGGCAGCCCTGCTGATTTGACGATGTCATCGATAAGCGGGCGTTGCTCAAGCATGCCGATTTGGAAAGCGAGCTGAAACCGTCTGCCTGATTGGCGTAGAAGCTCTGACAGATTGATGCGCTTTGAATGGCGATCAAAATAGCGCAGCATTTGCGGCATGATATCGACGGGGACGATGCGCACAGATATGTCGTGCTTTTCTTTGAGACGATTTGTCAGCGCCGCATGTATTTCGGTCTTAGCCAAGCCGAGTTCTTTGGATAGACCTTCTGCCGCCGCGTCGAGGGTAGGGAAGTAGTTTTTATTTTGGTGGATATAGCGCCTGACGGATTCGACGGCCTCGGATGATTGTTCCAGAAGGCCAAACGAATCTTGCCCTTCTGACGGGGCTGTTTGACCTGCCCGTTTGGCCATGTCGCGGTGGTTTTTATAAAGCTTCAGCAAGCCTCTCGCTGCAGACGGGCTGGTATTGACCAAATCTTCGGCTTCGTTTTTTGACAGGCTTTCGCCTTTGAAAAATGGGTCGCGCATAACTTCATAGATTTCGGCGACCAAATGGGCGTCACCTGCGCCCGTGAATTCGGCGATATCAAAATCATAAATCTGCGCCATAGATAGCAAGACCTTGGCCGATAGAGCGCGCTGATTGCGTTCCATAAGATTTAGATAAGATGTTGAAATGCCTAGGTCTTCGGCCATGCGGGCTTGGGTAAGGCCTAGGGTTTGACGAAAGCGACGTAGGCGTGGGCCGATAAGTAATTTCTCTGACATAAACTCAATATATTTACAAATTTTACAAAATACAAATAATTTATACAACACGTATTACAAAAATACCTATAATATACAATTACTTATAGACTAAAATAGTTTTGTGTAAATATAGTCGTGAAAGATATTCAATCTATAGGAGCCTTTCATGAACAAGATGGTTACACAGACAAACACAAAAATTCCGCGTCACCGTGTGCTGGCCAAGGTCACACACGACAATGCGGGGGCCTATTCAGATGTACTGACGCCTGACGCGCTTTTGTTTTTAGCTGATCTTGAGCGCCGTTTTGGGCCGCAGCGTAAAACCTTGCTAGAAAACCGCCGCTTACAACAAGAGCGTTTTGATGACGGCGAGATGCCGACACAGCCGCTAGAGACGCGTCATATCCGAAATTCTGTTTGGGAAATCGCGCCTTGCCCACCTGCGCTACAAGATCGCCGCGTTGAAATTACGGGTCCTGTAAGCCGCAAGATGATGATTAACGCGCTTAACTCGGGTGCGAAAATGTTCATGGCCGATTTTGAAGACGCGAGTTCCCCGACATTTGACAATATGATGAGCGGCCAAGTGAATATGCGCGATTACGCGCGTGATACATTGTCCCTCTCAACCGAGAAAAAGTCATACGCGCTAAAAGAAGACACGGCGACAATGCTTGTGCGTCCACGCGGCTGGCATTTGGAAGAAAACAACATCACGGTTGATGGCCATCCTATGAGTGCGAGCCTGTGTGATTTCGGTCTTCACATTTTCCATAATGGAAGAATGCTGGCTGAGAGCGGGAAGGGGCCGTTCTACTACTTGCCCAAAATCGAAAGCTACCAAGAAGCGCGCCTTTGGAATGATGTGTTTAACTTCTCCCAAGCGGTGCTAGATATTCCGAACGGTACGATTAAATCGACGGTTCTGATTGAGACATTGCCAGCGGCCTTCCAAATGGAAGAAATTCTCTATGTGCTTCGTAATCACATTACGGGTTTGAATTGCGGACGCTGGGATTATATCTTTAGCTACATCAAGACGCTGCGTAATCACGCTGAATTTGTGCTGCCCGAGCGCGCGCAAGTCGGCATGGACCGTGGGTTCTTAAATGCCTATGCCTCTCGCTTGGTCGAGGTCTGTCACAAACGCCGTGCGCATGCCATGGGCGGAATGGCGGCGCAGATACCTGTTAAGAATGACGCGGCTGCAAATGACGCTGCCTTTGCCAAAGTCCGCGGTGATAAATTGCGCGAAGCCAAAATTGGCCATGACGGCACCTGGGTGGCTCACCCTGATCTGGTGTCTGTGGCGATGGAGGTCTTTGACGAGGTCATGCCGACAAAGCACCAGATTCACAAAAAGCGGCAAAGCCCGCGCGTCACTGACGCTACGATGATTGCCCCTCATACGGGGACTATCACAGAGGCGGGTGTGCGGACAAATATCGAAGTCGGTATCCGTTACATTGCCGCTTGGCTCTGTGGTCGCGGGGCTGTGCCTATCCACAATTTGATGGAAGATGCGGCGACAGCAGAAATTTCGCGCACGCAGATTTGGCAATGGTTGCGTCACGGTGCGTCTGTTGAAATGGAGGGCGGCTTCAAAGAAGTGCTGACCCCGCGCCTTTATGAGCGTCTGTTTAATGAAGAGGTGAAAGCCTTAGAAGCAGAGCTTGAGACGGACGCTTTTAAAGAGGGGCGTTTTCCCGAGGCGGCTGACATTTTCACTCAAACTGCGACAGCGCCTGAGCTGCCAGACTTTCTCACAATCCCTGCTTACTCAATTTTGGAGGCTTAAATGACTTACTCTAACACACTGAAATCACTCGAAAAAAGATACCCAAATGGCGCGCCCGCGGGAATTAATCTTGAAGACCTCGCGCAGCTTAAAATCCAAAACACGTTTGAGACGCATCTGGATATTGCCAAAGCCATGGCCAAAGTCATGCGCGCTGATATGGCCGCCTATGACAATGACAGCGGTGCATTCACACAGTCGCTTGGCTGTTGGTCTGGGTTCCATGCGCAGCAAATGATGCGCGCGATTAAGCGTCAAAAAGGCACGCTGGATAAGGCATATGTTTACCTATCGGGCTGGATGGTCGCGGGACTTCGAAACCGTTTCGGTCATCTGCCCGACCAATCTATGCACGAAAAAACCTCTGTCGTGGATCTTATTCAAGAGATTTATACGAGCCTGCGTCAAGCAGATGAGGTCGATCTAAATGATCTCTTCGCAGAGCTCAAAACAACGGATAATCGCGAGGTTGTCATTGCTAAAATCGACGCACATGAAACCTATGTCCGTCCCATTATCGCAGATATTGACGCGGGATTTGGGAATGTCCACGCAACCTATTTGCTCGCCAAGGAAATGATCAAAGCGGGCGCGTGTTGCATCCAAATTGAGAACCAAGTGTCAGACGCAAAACAATGCGGTCATCAAGACGGCAAAGTCACCGTACCGCGCGAAGACTTCATAGAAAAGTTACGCGCGGTCCGGATGGCCTTTGAGGAGTTGGGCGTGGATGACGGTGTTATTGTTGCACGCACGGATAGTCTTGGCGCGGGTCTGACGCAGAAAATCCCTGTTTCACGTGAGGCAGGGGACAGCGCGGCGGAATATACGAAGTGGCTTGAAACCACGCCTGTGTCGAATTCAGAACCTCTTGCTGACGGTGAAATGGCAATTCAGATGAACGGTCAATTGCATAAGCCTGTACGCCTGCCAAATGGCCTTTATAAATTCCAAGAAGGCACGGGCGAAGACCGCGTGGTTGAGGACTGCATTGCAAGCCTAAACGAAGGCGGGGCAGATTTGCTCTGGATCGAAACGGCGACGCCCAATGTGGCGCAAATCGCGAGCATGGTGAACCGTATTCGCGAAAAAGCACCCCATGCAAAGCTGACTTATAATAATAGCCCAAGCTTTAACTGGACGCTCAACCTGCGCAAACAGGTGCGGGAAGATTGGATAGCGTCTGGCGAGATACAGCCTGCGGATTATCCTGATAATACGCAGCTGATGTCAGCAGCTTATGATGGTGATAAGCTCGGCCTTGAAGCAGATCGTCGTTTGCAAAACTTCCAGACTGATATCGCGCGAGAAGCGGGTGTTTTCCATAATCTGATTACACTTCCGACCTTCCACGGCACGGCGAAGGTGATGAATGACCTCTCGCTTGGCTATTTCGGTGAAGAGAAAATGCTGGCCTACGTCAAAAACATTCAGCGCGAAGAAATTCGCACAAATGTCTCTGCCGTGAAACATCAACATGAAGTTGGCTCAAATCTTGGCGACGATTTCAAAGAGATGACAGGCGGTGACCGCGCGCTTAAAGCGGGCGGTGCGCATAACACGATGAACCAGTTCGAGAACGCAGCTTAAGGGTTTGCCCATAAAATAAAGTCTCATTATTCAGGCAGCCTTAGTCTGAATAATGAGCCAAAATGGCAACCCAATCGCGCAACGTGCACGAAGTGCGCGCAACCACTTAATTATTCCTCCCCAAAAGGGCGCGGCGTGGCTGCGCCCTTTTTCATAAGTTAAACAAGCGTATCGTAAGGGCCGTCGCCTTCAGGCGGAATGACTTCTGTTCTGAGATTTTTCTCGAAATGCTCGCGGATGATAGCGGCGTTACGGTTATTCGCTTTCCAACCCACGTCAAATAAGTCACCAATGACTGGAATAGTACCGATGAGCCAATCAATCCCAATGTTAAAACCCATCTTCGTCAGCTTGCGTTTGGGCACCCCCATGTGCGCGCCGCGCGAAACAATATAACCCGCAACACCAAGACCAATTGTATCACCTATGCCAGGTATCAGACCGATAATTGTATCAAGACCGAGTTTGATAGCTGTGCCTGGCAGTTGAAACTGGCTATCCATGAGAGCAGCGAGCGACTCAATAGACTCAACTGTGCGTTCATGGTCTGGCGCTTTGTTGTAATCAGGTGCTGGCGGCCAATCGTCTTTGGGGTATGGGCTGGTCATTGTTTTAAAACTCGTTCACTGGATTAAAGTTCCTTTTACTTACCGAAGGGTTTAGCGGAGTCTGTCGTTAAACTTAAGGGAATAGTCATGCTATGGTCACATTGAAGATGGTAAAAAAGCATATGAATAGAGATATGAAATCTGCAATTGCTGTCACACGGTTTGGCATTGGCGCAATGCCGGGCGAGATCGAAGCTGTGAAATCTGGCCCGCAGAGCTATCTCTTGGCGCAACTGCGCGATCCTGAGCGCGCTCTGATTAATGACCCCGAACTTACGTCGAGTTTGCAGTCCGTGCAGGATTATCACGGCTCATCAAAAGAAATTGGTAAGCTGAAGAAAATGGCCGATGCCGAAGAGGCGGCTATGGTGCGTAAGATGCGAAACCGCGCGGCTGTGGACCATTTCCGTAACGACATTGCCGCGCGCATGGCGCACGCTATGACGACTGACCATAGTTTCCTAGAGCGGTGGATACGGTTTTGGGGCAATCATTTCACTGTGTCCGCCAAGCAAGCGCGCATGTACGGCCTCGTCGGCCCGTTTGAGCGTGAAGTCATTCGGTCCTACGCATTGGGTGAATTTACCGATATGGTACTGGTGAGTAGCTTCCATCCCGCGATGCAAGTCTACCTCGATAATTACCGGTCCATTGGCCCCAATAGCCGCTCGGGTCGGGCCAATAAGCGCGGCTTGAATGAAAACCTCGCGCGTGAAATTTTAGAGCTCCATACATTAGGGGTCGGCGCTTACACACAAGCTGATATTGAGAGCTTTGCCAAAGCTCTGACGGGTTGGACAATTGAAATTGGGCCTGACAAAGATGCCTTTGGCCGAGTAGTCTTCAGAGAGCGCTGGCATGAGCCTGGCGCAAAGACTTTCATGGGACGCCGTTACGCAGACCTCGGCCCTGAACAAGCCGCCGCGATGATTGCCGATGTTAGTGTGCATCCTGCAACAGCGCGTCATATCGCCAATAAACTTGTAACTCATTTTGTCAGTGATCAGCCACAAGAGCGCGATATTGATAAGCTTGCAGATGTCTTCATGCGCACGCAGGGTAATCTGAAATCGCTCGCCAAAGCCGTTGTCAGGCTTGATAGCGCGTGGACATCTGACCAACCTAAATTCAAATCTCCTGACGATTGGGTCGTGTCTGCGGGACGCGTTTTGGGCGTTGAAGACACGTTGGGCCGTAACGCAAACTCTCTGATGCTAGCGCTCGGTCAACCCGTGTTTCGGGCGCCTTCACCTCAAGGTTTTCCAGATGTTGCGACTGACTGGATCGGTGCTGATGCGATTAAAAAGCGCCTCGAATGGGCCAACCGCGTGGCGCGTAAGGTTGGTAACCGCATGGGGGCGTTGCAGTTTTTTGATGAAGCCCTCGGTCCGCTCGTCTCTTCGCAGACACGTCAAGCGGTGGGCCGTGCCGAAAGTCAAGCGCAGGGGCTCACACTCGCGCTGATGAGCCCAGAATTTCAGAGACGTTAGGAGATAGGATGATGACAACACGTAAACTCAATATCTCCCGCCGTGTTTTACTTGGTAGCGGTTTGTCTGCGGCTCTTTTATCGGCGTCGGGCATTGCGTCTGCCAATGTGCAGAGCGGCAATAAAGTGGTTATCATTATCTTGCGCGGGGCGATGGACGGTCTCGGTGCTGTGCCTGTTGTCGGACGCGAGGCGGGCGGAGACGCGTTGCGGCGGTTCAGACCTGATTTGATTGATGCGGCGTCAACGCCCCTCGGCGAAGGATTTGTTTTGCATCCATCTTTGACCAATGTCGCGCGACTTATCCGCAAAGGGCAGGGGCGCGTGATGCACGCAACCGCTGGCCCATACCGCGAGCGCTCGCACTTTCTCGCGCAAGACTTGCTCGAAAGCGGGACGGATAAATTCATGAGCCGCGATGGTTGGCTTAACCGCGCTTTGCAGCATGGCCCGTCTGCCTTGCAAGCAGTCGCTGTTGGTTCTTCCACGCCGCATATCGTAAAAGGCCCTGCGAGTGTTGCGAGTTGGTCGCCACCTGTCCTGCCAGAGGCGAGCGATGACACAGTCGCGCGCCTGCTTGAAATGTACGGTTCAGATCCGCAGCTTGAGACGGCGCTCGCGCAGTCAATTGAACTCTCTGGCACAGCCATGAGTGAAAACATGGGCCGGACAGAGAATAAAACCGCGCGCGGTGATTTCAAAGCCATTACGGAAGCGGCAGCACGTCTCATTAAGCCCGCAGGTGGGCCAGATATCGCGGTACTCTCACTCTCGGGCTGGGATACACATGCGAGCCAAGCGAACCTGTTGGGGCGTCAACTCGGCAAGCTTGATGAGGCGCTTCTTGCGCTTGAGACGACACTCGGTCCGCAGCTCTGGGATAAGACGCTCGTCACAGTCGTGACCGAATTTGGTCGGACCGTGCGCCAAAACGGAACTAAAGGCACGGACCACGGCACGGGAGCAGTCGCATTTGCGCTTGGCGGGGCGGTGCGCGGTCGAGGCTTAATGGGTCATTGGCCTGGTCTTTCTGAGGCGAAGCTATTTGAAAACCGTGACCTTTATCCTGCCAATGATGTGCGTAGTCTGTTTATGGCAGGCCTTGAACAGCAATTTGGCTTTACGCGGCAGCAGCTTAGTACCCATGTTTTCCCTGACACGGCAGGGCTACCTACGCTTAGGATTTAACTGACAAGGAACTGTGTTTCGGTGCAGATTAACCTGCAGGGTCGCTCATGGCTTCCATAGCTTGATCAGCACGACGGATAGCCGCTTCCAATTTGTCTTCAGCCGATTGCAGGTTCTTTTTAGGATCTTTATAAAATGCGGTCATCTTCATAATATTGAGGAATGTTGTGTTGAGAAAACGACCCCAAAACTTCATGGGACGGTCAAAATCAAATAACAGGATGACGCGTTCTTCATCTGTGTCATTCCACACTTCATGTTCATAAGTGTCATCAAAGACAAATATCTCACCCGGCTTCCATGCCGTGATTGTGTCGTCCACGCGGATTCGGCATTTTTCAAAGTTCTTTGGAATGATGAGGCCTAAATGGCTTCGAAGAATACCTTTGGTCACGCCTTTATGCGCGGGGATGTGATAGCCAGGCGCGAGGATAGAAAACATCGCCGTCTGTAGATTTGGTACGCCTTGCAAAAGCTCCGCCGTACGTGGTGCAAGTTTCGCATTCGTCTCAAGTTTTTGACCAAAGCCGTAGATGATAAATGTCTTCCAGTTTTTACCCTTTGCCAAGCGGTATTGGTCGGGCGAAATATCTTGAAAACCAGGAATGTCTTCGCGGAACTTCAGTACCTCTTGTGCCTCTGCTTGTATTGTTTCCCACTCGGCTCTAATCGGCTCAAGAAAGGGGAAATGAGAATTATCGATTTTAGGGGTGTCAGGCACTTTGGACTGTGTCGATTGAAACTTTGCGATTTTGCGCACGAGCTTCTTGCCATTACGTTTCACAAACGCACGAACGGGCTTGTTAAGATGCGCTGGCTTTTCAGGCGCCTCTGTTGTTGGTGCTGTTGTTGTCTTGAGTGTCATGCTCTGACCTTAGGCGGGCTTGGCGACAGCCAAGTCTTTGAATTTGGCGCAAGCTACACATTCAGCCTCAAATATCAATATAGCAGCGCAAACTGTCCAAAACTTAACACACGAAAGATTGAAAAATCTCGCTTGAGACGCGAAATTGGCGCAAACCTTGAAAGGAGAGCGCCAATAAATCCGTTTTAAACAGGTCTGGTCCACAATGTTACACCTTTTACCCGCAGCTATCATGTTTGTTTTTACTGTCGCTTTCGCGAGCGTATTTTTGATACCTGCGACGTCCTTTGTCCCTAAAAACGCAGTAGTAGGCTTTTACTGGACAGGGATGTGGTCGTTTTTATCTGCGATATGTGCCCTCGCAGGTGCTGAGCAGACGCTCGTAATGGTCGGGTTGCCAACATATGGTACAGGCGAAATTCTTTTGCAGGTTCTACTGCTTACCTTCATTATTTTTGTGGTCTTTGGCTGGTTTCGTTTGGCAGGCAAAGCAGCCTTTTACGGGGTTAAGCGCTTCTTAAAACTCAGTTAGCTTAACGTACGGGCGGCAAGGGTGCAGTCTGAACTGGTGCGACAGGAACTGAACTCACTGTTGGAATTGGCGCGTCAGGATCAGCGGCAAGCTGCGGGTCAATCGGGCGAGGCACTTTCACATCATCAAATAATGACCCAAACAGCTGGTCGCCTGATCCCATCGGGCGGGGCGAAAGCTCAGACGGTATCGCGACACGTCTCGGCGCAGGTGGAGCCCCCGCCATAGACGGTGACATATAGGCGGACGGCGCTTGTCCTTGCCCTGAACTTTGTAGAGGCGGAACGCCAGGAGGCGCGCTCAGAGGAGCAACACCCGGCGGTGATGCGAGCCCGCTCCCTGCAGATGCAAATTCTCGAGCAGGCGTGGCTGGCGCAACGGACGGATAAGTTTGCGGCGCTTGGATGGGTGCAGTGGCTCGAGATGCCTGAGTTTGTGCCGAGCCTTGTCTCTGTTGCATCAAGCGGCGTTGTAAACGCGGGTCACCGAAAGTGGGCGCAACGGGCGCGACTGCCATTTGGGACGGCGCTGTCGGACGCGGCGCATTTGCCACTTGCGCGGCACGGCCGTCTTCTAGGCTATGTTTAAATTGACGTGGGTTTATGCGGGTTTGCGTAGCTTGTAATTGGCGCGGCGCAGCTTGTCTGGGCTGCATTTGGCCCTGCACTCGAGCTTGCGAATTCATCCGCTGCTGTTGCATTAAAGATAGCCCTGCGAGTTGTGAGTTCGAGGGCGCAGGCGGCTGCCCAACGCGGCGCGTAGGCGTCACTTGTGAAGGGACAATTCGCGCTGCGGCCTGTGTGACGCTTGGCGCTCCGACCCGTACGGTGTTGGTGCCGCCGTGGCTCACCCGTGATGAGCGTGCGCGAGAGACGTTATTGCCGCTGACACTTATCGCGCTAGGCTGAGGCGTGGAGATATTGTCATTAAACTCGCACACGCCTTCGCTCATGTTTTCAATGCGGACGAAGTTCCAGCTGCGGCATTGTGCGTCGCCAGAACACTGCATTTCGCAGATATCAGCTGTCGTCGCGGTGATAGAATTATAGGTGTTTCCTGGACGGTAAGTGCCTGCATCTGCCGCAAAGGCAGGGCTGCTGAGGGCAAAAGCTGACGTCAGTAATACGGTAAAACGTGTGCGGCGCATATCATATCCAAGGTAAAACGAATCTACCGACAGTCTGTCCGCCAAGCGTTAGCGTTTCGTTAACCACGTTGTTAATCTTGTGAGATTTAATGCGCGGACGCCCAGCTTAATCCTGCGCGTCTAGCATCGCCTTTTGCTCGACCGTGATAGCGCCTGGTGCGTGATCAAACTCTGGCATGGGCGCGCCGACGAGCATGGCCCAATAATAGCTATATTTCGTCGTTGGTTCAAAGGCGAGCGCGATACCAAAATCAGTCACGCCGTCCGCAAGCAAGTTTTTATTGTGACCTTCGCTATCTTTCCATCCTTGGAAAACGCGGTCCCAGCTTTCTTGGCCCGCCGCTGCATTTTCTGCCAATGTTGAGAAATAATAGCCTTTACGCTGCGCTCTGTCGCCAAAGCTTGAGCCATCAGAGCCTGTATGAGAGAGGAAGCCATTTTCAGCGAGGTCTTTGGCATGTGCTTCCGAGGCGCGGTTCAGCTTTTTATTTAGCTTCACAGGGGAGAGGCCCTTGCTGGCGCGGTAGGCATTCAGCTCTTTTACGGCAAGTTTATAATCAAGCGGTGTCGGAGCTTTAATTTCAAAAGGTGAGGAGGAGGACAAGCCATCATTCAGACGGCACTGCATTGTCGTTTGGACACTTCCGCCAATAGTCGTAGTTTCTGTATATAATAAGCTGCCGCGACAGACCTCGCTCTCGGCTTCACAAAGCGCGTTACATTCATCAGCGGAGCTTACTTCCAAGGTCTTATAAGTGCCGTCATCGTCTGATAACATAATTTTATCAGCCGCCTGCGCATGCAGAGGGAGAGTGGCAATAGTGAGGAGTGCGATAAAGGATGTGACGGAAAAGCGCATAATTTTCTTCTGTAGCATATCTTGAACTATACACAGAGTGATCCAATAGCGGTGAACGAAAACTTAATTCACGCATTAAATCATGGTCATATGTAGGTCATGCCGTTGTAATGTGGTGGCGACGCAAAGCGCTAGAAGATGTTTTTACGCAGGCCAAGCTTGTAATCCATGATGCGGTCTTCGATGGTTTCATCATCAAGGGCATCAAAGTTGTCGTCGCGGCGCGGCGGAGTCGCCCCCGTTTCATCAGACGCTGTTTCAGCGTTATCTGGATTAAGACTAACACCATCTAATTTGGCCTGCAGTTCAGGAGAGATAAGATTATTCCGTAAGCCAAGTTTGTAGTCCATAATGTGGTCTTCAATCTCGTCTTTTTCACGTACGCCGTAGTCATCTGATGTAAGTTTTGTATCTTTAGATGATGTCGCAGAAGCGCTTGGCTTGCTTGTTTTGGTGATTGGCCGCGGTGCCATTTCAGGGTGAATGTCAGGTGATTTCGACGATGTCTGTTGCGCGCGGCGATTTTGGGTAATCGACAAGGCGGCCGCCACATCCCGGTAGCGCGTATCCATTTCTTGGACTTCGGCTTGCGCCTCAAGGATTTGCTTTTGCGCTATTTCAAGCTGCATTGTCTGCGTGTCGATAATTTTCTCTAATCGCTCGCGTTCTAGCTCTCCACCTGTGCGCGATTTACGCAGTTCTGTCACGTCACGCGCTGCACTTGAGACAATATCTTCTTTGACTTGAAGTTGCCGTGCCAAATCTTCGATTTGTGCTTCAAGCAATATGATGCGGTCATCGCGACTGATAATGTTAAATTCATATTGCGTTTTAAAGGTTGAAATATCTTGATGTAGCGCGACCATTTCGCCTTTCATCTGGTTATTTTGCTTCTGCGCCTCATCAAGCGTACGGCGCAAATCATAGGCTTCAGTTTCGATGCGGTCACGCGCATTGCGGTGATCCTCAAGATCAATTTTCAGGCTTTCTACTGTGCGCGTTGTATCAGCGCGGGCGGATTTTGCGTCCTCTAGGTCATTGGTCAGGTTAACGACACGATCTCGAAGAACGTTATTTTCGCGAATTTCAACTTCTGTTGCTGTCTTCTCGCGATCAAGTTTGAGTGTTACAGCGCTAATATCATTCGTTAGTTGGCGAATTTCGCGGTCACGCTCTGTCAACGCTTTCATCGCCTTCGCGAGATTACCGTTGACTGTGTCATATTGCACATTCACTTCTGCCAGACGGCGGCGATGCTCCTCTAAATCAGCTTCTAGAAGAGATGTTTTGCGTACTGTATCTTCAAGCTCTTTTGTAATGATAGCATTGCGCGCTTTTAAGCGACGATTTTCTGGTTCAATCCGTTCGAGTAGAGAGAAATCAACTTCTGCCTTTTCCACAAAATGCATGAGTCCTTGCACCCGCTGCTGCGCACGGCGGTAAAGCGCTTCGCCGTTTTCAATGTCGCTATGTATGCGTGAGACATCGAGACGGAGTTCACCAACATTGGCTCGGCCACCTTTTATAGGACGAGAAAAGTCCATGTCGGCATAGTCTTTAAGGGATGGTGGTGTTGGCGCTGAAACCTCAGCAGTTTCGACTTCTTGTGTTTCAGCTTGCACGGATTTTATGTCTCGCGGTGTTACGTCTTCGTGCGGCGCGTCAGCAGGCATGTTGAGCGATAATTCTGGTGTAGAAAGTGTGGTGGTAGAGCCTTTTAAAAGGTCTTCGCCCCCGATTGTCTTGCCAATGGCCGCGCGGGTTTCTGTTTCTGTTGGACGCGGGACAGCAGCACGGGGAACGTCAGTGCGCGTGGCTTTGGTTACAAATGACGGATCGTCGTCTAGCTCATTTGCCTTGGTCTTGGAGGCTTTAGTGGGAATGTCATCAAAGCGTGGAGATACGGGCGGGAGAGGTGTACGCGGCGCGCTTTGGTTGACAATGTCGATTATTCCGTCGTTTACTTTAGTCGCCTTTGGATCAGATGTGTCCTTCGCAGTCTTTTCTGTCTTATCTGACGCGCGCCGGTCTTCAATCGGCTCGTTGCGGAGCTCTGCAAGTTTAACGCGATGGGCGCGCTCTTCCTTGGCAAGTAACTCAAGAAACTCGGCTTTTCGGCGTTCAACGTCAACATCCGAAAGACCCTCGGCTGACGCGTCTTGAGCTAAAAGCTCTGCCAATGCTGGCGAGTCGGACAGGCGCGATTGCTTTTTGGATTTCGTTTTTGATTTCGCGCCAGTTTGAAGCTTTTTCAAGAAATTCATTGTTATCCCATTCTCCCAAATGACCCAATAGAATCACCCACTGAATCCCTAAAAGTTGTGCGAGATTATGCTTAATGGAGTCTTAATTTTAACATTTGAGGGGCTGCACAGGCTCTAAAATTGGCTTATCAACGCTCTTTCATGGCGCAAGCCAAGAGCTGACTTGACCCTGTTCTGCGATAGTCGCATTAGTGAGCTAGATTTAAGCCGCAAAACGAAGAGGCTAGCATGACTTTCGCATTTATTTTTCCAGGGCAAGGCAGCCAATCCGTCGGTATGGGCAAGTCGCTCGCCGACGCTTTTCCATCTGCGCGCGCCGTCTTTGAAGAAGTCGATGATGTGCTTGGCCAAAAACTTACATCTATTATGTGGGACGGGCCAGAGGATGAGTTGAAACTGACATCTAATACGCAGCCTGCGCTGATGGCGTGCTCGGTTGCGGCTATGGCGGCGCTAAAATCTGAATTTGATATAGATGTAGCGAGCGCGAAATATGTCGCAGGACACTCGCTCGGTGAATATTCAGCGCTTTGTGCGGCAGGGTCGCTCAGCCTAGCTGACACAGCGCGTCTCTTGCGTCTGCGTGGTGATGCGATGCAGGCGGCTGTGCCTGTCGGTGCGGGTGCAATGTGCGCACTCCTCGGCGCGTCAGTTGAAGACGCAGAAGCGGCAGCAAGCGAAGGCAGCAAGCACGGCATATGCCAAATCGCCAATGACAATGCGACTGGGCAGATTGTGCTTTCTGGTGAAGTCGCGGCTGTCGAGGCCGCCGCACAATTTGCACGTGATGCGGGCGTGAAGAAAGCCGTTATCCTGCCAGTGTCCGCACCGTTCCACTGCGATATGATGGCCCCAGCCGCAGACGCCATGCGCGACGCGCTCGCAGATACGACGATTTTACCTCCGCAAGTGCCCGTAGTGAACAATGTCACAGCCCGTCCGACCTCTGATGCAGAGCAAATCATGTATGACCTTGTTTCTCAAGTCACAGGCCGTGTGCGCTGGCGTGAGTCTATTGAATGGATGGCAGGCGAAAGCGATATTGAGACATTCGCTGAGCCCGGTTGCGGCAAAGTCTTGACGCAAATGCTCAAACGCATTGTCAAAGGCGTAAACGGTACCGCGCTAAATTCTCCAGAAAGCCTAGAGGCTTTCGCAAATTCACTGAAATAATTGTGTGAAGATAAACAGAAAAATACGACATGTTCCCCAAGGAAAACTCATCTATGATGACGTTCTTGTCGTGGGTACGAGCTATCGTGAAGAAAACGTTCTCGCAGCTTGGAATTTGTTGAATGAAACTGAAAGAAAATTTACAAAAATCGCGGCAGTTATATATCCCGAGCCTGACAATAAGGTGGATAAGCACGCGATGGCAGTCCATATAAATGTTTCAGAAAAGCTGGGTTTTTTGAAATCTAGATCACATGAATTCCACATAGGTTACTTACCGAGAAATATGGCTTATGCATGCAGCAAGCGAGAGAAAGAGGGCGAGATTGTGGACGCGGCCTTAAATAGTTTCTCTTACGACCCTGATGAAGAATATAAATTTAACATCGCAATCGATGTTTATTCGTGGAAATAAAACAAGAAGGTTTGGAATTATGTTTGATCTCACTGGAAAACGCGCTCTTGTGACGGGCGCAACAGGCGGCCTTGGCGGCGATATTGCGCGCAAACTTCACGCCCAAGGCGCGCATGTGGCTTTGTCTGGCACACGCGCCGAGAAGCTCGAAGAACTGGCCCATAGCCTTGGCGATCGCACAGCTGTGACCCCATGTAACCTCTCTGATGGTGGGGCTGTGGACAGCCTTGTGAAAGAGGCGGGCGAGGCGCTCGGCGGAGGCATTGATATTTTGGTCTCTAACGCAGGTCTTACCCGTGACGGGCTCCTTATGCGGATGAAATATGAGGATTGGGAACTTGTGCAGCGTGTCAATCTCGACGCTTATTTCCGCCTGTCTAAGGCCTGTATGCGCTCTATGATGAAAGCACGTTGGGGGCGAATTATTGGGATTACGTCTATCGTTGGCGTGACAGGGAACCCTGGTCAGACAAATTACGCGGCGTCCAAAGCCGGCATGATTGGATTTACCAAATCACTCGCCATGGAAGTCGCCTCTCGCGGCGTGACAGCCAATTGCGTGGCGCCAGGCTTCATTACATCGCCTATGACAGATGAACTCAATGAAGCGCAAACTGCGGCAACTCTCGCCAAAGTGCCAATGGGTAAGTTAGGCGAGGGCGAAGATATCGCCAATGCCGTGCTTTATTTGGCATCTAATGAGGCAGGTTACGTGACAGGGCAAACGCTGCATGTAAACGGCGGCATGGCTATGATTTAAAAGGGGAATTTACCCCCAGTCGGCCTCTCAAGCAGGTCTGGCAATGGCTGCGAATCCGTGTTAGGGACGCGGCAAGCGAAGAAAAAGGTTGTTTTTCACTGAAAAATTCCTATTTGCCCCAAGCAGCAGTCACCACGTTGGTGACGTCGGAAGAAGGATTTATTATGTCTGATGTGTTTGCACGCGTAAAAAAAATGGTCGTTGAGCATCTCGACGTTGAGGAAGATAAAGTGACAGAGAATGCTCACTTCATTGATGATCTCGGCGCGGATAGCCTCGATAATGTTGAATTGGTCATGGCGTTTGAAGAGGAATTCGATATCGAAATCCCTGAAGACGCTGCTGAGCACCTGCAAACTGTCGGCGCAGCCGTTAAGTTTATCTCTGAAAAAGTCGGTTAATTACTGACGTGGCGCGACGGGTAGTCGTCACAGGTCTAGGCCTTGTTACACCCGTCGGCTGCGGCGTTGAAACCGCATGGTCAAATGTGTTGTCGGGCAGATCTGGCGCGCAAAAAATTGACCACTTCGATGTTAGCGATCTGGGTTGCCAGATCGCTGCTCTTGTTCCCCGCATAGATGGCCACGGTCAACATGCGGATGTCACGGACGGGCTTTTTGACCCAGATGCGGTCATGTCAAAACGCGATAGAAAGCGTATTGATGATTTTATTCTTTATTCCATTGCCAGTGCCGATGAAGCGTTGAAAGACGCAGGCTGGTCGCCGTCTGAGATGGACGATGACACGCAGGAACGCTCTGGCGTGTTGTTCGGGTCTGGTATTGGCGGGTTGCAGACAACGTATGAGGCCTCAATCACGTTAGCTGAGAAAGGTCCCCGTCGCCTTAGCCCATTCGTGGTGCCGGGCATGCTTATCAATCTGGCCGCTGGTCAAATTTCTATACGTCACGGTCTCAAAGGACCTAACCATTCGGTTGTGACCGCTTGCGCGACAGGTGCTCATGCCATTGGTGATGCCGCGCGTCTCATACAGCGCGGTGATGCGGATGTTATGGTTGCGGGTGGCGGTGAGGCGGCTGTTTGCCGTCTCGGTATTGCGAGCTTTGTGGCATGTCGCGCGATGACGACAGGCTATAATGACGATCCAAAATCTGCGAGCCGTCCTTACGATGCTGGCCGCGATGGCTTTCTGATGGGCGAGGGGGCAGGCGCGCTCGTACTTGAAGACTACGAACATGCCAAAGCGCGTGGCGCAAAAATATATGCCGAGTTCAAAGGCTATGGCCTTTCAGGTGACGCCTTTCACATTACAAGCCCTGCCCCCGATGGTGACGGCGGTTACCGCGCAATGAAAGCGGCGCTTAAAGATAGCGATATGGATGTGTCCGATATTGGTTACGTTAATGCGCATGGCACGTCGACCCCTATGGGGGATGAGATTGAAATCCGCGCTGTCGAGAAATTATTTGGTGAGCAGTCTAAGGACTTGATGCTCTCATCCACCAAATCTGCGACGGGTCATTTGCTCGGTGCGGCAGGGGCAATTGAAGCGATATTCGCCATTCTTGCTGTGCGCGATGGTAAGGTTCCGCCAACGCTGAATCTTGAAAATCCAAATGTCGAAACCGAAATCGACTTGGTGCCGAAGACGTCTAAATCAGTTTCGCTGAAAGCTGCGATGTCTAATTCATTTGGATTTGGCGGCACCAATGCCGCTGTCATATTTGCGCAAGCACCCGAAGACGCTTCCTGAGCGGAGCTTTTGGTGATGTCGGAAAAGCAGTTTTCAAAAAATGATGATAATCAAGAGGTTGAGGATATTATCTCACCTGTGAAATCTCGCAAAAAGACATTTGCTTTTATGGGATTTCTTGTTTTCATCACGCTTTTTGGCGGGCTGCTTCTCGCCTCATATAACTTCATGAAATACCGCTATGTCCGCTCTGGCCCGCTCGCGGAGGCGACCGTTTTTGTTGTGCCGCAAGGCGCAGGCTTGTCCTCGCTTGCGGGTAAATTAGAAGACGGCGGCCTCATCGACAGCGCGACTATGCTGAAACTCAATGCCAAGCTGACAGGCATTGGCGGCGCGCTGAAAACGGGTGAATACGAGATTGAGCCTGGCGCGAGCATGAAGGATATCATTGAGACGTTTGAGAGCGGCAAGACGGTTCTTTATCCCGTCACCCTGCCTGAAGGCCTGACGAGCGCGCAGCATATGCGCATTATCGAAAGCACCGATACGTTGACGGGCGAGATGCCCGCGACGCCGCCTGAAGGGTCTCTTCTGCCCGAAACATATATGCATCCCCGCGGGATGAGCCGCGCCGCTTTGGTTGCCAAAATGCAGAATGCGCAAACCGATTTAATTGATCGTCTTTGGGAAGGCCGCCAAGCGAACCTGCCGATAAAGACCAAATCTGAGGCGATTAATCTCGCCGCTGTGGTGGAGAAGGAAACGGGTGGCGGACATGAGGTTGGCAAAGTCGCGGGTGTGTTTATCAACCGTCTCAACAAAGGCATGCGTCTACAATCTGATCCGACAATTATTTACGGCATTAGCAAGGGTGAAATCTTGCGAGGTCGTGATGGCAAGCAAAGGGGTCTGCGTCGTTCCGAAATTGACCGTAAAACCGATTGGAATACCTACCAAATTGACGGCCTGCCAAAAACGCCGATTTGCAACCCAGGCGCGGAAGCCATAGCCGCCGTGCTTAACCCCGAAAAAACGGACGCACTTTTTTTTGTTGCGGACGGTACAGGCGGGCACGCCTTCTCGAAAACCTATGCTGAGCATAACCGCAATGTCGCGAAATGGCGCAAGATTGAACGCCAGCGCCGCGCGCAAAACTAATGGATCTGACATGAGCGAGATTGAAAAATTAAAATCGAATCGGCGCGGTCTCATGATTGTGCTCAGCTCTCCATCGGGGGCGGGAAAGACGACGCTGACACGTAAGTTGCTCGCGGCTCACAGCGATATGTCGATGTCTGTCTCGGCGACAACGCGCAAACCGCGCCCAGGGGAGGTTGAGGGTCACGACTACTATTTCGTTACAAAGGATAAGTTTTCCGAAATGATAGAGAACGAAGACTTCCTCGAGCATGCGAAAGTCTTTGATAATTATTACGGCACCCCCCGCGCACCTGTCGAAGAAGCGCTGATGGATGGGCGCGACGTGATCTTTGATATTGATTGGCAAGGCGCGCAGCAGCTTGAGCAGGCGGCGGTTGAAGACCTCGTGAAGATATTCATCTTGCCGCCAAATATGCGCGCGCTGGAGTCACGCCTGCGCACACGGGCTCAAGACAGTGATGACGTTATCGCCAAACGTATGTCAAAATCGGAAGCCGAGATTAGCCATTGGTCTGAATATGACTATATCATTGTCAATGAAGACATCGACACAGCCATGGCGGAGCTACAGTCTATCGTCATGGCAGAGCGTATGAAGCGCCGCCGCCAAAGCTGGCTCGGCCCATTTATTAAAGCGCTGGTTGAGGGTGGGTAGAATATAATGCTATAGTCACTAAATAGCATTCAATTTAAGGCCGTCGGGCTTTGCAATGTATTTATTTTTGAAAGATGTTGAATGATATCGCAAAAATCAGTATTAAATGCCCAAGATGAGCGGCTGAGGCGAAGTTTGAGTTTGCAGAAGCAGTGCGTATTAAACGCAATGTCGATATAGATTATTTCAAGAATTCGGAAATTTTTGATTATAATAAAGAGTATAAACTAGCAATATATTACCATGGTTTACGTCAAAATGATTTCAAGGCGCCTTTAGACCTACCTAGTGATTATTCCCAAAAAAACTGGGAGCATTCAAAACACACTTTCGAATATAAGTATCAAACACTGGGGGTTGTTATCTGCAATGTGTGCAATCTTCGAAGAAAACATAACTTAACTTGGCCAAACGAGGCATTTTTCCAAATCAGCTATAAGCTTCAAACCTTATGGGCATATGACCGTGAAAGTGCACTTATATTGTTAGATTATATTGAGTCTGATGAACGAAAGAAAAACTTCCTAAGTGATAGAGGTAGTAATGTATTTATGTTCTTGTTTGGGGTTCCCGAAGTTTTTCAATCAAGAAAAGCTAGGCCTATTATTTCTAAATCAATGAGAAAAATGCTTAATCTACCGCCAATCAATTTATAAACGCTATGTGTTTGCCTTCACCACATAATCCGTAAGCGCTTGAAATTGCATTGGTGTGAGCTCTTCTGGCCGTTGTTGGCTATCGACGCCGCAAGATTCGCACCACGCTTCTAACTCTAGACCATATTTCTTCGCAAAGGGTTTGAGCGATTTTCTCAGCATTTTGCGTCTCTGCCCAAAGGCGGCTTGGGTAAGTTCACCCATCTGGCTGAGATGCGGGTAGCGCTCTCCCTCTGGCAGGACATTGAGCACAATAACAGCGCTATCGACTTTGGGCGGGGGGCTAAACGCGCGGGCTGGCACAGTGAAGGCGTAATCCGTCTCACAGACCGATTGCGCGAGTATGGCGAGCCGCCCGTAGCCCTTATCTCCGACCTGCGCGACGACACGTTCCGCAACTTCCTTTTGAAACATCAGCACAGCGCGCGACCAGAAGATGGGCTCAGTCGTCAACCAATTTGTCAGCATTTTCGTGCCCACATTATAGGGCAGATTAGCGGCAATTTTGATGTCACCCGACGCTTCTGACGGCATATCGATCTTAAGCGCGTCACCGTTAATCACGCGCAGTTCACCCTCTGCGGCCGCGCCAATATCAGCGAGAGGGGGCAGGAAACGCTCGTCCATTTCAATGGCAATGACAGTCTCCGCGCCTGCCTTAAATAGGGACCGCGTCAGCCCGCCTGGGCCTGGGCCAACCTCGAATACGGTTATATTGTCCAAAGGCGTTGTGAGGCGAGCGATCTTGTCCGTGATATTCATATCAAGCAGGAAATGCTGCCCAAGCTTCTTATTAGCGTAGAGATGATATTGCTTCACGACCTCAGTCAGTGTCGGTAGATCACCCAGCATGGCGGGCTCGTGTATCAGCAATTTTGCGCGCTGTTTTAATGGCGGCAATCAGGCTATCGGCCCGCGCGGACCCTTGGCCCGCAATGTTGAATGCCGTCCCGTGGTCGGGCGAGGTCCGCACAATTGGGAGGCCAAGCGTGATGTTCACCCCGCCGTGAAAATCCAGCGTTTTGACGGGAATAAGCCCTTGGTCATGATACATAGCGAGCACGGCGTCATAGCCTTCACGCGCTTCGGCGTGGAATAGCGTATCGGCGGGTTGTGCGTCCGTCACGTTAATGCCTATATCGCGTAACTCTGACGCGGCGGGGTTAATAATCTCAATCTCTTCGCGGCCTAATGCCCCGCCTTCGCCCGCGTGCGGGTTGAGACCTGTGAGGGCGATGCGCGGATTAGCGATGCCGAAATCTTCGATTAGCGCGTGATGTAGCACCTTGGCATTATCAATAATTTTATCGGCTGAAAGTTGCGTAATCGCGTCTTGTAGTGAGAGGTGTACAGTCGCGAGCGCGACGCTCAAACCGCCCGCGGAGAGCATCATTACGGGTCCGCGCGGGCCGTGTTGCTGCGCGGATTTTGTTAGCTCGCCAAGATATTCTGTATGGCCAGCATGGCTGAACCCTGCGCGGTAGAGCACCTCTTTTGAGATAGGATTTGTAACAAGGCCTGCTGCTTCACCCGACAGGCAGAGCGACACGCCGCGCGAAATAGAGTCGGTCACAAAGTCCGCTTGCGCTGTGGACGGCTCGCCAGGTGTGACACTCCTTGTGCGACCTTGGTCGATAACGGGCAGGGCAATGCCAAAGACTTTGGCGCTTTGTTCTAGTGTATTCACCGCAAGCGGCCCGCCCATGCCAAGGCGTTTTGCGGCGTCTTCGATGACGCATAGCGGGGCAATAACGGCAAAGGCGAGTTCAGGGGTGTCTTTGAGTGCGGCCCAAGCTTTGAGTGTGATTTCAGGGCCGATTCCCGCAGGGTCACCCATACTTACCACGAGAGGCGAGCGGGATAATACTCTTGTAGAAGCGGTAATACCGACTGCCTAACGCATCATAATTGTCGCTTGGCGACGGAGGTCACGCAGGTGACGTTTTGACGCTTGAGCGAGCTGCTTATCCATTAGGCGTTCTTCAATTTCTGTGCGCGTCGGAATATTAGACCCCGTGACGTTGCGCTCACATACCATGAGGGCGACCGCGCCAGCGGGTGTGGAAATCGGATCCGATAATTCATTCACGCCTGTCGCAGCAAGAACAGCCGTAATCTCGCCACTTAAGTCAGAGTCTTTAACCTCGCCCATATCTGCTGTTTTCAAACCGTCAACGTCTTTAATATCGTCTTCGAGTGTTTCACAGCTGTTGAGTGAAGGCTTAAGTGCAGTCAGTTTTTCTGACGCTGCCGTAAGAGCCGCTTCATCATCGGCGGGCAAGTTAACTTGTTTCAGTTTGTAGACGGTTTCAGATGTTGAGACACGTTCATCAATCTTGGCGACCACATAAACGCCGCCCGGCACTTGAATAGGATCAGACACTTCGCCTTTGCTCATAGTCGCAAGGACAGCATCCACTTCGGGGCGAAGTTCGCCTTCACGGACCCAGCCGACATCGCCGCCTTTGGCCGCAGATGGGGCAGACGAGAATTGCTGCGCGAGTAGTGTGAACGGCGCGCCCTGCTCAGCTTGAATTTTCATCGCGCGTCCGCCTTCCATCGCGCCGTCCATGCCGCCGACTTCTGGTGTCGCTTCAATATAGATTTCGGCAACACGAATGGACGGCTGCTCGGCGTTGAGGGTTTGACGCGCAAGGTTTTCATCGATTTGCGCGTCACTGATACGGATGCGCGAGCCATAAAGACCGTTGACGATACGCTGCCAAGCAATCTCAGAGCGCACTTGGTCACGTAGCGTGTTGATTGAGATGCCAGCCTGCGCAAGTTGTTGTGCGACTTCGTTGGGATCAAGACCGTTACGCCCGATGAGGCGCGCGACAGAGCGGTTCACTTCGGCATCCGAAATCGTCTGCTCAAATTTCGTACTTTCTTGCAGCTGGATATGCTCATCAATGAGGTTGCGTAAGGCGGTCTGTTGCAAGCGTGTCAAAGTCGCTTCGTCACGTTCTGCACCTGTTGTCGCGAGCATGAAGAGCACACGTTGTTGCAGATCATGTGTCGTAATGATGTCGTCATTGACCACTGCTGCTATGCCGTGGCTAAATGGGCTTTGTTGGGCGATAGCCTGTCCACCAATTGTAGTGCACATAACTGCAGAAAGCAGAAGAGATTTAATAAAACTGTTGCGTGTCATGACAAGAATCCGTTGTTCCGAGCCTGTATAGCTGATTTGCGCGCCATGGCAATAAATGCCAGCAGCTTTTAACCTAGCCGTTTTAAGCGCAAAAAAGGATTAAATTTCAGTCAGTCTACAGCCGTTATCCGTCCTCAAGCCGTGCCAGATAGGCGAGGCCGAGTAGCAGGACAAGGAGAGGCACAGTCCAACTTGCCGTGACAATAGACAGGGCTTGTGATTGGCCGAAAGCTGAAATCAGATTGTTAAAGAAATAAACGAAGAACCCAGTAGCGGCACCTGCGAGCATCAGGCGAATAACGCCGCCTGAACGGACATTGCCCATCGATACGGCCGCCGCGACAATGGTGAGGCCGATGAGGGTTAGCGGAAGGGACAACAGCTTGTGCCATTGCAGGCGAAATCCCACGGTTGAAAATCCTGCATTCTTCGCCGCATCTATTTTTCGAGGCAGGTTCCAAAACGCCGCTTTGCGCGTGCTCTTTCTATGTTCTCGCAAATCGGTCAGGGTCAGTTGAGTTGGGAGGGACGCTGTGAGGCTGCGCTCTGATGTGTTGGTACGGTCATTCTTTGTGACGTTCGATAATGTCCAATATCCATTTGACGACAAGACCGCTGTCTTTGCGTCAAGCCTGTGAGAATAGCTTGTGTTGCCGTCTTTGCTGTTTTCGACGCTGTAGTAATAAAATGTTGCGTCTGTCAGCGTCGTAGGCTTGGAAGGCGAGCGTTTCCCGTGCACGACGACTTGCTGTCCATCCAAGCCTTCGCGGAGCCAGACGTCTTCTATTGTCGTTATGGAGGCGCTTGGCGCGCCATCGCTTTGCGCGGCTTCAATCAGAATGGCTTGGTATTTCGCCATTGACTGTGCGGCGAGGGGGTTAAAGACTGTCGCCCAGATGATCCCAATGAGCGCGCTGACCCAAATGGCCGGCCAGAGGAAGCGCCAAGCGGAAAGCCCTGATGCGCGTAAAACGACGAGTTCACTGCGTTTATTTAGCCCGTAAAGCGCGCCCATGACGCCAAAAAGGACTATAAAAGGAATGGTTTCTTCAATCAGTTGGGGAATCTTCAGCAGGGTGAGCCCCGCGATTTGGATAAGGCTAAACGTGCCGTCATCGCCGATATTGCGCGTGGCCTCGACAAAGTCGACAAGCAGAATTATCGATGTTACGATTACAAAGGCGAGCGCAATGCCGCGAAAGACGCGAAGTGCGATATAGCGAGAGACGAGCGTCATACGGGAGCCTCGCGATGAGCATAAGCGGCTCGACCTTTTAGCTTCTTCTTTTTAGACCCGCGTTTTTTCAAAATTAGAAATGCACAGATAAGGCTTATTCCAATAGGGAGAGCGTATTGCACAGGGTTGAGGGCGGCGTCACTCTCTGCGGCGGCAGTTAGAGCGAAACCGCCAAGCCGCACAACAAATCCAGTGAGCGCGCAGAGCGCAATTTTTCGGCCATAGCCCATGCGTTGATATTCCCCGCGCGTGAGAAAAGCGAGGGCGAGCAAGGTCAGTGCGATGTTGTAAATTGGGGCTGATAGCCTCGCATGCCCTTCGGCGAGGAGCTTGCGGTAGCCCTTCATATTCGCGCGTTCTCGGTCAGTGGGGCTGAGAAGTTCGTGCAGATATCTGTCGGAGGTTTTTAACCGTAAAACAGGGTCCATAGCCATGATATCTGTCAAATCGATTGTATGGGTTTCAAATTCAATAAAATCTAAAGTCCCTGTTGGATTGAGCGTTTGGATATTGCCGTCTTTGAGCGCGAGAAGGGTGCGGTCGCCAAATTTCGTGATTTGCCCTGACTTGGCCGAATGGGTCATCGGCTCGATAGAACTGCGCGCATCGTAAATCAAAACGTCCACCATATCGCCAGAGGATTTAATTTCGCGCGCATAGACCGTCACGCCAGTTGCGGGCCGTATAAACTCCCCAGGCCGTAGCATTTGCGCGGCGATATCTGTGCGCACATTAAGGAGCTCGGCTCGCATCGCACGAAAGGATGTCGGCTGAACCCAAAGATTTATGAAAAGATGTAGTATGAGTGCATAACTCGCGAGGCGCAGGAGCGGGCTTCCAATTTGCGCGGGGCTCATCCCTGACGCTTTGGCGACAACAAGTTCGCTATCGATATTAAGGCGGTTCACCGCAAATATAATCGCCATAAATACGGCGAGCGGCATGATAATAGAGACAAGCTGAGGTAGGGCGAGGAAGGTCACTTTGAGGAAGACAAAAGCCGATTGGCGATTCTCTACAATCAAATCAATCGTCGATAGGCTTTGCGTGAGGAGGGCGAGTGTTGCGAGCGCGGAGAGCGAAATTACAAGCGGCCAGAAAGCTTGGCTGCGGAAATAGCGCTGCAAAAGAGTCATGCGGTTAATTTAGCCTCGATTTTGGGACGTTGGCAGTCCTCAATTAATTGTGACAATTTTGTCTTTTCCTATGATTACTCTTCTAATCACATCGCGCATAGTTTACCACTCGGCAAAACATAATTTATCGCAATGCGCGCGACTTTCTTTTGGAGATAAACATGGCTGACACTTTTTCCGTAACTTTCGCTTCTGATGAAATGGCGAAATCGGGCACCTCTATTGTCCCGGTGTTTAAAGGCGGCAAAGCATTTGGCGCGGCAGAAGCGCTCATAAAAAGCCCGGGCTATAAGGCCGCCGCAAAAGCAGCCGGATTTAAAGGCGAAAAAGGCAAGCATATTACGCTCTATGCTCTACACGGCAACGAAACTGGTGCCGTAAAATTCGTAGGCGCAGGTAAGTCAGATGATTTTGACGCGGAAATGTTCGCGGCCAACTCTATTAAGTCGCTTCTGACATCGGGCGAAACGACCGTGACATTCCAACTTGGCGGTCTGGACATTACGCCAGATGATTGCGCACGTGCCGCCGTTGGCGCTCGCCTCTCTGGCTACCGTTTTGATAATTACCGCACCAAACTTGCGGCGAATAAAAAAAATAGTGTGAAGCGTATCAAGATTGCTTGTGATGATACGGCGGCTTCGCGCAAGTCATATAAGAATTTCCACGGCCCGATTTGTGACGGCACCGTGCTCGCGCGCGACCTCGTGAATGAGCCGCCCAATGTAATTTATCCCAAAGCTTACGCGGACCGTATTAAGGGTTTCAAAGACCTCGGCCTGAAAGTCGAAGTGCTCGGCGAGGCGCGCATGGCCAAGCTCGGTATGCACGCGCTCCTCGGTGTCGGACTCGGCTCAGAACGTGAAAGCCAACTCGTCGTCATGACATGGAGTGGCGGCAAAAAAGGCGCGGCCCCTGTTGCGCTCGTTGGCAAGGGCGTGACCTTTGACACAGGCGGTATCTCGCTCAAAGGCGGTAATGGCATGTGGGATATGAAAGGCGATATGGGCGGCTCTGCGGCTGTGGTCGGCGCGATGCACGCGCTCGCAGCCCGCAAAGCCAAAGCCAATGTCATCGGCATTGTCGGCCTTGTTGAGAATATGCCAGACGGCAAAGCGCAACTGCCAGGCGACATCGTGACCTCTATGTCAGGTCAAACAATCGAAGTACAAAACACCGACGCCGAGGGTCGCCTCGTGCTGGCCGATGCGCTGCATTACTGCGTGACGAAATATAAGCCAAAGGCGATGATCAATCTGGCCACGCTAACCGGGGCCATCATCACCTCGCTCGGCCATGAACATGCCGGCATGTTCTCAAATAATGATGACCTCGCTGAGGAAATTTCAGGCGCGTCTGCGACCTCGACAGAGAAGACATGGCGCATGCCGCTCTCGCCCGATTATGACCGTCTTCTCGACAGCCCGAATGCCGATATGAAAAATATCGGCGGCGCGGCTGCGGGTTCTATCACCGCAGGTCAGTTCTTGCAGCGCTTTGTCGGCAAGACGAAATGGGCCCACCTTGATATCGCGGGCACAGGCATGAAAAACAAACGCCACGACCCGCGCGAGACGACGTTCGGTACAGGCTACGGCGTGCGCCTGCTCAATCACTGGGTCGCGAATAATTACGAGGGGTAGTTATTTCTACCGCGCCTGAATATTGGTTCTATCACCTTGAGGCCTCCACGCTTGAGGATGTGTTACCAGGCCTGCTTGAGAAAGTGCGCGAGCGCGGTTGGGCGGCGCTCGTCAAACTGGGCGGCGGAACAGAAGAGCGGCTTGCTGAGCTTGATCAATATCTTTGGACTTATCGAGATGCGAGTTTTCTGCCGCATGGACGCGATGATGAACCCATGGCGGATGTTCAGCCCGTTCTCTTGTCTGCCTCGGCTAATACAGCAGGTGGCAAAGACTGCGTGCTGCTGATTGACGGCGCGGAGGTCGCAGATATGGCTGGCGTCACCCGCGCTATCGTCATGATAAATGGCCGCAATTCTGATGAAATAAAACGCGAACGTGCCCGCTGGAAAACCCTGAGCGAGACGGACGCGAAGCTGTCCTATTTTCAACAAGACGAGCGGGGAGCTTGGGTGAAGAAGGCATGAAGCGTGTGCAATCGATTGATAATCGATTGCAGCGAAATGCCGAAAGCGCTAGCGCTTTCGGAGTCATGACGCCTTTTCTTGACGTCACCCTCGCACTTGATGCGAGGGTCTATCTTCCGTGGTGAATTGAGTTTTGAGATGACTCGCAAATTTCCTAAAAAATAGGAGATGGACCCTCGGGTCGAGCCCGAGGGTGACGGGTAAGAAACATAGTCTCAGCCTACTCCTCGAACCAATAAGGCTCTTTCTCAAAATCACCTGTGACAACTTCGTTCATCGTTTTTGCCTCATACAGACGCCCGCCAATCATGACGTGTTCGATATTGTCTGTATGGCGTATATTTTCGAGCGGGTTGTCGGACAGGATAACCAAATCCGCCAGTTTGCCTTTTTCTAGCGTACCAATATCGTCAATAAAGCCAAGATGTTTGGCGGGCATAACTGTGGCCGTTTCCAAGGCCTGTAGCGGCTTCATACCGCCGCGGGCAAAGCTCCAGATTTCCCAATGGGCGGCAAGACCTTCGCGCTGACCGTGCGCCCCGATAGAGACGAGCACACCTGCATCCGCGAGTTGCTTGGCAGTCGCCGCAGACACCGCATCAGAGTAATCAGATTCCGGGGCCATTTGACGACGCACGGTACGGGCACGCAGGACGTCTGGCGGGACGTGTTTAGACAAAATAGGATGCTTCCAGACATCAGATTCTTGGTAATAATAATCCTCACCGCGCACACCGCCATAAGTCACAGCGAGCGTCGGCGTGTAGGCCACATTCGTCTGGCTGTAGAACTGAATAACATCATCATAGAGCATGGATTGCGGCAAGTTATGCTCAATCGACGTATTGCCATCCGCCACCATGGACAGGTCCATATGAAAGAGTGAACCGCCCTCTGCGACTGTGATGATGTTTTGGTCGCGCGCGGCTTTGACGACTTGTTGTCTTTGGTCGCGGCGGGGTTGGTTATAATTTTTCACGCCATGCGCGCCTTGGTTTTTCAGGCGGGCGACGTGTTCTTGCGCGTCGTCCTCATTGCTAATGGCAGCGAAGAATCCTGGGGCTTTTGCCCCGTAGATAATCTCACCCGTTGAGAAAAGTCGCGGCGCAAGGTTTTTGCCTGCGCGTTGCATCTCTGCGGCGGGGAAGAAATCTTGAGCCCGTGTGGACGGATCAAACAGTGTCGTCACGCCAAGCGCCAAATGCCCAATCGCGCTCCAATTTTGTTGCGGCGTCAGTCCGTCAACGCCTTGGGGGCCGTGGGCATGGGCGTCGATCAAGCCTGGGATAATTGTCTTGCCGTTAAGCTCGACTTCATCTGCGCCCATTGGAATACGGACGTTTTCGCCAATGGCTTTGATGCGACCATTTTCAACGATAATAATGCCGTCTTCGATAACGCCGCCGTCTTTATCCGCCATGGTGATGATGCGCGCGCCCGTAAGAGCGACAACCGCTTCGGGGCGATCTGCTGTGACTTTGCGAGAGAGCGAAAGACCTGTCTTTGGCGCTTCATAATCATCACTCGAAAGCGCATTAGCCGCATTGGTTTTGAATAATGTCGAGCCGAGCGTCCAATTCAGGGTCGTGCCGTCATTAGACCAACTCGGATAGGTCGCGCCGCCATCGGACAGCTTTGTGATAGGGAGTGCTTTGCTACTGCGTGAGGCGTCCACATCTTGCGGCCCTGGCATGACGGGCATGACATAGAGGTTATAGTTTTCGCGGAACGCCACATGCTTGCCTGTCGGTGACATGGCATACATTTGCGCCATCTTAGAGGACGCATGTATGCGCTTTTGATCGCCGAGAAGATTGGTCGAGACAAGCGCGTTCTTGCTATTCTCAGAGGTCGTGAAATAGATGCGCAGATTGTCTGCGCCGAAATGCGGATGACGACCAGATTTACTCACGCGGACAGGGTCCGATCCGTCAACGGCTTGCACATAAATGCCAGCGTCGCTGCTGTAGAGGTCAGATGTCAGATATCCGCCTGCGTCTTTTTCATAGGTGATAAACTCACCATCAGGCGAGATAACGGGACGGCGATATTGGCCAGGTTTTTCAATGATCGTCGTGATGCGCCCGCTGGTCATATTCATAAGATGCACAGCGCCGAGGTCTGCGTCATTCCATGTCGTAAAGACAAGCGCGCTCCCATCGCGTGAGAAACTCGGGTCAAGCTCATGCATAGTGTCAGGCAGTTCGGTGAGACGTTTCGGCGTGCCGTTACCCGACTTTACATAGAGCTTGCCGAGGCTTTCAAATACGGCCTTATCACCATCAGGCGAGACGGTCACAAAGCGCGGCATCTTCGTCTCAAAAGTATCAGGCGAGACGGCCTTCTTTGGACGCGGCGCATCCATGACTGTGCGTGTATCACGAACCTTAAAATCGATATGTTCGATATTGTCATCTTCAACGTCAAGGCGGTGGATTTGCCCGCTCGCCCAGAAGTAAAGGCTCTGGCTATCGGGGCTCCAATCCATATTTGGATAGACGCCGTGCACAGCCCACGTTTCCTGCATATCTTGGTCAAGATGGTCAAACACCATGCGCTCTTTGCCGCTTTCTAGGTCTTTGATAAACAGCATAGATTTGGCGCGCACGCGTTTGACGAACGCCATAGATTTTCCGTCAGGTGAGGGGGTTGGACGTACCGCCCCACCTGCGCCGCCGACAACGCCGCTCACTTCGCCCGTCTCCATGTCATATTTCATAATTTCAAATAGGCGCTTATTACTGTCTTGGGCGTATTCGAAAATCGGGCCAGAGGTCGTGTTGGCAGAGTAGTAAAGATATTTGCCGTCAGGGCTGAACATCGGTTCGCCTATTTCTTTTTGGTGGGCTTCGGACGGCTTTTTCGTCAGCTGTACGCCAGAGCCGCCGCTTGTGTGATAAAGCCACATTTCGCCTGTGCCGAGTGAGCGTGAGGTCGTGAAATGCTTACGCGCTGCGATGAACCGCCCATCAGGTGACCATGTAGGATTATTAAGAAGGCGGAAGCTCTCATCTGTGACTTGCTGCATGTCAGAGCCGTCGACATTCATCGTCCAAATATTGTCGCCGCCCGCGCGGTCAGAGGTAAAGGCAATGCGTTTACCATCTGGGCTAAAGCGCGGCTGAATTTCCCACGCCATGCCTTTAGCGATAGCTTTGGCTGTGCCGCCCGAAGCGGGCATTGTGTAGATATCACCAAGCATATCAAAGGCAATCGTCTTGCCATCTGGCGAGACATCAAGGCTTATCCACGTGCCTTCGGTGACGTCAATTTTGACCTCACGTTTTTTACCGGGTGGGTTGGTAACGTCCCATTTCGCCGTCTCTTCTTTCGCCTCGCTGTCGGCGAAAACAGGCGAGGTGGCGAGCGTTGCGCCGACTATTAACGCGGCGCTGCTAAGCAAGATTTTTGAAAGCGAAAATTTATGAAGCGACATGCGTGTCTCCCGACGTGTTTTGTTTTTATAACGATAGGCGCAATCGCGCGCGGAGTCTGTAAAACTCGCCTCTAAGGCGAATTTGGTCTTAACAGTGAGGGGCTTTTAGATTGGCTAGAACCGTCCTGCCATACCCGGGAAAACAACGGGTGTCTCATATCCTTCTTTACTGACCGCGCTGACGCCAAAGAAATAATTATCAATGACGAGGTTTTTAAATTCCCATTCGCTCACGTCGCCGACATAGCGCGAATGAGTCCATTCGGGCGCAGTCGTGTCGCGCCAATGCACGCGATACCCCATGAGATTGCCCGCGGCGTTGCCTTTGGGGCGTTCCCATTTTAGCGTGGCAGATGGCTTCACGGCCCCGCTCGCTTCGACATTCATAGGGAAAGGCGGCGCGCCTGCCATGCCTGCCAGTGTGATGGCATTTAGTCCTGTGAGCTTAGCGGCATAATCCGCGTCTACGCCCTCCATCGTATCGCCATATTCGATACCGTTTTCGCGGCGCAAATCCTGATGCTGTCTGTCATAATGCTCATGAGTTTCCATGATGCGCACGCCTGGGATGCCGACTTTGTTGAACGGACGGTGGTGGCCGCCGCGGCTAAAGCGGTCGAGGCGGTAAATCATTTTTATGTCCAGATTGGTCATGTATTGATCGCCTTGAGCTTTGATATAGCGCGCGAGATTACGCGACGGGCTATCAACTTCTCCGCCCGTAAAGCGGCGCTTGCGGGCTTCTTCCTCGGTTTCATTGGCGCGTGTACCTTCGCTAAAAACGCGCACGACGGAGTTGTTTATGACGCCGTCAATGCCTGCGATATTTGAAATCATATCGTTGTTGAGAACGCCCTTTATCTCCCACCCTTTGTTGAGGGCATGAGCCGCAACAATTTCGCCGCCAAAGAGGCCCTGTTCTTCGCCAGAAAGCCCTGCATAGATAATGCTGCCCGCATATTCGCGTTTGGACAAAACGCGCGCGGCCTCAATCACGCCTGCCATGCCAGACGCATTATCATTCGCGCCGGGGCTGTCATCCGTGCCGTTAAGCGGATCTGTCACGCGGCTATCAATATCGCCGCTCATCATCACATAACGGTTCGGGTCGAGCGTGCCGCGCTGTATCGCAAGAACGCTGACGACTTCGGTTGGCTCAGGGATGCGGCGTTTGCCCTCAATCGTGTCAGAGACATAAATGACTTCAAGACAGCCGCCGCAGTCTTTGCTAATTTTCTCAAATTCTTCAAATATCCAACGGCGGGCCGCGCCTATGCCGCGCGTGTCAGATTTAGTTTCAGACAGCGTATGGCGCGTGCCAAAATCAACAAGTGTTTGAATGTCGTTTCGAATACGCTCGGCGCTCGGTTCAACTGCAATATCATAAATGTCGAGTACTTCTGACGGAGGGGCGAGGTCGGGCCCCGTCTTAATTTGATGAGCGTGTGTAGTGCCCGCAAAAGCGAGGGCAGTTGTTAATATAAGTAAGGCTCGCATGGCAGGCTCCTAAGCGGTCACGGCTGCCCTTAATACGGAGGCATAGCCTGTTTTGGTTTCCATCTCGTCGCCGTAACGGCTCGTTTTCATGGCGCGGTGAAGCGCGGGAAAATTGTAGCACGGCACATACATATAAGCGTGATGCTCGACGTGATAATTCACATAGTAAGGCGCGAAGAACACGCGTTCAAACCAGTTCGCCTCTGTGGTGCGCGCATGGGTCAGCGGATTATCGTCAAATGTCGTCATGGCGTGCTCGGCGATGTTGCGGAGGCGGATGACCACGAAAAACCACGTCATGAGCGGCAGCGCCCAGAGCACGAAATAAGCCCACCACACGCCCCAATTGGCAAGCATAGCAAACATCATGAAATTGATAATAAGGCTCGGCCAAGGCGAGGTTTTTTCAAACGCGTCAGAGCCCTCCATCGTCTTGCCAGAGAATTGCGCGAGACGGACACGCAGATAGGTCTGCCCCGTAATGTCGCGAAAGAACTTGCGACGCAAGCTATCTTTGGAGACAGGAAATTTGGAGGACAAATTGAGATCAGGATCTAGCTCTGTTTGGGCGTATCTATGATGGCGTAGATGATAATGACGATAGCTGCGCATATCGCCGCCATATGGCGCGCCGAGAATATATTGCCCGACAAAATCGTTGATCTTACGGTTATTAAACAAAATCCCGTGCGCCGCTTCGTGCACGAGAATCGACAGGCCATGTTGGCGCGAGCCGATAATTAAAATCGCGAGTGGGATGGTTATGAAATTGGGCCAAATCGCGGCCACAGCGCCCGCGCCGATGATGACGGCCCAGACATGAAACACCATCCACGCGCCCATGAGGTCAGAGCGCTTTGAAAGTTCTTTCACCAATGCCTTATCGACATAAGATATTTTTGGTGTCGCAGTGCCCATTTTTAAAGGATGCGAGCAATTTGATGGGCTGTCAATCTTTAGGGCATATTTCAAATGACATTTGATCAAAGATTTTCTATGATTAATGAGTCTATCTTAGCCCGGAGTTTCGCTAATGCCGCATCGTAAAATTGCCTTGATAAGAGGCTATAAATCTTTCCGCGCAGGCGACTATACAGAGCAGAAGAAGCTCTACGAAAAGCTAGGTAAGCACGGCCAGCATCCCAAAATTATGCTGATTGCCTGCGCCGATAGCCGTGTTGATCCCACAGATATTTTTGACGCCTATCCAGGTGAGATGTTTGTTGTACGTAATGTCGCCAATATCGTGCCGCCCGTAGACCCGAAAGGGGGCTATCACGGCACATCGGCGTCGATTGAATATGCCGTCAAAGAAATTGGGGTCGAGAGTATTGTCGTCATGGGCCATGAATCCTGCGGCGGTATCCAAGGCTGTCTGCAAGGTTTGGGGGATGACCCTGAGGCGGGTTATGTCAATAAATGGCTCTCATTAATTACGAATGTGCGTGACAAAGTTAAGGCGCGCAAGGTGCCCGACAAAGATCTCCAATTTGAAATGGAGCTTGAGAATGTGCGCCAGTCTATCCGTAATCTTGAAACTTTCGATTTCGTGCGCAAAGCGATTGAAGAAGACCGTTTAAAATTGCAGGGGGCTTATTTTTCAATCATTCGCGCACGCCTTCTTCTGTCAGACGAAGACGGGAATTTTACTGAAGTCGAGTCTCTTTAATTTAGACAGTAGAGGCAGGCCGAGCGGCTGCCTTTCCATGCCATGTCCACAAGGCGCTCAAAGTATCATCCGGCTGGGCTTTCACCCATTTTGAGAAGTCAACCATGACTAAAGCTGTGATGTCGGCAAGGGAATAATGGTTGCCAGCGACGAATTCGTTTGACGCCAGCTGCGCGTTTAAATCTTCGTAAAAATAACGTAATCGCAAAAGTCCCCGCGCGGCCAGTTCAGGAATTTGCTCAACATTACGCGGCCCCGTCATGGCGCGGCCCTTCATATGCGGGGAGCTATTACGCAGTATTTCGGCGACAGCTGCCAGGCCTTCAAACTCGCAGCGCCAATTCCACTCAAGCACCATAGCCTGCTCAAGCGGCGTGGAGCCCATGAGCGGCGGCGTTGGATGCATCGCTTCAATATAATGCGCGATAGCGAGATTTTCTGAAATGGCCTGACCATCTTCCGTGACAAGGCTCGGCACGGCGCAGCGCGGATTAATCTTGCGAAAGCTCTCGCTCATCTGCTCGCCTTTGCGTAGGTCAATCTCGACTGTCTCGACGTCTATCCCTTTTTCAGCGATAAAAATGCGCGCGCGGCGTGGACTTGGCGCAGTTTGGCAGTCATAAAATGTGAGCATATCAATTCCCTTTTTCTATAAGCATACAAACACATGACCGACATAGCTTCAATCAAATCCGTTCTGAAACCGCGCGAAAAAGATATCGGGGAGTTTTCCGTCCGCCGCGCTTTGCCTTTCGTGCAGCAGCGCAGCATTGGCCCATGGGTGTTTTTTGACCACTTTGGCCCTGTCACATTTGAGCCGGGCAATGGGATGAATGTGCGCCCGCATCCGCATATAAATTTGGCCACAGTCACCTATCTGTTTGACGGCGAGATTTATCATCGCGATAGCCTTGGAAATACTTTACCGATTAAACCCGGCGCGATTAATCTCATGGTCGCAGGGAAGGGCATCACCCATTCCGAGCGCACACGTGATGAGCTGCGCGAGACGGGCTATTCCATGCACGGACTACAGCTTTGGATGGCCTTGCCAGAAGAGCATGAGGAGACTGACCCTGATTTCATTCATACGCCTGCGGACGATATTCCCGAGGTCGAGACAGACGGTGTCACTTTACGCGTCATGATGGGGAGTGCCTTTGGGATGACCTCACCCGTCAAAACATTTTCGCCCACCCTATATTTTGAAGCCAATATGGGAGACGGCGCGAGCTTTAATGTGCCAGAGGCTGAAGAACTTGGCGTTTATGTTGTGCAGGGCGAAGCGCTCATTGACGGGGAAGTCGCGCCGATAAATGCGATGTCTGTGTTAAATCCTTCCGCCAAAACGATTACAGCAAAAGGGCAAACGCGTCTCGCGGTGATTGGTGGCCAAAACCTTGGGCACCGCCATCTCGATTGGAATTTCGTTTCAAGCCGTAAAGACCGCATTGATCAAGCGAAAGCCGATTGGAAAGCAGGGCGCTTTCCAAAAGTCGTTGGCGATGAAGAGGACTATATCCCACTTAAAGAATAGGGGCGTTTAAGCCGCAACGAGGTTCTCGCTACCCGCGCCGCTGCCTACTACGCCGTAAGGGTCAATGCCGTATTCCCGCATCAGCGCGTGGGTTTGATCATAATATGTCGGCGCGGGAATGTTCAGGCGTGCACGGGCGTCCTCAAGGTTTTCACTCATCAGCGCAACGATGTCTTCGCAAATAATTGTTGATGCCGCGCGACCGTTTTTCTGGGCTGTGCGAATGGCCTTAAACACAGGGGCGCCTTTGGGGGCCTGTTTCTTGACTTCGCGGCCCGCCATATAGGCGATGAAACGCACACCGCGGTCGACATGCTGCCCGTCTGTGAAGGCGAGCACGCAAACTTCGCCGAATGCGTCGCGGCTATAGCCCGTCAAAACATGCAGCAGGTCATGGGTATCGCGGCGACGGTTGGCGTACCATTCTATGCCGTCATCAAAGCCAGAAAATTCGCTATCATAGCGTTCATATTCATCAATGAGTCCTTGGGCAGACAGGCCTTGGCTGCGCATGAAATGCAGATAAGCGCGGCCCACTGTGCCTTCGGGGAGGGCTTCCCATCGGGCGTGATCATCTAAAATCGGGGCGAGCCTTTCAGCCTTTTCAACCATTGCTGCATATTTTGGTACGGACACAAATTCTTCGAAATCTTTGATAAGTGAGTCTCCATTAAGGGACTCAATAATATAAAAAACTTGGGTCGTGTCTTCCTTATCCGCGATGAGCTTGCGCATGTGCTTCAGTGCTTTAAGTGGACGAACCCGATACTTTAGCCTTGGCCGTTCGGGAGAAATATATCGCATAAAATCTGTCATGAGCTTAAACTACGCGTCTCTCCTAAAATAACAAGCAAAGTCCCCGTATAGGATTCATGCGTTTCTGTGTGGATTATCGGGCCAGATTTCGGTTACGCTCAGAGCACTATGAATATGAAAATACTTCTCGCTCTTACGACCGCTCTATTTTTTCCGATTTTCGCGGAGGCTCAAACTATAACTAATTCGAGTTTTGAGTCAGGCATGGACGGCTGGATTGAGACCGACCCGAACAAAAAGACAGTGTCGATTTCAGGTGAGGCTTCTGAGGGGGATGCGTCAGTTAAAATTCTCTCCAAAGACGGCAATGTGTCTCAAACTTTAACCTTATCGCCCAACACAAATTACCGTCTGCGCGCGGACGTGAAAGGTAGCGGCATTATTGGCGTCAAAGCTGACGGTCAGATATTTTACGACGGGGCGACGAACGCGAAAAAATGGAAAACCGTTGATGTCGTGTTTAACAGCGGAAGCGCCTCGACAGGTTTTGTCTTCGCAAGTGGCCGCGGCAAAAAAGGCGGGCGTTTCGACGGCTTTTCACTGACTCGCGTTGATGGCGAGGCGGAAACCAGCAAACGCGTTATCTCTCGCAGCGCTGGCGGTTATGGCTTGTCGCCAGACGTCACACCTGCGCAAAACTTTGACCTTCTGGGCTGGACGCTGACGACACCTGCTGATGATAACGGGGATGGTAAAGCAGATTTGATTAAAGAGACTGAACTTGCCAAGGGCTATACGCATGACAAATATTTCTACACAGGCCCAGACGGCGGCATGGTGATGACGGCGACTGTGGCAGGCGCGAAGACCTCTAAAAATACCAAAAACGTACGTTCTGAACTGCGTGAAATGTTGCGGCGCGGCGATAAGTCGATAAAAACACGCGATAGCGATGGATATCCGAACAAAAATAATTGGGTTTTCTCAACCGCGCCTGCGAAATCACAGAAAATGGCGGGCGGCGTTGACGGACGATTGACTGCGACGCTCGCTGTTAATCATGTCACGACAACAGGTCGAGACGATCAGATTGGGATTGTTGTTATTGGGCAAATTCACGGCAAAGATGATGAGCCGATTAAGATTATGTACCGCAAACTTCCCAATCACGAAAACGGGGTAGTTTACGTCGCCCATGAGCCCGTCGGCGAAGATGATGTCTATTACGACCTCGTCGGCAAGAAAAAGGATCGCCGCAACAACCCTGTTGATGGGATCGCGCTGAATGAGGTGTTCTCCTATGAAATCCTCGCCAAAGGTCACACGCTTGAGACACGTATTTTCCAAAACGGGAAAGTCATGGGTGAAGCGATTATAGACCAATCCAAAAGCGGGTATGATGTCGCGAAAGAATATAACTATTTCAAAGCGGGCACTTATAACCAAAATCACACGGGTGACCCTGACGACTATGCGCAGGCGACGTTTTACGAGCTTAAGGCTGAGCATTAGGCCCTCATTGCCGCTAGCTTTCATCCCTGTTTTGTCGCAAAGTCGTTGTAGCAGGAGAGATTATGACAAAATTGACGGGACAATGCCTTTGCGGTGACGTGAAATTTGAAGCAGATGGTGATATTATGATGCAGGGCAATTGCCACTGCACAGATTGTCGCCAATCCAGCGGTTCGCCCTTTGCGACTTTGCTGTTTATGGCGGAGGACAAGGTGAGTATTTCGGGAGAGCTCAAAAGTTACGCCCATCAGGTTGATAGCGGGAACATGTTAGTCAAAGACTTTTGCCCTAATTGCGGGTCACAAATGTTTGGTCGCAATAAGGGGCGTCCAGGCTCGCTCGCCATTAAAGTTGGCACGATTAACGAGCAAGCTGAAATCAAACCGCAGTTTAATGTCTTCGCAGGTAGCAAGATGGATTGTATAGCGCTCGACGACTCAATCCCTGCTTTTGACAAAATGCCGCCCGGCTAAATATATTTTGCTACTCAAAAACGCAAAAATCGGGCTGAATTTTGGAAATTCGGCCTGTTTTTTCATCTTCTCGCAGAAATCACAGCTGTTTTATATATAGAACGATTGTTTCTTATATAGATTGTTGATATTTCGCGTGTAAACGCTTATGTGCGCAGCGAAGGTCGCGAGGCGGCAAATAACGAGTGGAAAAATCATGGCTGCTGATAACCCGAACGCCCCGACAGAAGAGACAGTTTTGTCGGTCGAGCATTATACTGATCGTCTGTTTAGATTTGAAATCACGCGCCCTGCGAGCTTCCGCTTTCGGACGGGTGAGTTCGTGATGATTGGTCTCCCGAAGACCGAAGAGCAAAAGCGCCCTGTCATGCGCGCCTATTCCATTGCGAGCCCAGCTTGGGACGATAAGCTTGAGTTTTATTCCATCAAAGTTGAGGACGGTCCTCTGACGTCTCGGCTTCAAAAAATTGTAAAAGGCGATACGGTGCTGCTCTCGCGCAAGCCTGTCGGCACGCTCGTACTTGACGCGCTGCTGCCAGGAAAACGTTTATGGATGTTCTCAACAGGTACAGGCATTGCGCCTTTTGCGAGCCTCATCCGCGACCCTGAAACCTATGAGCGTTATGAGGAAGTCATCCTTGTGCATGGCTGCCGTGAGAAGGGCGAGCTTGTATATGGAGAGCGATTGGTCAGTGACCTTATCAATGACCCGCTTGTCGGCGAGATGGTTGACGGAAAACTGAAACATATCACAACCTTAACCCGAGAAGATCATCCTCTCATGGGGCGTATTACGACACTGATTGATACGGAAAAATTGTTTGAGGTTGCAGGGACGCCTATCCTTAATCCAACAGAAGACCGCGTCATGATTTGCGGCTCTATGGATATGATCAACGACACTAAAGCCTTGGTCGAAACTTATGGTTTGGAAGAGGGGTCTAACTCTCAACCTAAACAGTTCGTTGTCGAGAAATCTTTCGTTGGCTAATTAATAGCGGTTGTCGTCTGAACTGGTTTTGGCAAAAGAGCCAAGGGTCAGAAGCGATAAACGTACGCCAAACCCTTCATTATCGCCGACCACTCCAATGTTATTACGTGACCGGTTATAGAAGAGTTCAATACGCGTACATTGATCATCAAAAATTAAACCTACCTCTTGGCGGCGCGCGACATCGGCATCAATATCGTAATAGGCTGAGTAGCGTGTGCTCCAATTTTTTGTGAGCTTAAAACTGATATCGCCAGAGATTTCTTCGGCGGGGACACGTAGCAGATTGGCGTCAGGTTCCGTTGGATTATTGATTTTATAGTAACGCCACCGCGTTTTTATACGCTCCCCTGTGTAGCGCACAGAGGTGTCGATACGGCGGAACTCCCCGTCATCATCGTCAAAGCGCACACGCGTATTGAGTTTGAGCTTTGATTTATAAGATAGCTCCGCTTCGCCCACGATATCAGATTTATCACCGCTGAGCCCCGTATTGAGGCCAAAATCATCTTCGAAATTATCGGCATAGCTTTGCCCGAGGAACAAGCTCGCACGGGAATTCCCCATATCCGCAGAAACGCTCGCGCCAATATCTGCGCGTAGGCCTTTCTGCCAAAAATCATAGCCAAGCGATTTGTTCGACGCCCAGAAATTCGCGCGGTCAAGGTCAAGGCCAAGGCTATCTTGGAAAAGCCGTGTTGAAGCGGCGTTGGCGAGCACTTCGTTGAATTCGCTGAGCTTACCGTCACCAAAGCTTTGCGTGACTTGTACACGGGGTTCAATCACAATGTCTGCCCTGCCAGTACGTTTGATCAGGGGGTAGCGCACATCCACACCGATTTGGCCAAGCGTGCGGTCAAAATTGTTTTCAACGCCCGCAACATCACCGTCGTCTTCACGCTGCAAATCGATATAATCATAGCGGAGTTCGCCAAAGGGTTTCACCTCTAGCCCGCCAGGCGCAATCCACGTTTTGTTATAGCTTAGGCCCGCCGTGCCGCGCGTGTAATCTTCACCTTCGTCGCGGGTCAGCATTGTCAAGTCGCCAAAAACTTCCGCACGTCCGCCGATTACGGGGTCAGTCATAAAGTGATTGAGCTCAATCTTTGGCAGGGCAATCGGGAGTGTGCTGTCATCTTCACGAAAGACGTTGAAGAAGTCGTCATTCTCACCTGTGCGCCGGATAGAGGTGCGCAGGCTTTGAAATCCAAACGCGCTAACAGACAGGCGTGTGTTAGAATTTTGCCCAAGTGCAAAACCTTGCGAAAGAAGGCGCAGACTATCGCTCTGATAAAGGCCTGATTGCGCAGGGCGTTCATCAAGATCATAACGGCGCAGGTATAAATCATCCGTCGCGGCTTGAATGCCAAACCCTGTCGTCCAGAACTCGCTGAGATTAAATAAACCATCTGCAAAAAGGTGAGAGCGCAAGCGCTTGCCTGTGGTCGCTTCGTCTTGATTGATAAATCGCGTTGGGTCATCAAACGGGTCGCCGTCGCGGTCAAAGGCGCTACCATATGTGAAAGAGCCGTTGACGTTGACTTCGCCAGAGAAAAATTTACGGCGAAAGTCTATTTCAAGGAGGGGATTAACTTTGGTGTAAATATGCGGCGTTAGCGTGGCTTCGGTGTAGTCATCAATCGCCCAATAATAGGGAATTTCAACATTTATACCTTTGTCGCTAGATATGCCGCCAAATGGGGCGAGAATTCCAGAGGCGCGTTTTGCGCTTGGGTCTGGATGGGATAGATAAGGCGTGTAGAAAACAGGCAACCCCGCCAGTTGAAATACGGCGTCACGATATTCAATTGAATTGCGGTCAGGGTTTTGTTTTACCTTACGCGCTTTGATCTGCCATGTCGGGTCGCGCCCCTCTTTGTCAGCCTCTTGGCACGGTTCACACGCGGTATAATAGGCGTTGTATAATTCAACCCCGTCTTTGCCATCCCGCACGACGAATGACGCGCCCAAAATGCCACCTTCTTCAAACCGCGCTGTGAAATTTGTTGCTGTACCTGCTTCTAGCTCGCCTGAAAGCTCGATTTGATCGGCAAATTGCGTCGCGCCCGTTGGGTCAATTAATACGACGTTGCCCAGCGCAATCACTTGGCCTGTCGTGTTATTATAGGTCACGCGGTCCGCGCGCAGTGTACGGTCTTGATAGCGACCTTCTACATTGCCTTCAGCGGTTAGTGTATTTGCATCTTCATCATTAAGCAGCATATCAGCTTCAAGATAAATGATATCAGGGTCGCGAAAGGGGCTATCTGATGCAAGTTGTAAAGGTCTATTGGTGCCTGCGGCTGTTGTTGGAAAATCCTGACTAGGCGCGGTTTGCGCAAGGGCATTGCTGCTGAAAAGGGCAGGGAGTAGCGCTGAAAAAACAGCCGCAAAGACGAGTTGAACAGTTTTTAGTTCTCCCCGCATGTTACAACCTTTTGTCAATGCTTTCTCGCCGACTGACTCGGCTGTTTTATCTTCATAGCCAAGCTAGGCCCCGAGGTCTATGAAATCGTACTGAATTTATGTGATATTAACGCTATTTAAGGGAGAGCGTGACACTCATCACGTACGGCGCTCAAATAATGCCTGATATAGGCTCAAAAGCGTGCTATGATTAAAAAGCAGCACTTCATGTGAATGATTGTCTGCTTACGGGGCGAATCGAGTAGATAGATTATGAAAAAACCTACCAAAACAAGTACTACAGAAGATACAACAGGCCTTCGGTCGGTCGTAGGTAAGGCTATATTGTCTGCAAAGGGCGCATTTACAGGCATTGCGCTGTTCTCAGCTTTCATCAATCTGCTGATGCTGACAGGCCCGCTCTATATGTTGCAGGTCTATGACCGCGTTTTAATTTCAGGCTCCGCAGTTACGCTTTTATCACTGTCCGTACTAATGGTTGCGATGTTTTCTTTTATGGGCTTTCTAGAGTTTTGCCGCTCTCGTGTGCTTTTGCGAGTGGCTGATAAGTTTGAGCGTGATCTTGGCGGACGCACATTTGATGCGTGGATGAACCACGGTCTTGGCGGGCAGGCGGCCAAACGCGCGCAGCCGCTCAATGATATTTCGACCTTGCGTCAGTTCATTTCAGGCAATGCACCCGGTACATTTTTCGATATTCCCTGGGTGATTGTCTATATCGCCGCGATTTTCCTTCTGCATTGGTGGCTTGGTATTATGGCGGTAATCGGCACCATCATTATCTTTGCGTCAGCGCTTTATAATGAAGTTTCGACCCGCAAACCACAAATGGAAGCAATGAAATTCCGCCGCGCAGAACAAGCCTTTGCGCAACAAGCGCACCGTAATACAGACGCTATTTCGGCCATGGGCATGAACGCCAATATGAAAGCGCGTTGGCAGCAGCTTAACGGACAAGGCACAGGAGAGGCCATCACAGCGGGTGACCGCGCGGGCAGTGCGCAGTCTTTCACCAAAGGCTTTCGCATGATTGTGCAGTCTGGCATTTTGGGTCTTGGCGGCTATCTTGCTATTAAAGGCACTATTACGCCGGGCGCAATGATTGCGGGGTCTATCATTCTGGGTCGTGCCCTTGCGCCTGTGCAAATGGCGATTGGGCAGTGGCGAGGATTTAACGCCGCGCGCGATGCTTTCCACCGTCTAAATACGTTTTACGATACAGCCGAAGAAGACGACACAGCCATAAGCCTGCCCGAACCGACAGGTAAGATTGATGTCGAGCATGTCTTTGCGGGTCCTCCAGGTGCGACCCGCGCGACACTGTCTGACTTAAACTTCTCGCTTGAGCCTGGGCAAGGGCTCGGCGTTATCGGACCGTCAGCCTCAGGCAAGTCCACACTCGCGCGCTTGCTCGTCGGAATTTGGAAGCCGCAAAAGGGTCATATCCGCATTGACGGCGCGACGTTTGATCAATGGAACCGCGGCGAACTTGGGCCATATATCGGCTACTTGCCGCAGACGGTAGAGCTGTTTGACGGCACAATCGCGGAGAACATCGCACGCTTTAATCCGCAAGCGACAGACGAATCCGTTTGGGAAGCGGCGCGTATGGCGGGTGTGCATGATATGGTGCTGCGTCTTGAGGACGGCTACCAAACGCGTATCGGGGAAGGCGGCGCTGTGCTCTCAGGTGGCCAAGTGCAGCGCGTCGGGCTTGCTCGCGCGCTTTACGGGCGTCCTAAACTTGTCGTGCTGGATGAGCCCAATTCAAATCTGGATGCAGATGGAGACGCTGCGTTGGCGCATGCTGTGCGGTTCCTGCGCAAAGCAGGCTCAACTGTCATTGTCATGGCCCACCGCCCGAGCGCAATTTCAGAAGTCGATAATCTCCTAATGCTAAAAGAAGGCCGCCAAATGGCCTTTGGCCCCAAAGAAGACGTGCTAAAGTCTATGACGCGTCAGGTTGCCCCTGCGGCGAATGAAGGAGAGGGAGGAGCCCCCAAACCAACACCTGCTAAGCCTGCGCCCGCACATCAAGCTCAGCCCAATCGCGCGCAGCCTCTAAGACAACAGGGTCGCGGCGGATTTTCTGGCCCGCTTGCGGCCGTGTCTACGCCCAAACCTTCCCGTGATGAGGACCAGTGATGAACGCTCCCGTGACATTAGGCCCTGATGGCCAACCCATTGTAGACGCACCGCCGCCTGCCACAATGGCAGCCGCGCCCGTGGATGATCAGCCACACCGTAAGTTTTTACGCACAGGGTACATCGCGATTGGTCTGCTGTTCTTGGCTTTTATCGCGTGGACCATCGCGCCGCTACAGGGCGCCGTCATCGCGACGGGTACGGTCATTGTCGAAAGTAAGCCCAAAGTCATTCAGCATCTCGACGGCGGTATTGTCGCCGAAATTCCAGTGCAGAACGGCACGCAAGTTAAATCCGGCGACGTCCTGATGCGGCTCGACCCGACGATTATTGACGCCAACCAAGGCCTCGTGACGACGCGCCTTCGTGAAGCTCAAGCCCGTGTGGCACGCCTTGAAGCCGAGCGTGATAAAGCCCGCACAATTACGTTCCCCGCAGACCTCATGGCGGATATGTCTGACCCTGCTGTCGCGAAAGCGGTGGACGGTCAGCAGAAGCTCTTTGACGCCCGTCGCGGCGCGGCAACTGGCCTCGTGCAACAGCTCTCGCAGCGCATCGACCAAAGCGAAGATCAGATTGAGGGCCTCAACGCCCTTATTCGCTCAAAGCGGACTCAAGTTGACCTCATCAAAGCAGAACTCGTTGATTTGCAACGCGGGCTAGAGAAGGGTGTTGTGACGCGCACACGCTTTAGCGCCGTACAGCGCGAGCAGGCCCGTATCGAAGGTGAAATGGCAAACCATCGCGCTGATATTGCCCGCATCAACAACTCCATCAGCGAACTTGAAACGCAGATTTTGCAGCTTCGCAAAGACCGTTTAGAGCAGGTTTTGACAGAGCTTCGCACGGCGCAAACAGAACTCTCTGACCTGCGCGAACAATCTGTGACCGCGACAGACCAAAGACGCCGCGTCGATGTGCTCTCGCCTGTAGATGGCTATGTCCATAATATCCTTGTGAATACTGTCGGCGGTGTCGTCGCACCCGGCCAAGAAATCATGCAAGTCATTCCTAATTCTGATCGCCTCATTATCGAAGCCCAAGTGCAGCCAGGTGATATTGATATGATTTACACTGGCCAAGTCGCGCGCCTTCGGATGAGTTCATTTAACATGCGCACCACACCTGAAATCGGCGGCGTCGTCCTGCAAAGCTCGCCTGACCGCCTCATCGATCCTGTGACGGGCTTGCCGTATTATACCGCGCGCGTCGAAATCCCCGAGGAAGAACTGAAATACCTCAACGGCCAACAACTCGTCCCCGGCATGCCCGCCGAAGTCTACCTCCAAACCGAAAAACGCAGCGTGTTCAGTTATATCATGAAACCCGCCGTAGACGCGATGAGCCGAGGCATGCGGGAAGAGTAGGGGCTCGTCTGTTTAACAATGAGCCTTCGTTATCGAAGGTAAGATATTTTGGAGATTTTTTATGACAAAAAGATTATTTTATCTGTCCTTATTCGCTGGGACGATTTGGTTCACTGGAGTGGAAGCGCAAACGTCTCAACCTACCGACACAACTAGTATTTCAGTTGGAATGAATAAGATAATATCGGATGCTGGTCTTGGTCATTTATCGGCTTCAGATAAAGCAAAAGTAGTCGCTTTAATGGGAAAAGTTTACAGGTTGAGCGCAAATAACTCAGCAGGTTGCCCTTTAAGTTCCTCCGCAAGTATAGAGTCGGCTATAGATGGAGAATTTGAAGGCTGGAATGGTGAGAGTATATATAAATTACAAAACGGACAAATATGGCAGCAGTCCGACTACTCCTACACCTATAGCTATGCCTACAGTCCAAAGGTTTTGATATTCAAAGACTCTGGACGCTGGAAAATTAAGGTTGATGGCGTTGAAAAAATTGTATCGGTAGATTGCATATCGTAAAGCGTGAGCTTGTTGACTTTGAAAAAGATCCTTCGAGACGACGGCTTTGCCGTCTCCTCAGGATGAGGATGTGATTTGAGAGGTGCCGCCCCACTCAATCTCCTCAAGCCCAATACTCCTAAACGGGTCCACTAGCGTCCCTGACACCATTTGCGAGAGTATCCACGGCGCGGGTGGAACCTTTGCTAACGTCGCAACGACGCGGTCGCGGATAAAAGCAAGAGCGTGGCTGTCGGATTGGTAAAAGGGGGTGAACATCCAGGATAGGGCTTGGAAGACTTTGAGGTGGACGCGGCGTAAGCGGGCGTAGCTCTTTAGCGCAGCCTCTACGGTGTCAGATGTGTTCACTGCGTGAGAAATGGCCTTGGCATCGAGCAGCGCCATATTCGCCCCTTGGCCAAGTTGCGGGCTGGCGGAGTGGGCGCTGTCACCGACAAAGGCAATGTTGTTCCCGATGGGGGTTTTGAGCGTGTGGTGACCATATCGGGCGGGTGTGAAATCATCAAAACTGTTTATTTGGGTGAGGTAAGGTTCGCACTCTGGCCAATAGCCGCGCACCGTATCTTTCCACGCCTCTAGCCCTTGCGATTTCAGCGAGGGGTAATCCTCTGGTTTGAGGCTCCAGAAAAAGGCGGCTTTTTCCGCGCCGCCGACCTCCATTTTGCCCATAGGCAGCACACCAATCATCACGCTGGCTTTGTCATAGCGTTGGGTGAGGGCGCGGCTGTCAAAGTCTTCGCCGTGCCAATCCAGCGTCGCCCAGAGCGCGCCGTAAGGCAGGGCTTTGGGTTCTTTGGGATGGTGGCAGAGATAGCGCAGTTTAGAGCGTGAGCCAGAACAATCAATGAGCAAATCATACGCTTCACCCAAAAGCGTGTAACCGCGCGGAGACGGGGTGGCGTCTGTGATATCGCAATCTGTTTTTACGGTGATGCCTTCCGCCTTCACAGCCTCATAGAGCACATCAAACAGTGCGGCGCGATTTACCGCGAGACCATGACGATCCGCTTCGCTCTTACGGCCATATTTCACGTCAAGCACCATGCGGCCCGATTTCGCGTCCGTGCCGTAGAGGCGGTCAATACGCTGTCCGAGCGCCATGATGGCCTCGCCAAGACCGAGGTCAGCGAGGACAGATAGCCCCGTGGGTTGCAGCATTAGCCCAGAGCCGACAGGCGCGGCGGCTGCGAAGCGTTCGAGGATTGTCACGCGATGCCCCGCGCGGTGGAGGTAAAGCGCGCTCGCGAGACCTGCTGGCCCCGCGCCGACAATGGCAATGTCCTTGGGCGTCATCTGTTTAACTCCGCAGCTTAGCCGGATAGCCGTTCCAGCGCTTTATCGTTTTCATCACAAGCGAGCTTTGGATGCGGCTGACATGGGGCAAGGCGGCGATAACACGGCGGTAAATCTGCTCATAGCTTTCCGTGTCGGGTGCAGCGACTTTCAGCAGGTAATCCGCCGCGCCTGTCATGAGGTGACACTCTAAGACTTCGGGGCGAGCAATGGCGGCGCCTTCAAATTCGGATAGCGCTTTTTCGGATTGGCTCTCAAGGGTCAGTTCGACATAAAACGTCATAACATAGCCGAGCGCGCGACCGTTCAGCCGTGCCGCATAGCGCTCTATCACCCCGCGCTCTTCTAGCAGGCCAATACGGCGGTGGCAGGCACTTGGCGAGAGGCCGACGGTCTCTGAAATTTGGGCAATTGTCTGACGACAATCGGTTTGCAGGCTATCCATGATTTTACGGTCAATATTATCAATCATAGGATAATTTCCTGACTTAATCCCAGTTTGCGAAAATATATTCAGAAATAGGCCACATAAGCAAGTGAATTTCGTAAGACGCGGTGTCGCGGTTTCGCTATTTTGACTACAAATAACTATGGGAGGCAGCTATGCTCATCGGTGTACCAAAAGAAATCAAAGTTCACGAATACCGCGTCGGTTTGACGCCAGAATCTGTGCATGAGCTTGTCCATGCGGGCCAAGACGTGATTGTGGAAACAGGCGCAGGTGCAGGTATTGGCGCAGATGACGCCGCTTACGAAGCCGCAGGTGCGAGCATTGCCGCAGACGCCGCGAGCGTGTTTGCTAAAGCTGACATGATTATCAAGGTCAAAGAGCCTCAGCCGCAAGAATGCGCCATGTTGCGCAAAGGCCAAATCCTTTACACATATCTCCACCTCGCCCCCGATCCAGAGCAGACTAAGGCGCTGATAAAATCTGGTGCGGTCTGTATCGCTTATGAAACGGTGACGGATGATAATGGCGACTTGCCGCTGCTAAAACCCATGAGCCAAGTCGCGGGGCGTCTTGCAGTTCAAGTCGGTGCGACAGCCTTGCAAAAAGTCGGTGGCGGACGCGGTGTGCTCCTCGGCGGTGTGCCGGGTGTGGCGCCTGCGAAAATCGTCGTGATAGGCGGCGGTGACGTTGGTTTTAACGCGGCGCAAATGGCTGTGGGCATGCATGCGGATGTAACAATTCTTGAGCGTGATAACGAAGTGATGGATGAGCTTTGCCGCTATTTCAGAAATACGGCCAAGATTGTGCGCTCCACACCTGCCGTTCTAAATGAGCTTTTGGAAACAGCGGATATGGTGATTGGCGCGGTGCTTATCCCTGGTGCGGCAGCCCCGAAACTTGTAACGCGCGACATGCTCGGCACGATGATGGACGGCTCGGTGCTTGTGGACGTGGCAATTGACCAAGGTGGGTGTTTTGAGACGTCTAAGCCGACGACTCACGCTGACCCGACCTATGTGGTGGACGGCGTTGTGCATTACTGCGTCGCGAATATGCCGGGTGCTGTGGCGCGCACCTCGACTTATGCGCTCAATGCCGCAACGCTTGGTCACGCAAAAAATATCGCGCGTATGGGCTGGAAGAAAGCTCTAAAAGCGGACACCCATTTGCTCAACGGCCTTAATGTTTGCGAAGGTAAGCTGACATATGCGGCTGTGGGTGAAGCGCTCGGCATTGATACGGTCGACCCAAAATCTTGCCTAAAATAGCGTAATCTGCGAAGCGGGAGCTATGGAGGTTCCCGCTCAGTTTCGCTCTATTCTCAATGACCGTTTGTCGGTGCAGGCGTGGCTCGACCCGCGCCTCTCTCGTTTGCCAGGAGTGCAGCCGCTCGACGCCAAGGATTGGTTGCTGACAGATGAGGTGTTCGCGGCGCAAATGGCCTATCGCGATTGGTTGCTGACACATCATCGGGAAGATGTGTTTGCGCAAAGCCCGCAGGCTGAAGATGCGGCAAAGGAACTTTTTGAGTTAGTTGTAACCGAATGCGGTTTCGCGCTTGAGGGAGATGTCATCTTGCGTCCAGACGGCGTATCTGTTGACCTTACAGAAGCTGCACCCCTCGTCACGGCAGCGCGGCTCACTCAATCCGATTTATGTATTCTTCAAGATAGAGAACAGCGCGGAGAGCGAGGCAAAGATGAACCGCATATCCTTACTGCGGGTGTCATGTGCTTTCCGAGCTCTTGGAAACTCTCAGAAAAAATGGGGCGAAGCCTCGCGTCTATCCACACGCCTGTTGATGAATATGATGACCGCGTCGCGACCTCTGTGCAGCGCATGTTCAAAGCTATTCGCGTGGAGCAGCCGCTCTGGCGCGCGAACTTTTTGATTTATACAGACCCAGAGCTACATCAGCCGCGCGGGGAGGGTATTTCTAAACCAATTGACCCCACCGCCCCGCGATATGTCCGTGTAGAGCGCCAAACCTTTCGACGACTGCCTATAACGCAGGCTGTGGTGTTTGGTATTCAGACGAGTGTGGTGGCTGCGGCAAAGTTAAGTACCGAGGAACACAACGCGCTCTCTAAGTTTAAGCCTCATTTGTTTGCTGACGTCACTAACATGTAGATTTCAATACGCTTGCGCTCATATGCAATTATGTTCATAATCTTATAAAAAAGGAGTTAGCCATGAATGCTCAGACAGATACGGCTTCGGCCATGCAAACGACCCCAGGTTTTAACATTCCTGACCCGACGACTGTGTCGCGCCTAGAGGGTAAAGTTTCGGCTGAGGAGTGGGCAGCGCGGGTGCAGCTTGCGGCGACTTACCGCCTCTGCGCGCTCTATGGTTGGACCGATTTGGTGTTCACCCATATTTCTATGCGGCTGCCTGATGAGGCCAATGATAAAGGTGAGATGGAAGCCCGCTTTCTGATTAATCCTTACGGCGTGATGTTTGACGAAATGACGGCGTCGGCCCTCGTAAAAATCGATATGGACGGCAAGATTTGCCAAGAGACGCCTTATTTTATCAATCCCGCAGGCTTTACGATTCACAGCGCTGTCCATGCGGCGCGTCATGATGCGAAATGTGTTATTCATGTCCACACGCCTTACGGTATGGCCGTGTCCGCGCAAAAAAAGGGACTGCGCCGTTATACGCAAATGTCGATGCAAGTGGAATCTGATTTAGCATATCACGACTATGAAGGCATTGCGTTGGATCACGATGAGCGCGAACGCCTTGTCGCTAATCTCGGTGATAAATCACTCATGATGCTACGCAATCACGGAACGCTGACGTGTGGCCCGACATGCGGCACAGCGTTTCTGCGAATGTATTTTTTAGAGAACGCCTGCAAAACGCAAATTTTTGCACAGAGCGTAGGTAGCGAAGAACATCTTCACGAGGAACCTGAAGCCATGGGCACGCGTGTTTATCAGCAAGGCGCAGCAGCGTTTGTGCCTGGCATGGGCGACAATCTCGTCTGGCCAGGACTTATGCGAAAGCTTACGCGTACTAATCCTGGTTATGATCACTAGGTTGAAGAGACGCCATTTAGCTATCTTGCGTTAACCATATTCCTGTTAAAGTGGCAGCATGATTCGTCACGTGCTCATTTTATCTATCTCCATGCTTGGCCTCGCCGCTTGTGGGACGACGCCAGGCGGGGTGTATCCTGGCTATCAACCTGCGCCAGGGCAGGGTGTTTATCCTGCGGGGGCGGTGCGCGGGCAATATGTTGTACCGGCTTACCTGCGCCCTGAGCCAACACGTTCGCTTAGCCCTCTCGATGAGTGCAACTCGCTTCTCTACCAAGGTCTACGTGGACAGCATGAAGGCAGTATTTATCTCCAAGGTCTTCCGGGCCGGCAGCGTATTTTAAAACCTGCTTTTTCGGAAGATTTCGAGGTTGAGATGTTTAACGGCGCCGCCCCCTCACCTCCACTTTATGAAGTGACAGAATTTCTTGCCGGGCAGCGCATTTATAATCCGTCTATCAATACAATCACAGACGGCCTTCGCTTAGGCCCTGTTATGCAAGACCGCCTGACACTTGAACTTGACCAAGATGGCTACGTTCAAGACGTTCGGTGTGAATAGGTTTAGAGAACATTTTCAATAGTTTAAGCACATCTGTTTGCGCATGTATTTGCTCATAGGCTGGTGCAATGATCTTGCGAGTCCGCTGAGTCATGAGTTGGCCATAGGTCGCAATGACTTGCTCCCGCGTGAGGCGGTGCGCAGCTAGAGTAATCAATGTCCCATAAAGATAAGGTGTTTCCTCTTCGTCAGTCTGCCCTATGTCGAGCATAGCCATAGGTCCCCAATTAGACGAGCTTGAACTTTGAGCAAGCGCCAAAAGCGTAAATCCAAAACCCATGTGGCAGGCCGTCATTTGCGTCAGTTGCTCAAGCGAGTCTTCGCCAAATTCAGACGGCGGATGGTTAGAAAAAATCTTTAATGTCGCAAATTGTGGCAACATAATTTTGGCAAAATAGCCAGCTTCCATACATCGTCTCGGGTCATAGAAAAATGTGGGGCGACCAAAATGGTCGACGAAATAACCCGGATATTTGCCTTGATCCCACGCATTTGATTTTAGTGGCGTCAGAGATGTCAACCTATCCGTTTCTGGTGGCATATCCGTATCAGCAGAGCGGTAAGTATTGCGGTGAAGCTGCGCCTCATTACCATTTGGCGCGACCTGCACGGACCAATCTTTCATATCGCAGAGTTCACTGAGGTAAGCGACTTCCGCGTCGGCCCAGGCAAAAACAGTGCGCGGGTCTTCATCACCCCAGCAGCGTTCATGCACAGCCAGATCTGGTTTGAGAATTTTGGGGACAGCTTGTTTGACAGGAGGGCCGTATTGGGCTGAAAGCCATATCATCATATCGATCATATTCGAGACGGACTCGTCCGTTAACGTATATTTGTTGAGCATTTTATCATCCCACAATGATGCGCAGCCCACGCAAATTACACCCCTTAGAGGCCCTCTGATGCCTTTGCTTGCTCATAAGCTTCCAGAGCCATAAGCCAGTCATCTTCAAGTGTCTCCACCAACTTTTCACAAGATACACGGCTTTTGCCAAGGGCGACAGCTTTCTCGGGGTTTATGGTAAACAGGTCAGTAACACTTAACTCGCGGTCAATCTCTGCTATTTCGGTTTTGAGCTTCGCAAGCTTGGTTTCAATTGTCTCAACTTTGCGTTTTAGCGGGGCAACGCGTTTGCGGGCGTCAGCGGCGTTTTTGCGTGATTGCTTGGCTTCAGAAACAGGCTTGTTTTTCTCGCGATTTGCGCTGCGGTTAGTTTCGAGTTGCTCGCGGCGATAGTCTTCTAAGCTGCCGTCATAAGTGTCGATTGTGCCGTTTCTGACGACCCAAAGACGGTCCACAACCGACTCGAGAAGGTTTCTATCATGGCTAATTATAAGGACCGCGCCCGAATAAGTATTGAGCGATTTGATGAGTTCCGCGCGGCTATCCATATCAAGATGGTTAGCGGGTTCATCAAGCACGAGCAGGTGAGGGGCGTTAAACCCAATCAGCGAGAATAGGAGCCGCGCTTTTTCACCACCCGACAAATCCCCTGCAGGTGTTTCGCTGTTCTTCTCGCCTAGGCCAAAGCTCGCGAGCCGCGCGCGCCGCTGCGCTTCCGTCGCCTCAGGCATAAGCTCTCTGATATGGTCATAGGCACTCTCAAGCGGGTTGAGCATGTCAATTTGGTGCTGCGCAAAATAGCCAATCTCGAGCCGTTTATGACGCTTGATAAAGCCGTCCTGCGCTTGGAGGTGCCCTAGAATACCTTTGGCGTAAGTGGATTTACCTTCGCCGTTCTTACCTAAAAGCCCGATGCGGTCGTCAGGGTCGATGCGTAGGTTAAGGCGTTTGAGGACGGGGATATCTCCGATATATCCGAGTTGAACGTCGTCAAACCGCACCATGGGCGGGGAGAGGTGGCGTTCTGGCCCCTCGAGCTTGATGGGCGCGATGGGGTCTGAGACAATGGTTGAGACAGGCACCATTTTCTCTAGCCGTTTAATGCGAGACTGGGCCTGCTTGGCTTTATTGGCTTTGGCGCGAAACCGCGTGACGAAGCTTTCTAGATGGCGGCGCTCATCATCTTGTTTGGCGCGCAGGGCCATGTTGAGGCGAATTTGCTCGGCGAGTTGACGCTCAAAATTGTCATAGCCGCCGCTATAGCTGAACAGTTTGCCTTCGCGTAGGTGAGCGATATGGGTAACAGCGGAATTTAGAAAGTCTCGATCATGGGAGATGATAAAACAGGTCCCTGAATAATTGCGAATATGTTGCTCCAGCCAGACAGCCCCTTCCACATCAAGATAGTTTGTCGGTTCATCCAGCAGCAAAATGTCTGGTTGCGCGAATAACATTGCGGCAAGAGCGACGCGCATACGCCACCCACCACTAAAGTCTGAGCAGGGCTTGAGTTGGTCTTCTGCGTTAAAGCCTAGGCCTGAGAGGATAATCGCCGCGCGCGCTTCTGCACTATAGGCTTCAATATCGGCGAGGCGCGTATGTATCGCGGCAATGCGCATGGGATCGGTCGCTGTCTCTGATTCTGCGAGGAGGGCGCTGCGCTCTGTGTCAGCGGCGAGGACTGTTGCGATGAGGCTTTCTGGGCCAGACGGCACTTCTTGGTCTACCGCGCCGAGCTTTGCGCCTTTGCGCAGGTTGATAGATCCGTCTTCTGGCGAAAGATTGCCCTTAATGAGTTCAAATAAAGTGGATTTACCTGTGCCGTTGCGCCCGACCAAGCCGACCTTCTGACCCTCACTGATCGCGAGTGTCGCTTGGTTAAAAAGCAGGCGGCCTTCGATGCGATATGTTAGGTCATTAATATGCAGCACAAGAAGTGAGTATCACGGCTTCACATTGGGTCAAGTCGGGTCTATAGAGCGGCCAAATCAAACGCTAACGCCACAATAGGAGTCTCCCATGGCCGTGCAACGTACATTCTCTATCATCAAGCCTGACGCGACAAAGCGCAACATCACAGGTAAAGTCAACGCTAAGATCGAAGAAGCAGGTCTTCGCATTGTGGCTCAAAAACGCGTCCAACTCTCAGAAGAACAAGCAGGCGGTTTCTACGCTGTACACAAAGAGCGTCCGTTCTATGGTGACCTTGTTAAATTCATGATGTCTGGCCCAGTTGTGGTGCAGGTTCTTGAAGGCGAAAATGCTATCACACGTTACCGCGAAGTTATGGGTGCGACGAACCCTGCTGAAGCTGACGCAGGCACAATCCGCGCAGAATTTGCAGAGAGCATAGATGCTAATACTGTGCACGGTTCTGACGCACCAGAAACAGCGGCTGAAGAAATTAAGTTCTTCTTCACAGATTCTGAAATCGTTGGCTAAGCGATTTAATTATCACGCAAAGAAAAAGGCTGGGGTGACCCAGCCTTTTTTGTGTTTTTTCTTATAGTTCGTACTATTCGCTAAGGCGAATAACGTCCTCAACAATGGTTTCACCAATAATTTTGAACGCATGATCAAGTGAGCTTGCATCCTCGGCACGCACGAAATCATCTGCTGATGAAGCGCAATCGACTAGCATTGAATAAGCCGCATCAGTTGTCGATGACGAAATCGATTGCGTGTGATTTTCGGGATAATAGTTGCTATTAAACGTATCCCGATAATTTGTCATATAAGTCCCTGGCTCAAGCGCAAAGCCAATTGTAAAGACACGTACACCTTGGGCTTTCATTGCAGTACATGTATTCTTGGAAGCGCGGTCTGATGGGCTGATAAGTTCGCCTTCTTCCCAAGTCATACCGTAGCCCCAATTAGGACGTGTCGGGCTCGTATCGTAATAATAGCTGCACCGTGTACGGCCTCTACTTCTCCAGCAATATTGACCGCGCCAGTATTCCGTACCCTCTAATTCATACCATTGAGGTGTTGCAGAGTTCTGACCATCCGTCATGAAGATCATATAACGGAGAGGATTATCTTCACCTGTCTCAGCTTCATGAACATCATTTTCGTCTTGTAACCAGTCCCAAGCCTTTGCGATTGGTGGTGCTGAATTCGTTGACCCCGACGGACGCATGCGATTAATTTGAGTATCAGAGATAATTCCCCATTTCATATCAACTTCGCGTGATTGAATGATTGAATCATCATACGGAATCATACCTGTCCGTAGAACGCGCCGACCTGTGACGGATTGAGGTCCCACAAATCCATCAATCGTATCCATAAAGTTTTCTACACTGGCCGTAAGACCATCAATACGACGGTCTGCATCAGAGGGGCTTTCACATACGTTCACCCATTGGCCGCTAAAGCGGCTTGTCCGTTGCCACTGTCTTTCACACTCCGCAGGTTTGTCGTCCCATGACATTGACCCTGAATTGTCTAAGACAAGTGTTATAGACGCAGGGTTTTTAATCGCGACCTCTTTGAAGTTCGCTCTAGCCGTACTGGAGAAAGGTATTGTGCGAAACTTGCGGTTAAACATGCCCATGAAATTGGTTCTAACGCGACCTGTGACAGCAACGTCAACATAACCGTCTTCTTCGTTGTAATTTGCCCGAATTCTTACACGACGATTGCCCCCATGCACGGAATTAGGGAAATTAAACCCAGCATCGTCTGCACGGTAAATTTGGTTGTCTACAAATCCTTCTTCAGAATTTTCAGGTAAGCGTTCATAGCTTGAATAGAATACGGCTGCTGTAAGCGCAACTTGGTCAGCCGCAGCTTGAGACGTTGTTGTCACACGAGCTGTCGTTGATAAGTCAAGCCCAGCGCCAACAGAAACCAATGTTGCCGTTAAACCAAACGCCCAAATAAGGGCGAAGTTACCTTTTGTATCGTCTCTGTAACGTGTCCACAAACCACGCTTTTGTAAAAACTTAGACATTTTACCATCCTTAAATAAGCCACTCCCACGGGGCTTTGAATGAATTCATAGAGATAAAATGCTTAGATTTATTTGAGGTATATGTTTAACGAGAGACTAAAATTGGGTTGATTGAAGTTTAGCTGCCACCAATTTTAAGGCCTTGGGATAAAGCGCAAGTTCTAAAGGTAGCAAGCGCTCAGACAGAGTTTCTGCTGTATCCTCTGTCAAAATCTTTAGTTTAGTTTGCGCCACTATGGCGCCGCCGTCGAGTTCCGCTGTAACGTAGTGCACCGACGCGCCATGATATGTATCGCCCGCTTCAATCGCGCGTTGATGGGTATGAAGGCCCTTATATTTGGGTAAAAGCGAGGGGTGGATATTAAGAATGCGGTTCTTCCAGCCACGCACAAAGGCGGCGCTGAGAATGCGCATAAAGCCTGCGCAGCAGATAAGCTCTATGCCTGCCTCACGTAAAACGGCATCAAGTGCCTTTTCAAATGCCCGCCGTGTAGAGAAGCTTGTGTGATCAATCGTGAGAGTCTGAATCCCAAGCGCTTTTGCTTTGTCTAAACCGACTGCATCAGGACGGTTGGAGATAACGAGCGTAATATCAGCAGGAAAATTGTCTGCCTGTGCCGCTTTGGCAAGCGATACCATATTAGAGCCGCGCCCAGATATCAGGACTGCCGTTTTTACGCGCGCTGCTATGTTAGGCATCAGCCCTTGATTAGGCATTGGAAAGCGCGCCAATAACCCAAGCTGTTTCGCCTGATGCGTTCAGGGCCGTGATAACACCGTCAGCTTTCGCAGGGTCGACTGCGAGAACCAAGCCCACACCGCAATTAAATGCTCGACGAAGTTCCGCCTCAGCTATACCGCCTGTTTCTTGCAGCCATTTAAAAATTGCGGGGCGGTCGAAGCTGTCAAAATCTATATCAGCTTTTAAATGGTCTGGGAGCATACGAGGTGTATTTTCAGTCAAACCACCACCCGTGATATGAGCGAGGCCTTTGATGTTGCCAGCTTTAATAATAGGCAGAACAGACTTGATATAGATACGTGTTGGCTCAAGAAGGGCTTCCGCTAGAGTTTTGCCTGCCAGGAATGGCGCAGGCGCGTCCCAGGCGAGGCCAGAGCGCTCTACAACTTTGCGGATAAGAGAATAACCATTGGAGTGCGGGCCAGAGGAGGCGATAGCAATGAGCGTATCGCCAGCCTGCATGTCGTCCAAATGCGGCATGACGGCATTGCGCTCAACCGCGCCGACGACAAATCCGGCGAGATCGAAATCATCACCTTCATACATGCCTGGCATCTCAGCCGTCTCGCCGCCAATCAATGCGCAACCTGAGAGTTGGCACCCTTTGGCAATACCTTTGATGACGTCAGCGGCTTTATCTGTTTCTAATTTGCCTGTTGCGAAATAGTCGAGGAAGAAAAGTGGCTCCGCGCCTTGGGCGAGCACGTCATTCACGCACATGGCGACAAGATCAATGCCGACCGTGTCGAGCTTGCCCGTATCAATCGCGATGCGCAGTTTTGTGCCAACGCCGTCTGTTCCTGAAATTAGGATAGGGTCATCATAGCCTGCCGCCTTAAGATCAAAGGCGCCGCCAAATCCGCCAAGCGCAGCGTCTGCACCCGGGCGGCGCGTGGCTTTGGCAAAGGGTTTAATGCGTTCAATAAGAGCGTCGCCTGCGTCAATATCTACGCCTGCGCCTGCATAGGTTAAGCCATCTGTCTGTCTTGGCGTCTCGGTCATATGAGCCTCTTATCACTGCCTTAAACTTGCCGCTTCAAAGCCTAAAAACCGACTCGGTGCAAGTAGAGTCTCATGTCGAGGCTCTTGTTGGCCGCACATTACACAGTTAAAGCCGCGAAATCCACTTTGCGAGGCGACCAAAGCGGTATAGACACACACTTATGACACGAATTTTCTCTTTTGTTTTCGCATTTCTATTCTTAGCCGTGAGTTCGCTCGCTCATGCGGCCGACCCATTTACAGTCGCAGGTATCCCTGTCGATGCAACAGGTGACACCGCTATTGAGGCGCAAATTGCGGCAACAGAGCAAGGGCAAATCCGGACCGCGGAAATACTCATTAAACGCCTGACCCTCGATAGTGCGCTAATGAACGCGAACCTGCCGCCCATGACAATCGAGACAGCGCGTTCACTTATTCGCGGACAGCAAATTGGCAATGAGAAACGATCTGCGAGACGTTATCTCGGCGATATAACCGTCGCCTTTAACCCGCAGCGCGTGAAAGATTATCTCAAGTCGAGCGGTCTTGATATGATTTCGACTCAGACGCGTCAGCGTCTCGTTATTCCTATTCTAAACGGCGAAGCCCCGAATGCGGAGAACGCTTGGACAGAGGCCTGGGCGCGGGGCGGCTTTGCCCATGCTCTTACACCAGTTATCAGCAACGCAGACGCCTTGGCTCTCATCACGGCGCAACAAGCGGTCTCTGGCGATAAAAATGCCATCGCTGCTGCTGCTGCCGCCGCAGGTGTGCGCCAGGTCCTTATCGCGCAAGCTAATGGTGGTGAGGGCAATTACCGCGTTTCTCTTACCGATATTTCGATTGATACCGACACACGCACGCGCCTTGGCAGTGTCTCAGGCGTGACGGCTTTTGATGCAGCGGCACGGTCCGTTGATAGCCTAGAGAGCGCGTGGAAAGAGGCCTCTGTCAATTTGGCCGCCAATGCACAGACGATGATAGTCTCTGTCCTTTACAATTCGCATGAAGATTGGCTCCGCTTGCAAGACGCCATTAATAGCTCCGCGCAAATCACAGATGCCCGTCTCGACGCTCTTACAAAGGACGGTGCGATGATGACGCTTACGGTGGGTGACCTTGGACGTCTTGCCAATGAACTTAAGTTTAAAGGCGTGCAAGTCACATCAGACCCCAAAATAGGCACATATTTCGCCCGCAACGGCTATAGCCGATAAGCGGGCTATGCGTTAAACACGGCGCATGGTCAGACCCCCGTCTTCATCACAAATTCCGCTTGATCTTGCGCCAAGAGCCGAGTTCACTTTCGCGCGTTTTCTTACTTCTAAAGATAACGCAGCTTTGGTCGAGCACTTGAAAATACCAGAGCAATGGCCCGCGCCTATCTTACTTTTGATCGGGGAAAAAGGTGTTGGCAAGACGCATTTGGGCACGGCCTTTGCCGCCGAGGGACAGCGTTATGATTTTATCGATGAAGCGCACGAAGTTGATGAGGCGCAGCTTTTTAAAATGATGAACCGCGCACTGACGGGAGAATGTGACGCGCTTCTACTCGCGGCGCCAACCCCGCCAACTAGTTGGAATACTCAACTCCCTGACTTACGCTCGCGCTTGAAAAACACACCAACAATGCAAATTAGTGCGCCAGATGACAGCGTGCTTGAGGGGATAACGCGACAGCTTTTTCAAGGCTTTGGCCGTGATGTCTCGCGTGATGTCGTCCTCTACATTGTTTCGCGAACCGCTCGCACTGTGCCCGCATTACAAACCATTGTGCAAAACCTCGAGACGCAAGCGCAGTCAGATAAGGCGGATATGACCAAAGCCTATGCCGCGCGCCATATGACCCGATGGGATGAACCTGATTTGTTTTAGAGCTAAGGCGTGACCGTTTCGCCCGCCCAATCGAGCAGATTCCCACTATCCTCCGGCCCGACTTGATCAATCACTCCCAGTAACTTTTCGGCACTGAATTCAGGGGTGAAGAGTTTGCCTTCGGGAACATTGCCTTGGAACGGGGCTGAGAGAGAGGTGTCGACTGTGCCAGGATGCAGGCCGATAATCACAAGCTCTTTGAAGCGGCGCGCCATTTCAATTGAAAGCGTTTTTATCACCATATTTAATGCGGCTTTCGAACTGCGGTAGGCGTACCATCCACCAATGCGATTATCGGAAATACTGCCCACCCGTGCAGACAGAGCCGCGAAAACTGCCTTATCATCACGACGCATGAGCGGCAGAAAATATCGTGCCGTTATAGCAGGCCCGATGGTATTAATCATAAAGCTCGTCTCAAATCCGTTGTGCGAGAGCGCGCGCAGGTTCTTCTCTGGCGCAATGCCTTGGCCTTGGAGGAGCCCTGTCGCGACTATCACTACGTCAAGCGGGCCGACTTCGGCGAGAGCTTGCGCGGCCGCTTCAATGCTGCCTTCATCTGTGAAATCAAATGTTAGGTTTGACACTTTGGGCGAGGGGTGAGAGCGGCCTTGGCGAGAGAGCGCATGCACGCGCGCAACTTGGTCAGACGCCACGCAGCGCTCAACAAGGGCTCCGCCAATGCCGCCGCTCGCGCCGACAATTACGACCCGCAAATTTTGTCCAAGACTTTCAAACATTATGATTTTCCTTTTTTGCAGCGCACAGAGCAGTAGCGCACTTCGTCCCACACACGTTCCCATTTTTTCCGCCACGTAAATGGTCGCCCGCAGGTCGCGCATATTTTACTCGGCAGATTGGGTTTCTTATGGGCCATGCTCTCTTTACGCGCCGACGGGCGGCTAAGATGGAAAATGAAATCATCAAAATCGGTGTCAGTCTGAACGAAAACGCCCCGTAATCGTAATAAGGCTATGACAACGCTTATCCCCATCTTCGCTGATCAACTCTCGCTTGATTTACCGCCGCTGCAAATTAGTGAGCCTGAGAATTCTGTTATCTTGATGATGGAAGTGCGCGGCGAGGCGGAAACCGTGCCCCATCACCGCAAGAAGCTAATTTTTCTGTTCTCCGCTATGCGCCATTTTGCAGAAGAGTTGCGGGGGCAGGGCTGGACTGTCGATTATATAAAATTGGATGACCCTGATAACGAAGGCACATTTACAAAGGAACTTGCCCGCGCCATTAAGCGCCATGAACCTAGCCAAATTCGTTTATGTGAGCCATCGGAGTACCGCGTATTAGAGGCGGCTAGGACTTGGGAGGCTGAGCTAGGCGTGCCGGTCACACTCATGCCTGACACGCGGTTTATCGCGACGAAAGAAGAGTTCTCAGTTTGGGCCGAGGACCGTAAGCAATTCCGCATGGAATATTTTTACCGCGAAATGCGGCGCAAGACAGACCTTCTTATGGACGGCACAGATCCTGTCGGCGGGCAATGGAATTTTGATAAGGAGAACCGCAAGCCCGCCAAAGCTGACCTCTTTATGCCAAAGCCAAAGCAGGTTGAACCTGACAGTATTACTCAAGACATAATCAAACTAGTCGAGGCAGAATTCCCGACACGTTATGGCGACATGGATGATTTCTTCTACGGCGTGACGCGCGAACATGCGCTTGAGAGCCTCAACTATTTCATCAAAGAAGCGCTGCCCCGTTTTGGCGATTATCAAGACGCCATGCTGACAGGGGAGCCGTTTTTATATCATTCGCTACTATCACTTTACCTCAATGTTGGGCTGCTCGGCCCGTTAGAGATATGTCGTGCCGTCGAAGATGCTTACGAAAAAGGTGATGCGCCACTTAATGCTGTCGAAGGTTATATCCGCCAAATCATTGGCTGGCGCGAATATGTGCGGGGCATTTATTGGGAGTTTATGCCAGACTATCTAGAGCGTAATGCACTAAAAGCCACGCGCGAGTTGCCTGACTTTTTCTGGACAGGTGAGACGGATATGCACTGCTTGGCTGAAGCGGCGGGGCAAACAAAAAAGCATGCCTACGCGCATCATATTCAGCGACTTATGGTAACGGGTAATTTTGCTATGCTGATTGGCGTTGACCCACAACTTGTCCATGAATGGTATCTGGCCGTTTATATCGATGCTTTTGAATGGGTCGAATTACCAAACACCCTAGGCATGAGCCAATTTGGGGATGGCGGGCTTCTTGGGTCTAAACCCTATGCCAGCAGCGGATCATATATCAACCGCATGAGCAATTATTGTAAGAGTTGCAAATATAACGTCAAAGAGCGCGTAGGCGAGGATGCGTGCCCGTTTAACAGTCTCTATTGGCACTTCATTGACCGCCACGAAGACAAGCTACGCGGCAATAATCGCATGAGTATGATTTACCGCAACCTTGATAAAATGGACGCGGACGTGAAGGAGGACATATTAAAAACGGCGGAGGCTTTCCTCGAAAACCTCACGCCGTCAAAATCAGATTATATGTAAAGGCTAAGCTCTAATAGTTTGAGAGATCGTCCTTGCTGGTGCGGATAAATCCAAGATGTACCATGGTAAAGAGGAAAGCGAGACCTACCAAAATCGCCATCAGGCTGAACTTACGGTCCACCGCGATAAAAAAGTTTCGTACAGGATTGGCGTCTGATCTCATCGCGACTTTCATCTTATGTCCAATTTTGGCGTTATCCATTTGGAAGTCACGAATAGCATTGTCCACGCCGCGGTAAGTGAGGGCTTCAGGGATTTCAAAGCCAGCTTTTGGCTCAGCTATAGGCATATCTATAATCATGGGCTGAGTCGCGAGCGGGGTCGCTTTGTGTTTTGGTCCCGTGATTGCCATAGCCGTGACGACCAAGGCTAAAATCCCAAATCCAATGGCAGCGATTTTTAAATTACGGTTGCCCTTAGCGGGGCGTGTGTAAGAGTAAGTCATATCTCATGTCCTCATCAATGTTACGAGAAGACATGCAAGGCGAGTGCCAATTTCTCTTTTAAGGGGAGATAAATCAAATTTTTCTCTCCCTAATCAGGAGAATTGTGCCTAGCTTAAAAAGGGCAGGGTGATTCAAATTCGTGCCACTCGCCCCCATCAGGATGGCGCAGGGCAAGAGAATGGGCGTGTAATTGCAGGCGTGGCGCAGCGTTGAAGGCCTCGTCTGGCGCGTATAGTCTATCGCCGATAATCGGATGGCCAATTTCGAGGCAATGGACACGCAGTTGGTGTGAACGTCCCGTTTGCGGAAACAGGGCCAGCCGCGTTGCGCCGTCTTCGCGCCCCACAACTTCCCAATCTGTAACAGCCTTTTTCCCGCGCGCATGGTCCACCATTTGGCGGGGGCGGTTCGGCCAGTCACATATGAGGGGAAGCTCAACTGTCCCATTCTCGCTCTCAACTCGGTCCCAGACCCGCGCGAGATAGCTCTTACGCATCATGCGTTTTTCAAATTGCAGACCAAGGTGCCGTTGGGCATGTGCCGTCTTGGCAAAGACCATAATGCCAGAGGTCGCCATATCGAGACGGTGAACAGTCAGCGCGTCAGGCACGCGCGCTTGAAGGCGGGCTTCGACGCAATCCGGTTCCGTTTTTCCAGGTACAGAAAGAAGTCCGCTCGGCTTATAAATGACAACAATTTGCGCGTCCTCATGGATGATGGGCAGCGGCGTGGCTGGCGGCGCGTAACTAAATGGCCGATTATAGATAGGATGAGGCATAATCGGTCCTCAGTTAAATATCCTCGGCCACAACCTCATTGTCTTCAAGGCGCAGCGCGATTTTACCCGCCAGCATTTTAAGTGCGTCATCGCCAAAAACCTCTCGTCGCCAGCCTTTAAGCGCGGCTACATCAGCCGCCTCGCCAAAGGCGGCTATGCGTTCAATGTCAGCATTATTGGCGACAAGGCGCGGCGCGATGTCGACATATTCTGTGCGAAGACGCAACAACGTCTTGAGCATTTCAATGGCTGCACCTGTGTTAGGCGGGCGGTTTTTAGGCTTCGCCACATCTGGCGCGTAGCCGTCCGCATTGGCCACTGCTGTCGCAATGGACTCGACCAAATCAGTGGCTTTGGACGATTTTTCAAACCCACGTGGAATAGACCGCAGCTTCGCGAGCGCTTTGATATCCGTCGGTTTATTCAGCGCGAGGTCATAAAGGCTGTCGTCTTTCATCACCCGGCGTCTGGGAATATCACGCGCAATAGCTTCGCGCTCACGCCAAGCCGCTGCCGCTTTTAGGGCGGCAAGATAAGGCTTTTTATAATTGCGCACTTTAAGACGAGACCAAGCTTCTTCAGGTTCAAACGTATAAAGGCTTTCGTCCATTTGCGGTGCCATCTCTTCGAGAACCCATTTCAGTCGACCGCGGTCGGTCAACTCCTCTATCATGCCCGGATAAAGGTCGCGTAAATGAGTCACATCACCAATGGCGTAATGCAGTTGTTTCTCTGACAGGGGACGACGTGACCAATCAGTGAAGCGCGCACCTTTATCGAGATTGACGTCTAGCCGTCCTTTGACAAGCGCCATATATCCGCAGCTATCGCCAAAGCCGAGCGCCATGGCTGCTATCTGTGTATCAAAAACGGGGGCAGGCACAGCCTTACACATCATGTAAAAAATTTCCATGTCCTGCCGCGCGGCGTGCATAACTTTGGTAATCTCTGTATTCATCAACAGCGCATTGAAAGGCGCGAGGTCGATGTCGTCTGCAAGCGGGTCTATAATGACTTCGCTATCATCTGTTGCAGCTTGGATAAGGCAGAGCTGGCTGTAAAATGTGCTCTCGCGCATGAACTCTGTATCGACGCAGACAAAGCCTTTTCCGCTCGCGGCGTTGCAAAACTCAGTTAACTCGGATGTGGTCGTTATTACGTGCATGTCATTGACTAACAGTGCAGGGCGGATTCGTCACGCTATTTCGCAGATTAGTGCCCGCCGAGCCGTCCCGTGCGAATACCGTAATCTACTGCGAGACCGTAATCAGGGTCGTCATCGCGTTCAACAACAAGTTGCCCTGCTTTGTTCAGAAGGCGGTGACACTCCTTTGACAGGTGGCGGAGTTGCAAAGTCTTGCCCGCTTCGGTGTAGCTGTCGGCCAGCGCTTCAATCGCTTGCAAAGCCGATTGATCGACAACACGACTATTGGCGAAATCAACAACGACAAGGTCAGGATCATTAATGGGGTCAAAGAGTTCTTCAAAGCCTTCGGCTGAGCCAAAAAAGAGCGGACCCTCAATTTCGTAAACCTTCGCGCCGTTCTTTCCAGGACGAATATGGGCGTCGATACGGCGCGCATTATTCCACGCATATGCAAGGGCCGAAACGATGACGCCGACGACAACGGCCACGGCCAAATCGTGCCAGACCGTGACGACAGTGACGAGAATAATCACGAAGGCATCCATCTTTGGGACTTTGCGCATGATGGTAAATGACTGCCACGCGAAGGTTCCAATCACGACCATGAACATGACGCCGACAAGCGCTGCAAGCGGGATCATCTCAATCCATTTTGATGCGAACAGAATAAAGGCGAGCAGAAAGAGCGACGCCGCGATACCCGCGAGACGCGTGCGGCCGCCTGATTTCACATTGATCATCGACTGACCAATCATAGCGCAACCGCCCATGCCGCCAAAGAAACCCGTGACAAGATTTGACGCGCCTTGGGCGATACATTCTTGAGACGCGCCGCCGCGTTTATTGGTAATACGCCCAACGAGGTTCAGCGTTAGCAGGCTTTCTATCAAACCAATCGCCGCGAGGATGACGGCGTAGGGCAAAATAATTTTTAGTGTTTCTAGATTAAGCGGCACCATAGGAATATGGAATTTTGGAAGGCCGCCTTCGATAGTGGCGAGGTCGCCAACGCGCGGCACATCGATGTTAAATACGATAACTATTAGAGCCACGATGCCAATGCCTGCGAGCGGGGCAGGGATGAATTTCGTAACTTTCGGTGTGCCCCAGATAATGGCCATAGTTAGCGCGACGAGTCCGAGCATCATAAAGAGCGGCGCGCCTGTCATATACGGCGCGTCAAAAATGCTTGGCCCATGCGCGCCTGCGGCGACATGGTGCTCTGCGCCTGGCACATGGAACTGCGACAGCTGCGCAAGGAAAATCACAATGGCGAGGCCGTTAACAAAGCCGAGCATGACAGGATGAGGGACAAGCCTGATGAACTTCCCGAGGTGGAAGACTCCTGCAATAATTTGGAGTATGCCCATCAGAACAACTGTTGCAAAAAGGTACTCTACGCCGTGTTGCGCGACGAGCGCCACCATTACAACAGCGAGCGCACCAGTTGCGCCTGAAATCATGCCGGGACGTCCGCCGAATACGGCTGTAATGAGGCCCACGATAAAAGCCGCGTATAGTCCGACGAGCGGTTCGACGCCCGCCACAAATGCAAAGGCTACGGCCTCAGGCACGAGCGCGAGCGCGACTGTCAGCCCAGAGAGAACCTCAATCTTAATGCGGTTCGGCGTAAAGCTATAATCGCTCTCGCTTGACGGCGTGGCAATGCGGTCAGCAAAGGCAGAGAGGGTCGTACGTATCATGGCAATATCCAGCTGAGGCGAGCAGGCGAGTTCAAGCGCGCGTCATAGCGAAGTTCGCGCATGATGCAAGGGGGGCGGGTCCTGAATAGGAATCTTAGCTCACTTAGCTTTTTCCAAACACAGTGGCCGCATCCCATATAGCCCGCTGTTTAAAGACCGTTCTGTTGAGCGATAATGCAAGCACGACCATTGCAATCAGGTTGATGGCCATGAGGTGTATATAGTGTAGCCGAACATTTTGTGTCGCGAGGCTAGCATTCTCTGCTAGAGGCATAAGCATCCAATAGTAAAATGCAACACCGCATATAACAGATATGATAACCGCTCGCGCATCCACGTTCTTAAACAAAAGGCCGACAATAAAGGCTGAGAGAATAGGCATGGATAACATGCCATAGAGGCGTTGTACTGTATTGATAATACTTTGTTCTGGATTGTTGAAAATCGGAATAAGTGCAAAAGCGAGACCGACCATAACAATAGACACCCAAAGTGAGAGACGTTTCACATTCGGGTTTTTATTAATGTAAGTCTCGTGAATGTCACAAACCCAAAGCGCGGCGGACGCGTTCAATATAGAGTTAAATGTTGTCAGCACGGCCGCTGCAATCGCGGCTGCAAAAGCGCCTGATAACCAAGCGGGTAATAAATCACCCACAAGACGGCCATAGGTCGCGTCGCCAATATCGCCGTAGAGTTTAAATGCGACGATGCCCGGCAATACGATAATCGGAGGCACGATGAGAAGACGTATTGCGGCTGCGGCTAAGATGCCTTTCTGAGCTTCCTTGACTGTGGGCGACGCCATGGCGCGTTGCGTAATCGTTTGGTTCGTGGACCAGTAAAACATTTGAATAAACAGCATACCTGTAAAAAGAGTTTTCCAAGGGATATCAGACTCTGGCCCGCCTATGAGGGTAAGGCGTTCGCGCGGTATGTCCGTGAAATCAAAATTTATGGCTTTCAATGCGAGATATGTGACCAGAAGCGCTAAAGATAAAAGCAAAATGCCCGAAAACGTATCAGAGACAGCAACAGCGCGTAGACCTCCAAAAATGGCATAGGCAGAGCCGACGAGCGCGAAGACAGCCGCAATAAGATAGAGGTTCACATCTATCCCAAACATGCTCTGCATAAATAGTGATCCGCCATAAAGAATGGCGGGTAAAAATATCACGATATTGCCAAGCAAAAACAAAATCGAAATGAGCGCGCGAATATGTTTGTTATTATAGCGTTTCTCTAAAAGCTCAGTCGTCGTCGTGCATTGGTATTTATAATAAACAGGAATGAACAAGAAGCAGAGCATGATGAGGCCAACGACAGCGGATAATTCCCACCAGGCGAGCAAGGCCATTTGATTGCCGTTCATGCCAACAAGTTGGTCAGTCGAAAGATTGGTGAGCGTGATGGAACCAGCCACGAAATACCATTTCAAATCACCGCCTGCGAGAAAGTATTCTTTCTCACCATCGACCTCGGCGCGTGTGCCACGGCAGGACAAATAGGTCGCGAGTCCGATAAGAGCCGTGAGGCCGATAAAGACAATAATCTGCGTGAGTTCTAATTCCATGATGTCCCCCGACTAGCTCTTTATTATTATTTTGTTTGAACTTTTCTCAACAAGTCGAACACCTGCGGCGGGGAGTTCCAAGCCGTCAACCATCGCCGCGCTTTTACCATAATTGGTGAAAACTATATGGCCTTCCATGTCGTGACGACGGATACCGTCTGGGAGGTCAAAAGTTTTTAATTTGGTTTCTATCAACAGACGTTGGAAGATTAATTTTAAGCCGTCGTCATCTGGCCAACCGCAAAGATAATGCATCCCATTTTTCGTTATTACTGCCGCATGGCCATCTTTGTTTTTTAGCGTAATTAACTCAGACGTCTCGATATGTTCCCGCCAAATATGAAAAGCGCCACCATGTTCGAGCGCAACTGCTTCGGTCGGACGAAGTGAGTCGACGGCTGTCACTTTTATTTCCATCGCTTTTATTTGAGGAGGCAATTCATCTGGTATATGGAAGTCCGCTGTTTTTGACCCTGTGCGCGGGCCGATGACAACTTGACCTTCAAAATTTTCAATAGCGGAGGTCAAGGCGTCATTCCAACTAAAGAGAGCGGGAATAAAAACAATTTTTCTATTTCCGAAATCAGTTGTATTTGGTGGTAAGATATCGACAGACTGTCCAAGCTTTCTCAAGCTCGCATAAATATCAAAAACCAAACGGAAATAATTAAACTGATGATTTTGAGGTTGCGTTTCCCACGCCCACGCCGACTTATAATCAAATATAATTGCTAGAGGAGCCTCTTTGAGCGGCTTAAGTTCTAGCCCAGATATGTCTGCCGCCAGTTTCGCGATTTCAGCGGTGGCAAGGCTAGGTTGACCGTCAGGGCGAAGTAAACCTGAATGCATTTGCTCTTGCCCAAATTTTGCTTGGCGCCAGCGGAAGTAATTGACGAATTCTGCACCATGCGCAATGGCTTCCCATCCCCAAAGTCTCACCATGCCAGGCAAGGGTGCAGGGTTATAAGGCGCCCAATTTACGGGTCCAGGTTGCTGTTCCATAACGCCCCAACGTCCTCGACCTACAGCGCGGTAGAGGTCATGATGAAAAGCTTGGAAGTCTGGGTCACCTTGGCGTTGATAGGCGTGTTTAAAGTCGTCAGCGCGGTCAGAGCGGTCTTCGAGAAATCCCAGAGGGTAGCTATCCCAAGTCGCAATATCAAGATCAGCGCCCACCGCATAATGATCAAAATCCGTGATGCGGCCCATATAATTATGGATAAGCGGTTTATCCGTGACGCTGCGCAAGGCATCGGCTTGTGCCTTGTTAAAGGCTACAGTCTGATCTGATGAAAATCGACGAAAATCCATGACGTGCGAGGGATTGGGCTCCGTCACGGTCAGGTTTGGTAAATTTATTTCTTCGAATGTGCTATAGTCCATTGACCAAAACACATTGCCCCAGGCCATGTTGAGCGCGTCAATCGATTTGTACTTATCCGACAACCAAACACGAAATGCGCGTTCTGCGACGGGGCTAAAAGAGAGGGTGGTGTCATGGCAGCCATATTCATTATCAATCTGCCAGCTATGGAGGTGAGGGAGATGTGCGTAGCGCTCGGCCATGTCTTGCGCAATTTTCACGCATGCGTTTTTATAACCCTCATGTGACATACAATAGTGTCGGCGCGACCCAAATCCGCGCTTTCGGCCCTCATCGTCATAAGCCAGCATATCTGGAAACTTCGTGACCATCCAGCGTGGCGGCGTTGCCGTGGGGGTGCCCATTATGATTTGCAGACCTGCTGCGCCCAAAGTTTCCACGGCGCGGTCTAACCATCCCCATTGATACTCGCCTTCGCGCGGCTCTATACGGCTCCAAGCAAACTCGCCAATACGTACAAAGGTCAGGCCAAGTGTCGCCATTTGCGCGGCGTCTTCTTGCCATCGCGCTTCTGGCCAATGCTCTGGATAATAACAAACCCCCAATTTTGGTGACAAAATCATAGGCCCCACTTGTTTTTGTGAAAGCCCCAAGCCGTCTTGATAATATTTTCAAGATCAGAGTGAATTGGCGTGAATCCCAAAATAGATTTTGCATATGCAGAGTCAGCATAAAGCTGGGTTAGGTCTCCCTCTCGGCGTGCTCCCTCTGTATAGGGTACGCTCAGGCCTGTCACAGTTTCAATCATCTTGAGAATTTCAAGATTGCTATAACCCTTGCCTGTGCCGATATTAACTTCAGCGCGTTGCAGACCGTCATCAAATTTATTCATGGCCATCATATGTGCGCGGGCAATATCAGTGACGTGAATATAGTCGCGCAGGCAGGTGCCATCAGGCGTATCGTAATCAGTGCCAAACAGGGTGAGGGGGTCTCGTTTGCCTGCGGCCGCCATGAGTGCGATAGGTATAAGATGCGTTTCTGGATCATGTTCTTCACCTATCTTACCGGATGCGTCTGCGCCTGAAGCATTGAAGTAGCGCAAAGTGACGTAATTTAATCCATAAGCTTTGTGATAACTTTGAATTATATGTTCAATTGCGAGTTTTGTTTTGCCGTAAACACTATAAGGGAGTTGCGAGTCCAATTCGCGAATTGGCATTGTTTCTCGTTCGCCATATGTCGCGCAAGTCGATGAAAATATAAGCCGATTGGCTTCAACTTTTCGCATGACATTAAGAAGGTTCATCGCACCCAAAACATTGTTTTCATAAAACTCAGCAGGTTGTCTTTCGCCAATGCTAACCTCAATTGAGCTTGCAAGGTGAACAACTGTTTTTACGTGAGACCATTTTTTAAACACTGAGTGAAGCGTCGTTCTATCACGGACATCAACTCTTTCAAGTGGTCCCCACTTAACAGCATCTGCGTGACCACTTGAAAGACTATCAAAAGTGATAGGGTGACCGCCGCAATCAGATATCATCTTGCAAATATGACTGCCAATATAGCCCGCACCGCCGACAACGATGATGTCTTGGCCTTTGATATTAAATTCCATCATGCCACCCAAAATGCGTTTGGATGGGCCGCAAGAAGCTGGTTACGCCAATCCTCTAATCTCTCATTTGCGACACAGGCAACAATGCACCCACCAAATCCACCGCCTGTTTGTCGCGCACCCACAGCGCCAAAGTCTACGGCATCTTCAACCAAGCGGTCTACTTTTGGCAAGGTAATTTCGAAGTCATCTCGCATCGACTTGTGGCTCTCATTCATGAGTTCGCCGAAGCTGTCAATTTTTCCTGATTGAATGAATTCAATGGATCTCACTGTTCGGTGATGTTCCGTCATGCAGTGGCGCGCACGCCGCAAAAGCATATTTGGCAGGGTCGAGAGTGAGACATATTCTGCATATGTCATAAGACATATATCGTCATGGCCAAGAGCAGCCTTAACGGCATCGCATTCTTCTTTACGTTCTTTGTACCGGCCCTCATTTAATTTTCGGTACAGGCCAGAATGAATAACGGCCATGTGATAGTCTGTTGGCAAATCAATAAGATTGAAGTTAAGCGACTTTGTATCCAATGCCAAAGCTTGTCCAGGTCTCGCAATAGCAACAGCCATTTGATCCATAATCCCGCAGGGCATACCAATGAACTCATTTTCAACGCGCCGTGCAAAGACCGAAATATCGGTATCACTGAGCGATGACCCTGCAAGGTCTCGCGCGAGTTTCAAGACGCCCACAGTGACTGCGGCTGAGGATGATATCCCTGCACCGAAAGGTAAATTGGTGGCGAGGGTCATGTTCACCCCGCCGCTCAGAAGCCCAACCTCATTGGCAAGAATAATAGCGCCCGTAACGTAATCAGACCAATGTCCTGTCGCTTTATCAGAGAGATTACGTTGTGCAATGTCGTCAAATTTGTCAGACGCGATATGGACATCATCGTCCTGTCGCTGCGTCATTGAAATTTGAACACCGAGGGGCAGAGCTGTCGGCAGCACCATGCCACCGTTATAATCAGTATGTTCACCGATAAGATTTACGCGACCTGGCGTAAAATTAGCGGCCGTAGGGGCGTCGCCGAACACATGTCTAAACATCTGGGCACTCATAGCGCGCGCAGTGTTTTAGCGGCCATCTCCGGCATAACGTCGACTGTAAACGCGCCCGTTGCTTGCTCAACAGCGGCCAAATATTTGACACGTCCAGGGGCCCGCAGAAGAGGATAAAATTGAGCCGTGAAATGAAAGTTTTTTTCTTCGCCAAAGGGCGATGCATGCAGCGATAACATATAAGCCGTGTCCCGTCCGAAATAAGCATCATAGCGCCGCGTTAGGTCGCCAAGTAAATGTGCAAAGCCGTCAAGTTGTTCTTCATTCATATCCCATGGTCCCGCAACGCGCTCCTTTGGTGCCAGCCATACTTCAAAGGGAAAGCGCGCATAGGGCGGACAAAACGCTTGGACGCCTCCAGCATCAGTGACTCCGTATTCGTTTTCATAGCGCGTTATATCAGCCGCGAGGTCATAGCCATCAGTGAAAGCCGCGACAGCGTTAGCTTGGACTTGCGGAATAAAAGGGAAGGCGTAAATCTGTCCATGCGGATGGGGCAAGGTCACACCCACTTCGTCACCGCGATTTTCAAATGGCATGACAAATTTCAAACCTGCGTCAAAGAGCGTTATGTAACGATCAATCCAAGCTGCAATTAAAAGACGGCGCTTATCTTGCCCTATAGAATATAAGTTACCGCTCGCTCCGGGTGCATAAACAACCACGTCGCAGCGGCCTCTTGCACGCGCGGACTCCATCCCGGCGATAGGCATGGGTGAGGGGGCTTGGGCGTGAAGGCTTGTGAATTTGTTCTCAAAGATTGCGAGCTCAAAATCAGAAAAGGGGATTTCTGTTGGGTTCCCACCACTTTGGCTAGGTGCAAGCGGATCATTTGCGGCAGAGGGTTTAAATGTGCGGTTCTGGCGATGGGGGGCGTAAATATTCCATTCTCGCCGTAGGGGATGAAAGCGAAACTCGCCGCCTTTGGCGACTTCGTCAGCCTCTTGCGGCAAGGGTGGCTGTTTATGAGGTTTATATCCGTAGAGAAGTAAATCGCGGCCATCAGCCTTTACAAAATGGCGACGGTAAATTGATTTTCCTTCTGCCGTTAATTTCAAGACGCTCTGCTGATCGAATGGCGGTATCGGCATAAGCGTGTGTGCTTCCATCGTCTAAGTAAATCGAAATTTTCTCTATTTTGTCTATCTGTTCAGAGCTCGCAATTCTAGTTTAAAATTCTTGCATACAAGGCTGAATTTTCGCCCTACAAAAGACGAGTTAAATTTCCTAATGTCTGATATATTGGATGTCTAATGGCTGACATGATTACCGTTTCAAAAGACTGTGTTTTCTCGCTGACGAACGATGCGTTCTCTTACGTCTTTCGTGTTTCGCCAGAAGGCATTTTAGAGCATTTGCATTACGGAGGTCCTCTCTCAAAACCTCTTGAAGTTCCAATACATCACATTAGAACTCAGCGCGGAACGGCGTCAGTTTTTCAAGGCGAACCTCACTATAACCTCTCTGATACGCCGCAAGAGTTTCCTACATTCGGAACGTCTGATTACCGGTTTCCAGCGCTTCATGGGCGTAATGCAGATGGAAATACCATATTCTCTCTACAATATAAAACTCACCGCATTACAAAAGATAAGCCGCGTATAAAACAACTTCCGACAGCGCGTGGCGGAGATAGTGAAACCCTTATCGTGACGTTAGAGGACACGCTGCATCAGCTAGAGGTCGAGCTTTTTTATACAATCTACCAATCGCAAAATGTGATTGTTCGGGCCTCTAAGTTTTACAATAGAGGCAATAAGAATATTCACCTCCATCATGTTTTTTCGAGTGCACTCGATATCCATGGGGGTGACTATGAGTTACTTCATTTGCACGGTACGTGGGCTCGAGAATTTAATACTGAGAGAGTTGATGTCCCACAGGGAAGGTTTGTCGTCGACTCTGCACGCGGTACATCTAGTGCAGCACACAACCCCTTTCTAGCTTTGATGCAAAAAGGAACGACCGAAGACTATGGTCGCGTTTATGCCTCCACTCTTATTTACAGTGGGAACTTTGCTCTCAGTGTTGAGAAAGGCGAGTTTGAAGATATCCGTATCTTAGCTGGTATTAATCCGTTTAATTTTAATTGGAAGCTGAAGCCTGGAAAGACGTTTTGCACGCCAGAAGCGCTGCACGCCTATACAGATAAAGGGCTGCGGGGCATGAGCCATGGTTGGCATAAGTTTATTCGAGAAAAAGTGCTGCCTGAGCGGTTTAACGGGGTAGCGCGTCCGACTTATCTCAATACATGGGAGGCCGCCTATTTCGATGTCGATGAAAATAAAGTTCTCCAGCTTGCTGACAAAGCCGTAGAAATTGGTGTCGATATGCTTGTGCTAGATGACGGTTGGTTTGAAGGGCGGCGTGACGACACATCATCGCTTGGCGATTGGGTTGCGGATAGAGAACGCTTTCCATCGGGGATACCTTCGCTTGCGAAAAAAGTGAAAGCAAAGGGCTTAAAATTTGGCATTTGGTTTGAGCCTGAAATGGTCAATCCAGAAAGCGCGCTTTACAAAAAACATCCAGAGTGGGTGCTGCAAGTACCTGATCGAAAATCCTCACTGGGACGCAATCAACTCACCCTTGATTTGTCACGTAAAGATGTACGTCATTACCTCTTTGAGCAAATCGACGATATCCTCTCTTGTGGTGATATTGATTACGTCAAATGGGATATGAACCGCCACATGACCGAGGTGGGATCGGCTGAGCTACCGCGTAGTCGTCAAAGAGAAGTATCGCACCGCTATATTCTTGGGCTGTATAAATTACTCAAACGCCTGACAGAAAAATATCCGAATGTTCTTTTTGAGAATTGTGCCAGCGGTGGTAATCGCTTTGATCTCGGCATGCTGAGCTTTATGCCGCACGGCTGGATTAGTGATATGTGCGACCCCATTGGCCGTATTGAGATTATTAACGGCGCGTCACTTCTTTATCCTTTGGACACTATGGCAGCCTATATTGGCCCGTCGCCTAACCACCAAAATGGACGCATAAGCTCAATCAATACGAGATTTATGGCAGGCATATTCTGCGCGGCAAAGGGTATATCTCTCAACAAGTCAGATATTGATATCCATAAGGAAGAGCTACAAACTTTAATGGTTCAAGCGAAAAGTATGGCGGCTAGCATGTTGGGAGGGTGGTTTGATAGGGTGATAAACACAAATAACGAAACCTGCTGGCAATTTACGACATCCGATAGGAAAACGGTTTATGTTGCCTATTTTCATAAGCTAGCCGCACCAAATCTCCCGTTCCGTAGGGTTCTCCTCGTCGGGCTTGACAAAGATGCGCGCTATACAATTGCGGGGACCCAAGAGAGTTATATGGGAGACGCCCTCATGCAAAACGGATTGCCTCTGCCATATGTTAGCATGGATCAGGTTAAATCTGATGCGCGCTATATGCCAAAAGGGGACTTTTCATCTTACCTTTTTGAGTTCAAAAAAGGGTAAGAATAGCTTATTCCTTACCCGTCTAAAATATCACCAATTCGCCGTTGCGCGATAGGGTGGTAACCAACTTTTGCTTTCGCAAAAACTCGCTCCGCCATCTTGGCTTTGCCATTGTCTTTTAGCGCGCCGTAAAGGCGGTAGATAAACTTGCCGCGTCCCACTTCCATCAGGAATGTTTCGAGCGCAGGCATGGCGGGGACGTAGTCGGCTTTGATGGCCTGCATATACCATGCAAACGCTGTCTCGGCATTTTGCGTGCCCGTGAGTTTGAACGTGCTGTCCAAATCTTTCATTTGCGCGTCGCTGAGTTTTGGAAGACCGTTTAAGAAGTGCAGCCATTCATGCGTTGACCAGCTGTCGGTCTTAAGGCCGCTCGCGTCAATCTCACCCCTCACAAATTTCGCAGACTGCGCGGCGACTTTATCAAAGGCATCAGAGCGCGGATTGCGAATAGTGTCAGGCAATCCTTGGCCATAAACCCACTCCTTAATTTCTGCATCTGTGACCGCTTCAGGATCAGTCGGCTTAAGATAGCGTTCCATATAGGCGAGAAAATCTTCCGTCGTGGCGGCTTTAAACGCATAGTCGTTGAACCAGTTTTTCAAGAACGGATCAAAAGCCGCGCGACCATAACGGTCTTCAAGAAAATTGAGAAAGAACTGCCCCTTTACATAGGTGACTTGTGAAAACGCTTCATCAGGATGTTTTAAATCATCATCAAATTTCAGCTGCGTCAGGCTCGGACGTGCGGCCCCTGCGACATCGCGTTTTAAATCTTCAAGTCCTAAAGCCTGCTCCATCACGGCGCGGTCATTGCCGTAAAGTTCTTCCATAACGCGGTTTTCGACATAGCTTGTGAACCCTTCGTTCAACCACGCATCACGCCAATTCGAATTAGTCACAAGATTGCCAGACCAACTATGGGCGAGCTCATGCGCAACAACATTGGTCAGCGATTTGTCGCCTGCGACGAGTGTTGGTGTCAGGAACGACAAGCGCGGATTTTCCATCCCGCCATAAGGAAAGCTCGGCGGCAAAACAATGAGGTCATAACGCCCCCAACGGTAAGGGCCATAAAGTTTTTCGTTCTCGACTTCCATTTGCGGGGTTTCGGAAAACTCTTCGGCGGCGCGGTCGAGGATATACTCCTCGGAGTAGACGCCAATCGTGTCATTAATCGCTTTAAACTTTATGTCGCCTACCGCAATCGCGATAAGGTAGCTCGGAATAGGCTGCGGCATGGAAAAAGCATAAGCACCGTCTTCTTGTTGGCCCAATTGTTCTGCGCTCATTAACGGAAGAAGGCCGTCAGGTACGCGTAGGCGCGCGGTGTAAGTCAGGCGCACGGCAGGCGTGTCTTGCAGCGGGGCCATAGTGCGTGCATTGATGGCTTGGGCTTGAGAAAACAGGAACGGTTCTTTCTTCCCCGCTGTTTGTTCTGGCGATAGCCATTGTAGACCTTCCGCGTCAGGGCTTGTCGAATAGACGATTTTCACACGTTTGGCTGTGTCGCCGATGTCGATTGAAAGCGCTTTGCCCTGCACAGGGTCTTCTTCGCCAAGTGCCCAATCCGCGCTTTCCCATCCGTCAGCCGTCTCAATTGAGACCGCTTTAATCAATAGCCCGCGCGTATCGAGCACAAGCGTATCTGCGCCGTCCTTCACACGTTCAAAATCAAGCGTTGCGATACCATCTAAAATCTTGGCGTAAAAATTTACGTCCAAATCAAGGTCAATGTGCGAGAGCTGCACATCCATATAATTTGATTGGGTGAAGCGGTCTAAAGTGAAATTTTGTGTCGTGACGCGTGTCTCAGCTTGTGCGGCGGGCGCAGGCGTTTCAGCTTTCGACGCAGGGGCTTCCGTAGCAGGCTTGGGCGAGCAAGCGCTAAGCGTGAGGGCCGTAGCCGAGAGGAGGGCAGTCATAAGCGAGCGAGAATAAGTCATGGAGATTCCTTGGGCGATTCCTTGGGCGATTCTTTTGTTTAGAAACAACGTAAACGCCCTGTCATGACCTCGCAAGTTAACTCGCGTTCTATCCTGCCTTCATCAGTTCAATACCGTAATCTTGCTCAAACAGATAAAGCAGAATACGCGCGGCTTCTCCGCGAGGCGTTTTCAACTCAGGGTCAGTTTGGGCAAGTAGACGGGCGTCTTGTACCGCCGTTTCAAGCAGTGCTTTATGCTTATCCAAATCCGCAAGACGGTAGCCAGGCAATCCAGATTGCTTCGCCCCTAATAAATCCCCTGAACCTCGCAATTCCCAATCCTTTTCCGAGATAAGGAAACCGTCTTCGCTTTCGCGCATAATCTCAAGCCGCGCTTTGGACGTCACGCCGAGCGGACCTTTATAAAGTAACAGGCAAGAGCTCGCCTTGTCTGAGCGACCGACACGTCCGCGTAATTGATGAAGCTGCGCTAGGCCGAAACGCTCCGCGTGTTCAATCACCATAATGGTCGCGTTGGGCGCATCAACGCCGACCTCGATGACTGTCGTCGCCACTAGCACGTCATATTGCCCCGCTTTAAAGGCGAGTGACATGGCCTCTTTTTCCTGCGCGGATAATCGTCCGTGTAGCAACCCAACACGCTCGCCGTAGATCGCGGTAAGTTGGCGGTGGCGTTCTTCGACAGAGGTCAGCGCAATCGCTTCGCTATCCTCAACCAGCGGACACACCCAATAGACTTGGTTGCCCTTGTCAATCGCGCGGCCAACGGCGGTGATGACATTGTCAAGCCGTTCGAGCGGGAGTATGCGCGTCTCAATCGGACGGCGTCCCGCAGGTTTTTCATCGAGTTTCGAGATATCCAAATCACCATAACTCGTAAGTGCAAGCGTGCGGGGAATAGGCGTCGCCGTCATGACGAGGAGGTCAGGGCGCAGGCCTTTTTGCGTTAGCTTTAAACGGTCGCGTACGCCAAATCTGTGCTGCTCATCAATGATCACAAGGCCGAGGTCGTGGAATTCGACGCTCTCTTGAAACAGCGCATGCGTGCCAACGACGACATCAATATAGCCTTCGTGTAAACCAGTCGCGAGCGCTTCGCGAGGCTTGCCTTTGTCACGACCCGTGATGGCTTGCACATTAAGCCCTGCGGGTTCGAGGAGGGTGCGCAGCGTTTCAAGATGCTGCCGTGCGAGAATTTCCGTCGGCGCCATGAGGGCGACTTGTGCCCCGCTTTCACACACAAATGCGGCCGCCTGTGCCGCGACGAATGTTTTACCCGCACCTACATCGCCTTGCAGCAGCCGCGCCATGCGGAAGGGGGATTTCAGGTCGCCGATGATTTCCGATACCGCGCGTGTCTGTGCACCCGTTGGCGGGAAGGGCGCGCCTTTCAACACGTCATCTAAATAATGTCCTTCGACACCATAGCTGCGCCCTTTCTGACGCCGCGTATTTTCACGCACAAGCGCCATGGCGAGCTGCTTCGCAAATAGCTCATCATAGGCAAGCCTTTGGCGCGGCGGGGCACTGATGCCAGGGTCTTTGGGGTGGTCAGGCGCGTGCAATCGGATGAGTGCTTCAGCCAAGCCAGGCCAGTTCTGCTGCGCCACCATATGCGGGTCGAGCCATTCTGGCAGCCTCGGGATATGTTGCAACGCGCCCATGACCGCTTTGCGGGCCACTTTTTGCGATAGCCCCGCGGTCAGCGGATAAAGCGTTTCATATTTTGGGAGTTTGTCCTCCTCATTCAGCGCCACGATGTAATCGGGATGCGTCATTTGCAGCTCGGCATTAAACACTTCAGTTTTGCCAGAGACTATGCGCCGCCCGCCTTCAGGCAAGGCTTGCTTGAGATAGGCGGCACGCGGTTTGAAAAACACGAGCGTCATATCGCCTGTCTCGTCAAACACCCTAATACGGTAGGGGCGACCTTTGGAGGACGGCGGCATATGGCTGCCAACGGTCACGACAAATGTGGCAATCTCGTCTTTATGAGCATCCGTAATAGAGGGACGATAGCTGCGGTCGATAAGCCCTGTTGGCGGGGTGAGGAGCAAATCTTTTACCCGCGCGCCGTCAGGGCGAGAAAGCGAACGCGACAGACTCTCAGCCACACGCGGACCGACGCCTTTAATAGTCGTCGCGTCGGCAAAAAGCGGGAATAGAATTTGCGGCCTCATGCGCCTTAATTGGACGAGAATTTTCAGCTTAGCAAGGTGACAGCGTGTGTACCTTAAGCTAGACCGCGCAACATGGACAATAACATGACAGACAGACCAGACGAAATAGACGCGACGCGCAGAAAACGCCTCATCTATCAGGCCAATTACCGCGGCTTTAAAGAAGCTGATTTACTGCTTGGCGGCTTTGCGAAAACTTATATGGACACAATGAGCGCGGAAGAGGTCTTGCAATTTGAAGATCTGCTGACGGCGAAAGATCACGATATTTATGATTGGGTGACGGGGCGGCTGCCTGTGCCTGCGAATTTCGACACGCCCATCCTCAAGCGTTTGCGCGCGTTTAATCCGCTCGCCTAAATGTCGGCTATTCAGCTTAATCGTTACGCGGGTCCAGAGCATAACCTGACAGCCGCAGGCTTGCCTGAAGGCTTAGACGCGCTCATCGTGACGCGTGCTTTGCGGCAGCGCTACAAAACGCACGGGCAGGGGCGTGTTGTTTTTGTCGCCCGTGATGAAATGCGGGCGAGTAATTTTGCCGATGCGTGTAAGTTCTTTGCGCCTGATTTGCCTGTGCTTGTGCTGCCCGCGTGGGACTGTCTGCCATTTGACAGGGTTTCGCCGTCTCGCACCTCTGCCGCGCGGCGGGCGTCCGCGCTTTACGCGCTCGCGAACTCCTCACCAGAATTGCCGCTGATTATCGTCACGACGATTTCAGCCGTCATGCAACGTGTTCCACCGCGCGACGTAATTAAGGCCGCTGGCTTTAGCGCGAAGGTCGGTCAAGAGCTCGACCGCAAAGTGCTTGAAAACTATCTCTCAATCAACGGCTATGCGCGCGCGTCTACCGTGTCAGAGCCAGGGGATTTCGCGATACGCGGCGGCCTTATTGATGTCTTCCCGCCCAATTTTGATGACCCCATTCGCCTTGATTTTTTTGGGGATGAGCTAGAATCTATTCGCGCCTTTGACGTGGAAACGCAACGCACGACGACGAAGCTGAAAACCGTTGACCTCGCGCCTGTCTCTGAAGTCTTTATGGGCGAGGAAGATATAAGCCGTTTTCGCCGTCACTATATTATGGCGTTTGGCGGTGGCATTAGCGCAGACCCGATGTATGCGAGCGTGATTGACGGCATTCGTCCGCAAGGGGTCGAGCACTTCTTGCCGCTGTTTTACACAGAGACTGAAACCGTTTTTGATTACGCAGGCGCAGGCGCGCTCTATGCTTTTGACGGGCTGCTTAAGGAAGCGCGCGCGGAACGCGGTGACGTCATTGCAGATTTCTATGAAAGCCGCGACCAATATGCCCAAGCGCGCGATAGCGGCTCGGGCGATCCGCGCAAAATCGCAGGCGTTTACCGCCCGCTTCCACCAGAACGGCTCTACGTTATTGAGGATGAATGGAAAGAGGTGACAGGCCCGCTATCCACGCGTCATCATTCGCCATTTATCCCGCCTGATACGGAAAATGTGCTCGACTTTGGCGGCAAGCCCGCGCGCAATTTCTCGCCAGAACGCAAAACAACGGGCACCAATGTCTTCGAAGTCTTGGTCGATCATGTGCGCGATTTGCGAGCCAAGAAAAAACGCGTGCTTCTTGCCAGTTGGACGCAAGGCTCTGCCGACCGCATGGGCAGTGTGCTTGAAGATCACGGACTTGAGACAGAGTTGACGACACGCGGGCCAGACGCGCTGGCCATTCCGCAAGGCTCCGTGCGGCGTGTGCTGTTACCGATTGATCAGGGTTTTACTTTCGGTGACTTGGCCGTCATTTCTGAGCAAGACGTGCTCGGTGACCGTCTTGTTAATCGCGGGAAGAAACGCAAAGCGAAGAATTTCATTGCTGAGGCGGCGGCGCTACTGCCAGGGGATCTGATTATCCATATCGACCACGGTCTTGGGCGATATATTGGGTTGAAAACGCTGACTGTGGGTGAGGCCCCGCATGATTGCCTTGAGCTTGAATATCATGGCGGTGCGCGGCTCTATCTGCCTGTTGAAAATATCGAGTTACTTTCGCGCTACGGCGGCGCATCAGACGGGACGGTTTTGGATAAGCTTGGCGGCGTGGCGTGGCAATCGCGTAAGGCCAAAGCTAAAGACAAGTTACGCGAAATGGCGGGCGAGCTTATCAAGATTGCGGCGAAGCGCGCCTTGCGGACGGCTGAACCTATCGACATGCCCGAAGGCGCGTATGAAGAGTTCTGCGCGCGCTTTCCTTATGCGGAAACTGAGGATCAATTAAACGCGATTGAGGATGTTTTCACCGACCTTAAATCGGGTCGGCCAATGGACAGGCTTGTCTGCGGTGATGTCGGCTTTGGGAAAACGGAAGTGGCACTGCGCGCGGCTTTCGCTGTCGCCATGAGTGGGAAGCAAGTTGCCGTTGTTGTGCCCACCACGGTTTTGTCACGACAGCATTTCAAAACTTTCGAAGAACGCTTTCGCGGCTGGCCCGTCAATGTGCGTCAACTCTCTCGCCTTGTGAGTGCCAAGGACACAAAAGAGACCAAGGAGCAACTCGCGAGCGGGCGGTGCGAAATTGTCGTCGGCACCCATGCCTTACTTGCAAAAAATATCAAATTCACAGACCTCGGCCTGCTGATTGTTGACGAGGAACAGCGCTTTGGGGTGGGCCATAAGGAAAAGCTTAAAGCTTTGCGCGCGGATGTGAATGTGCTGACACTGACGGCGACACCAATCCCGCGCACGCTACAGATGGCACTATCGGGAATTCGCGATTTGAGCTTAATTGCGACGCCGCCAGTGGACCGCCTCGCTGTACGCACTTACGTTGCACCGTTTGACCAAATCTCTATCCGCAAAGCCATTTTGCGTGAGCGTTATCGTGGCGGACAGACCTTCTTTGTCGCCCCGCGTATCAAAGACCTCACACGTCTTGAAGAGTTCATGCAAAAACATGTACCCGAAGTAAAATATGTTGTCGCCCATGGGCAGATGGCAGGGGGGGCGCTCGAAGACATTATGACCGCCTTTTACGATGGACAATATGACGTGTTGCTGTCGACCTCTATCATTGAAAGCGGGATTGATATTCCGCGTGCTAATACAATGATAATCTACCGTGCGGACCGTTTTGGACTGGCGCAGCTTTATCAAATGCGGGGACGTGTGGGACGCTCCAGAGTTAGGGCCTATGCCTATATGACTATTCCTGAAGGCTTCGTCGCAACGGATGGGGCTATACAGCGACTGAAAGTTTTGCAATCGCTGGATACGCTCGGTGCTGGCTTCACGCTCGCGAGCCATGACCTTGATATGCGCGGCGGGGGTAATCCCCTAGGCGAGGAACAGTCAGGCTATGTCAAAGACGTGGGTGTTGAGCTCTATCAGCATATGCTGGAAGAAGCGGTGGCAGAGCTGCGCGATGATGAAGAATTTATCGATCAAAGCTGGTCTCCAAATGTTAATGTTGGCGTCGCCATTCTTATTCCAGAACATTATATCGCAGATCTTAATCTGCGTCTCGCGACTTACCGCCGTATCTCTGATGTATCTGACGACACAGAGAGTGACGCGCTTGCGGCTGAACTCATCGACCGCTTCGGCCCTCTGCCCAAAGAAGTCGATAGCCTGCTCAAGGTTATGCGGATTAAACGTCTCTGCCGCGCGGCGCATGTAGAGAAGATTGACGCGGGGCCGAAAGGTGTTGTCATGACGATACGCCATAAAGACGTGACGGACCCAAGTGTCATCCTGAATGCGATTACACAAAACGGCGGCTGGAGACTACGCCCTGATCAAACCATTTTCGTAAGCGGTCATTTTCAGAAGCCTGACGCGCGTCTCAAGGGCGTGGAGCGAGCCTTGAAAGCGCTAATTAGCGCTTAGGCTTAGCTTACTTTGAGGTGAGACCCGCTGTCTTTGCTGATAGCGGCGAGCGCCCGACCTGCGAAGAAGTCGCTATTCTCACCTTCGGCAAGGCTAACAGCTGCAATATTTAATTGCACTGTGAACGGGCCCTGATCTTTAATAGATGTGGCAAAAGCGGCGCAATCCACAATGGCGGATATGCGCTCTATGACAGGCGCAATAGAGCTCTCCGTCTCATTTGAAAACGCCAAGAGATATGTGTCATCTTCAATACGCGCTGTTATGTCTTCCATGCGGACAAGGTTTTTGATCATGCTGCCAACTTTGGCGCAGGCATCTGAAACTTCTTGAGACGAAACTGGAAAGGGCGCGTTGGGCCAGATTTTCACCGCAACCAATGTAACGGGAATGTCCTGCGGACCAAGCTCGCGGCAGATGCGCCGCAAATGGGCATAAAAGAAAGTGTCGTTAAATGTACCAGACGGCGTATCAATGCAGTTGTCTCCGCCTAACTTGTCAAACTCTTGTTTGAGCTGGCTATGAATGCGATGGTAATTCGCAAGCTCCAAAATGCGTCCACTGATTTCTTCAAGGTCGGCTTTTGCATCAATTAGGTCGCGCGCGCCTTTTTCAAAGGCTCGTTTTTCTTGGTCAAAAGTTTCACCGTCTACTAGTAAGAGCGTTGGAACGTGGTAGAGTTTCGCATTCTTGCGCATCGTTGCAGATATAGAAAGCGGTGGCTCGACGTCCACAAGCGCGTTCATTACAACGGCATTAAAACTCTTCTCATAAAGATAATCAAAGGCAGAGAATGTTGTGAAGGCGGCGACGACTTCTACGTTTTTCTCTTGCAGGGCATTGATCACAACCATGAATTCAGGCGTGGGTTTACCGACGAAAAGAATTTTAAAAGGCCTAGACAAAGCCGTTTCTTCTAGGCGGTAATCTATATCAAAGCTTTCTTTAAGTGTCGTGATACGACGCATAATTTCGCGTTCCATCCCAGACAAGCGTATTAGAGAATCGACGCGCTTCGCAATTTGACTGGCATGGGCAGGCGGATAAATCACGCTCTCGAAGCACGATGTGTCGATATCCGCTTTACGGCTGAGCGTGCCGAGGAATGGAATCTCGCGTTTGTTAAAGTGCGATTTTAGCCCCTCTACAATCGTAGGTGCTTTTTCAATATAATCAGTAAGGGCAAGAAGGATGATATCTGGGGCAGATTTGGGTACACCGTTCAATTTTATGCCATCAAAAACGCTGTCTTTTGTAAGAAAATTCAGGCGCTTAAGCTGGGTTTTGATGGCGTCAGCACGAGCGGCATTGTCTGAGACAATCAGAACAATATTTGTCGGTGTATTCGTCATAGGCGTAGCAGGGGACGTGCCTATTATATCTGCGTCACTCTGATTCACTTTGCCCTCTCCCTTATGGTTAACATAAGTTATCACCTAAAACCCTTTCTGATGGGTTAAGCTGTTAGAGCGGAGGTATTTTTTCAGTTTGCAAGTAAACCCGCAGGTTCAGCGGCTTTCAGCATGGCTTCTTGAAGCTTTTCAAATGCGCGAGCTTCAATTTGGCGAATACGCTCACGGCTAACATTGTAGATTTTAGCCAGGTCTTCCAGCGTTTTTGGACTGTCAGACAGGCGACGTTCGCGAATAATATGTTGTTCACGCTCATTTAGATCAGCCATAGCGGTCTCAAGCAAGTCCATACGAGCGTCATGTTCTTGGCTCTCTGCGAGTACCTCTTCTTGACTGTCGTTGTCATCTTCTAGCCAGTCTTGCCATTCCGCACTACCGTCTTCTCCGCCAATTGTGACGTTAAGTGATCCGTCACCACCAAAGCTCATACGGCGATTCATATTGGTTACTTCAGTCTCAGAGACATTAAGCTCGGTTGCGATTTTCTTGAGGTGTTCTGGGCGGAGGTCACCTTCTTCAATGGCTTTCATCTCGCCTTTCATGCGGCGGAGGTTGAAAAACAACTTCTTCTGCGCTGCAGTCGTGCCCATTTTTACGAGTGACCAACTGCGAAGGACATATTCTTGGATAGCAGCACGAATCCACCACATGGCATAGGTCGACAGGCGAAATCCCTTGTCAGGATCAAACTTTTTGACTGCCTGCATAAGGCCGACATTGCCTTCGGAAATGACTTCGCCGATTGGCAAGCCATAGCCGCGATATCCCATCGCAATTTTAGCGACGAGACGCAGGTGAGACGTCACCATTTTCTCAGCCGCTTGCGTATCGCCGTCTTCAACCCAGCGTTTGGCAAGACGAAACTCTTCGTCTTTTTCAAGCATAGGATATTTGCGAATTTCAGTAAGGTAACTGTTCAGGCCCTGCTCTGGTGAAAGCGAGGTCGATAGCGATAAATTGCCCGAATAGGCTGCATCTGTTGTCTTACGCTTAGCGGGTAGCGTTGTTGTTGTTTTGGCCATGAAACCTCCCAAATTCTGCGGCTTTGAGTGTGATTTCTCTCAACCGAAGCTCTTATATAGGATACGCAAACCACGTTTAAAGGGTTGCAAGCCTAAATTATTTGTCAGCTTCGCTCGGTTTTGGTGGGGGCGGCGGGGCTATCCAGTCAATTTCGACATAATCGGGGATAACATAATAACGCCTGACCCACTTTTCGACCTTATCGCGTTGATAGGCCATCATCTCGGCGTAGCGGCTATCGGGAAGCTTAGTGAGGGTCAGAGGCTCAACCAGTAAACCTTGGCGGGCTCGGTCTCCCGCTTGACGTAGCAAAAGGTCATTGTCAGCCATATAAGCGTCATTAACACTGTATTTTTTATAAATATCAACGCTTTGTTCCGCCGCAAGTGGGAGGAGGGCGAGGGCCATAACGGCGGCAATGGGCTTAAAGTCAGAATGTGCAAACCTTATGAAACTATAGGCGACAGGGACGCTCATAAGGATATAAAACGGGATGAATTGGCGTCCAGCAATGGCAGGGCTGAACAGCATTAACAACAGGCTCGCGATAGCGGCGACATAAATATAAAACACAAGAAAGCCGTTATTCTCACGTCTTTGAGTTTCATATAAAAAGATACCGTAAGCCAATAACAGACATAAAAGAATATTATATTCAGGCCATTCTAGGATAAGCGTAAACGAAATAATGACCGGGAAAATGGCTATAAGTCCGTCCACTAGCTTATGACGTACGCTCAGCCCCATAATGAGCAGCGCAACGAGTGAGGCGCCCAAAATTACGAGCCATATTGTCGAGTCGTTCTCCCAATTGGGATTGCCTGTGGGGCTTAGCAACGTGTCGGCAACTTTCTCCATGTTGATGTCGGCGACGCTGCGATCTCCATCTTCGGGGTAGGTTGAATTGGCTTTGCGGTTAAAATTTCCAGGAGAGAATAGAATAAAGCACGTGGCCAGAAGTATTGGGGCCGTAGTAAACAGTAGCGTAGCAGCCTTTTTGAGCGTCTTTTCGCGCCAAAGATGCTCTAGTGCCACCAGTCCAGCAATAGCCACACAGGCGACTGCGACTTGTTCTTGGAAGAGTGCGGCAAGGCTGAGCGCGGCCACGCTTTGTAAGGTAAGTACGCCGTCATTTTGAAGACGATATGCTCCGTAGAACAAAAATGGAAACCCCCAAACATATGATATTGACGCTGAAAACCAGAACAACCCGCCCGCTGCAATAAAAAGCGGTATTGCGCAGAAATAGGCGATGAGGAAGATGAGCGCGAGGGGTGACAGCTTTGGGCCGTCCGCCATTTTTGCTGCGAGTAGGGTTATCGCGAGGCACACCAAAGCTTGAACGGCGCGCGTAAAAGGCAGGCCAATCTTAAAGACATTGGCCTCAATAAAAAAAGGCAAAACGCGGCCCGTCCACGTCATATATTCATTTTTGAGGAAAGCTAGCAGGTTGATTTGCTTAAAATCTTGCCCTGATATCCCATCAATCGTTGTGACATATGAGAGTGTCGCATAGCCAAAATCATCGTGATAGAGCCAAACAAGATCATGGATAAGAAATAGCCCGACCGCGAATAGCGCGATAAGTGCGGTGAGTATAAGATGTCGTGCAGATACCGCATGGGCGTTGGTGTAAGACTCGTTCATGGGCTCGCCTTAAACGCCCAGAACCGGCTGATGAGGTAGGTCACAACGGGAATGATAGTGACGGCAATCATGAGGGACTGCACCTCTGTTAAACGCCCATCGCGTAGTAGTGCCGCGAGAACGACTGTATTAGTAAGAAAACCTGAGAAGGCGGTCACGAAGAACCGAACAACTGCGCGACCATGATGTCCGGGGCGAGAAAATGTCCAAATGTAGTGCCCGCCAAATGAAACTATAAAAGCCATTAAAAAGGCGATTAAGTTAGCGAGCAGGGGCGGAGTTGAAAATGCCTTTATGAGCAAAATAGCCACGCATAAATGGGTGAGCGTCGCGCCGACCCCAACGATACCAAAGCGCATTAATTGGCCTAGATTTGCCTTAGAGATTTCTTTTTGCGCTCTATCCATTTTAGCTGGCCGTGTCGCCCTCATCAGTGCCGTAAGTCTTTCGTACAACATAAACAGGTCTGCGCTTTGTCTCGTTATAAGTGCGGCCAAGATATTCGCCCATTACGCCAATGCCCATCAACTGTAAGCCGCCAAAGAAGAAAACACCGACCATAAGAGAGGCATAGCCTGGCGCATCTACGCCGAAAATAAGAACACGTCCGATAATCCATAACGCATAAAGAAATGAGAGTGAAGCAATCACGACTCCAAGGTAAAGCCAAACTCGCAAAGGCGCAGTGCTAAAACTGGTAATGCCGTCTAATCCTAAGTTCCAGAGTTTCCAGCCATTGAACTTCGTTTTGCCCGCTGCACGTTTTGGCCGCACATATTCAAGTGTAGTCGTGCTAAAACCAATCCACGCAAAGAGGCCTTTCATCATGCGCTGGCTTTCAGGTAGTTGATTGAGTGCCTCTACAACGGCGCGATCCATAAGACGAAAATCACCGACATTTTGCGGTAATTGAGTTTTAGAAATCGCATTATTGACCTTGTAAAACCCGCTCGCGGACAGGCGTTTTATAACGCTATCTGACGCCCGATTAGCACGCTTGGCGAGGACGACTTCATATCCTTCGCGCCATTTCGTGACCATGTCAGGGATGAGGGACGGCGGATCTTGTAAGTCGACATCAATTGGCACAACAACATCGCCGTGCGCACTCGCGAGGCCCGCGGTCAGCGCAGCTTCTTTACCAAAATTACGGGATAAGTCGATAACGGTGACATTTATCTCCGTCTCGCACGCGTCTCGTAAGATATTAAGCGTATCGTCCGTGCTGCCGTCATTGATGAAAACATAATCAAGCGTGATGTCTTTATGTGCTGATAGGGCTGCTTTAATCTCGTCGAAAAAAAGTGGAATTGCCTCCATTTCATTAAACACAGGCACGACGAGTGTCAGTCGACACACGTCGGGGCGTTGTGTGGTTGAAGGCGTGGCATTCATGCAATCCTCATAGGGGTTGCACGCGCAGGCGTCTAGACTGGTTTAAATGTCTAAATCGTCAATGAACTGTGCGTTGTCTTGGATATATTGGTAACGCAAATCAGCCCGTTTTCCCATGAGAGTACCCACCAGAGCTTCTGTGCTCGGCAGGTTGTCATCATCAATGGTGATGCGGATCATTTTACGTGTCTTGGGATTCATCGTGGTGTCTTTAAGCTGGCTCGCCATCATCTCGCCCAGACCCTTAAACCGACCCAATTCGACTTTGCCGCGTCCTGTAAATTCAGTGGCGAGCAATTCATCTTTATGTTCATCATCAATGGCGTAAGCGATTTTGCTGCCTTGGGTGAGCTTATATAACGGTGGCATCGCCATATAGAGCCGCCCCGCATCAATCAGGCCAGGTGTGTAGCGGTAGAAAAACGTAATGAGTAGCGCCGCAATATGCGCGCCGTCAACGTCCGCATCGGTCATAATGACAACGCGTTCATAGCGCAGGTCATCGAGCTCAAATTTTTTACCGAGGCCAACACCGAGCGCGATGCACAAATCAGAAATTTCCGCATTGCGCTGAATTTTATCCATGGTCGCGGACTCGACATTTAGGATTTTACCTTTCAGCGGCAGAATTGCTTGCGTTTCGCGGTTGCGCGCTTGTTTGGCTGAACCACCCGCGGAGTCGCCCTCAACGATAAAGAGTTCTGTGTCTTCTGAACCTTTGCGCGAACAATCAGAAAGCTTGCCAGGTAGGCGAAGTTTTTTCGTAGCGGATTTGCGTTTGACGTCACGCGCTTTCCGGCGTTTGAGACGGTCCTCTGAATTTTGGATTGCCCATTCGAGTAGCTTGGTCGCGTCTTTTGGTGAACTCGCGAGCCAATGGTCAAAAGGGTCACGGACGGCGTTTTCAACAAGCTTGGAGGCTTCGGAATTAGAGAGACGGTCTTTCGTTTGACCTTGGAATTCTGGACTTTTAATAAAGACAGACACGAGGGCGCCAATGCTGCTCATAACGTCATCAGTTGTGATGTTCGCAGCCTTCTTGCTCATACCCGTGATATCAGCATAAGCGCGCAGGCCTTTGGTGAGCGCTGCGCGTAGCCCCGCTTCATGCGTGCCGCCGCCTGGGGTTGGGACCGTGTTACAATAGCTGCGGATGAGGTTATCAGCTTCGCCGAAGCCCGCAGGTGTCCAGCCGACGGCCCATTCAACGCGGCCGTGCCCCGTGTCTTTTTTCGACCGACCTGCGAAAATATCCGTTGTGATCATGGCCTTGCTGCCCATGGTTTCTTTCAGAAAATCAGCAAGCCCACCTGGAAAATGAAAGGTGGCCTCGGAGGGGATAGCGTCAAGTTCTTGAACAAGTTCTGGCGCGCATTTCCAGCGAATTTCTACACCTGGTTGGAGATAGGCTTTCGCGCGTGCCATACGAAACAAACGTGCGGCACTAAATTTAAGCTTAGAGCCAAATATTTCGGGGTCAGGATGGAAGCGGACTTTTGTGCCGCGGCGATTATTCACCGCGCCAAGGTTTTTGATTTTACCCTGCGGTTTTCCCTTAGAAAAACTCATAGAATACAATGTTTTATTACGCGCCACTTCAACAATCAAATCATCTGACAAGGCGTTCACAACGGATACGCCCACGCCGTGAAGGCCGCCTGACGTTTCATAAGCTTTGTTTGAAAATTTACCGCCTGAATGGAGCTCTGTCAGGATAACTTCGAGGGCAGATTTTTTCGGATATTTAGGATGAGGATCGACCGGAATACCGCGACCATTATCTGCGATGGAGAGGTAGCCGCTGGCCTCAAGTTCGACCTCAATACGGCTTGCATGTCCCGCGACCGCTTCGTCCATTGAGTTGTCGATAACTTCTGCGAATAAGTGATGAAGCGCGCGAGCATCTGTCCCGCCGATATACATCCCAGGACGCAAGCGGACAGGCTCAAGACCCTCTAAGACCTCAATGTCTTTGGCGGAATAGCCGCTTGTGTCTTCGCCAGATTTTGGCCCTGTAAACAGGTCTTTTTTCGCCGCACTTGCCATGCTGTCGCTCACTTAGGAAATGAATCAGAAAAGTCAGTATGAGGCGATTTGCGCCCCATGCAAGTGGAGCGCTAATTTAATCGTGCGAATTAACTTTTGACGGTCGAGCAGGCAGCGCCGTTAGAACAGCAAACGTAAGACGATACGACCCGTATGGCGGATAAAGCCGTCACGAATATCGCTATCGACATCAAGTGAGAAGCTTGAGAATTCAGAACCTGCTGCGACTGAGAAGCCAAGTAGGAAGCCGCTGTCTGGGAATTCCTCTGACTCAATCGTGAACGGCGTTGTGCCGCCAACAAAGCGACCTGTTGTGATGACGCCGTCATTAATAAAGTCATTGCGGTAGCCGACGCGCACAGACGGGCGAATCCATGTGCGCTTGCCCATAAACTTACCGCCGAAGTTCAGCATAGCTGTCGCCGAGCCGCTATCAGACGTGCGCTCGTCAATCTCAAGCGCAATGCCCGCTAGGCCGTCTTCTGTGTAAGCATTTTCTTTCAATGTTAGATAATCGAGCGATACGGCAGGGCGGACAAAGAAGCGGTCACTGATGTCGTAATCATACCCCGCGCGCAGCGAGGCGTTGATATGTGTACCTGACCAATCGCCAGACGAGTCGCCAATGAAGTTTCCAACAGAGACGCGTCTTTGGCTTTCAAAATCATTGTACCCAATGCCCGCGATCGCTTCAATGCCCAGATTACCTGTCTCATAACCTGCATAAGCGCCAAGTTGCACCGTTACCATATCAAATGGCTCGTCGATATCGGCGACACTTTCAATCTCTGTCGAGGCAAAGCCTGCCGTGATACCAACGGCGTGGAACGGCCCAAGCTCCGTATCAAGGCCAGCGCTAAAGCCAAAACCAGACCCGCGATATTGTTCTGAAAGGCCAGCCAAATCCCTGTCTGCAAAATAAGCGAACTCTTGAATCCATGCGCCGCCTGGACGGTCTTGACTACGGCGCACATTATCAAGATGCGCACCGACAGCGCCTGTCGCGCCGTCCACATTTGCGATGACGAATTGACGCGCGGCCGCTGCAAATTCAGGCAAGAGTTGGTTGAACGCTTGATTAAACTCTGTGCCGTCTGTGATGTTTACGAAAGCGTCGCCGAGCGCCGCGTTTGCGCCCAAAGCTTCGAACGCTGAATTAAACGCCGATGTCTGTACATTATCAAGACCAAGCTCTGATGTTTCGCGCAGATCAAGTGTTACGATAAGCGCATTGGGGTCGCTCGGGTCTATAGCGTAGCTTGTGTTGTATAAGAAAGGTGACACCGCCCCGCTCAGAGCCGATATGTCGCCTTCAATGTTGAGGTTGGTCGCGCTACTCGCAACGGTAAATGTGTTTGTTGTACTGCCGATAATGTTGGACAGGACAGGGTTTATCTGCGCGCCGTCAGCAAATGTAATATCACCAGAGCCCACGAGCGTGCTCGCATTACCTGTTGCGCCGTCGAGGGTTGGATTATAGCTCGAGGTCGCGTCAAAACTTGCGGTTCGTACAGAAAGCGGAGTGCCCGAAAGATTTGTCAAAGAGCTGTTTGCGACATCAAGCCCAATTGTACCGCCATCACTTGTAATGGCCCCAACGACGAAAGAGTCGCCACTCAGTGAAAGCGTGTTATCTCCACCTGCAAAATCAATGGCACCAATAACCGAACCAGCAGTAAGAGTTACAACATCGTCACCGTCACCCAGACGAATGTCTCCATTAATGGATGGATTTGGCGGCGTAAATTCGTCTGTTTCATCTGTATCAACCGCACGGTTTTGAACAATGCTGACACCAGATGTGTTAGCAGACAAACCAAGCGCAGTGCGCATAAAGTCTGTCTCTTCATTTCCGTTAGCATCAGAGTTCAGGCCAAAGGCGCTAATTGTGCCTGTGTTGACGATGTTGCTTAGCGTGCCTGACGCATCTCGTATCGCGACGACATTGCCGTTGCGGCCTGTTAGCACTGCACCAATTGCGCCGCTATTTATAAGGCTACCAACATCTGCATCGGATTCGATATCAATTGCCACGACCTCGATAAAGCGCGGTGCGACGATGTTGTCACGGTCGGCGTAAACTTCATCATCGGCTTCGCGAACATTGGCTGTGATGACTCCTGTATTATTGATAGCTTCGGAAATAGCGCCGTCACCGAAGACTAGAACTTTCGATGTGCCTGTGAATCCTTCGACATCAGCCGTACCGTCATCGCCCGAGCGGAAGCTGCTCGCGCTCATCGTACCTGAATTGAAAAAGCCGCCTTCAAGTGTTGCGTCACGCACCTCAAACGTCGTCGAATTCACATCATTATAGACGCCTTGCGCGACAAGCTGGCCTTCGTTGATGAAGGCGTAGAGAAGGTTGGCGTCAAAACCTTCGGCGTCAGGGTCAGTAATTGCCGACACGCGTCCAATTGCGATGGGCGTACCTTGACCGTCAATCAAAATGGCTGGCGCGCCGCCAAGTTGCGTCACCGAGGCAATTGAGGTGACAGCGGAAGTGACCGTGCCGTCTTCAGCTGTGGTCGTTGTAACAACTTGGTCAAATAATATGCCGTCGCGAATATTGCTGCTTATGTTGATGGCGGCACCTGCTTGGCCGAGGTCGTCTTCATCAAGTAATGGTCGCGCCTGCACATTCGGGCGGTCTGTGAAACGGTAGCCCGTATTCGTAATTGCGCCCGTCGCTGTGAATCCGCCGTCAACATCGCCGCTAACGACGACCGATGACGCCCCTGTGCCGCGAGTCGCTATACCGCGCCCCAATGCAAGCTCGCCAATGATTCTATCTTCAATGCTGACGCCCACAGAATTATCGCCTGTGACCGAGATGCTGCCCAGCGCGTTCAAGTCTCCTGTCAGACCAGACATGCCAGCAAGACGGATACCGTAGCTGTCATTTCCTTCAACTGTAATGCTACCCGCTTCTTCGAGCGTAACATTGCCCACGAATGGGCTCGCGCCAGAGATCAAAATACCCGTGCGGCCTGTGCCCAAGGCAAGCGGTTGGTCAGGGATACGGTCGCCGTCCGTGTCCTCAGGCGTGTAGTCCTCAACGATGCCGATAGCACCTGATTGTGTATAACCACCTGTATTTCCGCCACTAATGAGAACGCCCGTCGCGTTGTCGATATCTGAAATATTTACAACACCTGACTGTGTCACTGTGTTGTCAGAGTTGATAGTAATCGCAGGGCCTTCAGTCGTCGTGCTGATAGTCGAGCCAACATTGACCGTAATGTCGCCTGCGTCTTCTGTCGTGATAGGCGTGTCGCGATCTGCGTCGATTGTGGTTTGGGCCGAGGCGAGGCTCGCAGCGCCAAACATAAGTGATGTAAGGGCTGTCGTCAGAAAAAGGCGATTAAGCATAGCGGGCAGGTCCAAAATAGGTCGTATTAGTCTTTTGTCAGGTCAGTAAGTACCCGACTCAAACTGTCTTAACGGGTAATGTTGCACGCGCCAATGAAAGAATGGTTATTTTCTCGCCATATAACAGTCAGTTTTTGCGGATGAGCTATGATGTTGGACGCACCGCATGGGCGAGAATGTTGACCATAGTCGCGTGGGCGGGCGTCTCGCCAATATTTTCGATGATATGGTCTTTATCCGCGCGGTATCGGAGGGTTTGGCCTGCCGTGGCCTCCCAGCTTTCTTCATTGACAGTAACCCTAAGATGACCTTCTAGAATTGTGAGATTCTCAACTGACCCCGCTGGATGGGCAGAGCTTTCGAGCCGACCGCCGGGGAGGGCCTTAAAATCATACCACTGAACCCATTGCACCGTGTCGATCCAGCCTGTGATGCGAAGCTCACACAGCCCGTCTTCGGATTTCAGGAGCGGCGTGTCTTGAGTGTTGAGTTTTTGTACCAAAGCCGAGCCGCTTTCAGGTGTGTCGACAAGAAAAGCTTCGACGCTGGTGCCTAAAGCTTGAGAGAGCCGTGAAAGTGTCGCGAGAGAGGGGTTTGTCTCATTTTTCTCAATTTGCGAAATCATCGACTTGGCGACGCCTGACATTTCAGACAGTTCGCCGAGTGAAAGGTTGTCGACCGTGCGAAGACGCTGAATAGTCTTACCCAGACGGTCGCCTAACGCGTCTGTTTCAGGGCATATCTGACGTTTGGTTCGGGCCAAGGCGCTCTCACAAATGTGACCCGTCGCTTAAAATAAATGCCGTAAGGGTCTGGTATAATGTCCAATCGTTCTATATATAGAACACTTGAAAAGCAAGCCGAATATGCGGTTCGCTACCACAAGCCATCTGGCAAAACCTGAGGCGTTGGAGCCAAACATGCGATATCTTCCCATTCATGTGGACACGGCGGAGCAAACAATTTTGATTGTCGGCGGTGAGGGTGCGGCGGAAGCCAAGCTGCGCACACTTGTGAAAACCGACGCGAAACTCTTCCTCATCGCGCCAGAGATTTCACCAGAAATTACGCGCTGGGTTGAGGCAGGGCGAATCGTTTGGGAGGCCCGAGATTTCACAGAGTCAGATTTAGATGGCGTGCGTCTTGTCTATGCCGCAACAGAGGATGACCCGGCAAATTCTCATATTGCAAATCTCGCAGGTGCGCGCGGACTTCTCGTCAATGCGGCGGATCAAAAGGACGCTTGCGCCTTTACCACGCCTGCGCTTGTAGATCGTAGTCCCGTGATAGTTTCCATTGGCACAGAAGGCACAAGCCCAAGTCTTGCGCGGGCTGTTAAGTCAGAGATGGAGCAGCTATTGCCTTCCACGCTCGGTTCATTTGCCAATAAAATTAATAACTTGCGCGCAAAAGTGAAACAAAGCCTGCCAGATCTTTCGATCCGCCAAACCTTTTGGGCAGATATATTTGATGGTAAGGATTTACGCTCTCAACTCCGCATCACCGAGTCAGAATTAGAAGCGCGCGTGGACGCGAAACTTGCCGCAGGTAAGGCGGGCGAGAAGACAGGTGAAGTCGTCCTCGTCGGCGCGGGGCCAGGCTCTGCGGAACTTTTGACGATTGGGGCACGGCAAGCGCTTCACGCGGCAGATGTCATTGTGTACGACCGCCTCGTCAGCCAAGACGTGCTCGATTTCGGGCGTCGCGAAGCGGAGTATATTTACGTCGGCAAAGACCCTCATGGCTACTCGACACGCCAAGACGCTATCAATGCAATTCTTGTTGAGAAAGCCCAAGAGGGGCATCATGTCGTACGCCTCAAATCGGGCGACCCGCTTATATTTGGTCGCGCGGATGAGGAGCTTGACGCGCTATCAGACGCGGGTCTTCGCTACCGCATCATCCCTGGAATTACGTCGGCTGCGTCAGCTGCCGCAGAGATTGGTGCGTCTCTCACCACACGCGGGCGCAATAAATCCGTGAGCTTCATTACAGGTCACGACGCCGAAGGCTTTGCTGATCATGATTGGAAAGCGCTCGCCACGCGCGACACACGCGCCGCGATTTACATGGGCGTTGGCGCGAGCCGATTTATCCAAGGGCGTTTGCTGCTTCACGGCGCAGACCGCGCCACGCCTGTGACAGTCGTCGAGAACGCTTCGCGTGCTAACCAACTGATTGTCGCGACCACGCTTGAAAGCCTTGCCGATGACATCAAAGCGCGCGGTATTAAAGGCCCCGCCATCCTTCTGCTCGGCTACGCCCCGCGCGAAGCCATTGCGGAAATGACAAAATTAGGAGTGGCGATATGAGCCTGAAACATAAAGGCAAAGGCCCGCAAGCGCTGACGGCCAATAATCTGCGCGAAGGCTATGTCGTCTGGCTCACTAAAGATATGAGCTGGTCCGATAATTACGCAGATGCGCTGCTCTCAGAGGACGAAGACGTGATTGAGAAAATGCAGGCGCAGGGTGAGGCGGACGACCTCGCTAACCTTGTGACGGGTGTTTATTTCATTGATGTAGACCCAGAGACAGGTTTACCTGCGCGCTACCGCGAACGGTTTCGCGTCAAAGGCCCAAGTTATGATACCGCCGCCTTTCTTGCGGCTAAGGAGGCTAACTAATGTACCGTTATGATGAATTTGACCATGACGTCGTTCAAAGCCGCGTAAAACAGTTTCGCGGCCAAGTCGAGCGCCGTCTTGCAGGCCGTATTACTGAGGATCAATTTAAGCCTCTTCGTTTACAAAACGGGCTCTACCTACAACTTCATGCCTATATGCTGCGCGTGGCTGTGCCTTACGGAACGCTCAGCTCACGGCAAATGCGACAGCTCGCCATGATTGCGGATAAATATGACCGCGGCTATGGCCATATTACGACGCGTCAGAATATGCAGTTTAACTGGCCTGAACTGACCGATGTGCCAGATATTCTCCAAGACCTCGCTGATGTGGAAATGCACGCCTTCCAAACGTCAGGCAATTGCATCCGCAATGTGACGTCTGACCCTTACGCAGGGGCGGCAGGTGAAGAGGTTGAAGACCCGCGCCCAACTGCGGAGCTCTTGCGCCAATGGTCGACTATTCATCCTGAATTTGCCTTCCTCCCGCGTAAGTTCAAAATCGCGGTCACAGCATCAAAGCAAGACCGCGCCGTTATTCGTGCCCATGACATTGGCATTGAAATTGTGCGAAACGCCGCGGGTGAGGTGGGCTATCACGTCATCGTTGGCGGTGGCCTGGGGCGCACCCCTATCATTGGTGTGACGCTTGTAGAGTTTCTGCCGCGCGATGAACTCCTACCTTATCTTGAGGCTGTGATGCGCGTTTATAATCGTTATGGTCGCCGCGATAATAAGTATAAAGCGCGCATCAAAATCCTCGTCCAAGAAACGGGTATTGAAGATTTTAAAGCCCAAGTTGACGCGGAATACGCCACGCTTGAGCCGTCTGATATTGCCGTCTCGCCCGAAGAAGTCGCGCGCATCAGCGCCTATTTCGCGCCGCCCGCCTTTGAAAATATCCCTAATCACGACATGTCGTCCGAGCTGAAATCTGACAAAGGCTTTAGCGATTGGGTTGAGAATAATGTCGCGACGCATAAACAGGCGGGTTACGCCATCGTAAACATTTCGTTGAAATCACCCGAACTCGCGCCTGGGGACATTACCTCTGATCAAATGCGCAGTGTGGCGGACCTTGCAGACAAATACAGCTTTGGCGAGCTCCGCAGCACCCATCAACAAAATCTCGTCCTGCCGCATGTAAAGCAGTCTGACCTTTTTCCGCTCTATCAGGCGCTCGTGAAAGCCGATATTCATGCGGCGAATGTTGGGCTTATTACTGATATTATCTGCTGCCCTGGTATGGATTTTTGTGCGCTCGCGACGGCGCGCTCTATTCCGCTGTCTCAAGCCATCACAGAACGCTTCCTCGACCCTGCGCGCCAGAAAGCGATTGGTGACATGCAGATAAAAATCAGTGGCTGCATCAATGCCTGCGGCCATCATCACGTCGGTCATATCGGTATCCTCGGTCTCGAAAAAGCGGGTGTAGAATTTTACCAAATCAAGCTTGGTGGAGACAGCTCTGAAAACGCCGCCATTGGTGACGTAACAGGCAAAGGCTTCTCGCACGACGAAACAGTCGACGCGATTGAGAAGATGGTCGATTTCTATATCGCTGAACGCAAAGACGGCGAACGCTTTATCGACGCATACCGTCGTATCGGCATGGATGCGTTTAAGGAGGTGCTTTATGGAACCGCTTAGCGCTAACGCAGAGCACGTCCTCATTCGTCATGGCCACGTTGAAAGCGCGGCCCATCTTGACGATGTCATGGACCTAGAGACGTTTATTGCCGCCAATGACGGTGATGAGGTGAGCTTGTCCAATGACGTCGATCTGGAGAAGGTGGGGCCGCAACTGCCCAAGCTGAAAACCATCCTTGTGAATTTTCCAAGCTATGCCGATGGGCGCGGATTCTCTATCGCGCGACAGCTACGCAAGACCTACGGATTCACAGGCGCTATCATAGCCGACGGACCGCTCATCCCTGACCAATACGCTATGGCTTTGCAATGCGGTTTTGACGCCGTGCGCCTCGACGGGAAAACATTTTCTATCCAGACCGAGTCCGATTGGTTCGAAGCCATGGACGCGTTCAAAGGCGCCTATCAGCGGGGCTATACCGTCAAGACGGGACCAGCCTTAAGCATTTTTGACGCGCGCAAAACCTCCAAAGCGGCGCAAGAGCAATCGGCGCAAGGCGCGCTGGATCCGTATTTTGGATATTCCGCCCATCGCGCGATTGAAGCAGCTTTAGACGAATATAGCGGCAAAATAGCGCTTGTCTCATCGCTCGGTGTCGACTCGGTTGTGCTCCTACATATGGTCGCGCAGGTCGATAAAAATGTGCCTGTTATCTTCCTTGATACGGGCAAGCACTTCCGCGAAACGCTGGCCTATCGCGATATGATTATCGATGATTTGGGCCTGACGAATTTCCAGAATGTACGGCCTGATCCTGCGGCGGTGAAGGCCGAAGACCCGAATGGCGATCTGAATGAGCACGCGCCTGATAGCTGTTGCGACCTGCGCAAAGTGCGCCCACTCGATAGTGTGATTTCGGGCTATGACGCGCGTATTACGGGGCGCAAGCGCTACCAAACGCCTGACCGTGCGAATATGCCTATCCTTGAGAAAATTGGTCGCCAAGCCAAGATTAATCCGCTTGCTTATTGGCACGCGAAAGACGTCACGGCTTATATCCAAAAGCACGACCTCCCGCCCCATCCCATGCTCGCGCTCGGCTTTCTCTCAATCGGATGTCAGCCCTGCACGACCCGCGTCGCAGAAGGCGAAGACCCCCGCGCCGGCCGCTGGCGTCATCATGACAAGACGGAATGCGGTATTCACTACATCGATGGAAAATGGGTCCCGATAGAGGAGAAGAAAGGGTTTGAGGTATTCTAGCGACCGCAATCGATTGATTATCGATTGTAGCGGAATACCGAAATCGCTGGCGATTTCGGTTGATACTGGGTGTTCATCATATTGGCGGTTTACCTCGCGTAGCGAGGTTCGCGTGGATTCCCTTCCGCAGTTGGATCAATTTTATCCTCATCCTGAGGAGGCCGTAGGCCGTCTCGAAGGATTGGTGCGTTGATCGACAATCCTTCGAGACGCGCTTCGCGCTCCTCAGGATGAGGGTAATAATTTGATGGACTTGATAACCAAGATGTGCGGGTTCACCGCAACTCAAAAACGCCCGTCATAATCGGCTCGCCTTGATAACTAACTTATCGCTTACTTAGCGATGCCTCCCGCGTAATTCATTAATCACGTCAGCTAATTTCACATCTTTTGCGGCGAGCAATACCATGAGGTGATAGACGAGGTCCGCAGATTCGCTCACCAGCTTATCATCCGTTTCCGCGACAGCGGCGAGGGCCGTCTCTACGCCTTCTTCGCCGACCTTCTGAGCGGCACGTCTGAGCGGGCCTTGGAGGAGGGAAGCCGTATAGCTGCTGTCTTTATCCGCCGTTTTGCGCGCTTCAATAAGGTCTTCAAGATAGGATAAAAAACCTAATCCCTGCGGGCCTTTATCACCGAAACATGATGTTGTGCCTAAGTGACAAGTCGGGCCATTTGGCACGGCGCGCACAAGCAGCGTATCATTATCGCAATCCACGTCTACGCTTTCAAGCGCAAGCGTGTTACCGCTAGTTTCGCCCTTCGTCCAAAGCTCATTTCGCGAGCGCGACCAGAACGTCACAAGCCCTGTTTCTTGGGTCTTTGCAAGGCTGTCTGCGTTCATATAGCCGAGCATCAAAACTTGTTCCGTGCGCGCGTCTTGGACAATGGCGGGGACAAGCCCGCCGCCTTTTTTAAAATCAATATCCATCAGAGTCTCATCTCTATGCCGCTATCTTTCAGTGATTTTTTTAGGTCAGGAATGGCGATGACCGCCTTGTGAAACACACTCGCCGCGAGCGCCCCGTCCACATCAGCTTGCTTAAAAACATCCTCGAAATGATCTGTCGCGCCTGCACCGCCAGAGGCGATGAGCGGTACGTCACAGACGGCGCGAACGGCTTTGAGTTGCGCAATGTCATAGCCCTTGCGTACGCCGTCTTGGTTCATGCAATTAAGCACAATTTCGCCCGCACCGCGTTCGATGACTTCCGCCACCCAATCGAGTGTTAGCCGTCCTGTCTGGCGCATTTTATAGGGGTCACCCGTATGGCTGCGCACGTGATAGACGCCGTCTTGCTCATAGCTATCAATGCCAATAACAACGCATTGCGCGCCAAACGCAGCGTTAAGTTCGTTGACGAGCTCTGGCCGCATCAGGGCGGGGGAATTCACGCTAATTTTGTCGGCCCCCGCGGCAAGGCGCGCGCCTGCCGCCTCAACAGAGCTTATGCCGCCCGCCACGCAAAACGGGATATCAATCGCGCGACTGACTTTGGAAATCCAATCGGGGCTAACTTCACGCCTGTCTGTGCTGGCGGTGATGTCGTAAAAGACAAGCTCGTCCGCGCCCTCGTCGCGATAGCGCAGGGCAAGGTCGAGTATGCCGCCGACATCTTCGTGATTGCGAAATTGCACGCCTTTGACGACGCGACCATCGCGCACATCAAGGCAGGGAATGATGCGCCTTGCTAGCAAGAGATGGCCTCTTCGAGCGTAAACTTATTCTCATATAGCGCTTTGCCGATGATGATGCCGTGCGGGTTGAGGACTTTGAGGTCTTTGACGTGGTCGAGCGTGCCGACCCCGCCAGAGGTAATGAGTTGCAGGGTCGGGAAGTCGTGTTGAATGGATTTATAAAGCTCAACATTCGCGCCGCCGAGGACACCGTCGCGTTCAATATCAGTCACAAGAACAGTCTTCAGCCCACTGCCCATGTAATCAGACAGCACGTCTTCGAGTGTCTTTTCGGCCGTCTCTGTCCAGCCGCGCGTGGCAGGGTAGAAATTGCCATTCTCGCCCATATTTACGTCTAGCGCAACAACGATGCGGTTCGCACCAAAATTAGATATCCAGAACTTCACCATTTGCGGATTAGTCACGGCAAGTGAACCAATGACGACGCGTTGAACGCCGCCTTGGAGGAGGCGTTCAATATGCCCAATCTCGCGCAAGCCGCCACCTGTTTGCACTTTTAGTCCGCTCTCATTTGCGATTTCCATAATGAGTTCTGCTTGTTCCGTCTTTCCCTGTTTTGCACCGTCAAGATCAACAATATGCATCCATTCCGCCCCCGCTTTGGCGCAGGATTTAGCAACATCGAGCGGCGAGACATCGTAATTCGTTCGCTGGTTAAAATCACCTTTGAACAGGCGCACGCAGCCGCCGTCCATCAAATCTATGGCGGGATAAATCATAGCGTGACTTTCAAAAAATTAGACAGAATACGTGCGCCCGTCTGGCTGCTGCGTTCGGGGTGGAACTGACATCCCCAGACATTTTTATGGCGCACAACGGCGCTAAAGATAAGCCCGTAAGTCGAGGTTGCGAGCGTGGCGTGACTGATTGGGGCGGCATAGCTGTGGACAAAATAGGCGTGATCTTCTGACGAAATTCCGTCCAGAATGGGATCGTCTTTAATCGGTTCTAACGTGTTCCATCCCATGTGGGGGGAGGGCAAATCACCCGTATGGAGTTTGCCAACTGTGCCCGGAATAAGGCCCAAGCCTTTTATGCCTTGCCCGCCTTCGTCAAGCGTTTCAAATATGATTTGCATGCCTAAACAAATCCCCATGACGGGTTGGGTCAGGCCTTGCAGTACCTCTGTTAGGCCACGCCGCGTAATATTTTCCATCGCCGCGGGAGCCGCGCCAACGCCAGGAATGATGACGCGGTCCGCCGCTGAAATAACGGACGGATCCGCCGAAATCGTCGGCGTTGCTTCCAGCCGCTCAAACGCAAATTTTACGCTGGCGAGATTGGCCACGCCTGTATCCACAATCACAAGGCTCACGTTAAATCACACCCTTTGTCGAGGCGATGTCTGTGCCTTCGCGCGCAAATGCCGGGCGCAGCGCACGAGCGACGCCTTTAAAACTCGCCTCTATCATGTGGTGGCTGTTCTCGCCTTCAACCTCAATTTGAATGGCCGCGCCTAAAGTCTGGGCGAGGCTTTCAAACACGTGCGGGCACATTTCAGAAGGAAATTCGCCGACGTGGTCTGTGGGGAACTCGCCTTTGAATGTCATGGCGGGACGGCCTGATAAGTCAACAGCGACCCGTGCTTGACTCTCGTCCATCGGCATAACAAAGCCAAATCGGCCAATACCTGCCTTATCGCCGAGCGCCTGCTTAAGCGCTGTGCCGAGCGCGAGGGCGCAGTCTTCTACTGTGTGGTGCGCGTCAATTTCAAGATCGCCTTTGCAGGTCAGGCTCAGCCCGAAGTTACCGTGTTTGGCGAGCGCTTCGAGCATATGGTCGTAAAACCCAATACCCGTATCGACTTTAATAAGTGATGCATCGTCCAAATTTACGCGCACAGAGATATCTGTTTCCTTGGTTTTGCGGTGCATTTCGCCTATGCGGTCTGGGCGTTTTTCATCAACACCAACACCAAAGGCTGCCAGTGCGATGGAGTTTTCTTCTGGCGAGCCGATAGAGATACGCATGTGCCCTGTTGTGCTGCGGTAGTCGCGGATTTTGACATTGCGGCGCGACAGCTCGCGCATCAGAGCGTCATCGTCCTGTACATCAATCAGCAGAAAGTTTGCTTCGCTTGGCCACACTTTTTTGATGAAAGGCGATTTCTGAAGCTCGGAAAACATGCGCTCTCGCTCAGAGAGCCATTCTGTTAGCCGTGCCGCATGTGTGCTCATCGCGGCAGGCGAGAGGGCGGCAAGTATGGCGTCCTCCACGGGTCGCGCGATTGGGTAGGGCGGCAGGACTTTCAGCATCAAATCTATCACGCGCGGGTCAGCAATAGCCACGCCTCCGCGCACTCCCGCCAGAGCATAGGCTTTAGATAACGTGCGCATAACAATCAGATTGGGATAGTCCGCGACTTTTGAAATATAGCTTTGAGTTGATGAAAACTCTTCATAAGCTTCATCCACCGCAATCAGCACGTTCGGAAACTTCGCGCAGAGATGTTCTACAAGGTCGTCGGTGATGACTGTGCCCGTTGGATTATTTGGCGTGCAGAGGAAAATGACTTTGAGGTTTTTCGCTTTGCCTGCCGCTTCAATTATCGCATCTGTGTCCCACTCATAATCTGATGTCAGCGGCACATCAATAATATCCGCGCCTTGGATTTGCGCGCAGGTTTTATAATAGCCAAAAGTAGGCGAGCAGATGAGAATACTATCTTTGCCATCTTCAATAAATGTGCGCAGCAGGACTTCAATCGCTTCATCTGCACCGCGACCGACCATCAGGCGTTCTGGCGTCGTGCCGTAAAGATCGGCGAGACGTTGCACGAGGGCCAGCGGTTGTTGTTCAGGATAGCGGTTATAGCCTTCCGCGCCGCGCACAGGCGGAGGCGCATAAGGGCTTTCATTCGCGTCTAAATGCAGCGCACCCGTCGCGCCGCCGCGCGCGCTATAGGCGGCGAAATCGACAATGGCTTTGCGCGCAATATTGTTCGGAAAATCGGTCATGATGCGGGGCTGTTTAAACGTAAGGACACAGCGCGTCTATGGGCTTCGAGGCCTTCCATATCGGCGAGCGTTTCAACCGTTGGACCCAATGCCTCTAATCCCTCGCGGGTGAGCTTTTGCACGCTGACATATTTAATAAAGCTCTCAAGCGTGACGCCACTATAAGCGCGCGCCGCACCATAAGTCGGCAGGGTGTGGTTCGTCCCGCTGGCGTAATCGCCAACGCTCTCTGGCGTCCACGGACCCAGAAAGATAGACCCTGCATTGCGAATGGCGGGCACGAAGGTGTCGGGATTATTGGTTTGCAGTATCAAGTGCTCTGGCGCGTAGCTATTGATGATATGCGCAATTGTCGGACGACCATCTGCAACAATGACGCGCGCAAATTTCAGCGCGGCTTCTGCAATGTTGCGGCGCGGGAGGGTTTTAACTTGGGCTTCAACTTCTTCACGCACGCGGGTCGCAACACCTTCATTGACGCAGATGCAAACCACCTGCGCCAGCGTATCATGCTCAGCTTGCGAAAGCAGATCTGATGCTACGAAAGCGGGATTACATTTCTCGCCCGCGACAACCATGGCCTCAGACGGGCCAGCGGGCATATCAATGGCGGGGCCGCCTGGATCTTGCGCGACGAGTGATTTTGCCGTGGCGACATAGGCATTGCCAGGCCCGAAAATCTTGTCGCATTTCGGTATAGAGCGCGTGCCATAAGCAATAGCCGCAATCGCCTGCGCGCCCCCGCAAGCGTAAAGTTCGCTTACGCCGCAGCGGTAAGCTGCGCCAAGAATGGCGGGGTTGACTGTGCCGTCTTTGCCTGGTGGCGTCACGACAACGCGGCGCTTCACCCCTGCGACTTTGGCGGGAATGGCGAGCATCATTAGCGTACTAACAAGCGGCGCCGTGCCGCCCGGTACGTAAAGCCCCGCCGTTTCAATCGCACGTGCTTCACGGCGACAGATAACGCCGGGCATAGTTTCGACTTCGATGTCTTGGGGTTTTTGCGCGCGGTGGAAGGCTTTGATGTTTTTCTGCGCTTGCTTGATCGCGGCCTTTTGATCGTCAGGCAGCGACTTCCATGCCTTGCGCATATCACCCTCTGAGACTTTCAGCCGCGAAAGCTCCACGCCGTCAAATTTAGCGGTGTAATCCAGCACAGCTTGGTCGCCGCCATTTTTCACGTCTTGGAGAATATAGCGCACGTCCTCGGTCAGTTTACCATCGGACAGTGCGGCGGGGCGGGCGAGGGCGTCGGCCTGCTCCGTCTCGCTTAGGTCATTCCAAATTAGCGTTTTCATCAGGCCATCATCTTTTCAATCGGCAGCACAAGGATAGAGCGCGCGCCAAGGGCTTTGAGGTCTTCGAGCGTTTCCCAAAAGACGTTTTCGGTACAGACGGCTTGCAGCGCAACGAGGTCGTTTGCGAGTGGGATAATTGTCGGCGCGTCTGAACCAGGGAGAATATCCGTTATCGCCTCAACAGCCGAGGCAGGTGCGTTGAGCATGATGTATTTCGTCTCGGTCGATTTCAAAACACCGTCAATGCGGTTTTGGAGTTTCGTGTAAACTTCTCGTTTCGCGGCTGACATTTTGCGGTCAGAGCTGATGAGTACGGCTTCTGATTCAAGGATAGTTTCAAACGCAGTTAAGCCATTAGCTTCAAGCGTTGCGCCAGAGCTCACGAGGTCGCAAATACTCTCGGCAATCCCAATGGAGGGCGCGAGTTCAACGGCGCCTTTCATCTCGACCATTTTGGCGTCGATGTTTTTGTCAGACAAATATTGGCCCAGAACACCAGGGTAAGTCGTCGCAATTGTCGTGCCTTTCAATTTGGCCGCAGAGGTGATGCGGCTTTTGTCGCTCGCCGCGAGGCAGAGCTTGCAGCGCGAAAAGCCCAGCCGCATATCAATCGTCGCATTGAGCGGCGATTTGGCTGAGAGCTGCTCTTCGACGAGGACGTTCTCGCCGACAATCCCGATATCTGCCGCGCCCGTTGCGACGAAAGACGGAATGTCGTCATCCCGCACAAGCAGAAGGTCAATTGGCATATTCTTCACGCGCGCGAGAAGCCCTCCGCCACGAATGGCGAAACGAAGCCCGCATTTTTTAAGCAGCGCATAAGAGTCATCAGCAAGCCGCCCTTTTTTCTGGAGGGCGATACGAAGGCGTTGTTCTGTCATGATTTATTCCTTTAGGCGGTCAAGAACCGCGCGGTAGCCTTGGTGAGGCTCATCTTTTAAAAACCGCGCGACGCGGCCAATTGTTGTTGTGCTCACGCCTGTCTCGGCATTGATATCACGGTAGCTCATCTCTGTGCGGTCAAGCAGGCAGGCGACATGCCAACGCTCAGATAGGGCCCGAAGCTCTGCGGGCGTACAAAGATCAATGAGAAAACGCTCCATCTCGGCGGCGTCTTTAACCGATATCAGCGCGCGCGCAAGCTCGGCACGGCTAATACCTTGGGCGTGTTTGGTCTCTTCATCTGTTGTAACAAAAGCCATAAAGTAATCCGTAATATTGTGTTAGCGTGCTAATACACAGCTTCATTTTGATTGACAAGCGTCTTTATACTAATATTTACGAAATATCACTCACACATCCCCGCTTGCAAAAGCGTCTCGCGCGCAGTATATCAGGCGCAAATCAAGCGGCTTCCTTGCGGGGCCGCTTTAGCTATTGGAGTTCACATGGCCCGCGTTACCGTTGAAGATTGTATTGAAAAAGTCGAAAACCGCTTCGACCTCGTCCTTTTGGCCGCGCACCGTTCGCGGAACATTTCAGCAGGCGCGACGCTGACGGTTGACCGTGACAATGACAAGACACCTGTTGTGGCTTTGCGTGAGCTTGCTGAAGAAACACTTGATATGGGCGACTTGCGCGAAAGCCTTGTGTCTAACCTACAGCGCGTTATCACAGATGACGACATGCCGACTGAGGAAGAGCAAGCGCCTGTTCTCGCGATTGGTCACGGCGACGCGGAAGCGCCAGCAGAGATGTCAGAAGCTGATCTTCTCCGCGCCATGCAAAGCGACCGGGACAACGATAATTCTAATCGGTTCTAAGCTCTGCCACAGTGAGTTTATAAAAGCCGCCCATTTGGAGCGGCTTTTTTCTTGGCTGAAAGGTATTTCAGGGATAAGCCGACAATATGAATTATGATGTTTTTAACGGCGATGCAGACGGCATCATTTCGCTGACAATGCTCCGCCGCGCGCGACCCTTGGACGCCGAACTCGTGACGGGGCGTAAGCGCGATATCGCCTTACTAGATAGAGTGGACGCAGGCGAGGGCGACCATGTCACCGTGCTGGATGTGTCTATGAAAACAAACGGTGCCGCGCTGCGCCGTATTTTGGAGGCTGGCGCAAAGGTGTTTTACGCCGATCATCACAATGCGGGCGATATCCCTGAGCACGCAAATCTTGAGGCGCATATCAATACGGCGTCGGAAGTTTGCACGGCTGTATTGATTGATAATTATCTCGACGGCGCTTACCGCGCGTGGACAGTCGCGGCGGCCTTTGGCGATAATTTTCCTGCTATGGCGCACCGCTTAGCCGTAGGGCATGACCTCCCGCTCGCGAGCCTTGATGAGCTTGGGATGTTGATAAATTATAATGGCTATGGCGGGTCGGTGGATGACTTGCTTTTCCATCCTGAGGATCTGTACCGAGAGGTGAGCGCCTTTGACACGCCGATGGAATTTCTAAATAAAAAAGGTGAGATTTTCAAAGCTTTACAGCAAGGTTTTCGTGAAGACATGGCGAGTGTGTCGGCGGCGAAAGTCCTTGATGAGACATCAGGCGGCCTTGTCATTGGCCTCCCAGATAGCGCCAGTTCTCGCCGCGCCTCTGGTACTTACGGCAATCAACTTGCCCAAGAAAATCCTGATCGCGCCCACGCCATTTTAACCGCGCAAGATACGGACGCGGGCGCAGGCTATTTGGTGAGTATTCGTGCGCCTCTGTCAAAACGCGAAGGGGCGGATAAGCTCGCTATGCAGTTTGAAACGGGTGGTGGGCGTCCGGCGGCTGCTGGGATAAATCACTTGCCAGAGAAAGCGCTCGGCGATTTCATCAATGCGTTTCAATCCGCTTTTTAGCCCTAGATTATCTGAGCATCATATCGGGCAACCATGTTGCGAGCGCAGGGAAGACCACCACGAGCGCAATCACAAAAAACTGAATTCCGATAAATGGGATGACGCCTTTGTAAATCGCGCTAGTGCTAACTTCGGGTGGGGCAACGCCACGCAGATAAAACAGCGCAAAGCCAAAGGGCGGGGTGAGGAAACTTGTTTGCAGATTAAGCGCCATCAAAATTCCGAGCCAAATTGGGTCTAGTCCCATCGCCAGAAGCGGCGGCGCAACGAGCGGCACGACAACAAATGTGATCTCGATAAAATCGAGAAAGAAGCCAAGCACAAACATCACAAGCATAACAAGCGCGAGCGCACCCCACATACCTCCGGGGGCCATCTCTAAGAATCGTCCCACCATTTCGTCGCCGCCAAAGCCGCGAAAAACGAGGCTGAACACGGTGGCCCCGATGAGAATAACAAAGACCATAGACGTAATATGCATAGTCGTGCGCGACACATCTGCCATTGTTGTGTCGCGCATTAATGGTCCAATAGCGAGGGCTGTGCCTATAAGGGCGAGGCCCGATAGGCCGAGCGCGAGTGTGAGGGCAAGCCGCTCTACGCCGCCCCAATCATTTTGCCCGAAGCGCATGTCTACGCCTGTCATATCCACGGCGATAAGGGCGATGAGGGCGAGGGCGGCAAAGACCGCACCATTTTTGGCGAGGCGGTTCGGTGCGATTCGATATGCGGCGAGAAGTATTGCCCCTAATGCCCCAAGTGCGGCCCCGCGCGTTGGCGTGGCATAGCCTGACAGAATGGAGCCGAGCACGGCAAAAATCAGGAAAATAGGCGGCAGCATGGCTTTGAGTGTGCGGCGCACGAAGACCCACGGGTCGACATCCTCTGGCCAAGGCTCTGCGGGCGCGGTTTCAGGTTTGAAAAACGCTGTGACCGCAATGTAAAGCGCGTAGCACATGACGAGAATGAGCCCTGGAATGAGCGCACCCGCAAAGAGGTCGCCTACTGAGACAACCCCCCCGCCGCTCACGCCTTGCGTGCTCAGGCCGTGCGTGCGCTGCGCTTCTTGATAGGCATTGCTCATCTGATCGCCGAGGATGACGAGCACGATTGAGGGTGGGATGATCTGGCCGAGTGTGCCCGAGGCGGCGATAGCCCCTGAAGCTAAGGAGGGTGCGTAATTGCGTTTTAGCATGGTTGGTAATGACAGCAGCCCCATTGTCACCACGGTCGCGCCGACAATGCCTGTTGATGCGGCGAGGAGCGCGCCGACAAAGACCACGGAAATGCCAAGCCCGCCGCGCAGCGAGCCAAACAAATCACCCATAGCTTCGAGCAAGTCTTCGGCAATGCGCGACTTTTCCAGCATAACGCCCATGAAAACAAAGAGCGGTACGGCGATGAGGATTTCACGCGTGATAAGCGGATAGATACGGCCCGGCAGCGCCGAGAGAAAACTCGCATCAAATGTCCCTGTCGCGACGCCAATGGCCGCGAATATCAGCGAGACACCGCTAAGGGTAAAAGCGACGTTATACCCTGCCATCAACCCTGCGCAGGCCGCGCCAAACATCAGAAGGGACAGCAGTTCAGGAAGGCTCACAGCCGCTCTCCAGACTGAATTTGTGGACGGTCCTCAAGCGGAGGGAAGAGCGGCGGTGTATGAGCCGGGCGTGCGGGCCGATCTCTCCCTAAAAGACACATGGCTGCGCGGAGGGCTATTGAGTACCCCTGCGCAATCATCATGATGCCAAAAATAGGCACGAGTGTCTTTAAAAGGAATATGCCTTTAATGCCGTCATTCTCATTACTACCCTCAAAGATGCGCCAACTGAAATTTACAAAGCTTTGACTGTTCCAAATGATGATGAGGCAGACAGGGAGGAGTAAAGTGTAAAACCCTATGAGGTCAACGCGAGACCGCGCCGCTGCATTCATGCGTGAATGAAAAATATCCACCCGCACGTGCTGCCCCGCTAGTAATGTGGCTGCGGCCCCCAGCATAATGACGATCGCATGGAGATAAGCTGCGCTCTCTGACAATTTGGTAAAACTTAGCCCGAAAATGGATAGGGCGAAGACAGATATTGCGACTGATAAAACGAGGAGGGGGAGCGCCCATTTCGCCACCTCGCCAATATAATATGAGATATCATCCAATAAGGTAATGAGCGCGCGACAGATGCTGTCTAGTGTCTCAGATTTCGGGAAAATCAACAGGGCGAGCGGCAGTAACAGGAAAGGTAGGCAGACCCACCCAATGCCTTTTAACGCCGCTGCGATGAGTTCGAGCATTAGTAAAGTTTATCCAGTGCGACTTTGCGCGCTGCGATATAGCCGCCGTCGCTGATTTCTGTCCAACCACGAGAGGCGTTTCGCGCCGTGAGATAGCTATCATAAATGCGCTTTGTCATCGGATCAGACGCCGCGAGGTCGCGCACAACGTCCTCACATACCGCACCAACCGTTTCCATAATCTCGTCACTAAAGGCAACAGGGACAATGCCGTGATCATTCTTGAGGGTCTCAAGCGCGAGGCCGTTACGGTAGCTATACTCGCCTAAGCTATAGGCATTGGCATGAGCGCAAGCATGTTTAATCATGGCTTGGTCAGCAGTTGACAGGCTGTTCCAAACGTCGAGGTTAGTCCCAATCGCGAGCGACGCGCCAGGCTCGCTAAAGCCAGGCGAATAATAATAAGGCGCTTCGCGGTAAAAGCCGAGCGCGATGTCATTCCACGGGCCGACCCATTCGGCGGCGTCAATCGCGCCGCTTTGCAGGCTTTGATAAATCTCACCGCCCGATATGGCGACAGCTGACCCCCCTAAGCGGCGCATGACTTCGCCTGCCAGACCAGGCGTACGCATTTTAAGGCCCTTGAAATCTTCCAAGCTATTAATTTGGCGTTTGAACCAACCGCCCGCTTGGTGCCCCGTATTGCCGGCCTGAAACGACTTAATGTTGAACTGCGCGGATAGCTCATCCCAGAGCGCTTGACCGCCGCCGTGGTCAATCCAGCCCATTAATTCGGCCGCCGTCATGCCCATGGGTACAGCGGTAAAAAATGAAAAACCTTTGGACTTGCCCTGCCAGTAATATTCTGCTGCGTGATACATATCCGCCGCGCCAGTCGAGGTCGCGTCAAAACATTCGAGCGCGCCAACAAGTTCGCCCGCTGCATAAACCTTCACCTCAAGTCGTCCGTCGCTCATCTCCGAAAGAGCTTGCGCGAAGTAATTGGGCATTTGGCCAAGGCCAGGAAAGTCTTTGGGCCAACTCGTCGCGAGGCGGAATTGACGGCGATTTTTTGAAATTGCGGGTGCGCCTAGTTCGCTACGCTTTACGGTGCTCGGGGCATTGGCTTTGTCTTTACCCAGTACGCCCAGCACGGCCCCACCTGTTGCGACGGCGGCTGCGCCCGTTAAAATATCGCGCCGTTTGACCACGCAAATCCCCTTGATTTTGGTCGCAATTAAGCAAGCGACTCTGTGGCGTAACTATAAGCGAGGAGATGTTGAGGGCAAGAGTGGTTTAAGGCTTGTCATGAAGCGGACGCCAACCATGAGGGCCAAGAATTTCGCAGGGCTGAAAGCGTGCCTTATAGCTCATCTTCGGGCTGCCATCGACCCAATAACCGAGATAGAGATGGGGCAGTTTCTCCATTTGGCAGCGGTCAAGATGATCTAAAATCATGTAATTGCCGAGGCTGCGCCCGCGCGCGTCAGGGTCAAAATAGCTATAAACCATGGAAAGTCCGTCTTCGAGAACATCAATCAGCACCGCCGCAATAAGCTTATTATCGGCATCGCGATACTCCACAATCTCAGTCTCTGAGGCGCATTGCTCAACCATCATTTCATAGCGGTAGAAATCCATATCGGACATGCCGCCGCCTTCATGACGGCTTTGAAGGTAGCGTTGCAACAAATCAAACTGCTCTGATGTCGCGAGGGGTTCTGCGACATGACGCGTCAAATCCGAATTGCGCGCCATGGTGCGGCGCAGGGATTTGGATGGCTCAAAATCGTTTGCTAAAATCCGCAGAGACTTGCACTCACGACAGGCTTCACAGGCAGGACGGTAAATCACATTTTGCGAACGTCTGAACCCTGCATGGGTGAGATAATTATTAAGATAAGGGCCAGAGAGCGGGTCAAGTTGCGTAAAGATCTTACGCTCCATCCGACCCTCAAGATAAGGGCAAGGCGAGGGGATTGTCAGGTAAAACTGCAACCTGTTGGGATCAAACGGACGCGTCATAAGTCTCTGATAGTGGCATAATCACAATTAGATATTAAACAGAAATGGCAGCATGAGGCTATAACTTACCCAAATCAAAAGCATGAGCGGAATACCGAACTTCGCAAAATCCGCAAATTGATACCGTCCTGGCGCCATGACAAGAAGATTGGTCTGATATGCAATAGGGGTTGCAAAGCAGCAGTTTGACGCAAATATCACTGTCAGGACAAGCACCATAGGATCAATTCCCGTCTGCGCGCTAATAGAGAGGGCGATAGGCGCAAAAATTAAGGCCGTGGCGCTATTGGAGAGAATATTTGTCATTAAAGCTATAACGATGAAGATAGCTGAAATGAGGATTTGATTGCCAAACGGCGCAAATATAGTGACTGTTTCTTGTGCGATAAAACTGGCCCCGCCCGTGCGTTCAAGCGCGAGGCCCATGGCAAAAGCTGCGCCAATCAGGAGAAATATACGAATGTCGAGTGCGCGCACAGCTTGACGTATATTCAGGCACCCTGTCGCAATCATAGCAATTGCCCCGCAGAGCGCCGCAATCTCAATTGGTAGAATAGATGTCGCCGCAAGCAGTATTGTGCCGCCAAAAATCAGTCGCGCAAAAAGGGACTTGCGAATATCTGGCAGTTCAGTCGTTGACCATTCGAGTAGCAGTATATCGCGATTATTTCGTAGCTCTCGCATATCTGCTTCATAGCCAAAGAGCAGCAGCACATCACCCGCTTCAAGGCGGATATCAAGCATACGTTTTCTAATCATGCGTGAGCGCCGCTGGATGCCGAGCACAAGGCAGCCTGTTTGCCGTCGAAAACCGATCTGTTCAATATTGCGTCCAATCATGCGCGAGCCCGGTGCGATGACGGCTTCACTAATCACGATGGCATCTGCATTTTCCGTATTGCGACCTTCGTTATGAAACCCTGCGATGTTGAGCATGCCTTCAAGATAACGTGGGCTAGAGGATAACAGTTTTGAGAGATGCTCGCGCGTCGCCGCCACGATGAGGACATCCCCATTTTGCAGTGTCTCTTCGAACGGCGGCAAGAAGCTATGCTCGCCGCGTTGCACCATACGGACTGTCACGTTCTTAAGCGAAGGATATAGCCCTGCGACGGGATTAACGTTCTCCAGCGGGTGGTTATCCGTGACGCGGATTTGCGCGATATATTGACGGCCTGCATCAGAAACTTCGTCTTCAAGCGAGGTGCGATTAGGCAGCAGTATAGGTGCGGCGAAAATGATATAAATCGCACCTATGGCCGCGAGTATGAGACCAGGCCCGGTTTGCGCGAAAAAAGACAAGCCTTCTCCCGAATATCGCCGCAGCACGTCATTTACTAGTAGGTTGGTCGATGAGCCAATGAGCGTTGTCATACCCGCGAGGATACAGATAAAACTCAGCGGCATGAGATAGCGTGAGGCAGAGGTGCGCGTGCGTGCGGCCATCGCCGTCAGCACAGGAATGAACATCACCACAACGGGTGTATTGTTCATAAACATCGACACCCCAAATGCGAGCGCAAAGACGACGGCGAGCGTCCGTCTGGGACGTTTCGCCAGCGAATTATTGATCCGCAAAATTGGCCCTTCAAGTGCGCCTGTGTGAAACATCCCCTGACCCACAACGAGCAGTGCCATAATCGTTATCAGCGCGGGTGCTGCAAAGCCCGACAGCAGGCTTGCGCTATCAAGTTCGGCCCCGTTTGAGAGCGGAAACAGATGGAAGAAGACGAGCAGTGCTGTGACGATACCAACGGAAATCGCTTCAATAGAAAAACGCTCCCGGAAGTAGAGGATAACCGCACCCGTGACCAAGACCATCGTCGCCCACATTTGCCAAGTCATTGCAATTGTTTCTGGTGCAATGTTTTGCATGTGGTAGTTAGTCCCTTGGTTAATACGCTTGCAAGAAAGCTATCATGTTGCGCAAGTCGTGAATAGCGATAAGGTTGCATGCACATAAAATTTTCGGGTGAAGATAAAGAGGCGGTTATGAAACTGGCATTTTTAGGTTTGGGGGTCATGGGCTATCCAATGGCGGGGCACCTCGTGGCGGCAGGGCATCACGTCTCAGTCTGGAACCGCACGGGCGCGAAGGCGACAGCGTGGGCGGGGGATTATGCAGGGCAGGCGGCTGACACGATTGCAGAGGCAGTAGCGGGGGCGGACGCCGTCATGATGTGCGTGGGCGATAGCCCTGACGTGCTAGACGTCGCGGGTGAGGCGATCGCAAATATGTCAGCGGGCGCGCTATTGATTGATCACACCACGGCGTCAGCCGAGTGCGCGCGTGAGGTCCATGCTATAGCCAAAGCGAAAGACATCGGCTTTCTTGATGCACCTATCTCTGGTGGCGAAGCGGGGGCAGTGAATGGCCAACTCACCATCATGTGCGGCGGTGACGAGAGCGTCTATAAACGCGCCGTACCCGTGATGCAGCCATATGCAAAAGCGACGACCCACATGGGCGAAAGCGGGGCAGGGCAGCTTACAAAAATGGTCAATCAGATTTGCATAGCAGGCATCCTCCAAGGCCTCGCCGAAGGCGTAAATTTCGCGCAAAAAGCTGGGCTAGACGTGCCGCTCGTCGTGGAAGCTATCGGCAAAGGCGCCGCCCAAAGCTGGCAAATGCTCAACCGCGCCGAAACCATGGCGAGGGGCAAATATGACTTTGGCTTCGCCGTCGATTGGATGCGCAAAGACCTAGGCATAGCCATCCGTGCGGGCGAAGCGATAGGCGCAGATTTGACCCTGACCAAGCAAGTGGATGGGTACTATGCAGAGGTGCAAGAAATGGGCGGAAAACGGTGGGATACGTCGAGTTTGCTTAAGCGGTTGAGGTAGGGGGTGTGGGTTACTATGGGGGCATAGCGGACATCCCCTGTACGTGATAGCACCTAATTCTATGCTAAAAATCACTTTCGCTTTTGGGTGAGCTAGTTGGCACGCTCTAAACTTAATACGGCTCTCGACTGAGGTAATATTGATTTGTCTATTTTTGCCGCGACGCCAACATTGCGACCGGCAAGGTTCACAACACTATATTCGATAGCAACTCCCATGACTTGTGCAATCTCTGATAATGACAGGTTGTAATCTGTGTTCAGCCATTGAATCATACCTGCACTGGCGGCTTGCAAAGCCTCCTCCATTGTGCCCGCTTGCCCAAGCACCATTATCTGTTCGGGTGACTCAACACGAGGCTGGCGTACACTCTGCCCCTTGATTAAGTCGACTGTAAACGTGACCTCCATAGAAGTTTCAAGGGCGAATTGTGTCGTTTCGCCTTCTCCCTGCAGTGCGTGGGCATCGCCGAGATATAAGAGGGCGCCGGGTCTTTGGACTTTAAGATAGACTGTATTTCCTTGAACTATTTCAGGAAAATCCATGTTACCCCCGAAATTCCCCGTATCCCCGGTTGATATGGCGGGGGAGCCAAAACCTGGCGCGACGGCCATGCCTCCCAGCATAGGACGCAACGGGACTGAAAAATCTTTTAGTCCGTTGGATTCAGATTCTGGCCTTGCAACACCCTCTTCGAAGTCGAGCATCCATCGAACAGAGCGCCCCAGACCTTTAGCCTGTCCAGCTAAGTTAGATCCAATCGCACGGTTAGTTATCGAATCAAGGCTATCAGCATAGTCACGGTTTAATTTAAGTGCGTTCAGATGGATGGCAAGCGTGTCCCCAGGTTCGGCGCCAACAATAAAAAACGGGCCTGTTTGAGGGTTCCCAAACAGCGCCTTTTTATCTCCGTTTTCATCAATTCCGCCCGAATCGATTGTTTTGGTTTTGACCGTGTCCTTCGGCCATATGGTCAAAACAGGTAAGCGGTCCGCATCCCAAGTATTAGAGTAATCTAGGGGGTCATAGCGGTGATTCACCGGCGACTTGGATGAGCGTTTCGGAACTAATCTTGCCTTGAAAGCATAATCTTGTGCACCTGGTTTCTCTTCGGGGTAATGGGCCTGTCCCGATATAAGGTCATCTCTTATGGTGCCGGTGAAATTGGTTGGCTGGCCATTGGTTTTGCCTGAAAAAGTAATCGTATTGCCAGAAACATTTCCTGAAATTTTCTCGCCGTCAATATCGCCTAAAATTTGGTTTTCATCGTATTCAATGTTCAAAGTATAATAAGCTGGTACCCCCCAAAAGTCCGTCCGGACAATCCACTGCTCAGTCGTTTCTCCTGCTGAAACGCAAGATGGGAATCCCAGAGTAATAATCAGAAAGTACAAACTTATAAGGAATACTGGCTTTTTCACAAAAAATTCCGTAATGATTACATTTGTAGTCAATATGTAAACAATTTACACCTGTCAATGCAAAACAATGCGAGCAGCTAACGTCTCCTTTGAGGATTTTCTTGCCACGTTTTCACAGCGACAATAAACGCCCAAAGTAAGACACTCACTAATATTCCAATAGACATAGTAAAATTTGGTGATTTCAGGTAGCTAAGACGGATGATTAGCCTCACAAAGCTCCGTCATCTCATTGCCGTTGATCGCGCGGGCTCTTTTACGGCTGGGGCTAAGGTTCTTCATATTACGCAATCCTCTTTGACCAAAAGTGTAGCTGAGATTGAACGGCAGATTGGCTACCCTGTTTTTGAGCGTAAGGCGCGGGGCGTATTGGCGACAGCGAAGGGGCGGGAATTTGTGGACAGGGCTATTCGTATTGTGACCGATATGGATTTGCTGATTACGGATACAGATGAAGAGCTAGAGACACGCCAAAGCATATTCCGAATAGGTATTTGTCCTCCTTCTTTGGAAGGGCTTCTCAACCGAACTTTGAGTGAATTTATCCGCACACATCCCAAAACGATTGTACATTTAAAATCAGTTACCAATGAGCGTGGGCCGCTTATGCTACGGCGCGGTGATCTCGATGTACTCATCGGTCCAACACATGCACTGAGTTCTCAAACTGAAATTACGTGCAAACCGCTTAAGCCGCTTAAGGCCAGTCTTTTTTGCCGTAAAAACCATCCTCTCCTTAGCCAGAAAAAGGTCACCGGAAATGACATTGCGGATTATTCGATAATCGTGCCAGATCCAGGCGGGCTTTACGGTGATTATCTGCGCGACATTTATCTGAAGGCTGGCAAAGTACCGGAGCGTCATATGCATGTCATAGAGAGCTTCCCGCCAATTGCTGATATTGTTGCCACGACGGATATCCTCGCGACGGTCAGCCAGAGTTACGCAGCGGCGAAATCCTTCACATCTCGGTTTGAGATTTTAACGTCAGATGTGTTTGATACGCTCCCGCTATCATTTGGCTATATCTCCAGCGATTTAAACCAGCGCAATATAGACGAGTTCTTAAAAACTATGCTCGAGCATCCAATTACATAGTATTCTTTTTAGGAATAATGTGGCGGTAAACGGCATTTGATTTAATGGGTAGCCGCACTTAGAGTTTCTCCGAACTATAGCGAGAACTCCAATGTCTAAATCAAAAACAGTTGTTGCCGGCGTCGGCATGATCAAATTCGGCAAGCCAGGCGCGTCTGAAAGTTATGACGTAATGGGCGAGCAAGCCATCCGCCAAGCGCTTGAGGATTGCGGGCTTGATTACAGTCACGTGCAGCAAGCCTATGCAGGCTATGTTTACGGCGACTCTACGTGTGGACAGAAAGTCATTTACCGTGTGGGCATGACAGGAGTCCCTGTTGTTAACGTCAATAATAACTGTTCAACGGGATCAACGGCGCTCTATCTTGCCCGCCAAGCGATTGAGCACGGCGTGGCGGATTGTGTGTTAGCCGTAGGGTTTGAGCAGATGAGCCGAGGCGCGCTCGGTAGCGCTTATGAAGACCGCCCAAGTCCATTTGAAGAGTTCGACAAAGAATGCTCGGACCTATTTGTCTCAGATGCACCTTTGGCGCTAAAATATTTCGGCGGGGCCGGTAAAAGCCATATGGATAAATATGGCACTGAGCTTGCGGATTTTGCAAAAATTCGTGCCAAAGCCTCTCGCCATGCGGTAAACAATCCACTGGCGCTATTCCGTACGGAACTCTCTGAAGGCGACGTAATGCAATCGCCTGTTATGATACCCAGCGTGATGACGCGCCTGATGGCATGCCCGCCAACATGCGGCGCGGCAGCAGCCATCTTGGTGTCTGAAAAATTTGCGAAAAAGCACGGCCTTAGCACAGGCGTACAAATCGTCGCTCAATCCATGACAACAGATTACGTCTCGACCTTTGAAGCCCATGATATGATGCAGCTTGTCGGTTACGATATGACAGGCGCGGCCGCTAAGGACGTTTATGAACAAGCAGGCATTGGAGCGGAAGATTTAGATGTGGTCGAGCTTCATGATTGCTTCGCGCAGAACGAGCTCATTACCTATGAAGGCTTAGGGCTTTGCCAAGAAGGCGGCGCCCAGAAATTCATCGCTGATGGTGACAATTCCTATGGCGGTAAGGTCGTGACCAATCCGTCAGGCGGTTTATTGTCGAAAGGTCATCCCCTAGGCGCAACAGGTCTCGCGCAATGTTACGAGCTGACCCATCAACTTCGCGGCACGGCTGAGGCTCGTCAGGTGGACGGCGCTAAAACAGCGCTTCAGCATAATCTTGGGCTTGGTGGCGCTTGCGTTGTCACTCTTTATCAGGCGGCTTAAGTTATGATTGATAGAGACAATATTGGTAAGCACTTCGACCCGATTGTCGTGGATGTTGAAAAAGGGCAACTTAAATTCTTCGCTAAGGCCACTGCAGAAAGCAATCCTATCTATACGGATGAAGCGGCTGCTAAAGAGGCGGGCTATGCAGCCTTGCCTGCGCCGCCCACATTTGGGTTTTCGCTTAATCTAGCTAAGCCAAACCCATTTGATAATTTCATGGCTATGGGGATTGATTTGAACCGCGTGCTTCATGCCTCGCAAGAGTTTGAATATATCGCGCCTATTTTGGCGGGGGATACAATTACCCTGAAAGATAGCGTTAAAGATATTTATAACAAAAAAGGCGGCGCGCTCGAATTTGTCATTATTGAAACGACCGCCACCAATCAGAAAGATGAGCATGTCCTAAGCATGACGAATACGCTTGTTGTGAGGAACGGATAATGGCCTTAAATTATGATGACATAAATGTCGGCGATGAAATTCCCGAATTGTCGAAACGATCTATATCGCGCACAACTCTCGCTTTGTTCGCTGGTGCATCCAACGATCACAACCCTATCCACATAGATACGGATGTGGCCAAAGCGGCTGGCATGGAAGATGTCTTTGCACAGGGCATGCTATCCATGGCCTATCTCGGACAGGCGCTCACAAACTTTGCGCCTCAGCAAAACATTCGAACTTACGGCGTTCGCTTTGGCTCGATAACCAATCTCAAAGATAAAATTACCTGCACGGGCACTGTCATTGAGAAATTCCAAAAGAACGGTGAGAATTGCGTGAAACTTGAAGTTAAAGCTCAGAACCAAGACGGCAATGTAAAGCTCTCGGGCCACGCCGTTATCGCTATTTAAAATACTCAGGAATCATTATGTCAGATAAACTCTCTTTCGAAGACCGCGTTGTCATTGTTACGGGCGCGGGGGCTGGCCTTGGCCGGTCACACGCCCTTGAATATGCGCGGCGCGGCGCAAAAGTCGTCGTCAATGATTTGGGCGGTAGTACATCGGGCGACGGCAGTGACGGGTCTGTCGCCGATAAAATGGTGGTCGAAATTAAAGCGATTGGCGGCGAGGCGGTCGCCAATGGAGACAGCGTCGAAGACGGCGAGAAAATCGTGCAATGCGCGATGGACACATATGGCAAGATTGATGTTGTGGTAAATAATGCGGGCATCTTGCGCGATAGCGCATTTCATAAGCTAACGGACGAAACCTGGGACTTGGTCATGCGTGTCCATCTTGGCGGTTCCTTTAAGGTGACACGCGCGGCTTGGCCTCACATGCGCAATGCGGGTTATGGGCGTGTTATCATGACGACGTCTGCCGCAGGTATTTACGGAAATTTCGGACAGGCTAACTACGCAGCTGCTAAGCTTGGCATTCACGGCTTATCGCAAACGCTTTCCATCGAGGGCAAAGGCAAAGGCATTTTCGTCAATACGATTGCGCCGATTGCGGCATCTCGCTTAACCGAGTCCGTCATGGCCCCCGCCATGCTCGAGGTACTCGACCCCAAAGTTGTAACGCCACTCGCGGTCTTGCTCTCCCATGACAGCCATATGGAAACAGGAAACCTTTATGAGGTTGGCGGCGGCTGGGTGTCCAAACTGCGGTGGGAGCAAACCCAAGGTGCACGCTTTGATCCCAAAGCAGGCTTTACAGCCGAAGAACTCGTAGGCCGTTGGGATGAAGTGAATGACTTCACCAATTCTATGCATCCAAAAGACATTATGAACACGCTGAAAGTTATAGGCGAGATTGTTGGCGTCGATTTAGGATTGGCTCCGCAATAATGGCGGGCTCTTACACATCACGCTGGATGGATAGCGACATAGACATGTTTCGCGATAGCGTTCAAAAATTTGTCCAAGCTGAAGTAGCCCCCTTTGATGCGGATTGGAAGAAACAGCAATATGTCGATAAATCGCTTTGGCTAAAAGCTGGAGAGATGGGCTTGTTGTGTACGGATATCCCAGAGCAATATGGCGGCATGGGCGCAGACTTTCGCTTTGAAGCCGTGATGGCCGAAGAGTTTTGGGGCAAGGGCTATAATTCCTTCGGCTCTATGGTGCATACGCTTGTGGCTAATTATCTCCTCAATCACGGGACAGAGGCGCAGAAGACAAAGTTCCTGCCGCGCATGGCGAGCGGAGAATTAATCGGCGCGATTGCTATGTCAGAACCGGACGCAGGATCAGATTTGCAATCCATTCGTACCAAGGCCGAACTTGACGGGGACCACTACGTCATTAACGGTGCGAAGACTTGGATTTCTAATGGCCATAATGCGGGCTTGGTTTGTGTCGTTTGCAAGACTGACCCAGCGGCTCGCGCCAAAGGTATGTCGATACTTATCGTTGAAACCGAAGGGCTGGAAGGTTTCAAGATCGGTAAGATCATCGAGAAAATAGGCCAGAAAGGCCAAGACACGTGCGAACTATTTTTTGACGATGTCTGTGTTCCAGTAGAAAACCTTTTAGGCGGTTTGGAAGGGCGAGGCTTTATCCAGCTTATGTCTGACCTACCATATGAGCGCGTCTTACTTGCGCTTAGCGGCGTGGCCTGCATGGAAAATGCGCTTGGGATGACGATTGAATATACCAAGGATAGAACTGTCTTTGGCCAGAAGCTTTTCGATATGCAGACCACGCGGCACAAACTCGCCGAGCTGCAAACGACAGTTCACATCGCGCGGGTCTTCATTGATAATTGCGTGGAACAATTATTGGAAGGCACATTGGATACGGCAACGGCGTCCATGGCAAAATTCTGGGTGACGGACAAACAATGCGAAGTCATTGATGACTGCCTGCAATTTTTTGGCGGCAATGGATACACAGCAGAATATCCAATTTCGCAGTTCTATCTCGATGCTCGCGTGCAACGTATTTACGGCGGCGCTAATGAAATCATGAAAGAAGTGATATCAAGATCGCTATAAACGATAAAAAGGAACGGCAGCTATGATGGGATTAACCGAACCGCTTCATAGAGCGGCACATTCAACGCCTCATAAACCCGCGACCATTTTCGGAGAGCGGACGCGAAGCTGGGCAGAGTTTAAAGACCGCGCGGCTCGTTTGGCTGCTGGGCTTAAGTCTCATGGCGTCAACGCTGGAGATCCTATTGCTATTCTCGCGCTGAATTCTGATCGATATCTTGAATATTACTACGCTGTGTGGTGGCTAGGCGCGGTTGTTGTGCCCATGAATATTCGCTGGTCAGTCGCAGAGAACGCCTATTCTCTCAATGACTCAGACGCGAAAGTCATGTTCATAGACGCTCAGTTTTCACCGCTTATCCCGCAAATAAAAGCTGAAGCGAAAGGCCTGACTACCCTTATTTACTTAGATGATGAAAACTGTCCAGAAGGCCTGTTGGATTTTGAGGCCTTGATTGCGAACAACGCCCCCATGGAGGATGCCCGGAAAAATGGCGAGGATTTGGCCGGCATTTTCTATACAGGCGGCACTACAGGCTTTCCCAAAGGCGTGCTCATTCCGCACCGTGCATTATGGTTTAACGGCCTATCCCTCGCGAAACTTATCGAGACATCTGAGGAGACGAAATATCTCCATGCTGCGCCGATGTTTCATTTGGCAGATGGCGCAGCATCTCTGGCTACAACGGCGGTCGGCGGCACCCATGTCATCATCCCAATGTTTACGCCAGACGGTGTTTTAACGGCGATTGGCGCGAATAAAATTACGCATAGCCTTTTGGTGCCAACGATGATTGGCATGCTTGTGCAAAGCCAGTCTTATACGCCAGACCACTTATCTACATTGACACATTTAATTTATGGCGGCTCGCCTATCCCAGAAGGCATTTTACGCCAACTAATTGGAGAGCTTCCTTGGGTCGGCCTCATCAATGCCTATGGTCAAACAGAGATGGCACCAGTCATCAGCGCGCTCGCCCCAAAACATCACGTTCTCGATGGCCCCCATGCGGACCGATTTAAATCGGTCGGGCAAGTCGCGCCTGGCGTTGAAATTCGTATTGTCAATGAAGATGGCAAGGATGTGGCGCGCGGTGATGTCGGCGAAATCATCGCGCGTAGCCCAGGCTCAATGCAGGGCTATCACAATAAACCCGAACAAACGGCTGCAACGCTTAATAACGGCTGGGTCAAAACGGGGGACGGTGCGCGGATGGATAAGGATGGTTTCCTATTCATCGTTGACCGCGTCAAAGATATGGTCATTACAGGCGGTGAAAACGTATTCTCCGCCGAAGTCGAAAATGCCGTCTCTACATTTGCAGGTGTTCTCCAAGTCGCTGTTATCGGTATTCCCGATGAGCGTTGGGGCGAGGCCGTGCACGCCATCATCGTCACAGAAAACGGCGCTCCAATTGATAGGGAAGCCATAACGCAACATTGTCGAAACCAACTCGCTAATTACAAACTCCCAAGGTCCTTTGAGTTTAGAGCAGAACCCCTCCCATTATCTGGCGCCGGGAAAGTGTTGAAACGCGAATTACGAAAGCCCTATTGGGATGGGCTTGATAAAGGCGTGAGCTAAGAAAAAGGCGAGTGCCTCACAATCGTTTAAACTCGTTGTTGGGGAATGTTATAAACCAGTATGGGGAAAATGACTTCTCATGAGGTACTATCGTCCAATTCAGCTAGCTTGAGTCTTGCATTAGGTTCCCTTTCAACAGGAGGAAATCATGGAAAACCAGACTCAGCACTCAACGGTGGTTGCGAAACGAACTTGGAACAAGGGCAAACTGATTGGACAAAAGTCACCCCTCACTCCACCACAGGTTTGGGCAATACGCGTTCGATTAGAGCTGGCTGACAATAAACGTGATCTCGCTATGTTTAACTTGGCGCTTGATAGTAAGTTCAGGGGCTGTGATTTAATGAAACTTAGAGTGGCTGATATACAAACAGGGCATGAAATTCGTTCGCGAGCAAAGGTCATTCAAAAGAAGACGGGCAAACCCGTTCAGTTTGAGATAACCAAAAACACGCGCGAAGCTCTCGTTGACTGGATTACCTTTAAAAGACTCGATGTCTATGATTGGTTGTTTCCAAGCCGGAAAAACAAAGATAACGCGATGACAACTCGGCAATACGGGCGTGTTGTCAAAAAGTGGATTGAATCGATAGATTTGCCTAAGTCATCCTACGCAACTCATTCGCTAAGGCGTACCAAAGCAACGCTGATTTATAGAAAGACAGGAAACCTCAGAGCGGTTCAGCTTTTATTAGGACACGAGAAGATTGACAGCACGGTGAAATATCTAGGCGTCGAAGTTGAAGATGCTCTTGCTTTGTCTGAAAGTATAGAGCTCTGAAAGGGTCTTTCTTTGAGTTCAACGGGATGTCCGCTATGGAGATAAATCTACCCCACTAACCACTCCGCAACTCTTGGGGCGAAATACGTTAGCACCCCATCACATCCTGCGCGTTTGAAGCACATCAGGCTTTCCATGATGACGCGCTTTTCGTCTAGCCAGCCGTTCTGGGCGGCGGCTGAGATCATGGCGTATTCGCCGCTGACTTGGAAAGCGTAAGTCGGGACGCCAAACTCGTCTTTCACGCGGCGGCAGATGTCGAGATAGGGCATGCCGGGTTTGACCATGACCATGTCCGCGCCTTCTTCGATATCAAGCGCGACTTCGCGCAGCGCTTCGTCCGTATTGGCGGGGTCCATTTGGTAGGTCGCTTTGTCGCCTTGTAATGCGGTAGCCGAGCCGATGGCGTCGCGGTAAGGGCCGTAAAAGCCGCTCGCATATTTTGCGGCGTAACTCATCATCATCACGTCGCTATAGCCTGCATCGTCGAGTGCGCTGCGTACTACGCCAATGCGGCCGTCCATCATATCTGAGGGCGCGACGATATCTGCGCCTGCGCGGGCGAGCATGACCCCAATCTCTTTCAGCGCGTCAAGCGTCGGATCATTCAAGATTTCACCCTTATGCAGCAGACCATCATGGCCGTGATCCGTGTAAGGATCGAGCGCGACATCTACGATAATGCCAAGGTCAGGCACGGCGTCTTTGACCGCTTTCACGGCGACGGGGACAATGCCATTTGGATTAGCAGCCTCGGAACCCGCCGTGTCCTTGTATTTTGGATTGATATTAGGAAAAACGGCAATCGCAGGAATACCGAGCGCCTGTGCGCGCTTTGCGTCTTTGACGAGCTCGTCGATATTCACGCGGTCTATGCCCGGCATAGACGGGACAGGTGTGCGCGGCGCGTCTCCGTCTGAGAGTATCATTGTCCAGATCAAATCATCAGCCGTGAGCGTGTTTTCACGTACTAAGCGGCGCGACCAAGGCGTGCTGCGAGTGCGTCGCATTCGTGTCGTGGGAAAAGATGGCACAGCTTTAAGTCCTAAATCATTGAAATAACGTATAAACTTTATTGCTTATAACCTGTAAAATTCACACGGGACAAGGCTATAAACTGCGGCGATTGGGCATTGGAATCTCCATTGCTTTTGTATTATAGAGTATCTGAAATAAAGGGCCTTAAATGTCTTCAGATCAAAAAATAAATTATGGTGACTATTTCCGCGCCGCTGTGGACGGTGTGCGAAGTGAAGGCCGCTACCGTGTTTTTCAAGACATTCGGCGCAAACGAGGGGCTTTCCCAAGCGCGACGTGGTACCCCAACGCCACGACAGAGCGCCAAATTACCGTCTGGTGCTCAAACGACTATCTGGGCATGGGTCAGAACGAATGTGTAATCGAAGCCGTGAAGTCCGCTGTTGATCAAGCAGGCACGGGTTCTGGCGGGACGCGCAACATCTCTGGTACGACGCATTACCATGTTCAGCTTGAAAAAGAGTTGGCTGAGCTTCACAACAAAGACGCCGCCCTCGTCATGACATCTGGCTATGTCGCGAATGAAGCGACGCTCGGTGTGATGAGCAAAATTTTGCCAGGGTTGATTATTTTCTCTGATGATAAAAACCACGCCTCGATGATTTCAGGCATACAGCGCGCACAAAAAACGGGTGTGTGTGAAAAACGCATTTTTAAACACAATGACCTAGCGGACCTAGAGGCAAAACTCAAAGCCGCGCCAGCGGACGCACCTAAACTCATCGCATTTGAGTCTGTTTATTCTATGGACGCCGACATTGCGCCAATTGAGCAGATTTGCGACCTCGCCGACAAATATAACGCGCTGACTTATATTGACGAAGTTCATGCAGTCGGCATGTACGGCGCAAAAGGCGGCGGCATCTGCGAACAGCGCGGGCTGATGCACCGCGTCGATATAATCCAGGGCACGCTAGCGAAGGCCTACGGTATGATTGGGGGCTATATCGCAGCGGACACGCATATTACGGATGCGGTGCGTTCATTGGCGTCTGGTTTTATCTTCACGACCTCTATTCCGCCGAGCACAGCCGCAGGGGCGTTACGTTCCGTCAAAGTGCTCAAAATGTCGCCGCATATTCGCGAGCAACATCAAGAGCGCGCCAATGCCCTTAAGGCGCGTTTCCGTGCGGTAGGCTTTCCATTTATCGACGGCGAGACGCATATCGTCCCCCTCATGGTTGGCGATCCTGTGAAATGTAAAGCCATTTCAGATGCGCTAATCGAACGCTTCGGACTTTATGTGCAGCCAATCAACTTCCCCACCGTCCCGCGCGGCACAGAGCGCCTTCGCTTCACACCAAGCCCGTTCCACACAGATGCGATGATGGAGGAGCTGATGACGGCACTTGAGCAGGTCTGGGTCGAAAACAACCTAGAGCGCGTTGAGGCGGCTTAAGTCTCTCCCTTAAAAATTTGTCATTTTTAACGCGAAGTCTTGAACAGATTTCGCGTTTTATTATTTTACACCGCGAGATTAATCGGCGGCGTTGAGCGGTCTATTCCGCTCCACCCCTCCCAAACTCTGCGCTGTTGATTGTCTCTCAATCTGCCCGTCGTCATCCTGCGGCGGGCCCACACTTATGGAGAAAGACATGACGATATCTGTTTTCAAAAAACTCATTGTCGGGACCGCTGTTGCGTCCTCGCCGTTTCTGTTCCCCGCAGTGGCGAGCGCAAATTCTGCGCCGATTGTAACCCAAGAGGCCGTAAGCCTTCTTACAACGTCTCTACGCGATACCGTGCAAGCTTATGACAGCCTCTCAGCAGGCGAAACGAGCAAAGCGCGCACAAAACTGAGTTCCGCTGTGCAGAAGCTCAGCACGGCCGTCGCCAAAGATCCGACGCTAGGCGTGTCGACAAATAGCGGCAGCCCACAAACCGTCACAATACTCCATAGTCAGCTTAAAGCGGTGCAATCTCGCATGAGCAACGGCTCAACATCTGAGGTGCAATCAGAGCTAGAACGCGTCCTGTCTCAAACAGGGATGATTTAACGCTAGGCTATTAGCACTCACTTGGTTTCGGCGTCATTTTGACTGCGGGGGATTGCAGTCAGGATTGACGCTCGAAAAAGGCGAGACGCACCGCGTCTCGCCGCTTGCTCAATTATTAATAGCATCCGCCATGCAAGCTGTGCCTGTCGTGCCATCAAATTCACACTGATAAACCCGCACCCAGTCAATCAGCATCTGATTTGGAAATGAGCCTTCTTCAAAGCGGCGTTCATTTGTGTTCTCGGGATAATTACCGCCCACAGCATTGTTTAGCATGACATAAAAGCTCTGATCAAAAGGCGCGTTGGGGTTTTCGTCTTTGCTAACTGTATCTGTGAACCAATCGCTTATGTCCTGTGACTGAAAATGGGTGTCATTGACGAACCAGTTGATACGACCTTCGCCCCACTCTGCGGCGAAGACATAATAGTCATCTATTGCGCCAGGCAGTGTGTTTTCTTCGCCTTTGAAGGTGTTGTTGGGAAATTCTGAACCAAAATGCAATGTGCCAGACGAGTGGTTTTCTGTCGTTGAACCTTCACAATTAGAGCAGGCCGCACCGAGATTGACGGCTTCCATAATGTCAATTTCACCCGAGAGCGGCCAACCACCATAAACATCATCTGCGGGCATCATCCAAAACGCAGGCCATGTGCCTTGCCCTGTCGGTAATTTTATACGCGCTTCAAAACGGCCATATGTCCAATCTGCAAGACCAAGAGAACGCACTTTGCCTGAGGTGTAATTTTGCGTGATTTGACCGCCTCTATTGCTGCGATCTTGGGCAAATTCTGGTCCTGTGAAAGTTTCTGGATATGCAACGAGGCGCAGGAGTCCGTTCACGACTTCGACATTGCGTGTGCGCTCTGTATAGCATTGACGTTCATTATTTCCACCGCCCCAGCAAGACACTTCAGCAGCCCATTTCGTAGGGTCAAGCGTATCGCCGTCAAATTCATCACCCCAAACCTGCACCCAGCCTTTATCAGAGGGATGGTAGTCGGGACCTGCGGGCGCGGCTTCTGGGGGCGGAAGTTCTTGAAAGGGGGGTGGTGTCGGGGCCGTCACAACAGGGGGCGGCGAAGGGGTGGATGAGGCTGAACCCCCTCCGCAGGCGCCGAGCCAGAAAGGTATAGTGCAGAGGCCAATTGTGAAGGCAAATCTATGCTTAAAGCTACATTTTTTCATGACACAAAACTACTTATAGTGACAGCGCTGTCAATACGGGCGTTACAAACAGTATTGGTTTAACGAAAGGCACGAGCGACCTAAAGCCTTTTGCCGCAGTTTTGACCGTTGCGAGTCGCGCGCGGGGGCGTTAAGAGGGGCCAACTTAACGACGGAGACTGCTATGAGCGCCGCAGCGAACGACCAATCGACAGCCCATTTGAGCAATTATTTCACACAAAGCCTAAAGGATCGCGATCCAGAGCTTTTTGAGTCTATGCAGGACGAGCTTGACCGTCAAAAGCACGAGATTGAACTGATTGCATCTGAGAATATTGTGTCTAAAGCCGTTCTAGAAGCGCAAGGGTCAGTCCTAACCAATAAATATGCCGAAGGATATCCAGGGAAGCGCTATTACGGCGGTTGTCAATATGTTGACGTGTCTGAGCAGCTCGCAATTGATCGCGCCTGCGAGCTTTTTGAGTGTGGCTTTGCCAATGTGCAGCCAAATTCAGGTAGCCAAGCCAACCAAGGCGTATTTCTCGCGCTCTTGCAGCCGGGCGACACAATTCTCGGCATGGACCTCGCCTCTGGGGGGCACCTCACACACGGTGCGCCGCCGAACATGTCTGGTAAGTGGTTTAACGCCGTGGCTTATGGTGTGACTCAAGAGACAAACCTCATTGATTATGATCAAGTCGAAGCGCTTGCCAAAGAGCATCAGCCGAAGCTCATTATTTGCGGTGGCTCAGCCTATTCACGTCAGATTGATTTTGCGCGTTTCCGCGAAATTGCCGATATGGTTGGCGCTTATCTTCACGTCGATATGGCGCATTTCGCAGGGTTAGTAGCAGGCAAAACCCACCCAAGCCCGTTCCCACACGCTCATGTCGCGACGACGACAACGCATAAGACACTGCGCGGCCCTCGCGGTGGTATGATCCTCACCAATGATGAAAAACTGGCGAAGAAGTTCAACTCCGCCATTTTTCCAGGTCTTCAAGGCGGCCCATTGATGCATGTCATTGCGGGTAAAGCTGTGGCGTTTGGTGACGCACTCAAGCCAGAGTTCAAAGCCTATAGCCAAGCTGTGATTGATAATTGCAAAGCCATGGCTGGCGCGCTTGTCGAGGCAGGCTATGCCGTCGTCACAGGCGGCACAGACACGCATCTCGCATTGATAGACCTTTCGCCCAAAGGTGTGAAAGGTAATGCAGCTGAGAAAGCTTTGGGACGCGCCTATGTTACGTGCAATAAAAACGGCATTCCGTTCGACAAAGAGAAATTCACCATTACCTCAGGTATTCGCGTGGGCTCACCTGCGGGGACGACGCGCGGCTTTGGTGTGGCAGAGTTCCGCGAAATCGGACAACTCATGGCTGAAGTCCTCGACGCCCTCGCAGAAAACCCAAAAGGTAATCCAGAGGTGGAGGAGAGCGTGAAACAGCGTGTTAAGGCGCTGACGGCACGTTTCCCTATATACTAGGCTTACTTCGCCTCATTCATCCAGGTTCTCGCGAGGCTGCCATGGAGGGCGGCTGAGAAGAGTATTGTGAGCGAGAGTATGCTCCAGGCGCGTTCAGGCGATGAAAAATTCGCATGTGCTAAAGCATAAGCGACGTAGAATATGGACCCCATACCACGTATGCCGAAAAATGCGATTTTTAGGCGATCAATACGATCGATGTCATGGCCTATCAAGGCAATCCAACCCGCTATTGGGCGGATAAGCAAGATTATAGCGGCGGCAATGGCGGCATCTGTCCATGTCCAAAGCGGCCATAAAACGCCTCCAATAAATGAACCAAACCACAGCAAAATTACTGCGAGCAAAATAGCTTCGAGTTGATCGGCAGATTCATGGGCTACATTTTCGTAAGGCTCGGCTTTCGTGTTTTTTGTGAGTGCACGTCCTGCCCGCGCAGCAATGAAAACTGAAAGAAACCCGTAGCCATGAATAAATTCAGCAAGACCGTAAGACATGAAAGTTGCGGCCAAGACAAAGAGCACGACATTGTTGCGGCCGTTTTGAGCGTCACCGACTCTACTGAAAAGAATCTTGGTAATTATTGCCCCTGTGAGCAGCCCCACGCCAACGCCTGCGACTATCCTGTAGAGCACGTCTTTGAGCAGCCAATCTCCCCACGCAAATTCACTTAGCGGTAAATTTGCGCTCATACTTAACGGTAAATTTGCGCTCATAACGGCTAGTCCAATGGCAAGCCAAACAAATGGAAAGGCGAGGCCGTCGTTTAGACCCGCCTCGGACGTCAAAGCGGTTTGGGTATCTCTTTGTTCCGAGTTGGGGGATCCGACTGAGACTGACCGTGCCAAGACAGGATCTGTCGGGGCAATAGCTGCGCCAAGTAACACCGCTGTCGCCAGTGACAGCCCTGCAAATTGTAGACCTAAAAACATCACAGAGAGTATGGTCAAAGGCATGGTGATAGCGAGTAACCGCCACGTTGTTTGCCAGCGTTCCCAGCCCGCTTTTAAATCAATCGATAGACCTGCACCCGCCAGAGATATAATGACAATCATCTCTGACATATGAACTACGATGCTAAGCTCTAAATCAGAGTTTAAAGGATTTATAATGGGCAGGCCTATTAGCGCAGATAGAACGCCGACAGCAATGTATAGAATTGGAATATTGAAGAAAAACTTTGATCGCAGAGCAGGCTCGAATGTCAAAACCAAAAAAGCGGCTCCAATCAAACTATAATAAAATGCGATTTGATTGTTTAAAATAAATTCAGACATGCGCGACCTTTGACATAATTTTGGAACGCAAAAGCCATTTATTCGTTCCTTACGCATACCTATTTAATCAGGAGAAAAACTATGCCTAATCATGAACAAGCACGAATTGATGATATGGCACCCACTGGCAAGAAAAAGCGCAGTCCAGTAAGCGCAATTGTTATCTTGGCTATTTTTGCATTAGTGGTTGGTATTATTGTTTCAGGTCGATGAATTAACGCATTGTTTTAGCAGCATTTAACATCATCGCATTCATAGTCTCGGTCTGTTTTTCAAGATCGCGTTCGATGGCGACTTGCATATCCTGTTGCGCTTTTTCGAAATCGCGCTGAGCCTCGCGCTGGATGCACTCAATGTAGACTTCGATATCTTTTGCGTAGCGCATGAGACGAATGTCTTTAGGTAGAGGGGATGCTGTTGGAGCTGAAATTGGGCGCGGGCACTCTGTGCTTTTCCACTTAAAGTCTTTCACACCTTCTGAACGCGTAATCTCCCCCGCATAGCTTATCGACGATAAAGCTAACGCCGTTGTCAGGCAGGCACTGCATAGAAAACTACGAATATAGTGTGAAGGCATTATTTGACCCCATGTACTCTCATCCCGACCTTATTATTACATTTATAAAGTGTAATTGTAAACTAAACCTGTAATTTTTTAAGTTGTTTTGTGTGGCAAGGCATATGTCAGCGTTGCTCGGCTAGAAATCTTGTCATTATCCTCGCCTCTCATCTCCACGCTAACTACGGCGAGGCTGCGGCCAAGCTTTATCATGCGGCCTTCAATATGCAGTTGCTCGCCAATGCAAGGGCGCAGAAAGTCGATATTGAGGTTAGAGGTCAGCGCCATCGGCGTGATGCCCAACCGTGTAAATATTACGACATATGCCATATGATCTGCCATCGCCATTTGTGTCGGGCCAGAGATGAAACCGCCAGGCCGTATATTTGCATCAGACATTTGCGCACGCATGATGACGTGGTCGGCCTCAGCCTGAATAATGTCAGGCATCTGCCCACGGTCACCTTTAAAATTAGCATCAAAAAAGGCATTCATTTCTTCCGCACTGACGACGCTTTTTTGAATATCCATCCGAAATTCCCCTATTGAAATCACGACCTTAAGTGATTTGCGCCCCGTGGCAAATATGTTATCAGGCCCAATGCGTTGCCCATTTTGCAGTTCAGAAGACACACAGGTCAAAGACAGCCGTCAGGCTGAAGATGGCAATGCTGTGCGCCGCCGCCGTCTCTGCGGTAAATGTGCGGGACGTTTTACAACATTTGAGCGCGTACAACTCCGTGAATTGACTGTTGTCAAGAAAAATGGCCGCCGCACGCCGTTTGACCGCGATAAACTTGCGCGATCTGTGATGATTGCGATGCAAAAACGCCCTGTTGAGCCGGAACGCATTGAGCAGATGATAAGCGGTGTCGTGCGCCAGCTCGAAAGCTCGGGCAATAGCGATATTACGTCGGATCAGATTGGCGCTTACGTCATGGAGGGGCTCTCTGGCCTCGATAAAGTAGCTTATGTACGCTACGCCTCTGTCTATAAAGATTTCCGCGCCACGGGCGATTTTGAAGCCTTTATTGAGGAAGAAAACCTCGACACAGAGCCCAGTAAACGCGGCGAAGAAGAATAATTGGCGCGACCTCGTGTGACATTAAAACTCGCGACCTCGCTTGACGGGAAAATTGCGCTCGCCAATGGCCTGTCGGAATGGATAACGGGCGAGAAATCTCGTGCCGAAGGGCGAAAGTTGCGGGCACGCCATGACGCTATCGCCGTGGGCTCCAACACGGCCGTTCTGGACAACCCACAACTCACGACACGCATAGCGGGCGAAGCCGACCCCATTCGCATTGTGTTCGATACCAAGCTGCGTCTGTCGCCAAAATCCAACCTTGCACTCACGGCCCGCGAGACACCCGTTTGGGTGTTTTCTGAGGTGACCGATGGTGAAGTCGCGGATACATTAACAGAGCTTGGTGTGAGGCTGATTAAAACGCCCATAAACTTTGGAATAGACCTGACGGCGGCGCTGCAAGTCTTACATGATAATGGGGTGAGAAGCCTGCTTGTCGAAGGCGGCGGTACACTCGCGGCAAGCTTTCTTCGGCTCGGCGCGATTGATATTATTGAATGGTTTCGTGCGCCGATTATCCTTGGCGGAGACGGACGCGGCGCGATTGGCGATTTAGGGTTAGACTCCCTCAACCTTGCGCACCATTTCGAGCGTATAGACATGACAGAGCTCGGCGATGATGTGCATGAGCGCTATGAGGCGAGGTCCTAATGTTTACAGGCATTATCACAGATATAGGCACAATCCGCGCCATGTCGCGCCTCAAAGCGGGCGAGGCAAAAGGCGAGTGGGGTGGCGATCTCCGCCTCGAAGTGACATGTGCTTATGACGTGGACGGTATCGATATAGGCGCGTCTATTTCTCACTCTGGCGCGTGTATGACTGTCATCGAAAAGGGAGCCTCTGACGGTACATCTGGGTGGTACGCGATTGAAGTGTCAGATGAGAGCTTATCCAAAACCACGATGGGTGATTGGGTCGTGGGCACACAAATTAATCTCGAACGCGCCCTAACAGGGAAAGACGAAATGGGCGGGCACCTCGTGACAGGTCATGTCGACGGGGTCGGCGAACTCATCGCGATGGAAGAAATTGCAGGGTCACACAAACTCCGTTTTCGGGCGCCCACTGATATGGCGTTTGGGATTGCGCCCAAGGGCTCTATTACGATTGACGGTGTGTCGCTGACGGTGAACGACGTTGAGAAAAACGAGTTTGAAGTCAACATTATCCCCCACACCTGGGACGTCACAACCCTTGGAAAACTACAGCTTGGGTCGAAAGTAAATCTGGAAATTGACCTCATCGCGCGCTATGTGGCGCGTTACCTATCGCATCAGCTTGGGACGGCTCCCTTAGAAAGCAAAGAATGACAGATCTGAACACCGCGACATTTGACGAAGTCTATAACCTCGCAACGCCAGAAGAGATTATCGAAGACGCCCGCAATGGACGCATGTATATCCTCGTCGATGCCGAAGACCGCGAGAATGAGGGCGATCTGATTATCCCCGCGCAATTTGCTACGCCAGATGCCATTAATTTCATGGCCAAGCATGGGCGCGGCCTCATCTGCCTTGCGATTGAGCAACAAAAGGCCGAAAGCCTCGGCCTGTCGAATATGAGTGCCGACAACCGCTCGCGTTTTGAAACGGCATTTACAGCGTCTATCGAAGCGCGCGAAGGCGTTACAACTGGTATTAGCGCAGGCGACCGTAGCCACACCATTCAGACAGCTATTGACCCCGATAGTCGCGAAGATGACATTGTGTCCCCTGGGCATATGTTCCCGATTATTGCCAAAGACGGCGGCGTCCTTGTGCGCACAGGTCACACGGAAGCGTCTGTTGATATTTCTCGCCTCGCAGGGCTAAACCCGTCCGCTGTAATTTGCGAAATTATGAATGATGACGGCACAATGGCGCGCCTGCCTGATCTTGTGAAATATGCGCAGTTCCACGGCCTGAAAATCGGCACGATTGAAAGCCTTGTGGCTTACCGCATGGAGCGTGACCATTTTGTACGCCACATCGCGACATCTGATTTTACCTCGCAAAATGGCGATGCATTTAAAATTCATGTCTACCGTAATTTCCTTGACGGCAAAGAGCACGTCGCCCTGTCCAAAGGCGCGCCAGAGGCGGATAAGCCCTCGCTTGTGCGTGTGCACAAAGTCGATTTCGCGGGCGATATCCTGTACGAGGAAAGCCCGCGTTCAGGTCTTATTTGGGACGCGATGAAACAGCTTGCTGCCCATGATGGACATTCTGTGCTTATCCTCATTCGCGAAGGGTCCATTGATACGCTGCTCGAACGTCTTGGCGCGCATAAGGGCAAGGTGATTGACCGCAAAGAACAAAACATTCGCGAATATGGCGTGGGCGCGCAAATGCTTGCCCATCAAGGCGTTGGCGCAATGACTTTAATAACGAGTACAATGCCAAAGCTCATTGGGCTTGAAAGCTATGGTCTTTCACTTGCGGGTATAACGCCGCTCATTAGCGGGAAAAAATAATGACCAAAATTCTGATTATCGAAGCGCGCTATTACGAAGCGATTTCTGATGGCCTGCTCGAAGGGGCCTTGGCAAAACTCAAAGAAGCCAATGTCGAATATAGCCAAGTGACAGTGCCAGGCGCGCTCGAAATTCCACACGTCATCAGCTATGCCGAAGCCGCTGGCTCTGGCTATGACGGCTATGTTGCGCTCGGCTGCGTCATACGCGGCGAGACCACGCATTACGATTATGTCTGCGAAGAAAGCGCACGGGCGCTGATGGACTTGGCCGTCGATAAGCAACTCGCAATCGGGAACGGTATCATTACGGTCGAGAATGAAAAGCAGGCTTGGGCGCGCGCCAAAATGAGTGAAAAGGACAAAGGCGGTTTCGCGGCGTCTGCCGTACTTGAAATGATTGCTATCCGCAAAGAACTCCGAGCCGACGCGTGACCGAAACACCAGACATCGAACAGGTCGAAGACGAAGATATCGTCCAAAGCCCGCTGCCCATACGGCGCCGCGCGGCACGTCTCGCGGCTGTGCAGGCGCTTTACCAGATGGATATGTCAGGTGAGGGCGACAAACCTGTCATTCGCCAATTCCGTGACCATCGTTTCGGTCACAAAGGCGAAGCGGGCATGGTCGAAGCCGATGAAGACTTTTTCAGTGATATCGTCGAAGGCGTGGTCCACAACCAAGTCGAAATTGACGCCGCTGTCTCAGATCATCTTTCGGCGAAATGGTCGCTCAAACGTCTCGACTCCACGCTCCGCGCCATCATGCGCGCGGGTAGCTATGAAGTCATCAAACGCCCCGACGTGCCTGCGCTTGTGGTGATTGACGAATATGTCTCCATCGCGTCAGATTTTTTTGACGACGGCAAAGAGCCAGGGTTCGTGAACGGCGCGCTGGAGAAACTCGCCAAGCATGTACGCAAGGCAGAGTTTGGGTTGATATAACCACAAACGTCATTCCGTTGCGTCCTTAAGGGCGCCCGAAATCCGTACCATAATTTTTCCTTAAGCGCTGTAATTTACGAGACATGCGAACATGGATTGCGGGTGAGCTTCGCTAACGTCGCAATGACGCGTGTAGCGGATTCAAGTAAAAAATATTGCCGTCTTATGAATATAATTTGTAGCTTTTCATTGGCCTTCTGCGTCGTGAGCGTTACCTTCATATTATGACAGAATTTGACTTCATCCGTGACCATCTTGCGCCCTTGGCTGGCCCTGAGGGTCTTGGCCTCATCGATGATGCGGCGCGGCTGACTCCGCCTGCGGGGCATGACCTTGTACTGACCAAAGACACGCTCATCGAGGGCGTGCATTTTCCAAATGGTATGTATGGCGCAGATGTAGCGGAGCGTTTGCTGCGCACCAACCTCTCTGATCTCGCGGCCAAAGGTGCTGCGCCTATGGGCTATATGCTCTCGCTCGCTATGCCGTCCGCGATGGACGCGGCAATGATGGCGGCTTTTGCCAAGGGTCTTGGCGCGGTGCAGGATGCCTTTGCGCCGCTTAAACTTTACGGCGGCGACACGGTTAAAACCTCTGGCCCGATGGTGGTGACGGCGACGCTCATTGGCAAAGTCCCGACAGGGCAAATGGTCCTGCGCAGCGGCGCGCGCGTGGGCGAAGATATCTGGGTAAGCGGTCATATCGGTGAAGGCTTTATGGGGCTGAAACATGTGCTGTCCCAACGCATCGACCCGCCACCAACAGGTGAGGCCCTCTGGCGGTGGGAAGAGGCTTATCTGCGCCCCGAACCTCGCCTTAATATTGGCGGGCTTTTGCGTAAAGTTGCAAGCGCGGCGGCGGATGTATCCGATGGCCTCGTCGCGGATGCAGGCCATATAGGTGGGGCAAGTGGCGTCGGCGTGGTGCTGAAATTGCCCGCTATTCCTTTCACCACAGGCACATTTATTTGGGCGGATGGGCAGGCAGATAGGCTTGCCGCAAAAATTCAACTCATCACAGCGGGTGACGATTACGAAATTGTCTTCACCGCTCCGCCAGCGCAGCGCGACCTCATCACCCATGCCTCTCGCGAACTTGATGTGCCTTTGACGCGTATTGGCTATACAGAGGACGGGACGGGCGTCAAAGTTTTGGATTATGCCGATGACCCCATACCTATCGCTTCGCAAGGATATACCCATTTTTAAAGGCCAGTCTATGAGCATGAAATCAGTTTTAATCGCCGCGACACTCGTGCTTGCCTCATGCTCAACGCTTACACCCATTCCGAAAACAGACGCGAGCGCAGCCTTCACAACTGGAGACTACACGCTAGACAAAACCCACGCGGCACTGCTTGTGCGCATCAGTCACTTCGGCGTCTCAAGCTATGTCGGGCGGTTCAATGACTTTGACGCGACGCTGAGTTTTGACGCTGACAATCCAACAGCTGCCAAGCTTCGCGCTGTTGTCCAAACGGCGAGCCTTGATGTGAATAATGAGAGCTTTGCCAAAAAATTGATTGGTGAAGAATGGCTTGATAGTGGCGCGCATCCCAAAGCATTGTTTGTGCTAGATAGTGTGTCTGTGACGGGCGGAAATACGGGTAAGGCGAGCGGACAATTGACGCTACGCGGGATTACTCAGCCCGTGACTTTTGATGTAGAATTTCTTGCTGGGCTGACCAATCCGCTGACTCGCAAATATACCGTTGGTTTTGAAGCCCGCGGCGAGATAAAGCGCAGCGATTACGGCATTGATAAATATCTTTCCATCGCAGGCGACAAATTTGATTTTGATACGGTAAAGCTCGAATTTAACGGCGAGTTTCAGCGTAATTAGATAGTCGAGTCTCTTTCAACTAGCTATAAAACCTATGCGTTTCAGAAAGCGGGGCGCGGTCGGCGCGCAAATTATTCACATTCGCCGTTTCGTCACCGTAACCCAGCGCCATACCGACCATGACTTCTTGGTCGTCTGGTATGTCTAGGAATTTGTCGCAGACACTATGCCAATTGCGCCACCACCCTTGCGGGGCCGTATGCAGGCCACATTCTCGTGCCAGAAGCATGAGGCTTTGCAGGTAAATACCGATATCCATATGTTGCGGCGCTTCGAGCTTTTTATGACCCGTAATTATCATCCCAACGGGCGCTTTGAAGAATTTCATGTTCTCCATAAATTGCGCCATGCGGCCGAATTTGTCATCTTTCCCAATGCCAAGAAGCGCGTACATATCTTCGCCAAGTTTATAGCGGCGAGAGCGCATGGGGTCCCAGAGTTTAGGCGGATAAGCATTATGTGTCGGTGCGTCTTGATTGCCTTCAGTCGCGTATTTAACGCCGTGGGCGACGAAATCCTCGAGCGTCTTACCCGTCATGACGTGGACTTCCCATGGCTGTAGGTTTCCACCTGACGGCGTACGGCGTGCTTTCTCTAAAATTTCCATCAACACGTCGTCGGGTACAGGCGTGTCTTTGAACGCCCGCACGGTAATGCGTGTGTCGAGCGCGTCTGAAACGCTTTCTGATCTATCCTTTGATAGTGCCATTATTTGTCTCCTTTTTCCCGACAACACGGATGAGGCCTTCTTGCGCAGTGGACGCAATCAGCTTGCCTTTACGTGTGTAAAAACTGCCGCGATTATAGTCGCGCGCGCGCGCAGATCGTGGGCTGTCCATGAAATAATAAATCCAATCGTCTACGCGGATATCTTCGTGAAACCACATGGAATGGTCGAGGCTCGCGCCGATAATCTTATGGCTAATAAAACTGACGGGGTGAGGGCGCAGACCCGTACTCATGAGCGCCTTATCAGAAATGAACGTCAACAGCGTGCGGTGGGTGACAGAGTCGTCGCCAATGTCGCCATTAAATTTGAACCAAAACCCGTGATGCGGCTCTTCGACCTTCGGCTCAAGCGAGGTCATGCGGTGGGTGCTGCGCATATCGACCACGTCTGTATTGAACAAAAGCATCATCGCGCGGTATTTTTCTTCGGTCAGGCCAGAGCCGCTTTGTCCCAGTGATTTCGCCCACTCCACATCAGACTCAAGCTCGTCGGGCCCGACAACATCAATCGGTAAATCCATTTGGTGAGACAGGCCGTCCTCGGTAATTTGAAAAGAAATAGAGCAGTTAAAAATGGCTTTACCGTCCTGCTTGGCCACAACGCGACGGGTGGAAAAACTGCGTCCATCGCGAATGGGATCCACGTCAAATATAATCGGCCGTTGATTGTCACCAGGGCGCAGAAAATAAGAATGCAGCGAATGTGGTTTGCGCGACGGGTCGACCGTGCGGTAAGCGGCGTTGAGCGCCTGCGCGGCGACTTGCCCGCCAAACACGCGGGGCAGCCCAAAGGTCAGAGAGTTTCCCCGAAATAAGCAGGTGTCGAGTTGCTCCACATGTAAGCAATCGATGAGATTAGCGCTGGTAAAGGCAAAGTCTTTCATAGCGCTGTTATTGCCACATGTGAGCACAAAGCCAAGGGCGGAATTGTGAATAGGGGTGGGTTGTTTTTGAAGTATAACGAAATCCCGAGTGTAGTGAGCCATCTTTATTATCTCAGGCCAAATCCCTCATTAGAAATTACGATTTCTTGGATGTCGTATCAATTTCTGTTGCCCTGTGTCGCGGACTGTGAAATGCGGAAAGCTATGTTGTCGACGCTTGACATATTTCGCATAGGCATTGGCCCGTCGAGTTCCCACACGGTGGGGCCTATTCGTATTGGCAAACGCTTTGTTGATGCACTGAAAAAACGTGGGCGTTTTGAGGCTGTGTCGCGTGTAGTAGTTACGTTGCAAGGCTCGCTGGCGCTGACGGGGGTAGGGCATGCCACGCCTAAGGCCTGTATTTTGGGCTTGCTTGGGCTGGAGCCAGAAACGCTCGACCCGAGGGAGGCAGACCAACTTGTCGCGCGGGTTGAGGAGGCACACAAACTTTTGCTTGGCGGGGAAAGGGATATTGTTTTCAACCCAAAGACAGATATCGTTTTTGATTTTGAAACAGCGCCAAAACTCCATCCCAATGGCATGGTTTTAGAGGCGTTTGATGCGGACAATGCGTCTGTTTTCAAGCAGACGTATTATTCCACAGGCGGCGGCTTTATTGCCTCGAAACGCCAACTCGAAACACCGTTGCCAAAAGACGTTGTACCGTCTGAGTCAGATGCGCCATATCAATTTCAATCGGCTGAGCAACTTTTGTTTTTCTGCGCCACCCAAGACAAAGCCATTCACGAAATTATCTATGCCAATGAGGATGCCATGCGCCCGCGGAAGGAAACAGACGCGGCGCTTGACCGTATCGCTGAGGTTATGAACGCTTGTATCGACCGCGGGCTAGAGACTGAAGGCATTTTACCGGGCGGGCTAAAGGTGAAACGCCGCGCGCCGCAGATTTGGGAAAAACTTCATGGCGCGCCGCTGTCCAATGAACGCGAGCAGCTTTTTGATTGGCTCAACGTCTACGCCATGGCGGTGAATGAAGAGAACGCCAATGGTGGGCAAGTCGTGACAGCGCCAACAAATGGCGCGGCGGGTATAATCCCTGCTGTGCTGCGTCACTACTGCTTAGGCGAACGAGCAAATGCAAAAAATATTCGCAAGTTCCTCCTCACGGCGGGTGGGATTGGTCTGCTCTATAAGCAGCGCGCGTCTATATCTGGCGCGGAAATGGGATGCCAAGGGGAGGTTGGCGTGGCCTGTTCAATGGCGGCGGGCGGGCTAGCCGCCGTTTGGGGTGCGACGCCTCTACAAGTCACCAGTGCGGCAGAAATCGGGATGGAACACAATCTCGGCCTTACGTGTGATCCCGTCGGAGGGCTCGTGCAAATCCCATGTATTGAACGCAACGCCATAGGCGCGGTGAAAGCGGTGAACGCGGCACGGCTCGCCCTTCATGCGTCGGAGAAAATGAAAGTGAGCCTCGACCAAGTCATAGAAACCATGCGCCAAACGGGCCTCGACATGAGCACCAAATATAAAGAAACAAGCCAAGGCGGTCTGGCCGTCAATGTTGTTGAGTGTTAGCGCGAAGTTTTGCGAAGCAAAATTCGCGCAACAGGGCAGCAAACACACACACTTTTAGTGTGTGTTTGTGCACCGCTTTTGTGTTAACTTATCAAGGTGAAATGCATCGCGCGGACAGGTAAAAATGAATAATCTCCCCACAAATCATCTCGTGGACAGCTTCGGACGCCAGATCACCTATCTACGCTTATCCGTGACAGATCGTTGCGACCTGCGATGCTCTTATTGCATGGCCGAGAAGATGACTTTTCTGCCGCGCAAAGATCTGCTGACCCTCGAAGAACTCGACATACTCGCAAGTCAATTCATCGCGCGCGGCGTGCGTAAACTCCGTATCACAGGCGGGGAGCCTCTCGTGCGGCGCGATATTATGAAATTAATTGAGCGTTTGTCTCGTCACAAAAGCAGCGGCGCGCTCGACGAACTCACGGTCACAACCAATGCGACGCAGCTTGATAAATATGCGAAAGATCTCAAACGCTTTGGGGTAGAGCGCATTAATGTCTCGCTTGATACGCTAGACCGCGCGACGTTTAAAACGCTCACCCGCCGCGACGCCATAGATGATGTCATGCGCGGCCTCGACGCGGCGCAAGAGGCAGGGCTGCGGGTCAAAATAAATACGGTCGCGCTTAAGGGCGTTAACGACTGCGAAATCCCAGAGCTGATCACTTGGGCGCATAGTCGCGACATGGATATGACGCTGATTGAAGTTATGCCGCTCGGCGAAATAGACGGCGATCGTGTCGATCAATATATTCCGCTGTCCGCCGTGCGCGATAATCTTGAGGCTCGCTTCACCCTCGTTGATAGCGCGCATAAAACGGGCGGCCCCGCGCGCTATGTCAAAGTGCTCGAGACTGGCGGTACGCTCGGCTTTATCACGCCGCTGACCAATAATTTCTGCGCAGGCTGCAACCGTGTGCGCGTCACCTGCACAGGCCAAATCTACGCCTGTCTCGGCGATGACGGCATGCTCGATTTGCGGGGCGCGCTGCGGGGGGAGAACGCGGAAGAGGAGCTAAACAGGCTCCTAGACCTAACCATGCGCACAAAGCCAGAAAAGCATAAGTTTGATATTAGCACGCGCGGGGCAAAGCCAAGTGTAACGCGACATATGAGTGTGACTGGGGGTTAGCGCGAACTTTTTGCAAAGCAAAAATTCGCGCAACAGGGCAGCAAAACACCCACACCCTTAGTGTGTGTTTGTGCACCGCTTTTATTTTTGAAATCGATTATATATTTGCGCAAATTTAGGAGCTTTTCGTTTGTTAGACGGAAAAAGGTGGCTTTAATATTGTATAATTCTCACTACGGTTTCACCATACCTAGTGATTTCTAGCTTCATTCCATCTTTTATTACGCAATTTGTTTTGCATGATGTAGGAAAACTCCAAGGGAGATTTTCATATTCAATATAGATTTTTTTACCATTAATTTCAAATTGAAAATCTGACCGCGGGCCGCCTATTGGCATTGCATTTGATACTACCCCTTTGATAAATTGTGGGCTTCCACTTTTAATCATGTTTCTATAGTCATCAACTTTTAGAGAAACATGAGCCGCTAGAAAAAGTGATATGCTTGTTAAAATTGTGATGCCTAAAACATCTTTAAGCCATCGACTCCATTTATTAGGCCAATCATAAATCAGATTTATGAATATCAAACAAATCATAATTAGTGGAAATACAGGCAAAATCCACCGACGACTTTGCATCCGTTCAGACATATCGAACACGAGAGGATTGGTGTCTACTGACGACGAGTTCAATAGAAATATGAAAATTGCGAAAAAGCTTATAAATAATGCCCACCAAATGAGCTTTAGTAATTTTTTGAATAACTTTATCTTCAATGAGTTTTTCCTCTGTGAACTCTTCTTATATATTAATAATAGGCAATAAATGAAACACTACCCATTTTTAGGATATAACTCCTCGTAATAAAACACGAGAGTGATGGAATGAAATTTTTCGGCAAAGCAATGCAGGGGTAAGTGAGTCACCCTATGTCCCAACAACCAACTGCACCGTCACTTGATCGCCCACACTAACCCCTTCCGCAGCTCTCACGCTCGCTTTAATCGGCAGGAAATAGCATCCCGTTTTGCTATCTGGAAAAATGGACGTGCTCCATGTCGTCTCGCCAATTGTGGCGGTGACTTTGACGGAACGGAAGCCTTTAACGAGGTGTTTGGTGAAGGCTTTAATATCGGCTGACATCTCCTTGGGTACGGTGACCATGTGCCAACTGGCTTTGGTGGCCGAGAATATCCAGACCTCATTTGTGAATGTGAAGTCTAGGTCGAGCATCAAATTTTCCTAGTTTGGTTTCCTGTGTTTCCCGCAAAACGCTGCCAGTTTATCTTTCGATTCTCGAAAGATAAACTACGCGTTATTGTTTGTGGTTTTGGGCGTAGCCCAAAATCACCTAGCCAGTTCTTTCATTGCGTCTTCTAGCCCACTTAAGGTCATCGGGAACATGCGGTCTTCGCCGATAATTTCGCGGATGATTTGCGTACTTTGCGAGTATTGCCAGTATTTCTCTTCTGTTGGATTAATCCAGATGAGGTGCGGGTAGACATCGACAAAACGCTTCAGCCAGATATGGCCCGCTTCTTCATTCCAGTGCTCGACCGAGCCGCCGCGCATGGTGACTTCATAGGGGCTCATCGCGGCGTCGCCGACAATCACGACGCGGTAATCGCTTGGAAATTTATGAAGGATATCCCAAGTAGGCGTGACTTCGCGCATACGGCGGATGTTGTCTTTCCAAACGTGTTCGTAAATGCAGTTGTGAAAGTAGAAATATTCCAGTCGTTTAAATTCTGACCGCGCGGCCGAGAACAGCTCTTCGGCCTGTTTAACGTAAGCATCCATCGAGCCGCCAATATCAAAAAACGTCAGAACTTTGACCGCGTTGCGACGCTCTGGTCGCATACGAATATCAAGCCAACCTTGCTTGGCTGTGCCGCGAATTGTGCCGTCAAGATCAAGCTCTTCTGCCGCGCCTTCACGCGCAAATTTACGCAGGCGGCGCAGGGCAACTTTGATGTTGCGCGTGCCAATTTCGCGGTCACCGTCGAGGTTTTTAAACTGCCTTTTGTCCCATACCTTGACCGCTTTCCCATGTTTGCCAGGCCCGCCTATGCGCACGCCCTCGGGATTATAGCCGCCATGCCCAAAGGGGGAGGTGCCACCTGTGCCGATATTCTTGCTGCCGCCTTCATGGCGTTTGTCTTGGTTTTCCAAACGCTCTTTTAAGGCTTCCATTATTTTGTCAAAATCACCCAAGCCTTCGATTTCGGCCATCTCTTCAGGCGTCAAATATTTCTCAGCCATGGCGCGCAGCCAGTCGGCGGGTATTTCGTGTTCATCTTGACCAAAGATATCAGTGAGATAATCCATACCGCGAAAGACGTGAGAGAAGACTTGGTCAAATTTATCAAGGTCACGTTCATCCTTCACAAGGGCGGTGCGCGAGAGATAGTAAAATCCGTCAACGCTGTCGCCTGTGACGTTTTTATCTAACCCCTCAAGCAGGGTCAGATACTCCCGAATGGTGACGGGAATTTTCGCGGCGCGTAGGTCTGTGAAAAAGGTTTGAAACATATGGGTGAGCCTAGACTAGGACGGCGGAAAGGTAAAATCATTGGCTGCTGGCAAGGTGAGGCCGTCATAAGATTCGGATGCATATGGCCCATCAGCACTGACCCAATGCAAAAACATATGCGCTGACCAACGGTTTGGGTTAGGCGTGAGCCGTCCATGGCGATACTCTATGCCTTTATAGAGGACCGCATCCCCCGGGTTCATTGGAAAATCAATATACTCATTCCCACCGTAATCCGCCGCTTGTCCTGCTTTGAAATAATTGTCTGCCGCCAAGGCATTAGCTTCGACTGATAAAGCCCATGGCGCATCATCGGAATAACCAAGGGTGAGTGAAAGCGAGTGCTGACAAGCGGCGCGGTCTGCGTGGATGCGGCAGATGTCATCTTTCTGATAACTCCGAAAAAAGGCGTAAGTTGGCTTAAGTGTCTCACCCGTCAGCGCTTCCATCATGGGAGTCAGGCCAAAGTGATAGCTCGCCATTGGCCACCATTTATAACCGTAAATTTCATAAGCTGGCTTTTCACCGACACGCGGTGCTGCGAGGAGCGGCGCACCTACGGCTTTTACCACTTTTTGAAGCTCATGCGTGAAATTTGATGCGACCTCGGGTGACATGAGAGCAGGCAAAAGCGTCGCGCCTTTTGTTTGGTACTCGCGCGCATGTGTGTCGGTTTGCATCATGCCTCTCTCTATCAAAGCGGACGCGCCTCTGCTAGGGAAAGCTCATGAATAGCTCGGCTCCAAATTTGACGCACTCGCAACGCATAAATCGCGCTATGGGGTTTTTGTCGGGGCAGGGACACCCGCCGACCCTCGCTGATTTTGCGCAAGCCGCGCATTTATTTGAGCAAGCTAAAGAAGTCCCATTCGCCAAAGCCAAACTCGCCGTTTTATGTGCGCTCGGTTGTGGTATTGAGCAAAATTTCACGCGAGCAGAAACGCTTTATATCGAAGCCGTGATGGGCGGTTTCCCGCCATTGCTTACCGATATGGCGGTCCTTATGGATGCGCATGGCGGAGCGGACGGGCTTGTTTGCACGCTTCTGAGGCGTGCGGCGCGTTACGGGGATATGACAGCGCGTTATTTGATTGTGCGGGCAGGGCAGCGCGGGAAAGCTTATGTCAGCGCGGATGATCTTTCCGTTATTCGGGACAGCTTGCCTAAAGATATGCCGCTGATTGAGGAGGAGTATAACGGCGGCGCGCCAATAGAGCCCGCGCCTATTTCGCAAAATATAATACGTGATGCAATCAAGGCGATTTGGTCACCGCAAGAACAAAAAAAGAAAAGCCTCACGAACGAACATGCGGTTCACGCAATCAATGATGTACTCACGCCGCTGCAATGTGATTACCTCATCGCCGTGTCTACGCCGCTCATGCAGCCGTCGAAAGTCGTCGCGGAGTCGGGTAGCTTGCATGCAGGATTTCGCACGTCTGACGGCGCGGTTATTTTGCCTGCCGTCACCGATATGCCGATGGTGCAGATATTATTCTCGCTCGCCTCTGCCGCAGGCGCAAAGCCAGAGCAGGGCGAGTTTCTGAGTTTGCTGCGTTACAGGCCTGGTCAAGAATACCGCCCGCATCATGACTATCTGTCAGAGGACGAAGCCGACTATTCCCAAGTCGGTCGTACGGGGCAGCGAATGTTGACGCTGCTCACCTATCTTAATACGGGATATGAGGGCGGCGAGACGGGCTTTCCCGATTTAGATGTCAGCTATAAAGGCGGAGTAGGGGATGCGCTTCTATTCGCCAATACAGACGAAGCAGGTCGCCCACTTCCCAAATCACGTCACGCGGGCACGCCCGTTGAGAGCGGCGAGAAATGGCTCGCCACACTTTGGGTCAGAGAGAAAACATTCTGGCCTTGGGTCGTGGAAGCTACCGATTAGCCGCCCACCTCTTCGGGCAGGTTAGGGTTTGGATCTTTAGGCGGGTCGATGTGGCGGCCTGAATATTTAAACACAACGAACTCAAGCGGGCTGTTATCTGCGGCGCGAATGCCGTGATAATCCCAAGCCCTCGCAAACAGGATATCACCCGCATTGGCGGGGCTATCCACGCCGTTGAGTGTCCAAGTACCGCGCCCTTTTGTGACCATGAGGTATTCTTCATCGGCGTGACGGTGGGCGGGATGAATTTGTTGTCCCGCTTTGATCTTGGCTGTGCCGACAAGGGTCGGTTTTGTGACATGGGTGTCGTCTGTGAAATAGGCATGAAACGTACCCCAATTCGCTATATCGGCGGTTGCCTCTGCTTCGCTGATGATTGCAGAGGCTCCTGCGCCGTTAGCGCCATTTTGAGATTCATATTTTGCTTCCGAACAGGCAGATACTGACAATGCGATAGCTATAATAGGTATTAAGTGTTTCACGGACATTCTCCTTTCGCGGCTGCGCTGACGCCTTGGCTATTTGCGGCGCATTCATTTGGATAGGTTTTACCATCACATCCGCATACAGGGCTATAGTCCATCGTACACATTTCTGGTTTAGAGCGACAAACGCCAGTGGCGTCTGCCGCGCCGCACATATCTTTAATCTCGCGGTGACAATATTCATTTTCACCAGAGCAACTTTGTGCGTTGCCTATCATCATGCCGCCGCAGATTTGGCCTTTGGCTTGAGTAGCTGCTGGTAATTCGGTCAGACCGCCATCTTTGATGTCGGCGGTATCCGTTGCGGAACAGGCGACGAGTAATAAAGCGACTGCGAATAGTCCGTATCTTTTCATCCTGTGCGAACGTCTGTTTCTAGTTTTGCGGCAACAACAGGATCTAAACGAAGTGCCATAGCGAGGTGATCAAGATATTCGCGTTCTTTCACATTTAGCCCATTGGCCACACGGCAAGACACGGCATAGATTTCAGCGGCTTCCTGGTCATTGCTCGCAAGCGCAGCAATAGCTTTGGCATCTGGCTCTTCGGTGAGGGCGGCTTCCAACTTATCTACCGACTCTGGGTTGAGCGCCATGATGATTTCGACTTCGTCTTGGCTGAGTTTGCCATCCGCTTTCGCAGCCGCGACCATGGCTTGTAGCAAGTGGTCAGCGCGCTTATCCGCGCTTGGGCCTTTGATAAGGCCAATAACATCGTCCACAGACTCAGGCATTTTGCCAGCTTTATGCGCGCGGTAGGCGAGCACACCTAGCCCTGCTAATCCCCCAAGCGTCGCGACCTTACGGGCTGAACGAGAACTCAGGAGTAGGGCGAGCGCCCCTGCTGTGCCAGCCCCTTTGCGAAGCGCGTCACGGCTAGCGGCAGTGTCTTCAATGCCGAGTTTGTCGATGAGGGCGTCCTCGCCGCGAAGGGCAATATCTTTGGCTTTATCCGTCAACTCGCTCGTCTGTTCTTTGCTATCAGAGGCAAGTTTTTTGCCCGCACCTAAAATCTGGTCGAGTAAATCTTGCGCGTTGAATTGAGGAAGCTGTGTACCACTCATTTTAGTCTCCTTAGGTAGTGACCCAATTACAAATGGGTCTTGTAAATTCGCCTTGCGCATCATCTTAGGCAGTGGAATAGAAAAGGCAAACAATTCACGCATGAGGCCTGCAAGACGCCGAAAGTGCTCAGGGGAAAAGATATGAAACGCATTTTGAAATGGATGAGCGGCGCTGCGGTTGTTGCGCTTATCGGGGCAGCCGTAGTTTTAAAAACCCCGACAGGCCCTGCGCCGGACTATGACGCGTTTATCGCCACCGCCCAATCCTATGACGCGCGCATTATCCGAGACGATTTTGGCGTGCCACATATTTTTGGTAAATCAGACAGAGATACCGCCTTTGGCTTAGCCTACGCCCATTCTGAGGATGACTGGGAGACCATTCAAGATACACTCGTTGGCTCGCGAGGTATGGCGGCGCAGTTTAAAGGCAAATCCGTCGCGCCCACAGATTATCTCTATGACCTGTTCAAAGTGCGTGAAGCCGTTGAAACGAAATATGACAGCTTGCCCAAGACCGTGCGTGATGTTGCCGAGGGTTATGCCGACGGGATAAACCTATTTGTCGCAGAACATCAAGACCGCGCGAAACAAGGTCTATTTCCTGTGACGGGCAAAGACATCATTTCAGGCGTGACATGGGCGACGCCGTTTTTCTACCGCTTAGATGAAGACCTTGCGGGATTATTTGCCGAAGGCGCTAAGCCGAAAGTTTCGCCCTGGGGTAGAGACGCGTCTTTGCAAGGCGTGCTGCCAGAAGCCGTGCGCGGGTCAAACGCTTTTGCGGTCGCGCCTGCTCGTTCTGATGACGGGCACACGCGTCTTGTGATTAATTCGCATCAACCGATGACGGGGCCTTATGCGTGGTATGAAGCGCATACCGTCAGCGAAGAGGGTACAGACATTGCGGGTGCAAATTTTCCAGGCACGCCCATACTTGCGCAGGGCGTGACTCCCTATCTCGGCTGGGGGCATACAGTGAATAAGCCTGATCTCATTGATATTTATGAGTTGGTTGTCGATAAAGAGACTAAGCCGAAACGCTATAAGTTGGATGGCGAATGGCGTGATTTTGAAATTACAAAATCAAAGTTTAGAGTCAAATTATGGGGCCCTTTTTCAATACCTGTGACGCGTGATATTTTGTGGTCGGCGCATGGCCCTGTACTTTCAACGGACAACGGGCATTATGCCTTAAGATATGCGGGGATGGGCGAAGTCAATCAACTCACCCAATGGATTGCGATGGGAAAGGCGCGCTCACTTGACGAGTGGAAAGCTGCGCTTGATATAAACGGGATTCTCTCATTTAATACGATTTGGGCGACGGCGGATGGTCATATCGGTGCACTCTATAATGCGCAAATGCCAAAACGCTTTGAGGGGCCAGATTGGTTATCTGTCTTGCCAGGCGACCGCTCAGAACTTATCTGGACCAGGAATGTGGATGTGTCTCAACTCCCTCAAATGACCGACCCTCAATCAGGGTGGGTGTTTTCTGCCAATCATACACCGTTTAAAATGAGTGAGACAGGAAGCCATCCCCTGCGTGAGGACTTTCCGAGCTATTTTGGGGTTGAGCCCCGTATGACAAACCGCTCTTTGCGCGCGTTGGAACTGCTGACACCTGACAAAGACATCTCGAAAGATGAGTTGCTCGCCTATCGCGCGGACACAAAATATCATCCTGAGTTTAAGCTTTGGCAGATGGTTGTTGAACTTGCGACCGCCGATTTGACGGACCCCGTATTGAAGTCTGCACAGAGAGTGTTGCGAAATTGGGACGGCGACACGAACATAGATAATCGTAGCGCGGCACTTGTAATCGCAACAGGCATGTTCGCCCATGGCAGTGAATTTAAAGAAGACGTCATGCCGCCCTTAGAGGCGTTTAAAAAGGCATCTGAAATTCTACAAAATAGTTACGGACGACTCGACCCCGAATGGGGGGAGGTTAACCGTATTAAACGTGGAGACGTTGATCTACCACTTAACGGCGCACCAGATGTTTTGCGTGCGATTTATGCTGACCCAAATACGATTGAAGCGAATGGGTCGATGAACGCGCTCGCGGGTGATACGCATATTATGGTTGCGGATTGGAACACAGAGGGTTCGCTTGATCTTACCTCTATTCACAATTACGGCTCGGCGACACTCGACGAAAGCTCACCGCATTTTGCCGATCAGACAGAGATGTTTGCGAAAGGTGAATTTAAAAATATGCCAACAAAACTCGAAGACATTTTGGCAGTGGCAACGCGTGATTACCAGCCTGGAAAGGCGAAGTAATTAATTCTCGATCGAGCGGCGCGAGCTAGTGAGGTCAGAATGAATGCGCTGCAACCGACGGCGCAAGACAGGGTCACTATTTCCCGTATCCGCAAGCAAGGCTTCGACATTAGAAATCGCATTATCTAAACGCTTCGCGGCGCGCACCATTTTCGGTGATAGGCCAGTGTGGTCTGTGCCGTGGTCCATGCCTTCATAGCGTTCGCAGTAGGAAAGTGATAAACCAATCGGCAGACGCGTCTCGCTATCGCCGCAAGCTGTGTCGAGTTGTGCTTGTTCTAACCCTCTGACTTCAAGAAGATCTGCTTTGGAGAAGTCTGCACCTGCCATCGTGGCGCCAGCAAGTAAAGCGTTTCCAAATTTCACATTATGAAAAACGGCGCCGTCGAGTTTGGCATTACGTAAATTCATGTGATCAAAACGTGCGTTGACGAATTTGGAACCTTCAAAATTCACATTCGCCCCACTTGCGCTCGTGAGATTGGCGTCCGCAAAATCACTGCGCGTGAAATGCGCGCGGGTGATGTCTGCGCGTTGTAAATCAGAATTTGTAAGAATGGCATTGTCGAATGTCGCCTCAATCAGGGTCGCGTCTTGGAAAATTGCGTCCGCCATATTGACCGACTCGCCTTCGACACGCGCGAGGAAGGCGCGTTTGAATTGAGTGTCTGAAAGATTAGACCGGTCAAAGTTCCCACCGCTTAGATTTGAGCGGTTAAACTGCGCGCCTGCAAAATTACTGTCGCGTAGCGTAAGCCCAGTCAGCGTCCGCCCCGACAGATCACATTGCGCGCAAGAGCCAGAGGCCGTGTACATGCGCGAGTCGACGCGTATCTGCGCTTGCGCGGGCGCTGTCATGGCAAGAACTGCCGCCGCGCTGAGCATATATGTCAAAATACAGTCACTCATCGTGCTAAGCTATACATCAGCAGAGTGTCAAATTTTAGTAAAATCGCTGTAATGTAGGCAGGAATTACAGTTGTGCTACTTTTACGCCATAGCTGGATTAAGAGCAGCCTGTGGTCGAACCACAGCTATCGCATTTTTGGCATGTGCCATTGCGAATAAGTGTGAAATGACCGCATTCTGGACAGGCATCACCAGTGTAGCCTTGGAAACGAGCTTGAGTGGATGCAGATGGCGTTGTCGGACTTGGTCCACTATTGGCCGCCTTAGTTATGTCACGGGCATCAACATCTAAGCTTTCCGCGTCAAGCTCCAGCGCGTAAGGGTCATCCGACTCAGCCGCTTTATCGGCAATGCGTTTAGAGAAGGGAACAATATTATGGTCATCCCCCGTGCGCCGCAGATAGCCTTTTGACACACCTTCAAGCAAGAGTTGGCCTTGTGCGTCTTCTTGGTCGCGGCCCGCATTACGTTCAGCCGCTCCTTTACCGAGTTGGTCAGGCGCGGTCGTGCTGTCCGTATTGTGGGCGAGGTCATCCCAACCTAAATAGGAAATACCAAGCTCTCGGAAAATGTAATCAAGAATGGAATTGGCGAACTTGATCTTGTCATTGCCTTGCACAGGGCCTGACGGTTCAAAACGGGTAAAGACATAGGCTTCGACAAATTCTTCGAGCGGGACGCCGTATTGCAGGCCGATTGAAATTGCGATGGCAAAATTATTCATCAGGCTGCGGAAGGCCGCGCCTTCTTTATGCATATCAATGAAAATCTCGCCGAGGCGACCGTTCTTGAACTCACCCGTGTGGAGGTAGACTTTGTGCCCGCCAATGCTCGCTTTTTGAATATAACCCGTGCGGCGGTCGGGCAGGCGTTCGCGAGTGACGGGTTTTTCAATGATGCGTTCTACGATTTTTTCGACAATGCGTTCGGCGCCGATTTGCGCCCGTGTGGCCGCAGGGGCGTCAACGGAGTCTTCAAGATCGTCTAGCGCGATATCGCTAAACACCGCAGAGCTGAGCGGCTGACTGAGTTTGGACCCATCACGGTAAAGCGCGACCGCTTTAATACCCAGCGTATGAGCACGCTTATAAACGCCCGCCACATCATCTATCGTGGCGTCAGACGGCATGTTCACTGTCTTAGATATTGCGCCTGACACGAGCGGCTGCGCCGCGGCCATCATTAAAATATGCGCCTCTGCCGACAGGGAACGTGTCCCCGTACGTCCGCAAGGCGTGGCGCAATCAAAGACGGGGAGGTGCTCGTCTTTAAGATGCGGCGCACCTTCAAGCGTCATCGCGCCAGAGCAATAGATATTGGCTGCGAGTATATCGTCTTCCGAATAGCCCATTAGTGGCAGCAAGTCATGGCCGTGCGTTTCAAGCTGCTCGTCGGTAAAGCCAAGCCCGTCTTTGCAAAATTCTACGCCGAGTTGTGCAACTGTAAAGACGTAACGAATGTCAAATGCGTCAGGCAATGCCTCGGCAATTCTACCCGTTTCGTAATCACTAAACCCGCGGCCTTTCAGGCTTTCAAAGCTAATTGCGGGACTGTCTTCTAGCGTGCCGTGACCGAGTGCAAAGCGGATGATGTCTTTGCGTTTAGCGTCTGAATAGCCGAGACTTTTGAGCGCGAGTGGAACGGCTTGATTGATGATTTTGAGGTGCCCACCGCCTGCAAGTTTTTTAAATTTGACTAATGCGAAGTCAGGTTCAATGCCTGTCGTATCGCAATCCATCAGCAGGCCTATTGTGCCCGTCGGGGCGATGACGCTAACTTGGGCATTGCGGAAGCCGTGGGCTTTGCCATGTTTTTGTACATCCCGCCAAACGATCGCCGCGCGCTCTGCTACACCCATGTAAGGGCAATCATTACGGTCAAGCGTGAGCGGTTTGTAAGACAGACCATCAAATGATACTCGACCCTCTGCGGCGCGGCGGTGGTTTTGTATGACCCGCATCATCGGCTCTGAATTGGCCGCGTGGCGCGGGAAAGCGCCGAGGTGGCGGGCCATCTCTGAAGACGTTTGGTACGCCACCCCAGAGAGCAAGGCGGTGATAGCCCCAGATGCCGCGCGTCCTGCGTCACTGTCATAAGCAATGCCGCTGCGCATCAGTAGCCCGCCGAGATTGGCATAACCAAGGCCAAGCGTGCGGTAGGCATAGCTGCGCTCGGCCACTTCCTTAGACGGGAACTGCGCCATGAGGACAGAAACCTCGAGCACGATTGTCCAGAGCCGCGCCGCATGTTCAAATCCGTCCGTGTCAAACTGCCCGTCTTCACTGAGAAATTTTGTGAGGTTCAGGCTCGCGAGATTGCAAGCCGTGTTGTCAAGGAACATATACTCTGAACACGGGTTTGACGCAGTTATCGGCCCGTCATTCGGGCAAGTATTCCACGCATTGATGGTGTCGTGGTATTGCAGGCCTGGATCAGCGCTGGCCCATGCGGCACGTGAGATTTTGGCCCACAAGTCGCGCGCTTTGACAGAGCTTGCGACTGCGCCGTCTGTTCGGCGGATGAGGTCCCAGCTTTCATCTTTGCGCACCGCTTTCATAAACGCATCAGACACGCGCACGGAATTATTGGCGTTTTGGCCCGAGACAGTGGCGTAGGCTTCGCTGTCCCAGTCGGCAGAGAACTCTGTGACGTCGATGTGCTCTACGCCTTGGCGGGCGAGTTGCAGGACGCGGGCAATCGCGCCGTCAGGGACGCCGTCGCGGCGGGCTGCATTGATCTCGCGTTTGAGGGCCGCATTTTGACTTGGGTCGCAGCATATGGCAAGCTCGCCATCGCAATTCACGCAAGACTTTAGGATAGCCGTCAGACGACGTTTGATGACTTTGCTGCCCGCAACCAGCGCAGCGACTTTCATTTCCTCAGATGATTTCCAGTCGATAAAGGCTTCAATATCGGGGTGATCAATATCGACAATCACCATCTTTGCTGCACGGCGCGTCGTTCCGCCAGACTTAATGGAGCCTGCAGATACATCGCCCATTTTCAGAAAGCTTAGCAGGCCAGAGGAGGTGCCCCCACCAGAGAGGGGTTCACCTTTGCCGCGCAAGCTAGAGAAGTTACTCCCAGTCCCAGAGCCGTATTTAAAAAGCCGCGCTTCGCGCACCCATAAATCCATAATGCCGCCGTCCCCGACAAGATCATCATTTATCGATTGAATAAAGCACGCATGCGGCTGTGGTCGTTCATAGGCGTTTTGCGATTTATGAACTTTGCCCGTTGTGTGATCGACATAGAAATGCCCTTGCGCGCGCCCCTCAAGACCATAGGCCCAGTGGAGCCCCGTATTAAACCACTGCGGGCTATTTGGTGCCGCCATTTGGCTCGCGAGCATAAAGCGCAGTTCGTCGAAAAAGGTTCTGGCATCAGATTCCGCGTTGAAATATCCGCCCTTCCAGCCCCAATAGGTCCAGCAGCCTGCGAGGCGGTCAAAGACTTGTCGCGCGTCCGTTTCGGCGCCTGTCTTGCTTCCTTTCGCGGGCGCATGGCGTTGTAACCAAGCGGGGACATCGTCCTCCAAAACGGCAACAGTTTTTGACGGCACACCCGCGCGGCGAAAATACTTCTGCGCGAGGATATCACAGGCCACTTGCGACCAATCTTCTGGCGCTTCAAACGATGCGCTGGCGGAAAGCACACGCCCCTCAATCGTGCGAAGCTCGCTTGAGACAGTTTTGAACGCGATGTCGGCGTAGGCCCCGTCCTCTTCACGCGTAAAATGTCGCTTAATCTGCATATCAAAAAGATAGGCGCAGAGTCGTTTGCGCGCAAGTCATGGTCTCAGACGGGCTGGGTATGAATTATTGCGTGATTTTCTCGACAGATAGAGGACGCCTGCCTATAAACGTAAAAACAAAATCAGAGGCACGACATGGCAAATTCACCCGCGTCCAATACGACGGACTCTTCGCATAAAGGCTTTCTCGCTTGGGTGGAGCGCACGGGTAATAAATTGCCTGACCCTGTATTTCTGTTTTTCTACCTCATCGGCATTCTTATTCTCGTTTCTGTTGTGGCTCATGCGATCGGGCTTTCGGCTAACCATCCTGTGAAGACCGATGCAAGTGGGTCGCCTATCGTACTGAAAGCGGCGAGTTTGCTGTCTGCTGAAAATATCCAAAGGCTTTGGGTGCAAATGCCCAAGACTTTCACACACTTCTATCCTCTGGGATATGTTCTGGTCGTGATGCTAGGTGCAGGCGTTGCAGAACGGTCAGGGCTTTTCGCGAGCGGTATGAAAGCGGCGGTGTCGAAAACGCCGACTGTCTTGCTCACGCCGGTAGTGGCGCTTGTGGCGATGCTTGGCAATCACGCGGCGGATGCAGGTTATGTGGTGCTTATCCCACTTGCAGGCATATTATTCGCCGCCGCAGGTCGTCATCCGCTAGCAGGTATAGCTGCCGCTTTTGCAGGCGTATCAGGCGGCTTCTCCGCGAACTTCTTGCCGGGTCAGCTCGACGCGCTTCTGTTTGGGATTACCGAAGAGGCGGTTAGCGTCAGCGGACTTGATCCGTCTTGGACAATGAACATTGCAGGCAATTGGTTTTTCATCGCGGCTATGACTGTGATTTATCTGCCGCTTATATGGTGGGTGACGGATAAGATTATCGAGCCGCGCCTCGGCTCTTGGCGCGACGGTGACGGAGAGCTTGCTCAACAATTTGAAGACGTCACGCCTGGCCTCACGCCAGAGCAAAGCAAGGGATTGAAACGCGCTGGATTAGTAGCCCTCGCGGTGATCGCGCTTTGGGTGGCGATGACAATCGGCCCGAACACGCCGCTGATTGATGAAGCCGCTTGTCCTGACGCAGATTTAAATGCGGGTCTATGTTCTTTTCAAAAAAGATTGAGTCCGTTTTATACCTCGCTTGTGGGCGGATTTATGGTGTTATTCCTCGCCTGTGGTTGGGTTTACGGTAAAGCAGCGGGCACCATCAAAACACAAAAAGACCTCGTGGATATGATGACTGGGGCAATGAAAGATATGGGCTACTACCTCGTTTTATCTTTTGCCGCCGCGCATTTCGTGGAGATGTTTGGCTGGTCAAATCTGGGTTTGATTTCCGCTGTGCACGGCGCGGACGCTATCCAGTCAAGTGGGCTGCCATTGCCGCTTGTGCTGGCAATGATGGTGCTGCTGACAGGTGTTCTGAACTTATTTATCGGTTCAGCTAGCGCGAAATGGGCCCTGCTTGCGCCCATTCTCGTGCCGATGTTGATGTTGCTTGGTTTTAGTCCCGAAGCGGCGACGGCAGCTTACCGCGTAGGTGACGGCGCGACAAACATCATCACGCCGCTCATGGTCTACTTCCCGCTCATATTGATTTTCGCGCAGCGTTGGAAAAAGGAGATCGGAATTGGGAGCCTGACCGCGCTGATGCTGCCATATTCAATCTGGATGCTGATTACTGGATTGGCGCTTGTTATCGTCTGGGTCGTGCTTGGCGTGCCGCTCGGGCCAAATGCGCCAATTGCATACGCGCTACCAGGCTAAGACTAAAAGTTAAGCGCTACCAAGCGGGTGGCGCTTTGATAAATTTTTCGACCATCTCAAGGTCAAATTCGCTTTTGTGCATTTTACCGTTACGGTCAAACCATTGACAGGCGAGGGCGGTGTCTTTTACCGCAAGCACTGTCATCTTCGGGCCGCCGCTTTTGAGGCGTACGACATCGCCTTTGGTGAAGTCAGACATAAGAGGCTTTCTGCTAGGTCGCGACTACCTGCCCTAAGTGGCAAATATTTGTGACGGGTCTTTGAACGCCTTGAACTCTAGCGCATTGCCGCTCGGGTCAAGGAAAAACATTGTCGCTTGCTCACCAACCTCGCCTTTAAACCGAATATAAGGCTCAATCACGAAGTCTGTGCCGCGCGCCTTGAGTTTATTCGACAGCGCGTGCCAATCGTCCCAATCGAGTACCGCGCCAAAATGACGGACGGGCACGTGTTTGCCGTCAACGGGATTGGTCGGCTCGCGCCCATCAAAGGCCTCGGGTTTGACGTGAAAACTGAGCTGATGCCCAAAGAAATCAAAATCAATCCATGTGTCGGCTTCGCGGCCTTGCGTGCAGCCGAGGACATCGCCGTAGAACTGGCGAGTGCTGTCTTTATCTTTAACAGGATAGGCGAGGTGGAAAACTTTCGCCGTCACTTTTGGCGCGTGCGACATGGCAAACTCTAGCGTGGGCCGTACGCGTAATCGCCGCCCTTCTCAAGCGCGCGAAGATAGGCGGGGCGCTTCCAAAGCTGTTCAATCCAATCATTGCACGCCTCATAGCCCGTCAGGCGGCCTTTGGCGCGTGCGGCTTCGAGAGGGAAACTCATCATAAAATCTGCACCAGAGAGCTCATCGCCTGCGAAGTTTTTGCTACGGATAAGTTGATATTCGCAGTAATCGAGCGTGGCTTTAATCTCGCTCATAATGCGCGGCTGTAGCGGCGCAGCGGCGTCTCCTAGAAGCCCCGTATAGAGCGCAAGCAGAAGCGGCAGCATAGCCGAGCCTTCGGCGTAATGCATAAAATGGACGTAATCGATATAATCCTGCGTCCCCACATCAGGCACGAAATTATGCTTGGTGTCATATTTACGTAGAAGATATTCCACAATAGCGCCTGTCTCTGCAATGACGCGGTCATTATCTATGTCGGTTATCACAGGCGATTTTCCGAGAGGGTGAATGGCCTTGAGCTCTGGCGGGGCGAGATTCGTCACCTCATCGCGTTGATAATGCTTAATCTCATATTTCACACCCAACTCTTCGAGGAGCCAAATGATGCGTTGAGAGCGAGAGTTATTGAGGTGGTGAACAGTTATCATGACCGCACTATCTGCCTGTCGACGCGGCGAGGCAAGCTGATTCTTAAAAGCTCACCTCTTTTGGTCCATCCGTTCCGCGAAAGGCGAGTGATTTCGTTTCGCCGCCAAGCTTCACATCCACATGATTAATCTGGTCTGGAATGAAGCTGCGCATGAGATTACAGCTAACGATGAGGCCGTCGGGGGCAGCTTTGAGGGCGGTTTGTTGATAGACATAGACGTCGCGGCCTTCGATTTCCGCGCCTAAGACTTCGAGCGCGATCGGGTCACCGCCGAGGGTGGAGAGTTTGAAGTTTTCTTCGACATAAAGCGCGAGTTCAGCGCGGGCGCGCAGGCTCTCAAACTTGGCGGAATGGGTGATGCCCGCCTTAAATAGACTGACCTCGGTTTGATGCATATGAAATTTATGCGTGGCGTAGAGAAAGCCGTCCGCCTCTGACCAGACGACTTCGCTGATCGTGGCCTTTTCGCGGTGCGCAAAGGCGGGCGTGGCGGGCAGGGCGCAAAACGCCACAAGCCCGCAACTTAATTGTCGGCGAGTTATCATAGGTCCGAGTTAGTCGCGAGAGAGGAGTTTCTCAAGCGTCTTACGCAGTGACCCGCTTTCTTTCTCATTCAGCTTTTTCTTTTCACTACGCGATGTGCTCTTGCCGTCTGTTTCTGTTAGAGGCACAGCTTTATTACCTTTATCAGAGCCGTCTTTTTCCTCAGATTTCAGCTCAACCATCATGTCCGCCATCATATTGTTTGATGAACGGGAATATTTATAAAGCTCAATGCGAGAGCTGCGCAACGTCGGTGGGAACATATTGTTGTTATAGTTCGCGTCGGCCGTTTGGTGATGCGGGTCAAGCTCAACAGTCGCAATTTTCTTTTTGCGCGTGAGAAGCTTGGTCACGTTCTTAGAGTTACGACGCCAGATTTCGGCCGGAATCATCAGCAATTCAACTTCACCGTTTTCATAAGTGATCTTGAGAGGTAGCGGCGAAATCAGACCGCCGACATTTTCAAAATCCATAAAATAGATGAACTTGCCGTCTTTCATCGCGCGCTCATAAGCGGCCTTTTCCCAATCCTCTAAGCCGTCGAGGAAAGACTTATACTTATTGCGGTCCTTGTTGGTCGTCGTGAACTTATCGTTCTCATTATAGAAATCTTCAAGATCATCACGGCGTTGCAGGCGAGGGACAATGCCTTCTTCGCGGTTGCGGCGTTGCGTGATGTTCTCGGGCTTATCCGCCGCGTCTTGGCTGCGGTTGAAGTCCTCTTCCGCGTCAGGGTCTTGGGTCGAGATTTGATATTCACGCACAGATGTGAGCGCCATATCAACGTGATCTGTGCCGAAATACCAGCCGCGCCAGAACCAATCGAGATCCACCGCTGAGGCGTCTTCCATCGTGCGAAAAAAGTCAGCTGGCGTTGGGCGTTTAAATTTCCAACGGTTAGCATATTCGCGGAACGCAAAGTCAAACAGTTCACGCCCCATAACTGTTTCGCGCAGCACGACAAGCGAGGAAGCGGGCTTGGAATAAGCATTGGGGCCAAACTGCAAAATGCTGTCAGATTGCGTCATAATCGGTACTTGATTAGAACTCGTCATATAGCGCGTAATGCTGTCGAGCGGGTTTTGCTGTCCGCCGAGAATGGGGAAGTTTTCCTCCCACTCATATTCCGCCATATATTCGAGGAAGGTGTTGATGCCTTCATCCATCCACGTCCAGCGGCGCTCATCCGTATTGACGACCATCGGGAAATAGATGTGCCCAATTTCGTGAATAATCACGCCAATAAGGCCGTATTTGATGTTGCGCGAATAAGTGACGTCTCCCGTTTTTTCGTTTTCCGAGGGGCGGTAGCCGTTAAATGTGATCATGGGGTATTCCATTCCGCCACGTTCCCACGAGTTCACAGATTGCGCAGTCGGGTAAGGATAATTGAACGCAAATTTATTATAAACGTCCATAGTGTGGACCACGGCTTGCGTTGAATATTGCGACCAGATCGGCTCTGCCTCTGGCGGGTAGAATGACATGGCGAGCACAGTGGGGTGCTTTTCGTCATCCTGCTCAAACGTCATCGCGTCCCAAATATATTTGCGAGAGCTAGACCACGCAAAGTCACGCACGTTTTCAGCCTTGAATGACCACGTCTTACGCTGACCTGATTTTGTTTTGGAGTTCTCAATCGCTTCTTCAGGCGTCACGATAAAGAGCGGTTTCTTTGGGTTCGCATCTGCAAGACGCTCGCGCTGCGTCGCGGTCAGGACTTTTTCAGGGTTCTGTAACTCACCCGTGGCTGATACGATATGGTCAGCGGGGACATTGATGTTGACTTCATAATCACCAAATTCGAGTGTAAATTCGCCACGACCCAAGAATTGCTTGTTCTGCCAGCCTGTGTAATCCGTATAGGCGGCGAGGCGTGGGAACCACTGCGCCATGCCAAAAATGTCGTTGCCTTTGCCGTCGCGGTCATCAGGGAAGCTCTCATAGCCGCCGCGACCGCCCACAGCTTCTTCGTCGATAATGTTATGTTCCCAATCAATAGAGAAGTTGAGCACCTCTTCGGGGCCGAGAGGCTTTTCAAGGTCGATCCGCATCATGCTGTCATTGATCGTATAAGAGAGCGCACGACCGCGCAAATCTGTAACAGCTTTAAACTCAAAACCGTATTCGCGGTCTTCCATCGCTTGCTCATACCGCAGCGCGCCAAAGCTGTAGCGGTCTGCGCCGCCAGAGCCGTCACCGCGGCGTGACCCAGCCGCAGACGCAATCGCGCTTTCGCGGGCAAGGGAACCGTCTTTGAAACGGTTTTGGTCAAGCGCGAGCCAAATGTAGTTGAGTGTGTCGGGCGAGCCGTTCACATATTCGATATCCATGCTGGCGGTGATGCGCTTCTTGTCTTCGTCCAGCGCCACGTCGATTTTATGACTAGCACGCTGCTGCCAATAGGCGGGGCCAGGCGCCCCAGCGGCGTTGCGGAAAATGTTTGGGGTCGGGAGACTTTCAGGGCCTAGCTGACGAAACTTTGCGACTTGGTCGCCTTTGCTAAAAGCGGGCCCATCGGCGTAAGCGGTGGACGCCATTGCAAGCACGGCAAGTGCCGCCGCAGATAGGGTGAAGCCAAATTTGAAAGCAGTCAGAACAGGGCTCATAGGTCTCTCTTATTATCGTGTGAGATTTTATTACGTCTTTACCAAGGCAGAGGTGCGAAAACATACTAAATTCCCGTGACACGAGAAATTATAAGCGACGATTAACGCGGTATCGGTGATAAATATCCCCTAGTGCGGCAATCAGTTTTTTCTTGCGATAGATATGTCGTCCGTAGATGAACTGATTTAGTTTCGGTAATGCGGCAGCGTCATGGCGCTCGCTCACGATTTTCGCGATTTTTTGCATGAGGTTATAGTCTGTGAGCGTTTGTTGCCGGGCTTTGATAATGGTGGGCAGGCGCGCTTCATATGAGCCAGGTTTAATCTCCGCGCGAATGATTTCTGCCGCGCCTTCAATGTCGAATATATCAATTGGGATGATAGAGCCTTCGGGAAAATAGTCCATGATGTCAGGTGGCCCGAAATAAAACGGCACGCAATAGGCGAGAAAACAGTCGGTGATTTTCTCGGTAAAATGGCCCGCTTCGACATGGTTTTCTATCGCGATGTGGTAGCGGAAGCTGTCCATCGCTTCGGCTTTATCTGTGATGGGCCGAATGCCGCGCCCAAAGACATCAAAGTCGTCGCCGAGAATGTCTTTCAATCCCATAACGAAATTATAGCGCTGTTGATGCAGGGTCACGGCCATTTGTTTATTACTGCAAACCGTAGATAAATTTTGTGTTTTGGTGAGCGGCTTCGTCGCGTTGTAATGATCTATGTCGAGGTAATTATTGTCATCGGGGTCGAGCGGACGGCCATAATACCAGCGCAAAGGCGGGGTCTCGAAAATATGATTTTTGTGGCGCACGACATCACGCGGCTGCTTGGTCAGTACATGGCCATATTGCGCAAAATAGCCTGGGCCGTAAAGCTTAATAGAGGTGGGCTCTGTCGTAATGAAAAGCGTGTTTTCGCGCGCGCAGGCGAGAGGCTCTGCGCGATTAGACCGTCTGTCATTGGGGAGTGCCGTTAAGTCCTCATAAACGACGAGCCAATCATAGTCTCGCGCGTCCAAATCGAACGTAAATTTAACCTCGCCAATTTGTGGTATCCGCCCCTTAAAAAGAGACAGCCAGAGCGTAGGGTCTTGGTCGGCAGATGTCCTCGCCAAGAACTTGACTTTAATCGGCGAGGTCATTGATTTTATTATTTATTTCCGAGAGATTTATCACGAATTGAGCGGAACTCTGTGCCCTCATACCAATTTACCCAGCTGTCCTCATTGGCGAGGCCGTAGCCTAGTTCAAACAGGATTTCTGTGGTCGCTTCTATGCCGCTCAAGTCCCAGCTATTGTCATACTCATCACCAGGCTTGTGATAGCGCTCTTTGGTATATTCTTTGGCAAAGGCTTCGCCAAATGACAGTCCATTGACGACATGCTCATTGCCGCTATCGGCGTAAAGCATAGGCACACCTTTTTTTGCGAGACTGATATGGTCAGAACGGTAATAATAGCCCGCCTCCGGCGTCGGGTCGGGAACAATATACATGCCGCGTGGTTCGATGACAGCTTTCAGCTTGTCTTCAAGCTCTGATGCGCCGTAACCCACGACAATCATATCCTTGGTCTTTCCAATCGGTAGGATCGCGTCAATGTTGATGCCGGCCACTGTTTTATTGAGCGGTACGAGCGGGTCTTCGGCGTAGTAAGCTGAACCCAAAAGGCCGCTTTCTTCAGCTGTCACGGCCACGAAAATAGCGGAACGTTCAGGTGCGCCTTGCTGTACGAAGGCCTCACCGATTTCGATGATAGCGGCTGTGCCTGTGGCATTATCCACCGCGCCGTTCCAGATTTTGTCATCCCCTTCTGCATCTTCGTTTTTACCGAGGTGATCCCAATGCGCCATGTAGAGCACATATTCGTCAGGACGCTTTGTGCCGCGCACGCCGCCCGCAACATTGCGCGAGACTGTTTTATTAACGCTTTGGTTAAGCGTCGCGTCGAGGGTGACGCCGTCCATTGTAAAGGGTTTGAAGTCCTTACTTGCAGAGGCTTTCGAAACCTCATTAAAGTCCTTACCCGCGGCTTTGAACAGGGCTTTTGCGTCATCCAGATGCACCCAGCCTTCGAGCTTTGTGCGCGAGGCGCCACCGTCAGGTCGTACCAAATCATATTGCGCGCCCGTCCAACTGCCAGAAACAACATCCCAACCATAACTCGCGGGCTCAGTTTGGTGCACGATAATCGCGGCTGCCGCGCCTTGGCGACCTGCCTCTTCAAATTTGTAAGTCCAGCGCCCGTAATAGGTCATGGACTTGCCTTTGAAATACGTATCATCGCCCGTGGCAAAGCCAGGGTCGTTCACGAGCATGACGACTGTTTTGCCTTTGACGTCTACACTTGCGTAATCATCGCGTCCATATTCTGGGGCCACAACACCGTAACCGACATAGACAAGCTCGCTATCTTCAATGTTTAAAGTCTCATCAAGGCGCTTTGTCCAATAGACGGCATTTGATTTTTGGTCGGCCGAGAGAATGGTGTTATCACCTTTGGAAAGTGTCATCTTAGAGTTCGGCAAAACGGTTGCTTCGGTCAGTTCGACAGGTTGAAAATAAGTACCGTTAGTCCCCATCGGCTCAAGACCTGCGGCGGCCATCTCGTCGGCGATATATTGCGAGGCCATTTGCCCGCCTTTCGTGCCAGGTGCGCGGCCTTCAAATTCATCAGAGGCGAGGCGTTCAATGCGACGTCCGATTTCTGCCGCAGATGCGACAGGCGGTTTTACGGCGGGGGTGGTGTCAGCAGTTGTCGCGGTGTCGCAACCAGTCAGCGCGAGTGCCGCGCTGACTGTAAGAAGAAGTGTGTTTTTGAAAGTCATGGTCATCAGCCCTTTTGAATTTAGTCTGTTGTAACGCGTAGACAGCGCGCCTGCCAAGGGTAAAGCGTTGGCAATCTTCTTATTTGCTTGCTCATATTGCGCGCGGCGTTAAGTTTGGCAAAAATATAAAAGGTGACGCCATGAAAAATTTACTTCTTACACTCTGTACTGCCGCGCTGATTACAGGCTGCTCTCAAGCAGGCGACGCTGCCAAGTCAGTGGAAACTGCTGCCGACAAAGCCGCAGAGGTTATGTCAGCTGAACGCACTGAATCCGCTGCGAGCGCGAGCCCAGAGGTCAAACGCCTGATTGAGATGGCGAAAACGGGTCGCTACGGCTACAAAATCACGGAAAGCCTGACGACTGAAATCGGACCGCGTCTTGCGGGTTCACCCGAGGAAGCCAAGGCACGTGAGTGGGCTGTGGCGAAGTTCAAAGAGCTCGGTTTTGAGAATGTGCGAGTGCAAAACTTCACCGTACCAGGCTGGATACGCGGCGAAGAAACCGCGGAGATTATCTCTCCGTTTCCACAGAAGATCTACATCACCTCGCTCGGCGGTTCTGTCCCAACGCCGCCAGAGGGCATAGAGGCTGATGTTGCTTACTTTCCGACTTATGAAGACCTCGAAGCCGCACCTATGGGTGGGCTCGAGGGCAAAATTGCCTTTATCTCTGGCCGTATGGAAAAACATCCTGACGGCGCGGGCTATGGCCCTGCCAATAGAAAACGCCGTAGCGGTGCGACTGAAGCAGGTAAACGCGGCGCGCTCGCTGTGGTCATTCGGTCTGTCGGCACAGATAGCCACCGCTTCCCACATACAGGTCAAATGCGTTACGCTGACGATGTCGCGCCTATTCCAATTGCAGCGCTGTCTGCGCCAGATGCGGACCAGCTTGAGCGCACGCTATCGCGCGGGCAGGGGCTTCGTCTCAAGATGATGCTCACCCCGCAAGCTGTGGGTGATTTGCCGTCTGGGAATGTGATTGGCGAGATTGTTGGCTCTGAACGCCCTGATGAGATTATTCTTATCAGCGGTCATCTTGATAGCTGGGATCAAGGGACGGGCGCGCTGGATGACGCGGCAGGTGTTGGTATTTCCGCTGGTGCAGCCAAGCTGCTTCTAGACTCTGGCTTAAAACCAAAGCGCACTATCCGTGTCGTTGCTTTCGGATCAGAAGAAATCGGCCTGCTTGGTGGCTTTGATTACGTGAAACAAAATCGCGATGAGCTTTCAAAACACATGCTTGCGACTCAATCTGATTTTGGCGCGGGCCTCATTTATGAAGTCAAATCTGGCGTTAAAGGCAAGGCTGGCAATGCGGTCCTCAAAGAAATTGCAGATGCCCTTGGTTTGTCGATGTCAGACGCGCCTACGAATGGCGGGCCAGATATTGGACCTATGTTTAATGAAGGCGTGCCAGCTATGCGACTGCAACAAGACGGAACAGACTATTTTGATTATCACCACACGCCAGATGACACTTTTGATAAAATCGACCCTGACGAGATGGCGCAAAATACAGGCGCGTTTGCTGTCATGGCATGGCTATCGGCTAATGCGGACACAGACTTCCGTGTTGATGCGTTAGAGCAAGGAGAATAGAGATGAAAAAGACGATATTATCATCCGCTATCGGTGCACTTATGGCTCTTTCAACGCCTGCTTTTGCGGACGGGCACGAAAAAGACTTGATGAAAGTCTATAAGCATCTTCACGCAAATCCTGAGCTATCCATGATGGAGTTTGAGACCGCGAAATATCTCGCGTCCCAACTCAAAGATATGGGGTTTGAAGTCACTGAGAGCTTCGGCAAGACAGGCGTTGTTGCTGTCATGGAAAACGGCCCTGGCAAAACGGTCATGGTGCGCGCTGATATGGACGCGCTACCCGTGAAGGAAATGACGGGATTGCCATTTGCGAGCAAAGCCGTGGTAACAGATCAACACGGCAAAGACTGGCCCGCGATGCATGCCTGTGGTCACGACATACATATGACAGTCGCGATGGGAACAGCTGCGGAAATGGTCGCCAATAAAGACCTGTGGTCAGGCACGCTCATCGTCATTTTGCAGCCGGGCGAAGAAGTCAGCCAAGGCGCGATTGCGATGCTTGAGGACGGGCTGTTCACTAAATTTCCGCGACCAGATTATAATCTCGCGCTTCATGCTAATTCCGCTTTAGCAGCAGGGCAGGTAGGCGTGGTGCCGGGCTACGCGCTGGCCAATGTCGATAGTGTCGATATCACTGTGCGCGGCATAGGTGGGCACGGCGCTTATCCGAATACGACGAAAGATCCAATTGTTTTGGCTGCGCAAATCGTAACATCACTACAAACCATAGTGTCGCGTGAAATTGCGCCGCAAGAACCTGCTGTTGTCACCGTCGGCTCAATCCACGGCGGTACAAAGCACAATATCATTGGCGAGGAGGTGAAATTACAGCTCACCTTGCGCAGCTATACTCAAGAGGTGCGCGAGCAAACAATTGCCGCTATCCGCCGTATGACCAAGGGGCTCGCCATGGCGGCGGGTGTGCCAGAGGACAAGATGCCAATCGTTGAGATTAAAAACGAATATACGCCTGCGGCTTATAACAATCCAGAGCTTGCAAATCGCGCCCATGGGATAATGGCGAGCGTCATTGGCGATGAAAATGTCAAAGAGCTTAAGCCCGTTATGGGCGGCGAGGATTTTGGACGTTATGGTCAAGTGGAGCCGAAAATCCCGAGCCTGATTTACTGGCTCGGCGCAGCCAATGCGAAAGAACTTAAGAAAGCGACCAAGGCCGGTAAATCTATGCCCTCGCTTCATTCGCCGACTTTTAGGCCTGATGCCGAGGCCGCTATTCCTGTGGGTGTCAAGACGATGACATCGACGGCGATTGCACTTTTTAACGAAAAGTAAGTCGAACTTTCGAGCCAAGTCATACGTATTTGCTGGACAAACGAACGTATGCATATATTTGCATATAAAAAATAACGGAGTTTTCCATGTCATTGCCGCCTATCTTACAAAACCTCGAAATCCCTGTGATTGCCGCGCCGCTCTTTATTGTGTCGGGGCCAGAGCTTGTGATTGCGCAATGTAAGGCTGGCATCGTTGGTTCTTTCCCAGCACTGAACGCGCGGCCCAGGGAAGAATTAGAAAAATGGATTATCCGCATCAAGCTCGAACTTGATCAATATCAAAAAGAAAACCCAGATAAAAAGGTCGCGCCATTTGCGGTCAATCAAATCTGCCACGGGTCCAACAATCGTCTTGAACACGACATGGAAATCTGTGTGAAGCATGAGGTGCCTATCATCATCACAAGCCTGCAAGCGTCTAAAATGGTGTATGACGCCGTGCATAGTTACGGCGGTATTGCACTGCATGATGTGACAAACATCCGGCACACGGAAAAAGCTTTGGAAATGGGCGCGGACGGGATCATCGCTGTATGTAGCGGTGCAGGTGGACACGCGGGCGGCATGTCACCCTTCGCGCTTATTCCTGAAATTCGCCAATTCTTTAAAGGTCCTCTTCTCGCATCAGGGTCTATCGCGACGGGTGGCTCCGTACTTGGTGCGCTCGGCATTGGTGCCGATCTGGCATATATAGGCACGCGCTTCATTGCGTCCAAAGAAGCCAACGCATCTGAGGATTATAAGGACGAAATCATCGACTCTTCTGGAAAAGATATTGTCTATTCATCGCTCTTTACGGGCGTTCACGGAAACTACCTTAAAGGATCAATCGAGAAGGCAGGGCTTGATCCAAATAATCTTCCCGAAGCGGGCAAAGAGTCGATGAACTTTGGCTCAGGCGGAAATACTGATGCCAAAGCATGGAAAGACATTTGGGGCGCAGGGCAGGGTGTAGGCTCTATTCACGATAAGCCTTCCGTGCAAGAAATTGTGGATCAAATGAAGGCTGAGTATATTGCGGCGCGTGAGCGCTTAGCTCTGTAATTTCGAGTCTTTTACAGACCTTCGCCTGTCACGCTTAATTAATTCGAATTACATCTCACTCAAGAGAATTTCATTGCTTTCTTCAATAACATGGGGCAAATAATACTGAGTCTCAAGGGAGAATGATTCATGGGTAATTGGTTAAAGGGGATTTTAATCCTCGCCTTACTAGCAATATTTGCGTCATTTGTTTGGCCATTTAATGCAAATAAGCGCTCAGCAGAAATGGGCGCAACAATCCAAGACAATTTGAATTCAAACGGGTTTGATTTTGCAAAGGTAAATATGAGCGGTAATGTTGCGCGTCTGTCTGGTACAGCGCCTAATGAAGCGGCCTCAAAAGCCGCTACTGATCTCGCGGAAAATACAAAATGTGAAGCCTGCGAAGGAAAGAAAATTTGGCATAAAGTAGTCAGTGATCTGGACTACAAGAAAATTGCTATGGCGTCTCCCTATGTTTTTAATGCGGTAAAATCAGACGCTGGAGCGGTTGTTCTTGATGGTTATGTTCGTAACGATGCTGAAAAAGCGCGCGTTTTACGTGAGGCGGAAAACCTGTTCCCAGGCAAGGTCACAGACCGTACAATTAAAATTGCTGCGGGTGAGCCTAATGCGAGTTGGGGCGATATTGTGTCCTCCAATCTCAAAGAGCTTTCGATGCTAGATAGGGGTCAATTTAATATCTCAGATAAAGTCGTGTCCCTCAGTGGTTACGTTGGTGATGAGGATGTGAAAGCTGGTGTAGACGCGACTCTAGCGAACCTACCTAATGGCTATAAAGGGAGTTCAGATGTAGCTGTGCCGCAGGCCATGGCGGTAGAAACACCATCGCAGGCTGCCGTCGCAACATGTCAAACTTTGTTGGACGAGCTAAAGGGGGTTAATAAAATCAATTTCGAATTAAACAAGGCGGGCATTAAGGGAGAATCGAGTTTCAACCTTCTAAATGCTCTTGGTGCCGCAGCCAAAGCGCCTGAGTGCGCCGGTGCAAGAATTAATGTTGTGGGTCATACTGACAGCGGCGGGAGCGATGCTTACAATCAGGGTTTATCGGAGCGTCGTGCAGCCTCTGTTGTCGCCTATCTCGTTCAAGAGCAAGATATAGATATCACGCGTATAAGTGCGGAAGGTAAAGGCGAAACCTCTCCGATTGCTGATAACGCGACCGCAACAGGTCGTGCTGCCAATCGCCGTATTGAATTCATAGTCACTCAAGCCCAATAACTGGCTTACGTCTAACCAAAAAAGAGGATAATCTCATGGTTGAAAGTTCATTCTTATATAATCTCTGCTTCAACATCCTGCCTTGGATATTATTCGGACTACTTGGTCTGGGTCTTGGTTGGCTTTTATTCCGCGGAAAGAAGCAAGACGGCGATCTCTCTATTGAAGGCGAAGGCGCGCTTCGTGCCGAAGCTGATGGCCTCCGTACACGCGTGCGTGACCTCGAAGGTCGCGTGGCGACACGTGACGGCGAAGTCTCTGATCTTAAAACAAAGCTTGCTGCTGCGGCAGCGGGCGCAGCGGCAGCGACAGCAGCCTCTAAAGGTGAGGCGACATTGTCTGCGCCGAAAGCAGAAGCGGCTGATGATGACGAAACTTACGCACTTGAGTGGCGCAACCGCTACCTCGCAGCGCGTGTAAAGTATCTCGAAGGTCGCCTCTCTGAAGCGCCTGCGCCAAAAGCGAAAGCGAAGAAAGCGCCGGCCAAGAAGAAAGTTGCACCAGTTGCTAAGAAAAAAGCTGCACCTAAGAAGAAAGCTGCACCTAAGAAGAAAGCGACACCAAAGCCGAAGGTCCTCTATACTGATGGTCCAACAGACGGTGCGCCTGATGATTTGAAACTCATCAAAGGTATTGGACCAAAGTTTGAAGGTGACCTAAATTCCAAAGGCATTTATTACTTCCGTCAAATCGCGAATTGGAAAGCGGCTGACGTGAAAATGGTCGAAGGCGTCATCGACTCCATCCCAGGCCGCATCAAGCGTGACGAATGGGTCAAGCAGGCAAAAGGTCTTGCTAAAGGCGGCGCTCCAAAACCGATGAAGGGTAAACCAGGACCTAAGAAAGGGTCTAAGCGTTCAGCGTTGACAGCGGACGGTCGCAAGCGTGCTAAACCAGGTCCAAAGCCAAAAGCTAAAGCGCCTGAAATGTCTGACATGGACAAATATTACGCTAATGTGAAAAAGCACGATAGCCGAGCGAACCGTGACGTTGTCGAGAGCATTGTGAAATATTGCGGAATTTCACTTAAGAGCCGTGACAGTTCACTTGTCGCCTGTTCTGATAAGACAGAGCTAGAGCGTGTCGTGAACGGTTTCGTAAAGAAGAAACTCGGCATCACAGCTGGCGGACAAGACCTCGTTCAAGGCGTGTGTCAGGACATGAAGGGCGAACGCTTCAAATCTCGCGTGACGTTCTACTATCTCTGCGCCAAAAAAGCTGGAAAGCTCAGCACCTTTAAATAGGTCACCTCTATCTGGCGGTAACGTCAGTCAAATTGCAAGCCCGCCCGACTCCCTGTCGTGGCGGGTTTTTTTAATGGTGATAAGCATCCCCAATGTTTCCTGACCATTTAAATTGTTTGCTTTTTCACTCAATGTGTTCCTTCATATCCATGTGTTGCTTCATAACTGTGTTTATCCCCACCTGAAAAATGCCGCTTAATGTGTGTATGTGCTTCATGATAACGCCAATATAAGTTTGCCTCGCCTCCAAAGACCCATTCTCACATCTGATTCCAATAAGGCGTCAGGGGGGAGTCACATCGCGTGGCGGTGGCCAAATTTTCACCCTCTAGAAATGGCCTGTCGTCATTGCGGGGAACAGTATGACTGGCCAGAATTCATGGACCGTTTGCAAGCGGCGCGGACAGCTGTGGGGCGGTCATTCGTCATCACAAGCGCCCATCGATGCAGCTTGCACAATGCGCGAGTAGGCGGTGCGCCACTATCGCAACACCTCCGTTTGGCCGCCGATATCGCCCTCAAGGGGCATGACAGGCACAAGCTTCTATCTGTGTGTAAACAGGCCGGATTTCGCGGCTTTGGATTTTACTCTACCTTTCTTCACATCGACCTTGGTCGCACGCGGCAGTGGTACGGAAATAAACGTGCGAGGCATTTATGGACACAATAATCGGTCTCGGTCTTGATGCAGAGGCAGGCGGTGTGTTTGGTCTTATTGGCACGGCAATCGGACGTATCGCTGGATTTTTTGAGCGCCGTCAGACGTTCAAACAAGCGCAAGCGCGTTGGGCGCATGAACTCGAGCTTCATAAGTTGCAAATGCAGGCACGCCTGCAAGAAACAGAAATGGAGCTTGCGCTCGCCGCGCAGGAAGGCTCTTGGCGCGGGCTTCAGGCGTCTATAGATGCCGAAGCGAAAACCGGGACAGCGAGCCTTTGGGTAATAAATCTATTGCGTCTCGTTAGGCCTGTTCTCACCCTGCTATTATGGCTCATCACAGGGTGGATTTTTTCAGTGACGCAGAACGGCTCCATCGTAGAAGCAGCTGTCTTCGCAGCGACGGCAGCGACCCTTTGGTGGTTTGGTGACCGCGCGCCAAAACCGCCCGTGGTGCAGCATAAACTACTGTAACGCGCTATCCTTGTAAGTCTTTAAGCGTCATGGCCAAAATAATCACAAGGCCGAAACATAGAATGAAGAGGTAAATGAAGCCGACCGCATAGCTCGTCCAAAGCGTTTTGAGCCAGCCGCGTGCAAACATACGTTTTAAGCTTATAGGCAAGTAAATTAAAAGTCCGATAAATATGGCTTGGGCAACGACTGTGCCAGGAAAGACATAAGAGGCGATTATCCCTGTAAAGAGCAGGAAAAATACCACGCTGTGGATATAGGCGGCGTGGATAATGTGATCATAAAGCATCGCATTGCCTCGCCCCCGAATGAAAATTGCGCCAATAAACATGGTGAGCGGCATCATGAAAAACATGAGACGCGGGAGGTAAATACGTAAACTGTCCGTCACGACGGCCGGGTTTTGCATAAAATCAAAAACGAAATTACTGACGTCCTTACCTTCGACACGTCGGTTATTGAGCATAATTTGACCGCGATCATTGACCGTCAATTCTCCAAGATCCCCACTAATTTCAATATCTTCGGGCTGGGCATCTGCGAGGTCTTCGACCTTAGAATTTGGCTCGTTTAAAATTGGTGAAGTAACGTCGTCCTCATCTTCACCAATTTGGAAATCAAGACGCAAGTCACCCTCCTCATCGAGCATCTTTCGTTCAATAAGTTCAAAGTCTCGGTTTTTAATACGGGCGTCAATTGTCTTTTGGCGTTCTAGCATATGCACGTCAAACTCAAAACTTAAGTCCTCATGGGTGAGTTCGTCCCGGCTCAAGGTCACACCGTCCTTGGGTTTCACATTGACATCCAAGCTGAAAATATGGGTCTCAGTAATTGCCAAGAAGCCGAAAAGGATAAGACTCATGGCAATATAGGTGCGAATGGGCGAAGACCATTTCATCCGTGCGCCATCGGCAAACTCACGCGCAACTTTGCCGGGTTTAAAAAGTAGCGCCCCCCAAGTGCGCCAGATGCGCCCTTCAATGGCGGTCAGCGTGCTGCCAAGCTCTATGATCAGTGAGAAAAGCGAGCGCCGGTAATTATCGTTTTTCTGGCCGCAACTATTGCAATAAACACCCGTGAAGGGTGTCTCGCAGGACAGGCAAAGATGAGTTTGGTTGTCATTGGGGATAGCGTCAGCATCAAGTACTGACAAATGTTCCGCCTCAACTCCCTCTATCTCTGACACAACAATCTCCTCATTCGCGTCTTTATGGCACGTTTCAAATCCTAGGAAAATATGCAACTAATTGCATAATAGAAGTTGCCCGATGAAAACGGCATGTTATGTTAAGAGAAAAAAGAGGTGAGCATGTTTGAGGGAAAAAGCGTCGCAATTACCGGCGCAACAAGCGGAATTGGCAGAGCAATTGCGGAAATGTTTCTAGAAGGTGGCGCAAAAGTCGCGATCAGTGATCTAACATCACCTCAAGATACGGCTGACGAGATTGGCGCGGTTGCCTTTAAATGTGACGTGTCCAACGAAGCTGAGATTGAAGAATTTATTGATAATGCTGGCGCCGCAAATGGTCCCGTCGATATTTTTGTTGCCAATGCAGGCGTCGGTTACGGCGATGAAAAACACGCCGCAGGCGCAAGTAATGAGGCTTGGGAAGCAAGTTGGCAGATTAATGTGATGCAAAGCGTTTATGCTTCACGCATACTTTTACCAGAATGGCGCGAGAGAGGCGGGGGTCGCTTAGTCGTCACCTCATCTGCGGCGGGCCTCATGGCACAAATTGGGAGTGCGTCTTATACCGCGACGAAACACGCTGTCGAAGCTTTTGCTGAACAGGTTGCTTTTGAACACGCGCATCAAGGTGTGAAGGTCAATTGCATCTGCCCGCAATATGTGCGCACCAATATGACCAAAGGATTCTCTATGGCAGAAAATTCTAAAGACGGATTTTTAGAGCCGTCAGATGTCGCGGACGCGCTTAAGAAAGCCATTGAGGATGATAAGTTTCTCGTTCTGCCGCATGCGGTCGTTGGTGAATATTTCAAACATCGCGCCATGGATGTCGATGGCTATATCGCGGGCATGGCAAAGCTGAAATCTAAATTACGGGCAGAAACACTGCCGCTCAAAAGCTAGGAGTATTTATGTCCAGATTTAATCTTACAGGTAAAGTTGCTCTCGTTGCAGGCGCAAGCCGAGGTATTGGTGAAGCAATCGCACACGGCCTTGCCGAGCACGGTGCCACTGTTATTTGTACAAGTCGTAAAGTCGCTGACTGCGCGAAAGTCGCCGACGCGATTAAGGCAAAGGGGGGGCAGGCGAGTGCCATGACGCTCCACCTCGGTGAGCTAGCGGATCACGATAAGGTCCTTGCTGCGATTGAGAAAGAGCATGGCCGCCTTGATATTCTCATCAATAACGGCGCAACGAACCCCTATTTTGGCCCCGCCCACGAGACGCCAGAAGGCGCTTATGACAAGACGATGGATGTGAACTTAAAGGGGCCATTTTACCTGACCGCGAAAGCCATGCCGATGTTGATGAAAGACGGCGGCGGCTCTGTTGTGAATGTGGCGTCGATTGACGGTATTCAACCTGGGCAGATGCGCGTTGTTTACGGCATGACGAAAGCGGCGCTGATCAATATGACCAAAGGCTTTGCTAAGGAATACGGTAATAGCGGCGTGCGCGTAAATGCGCTTTTGCCAGGCTTTACAGATACCAAGCTCGCTTCTGGCCTTAAGGACATGCCAGGCATGGATAAATATATGCAGCAAAACCTCGCGATTTCGCGCATGGCCCAGCCTGAGGAAATGGTCGGATCTGTTCTCTTTATGGTGAGTGATGAAGCCAGCTATTTCACAGGACAAGGAATGGTTGTAGACGGTGGAGCTATTATTTAATGAGTTCTGAGAATACAGCTGTAGACGTTCGTAAAGGCGATGAACTGGATCTCGCAGCCGTTGATGCTGCGCTGAAAGCGAACCTTGAGGGGTTATCAGGAACGCCGTCTGTTAAGCAGTATCCCAGCGGTGCATCAAACTTAACTTACGCACTTGAATACCCTGACCGTAGCCTTGTTCTCCGGCGTCCGCCTACGGGGACACGGCCTAAGTCTGGGCATGATATGCACCGCGAATACCGTATTATGACGGAGCTCGCACCAGCTTTTCCGACGGTACCAAAGACGCTTTATTACACTGGTGATGAAAGTATTATCGGGGCTGAGTTTTACGTAATGGAGCGCTCCGAAGGCCATCTTATTCACAATGATATTCCAAAAGACTGGGGCTGGACTGAAGTCGAGACGCACGCACTTTGTGAGGCGTTTTTTACGAAACTCGTCGACCTTCACAGTGTAGATTATGAAGCGCTTGGTCTCGGTGATTTCGGCAAGCCCGAAGGCTATGTCAGTCGCCAAATAATGGGCTGGAACCGTCGTTATGAAAAAGCTTGGACAGAAGACGTTGAGAAGTTTGATGATGTCCGCGATTGGCTAGAGGCCAATATGCCTGCGACTGAACGGGGCGCAGCTGTTGTGCACGGCGATTACCGCATTGATAATTGCATCCTTAACAAAAACGATCCGACCAAAATTGAAGCTATTTTGGACTGGGAAATCTCAGCCCTTGGTGACCCTATGATGGATTTAGGTAATACGCTTGCTTATTGGATTGAAGCGGATGATCCCGCCTTTATGCATCTTATGGTACGACAACCAAGCAAGGCCAAAGGCATGATGACGCGTCAAGAAATTCTTGATTTCTATGCCGCTAAATCTGGCGCGGATGTGTCGGGTTTTCAGTTCTATTATGTTTATGGCATCTTCCGCCTCGCGGTGATTATTCAGCAGATTTATTACCGTTTTTATCACGGTCAAACGGACAACCCAAGGTTCAAAGATTACGGGCAAATGGTGAACGCACTAGGCGGCCTCGCCCGGATGAAAATTAAGACAGGCAAATTGTAGGAGACGCATATGAGTGACCTTGAGACATTTCAAAAAGAGACCCGTGCGTGGCTAGAAGAGAATTGCCCCGTAGAGATGCGCACCCCCATCAAATCAGATGCTGATATCTGCTGGGGTGGTCGGAACTTTGAGTTTCAAAGCGAGGCGCAAAAAGTCTGGCTAGAGCGCATGGCCTCTAAGGGCTGGACAACGCCGACGTGGCCGAAGGAATACGGTGGCGGCGGTCTTTCAAAAGACGAAGCGAAAGTTCTTGCTAAAGAAATGGCACGTATTGGCGCAAGTAGTCCGTTGTCATCTTTCGGTATTTGGATGTTAGGGCCAGCACTACTTAAGTTCGGTAACGAAGCGCAAAAGCAAGAGCATTTGCCGCCGATCGTGCGCGGTGAAATTCGTTGGTGCCAAGGTTATTCAGAGCCCAATGCAGGCTCTGACCTCGCGGCGCTTGCAACAAAATGTGAAGATAAGGGCGACCATTTCTTGGTCAATGGTCAAAAAGTTTGGACATCTTATGCTGACCAAGCAGACTGGATTTTCTGCCTCGTCCGCACAGATCCGAAAGCCAAAAAGCATGAGGGTATTAGCTTTGTGCTTTTTGATATGGAAACGCCAGGGGTTGAAGCGCGTCCAATTAAACTCATTTCAGGAAAATCGCCGTTCTGCGAAACGTTTTTCGAAGACGTTAAGGTACGTAAAGACCAACTCGTTGGTGAACTTAACAAAGGTTGGACGATTGCGAAATATCTGCTCACCCATGAGCGTGAGATGATTGGTGGCCAAGGCCAAGAAGTGGCGCGCCCCATCTCTGAAGTAACGGCAGGCCTAGTTGGGCTAGAAGATGGCAAGCTCGCAGACCCAATGCTCCGCGCGAAAATTGTGGAAGCCGAAATTGATGATTGGGCGTTTAATCAAACGCTGCGACGTAAACTGGGGGAGGCCAAAGCGGGTGCAAGCCTTGGCGCAGATAGCTCCATGCTGAAATATTACGGGACAGAGCTCAACAAGCGCCGCTATGAGTTGATGATGGATGCTAGCGGCCACGAGGGGCTTGAGTGGGAAGGTGACGGCGGTATGGCCCGCAATTGGCTTCGTACAAAAGGTAACTCAATTGAGGGCGGCACATCCGAAGTGCAGCTCAACATTATCTCAAAACACATTCTCAGACTCCCTGGAGCGTAAAATATGGCCCTTGTTTTAAACGAAGACGAACAAATGCTCCGAGAAGCTGCAAGCGGGTTTGTCGCTGATAAAGCGCCTGTTAAAGCGCTACGTGAGCTTCGTGATGGCGGTAGCGAAGACGGCTTTGACCGCGCGCTCTGGTCTGAAATGGCCGAAATGGGGTTTGCGGGCGTGCTGGTTGATGAGGACAATGGCGGCGTCGATATGGGCTTTCTCGCAGCAGGCTTAATTGCCGAACAGATGGGCCGGAACCTGACAGCATCACCCTTCCTCTCAACGTCAGTTTTGGCCGCGACGGCGCTCCGCAAAGCAGGAAGTGCAGCACAAAAATCCGAGTGGCTTGGCAAGATTGCCTCTGGCGAAACCATTATGGCGCTCGCCGTTGATGAAGGCCGTAAACACAATCCGAATGGGCTAAAGACAACGGCTTTGCGCTCTGGCAACGGGTTTAAACTTAATGGGTCTAAAGCAATGGTCGTGGATGGTCACGTTGCAGACCAACTTATCGTCGCAGCGAAAACCGACGGCGGCACGACGCTATTTCTCGTTGACCCAAAAGCGGCAGGTCTCACGACGACACGCACAGATATGATTGACGCGCGCAATGCGGCTAAGCTTGAGCTAAACGACGTTGAAGTTACGGCAGATGCGGTTATTGGAGAAGTAGACGGCGGGGCAGAGGTGCTCAACCATGTCCTAAATGCGGGCCGTGCAGTCGTCGGGGCGGAGCTTGTTGGGGCGTCGTCAAAAGCGTTTGAAGACACGACAGACTATATCCGCGAGCGCAAACAATTCGGCACAGAGGTGGGCCGCTTCCAAGCGCTACAACACCGCAGCAGCCACCTTTATACAGAACTTGAAATTGCCCGCTCGGCAATGCTGGCGGCACTCACGGCGCTAGACGAAGGCGCAGAAGATGCGGACCTCGTCGTGTCTATGGCCAAAGCAAAAATAGGCTCTGTTGCGAAACTGGCGTCGCAAGAAGGCGTGCAAATGCACGGCGGCGTCGGGATGACAGATGAATATGATATCGGGCTTTACATGAAACGCATACGTGTCGCGCAAGAATTATTTGGCGACGCGCATTACCACATGGAACACATCGCAAAAGCGAAGGGAATTTAAAATGGCTGAAATGGATCTAGGCATGACAGAGCGGGTCAAACCGCTTGTTGAAAAAATTCGTGACTTTACTCGTAATTATGTCGCGCCGCTCAATGAAGAATTTGACGGCCTAATTGGCACGGCACCAGGGGGGCGGTTTGAATACTCAAAGCGCCAAACTGAAATCTTGGAAGAAATGAAAGCGGAAGCGCGGAAGCGTGGGCTCTGGAATTTCTGGCTTACCGATTCCGACGAAGGCTTTGGTCTGACGACTGTGGAATATGCCTATATTGCCGAAGAGCTTGGCTGGGTGCATATGGCGTCTGAAGCGATGAACTGCTCTGCGCCTGATACAGGTAATATGGAAGTGCTCGAGCGTTACGGGACAGAGGGCCATAAGAAGAAATGGCTAAAGCCGCTGCTTGAGGGCAAAATTCGTTCGGCTTACCTAATGACAGAGCCAGATGTCGCCTCATCTGATGCGATTAATCTCGAGTTTTCAGCCGTAAAAGACGGCGACGAATGGGTGCTCAACGGCGAAAAATACTGGTCGTCAGGGGCAGGGGACCCGCGCTGTAAAGTCTATATCCTTATGGCGAAAACACCTGATGAAAGCCGTAAAAGACACCAACAACATTCGATGTTTGTGGTGGATGCATCAGCAAAAGGCATTGAGATTTTACGTCCCATGATGGTGTTTGGTCATGATGATGCGCCGCACGGACATATGCATATGCGCTTTACTGATGTGCGTATACCTTCTGACGCGCTTTTGATTGGTGAAGGCGCAGGCTTTGAAGTCAGCCAAGGGCGTCTTGGGCCAGGCCGTATTCACCATTGTATGCGTTCAATCGGGCAGGCCGAAAAGGCGTTGGAACTGTTGTGTAAACGCTCACTTGAACGTGAAGCTTTTGGCAAGCAACTGGCCTTCCTCGGTGCAAACTTTGATATCATCGCTGAAAGCCGTATCAAGATTGAACAAGCGCGTCTTCTATGTCTTAAGGCCGCTTGGGCGATGGATACAATGTCTAAGCGCGACGCGGCGCCGTGGATTTCTATGATTAAAGTCGAAGCCCCGCGCATGTCACTAGAGGTCATTGACCAAGCTATGCAAATGTATGGCGGCACGGGCGTGTCTCAAGATACACCGCTGTCTGGTATGTGGCAGGGACAGCGCACGCTGCGCTTTGCCGACGGTCCTGATGCGGTGCACCGTCGTCAGGTTGCCCGTAAAGAGCTGCGCAATTATACTAATCAGAAAATTTAGATTAGGACTAAACCGCTATGCCGTCTTTTGATGTTGTTTCTGAAGCAGACCTCGCAGAGGTCGATAATGCCGTGCAAAACGTAACGCGTGAAATTATGACGCGTTACGATTTCAAAGGCTCCAAATCAACAATCGAGCATAAGGACGGTGTGCTCACCGTGTTTGCGGATGACGAGCTAAAGCTCAAGCAGATGCAGGAAATTATTCGCGGGAATATGCAAAAACGCGGCATTGAACCAGGCATGCTTGACGAACAAAAAGTCGAACCTGCTACGGGTATGTCTGTGCGTCAGAAAATCATGATTAAACAAGGACTCAAAAAAGAGCTCGCCAAAAAAATCGTCAAAGATATCAAGAGCACCAAGATGAAAGTGCAAGTCTCAATTCAAGGCGAAGAACTCCGCGTGACAGGTAAAAAGCGCGATGACCTGCAAGCGGCTATGCAGCACATCCGCGATATGGGTCTTGATCAACCTGTGCAGTTTAAGAACTTTCGAGATTAGGCCTAGTTGCTTTTAATGATCTGGCGGTTTTCCTCATAGGTAAATTCGACAGCGTCGCCTGGCATTGCGCCGAGGGCGAGATAGCTTTTTGCGCCGCCGTGAATCCAATTATAGAGCGCAGATTCGGCGGCATCTGCCATCTCTCCGTGAAGGCAATTCATCACTTCAATCCCCGCGACGTCACGCGTCCCTGGTCCAATATGGGCGACAAGTGTGCATTGATGACGTCCACTATCTTCCGCATTGACGGTGGACGTGGATCCGCTGCTTGAGAGATTTAAAATAGGTAAGTTCATCGCGATTTCGGGCTTAATCCTGACGGGCACGACCTTGCCTTCAACGGTTGAAATAACGGGTGATGTTTGAGGTTTCGTTGCGCGCACTGTTGTCTTGCTATCTATGGCGGGAGGTAACTCAATAGGGTTGAGAAGCGACGTATTGGCATCAAGCAGTTTAGCCTTAATCACAGGCGCACTTATTTCTGTATCAACGACAATGAATTCTGCAGTGGTCGCATCACGGACCGGTTTATCGAAACTTGTCGCGATAAGAGCCAACATGATGATAAACAATAAGGCGGTCGCAAATGCGGCTGCCGCGAAGACAACTCCCAATCGTATTGTGTTTTCAATTGCCTCTGACTGTGCCACGACTCTGTCTCAAAACTATTTTGCTTCAAAAACAGCGATGCCGTCTACAATTGTCATGATAGGCTTGGCGGTGAGGATGTCTTGAGGGGCTACTGTAAGGATGTCACGGTCAAGCACGGTAAAGTCTGCGCGTTTACCAACTTCGATTGTACCTAATCTGTCCTCTTCAAAGGCGGCTTCGGCAGCCCAAGCGGTGAACATTTTCAGCGCTTCTTGCGGGGTCACTTTTTCTTCGGGATACCAGGCGTCGTTAGAGAAGCCTTCTTGGTCTTTGCGCACCATCGCTGCGTAAAATTCAATACGCGGGTCACCGATTTCGACCGGTGCGTCCGAGCCGCCAGCGATTTTTGCGCCGCTATCAATTAGGCTGCGCCATGCATAGCCACCTTTCAATCTGTCTTTGCCGATACGCGCAGGGGCGAAATGCAAATCACCGATCGCATGCGATGGCTGCATAGATGGGATAACGCCTAGCTGTACAAAACGTGGAATGTCTTCAACGGCAATAATTTGGCTGTGCTCTATGCGCCAACGCGGGTCAGCCACACGGCGTTCACTGACAGGCACATCTTCCATAGCTGCTTCATACCAGCTCAGCACGAGACGGTTGGCACGGTCTCCAATCGCGTGAGTATTAATTTGAATGCCTTCTTTGAGTGCATCGCGTAGGATAGGCATAATTGTCTGACGCGTAATTAAGACAAGGCCTTCGTTTTTAGGGTCGTCGTCATATGGCTCTATCAATGCTGCACCGCGAGAGCCGAGTGCGCCGTCACTATACAGTTTAATTGCGCGTGTCGTAATTAGGGAACTGTCGGTCTTAGGCGTATCCAGAATATCCGCCATGTCTGAACCCGCACGATAGTTGATTGAATTATACACGCGGATTCCAATTTTGCCCTCTGATGCGAGGCGCTCAATCAGCGCTGTGTCTTCCGGGTCAACTGACATAGAGTGGATATTGGTCCAACCACGGCTTGCGTAAAGGGCGGCACCTTTGATGTAGGCGGCTTCTTTGCGCTCAGGCGTCACGCTATCAACGAGGCCCGCAACGAGGTCTTCGGCGCGGTCAATTAGCATACCTGTAGGCTCGCCGTCCGCATCTTTGAGGATGTCACCACCGAAGGGGGCTTTGGTTTTACTTGTTATGCCCGCAGCCTCAAGCGCGGCCGTGTTGACGACCGCCGCATGTCCATCAGCGCGCGTCAAGATAACGGGATTATTCGGCGCGATGACATCCAAATCTTGACGATTAGGAAAGCGTTTTTCTGGCCAATGAGTTTCAATCCAACCACGGCCATATACGGTTTGGCCAGGAGCTGTCTTGTCAACATCAGCTTTAACGCGCTGCTGTAATTCGGTGACAGACTTCGTGCCCTCAAGATTAAGCGTCATTTCACGTAGGCCAATGCCAAGCAAATGACCATGGGCGTCTGTAAAGCCTGGATAAGCTGTAACGCCTGCGAGGTCGACCGTGCGAGCAGTCGGGCCCGCATGAGTTTCACACCAATCGTCCACGCTATCGCCGACATAAGTGATGACGCCGTTTTTGACAGCGACAGCCTGAGCTGTAGGGGTGTCATCAGTGGCGGTATAAATGGTTCCACCGAATAGACACCAATCGGCATTCTTAGTAGAGAGGCTTTGTACTTGCTCTGGCGTTTGCGAGCAGGCGGCAAGAATGAAGCTGCTGCAACCCAATAAAGCGGCTCTAATGGATACAGATATACAGGAATGCGCTTGGGTCGTAGACATGGAACCTCCGAATAGTTGTCTGAACAGTAGTCGGGTTTTAGTCAAAAGCCAAACCTAATAACGCCGGATTTTAGTCCGCTCACAAGATGTTTATTGAGAGATTGCGTTACATTGCGAGATTTGATTCCACCTTTGGAGGGCTATCATTATCGCTCCTCACCGTATCAATCGCTTCAAGGATCTCCGTCAGACGGACAGGCTTACCCAAAGCCTCGTCCATGCCGATATTCTTACAAAGCTTTTTCTGCTGATATTGGGGGTCAGCGGTGAGCGCTATAATGGTCACATCACGCCAAGGCTTGTCACTGCCGCGAATTGCGAGGGTACATTCAATGCCGTCCATAATTGGCATATGAATGTCCATAAGCACGATGTCGACAGGAATGGTGTCCAAGATATCCAAGGCTTCCGTCCCGTTATTTGCAATCATAATTTCGCTCACAATTGATCCCAGTAAAGATTTAAGAACGAGGTGGTTTGTTGGGTTGTCGTCAACTACCAAGATGCGCAATTCAGAATAGGCTGTAACCTCGGGCTTTGCGTCGGTAAGCATATGGTCAATGAGATTTGTTGAGCTTGTAATTCCTTCAGGCTCGATAGATTTCTCTTGCTTGCTCTCAATTATATCTATTGGTGGTTGCTCTATTTCAGTAGCGATTTGAACGGTTTGCTTATCGTCGACTTGGCCTTGAGATTGAATAACAGCGTCTTGAAAAGCTTCCTCGCTTTCCAAGGATTCGCTTGTTATTGGCACACTCATGGCAAACATGCTGCCAGACCCAATTTGAGATCTTACAGAAATCGTTCCGCCCATGCGCTCAATGATTTGTTTGGTAATGTTCATACCAAGCCCTGTACCTCCAAAGCGGCTAGAGATTGTTTCATCAGCTTGTTTATAGGCATCAAAGATGCGGCTTTGCTGCTCTTTCGTCATGCCAATTCCCGTGTCTTTAACGGCAAGCACGAGGTGAGGGCCACCGCCGTCTTTTTCGACACATGTCAACATAACGTCGATCATCCCCCCATGCGTGAATTTGACAGCATTAGACAGCAGATTGTTGGCGCATTGCTCATATCTGAACTTATCAAAGTAAACTTCGTCAGGCACAGTTTCTTTAATAACACAGCGAATAGTGCTGTTGTTTTTAAGCGCTTGTTGTTCCCAAAGCGCGCAGACATCCCCTACAACTTCTGCGGGGCTTGACATGTTGGGGTCGAGCGAAAATCCATCATTATCAAGCCGTGAATGCGTCAATGTTTCATCGAGTAGACGTAGAATATTGCCCGCTGATTTTTGGATAAGCTCTAGCTGAGGCGTCACGGTTGGATCTGGATTGTGATGGATAAGCGCATCAGACATGCCAATCACCGCATTCATTGGCGTGCGTATTTCATGGCTCATTCGCGCGAGAAAGTTCTCTTTTGAGGATAAGCTTTCCTCTGCAAGGCGTTTAGCTTTGCGTAGATTTTCTTGCTGCCGAAGGACATCAGTGACATCATTAAAGAAGGCGATAATACGGTTTGCATTTGGAGCCTCGGACTCCGGAATTAGTACGAACTTTAACCATCTAACGCCGTGGTTCTTGGTGACAATACGTAAAGTGCCTTCTTCTTTTTCGCCGGTGTCGCGTACCGTTTCCCACATTTGTTTTGAGCGTATCAAGTCGTCAGAATGAAACAGAGAGCTTGGCCCTGTTTCTTCTAAACTGTGTGTCTCTTCAGCTGTAAGGAGTTTCTTGAGATAGCGGCTTTCAACATGGCAGCTAGACTTAAGGAGGTCAAAGGTGAGATAACCTGCGAAGCCAATATTTAAGGCCATTTCCAGCATATTTTCTTTGCGCCGCTGTTCAGACACATCATAGGCAGCGAGAGTAACTGTTCCGTCTTCGTGAGACCTACGCATCACCCGCAAAATCGCACCTGATGGCATTGTCAAATATGTTTGGGCAATATTGTTATCTTCATGAGACACAGGATAGAGGGCTTGCGCTGCTATCGCGGCTAAAGCTGTTGCATCGCCTAGTCCAAAATCGCCTCTACGCGCTAGATAAGTCAACATAGTTTTTATGTTGAGCCCCGCATGTATAAGTGAGGGCTTAAGTTGGAAAAGTGTGATAGTGTTTTGTGTAAAATATTTAAGGCGACCATTACTATCGATGGAAATAATAGCGGAGTCATACATGTGCTCCAGACCAGTCACAATTTTACTATGCTCGGCGTCAATCACTGGAAATGACACATTTGCTTTACCTTCGGAAAGTTGATCCTCTGGCGAATTTTTATGGTCTGAATGTCTTGCGTTTGATATCATTTCCGTGCCCTGGAATGTCTAAAATTATGCGACTTTTGCGACGGCTTCAGCCCCGTCATGATTGCGTTTATCGTCTAAGACTTTTTGTAAAATATCGAGAAGTTCCTGACGTTTAACGGGTTTTGATAGAGCGTCATTCATGCCAATATTTCGACAAACACGCTTCTGCTGGTAATCTGGATCAGCTGTGAGGGCGACGATAACAGTGTCAGCCCAAGGCTTGCCACTGTTTCTGATCTCAAGAGTGGTTTCAATACCGTCTTTAACAGGCATATGAATGTCCATCAAAATGACATCAAAGCTCTTTGTTTCAAGAATACCTAAGGCTTCCTCACCTTGAAAAGCAAAGCTCATAGAGTTGATATGGTTGGTTAGCAGTTTCTTGACCACAGCCTGATTAATGGGGTTGTCTTCAACAACCAAAACGTCAAACCCGCTGTAATCCGTGGGCTCAATTGTGACATTCTTGCGGATTTTAGTAGGCTCTTTCGGCATTTCAGAAGTGGGCGTTGGCGCGTCAGCTATAGATGTGTCTGCTTTCGTTTCAGGCACAGCGTGGAAGGCCTGCGCAGGTAAGCTGTGAGTGACCGCGTCAGAACGGCTTTCAACTTTCTCTACTACTGGCGTAGCAGCAATGGGGCGGGCAGGGGCCGTATCAATAGCATTTGCAAGTTTGAGCGGAAGGGTAAGGGCAATAGTTGTTCCTTCGCCCTCCTTGCTTTGGACTTTGATATGACCATCCATCGCTTTAATAATGTGTTGGGTAATGGACATGCCAAGACCTGAGCCGCCGAAACGCCGCTGAATAGTTTCATTCCCTTGCTTAAACGGCTTAAAGATATTCTCAATGGCTTCTGGGCTCATGCCAATGCCGCTGTCACGCACGGCGATAACGATTTTTGGATCGGCACTGTCAACTTTTAGGGGCGCAACGGCCAAGACAATTTTTCCAGAGTCTGAAAATTTAACGGCATTTGATAGAAGATTCGTGACACATTGACGAAGCCGTGAACTATCAATCTTAAGACCTTTTGGAAGCTCGTTCGAAATACGCACATCAAGTGTTAGGCCTTTTTCAGAACACGGCTTTTTCCACATGGCGGAGACGGAGCGCATAATTTCGTTCAGGTCTACAACGTCTTCATCAAGTATAATTTCAGATGTAGAAAGACGTTCGTGCTCTAGGGTTTGGGATAAGATTGTATTTAAATTCTCTGCTGCATCTGCAATGAAGCTCGCTGTTTCACGTGCCTCATCCGTTTCAACTTCGTCGCGTAATGCATCTGTCATACCGACTATCGCGTTCAAAGGCGTTTTGATCTCGTGGCTCATACGCGCAAGAAATTCGCTCTTATTCCGAGACAGCTCTTTAATGTCATGTAGTTCACGTGCGCGGCTCGCGTCTTCCGTTAGATCATTTAGAAAAGCGATGAAAACCTCTGGCTTGCCAGATGAAATAGACATTTCAGCTTCACCAATCATCCGCATTACGAGAATGTCACCGCGTTCAAGCACAAGCCTAAATTCGCAATCCATACGAGACTGATTTTCAATCGCTTTTTCAAAGGCCTGTTTAACCTTTGGGGCATCCTCGGGATGAATAATGGACAATAATCCGTTGTTTTCTACACGCGCAAGTTCTGCCTCCGATAATTTATCAATGATGTAATCACTGAGGGAAGATTTTCCCGTCGTGAAACAGTAGGACCAATAACCAGCGGTGCCAAGCTCTAGGCTAGCTCTTAAAAGACGTGATTTTTCAACATTTACGGTAACATCTTCCACAACAGTTACAAGATGATGATTTGGAGTATAACTATTTGAAAATTCTAGAATTTTTCCAGATTTTGTCGTCGTTTTCCAGCTGTGTAGCTTGTAGTCACCACGCGCGACTTGTTCGCGCATTTTTTGACTCTCTCTCGACTTGAGTGTCTGCACATCTTTGTCGCCAAGATTTGCTATCGACGCCATATAATCAAGCATGTCGTCATAACACGTAAGTGTTTTAAATGTATCTTCTGGTATCGCGAGCAGACTTGCGAATTTATCAGAAAACTCGATTGCCTGGCCAGTTTGGTCAAATACGATGTAACCTCGTGCAGTATGACCGCGAACGGCATGAGCAATTGCGATGTCAGCACTATAAGATATATTTTCAGGCGCTTGGGTAGTCGCATCATATGGATTAGGGCCAGGCATTGGCAAAACAAGCGATTGGGCAGCTAGTGGTGGCTTTGACGGCGTCACAGCCATAGTTGCAGACAGCGATGCGATTGCTGTTGCTGATTTATCTATGGTATCAGTTTGTATGTTCGCTGTGTTTTTGACCGATGATGTGATGTCTTCATTTGTTACTTTGGTTTCTGGCTGAGGCGCAATTGTCGTTACATCTTGCGTAGCTTGTGTTCCACGCAAAGTTTCTTCTTCCAGTTTTCCTTGGATTTGCTCAATTTCGGCAAGAGGCGCGGCCATAAAATCTAAGTCTAGAACAGATGTACGCGGCCTTTCACCGGCATCCGCAGGCGTGTAATTTGTCATATTAGATGAGTCCACATTGTCGTTTTGTTCAAACGTACCGCTTTCGTTGTTAGAATCTTGAACTACGGCAATCTGTCCTAAATTCAGAGGTTCGCCGAACGTAGCATCCTCTGATTTCTGCTTTTTACCCAGCAGTGCGCCTACCTTTTTAGAAAGTCCCATAGATATAAATCCCCAAGCCGGCCCCGCTTTGTGTCAAAATGGTACGTAGAAAAGGACAATGTAATGTTAACGGGCCAGAGTTTTTTGGTTGGGACGTTTCACATGGTTTTTTGTGAGGCTGGTGCCGCGAGGGAGAATTGAACTCCCGACCTCATCATTACCAATGATGCGCT